>DBFWXZ010000001.1:0-25667 GCA_048214935.1 Tidjanibacter sp.
CCACTCCCGGCTCCGACAAAAGAGACGAAAACCCCACTATCGCATTCAGAGGCGTGCGTATCTCGTGGCTCATGTTCGCCAAAAACGAACTCTTCAACCTGTTCGATTCCTCTGCCTTGGCTTTGGCGGCCACCAGATTGAGCTCCATGTTTTTCTGCAAAGTCACGTCCATGGATGCCCCCACTATCGTAGCGGGAATGCCGTTCGGGTCGCGCTTTCCTACGGTGGCATAGCATTCCAGATACCGGTAGTCCGCTTCTGTACCGGGTAAGCGGAAACGGAATACGCCGCTTACGGTGTTGGATTTGTCGGTTTTCAGGTCGTGCAGGACACGGTCCAGACGCTCCCTGTCGTCCGGGTGCACGAAGTCGAGGACTTCCGAAAAGCTCTGTATGGTATCTTCGGGGTAAAAGACCCCGCCCAAGCCCGCAGTTTCTCCGGAACTCTCGATGTCTCCGGAATCCAAATCCACCGTCCAGATATTCATGCGCGCCGCGTGTACGGCAAGCTCGTATCGGGTATTGAGTTCGTCCGTACGCATCCATGCCTGTCTCGCTTCCGTACGGTCTATGTAAAATACGTCCACGTCGGAGGACGAGGAGTCTCCGAAAATCAGACGGTCGAAATGGTGCTCCGTGCCGTAGCGGTTCACCAGACTGATAGAACTGTTTTTATTGAGGTTGGCTCTCAATTCGTTCATGCGCGGATAATCGCGGAACACGCGGCAGAACGTATTTCCTAAGACATCTTCCCTTTTATATCCGAAAAAACGCTCGAAAGCGGGGTTGACGTCGAGAAATTCGTAATCCACCGTATTTCCGGCGGAATCCAGCATAAGTCTTTTGTGGATATAGATTACGGGCATGTTGCTGACCAGCCGCTTGTAGCCTTCCAGCAGCTCCATTTCCCGCCTGCGCTGGCTTTGTCGCTGGACGAGGAACCGCATTCTCATAACGAGTACCAGAATGACCAGCACCACTATTATAGTCAGACTTATTATAAGCCCCCTGTTTTCCTCGAAGAACCCCAGAGGTTTCTGGTAATAAACGGCATTGAAAGGAAACAGCGAAGGGTTCACGCCGTGGTTTTGAAGATGATAGTAGTTGAGAAAAACGCCGGGTTCGCCGCCCAGACGAAGGGGAATGTCGCGTGCGCGGCTTCCTCCGATTATTTCCTCCACGGTAGAAGCCACGGCTTCCGAAAAAACATCCGTATGTATGAAGTAACCGCCTGCGAACGCTCCGGATTCAGTGCCGGTATCGGTCAGCGTGAATACCGGGACCGGAGCAAGGTTGTGTATAATATACTGGAGTTTGTCGTCCAGATAGCTGTAACTGCCGCTGTCCCTTTTCGCATTGTTGACGAACCACGAAAAATAAACCAGCGCGGCATCCTTGCCGTAGCCCGACAGGGTGTCGATAAGTTTCTCGGTTCTTATGTCCGGAGAAGTGAACAGCTCCAGTTGTATGCCGGGAAAAACCGTTCCGACGACCCTACGCATTTCGTTTCGTGCAAGATGGCAGACATAACGCCGGTCCGAAATAAACCCTATTTTTTTCAGGCCCGGAATCAACTTCTGTATAAGTTCTACCGTACGGTCTATAAAAAACGGGTGCTCGAGGAACGTAATGTCGTATTTGTCCCCGAGCGATTCCGCCGTTTCCGCAGCGAACGGCAAATCCCTGTTGGATTTCAGCAAGTCTTCATAAGAGGAGGGAATGGTTCCCATGGTATAACAGACCACGGCCGGCACGTCTTTCCACCGGCTGTCGAACAGCGGACGCATCAGCACCCACGCAGGGTCGCCTATACATACGACCACTCTGGGAGGTTCCGCATATCTGTCGCTCAGGTCGCGCAGAAGCCTGTCGGCTTCGTGCACGTCGTTCACCGTGGGGAGGGTAAGCGATTCGGCTTCCACCCTCAACCTGCCGTGGAAGGCCGAACGCAGTACGGAATCTATACTGCCCGACGAGCTTTCACTGAAATTTATCGAACTGACAAGCAATATGTAACCTTCATCCCCGCTCTCCGGGGCCGCCGTCGATTCACAGCCCAGAAAAACCAAGATGCTCAAAAACCAAAACACTCTCATCGTAAACCATATGCTGCGGCCGCAAACGTAGTCCCACGGCCGCCTTTTAAAATACCGCCGGAATTATCCGCATGTCAATACCGCCGCCAGCTCCCTCAGACGCGGAATATCGACCGGCTTGGTCAGCACGAAATCGCAGCCGGCCTCCAGCGCAGCCTGAAGCTCATCGGCGAAAGCATGGGCGGTAACGGCTATTATGGGTACGGTACGGTCGTGCTTCCGTATAAGCGCCGTCGCTTCCAGTCCATCCATTACGGGCATTTTTATATCCATAAGTATCAGGTCGGGCGACAACCGGGCATGCAGACTTACGGTTTCGACGCCGTTTACGGCCCTTACCACGGTATAATGCTGTTTCATAACACTATACAACAACAGATAATTGCTGTCGTTGTCCTCGGCTATGAGGACGGTCTTGCGTTTGCTCCCGGAAGCCCGGTCATCCGTCCCTCCGCAAACCGGCGGGTATGCGGGTTCGTATGCGTCTTTCCCGGCAAACGCCGTCGCTTCACCGCCGTCTATGTCCTTCCGGCCCATATCCCCTGACGCAATCTCGGGCGGCCCGGATGAAACACTCTCAAATCCCCCCCCCCGTGCGCGGTTGCCGTACCGGCATAACTCGATGGTCGGCAGGCAGTTACCGCATATGGGCAGGAAGGATATTCGTAAGTCATTTCCAATCGGTGATAAGCTGTCGCCAACCGTTTCGGCGGAATTGAAAACTTCGTTTTGCAAATATAGGAATTAAAATCGTATATAACGGCGACGACGACGATATGCCGTATTTTACACCTTGACAGGAATCTGCGATTCCGGCATTCGTTCGTACGGCTACGGGACGCACGGAAGGGGACTTTCGTGCCGCGGCGTATAAAATTATTCTCTTCCCAATTAAAATTTGTAACTTTGTATTTACGTTTTGTCCGTCGAACCGAAGCCGTACGGCGGAACTTTGCCTGCAAGGCAAAAGAAGGGTTCATGCAATATCGACCATGAAGAAAAAAATTCTGTTAGTAGACGATAAGGAAGCCATTGCCAAAATAGTGGGAATATGTCTGGCCGCCGATTTCGATTCCGTTTATTTCGACACGCCGCTTAAAGGCATAGCATGGCTGCAGGAGGGAAATATGCCCGACATCATAATATCCGACATCAAAATGCCGGATATGCGCGGCGACGAATTTCTGTACTACCTGAAGCATAACGAACTGTTCAAGGATATTCCGGTAATCATGCTTTCGAGCGAGGACAGCAGTACGGAACGCATCAAGCTGCTGGAAAACGGCGCCGACGATTACATAGTAAAGCCTTTCAACCCTATGGAGTTGAAGATAAGGGTTTCCAAGCTGGTCCGATAATGGATTGCCGCCTGTTTTACATAGGCCGTGACCGTAAGATATGCGAGCGGCTGCAAACGGCCGCGGCGGTTCCCGTCGCCTATGTCCGGGATGTGGCCGAGGCATACCGGTTCGTGAAGGAGTCCGGAAACACGCAGGGCGAAAAGGCCATCGCATTCTGCGAAAGAAGGAGCGACGGAAGCGACGTTCAGGAAACGATATTCCTGCATAAGAATTTTCCTTCGCTTTACATGCTGCTGGTTACGTCGGTCCCCTTGTCGAAGGAAGAGAAACTGAGCTATCTGGAGGCAGGCATAAACGACACCGTTTCGCCGGATGCAGGCAAGGATGCGCTGGCTTCGGGGCTTGCTTTCATAGAGCGCAACCGGGACGGCCTGCTGAAACGCGGGAAATCCACGGGGGGGGGAAAGATTGAAACTTTCCGTCTGCCGAGGTGGAAAAGGGGCTTCGATATAGCGGCGTCCGGGACGGCCATCCTGCTTCTGTCGCCGCTGCTTCTGGCCGTCGCCGTCGCCGTGCGGGCCGAAAGCAAGGGGCCGGTGATTTACCGCTCCAAACGGGTGGGAAGCAACTACCGGATATTCGATTTCTTGAAATTCAGGTCGATGTACAGCGACGCGGACAGGCATCTGGGTCGTCTGGGCGCGCTGAACCAATATACTTCGGAAAGAGGAATCTCTCCCGCCTCCATCGTAAACATGAACGACGGCATGCTTGCCGACGAAAGCATCGTGCTTGCCGCCGTTCACGGAAAAGCTCTGCTCGTTTCGGACGACTATGCGATTCCCGAACACGACTACAATTCCGCCCGGAATGCGGAGCGGGCGGATGCGTTCGTCAAACTGGCCAACGACCCCCGCATAACCCGCGTAGGACGCTTCATACGCAAGTACAGCATAGACGAGCTTCCGCAGTTGTTCAACATACTCAAGGGAGATATGTCGGTAATCGGAAACAGGCCCTTGCCGCTTTACGAAGCCGAAAAGCTGACGGCCGATGAATACATCGAACGGTTTATGGCTCCCGCCGGGCTTACCGGGCTGTGGCAGGTGGAGAAACGCGGAGGAGCGGGAAAAATGTCGGCCGAAGAGCGCAAACAGCTCGACATAAAATACGCCCGCAGTTTTTCTCCCGGACTCGACCTGAAAATACTGCTGAGAACGTTCACTGCGTTTATTCAGAAAGAAAACGTATAACCCGACAAAAGAAGTTCGTTCACCATGAAACCATACATACCGATAGCCGTGTTGGCGCTGTTCATAGGCGTCGAAGCTACGGCCCAGCAACCCGGAGAAAACGAGGGCGGATTTCTATCTGCGGCCGAAGCGGTGGGAGACATAAACGGTCTGACCCCGGAAGACTATTTGTCCCTCCAGCTTCCCCCTTTGGGCGTGCTTCTGGAAAACGCCCGGAAAAATCCGGTCGTGGAATATTTCGCCGCGCGCAAGGACGAGGAGCTGCGGGTGCTCAAATCCGTACGGCGCAACTGGTGGAACTATATAAAGATAAGCGGCTCGTACACATACGGCGTTACCAACTATTACGAGGCCTATTACGACCCGGCATATCCGGTCGTGCGGCCGGTATCCGACAACTCGAAAGGCCTCTGGAACGTGGGGGCATCCATATCGCTGCCGCTGTACGAGGTAATCGACCGGCGCAACCAGATAAGGCGCCAGAAAAGCCGTATCGTACAGGCGGAAATGGAAATCGACCGCTGGCAGGACGAGCAGGACCTCAAAATCATCGAGGCCTATACCACGGCGGTGCAGAATCTGTCGCTGCTGAAAACCATGGCCGAGGCCGTCACTCTCGCCGATGCACAGTACGAGGTGTCGGAGGCGGATTTCGTTAACGGAAAGATAGACGCCCAGACGCTCAGCCGCCAGAAAAACATACAGTCGCAGATAAGGACTACCTACGAGCAGACCAGAGGCGCCCTGAACAGCGCCCTGCTGCGTCTGGAAGTCCTGTCCAAGACCAAAATCATCAACAGATAGAAAATGGACTCCCTGGTATATATTTTCCGCTTCCTGTACCGCATACGCTACTGGCTTATAATATGCCCGATAGCCGTGGCGCTTGTCATATACTGGAACACGCGTCACATGTCGCGCCAGTACGAAGTGAAAACCACCATCTACACCGGCGTAATGTCCGGCTACGACATAGAAACCGGCAGCGGCGCACGTCAGGACATGCAGAAGCTGAACAACGCCATGGACAACCTGATGAACATCATCACGGCGCAGACCACCCTCAACAACGTATCTCTGCGCCTGTATGCCCAGCATATGATGTACGGCGACCCGGAAAAGGACAACAACTATATTTCCGCTTCGCACTACCGGGATATTTACGCCCGCACTCCGCAGGACGTGCGCGGACTCATAGACAAGGAGTCGGAGGAAAGGACGGTCGAGAACCTGCGGAATTACGAGCGGGCGAGCACCAAGAATTTCGTGTACGGACTTTTCCACTGGACGCACCGTCATTACAGCTACGAGGCACTGAGCAGAATAACGGTACGCAGGCTGGGCAACAGCGACATGCTCGAAGTGCGCTACACTACCGACGACCCCGGCATAGCCTACAATACGCTCGTGTTGCTCAACGAGGAGTTCATCAAGCAGTACGAAGACCTTCGTTTCGGGGAAACCAACAACGTTATAGCCTACTTCGAGGCCGAGCTCGCGCGGATAGGCAAACAGCTCCGCGTGGCCGAGGATTCGCTTACGCAGTACAACGTGGAAAAAAGGGTCATCAACTACGAGGAACAGACCAAGCACGTGACATCCCTTTCGAGGGATTTCGAGTTGCGCTACCAGGACATACTGCTGGAATATACTTCGTCGGGAGAAATGCTCGCCCAGTTGGAGGACCGTATAGAAGAGCACGTGCGCAACCTGAAGGACAACAGTATATTCGTGTCCAAGCTAAAGTCCATCTCGGACCTGACTTCCCGGATAGCGGCCCTGGAATCGTTTCGCAGCGACTCGCTCGGTTACGAGCCGGAATCCCTGCGGACCCTGCGGCGCCAGTTAGCCGAGGCGGAAAGCGACTTTTCGGAGTTTTCACAGGAGAAAAGTTCCCGGCAGTACACGAAGGAGGGCCTCTCCACCGCTACGATAGTATCCCAATGGCTCGAGGAGCTGATTCGGTATGAAAAGGCCAAGGCCGAGCTGGAGGTCATGCAGCAGCGCCGCAAGGAGCTCGACCGGCAGTACGTGTACTTTTCGCCCATAGGCTCTACTATTAACCGGAAGAAACGGGAAATAAGCTTTACGGAACAGTCCTACCTGTCCATACTGCAAAGCCTGAATTATGCGCGGCTGCGGCAGAAGAACCTGCAGATGACGTCCGCGACGCTTAAAATAATCAATCCGCCCACATATCCGCTCGCGGCCATGCCCACCAAACGCAAACTCATGGTATTCGGAGGATTCGTGGGGGCGCTCGTTTTCGTACTCGGCATTTTCTTCCTGCTCGAGCTGCTCGACCGCACGCTCCGGGACAAGATGCGCACGGAACGAATCACCGGCGGAAAAGTAATCGGAGCATCCCCCCGCAAGGAGTTCCGCTACCGGGCCTACGGCAAGGCGGCGGTGGAAAAGTCCATGCAGCATCTGGGCAATGCCGTGCTCGAATACTGCAAGCCGACCGGAACCAGCATAGTTAACATCCTCGGTACGCAGGACAAGGCCGGAAAGAGTTTCGTCGCGGAAAATCTGGCGGAGTATTTTCGCCGGCTGGGGCTGAAAGTCACGGTTCTTTCGTGGGAAAAGGATTTTTCTTCCGACGACAAGCGCGTGTTGCTGGCGCGCTCCATAAGCGATTTCTATACTCCGCAGGGGGAGGACATCATTCTGGTGGAACACAAGTCGCTCCAGGACGCCTCGGTTCCCGCGGCGCTGCTGGAGGAAGCGGTGCTCAATCTGGTGACGGCCCGGGCCGACGGCGTATGGAAGGACACCGACCAGATGCTCTATAACCGTCTCGCCAAAATGTCGGCCGACACCCCGCTGTTTATTTTCCTTACCCGGTCGGACAGGAACGTAGTCGAAAATTTCACCGGACTGCTGCCTCCGTACTCCTACCTGCGCAAACTCGGATACAGGCTTTACCAGTTCGGCTTTACTTCTTCGGGGCAGTAACGCTTCCGATAACGCATGCAGTCCGCATATACAACCGGTTTCCGCTTCAGAGGCATCGCGCCGTATCTTACGCTGCGCACGGCCCTTTATGCGGGTATCGCGGCGGGAGCGGCGGCCATAGCATACATTACGAGCCGTTACGGATTCCCGGCGGGAGCGGCGTTCTCGCTTGCGCCGCTCGCCCTGTACGGAGTGTTTTACATGATAAAGAACCCGTATTGGGCATACGTGGGCGTAGTAGCGGTCAATTACTTCGTGATGGGCGTTTCCACCCGATACGTGCCCGGCCTGCCCGGAGGCGTGGTAATCGACGTGCTGCTCGGATTCTCGGTGTTGATGTTGCTTATACGCTCGTGCCATACCAACGTGGGCTGGATAAGGGGAGTGAACGGACTCAGCATAGCGGCGCTCGTGTGGACGGTTTACTGCATACTGGAATTTTTCAACCCTCTGGCCGTCGCGCAGGGCTGGGCGACCTCTATCCGGGGAATAGCTTTCTATTTCCTTGCCGTAGCCGTGCTCACCCCGATATTCTTCGGCCGGTACCGCGACATGAAGCTGATACTGTACCTGTGGTCGGTATTCACGCTTATGGCCGTTCTGAAAGCGTTCATACAAAGTCATTTCGGATTCGACACCCACGAGAAGATATGGCTTTATCAGGGCGGCGGCATGACCACCCATATAATTTACTCCGGGGTCCGGTATTTTTCGTTCTACACCGACGCGGCCAATTTCGGGTCGGGTATGGGGCTGGCCATGGTAGTGTTTTCCATCGCCTCGCTGTATTTCAAAAAGTTCAAAATGAAGGCGTACTTCATGGCGGTAGCTCTCGCCGCGGCTTACGGAATGGTCATATCCGGAACGCGCGGCGCTTTGGCGGTGCCGTTCGCAGGATACGCGCTCTTCCTGCTTATCTCCAAGCAGAAAAAAGTAATCCTGCTCGGAGGTGCCGCCTTGCTCGCCGCCTTCGTCTTCCTGAATTATACTGACATAGGGCAGGGTAACAGGCATGTCAGGCGTATGCGCAGCGCCTTCAACTCGGAAGACCCTTCGCTGAACGTACGGCTGAAAAACCAACGTGTACTGGCGGACTATCTGGCCGACAAGCCGTTCGGGGCCGGAATAGGCATGGGCGGCGGCAAGGCCAAGGCGTACGCCCCCAATGCCTACCTGTCGCAGATTCCCACCGACTCGTGGTTCGTGCTGATATGGACCGAAACCGGGATAGTGGGACTGATTCTGCATCTGGGGATTCTGTTCTACGTCCTGATTTACGCCTGTTACCTCGTTTTGTTCCGGCTGAAAAACAAGCAGCTCAGGGGGCTGATATGCGCTCTGACGTCGGGAATCTTCGGAATGATGGTTTCGTCGTACGGCAACGAGGTACTGGGCCAGTTTCCGTCGGGTATAATAATATATATGTGTCAGGCTTTCATATTCCTGAGCCCTGTTTACGACAGAGAGCTGGAACGGACTCCTGCCGGTAAAGATTATCGCTATGCAGTCCAGGGCTAAAAAAATATCGGTCGTTACGGTCAATTACAACGGGCTGGGGGATACGGAAAGGCTCCTTGTATCGCTCGGCAGGCATCTGGAACAGCCGTACGAAATCATCGTGGTGGACAACGGCTCCGAACCCGAACAGGCGTCCGTCCTGCGCGCTCGTTTCCCGGAAGCCGCCGTACTGCGGAGCGACAGGAACCTTGGATTCGCCGGCGGGAACAATCTGGGAATTTCCCATGCCGAAGGCGACTATATCCTGCTGCTCAACAACGACGCCTATGTGGAAGACGGAACGCTCCGACGGTTGGCCGACCGGCTGGACTCCTCTCCGGCGGCAGGGGTCGTATCTCCCAAAATAAGATTCGGATTCGGCGACCGACACATCCAGTTCGCCGGCTATACCCCCATGAGCCGCATCACGCTGCGCAACGGGCTGATAGGCTTCGACACGCCCGACGACGGCCGTTACGATACGGCCCGACGAACTCCTTACGCCCACGGCGCGGCCATGATGCTGAAAAGAGAAGTCGTGGAAAAAGCCGGCCCCATGCCGGAAGATTACTTCCTTTATTACGAGGAACTGGACTGGTGCGAGCGCATCCGGGAGGCCGGATACGAAATATGGTACGAACCGGCCTGCACGGTTTTCCACAACGAAAGCCGCAGCACGGGCCGGAACAGTCCGCTGAAGATAAAATATCTTACCCGAAACCGTCTGCTGTATGCACGGCGCAACCGGAAAGGCTTCGTCAGGGCCGCGAGTATGGCGTACCAGTTGTGCGCGGCGGCTCCGAAGAACGCGGTTTCGTTCCTGCTGCGCGGACAGCGGGCGCAGAGCGCGGCCGTGATAAGAGGCTGCGCGGAATTTTTTAAACTGTAACCTCCGACCGGATGACCGCATTCCGCATAATAGAGTCCGTAATGTTCTGCCTGTCGTCGGCGGGCGTGCTTTACCTGCTGATATTCGCCCTCGCTTCCCTGCGGAAGCACCGGACCGACGTTCCGCGGGCCGGCAACCTGAAACGCACGGCCGTGATTGTTCCGGCTTACCGGGAAGACGAAGTCGTAGGAGTGTCGGCGGCCGCCATGCTCGCGCAGGATTATCCGCGGGAGTTGTACGACGTGATAGTGGTATCCGACCGCATGAAACCGGAAACGGACCGCCGGCTGGAGGAATCCGGGGTCATCGTACTGAAAGCCGGCTTCGAGAACAGCTCCAAGGCCAAAGCTCTGAATTTCGCCGTCGAGCGGCTGAAAGGCCGCGGGTACGATACCGTCGTTATAATGGATGCGGACAATACGGCCCCGCCGGATTTCCTGCGCCGCATGAACGACGCCCGCGAAGCGGGCATGACGGCCGTGCAGGCGCACCGGCGGGCGCAGAATCTGGACAGCGACACCGCCGTGCTTGACGCCGTGAGCGAGGAAATAAACAATTCCGTATTCCGGCTCGGGCATGTCAACCTCGGATTCTCTTCGGCCCTGATAGGCTCCGGAATGGCGTTCGACTACAAGTGGTTCGAAGAAAACATACGGCATGTTTCGTCGGCCGGGGAAGACAAGGAGCTGGAGGCGCTGCTGCTCAGGCAGGGCATATATATAGGTTACATGCCGGATGCGGAGGTTTTCGACCAGAAGACGCGACGCGAAGGGGTGTTTTACCGGCAGCGGCGACGTTGGCTGGCCGCCCAACTGCAAATGTTCGGCCGTACGGTCAGGGAGTTTCCCGGGGCTCTCCTTGCCCGCAATTACGACTACTGCGACAAAATGCTCCAGTGGATAATGCCGCCGCGGGTGGTGCTGCTCGGTTTTATCGGACTGTTCGCCGTTGCGGTCACGGCAATCGACGCAATGTCTTCCGTCAAATGGTGGGGGTTGCTGGTAGCGATGCTTTTCGCGCTTTGCGCGGCCGTGCCTGATTATCTGGTCGGGCCGCCTTTCTACCGGGCCATGCGGAAAGTGCCGCTGCTCGGATTCCTGATGTTCCTCAACCTGTTCCGTTTGCGGGGCGCCGGAAAAAAATTCATTCATACGGAACATTCAGACCAATCTTCCGCACAGGCATGAAAATAGCCATAGAAGCCCAGCGCATATTCCGTCGCAACAAGCACGGAATGGATTTCGTCGCTCTGGAAACCATCCGCCGTCTGGCCCGCATGGACACGCGCAACGAGTATTTCATTATGGTAAGTCCGGGCGAAGACCGCTGTCTGGACGGTACGGACAATATGCACGTGGTGGAAATCGGATGTCCGACCTATCCCTTGTGGGAACAACTGGCGCTGCCGGAGGCGATAAGGAAAATAAAGCCGGATTTGCTGCACTGCACTTCCAATACCGCTCCCATACGTTGCGGCGTACCCCTCGTCCTTACCCTGCACGACATAATATTTCTGGAAAAGCGCCAGCAGGGGAACAAGTCCCTGTACCAGAACCTCGGACGCCTGTACCGGCGCGCCGTAGTCCCCCGCATACTGCCCGACTGCCGCAGGATAGTCACCGTATCGGAATTCGAGCGCGAACGGATACGCGAAGCCCTCGGCATCCCGGAGGAAAAAATAGTGGCGGTGCACAACGGCTACGGGGAACATTTCCGTCCCATCCCGGACACGCGCGGGGTGACGGGCAAATATCTGCCCGATGAAAAGTACCTGTTTTTTTTAGGGAACACCGACCCGAAGAAAAACACTCCCGGAACCCTGAAAGCGTATGCCGATTATGCCGCCCGTTCGGCCGACCCCCTTCCGCTTCTCTTGGCCGACCTGAACGAAGGAACCGTGGACAGTATTCTCGGCCGCGAAGGAATAGCGCATATCCGGCCCCTGCTGAGACTGGCGGGATACATACCCAACACGGACCTTCCGTACATATATTCCGGAGCCGCGGCATTCCTTTACACCTCTTTCCGCGAGAGTTTCGGGATACCGCTGCTGGAAGCCATGGCATGCGGTACGCCCGTGATAAGTTCGTCGGTATCGGCCATTCCGGAGGTGGCGGGACCCGGCGCGGTTCTGGTGAATCCCGCCGAACCGGCCCGCATAGCCGACGCGCTGCTCCGGCTGGAAACGGACGAAGCGTACCGCAAAAACGCGATAAGCTACGGTCTGGAGCGTGTGAAAAACTTTTCGTGGGAGAAATCGGCTCGGCAGCTTCTGGACATTTATGAAAGCGTGCTTTCATAATATGCAGAGAGGGGAGCAAAAACTCCCCTCGACATGCAGCATCCGATGCAGGGTCACTTTACGAGAAGGTCCGAAACCCGGTTGCCCGATGCATTTACATACCAGTCCTTGCACGCCGTACCGCCCGAAGCGGCCCAAACCGCGAAATTGGGATATGCAGCTATGAAATCCGTATTTTCGTACACGTGCGGAATGTTGGCCGGAATGTTCAGCGCCCAAACCAGATTGGTGTTGGAACAGTAAGGGCGGAAACTGTAATCGGTGTTTACCCCCTGCGAAAGTTCTGCATAGGCATCTTCCCCGTAAGCGGTAGGCTCGTAACCCGCCCTGTGGATTTCCAGCAGCCGGGACGATTCCTCCCCGTACGGTCTGGCTATGAAGAAGTCGAACGAGTCGAACGACAGGTCGGACAGTTTGACGGAATTTCTGAGTTCGATGTAGAACGATGCCTGCAACAAGTCGTTCTCGGGGATTTCGTACCCCCGCTCGGTGTTGAGGTAAACCGACCCCTGCGGCAGATGCCCGTTCTTTTTAATTCCGTCGAAGCGGAACAGGGCTGCATCCTTGACCGGATTGCCGGGATTCAGTTGAACCAACTGCGCGTCGTCCGGGTCGTTGATTCCCTGAAGTTTTTCTATGACGTCTATCTCGCCGCCCTTTACGCCGGTCATGCGCAGATAAAGATTGTTCGGCAAAGAGCCGCCGATAGCCTTGGTCCTCAATCCTACGACCATTTCCCGCACCATATTGCGGTTGTTCATATATAGCTGGATTTTGTAATTGACCACGAAATCGTTGAAATCGTAATCGCCGTAAGCCGGCCAGAGGTCTTCGAACATAAGCGTCCCCCAGCCCTGACTGGTAGCAGGATAAAAGACCACTCCTCCCGAAATTTCGGAATAGTCGTCGTTAGCGGGTCGGGGCGCTCCGCCAACGGCGTTTCCCCGCACCAAGGGCTTGCTGTCGGCGGGAACGGAAAAAGCGATTTTCCCGGCGGTTACTTCCACCGGAACAGCCTGCGAAAAACCGCTCCCGGTTTCATAACTTATGTAAACGGATTTCAGGCAGGAGGGTATGCTCAGAGATAACGGTTCATCGTCCCCGACGGCCAGAATCGCGAACGGCTGCAAATCCCCGCCGGTACTCAGGGCTATGCGGGTGGCGTGCGGCGAGGCGATGTCGCATACGACGTTTTCCGTGGTGTTCCATTCGAATCCGGAAGGTACGTTCAGTTCGCTTACCTTACCTGTTTCTCCCCCCCCCGTAGGGTTTCCCATATCGGGAGCCTTGACGCATCCCCATGCGGCCGACGCGGAAAGCAGGAGGGCCGCTATGTGTGTAAGATTGGTTTTCACGGTGCGTATTTTATGATTTATGCCGCAAAGGTAACGAATATTATCGGCATCCGTTAACATCGCTTCGTTTAATTTCAGACGGTGAGAACAAAAATCTTTCCATAAAAACGGTCGGTTAAAATTGGCGTATCCGCAAGGTCGGGTTATCTTTGCAGAACCAAAAACGGCCTTCGCAGGCTCCGGCGGTATGTTGAACAGAATCAGACAGAATCCGAGGCTCAAGCATTTCGTCATAGGGCTTGTCACCTCGCACAGAAACCCCAAGCCGCGCTGGTGGGTAAGACATTTCCTGAATCCCTTCGTGCACAGGCGCGGGCGCGGCGCCATCGTGCGGAGCCGCCGTTCGCGGCTCGACGTGTTTCCGTGGCGACGCTTCGACGTGGGAGCCGGGGCGCTGATAGAGGATTTCACCACCGTCAACAACGGCGCGGGCGACGTAGTCATAGGCGACGGCGCACGGATAGGCATAGGCTCCGTAATCATAGGGCCGGTCAGAATCGGCGACCGGGCCGGTCTGGGACAGCACGTGTTCGTGTCCGGCTTCAACCACGGATATTCCGACGGTACGCGGGACTCCGACACGCAGGAACTCGTGCTGAAGGAAACGGTGATAGGAAAAGAATCGCACATAGGAGCGAACAGCGTCGTGGTGGCGGGAGTCCGCATAGGCGACCGGGTGCAGGTCGGCGCTGGCAGCGTCGTTACGCACGACATTCCCTCCTACTGCGTAGCCGTCGGAAACCCGGCGAGGGTGATAAAAAAGTACGACCATGCGTCCGGTACATGGGTCAGGGTATGAACCGGGTCAAGGTCAGCGTAATAGTGCCGGTGTACAACACGGCGGAATTTCTGGAGGAAAGCCTTGCGAGCCTGACGGGTCAGACCCTGCGCGAAATCGAGATAATCGCGGTGGACGACGGCTCGACCGACGACAGTCCGCGCATTATCCGCCGGGTCGCCGAAACCGACCCCCGGATAACGAGCATACGTCAGGAAAACGCCGGCCAGTCGGCCGCCCGCAACGCCGGGCTTGCCGTCGCCCGCGGGGAATACGTGTATTTTATGGACAGCGACGACCTGCTGGACGCCGACGCGCTGGAGCTCTGTTACGAGAAATGCGTGCGGGAGAATCTGGATGCGGTGCTGTTCGACGCGGATATATTCGGAGAGTCGGGCTGCTTCGACCCGGACTACTATCACCGTACCGGGCGGCTGGACGACAGGGTGTATCGGGGTCCGGAGCTGTTCGGCCTTATGCAGCAAAAGGGAGCGCACCGGGCGTCGGTATGCCTGTACCTTGTCAGGCGCGGATACATGGAGCGCACCGGCCTTCGGTTCCACGAGGGAATAATACACGAGGACGAGCTGTTTTCGCTGTTGCTGTGCCTGCGGGCCGAACGGACGGGCATAATACGCCGGTCGTTTTTCAAGCGGCGTTTCAGGGCGAATTCCACCATGACCGCCCGCTTCTCGATGCGCAACATGCAGGGATACTTTACCGTAGCGGACGAAGCCGTGAAATTCGCCGCCGGATGCGGCAACCCGGCGGTAAGGAAACAGGTAAGGCGCTTCGTGAACGGAATGCTGAACGCCGCCGTCCGCAGGGCGTGGGCCCTGCCGGCGACGGACAGGATTAAAGTGCTGGCCGAATGCCTCGGTCCCCGTCCATGCCGCATAAGTCCGTACACGGTCGCGGTTCTGCTTCTCAAACGTCCGCTCGGCAAACTCAAACCGCGATGAACTCCACGGGCAGGCAGCTTACCAGCGGGGTGTTCTATACGGCCCTTGCAAAATATTCCGGAATCGCGGTATCGCTGGCGGTGACCGGCGTACTCTCGCGCATCCTCACCCCGGACGATTTCGGCATAGTGACGGTAGCCACGGTAATAATAGCCTTTTTCGCCATCTTCAGCGACCTCGGAATAGGCCCCGCCATAATCCAGAACCGCAGCCTGTCCGACGGGGATTTGGGAGGGATATTCACTTTTACCATTTGGAGCGGTGCGCTCGCGGCGGGGGTGTTCTTCGCGGCCGCAGGCCCGATTGCCCGGTACTACCATTCCGAAATCCTGCGGGACATATGCAGGATTCTGTCCGTCAATCTGTTTTTTGCCACCATAAACATAGTGCCCAACGCATTGCTCTACAAGGCGAAGCGGTTCAAATTCATAGCCGTGCGCTCCCTTGCGGTTCAGGCTGTCTGCGGGGCGGCGGCCATAGGAGCGGCGTTCGCCGGTGCAGGAATTTATGCCCTGCTTATAAATCCGGTTTTTTCCAGCATAATACTTTTTTTCGTAAATTTCAGGCAGTATCCGCAGCATGTAGCCCGTACGTGGGGACTGGAGCCGATTCGTAAAATTTTCGCCTTTTCTTCGTTCCAATTCCTGTTCAACGTGCTGAACTACTTTACGCGGAACCTCGACAAGATACTTATAGGCCGCTATATGGGACTGTCGCCTTTGGGCTATTACGAAAAATCGTACCGGCTGATGATGCTGCCGCTGCAAAACATAACCCACGTGGTAACGCCGGTGATGCACCCCGTATTCGCCGAATACCAGAACGACACGGCCAGACTTTCGGCCAACTATCTGAAAGTGGTGCGGCTGCTCGCATTCATAGGCTTTCCCCTCTCTGCTTTTCTGTGCGCTTCGGCGCGGGAAATTACGCTCGTCATATTCGGCCCCCAATGGGAAGCGTCCGTCCCGGTATTCCGAATCCTCGCCCTGTCGGTAGGAGTGCAGATTATCCTTTCCACCTCCGGCTCGATTTTCCAGGCCGCCAACTCCACGAGAATCATGTTCCTCAGCGGGCTGCTGTCCTCCGCGCTGAACGTAGCCGCCATTATGACCGGCATATTCGCTTTCCGCTCGCTCGAAGCCGTGGCATGGTGCATAAGCGTTTCCTTTACGGTCAACTTCGTACAGTGCTACTACCTGATGTACCGCCGCACGTTCGGGCTTCCGTGGGGGCCGTTCTGGCGCACATTGCTATCCCCCTTGCTGCTTACGGCTGTCACAGGGCTCGTCCTGTTCGCTTACGGCACGCTGCTCGGCGGCATGAGGCTTCTTCCGGCGCTGGTATTCAAATCGGCCGCGGCCGGATTGACATGGCTGGCATACATACAGTTTACAGGCGAGTACGACTTTATCGCCGGAATATCCGCGCGTCTGAAGCGCGTAAACAATACGCCGCAGCCATGAAAAGGAACGATTTACAGTCGAGGACTATCGACATGGTACGTTTCGTACTGATTTTCTTCGTGGTGATGATTCATGCCTATTCGTCCTCGCGCAGCATCGTCGACTCGGCCCGGTACCCGGTTTACCGAACGGTCAGTTTCCTGTTCTCGCTGGAAATATCGCAGATAGCCGTTCCGGCATTCTTCTTTATTTCGGGCTACCTGTTTTTTTACCGGGACAGTCCTTATCCGCGGAAAATGAAAAAGGAGGCCCGCACGCTTTTGGTTCCGTACGTTCTGTGGAACGCCCTGACGCTCGTACTTTACCTCTGTCTGGAAAGCATTCCCGCGCTCGACACTTTTTTCTCCGGCAACAACCTGCCCGTCAGGGACTACAACTTCGCCGACGTGCTTCGGGCTTTCTGGGACGGCGGAAGCTGGGACGGCGGCAACGGCACTCCTATTCTGCATCAGTTCTGGTATATCCGCAACCTGCTGCTGCTCGGCCTGCTGTCGCCTCTGGTAAGGCTGTTCGTAAAGGGGCTCGGTTTCTGGGGAGCGGCCGCGCTTCTGGCCGCATGGCTTTTCACTCCGGGGCAGGCATTCATGGCGGGCAGCGCGGCCTTTTTCACCGCAGGCGCATGTTTCAGTCTGCGGGGGAAGGATTTCCTGCCGGTGTTCAGGCGGTACGGCCGCTTCGCATATATCGCATGGCCCTTGCTGGTGCTTGTAAACATGCTTCTGAGAAACAATTTTCATCTCGTGTTTCTGGAGAGAATCGGCTTTATGGCAGGACTCGTATTCGTCGTGGTTCTGACCGCCGACTGCATCCGGCTGCGCGGAGCGAAAGCCCCGGCTTCCTATGCCTTCCTGCGCAGAACCGGCTTTTTCATCTTCGCTTTCCACGACCCGATGCTGACTTTCGTAAAACGTCTGGGTATCAAGCTAATGGGGGCTACTACCGACCTGACCCTTACGGTAACATACTTTCTGGCCCCCGTCGTCGTTGTTTTCGTATGTCTGGCCGTTTACAGGATTCTGGTCGGAATATCGCCGCGTACCGTGCACCTGCTGACCGGCCGCTGACGCAAATCGTTCGCTCCCATGAAAGGATTGTTTCTCGTTTTTCACGGATTCGCTCCGCACAACGGTATCAGTAAAAAGATATTCGACCAGGTCCGCGCCCTCAACCGGTGCGGGGTGGACACGGTGCTGTGCTCGCTCGACATAACCCCCGACGGAGTTCACAGGCGCATGGCAGGCGAAACGGTCGTGCAGGATTTCGGAAAGGGCGTTATGGCCAAACTCGGAAAGCGCGTCCGATACCGCAGGCTCGGAAACTACATACTGGAAAACGGCATAGAGTTCGTTTACATGCGCAGCGACCACAATGCCAATCCGTTCCTGATACGCTGGGCATCCCGGATGCGCAGGAAGGGCGTGCGGGTGGTAATGGAAATCCCCACTTATCCCTACGACAGCGAGTACAGGAATGCTTCCGCTGCCGTAAAGGCGTGGCTGCTGAACGACCGTCTTTTCCGGAAGGCACTCGCACGGCGACTGCGGTATATAGTCACCTTCACCGACCGGAAGGAAGTTTTCGGAGCACCCGCCATATGTATATCCAACGGCATAGATTTCGGGCGTATTCCCGTGAAAGCCCGGATTAACGATACTTCCGGGCGGCTCAGGCTCATAGGAGTGGCGGACATACATTTCTGGCACGGTTTCGACAGGGTCATTACCGGGCTGTCCGCCTACTGCCATCACCCCGGATGCGTAAACGTCACGTTCGACATCGTGGGAGGAGGCACGCCGACCGAACTGGAGCGACTGCACGAGCTGACGGACAGGTTCGGCTTGCGGGACAGGGTTATTTTCCACGGCCCGAAGGCGGGAGCCGAACTGGACGAGCTGTTCGAGAACGCGGACATGGGCATCGCCAGCCTCGCCCGTCACCGGTGCGGCATCGACAGCATCAAGACGCTGAAGAACCGGGAGTATGCGGCACGCGGGATTCCGTTCGTCTATTCGGAAACCGACGAGGATTTCGACGCCATGCCCTATGTCCTGAAAGTCCCCGCCGACGACCGGCCCCTCGACATCCGGGCCCTTATAGACTTTTACCGCCGCGGCAGCTTCAGCCCGGAGGCCATACGCGGCAGCGTGGCGGACAGGCTGTCGTGGGATTCCCAGATGCGGAAGGTGCTCGAACGGACTTTTGCGGACGACACGAAGGAGAAGTTATGAAGGCGGTCGAGATAGTTTTCTGGATATGCGCCGGAATCGCCGCATACACTTTTTTCGGCTACGGTGTTCTGCTGTGGGTCGCGGTGCGCATAAAAGAGTCGTTCCGTCCTCCGCTGCGGCCCGGACTGCCGGACGAGCTGC
Organism: Tidjanibacter sp.; assembly: GCA_048214935.1. Lineage (GTDB taxonomy): Bacteria > Bacteroidota > Bacteroidia > Bacteroidales > Rikenellaceae > Tidjanibacter. Next base: position 19,223 of record DBFWXZ010000001.1, read on the forward strand.
CGCAGGTCACGTTGCTCGTGGCCGCCTACAACGAGCAGGATGTGGTTGCGGAAAAAATGGAGAACTGCCGGGGGTTGGATTATCCGTCCTCTCTGCTCAGAATAGTTTGGGTTACGGACGGCTCCACGGACGATACGGTAAAGATGCTGACCGAATGCCGAGACGTTACCGTACTGCACGAGGACAGGCGCGCGGGCAAGGCCGCGGCCCTGAACCGGGCGATGCAGTACATAGAAACACCGATAACCGTATTCACCGACGCCAACACCATGCTGTGCCCGCAGGCCGTAAGGGAAATCGTCCGCGCGCTGTCCGACCCGAAGGTGGGATGCGTGGCGGGGGAAAAGCGCGTCTGCAGTTCGGAGAACGACGGAGCCGTAAAAAGCGAGGGAATCTATTGGCGCTACGAGGCGGCACTGAAAGAATTGGATTGCAGGCTTTATTCGGCCGTGGGAGCCGCCGGCGAACTGTTCGCCGTCCGCACGCCGCTTTTCGTACCTCTGCCCGAAGACACCCTGTTGGACGACTTCGCACTGTCGCTGGAAGTCGTGCGGCGCGGTTACAAAATAGCGTACTGCCGGGAAGCCTACGCCGTGGAATCCGCCTCCGCCGACATGCACGAGGAGGCCAAAAGAAAAATCCGGATAGCCGCCGGGGGCTGGCAGGCCTCGTGGCGGCTGCGCGGAATGCTCGATATTTTCCGGTACGGAGCGTTTTCCGTCCAGTTTCTTTCCCGGAAAGTGCTGCGCTGGACCCTCGCACCGGCGGCGCTTTTCCTGATGCTCCCCCTGAACGCCGTGCTCGTCGCGGGAAGCCGCCCGGTATTTTACGGAGTGCTGCTGGCACTTCAAACGGCGTTTTACCTTCTGGCCCTTTACGGATACCTGCATTCTTCCGACCGCGGACTCGGCCGGCTGGCGGCGCTGCCGTACTATTTCGTGTTCATGAATGCCAACGCGCTCCGCGGGTTGCCGTATCTGCGCAGGAACCGCGGGCGCGGAGTATGGGAAAAGGCCCGCCGGGCGGGAGTATGAAAGGTTCGCATGTGTGCCGAAAAACGTTATCTTTGCAGTATCCGGCATAAGCGTCCGTTTTCCGAAAAGCCTTTATGATATGACAAGCCCTGTTTCCGATACACCTCGGCCCGGTACGCCGGAATATTTCCCGGGAGCGCCGAATCAAAAGCCCTCGTACCGCAGTGCAAAAGCCGATGCCGGCGCAGAGGAAGCCGACCCGGAAAACCGGATACACCGCGAGCCTTTGAGTATAAACATCGACCCCTCCGGCTACAAAATACTCGTGGTGGACGATATTCTTTCCAACGTGCTGCTGCTCAAGGCGCTGCTTAAAAATGAAAAGTATCAGGTCGTCACGGCGATGAACGGAACGGAAGCCCTGCGGGCGGTAGGCGAACAGGCTCCGGACCTGATTCTGCTGGACGTGATGATGCCCGACATAAGCGGTTTCGACGTGGCCGTACAGCTCAAAATGTCGGAGGAATACCGCAGTATCCCCATAATTTTCCTGACGGCCTTGAACAGTACGGCGGACATAGTGCAAGGATTCAAATCGGGAGGGAACGATTTCATTTCCAAGCCTTTCAACAAAGAGGAGTTAATAATACGCGTATCGCACCAAATATCGCTCATAGCTGCCAAGAACATTATTTTGCATCAGACGCAGGAGTTGCGCGAAACCATAGAAGGGAGGGACAAACTCTACTCGGTCATAGCACACGACCTGCGCAGTCCCATGGGTTCCATGAAAATGATGCTGAACGTGCTCATGAACGCGCTTACCCCGGAGCGAATCGGCCCGGAGATGTTCGAGATGCTCAGCATGACCGACCGGACGGCGGAAGATGTGTTCTCGCTGCTCGACAACCTGCTGAAATGGACCAAAAGCCAGATAGGACGGCTTAAAGTCGCCCGTCAGGATTTCAACGTGCCGGATATGGTCAGAAGCGTCGTGGACGTGTACGGAACGGTGGCCGGGCTGAAAAACATCTCCATAGACGTGGATGCTCCGGCCGAGCTGGCAGTCTATGCCGATACCGATATGGTGAAAACCGTTTTCGGCAATATCCTTACCAATGCGATAAAGTTCAGTTATAAAGGCGGCGTAATCACCGTTTCCGTGCGGGAAAGGGACGGTTTCGCCGAGATAAGCGTCCGCGACCGGGGCAAGGGCATAAAGCCGGAAGACCAGCCAAAGCTGCTGAACACATCCACCCACTTCTCTACGTTCGGAACCGACAACGAGGAGGGTTCCGGACTGGGCCTGCTGCTTTGCAAGGACTTCGCCCTCAAAAACGGCGGGGACCTGTGGTTCGAGTCGGTTCCCGACGAAGGCTCGACGTTCGGCTTTTCGGTCCCGCTCAGTCGCCGGGACGGCCGTCAGTGAATCCGAGTCCCATAACGACCGGATTGTGGTCGCTGTAATCCATGGAGGGCGACCGGTAGCTTACGCCTTCCAATCCCTTGCCGAAAAGTACGTAGTCTATCCGCAGGAGCTTTTTGAAACCCCGGTAGGTGTAACCGTATCCCCGTCCGTTGCTGCGGAACCCGTCCGTAAAGCCGCCTTTCAGAGTGTTATAGACATACGAAGCCGGAGTGTCGTTGAAGTCGCCGCAAATTATTACCGGAAAGTCCGTGGTATCGGCCACGCGCCGTACCAGCTCCGCCTGCCGGGCGCGGAGGCAGAAGTTGTCCCGCATGCGTCCCGCGAGTGCCTCCATCGCTTCGGCCCCTTCCTCCAGATAGGCCGGGTCGGCATGTTTTATTTTTTCGATTTCGGAACGGCTGCTGCTGACGCTGGTAGTCTGAAGGTGATTCGATATCACGCGCAGCCGGCGTCCGTTTACGGACACATCCGCCCATAGTGCACTGTTGTCCGTGTCCGGGAAAGGAATGTAACCGGCGTCGATTATGGGATACCTGCTGAAAAACGCCATATTGGGTTTTCCGTAACGGCCCTCGGGCATATAGGCGTAAGGTAAAGTCGAAAACACTTTTCTTATGGAATCCGTCCCGTACCGGGAAGAAACCTGAAATTCCTGTATGCACGCGATGTCCGCCTCTTCGCTCTCCAGAAATGCTGCGACCGCGCCCACGGTCGGAACCATTCCCATACGGCGGAACCCGTCGACGTTGTATGTCACCACCTTTATTTCCGGATACGTTTCCGTGTCCCCGCCGCCTATCCTTACGGTAGATGCGATAAAATTCCAGTTCAAAACGATGGCGGCGACCGGAAGTACGGCCCACCATCTGCGACGCAGGACCCAGTAAACCAGCAGAAGTATATCTGCGGCCAGCAGAACGGGAAGTCCCAGCCCCGCAAGGGCTATGAATCCGTGTCCGCAGGGGTCGGTCTTCGAGGCGAGCCAGCCGCAAAAAGTGAGCGCCGCCACTGCCGCGGTAAAAAGGCCCGATAGTATATTCAACAGATAAACGGTAGCTTTCTTTCCCATACTGTGCGGCCCGGCATCGTTGCCGCGGGGCCGGGTTTTGCAAAGGTAAATATTTATCCCTTTCCGGCATCGTTCCGGCCCTCCGGGAAGCAAGGCATATCCCTGTTCCGACGGATTAGGGAAATAATACTTATCTTTATACCCTGCTAACTTTCTTTATGAGATTCCGTATTTTTATACTGCTGTCGCTGTTGACAGTAGGCTCCGTCCGGCATGGTTTCGCCCTCGGAGCCGAAGATTCGTCCGGCCAGATTCTGCTGATAAGTTCCTACTCGCCTATCCGGGAGAACGGAACCCAAACCATAAAAGCCTTTACGGAAAGCCTCGCACCGCGCATAGATTCGCATATCTCGGTGGAATACATGGATGAAGAGGCATCTCCGGATTCACGCCGGTGGAGCGAATGGATGAGCCAGCTTTTCCGGGCTTACGACGTAAAGCCGAAAATGGTGGTCATTACAGGCGGAGAAGCATGGGAAGCGTACAATCTATACTGTACGGACTCGTGGAGGGACATCCCGGTAGTGCTCGGAAGCGTCAAGAAAGGATATATAGGATATGCTGCCGACAGGGATTCTGGCTTTATACGCTCGGTAGAGGATATTCCGCCGATGACCTCCACTTTCGGCAATATGCGCGTCACGGGCTACTACCTGACCGATTATTTCGAGGAGAACCTGCGTCTTATCAAGGCGCTTCAACCCGGCATACGGCATGTGGCCTACATATACGACGACCGTTATTCGCTCGGATTCTTCCGCAGCTTCATGAAAGAGGCCGTTCTGGCGGCCGGGTTCGAGAGTCTGGTTTATCTGAGCGGCACTGAATATTCCACGGCGGCGCTGCTCGACACCCTCTCCGGCATGGACGAAACCTATGCGCTGCTGTCGGCAGGCTGGTTCGTGGACTCGCGGCGCTATCCCCACGCCTATTCCGTGCTCAACAATGAATTGAGCGGCGACAGTACCCGGATTATGTATATGGTTTCGGATTTCGGATTCAAAAGCCCCAGCGAGCTGGGAGGATACTATGTTTCCGGACCGGAAATAGGGCGGGATTTGGCAGAGTTGGCATACGACGTGTTTACACGTGGGATAGAAAACAGTCCGCCTTTCGGCCCGACTCCCTCGCAGCCCAAATACCATATCGACTATCAGACCCTCACGGAAGCGGGCCTGAATCCTGCTCTCGTTCCCGAAGGAACGGTTTTTTACGGCAAACCGGTTTCGCCGCTCAGGGAGTATGCCTACGAAATAGCTTGGGCCGGCGTCTTGTTCGTAATCCTTGTGGGCGCGCTCTTTTACGTGGCGAAGAGCCGCAGGAACAAAGAGCGGTTTTACCGCGATTCCAGCAGGCGTCTGTGGCAGCTTGTTTCGGCCATGCCCGATATGGCAGTCGTTTACGATGCCGGACTGAACATAGTCGATATAATAAATCCCGTGTCCAACATGCCTCCCGGTATAGTGCCTTCCGACATTATCGGAAAAAACGTACGCCGTTTGCCGGAACTGTACCCGAGTATATTCGTGGACATAGAGGATATGATTGAAAACCTGACCGATACCCGGGACACAGGCAAAGTAAACGTATTCAGCTACAATTTAAGTTACGAAGGGAACAAGATTTATCTCGAGGGCAGAGCCGTACCGTACGACGACGGCATGGTCATATGCTTTATTCACGATGCCACCGTCCATGTAACCGCCCGCCGGGAAATAGCCAAACTTCAATCCTTCCTTCAGTCGGTGGTGGACAATCTTCCGGTGGGACTGCATGTGAAGGATGCGTCCGACGATTTTCGTTATGTCCTGTTCAATACTCAGGCGTACACTCTTTTCGAGAACTATCCGAATCTGGTGGCGGGCAAGAACGATTACGAGCTGGGAGACCCGATGGCGGACGCGTACAGGCAGGACGACCTTAAAGTGCTCGACAGCGACGAACCGCTGACGTTCGAGCGCGTGTATTACAGCGAAGAAGGGCATCTGGTCCACGGAGCGCTGGCGACCAAAACCAAGCTCGTCAACGACGACGGCTCGTGCTATATAATAACGGTGCTGGTCGACCAGACGGACGCACGCCAAAAAGAGCTCGAATTGGAAGACCTGCGCAAGAAACTGTCCATAGCGCTGGATGCCGGAGCGTTGTCCGCATACATCTACGACGTGGAAAGCGGAATGTACAGTTCTCTTTACAATCAGACCGTAGCCGACAACGGCTTGTCCATGAAGGAATCCCTGAACATAATACACCCCGATTTCAGGGCGAGATACGAAAAAATGATGTCGTCCCTTACGGAAGGGAAAGTCGAACGCGTAAACGAAACGCTCCGGTTTTATCGGGATGGCATGTATCAGTGGTACGAAACGTATGCGATTGCGCTTACCGACCCCGATACGGGCAAAGTAGTCAGTATAGTCGGAACCGAGAAGAATATTACGCAGGCGGTCGAAAACGACCGTAAACTCAAGGAATACGTATCCAAGCTGGATATGATTATGCACTCCGACGGTTTGCTGCCGTGGGATTACGACGTGCCGGGCGACACGCTGTCGTCACCCGACCCGAAGTCCGCCTTCGGTCCGGGAATATCCATGAAGCGTATGGAGGAAATGATACACCCGGAAGATTTGGAGCTGGTCGGCGACAGCATCCGGGAAATGGTCGAAGGCCGGGCGGAGTCCGTGACCATTCAGATTCGTTTCGACCCTCTGGCAAAGGACTACCGGTGGATGGAAATCCATGCGGTGGTGCTGGAACGCGACAGGGAAGGGAAAGCTGCTTTGATAAGCGGCCTGCGCAAGGATATAACCGAAAAAAAACTTATCAACGAGGAGCTGATACGGCTGCGGGACAAGGCAGAGGAATCGAACAGGTTGAAGAGTTCGTTTTTGGCGAACATGAGCCACGAGATACGCACGCCTCTGAATGCGATAGTGGGGTTTTCGTCTCTTTTGTCGGAGCCGGGAGTGG
>DBFWXZ010000010.1:0-298714 GCA_048214935.1 Tidjanibacter sp.
GGGGAAACAAGCCTCCGCGAGCGCCGGAGTTTCAGGCTTCGCCTGGGGCACAGAATCGGTGTGCTTCTGGATTTACTCTACAAAGAGGGCTACCGGACGTTTCTTTGTCCGGTGGGCGGAGAATTCGGATGTATTGCGGCTTCGGCCGTACTGCATATGAAAGAGCATTGTCCCGACGTGGAGCTTGTGCCGGTGCAGGCGAGCGTTAAAAGCCGCGCCGGTAAGGGCCTTGCCGATGCCTCGATAAAAAGGGTGTGCGGCAGCAAAATCATTCGGCCGTTTTCCGGGGCGCAAGCCGGGGATGTCGGAAGGGGTTGTAACGCCTTCGGGGACGGCTATTCCATCGAGAACGCTTTGATGTTCGGGCTTTCGAGCACCGTTATTACTTATCTTCCGGAAATGTCGGGTCATGTTCCCGCTTCGCTTGCCTTGGCAAAACGGCTCGATTTGAGAATCATGAACCTTAGTTCCGGCCCGGAGGCCCGGCAATGCGAGAACCGGGTAGAACCGTTTATTCGGGCGGCTATTTCCTGCTCTGTGCCCACGTGTCCGGTGGAATATCTGGGCGGGTTGTGGGTACTCGAACATGAGTACGGTATGGAAAGCGGGGATAGAGAGTGGAGGCATCTTAGGGCTTACTCCAATTTCGAGTGCGAATGGAATCTGCGGGACGACGGCACGGCAGGGGTTTACTATTACGGGCGGAATGTATTTTCAGATACTTTCTTCTATGACCGACAGTTAGGAACGCTTTCTCTTTCTACTAAGGGTTACGTAGTAAAAGACCTGACCGGAAATCATATGGAACTAATGGACGTTTCCACGGAAAGAGGCATACGTTTACTCTCTTTGCGTAAAATCCACTGGAACCGTCCGGCAGCATCTATTCGGGGAAAGGATACCCTTAGTCTTGTCGGGCGTTGGCTGCACGGGGGAACATACGTTAGGGACGATACCGGCTTGTGGCAACCGCTTTCCGAGGCTTCGGACTTGCCCGACGAGTGGATATTTACCGACCGAAGCATCCTTACCCTGCGCTACCCGGACAAGACGGAGGAACGGCTGAAGTATGCTTGTTGCCCACTGAACCGGGAAATGTTTATAGAGCAAGACCGGGAGGGTTGCATGGACGACCTTTACCGAGTCGAAGAACTGTCCCCGACCCGAATCCGCCTGTACCATATGGACGGGGTGGACATCTTTCCCGAACAATGCAGGGTAATAATCGAGCTGAAGAAAGAGTAATAGACCGCCTTGCCGTGCGGCCGGGAGCGGAGGGGCCGTCTATCCCAGACGGCCGCGGGTGAGGAGGTATTCGGCTATCTGGACGGCGTTCAGGGCCGCTCCCTTGCGGATTTGGTCGCTCACGCACCAGAATGTCAGCCCTTCCGGCGAGGCCAGGTCGCGGCGCACGCGGCCCACGAACACCTCGTCGCGGCCCTCGCACCCGAGCGGCATGGGATAGACGGCGCGGGAAGGGTCGTCCATAAGCACCACGCCGGGCGCCGAGGCGAAAGCACGGCGGGCCTCGGCGGGGGTTACCGGGCGGTCGGTTTCGGCCCACACGCATTCGCTGTGGGCGCGCACCACCGGAACGCGCACGCAGGTGGCCGACACCGTTATATCGGAGCTCATTATCTTGCGGGTTTCGTTATGGAGCTTGAGTTCCTCGGCGGTATAGTCGTCGGCGGCGAAATCGTTCACCTGCGGAATCAGGTTGTTGGCAAGCTGCACGGGAAATATGTTCACGCGGGGTTCGCGGCCTACGGCCAAGTCGGCGATTTGTCCGCGCAGTTCGTTCATGGCCCCGGTTCCGGCCCCGCTCGCGGCCTGATAGGTGGCCACCCTCGCGCGGCGGACGTGCGAGAGCCGCTCCAGAGCCGACAGCGCCACCACGAACTGAATGGTGGTGCAGTTCGGGTTGGCTATAATCCTGCGCGGAGCCTCCTCCGCCGCCGCCGCGTTCACTTCCGGAACCACCAGCGGCACGTCGGCGGTCATGCGGAAGGCGCTCGAATTGTCAATCATCAGCGCGCCGTAGCGCGTAATCGCCGAAGCATAATAGCGGGAAACATCCCCGCCCGCCGATACGAACGCCACATCGACGTCCCGGAAATCCTCGCCGTCGGTCAGCTCGCGCACTCTGAGGCTGCCGTACCGGAAGGGGTACTCGCGGCCCTCGCTGCGGAAAGAGCCGAACAGGAGAAGCTCGTCGACGGGAAATCCGCGCTCCTCGATAATGGACAGCAGTTCCTGTCCGACGGCGCCGCTGGCGCCCACAATGGCTGCTTTCATAGTAAAATCATTCGAAAAATTCGTCGTCCGGCTCCTCGTTCGCTGCTCCGGGATAATACTCGTTCTCGCACCGGTAGTCCACGGCCCCGGGGGGACGGTAGAACGTGTCGGCCTCGGTGATGCCCAGCGACGGGTCGGCATAGACCATTTTCATAAACTCGGCGAACACCGGAAGCGACAGCACCGACCCTTCGGCCTGACTGTTCAGGTGCACGCTCTGGTCCTCGCCACCTATCCACGTTCCGGCCACCAGCTTGGGAACCACGCCCATGAACCATGTGTCGCGGCTGTCCTGCGTGGTTCCGGTCTTGCCGCCCATTTCGCCCGTAAAGCCGTACATCCAGCGAAGCCGACCGGCCGTGCCCCCCGAAACCACGTTCTGGAGCATTCCGGTCATGGTGTAGGCCGTCTGCTCGCCGACCGCGTCGGACGAGGTGGGCACGAACGTGGCTATTACGTTGCCCTGACGGTCTTCGATGCGGGTTACGAAAATCGGGTCGGTATAGACTCCCCGGTTCACGAACGTGCAGTAGGCCGCGGTCATCTCCATAAGGGTCACGTCGGGAGTTCCGAGGCACAGCGCGTCCACCGGGTCGATGTAGCTGCGGATGCCCATTATGTGGATGAAGTCGGCCACGGCCTGCGCCTGCTTCGCCTGCTTCATTATCCACGCCGAGTAGTTGTTGCGGCTGTGGGCCATGCCCCAGCGCAGCGGATGCAGCATGCCGTCGTAAACGGTGGACGACCCCGCCTCCTTCGGAGTCCACGGCTGCCCGGTGTAGGTTTCGATTGTCACCGGAAGGTTGGGAACCAGCGTGCAGGGCGTAAAGCCCATATGGTCGATGGCGAAGGTGTAGATGAACGGCTTTATGGTAGAGCCCACCTGACGCTTGCCCTGACGGGCCATGTCGTACTTGAAATAACGGAAGTCCGGGCCGCCCACATAGGCGCGGACGTAGCCGCTGGCCGGGTCCATCGCCACGAACGAGGCCCGCATGATGCGCTTGTGGTGCAGTACGGAATCGCGGGGGGAAATCAGGGTATCGACCTCGCCCCGGTAGGTGAATATCCGCGTGCGCACCGGCGTGCGGAATTCGGCGCGGATTTCCTCGTCGGAGGCTCCGCGTTCCGCGGCCGCGCGGTAGCGGTCGGAATACCGCATGGCCCGCCACAGGATTTTCTCCCTCTCCTCCGGCGACGTGTTCTGGAACAGCACCCCCGTGCGGCGCACCTGCGCGTCGAGCGCCGGCTGCACCTTGTCGCGCATCTGGCGGCGGACGGCCTCCTCGGCATAGGTCTGGAGGCGGGAGTCGAGGGTGGTGTAGATTTTCAGGCCGTCGCGGTAGATATTGTAGGGAGTGCCGTCGGCCTTGGAGTTCTTGCGACACCAGCCGTATATCGGGTTGTTCTCCCACCTTTCGAGTTCCTGCCGGTAGTCCCAATCGTTGGCGAACTGTCGCCGGGAGGGACGCTCGGCGTTCATCACCCCGCGAATCATCTCGCGGAAGTACGTGCCTATGCCTTCGTCATGGGATATGGGGGTATAGCGCAGCTCTATGGGCACGGCGCTCAGGGAATCGCGCTGCGCGCGGTCGATGTAGCCGAAACGCTCCATGCGGTTTATCACCGTGTTGCGGCGACCGAGCGCCTGCTCCGGGTTGCGCACGGGACTGTAACGGGTCGGGGCGTTCACCACGCCGACCAGCATCGCCGCCTCCGGGATGTCGAGCTCGTGCGGCTCCTTGTCGAAGAAGGTGCGGGCCGCGGCCTTGATGCCGTAGGCGTTGCTGCCGTAGAAGACGGTGTTGAAGTACATCGCCAGAATCTCCTCCTTCGTATAGTTGTACTCCAGCTTTACGGCCGTTATCCATTCCTTGAACTTGGTCACCACCAGCCGCGCTCCGCGGCTTACGGCGCTGCGGTAGCGGGTGGTGTCGCGCGGAAACAGGTTCTTGGCGAGCTGCTGGGTTATGGTGCTGCCGCCCCCCTGTTCGCGCAGGCCCATGGCCACCGTCTTGACCGCCACGCGGGCCAGCGACACGAAGTCGATGCCCGAATGGGAGTAGAACCGGGAGTCCTCGGTCGATACCAGCGCGGCAACCAGCGCGGGCGACAGCTCGTCGTAATCGACATACGAGCGGTTCTGCACGTAGAACGAGCCGAGCAGCTTGCCGTCGGCGGAATAAAGCTCCGTGGCCAGATTGCTTTTCGGGTTCTCCAGCTCCTCGAACGACGGCAGGCGGCCGAAGCAGCCCGCGGCGGTCAGCAGAATCATCGCCGCAACGGCCGCGAACGGCAATGCCACCAGAGCCCAGAACCAACCGAGCACGCGGCGCCGACGCATATCATCCCTTTTTCCCATTATTCGCACATTCCGTATGCAAAGATACGCTAAATAAACGCTGCTCCGCCCCGCTTATTACGCCCGCCGGAGCATTTTTACGCCCCCGCTACAAAGGTACGGAAAAGGCGGCCCCGAATACCGGCCCCCCGCGGTCGGAGGGGAACCACAGCGACAGGCGCAGCGTCGTGGTGGCAGCGTCGGGCATGGAAAAGAAGTTCAGGTCGAACAGCAGCTCCGCCCCGTACGACCATATGTCGCCGTCGGTCTTGCGGGGCCGTCCGTCCGGGTCGGCCGTCAGCAGGCGTCGGCGGGCGTAGTCGCCGCAGAGGTTCAGGCGAATGCGCTTGAAATAGACCACCGAGCGGATGCCGCCGTCGGGACAGGCCAGCGGGAGCTGGTAGTCGGCGGCGACGGCGGCGTACCGCAGCGGCACGAAGTCGGCCGACATGCCGCGCGGCAGCAGGTTCCGAACGGTGTAGCCGAAAATGCCGCCGCCGTAGAGCTTCTGGAAAAAGCCCCGGAGCGTAAGGCTGTGATGACGGAAAAGCCCGGGGGTATAGACGCGGGCGAACACGTCCCACACCTTCATGTGCAGGTCGCTGCCCGGACTGCCTCCCCACTCCGCCCGGACGCCCCAGCCCCAGCGCGGCAGGATGTCGCGGCGGGCCATGCGGACGTTGGCCGTGTATTGCAGGGAGGCGGAAAGCATGTGCTCGCCCGTGCCGTAGCGGCCGGACGTATAGTCGAAAAGCAGGGTATTGCGGTAAGTGTAATTCACTTCCGGACTGAGGTAGCGCGTAACGTAGCCCCCGGACAGGCGCACCGGCAGGTAGGCTCTGGCTCCGAAGGCGAACCGGTCGCGGATACGGTCCGGGGCCGGTTGGTTCTGCACGTAAACCGGAACCCGCTGGCCGTCGTTGCTCCACAGCGCGTCGAGTTCGATTTTGGGCGCCCAGCCGTAGAAGTCGAACGAACCCTGCACGATTGAGCGCCCCCTCTCGGCAAGCCCGTAGCTGAGGCGCGCGACGGCCGAGCCGAGCAGGTTCTGGGAAACCGCCGTGGCCCCGAAGCGCACGGAGGCCTCCAAATCGTCCACGATGCGCTCCGGGTCGTAGTCGAGGGGGGCCCAACTGTGGAAGTCGAAAAGGTGCAGTCCCTTGCGGTAGCGGCGGGCCGGATAGCGGCGGCGGGACTCCTTCTCCTGCGCGGCCGCGTAATTCATGGTGTCCATGCTGAAAACGTTCCACCGCAGGCGAGGGGGATTCACCAGATTCTCCGGAACCGCGCGGCAAGGCAGCGGCGCGGCCGGAGCGTCGTCAGCGGCGGACTGCACGCCCAGCAGGTAGCCGCGGCGGCCGTACACGGTCATGTAAAGGTCGCCGGAAGGCGAGGGGGCCGAGGCGTCGAAAGAACCGAACCGCGAGCGCGTCACCTGCCGCCGAACGCCCGTGCGCAAGTCGAGGCAGTGCAGCTCGTCGAGGCCCGATTCCACCGAGCCGAACCAGAGGCTGCCGCCGCCGGCGCGCAGGCCGGAGAGGGTTACATGGGCCGGGGGAAGCACCTGCACGCGCCGGTCGGTTTCAGTATCGACGCTCTCTATGCCCATTCCGGCGTCGGACAGGACTATGCAGTAGAGCAGTCCGGTTTCGGGGTCCCGCGCGAGGCCGTGCAGGGATTCGCCGTCGGCGAACCGTATGCGGCCGTCGCCGCACACCACCGAATAAGCGCCGTCCCATTCGTATTCCACCCATGCCGGGCCGGCCGGGTAAAGCACTGCACGCAGTCCGCCGCGCACCGTGCGGGGACGCAGGCGGCCGCCGTCGAGGCCGGACAGGTCGGCCCGGCAGAGCCGCGAGCGCACGTCCTGCTCGTGGAACGGCCCGGGACGGTACTCCGTCCACCACAGGCTGCCGTCCCACACTTCCGGGCGCGTGAGCACGGCGCCCGTCCAGCACAGCACGCGCTCGGCCCCGGTCGCCGGGTTTACGGCCACCAGCCGCGAGGGACGGTCGAAGTCGGTTTTGAGGGCCACCACGAGCGAATCGCCCAAGGCCAGCGGATAGCGGTATGTCGTATAGGAAGTCGTGGGAGTCGGAACGGTGCGGGCGCTGTTTTCGCTTTCGGGCATGGCGGCCCAATGCGCCTCCAAGTCGGCGAAGGCCTCGCGGAACATCCGGGGAGTGGAAGTGCGGTAATACTTCCGCATGGCCAGCCGGAAGGGAAAAAAGAGGAACGGGTATTTGGAGCTGAAGGACACGAGCCTGTCCCACATCAGCGGGTCGTAGTGCGTGCGGCCCCACGTAACCAGCTGGTAGCCGAGGGCGTAATGGTCGGGAACGTAGTCGCGGTAGGAGCCGCAGAACCATTTGTCGGTATTGCGCGTCCCGGAAATCGGGGCGGCGGCGCGGTAGGCCATCGAGAACGACGGCTGCATACCCCGGCCGTAAACGGAGAACTGCGTTTCGGCGTCCACCGCGTCGCCCTCCAGAAACCAGAACGGCAGCACGCCCGCGCACAGCAGCGGAAGTTGCTGCCCGAATATCCAGCCCAGAACCCGCACGGTGTTGCGGTTCAGGTTGCCGTACTGCACCATGTGGCGGTACTCGTGAACGGAAAGCTGCTTGAGCCACGGTTCCGAATAGGTGTCGGCGGCCGGAACGCCCGTCATCTCGATGCGACGCGGGGCCTCGATGGAAAGGCCGTTGGAAAGGAACGTGCGGCCGTGGATAATCACCGGAGTGCGCAGAGGCCCGTAGCGGAATCCCCACGAAATGTACGGCCGGACGGCGTTCATATAATACAGCGTCCGCCGCGCGCCGGACTCGTATTCCCGCGGATAAACCACGCGCACGGAATCGGAGCGCAGGATGTTCCACCGCACCGACGCGGGCGACGTGCCGTTGGAATAAAACTGCGCCCTCAGCGCCGGAGCGCCGAGCAGGAGAAGCGTCGTGCAGAGCAGCAGGCGGCGCATGGTCAGCCTCCCGCCTTTTTAGCGCGGTAGCCCTCGGCGGCCAGCACCTCCAGCACGCGCTCCCGGCGGTCGCCCTGAATCAGTATCTCGCCGTCCTTGGCCGAGCCGCCCACGCCGCAGCGGCTTTTCAGCAGGGCGGCGAGAGCCTTGAGGTCGTCGGCGGACCCGGCGAAGCCGCGCACGACGGTCACGGACTTGCCGCCCGAACGCCGCTCGACCCAGACCCTCAGATTCTGGGCCGACGGCGGAAGGGACGCTTCGTCCTTCGGCCCTCCGGTATCGTACTCGTAGTCGTGCGAGGTGGAATAAACCACTCCCAACCGCGCTTTCCAATCGTTGTCGCTCATAATCCGGCAAAATGTACCAACACAAATATAAACGTTTTTCGTAACTTTGTTTCCCGTATGGGTCGCAGATATTCCGACAGCAGGCGAAAACGCGCACGGCAGGAGCCGGTTCCGGCCCCGCCGCTTCCGCCGCGCCTGCCGGTGGCGGACGGGCAGCAGTTGCTGGAGGTAGTGGTGGAGGGTTACGAGGACGTGGCTTTCTGGCGCAGCATATTCGACGAGTTCGAGTCGGAAAAATTCACCTTCGAGATAACAGTGCCGGTGCGCGAAGACCTCGCAAAAGGCAAAAAGGTGCTGCTGGCGATGGCGCGCGACGACTGTCCGCCCACCCGTCTGCTGTGCATGGACAGCGACTTCGACTATCTTTTCTCGGACCTGACGCCCGACGCCCGGCTTATCAACACCATGCCCAACATATTCCACACCTACGCCTACGCCACCGAGAATTACGTCTGCCATGCCCCCTCGCTGCACAACGTCTGCGTGAAGGCGACCAAAAACGATACCCGCATTTTCGATTTCGAGCGTTTCCTCGCGGAATACTCCGCCGCCGTGTATCCGCTTTTCCTGTGGTATGCATACTCCGCACGAATAGACACGCCCAAAGTGTTCACCCTGCTCGATTTCAAAAGCAGCGTCAAACTGAACTATCTGGAAGTGGAAAACAACGGAACCGACACGATAGCGTGGCTGGAAAGGCAGGCGGGGCGCAGGCTCAAATCCCTGTCGGAAAAGTATCCGCACCTCGTTCCGGAGGTGGAGCGGTTCGGCGACACGATAAGGCGGCGCGGGGTAAGCCCCACCAACGTCTATCTATTCATGCAGGGGCACACCCTTATGGACAACGTGGTGATGGTCGTGCTCAACACCGTGTGCGCCCGCCTGCGCGACATGGCCCTGCACCGCATATCCGCCTCCAAGCGCAGCGGCGTGACCCTCGTGAACGAACAGAGCAACTACAACAACTCGCTGTACAGCGTGCGCGAGGCTCTCGTATTCAACGAGGACTACCGCGACTGCTTCCTGTACGACAAGCTGTACGGCGACATAGCCGCCTATCTCGACTCGCTGGCCTCCTCCGGAAATTCGACCGAATAAATGATGCTCTCCAGCCCGCGCATCAGGTTGCGCTTGTGCTGCTTGGGGGAATAAACGTACAAGTCGAGCGCGACCACCCGGTTCGTGCGCGTGTCGAGCGTGGAATAGCTTACCATCGGGCCGCCCATAAAGTCGTTCTCAACGTCCCAGAAACCCCGCAGCTCGGCCCAGAACCGGCCGTCGATTCGCATGTAGCTTATCTGCGGGTCGATATACGGGCTGGTTATCATGTACGACCCCTCGGACGGACCCGGTATCTGCGACACGAAGCGGTCGCGGGCGGCGATAAGGTGCTCCGGCTCGAAATCCTGACGGCCGGTGTAGGGATAGCTGTAAATCACCAAACCCTGACTTGCCTGCGGATACTCGTTGGACATCCATATGAAGTCGTCGTCCACCACGTTGCGCAGCCGGTAACCGCGCGGAATGTCGATTTTCATTCCGAACATCTGCATTACCTGCTGTTCGAGGGCCTTCTCCTTGTAGGTGCGGGCCGACGAGAGCGCCCGCTCGCGCTCGGTGACGAGGAACAGCTCGACCAGCTCCCGGCGATTGTCCGAAATGAAAGCGGCCATCGAAGCGTCGTCGGGAGCCGACAGGGTCACTACAATCTGAGGGCGCGAGTAAACGTCGTAGGCCACCGAAATCTGTTCGCCCGGATACTGGTCGCCCACCCTTACGAGCAGTATGTTCCGGTGGCGGCGGATGAACTTGTCCATGCCCGCCGGAACGATGCGCAGCACGTCGAACTGCGGCTCCGCCTGATTCAGCATCGGAACCTCCTCCAGAAACACGGCCCGCAGGGTGTCCCCCACGGCTCCGTCCCACTGGGGCTGCGCCACGGAAACCACTATTTCGTACGGTGCGCCGGTGGCCGTGGTCGGTCTGTCCACGGTTCCGCCGCAGGCGGCAAGGGCCGAAAGGCCGACGGCCGCGGCCATATATGCAAGCAACTTTTTCATAGTCCAACGGATTTAGGGGAAGGCAATACCGCAAATTTATAAAATTCCGGCCAATACCCCATTCCGCCGGGCGCAAAACGGATGCCGGGCAGGAAAGACGGGCGGCTTTTTTCATTTTAGCCCGTTTGGCCTTACCTTTGTCCGGACAAAATCCGCGTATGCGTTTCAAGCCCCCCAAATTCCTGCGGCGTCTTATGCCGGAGCTGATATGGGACCTCCCAGCCGAGGGCAAGGTGTATCTTACCTTCGACGACGGCCCCACGCCGGGAGTTACCGAGTGGATACTCGACGAGCTGGCCAAGCGCGGCGCGCGGGCGACCTTCTTCTGCCTCGGCAAGAACGCCGAGCAGTATCCCGACCTGTACGAGAGAATCATCGCCGAAGGACACCGGGTGGGCAACCATACGTACAGCCACCAGAAAGGGTGGGAAATGTCGCTCGAACGCTATGTGGAGGACGTGGATTTCGGAAACCAGTTCCTGCGCACCGACCTGTTCAGGCCCCCCTACGGCCGGATAAAGCCTTCGCAGGCCCGCGTGCTGTCGGAACGCTACCATTTAATCATGTGGGACATAATCAGCCGGGATTACAGCCAGCTCGTTTCGCCCCGCAAGTGTCTGAAAAACGTAGTCAAGTATCTTCAGCCCGGTTCCATAGTGGTATTCCACGACTCGCTCAAGTCGTACCGCAACATGCGGTACGCGCTGCCGCGGGTGCTGGACAAAATAAAATCCATGGGACTCGAGTGCGATTCGATAGAACTATGAACACGCCGGAACGAATAACGGTGGCCGTAAGCGGCGCCAGCGGAACCGTTTATGCGCGCCTCGTGCTGGAGTCCCTGCTCCGGCAGCCCGGCGTGCGCGAAATAGCCCTCGTAATCACCGACAGCGGCCGCGAAGTGGCCCGCCACGAAGGGGTGGCGCTTCCGCAGGACGACCCCCGGATAAGAGTTTTTTCCAACGGCGACCTGTTCGCGCCCCCGGCTTCCGGGTCGGCCGCGTACGACGCCATGATAGTGGCCCCCTGCTCCGTCGGATTCGCCGGCAGGGTGGCCGCGGGAGTGTCGCGCACGCTGGCCGAGCGGGCCGCCGACGTGATGCTCAAGGAGCGCAGGCCGCTCGTCCTGCTCGTAAGGGAAACCCCTCTGAGCACCATACACCTGCGCAATCTGACGCTGCTTTCGGAATGCGGGGCGACGGTCATGCCGGCCTGTCCGTCGTTCTACGGAGCGCCGAACGGAATAGAACCGCTTTGCCGCACCGTGACGGACCGGGCCCTGCGCACGCTCGGATTCCGGACGGGATACGAATGGGAAGGGCGCGGGCACGAAACGGACCCGGTTGGGTTTTAGACGGAATTGATTATTTTTGTAATCGGAATAAAAATCAAAGCATGGCAACAACGGCAGACATAAAAATCGGAATGTGCATCGAGCTGAACGGAAAAACGTTCATGGTAGTGGACTTCCAGCACGTAAAACCCGGCAAGGGACCGGCCTTCGTGCGAACCAAACTGAAAAACCTCGAAAACGGACGCGTGCTGGACAACACCTTTTCGGCCGGCGAGAAAATCGAGCCGGTGCGGGTCGAGCGGCGGCCCTACCAGTACCTTTACGACGACGTTATGGGCAGCACGTTCATGCACACCGAAACATTCGAGCAAATCACCATAGACAAAAGCCTAATCGACAACGCCGACCTGATGGCAGAAGGGCAAATCGTGGAGGTAATGTTCCACACCGACAAGGAAGCGGTGCTGTCGGCCGAGCTGCCCCCCATCGTGGACATGGAGGTGGTTTACACAGAGCCGGGAATAAAGGGCGACACCGCCTCGACCAACTCCCTGAAACCGGCGGAGGTCAATACCGGGGCCACCGTCAAAGTGCCCCTGTTCATCAATACGGGCGATAAAATACGGGTGGACACCCGCACCCGCGAATATTACGAGCGGATAAAGTAACGGCATCCCTCACAAGGCGGCAGGCCCGGAGCGTTCGGCTCCGGGCCCGACTTTTACGGGCAGCCGCCGTCAAAAAACCCGGCAGTCCGTGAGGGTTCCCCGGCGGCGGGCCATATAAAACGGCTCCGGCAGTCGTTGCGCCGGAGCCGTAAGGGTCGTTTCCCACCGCTTTCTAACCGCACTTAGACCAGCCGCACGACATGCATGTAGGGCAACTGTTCTGGTAAACCAGATTGTCGCGGCCGCAGTTCGGGCACTTGTTTTTGGAGCGAGTGCCGTCCTTTATATACTGCTTCAGGGCGCGGGCGACGCCGTTCTTCCAACTGCTTATGGATTCGCTGTCGAGGCTGAGGCCCTCCACCAGCGTCACCACGTCCACGATGGGCATGCCTATGCGCAGCACCCCGGAAATCAGCTTGGCGTAATTCCAGAACTCCATGTCGAACAGGCGCGATATGCCCCCGATAGTCACCGGATAGCCGTACTTGTCGGTGTAGCGGAAGTCGTAACGCTTTCTGCCGTCCTCCTCGCGCACCTTCACTATCTGGCCCTTCTTCACGGACTTGGGGATGAACATGGCGTCTTCCTCGAGCTTGCCGGTAAATATTTCGTAGGGGCGGCCGTTGTAAATGCCTACGAAGGCTATCCAGTCTTCCTTGCCGTTCTTGAAACGGATTATATCGGCGTCGAGGCTTACCGGACGCTTCACCGGCGGCTTGTAACCGGCCTCGTCGTCGTCCTTGCCCTTGGGTTTAGCGTCGATGAGCACCCCGCTGCGCGAACCGTCGCGGTAAATGGTCATGCCCTTGCAGCCGCATTCCCACGCGGTGCGGTAAACGTCCGCCACCAGCTCCTCGGTGACCTTGTTGGGCAGGTTGACGGTTACGGATATGGAATGGTCCACCCACTTCTGAATCGCCCCCTGCATCCGGACCTTGGCCACCCAGTCGATGTCGTCGGCCGTGGCCTTGTGGTAGGGCGAGCGGGCGACCAACTCCTCCAGCTCCTTGTCGCTTATCTCGTTCAGGCGGGAAACGTCGTGCCCGTTGACCCGAAGCCACGTCAGGAACTTGTGATGGAAAACATTGTATTCCTCGAAACAGTCGCCCACTTCGTCGCGCACGGTCACCTTTACGTTGCGGTCGCCGGGGTTCACCTTCCGGCGGCGCTTGTAAACGGGCCGGAACACCGGCTCGATGCCCGAAGTGGTCTGGCTCATCAGAGAGGTGGTCCCGGTCGGGGCAATCGTCAGCATGGCTATGTTGCGGCGGCCGTACTGACGCATCTGCTCGTAAAGCTCCGGGTCGGCCTCGCGGATACGGGCTATCATCGGGTTGTTTTCCTCCTTTATCGTATCGTACATCGGGAAGGCCCCGCGCTCGCGGGCCATATCCACCGACGCCCGGTAAGCGGCCAAAGCGAGCGTCTTCTGAACCTCTACGGCGAAGTCTATCGCCTCGTCGGTTCCGTACGTAAGCCCCAGAGCGGCCAGCATGTCGCCTTCGGCCGTGATTCCGAGCCCGGTACGGCGGCCGCGGCGGGCCTTGTCGCGTATCTTCTCCCACAGCGAAAGCTCCACGCGGCGGATGTCGAGGTCCTCGGGGTCGGAGCTTATCTTCCGTATTATGGCCTCGACCTTCTCCAGCTCCAAATCTATGATGTCGTCCATCATCCGCATGGCCATGGCCACATGGCGGCGGAACAGGTCGAAATCGAACCGCGCCTGCGGAGTGAAAGGTTCGTTCACGTAACTGTAAAGGTTCAGCGCGAGCAGCCGGCAACTGTCGTACGGACACAAGGGAATTTCGCCGCACGGATTGGTCGATACCGTACGGAACCCCTCGTCGGCATAGCAGTCGGGAACGGACTCCCGCAGAATGGTGTCCCAGAACAGTACGCCCGGCTCGGCGCTTTTCCACGCATTGCGGATTATCTTGTTCCACAGGGTGCGGGCGTCTATCTCCTTCACGTACGTCGGACTGTCGGAATCTATGGGGAACTTTTGCACGTATTTGGTTCCTTCGGCCACGCAGCGCATGAATTCGTCGTCCACCTTCACCGACACGTTGGCCCCGGTGACCTTGCCGGTTTCCACCTTGGCGTCTATGAAGTTTTCCGCATCCGGATGCCGAATCGAAATGGTAAGCATCAGAGCGCCCCGCCGTCCGTCCTGCGCCACCTCGCGGGTGGAGTTGGAATAGCGTTCCATGAACGGCACTATGCCGGTGGAGGAAAGGGCGCTGTTCAGCACCGGGCTGCCGGTGGGCCGGATGTGCGAAAGGTCGTGCCCCACGCCACCGCGGCGCTTCATAAGCTGCACCTGCTCTTCGTCGATACGGATAATGCCGCCGTAGGAGTCCGCCGGATTGCGGTGGCCTACCACGAAGCAGTTCGACAGGGAAACTATCTGGAGGTTGTTCCCTATGCCGGACATCGGGCCGCCCTGAGGTATGGCATAGCGGAAACGGTCGAGCAAGCCGAATACCTCGTCTTCGCTCATCGGCTCGGGATAGTTGCTCTCGATGCGGGCTATCTCGCCGGCGATGCGGCGGTGCATCTGTTCGGGCGACTTCTCGTATATGCGGTTGAACGAATCCTTCAGAGCGTACTTGCTGACCCACACCTGAGCGGCCAGTACGTCGCCCTCGAAATACTCGTTGGCAGCCGCAAGGGCATCCTCGTACGAATATTCCGTAAGTCCTTCGTAAACGGGGAGCGCCTTATTGTTATCCGACATTTCCGTATGATTAATCGTATTAATATTAAGCAGTTACATTTCGGCCGGTCTCCTTCGGCGAAAAGAGTGCAGATACAAAATTAGTGCGAATACGCATCGGTGACCGGCTCGAACGCGCAAGGTTTTCAACACCCGATTAACAGCCGGCCGCAAGTGTCTATTCCTTCAGGGTTACCGACACCCGGTCTATTTTACCCCCTACCGGCGGAGCCAGTTTCGACACTTTCACGGTAACGCGGCAAACCTTGGAAAAGGACGCATGAAGGGCTCTGGAAATGCGGAGAGCGACATTTTCCAGAATATCCGAGCTGACGCTCATCTCGCGCTCGACGACGCGGTAAACGCTCACGTAATTGAGGGTCCGGGTCACGTCGTCCCGCTCGGCGGCGTCGCCGATTTCGACCTCGAGGCTTACACTGACGCTGAAACGTCCGCCCACGATTTTCTCCAGTGCATAGCATCCGTGATATGCACGGAATTCCATATTTTCCAACTCGATAGTACAGAGCATGGCTCAGAACAGATATTTTTCGGTTTCCACCCTGCGAACAAGGTCGAATATTTCCTTCCACGCATCCTCGTCGAAAGTGGTTCCCACCACTTCGATTACTTTGCCCGCCGCTATGGCTCCTATGGTCCCGCACTGACGCAGGGACAACCCCCGGCACATCCCGGCCAGAAAACCGGCCGCATAGAAATCGCCGGCTCCGGTGGTATCCACCCTGCGGGCCGCAGCCATAATGCCCACATGAATCACCTCACCGGCACTCTTTATGTACGCGCCCCGCGTGCCTATCTTGACCACCGCCAGCCCGCACATCTTCGATATGGCCTCCAGCGCATTCACCGGCTCCGGCTCGCCGGTAAAGGCGTACGCCTCCTGTTCGTTGGCGAACAGGATGTCTATATCCTCCGCCACGAGCGAACGCAGGAAATCCAGATTCTCCTGCACCACGTTGTAACTGGCCAAATCCATGGCCACTTTAAGCCCGCAGTTGCGGGCGGTGCGTACAGTATGGGCCACCAAGTCGTGATTCTGCACCTGATAGCCTTCGACGTACAGACAGTCGTATCCGCGGAACACTTCCGGGGTGATTTCCCGCTCGGTCATCTCGAGCGCGGCTCCCAGAAAAGTCACCATGGTGCGCTCGCCGTCCGGCGACACCAGCGACAGGCAGCGCCCCGAACGCTGCGTTCCCTGAAATATGAAAGGCTCTATACCCAGATTGCCGAGAGCCTTCTCAAAAAACCTGCCGGTGGAATCGCGCCCGACTTTCCCTATATACCCGACCGGCACGCCGAACCGGGCGAGCGCACGGATGGTATTGGCCGTGGAACCGCCCAAAGAAAGCGTATGCGGACGTTCGGCGGTGCTTTCCTGTACCTGCCTTTGCAGGCGGGAATCCACGAGGTTCATGCTTCCCTTACCGAAACCGTACCGGGCAAGCACTTCGTCCGAATCCAGATTCACCAGAAAATCGGTGAGCGCGTTGCCTATTCCTAAGACTTTTTTCATCTGACAGGGGGACCGCCCAAGCGGAGCTATTCTTCCGGAAACGGCCGAAAGAGTTACAAAAATAACTCTTTTTTCCCATACCCGCAGTCCCGGCAAAGAATTAATGCGGCCGAAGAATCCGCACCGGCGCGAACCGCCGTCAGATAGACAGTATCTTCACCGTGTTGAGCAGGTCGCGGTTGATGGGCTTGTCGTCGCGGATGGCCTTGTCGAAAGGCACGTAAACCAGCACGTCGTTCTGGATTCCCACCATTACGTTGCGCTGGCCTTCGATAAAGGCGTTCACGGCAGCCTCGCCCATGCGGCTGGCCAGAATACGGTCGGCCGCCGTGGGCGAACCGCCGCGCTGGATATGACCCAGTATCGTAACTCTTACCTCGTACTGCGGAAACTCCTTCTTCACCCTTTCGGCAAGTCCCATGGCGCCGCCCGTCAGCTTGCTTTCGGCCACCAGCACGATGCTGCTGTTCTTGCTCTTGCGGAATCCGTGGCTGATAAGTTCCGCAAGCTGGTCGACCTCGGTGGCTATCTCCGGGATAATGGCCGCCTCGGCTCCGGAAGCTATGGCCCCGTTCAGAGCGAGGAATCCGGCATTGCGGCCCATCACCTCCACGAAAAACAGACGCTCGTGCGAGGTCGCCGTGTCGCGTATCTTGTCCACCGCGTCCACGATAGTATTCAAGGCCGTATCGTAGCCTATGGTGGTGTCCGTACCGTACAGGTCGTTGTCGATGGTTCCCGGCAGCCCCACTATCGGAATGTCGTACTCCGCGGCGAAAATTCTGGCTCCGGTCAGCGAACCGTCGCCCCCGATGACCGCGAGCGCGTCGATTCCCTCCGCACGCATGTTCTCGTAGGCCGTGCGCCGACCTTCGGGAGTCATGAATTCTTCGGAGCGGGCGGTCTTCAGTATCGTGCCGCCCTGCTGGATTATGTTGCTCACGTTCTGCGTGCGGAAAGGAACTATTTCGCGGGCCACGAGTCCCTGATAACCGCGCATTACGCCCTTTACGGCGAACTTGTTGTAAATGGCCGTGCGGGTCACGGCGCGGATTGCGGCATTCATCCCCGGCGCGTCGCCGCCGGAGGTAAGAATCCCGATACATTTTATTCTGTGCATGTCGAAAGTTTTTGGACCGTACGGCCACCCCGCAAATTTACGAAATACGGGCCAAAAACCTCCGGCCGCGGAAACCGCGCGAAAACGCCTGCGGCGCCAATACGCATACGCCCTGCGGCGGCCGCAAACCTTCGGCCGGATTATTGCCCCGGTACGGTACAAACCCCTTTCCGGAAAGACGCTCCTTTGAATCGAATTTGTTATATTTGCACCGGCAACGCCCCCGCAAAGGGCGTCGCACGACGAGATGCCGCGGTGTCCTTCGGGATACCGGTTTGTTCCCGGAGTTCAATCTGGCGATTAACTTTTCGGTAAGGGAATAAGCGGACTGCTTCACGACCCCCGGGCGTGGGATGTTGCTTATTCGTTATCGAGGCTTGCCAGAGCCCAACTCCCGAATAGGCGTAGGCGTTCCGCGCCCTTTTCGATGTACAGAATATATTTGTTAAACCACTAACTTCAAGCATATGAAACGCATACTTGTCCTGCTCGCAGCCTTGGCGCTGGCGCTTCCGCAGGCGAAAGCACAGGACGGCCTGAGCGAGGCCCAGAAAAACCTCCGCACCGAAATATTCGGATTTCTGAAAAACGAAGGATTCGTGCCGGAAATCGACGACGACGGCGACATAACCTTCAAGCGTGAAGGCCACGCGCACTGGATAATAGTAAGCCGCAACGACGACTCGCCGATGTTCGTGACCATGATGCGTTCGGCTCCGTATGTCGAAAACTACGACAAAAACCGCGCGCTGCACGCCTCCGAGGAACTCAACCTTTACAAAACCGTAAAGGTGGAATGCGCCGACGACTATGCGGTAATAAAAAGCCAGATGTACCTGACCGACCCCGCAGCCTTCGAAAGCGTGTTTTATCAACTGCTGGAAGTAATGTCGAACGCCTACGGCGACTATCCTTCGGAATATGCCGGAGCGACGCCGTGCGGGGCGGAAGCGGCTCTCTAACCCCGGTCCTGCCGCCGGACCTTGCACGGAAAAGCCCTGTCCGCAGAACGGACAGGGCTATTCGAACGGTAATGGCCTTCAGCGCCTGCGCCCTACCGAAAGCAGGAAAACAATCCCTATGCCTATCAGCAGAACGGGCAGTATCACCCGGCTGACGGAAACATAGATTCCCAGCAGGTCGGTAACGAGGAACACGAATCCGACCAACATCAGAACGGCTCCGGAGGCGTACTTGCCTACCGAAAGCAGGTATCCGCCCAGCACGACCAGCAGCATCTGCCACGAGAACACCGTGTCGAACAGCCGCGGGCCGACGACATCGAAATTATACAGCAGCCACACGACGCCGGCCAGCACCAGCAGCAGCCCCACGTAAATTTTCCCGGAGAGCGACGCGTCGGCCGCCCTGCGGTCGGGGCGCGAACGCCCGTTATCCTTTTCAATCACTTCCATAAGCAGCAACTTAATCTATTTCCGTATCATAATTCCAACAGGCGGGATGCGGCCAGTCCCACCGCCCCGCTCCGAGGCTGTCCGCATTGCGGACCGTCATCACCCCCAGATAGACCGCTATTATAAGCCACAAGGTCCCCATAATCGTAGCGGCCGTGCGGCTTCCGCGCACTTTGAAAAGCGCACTCAGCAGCAGCCAGCACAGCAGCACTATGGGCAACAATACGGCCAGAATCACCAGAGCGGCATAGATTCCGGGCGTAATTCCGTGCAGTGCGGGCATCCAGTCGCCCGGCCCTACCGTCAGCACGGCGAAGAAGCCTATTACGAGGCCCAGCGCCGCCACCGCGAGGCCGAAAGCCACCAGCAGCGCCAGCGCCTTGAGGCCGAACAGCAGGAGCCGGCCCGCCACCCAAGCCAGCTCCGCCCAGACCGAAGCCGAACGACTTGCCTGCGGGGAAGCGGTGCGGGAGTCGGTCGCCAGCGTTTCGCGTATGGACGACGCCGTGACCTTCTCTCCCCGCATCTCGAGTTTCTGGCGCGGGGTGCGGGCGGCCGGCACGGCGAACCACATTATGAAATAGAGCATCACCACTATGCCGAAGAGCGAGGCCGACAGCGACGAACCCCAGTCCATACCGAGCACTCCGAACATTATGGTCATGAACAGCGGCAGGAACACGGCGAGCCTTATCCATGCCGGGTCGGTGCCGAAAAACGTGGCCAGCCCGCTGCACACGCCCCCTATGCGGGCCCCGTCGGTGCTGCGGTACAGCCGCCGTTCCAGCCGGGACGAGGGAGCGCGGCCGTCCGGCATGTCGTCGGGAAACCCGAGCTGCTCCACTATCCGGGACGCCAGCGGCCCTCCGACCGTTTCCTCCCCTTCGTCGGACGACAGCAACAGCTCCGCTATGCGGGCCTCTATGTCGGCCACGATTTCCTTTCCGTCGGGACTTTGGGCGTAACCGGCCTCGAGCCGGTCGAGATACGCGCTCATTATCCGGTAAGCGTCCTCGTCGAAATCGAAACCGATGCCGGAAATGCTCACTTTAATTACTTCCTTCATTGCGTCCGGGTTTTATGCGTACTGTCTGATGCGGCCTATCTGGTTTACGAGTTCGTCCCACGAGGAGTCCAGCTCGGACAACGCTTCGCGCCCCTTGGGAGTGAGCGAGTAATACTTGCGGGGAGGCCCCTGGGGGGATTCCTCCCACCGGTACGTGAGCAGCCCCTGATTTTTCTGGCGGGTCAGGATAGGGTAAAGCGTACCTTCGACCACTATCATCCGCGCCTCCTTGAGCTCTGCGATAATCTTCGGGGCATACGAGTCGCCTTTCGACAGAATCGAAAGGACGCAGTATTCCAGAATGCCCTTGCGCATCTGCGCCTTTACGTTATCCACGTTAATCGTTCCCATACGGCTGACTATTTACCGCTCCCGGCCGGTTCGAGAGGCATTACTATCCATCCGATTATATAAGCCCAGAATCCGAGCGTCCCGAACAGGACGGCCAGCAACGCCACGAGCCTCACCACGGTAACGTCCACGTTAAAGTAATCCGCCAGACCCTGGCAGACGCCCGCGATTTTTCCGTGACGGCTTCTGTAAAGCCTGCGGGGCGCGGAACCGTTTTCATTTATAACTTTCATACCTTATGATTTTTCCGGTTACTCGCACGAGCCGGCCGGCTCGTCCGGAATAGCTATCCACAAAATAATATAAACCCACAGGCTTACGCCTCCGAAGAATATCAACAGGAACGTAAGCACTCTTACGAGCGTCACGTCCAGCCCGAAATACTGCGCGAGGCCGCCACAGACGCCCGCGATTACCCGGTCGCAGCGCGAGCGGCGCAGGCGGCGTATGTCGGCCTTGGGGGACTGACGGAAAGTCTTTCCTTCCGGGCGCTCGCCGAAGGCGTCCGGACGGCCTATGACGGCCATAACCCTGCGCACCAGCTCCACGCCGACCACCTGCTTGTCGGAGGAAAGGTTTTCGGAAAATATATCCGCCACGCGCATCTCCACGTCGGCTTCGGTTTCTTCGCGGCACTCCTCCTCGCACCGGTCGCCTATGTCGTTCAGATACCGTTCCAGCATCCGGTACGCATCCTCGTCCATCACGAAAGCCTGTCCGCCGACGTTCACGTTCAAAGTCTTTTTCATAACCACGCTTCGGTTGTTTGGTTTTGCACCGCAAATATAATGACAAAATTTAATACTATGCAATACATAGAACCAAAAATATAAGAATATTTTTATACCTACTTATTACACGCTGTTTATCAACGCATTAGGTCGATAATCCGGCGGTGGCGCCAATTTTAGCGCCGCGCACCGGAACAGGTTATTCCGAAAAACGGCCCCGCGCATCCGTAAAAGGGGATTCATTGCGAATCCGGGCGCAGGTACGGCGCGGTTCCACAGGGCGGGTCGCCGCGAAACCCGGATACACGGGGTTGCTTCAGGGGAACCTCACCGTCCGAAGCCGGAAAGGCATTCGGTACGGCAACGGGATTCCGCGCTCCGGCCGGGGCACGCCGTAACCCGGCAAGGCGCGCGTACATTCTACATGGGCTTCAGGTTTTTGTCCAAGCGCCCGATTATCCACGACAGGCGTTTCGCACGCCCCGCATCCGTCTTCGCATCGAGATATGCGCGGGCATAGGTTTTTTTCACCGACAAAGGCATGGACATGAAATTGGTGCGGGCAGGCTCGTGTTCCTTCAGCAGAGCGGCCAAAAAAGCTATTTGTTCCTCCGTAACCGGTTGAGGACCCGGAGCATCCCACCGGCCGTCCTTCCGTGCTTCCTCGATTTTCTTCCGACCGTAACCGGTCATGGCCCCCTGCCTTTCCAGCTCTTCCGCCAGCGCCCTGTTTTTTCCGGACCATTTGCTGTCCGGCCGGCGCACGGAAAAATACTTTTTATAGGACTTGTCGTCGATACTTTGCATCCGGCCGTCAATCCACCCGAAACACAAGGCTTCCTCGAGCGCCTCGGCCGCGCTTATCGTTTTCGGGCCGCCCGCCTTGCCGAACAGCAGCCAAATTCCGGTGCCGGACAGGCAGTTATCCCGCAGCCAATTCCGGAAAGACTCCCTGTCGGGAAACTCCATAACCCCGCTCATAATACAGATTTCCTTTCCCCCCGTACATTTCCGGACGAAGAACCCCGACCGGCCGTTCCGATACCTGAGGCCGACCCGCGGCGTGTCCGAATTCCGCATTTTCCATTGTTACCGCCGCCCGGTCAATCCTCCGCGCAAGGCTCCTTTTCTCCGTAAAGGTCGAGTTCCCCGCGTTCCACGCGGCCGTAAACCGCGGCAAGTTCGGCAATCACGGGCGACACCAACTCCAGCACGTCCTCGATGGCCCGCTGGGATTTCTTGTCGCGCTTTATGCGGTAGAGCATAGCCGCATACAGTGCCCTGAAGCACAATTCCATATCGGAAATATCCGGCTTGCCGAGCAGGGAGCGCAGGCGCGGCAGCTCCGGGGCGAGCCGTCCGAACAGCTCCCTGTAACGCTCTCCCGCCGGAAGCTCCATAAGCTGCTCGTGCAGATTCTGCAGGTCGGCTATCAGGTGGAGGGTATGCTCCAGATGCCCCTTCTCCGCCTTGTCCTCCGAGCGCAGCAGACTGGTCAGCTCCATATACCACAGAAACTGTTCCTGACTGCACTCCGGCTCCCGGCCCGACGGTTCCACCAACTGCGACCAGATGGCCTCCGGACTGAATTGCAACGCCCGCAGCAGGTCTTCGAGCTGCCACAGGTAAAGTATGTACTCGGCTATGTTTTCCCGGCGTTTCTGTCGTGCTATATACATCGGTTCGGTATTTCGGAAATTCGTGTAAAGGCAGCGATTATACGAACCGAAGGCAAGTTCCGTACCGCGCCCGGGGATAAAAGAGGATGCGGCGGCAAAGCCGCCGCATCCCGGATTGCGGTGCGGCCCTACTCGTCCTTTTCCTCCTCGGCGTAAGCCTTGAGCAGTTTTTCCTGCACGTCGGCCGGAACCTGCTCGTAGGAAGCGAATTTCATCGTGTAGGTGGCGCGGCCGTTGGTAAGCGAGCTGAGGGTGGTCGAATAACGGTACATCTCGGCCAGAGGCACGCGGGCCTGCAGGCGGTCGAGTCCGTTGTCCGAGGCCATGCCCTCTATCATGGAACGGCGGTTCTGAAGGTCGCTCATCACGTCGCCCATCCTGTCCGAAGGCACGAGCACCTCCACGCTGTATATGGGTTCCATAATCTTCGGGGCGGCCTTCTTGAACGCCTCCTTGAAAGCGTTGCGCCCGGCCAGCTTGAACGATATTTCATTGGAATCCACCGGGTGCATCTTGCCGTCGTAAACCACTACGCGGATGTCGCGGGCGTACGAGCCGGTCAGCGGGCCTTCGTCCATTTTCTCCATTATGCCCTTCAGAATGGCGGGCATAAAGCGAGCGTCGATGGAACCGCCGACGATGGCGCTGTAAAACTGGAGTTTTCCGCCCCATTCGAGGTCGTACTCCTCCCTGTTCTTGACGTTGACCTGCAAATCCTTGCCGTCGATTTTATATTTGCTCGGCTCCGGCATCCCCTCGTAATAGGGTTCGATTACCAGATGCACCTCGCCGAACTGTCCGGCTCCGCCCGACTGCTTCTTGTGCCGGTAGTCGGCCGCCGACACCTTGGTTATGGTTTCGCGGTAGGGAATCTTCGGCGCGAAATACTCTATGTCGATTTTGTTGTTGGAGGCTATCTGGTATTTCAGGATATTGAGGTGATGCTCGCCCTGTCCCTGCACGATAGTCTGTTTCAGCTCCTTGGAATATTCCACCAGAATCGTGGGGTCTTCGTAGCGCGCCTTGTTGAGCAACTCGCCCAGCTTCTCCTCGTCGCTCTGGTTCACGGCCTTCACCGCCGCGCGGTAGCGAGGTTCGGGGAAAACTATCGGGGAAACCGTCACCGGAGCCGAAGGTGCGCAGAGAGTGTCGTTCGTACGGGTGGCCTTCAGTTTTACGGTGCAGCCTATGTCGCCGGCATACATTTCCGTAACCTTGTTGCGGTTCTTACCGGCCACCGCGAACAGTTGCGACAGTTTTTCGCGGTTTCCGGTCCGCACGTTCAGCAAATCCGCTCCCTCGGCCACCTTGCCGCGCACTACGCGGAAATAGCTTATCTCGCCGATATGCGATTCGAGCGCGCTCTTGAACACGAACAGAGCCGCCGGAGCGTCGGGGTCGGCCGGAAGCGGAGCGCCCTCGGCATCGGTCATCGGCCATGCCTGCTGCGGGTCGGGAGCCACGTTGATAATAAATTCCATGATGCGCTTAACTCCCATGTCCTTCCGTGCGGAAGCGCAGAAAACGGGCATGAAGTCGCGGCCGGCGACTCCCAGCCTCAGGCCGCGGCGGATTTCGTCGGCCGTAAGCTCGCCCGTTTCGAAGTACTTCTCCATAAGCGCCTCGTCGTTCTCGGCGGCGGCCTCGACGAGCTGGTTGTGCAGCTCGGCGGCCCTGTCGAATTCCGACGCGGGGATGTCGGATTCCTCGCGCGTACCGTTCTCGTCCCTGTAACGGTAGAGTTTCATGGTAAGCACGTCGATTATCGAATCGAACGCCGCGCCCGGATTGACCGGGTACTGCACCAGCACAGGTTTTATGGCCGACGAAGTCTGGAGGGTATCGACGGTATGCTCCCAGTTGGCCTTGTCGTGGTCGAGCTGGTTCACCACGCCGATGACCGGCATCCCGTCGGCGGCCGCATAGCGGCCCTGTATTTCGCTTCCCACCTCGAAACCGTTCTGGGCGTTGAACACCATAAGCGCCGTGTCGGCCACCTTGAACGCGGAGAACAGGCCGCCGCAGAAATCGTCGGAACCGGGAGTGTCTATCACGTTCAGCTTGCGGTTCATGAATTCCGTATAGAGTATCGACGGATAAATGCTGCGCTTGTACACATGCTCTATGTCCGAGTTGTCGGACAGGGTGCTGTCGGCCTCCACGCTTCCGCGGCGGTCGATGACCTTCCCTTCGAAAGCCAGCGCCTCGGCGAAGGTGGTCTTTCCGGAACCGGGAGCACCGATAAGAACGACGTTCTTGATTTCAGACGTTTGATAGGTTTTCATTTCGGATTATCGTTTACGATTCGTATTTCTGCCGTAATTTAGCTCGTAAATATACGGAATTTAGCGGGAATGCAAACCTTCCCGCGCCAGATTGCCCGGAATCCCGGTACAACTTTCCGATATGCGAAGCCTTGCAGCGGAACCGCAAGCCCGAAACCGCCGAAACACTTCGAGCCCGTGCAACGTTTCGCCGCCGCGAAGAATCTTCCGTTATGAAACCAGCCTTTCCGAATACCATGAAAACCAAACTGCTCGTACGTCTGCTCGCCCTGCTGGGATTCTCCGCCGCTCTTCCCGCCTGCGAAGGCATGGGACAGGACGAATACGGGTGTCCGTGGGCCGAATTTTCCCTCAAGGGGAAAGTAACCGACGCCCGGAACAACCCCATTCCCGGAATACGTGTGGAAATGTCCTCCAAATCCGGAAACGCGTACGTCCTTACCGATATCGACGGACTTTACGTGCTCGATTACGGCAGCGTTAACCGGCTCGTCGGGGGAATTACGGTCACGGCAGCCGATACCGACGGCCCCGACAACGGGGGCGATTTCGAGTCCCGCACGGAAACTCTGTCGATAACCGACGACGATTACACGGGAGCCGGCGGCTGGTTCCAAGGAAAGGCGGAAGCCAAACTGGACTTCATGCTGGAGCCGAAAACAGACCCGGCGGAACGGTAAAAACCCGGCCACCGCGGAAACGGCCGAACCATAACTGCTATGAAACAACGAATATTCCTGCAACTCATATCCCTGCTGGGATTCACGGCGGCAGCCGCCGGGTGCTCCTCGTCCGAAACAAACGAGGCGCCCGAATACGGGTGTCCGTGGGCCGAATTTTCCGTAAAAGGCTTGGTTACAGACACGGAAAAGAATCCCATAGAGGGCATACGGATAGTCATAGAAGCGGAAAAACAGGAACGGTTCACAGTCGTAACCGGCTCCGACGGGCGCTATGCTCTAACCGAAAGGCCGGCAGGAACCGTAACGGGCAATGTGACCGTTACCGCCGACGACATCGACGGGCCGGAGAACGGAGGGGTGTTCGCTTCCCGCTCTGAAACTCTCTCGATATCCGGCGAGGACTATACCGGAGCGGACGGCTGGTACCGGGGAAGTTACGAGGGCGAGGTCGATTTCGCACTCGAAAAAGCCGCAGGCGATGAGTAACCGCCCGGGCATACGGACGCGTCTGGCGCTGGAGCTGCACCGCAGTCTACGCGACGACCTCGTGCGCCGCCATCCCCTGCGTACTCTGTTCTGGGAATGTACGCTGCGGTGCAACCTCTCCTGCCGCCACTGCGGAAGCGACTGCCGCGCCGCGGCCGGTGTGCCCGACATGCCGCTGGCGGAATTTCTGAAAGTCATGGACGGCATCATACCGCATGTCGAGCCGGGCAAGGTTATGGTGATATTTTCCGGCGGAGAGCCGCTGCTGCGGCCCGACCTCGAAAAAGCCGGACTGGAACTTTACCGGCGGGGATTTCCGTGGGGACTGGTTACTAACGGGATGCTTCTGGACGAGCGACGCCTCGAAAGGCTGCTGCGTTCCGGGCTCCATTCGGCGACGGTTTCGCTCGACGGCCCCGAAGAATACCACAACTCCATGCGCGGCCACCCGGAAAGCTACCGGCGGGCCCTGAATGCCATCCGAGGCATCGTACGTGCGCCCGAAATAGCGTACGACGCAGTGACATGCGTAACCCCCGGCAATCTGGACATGCTGCCGCAGATGCGCGAGCTGCTCGGCGGAGAAGGAGTGAAAGGCTGGAGGCTGTTTTCCGTATTCCCCGCCGGACGCGGAGCCGACCCGGCGCTGGCGCTCGACGGCCCGCAGTTCAGGCGAATGCTCGATTTTATACGCACTACCCGCACGGAAGGGCGCATAAAGGCTTCGTACGGATGCGAAGGGTTTCTGGGCCGCTACGAAGGCCGCGTCCGCGACAATTTCTTCGGCTGTTCGGCGGGAGTGACCACCGCCGGCATCCGCGCGGACGGCTCCATATCGGGCTGCACGAGCATACGCGCCCGGCTCGACCAGGGGAATATCCGTACGGACGACTTTATGGACGTATGGAACAACCGTTTCACCGCCTACCGGGACCGCAGTTGGGCGAAGGAGGGGGAATGCGCCGGATGCCGGATGTTCCGCTACTGCGGCGGCAACGGTATGCATCTGCGCGACGACGACGGACATCTTACGGTGTGCCATTACAATAAGCTCTCGGAGAGCCGGAAAGACCGGAACGGATTTACTTAACCTTTAATCGCTGCTGACATGGAATTTTTGTACGTCAAAGCATTCCGCTTGCTTCCGGCTCTCCTTTTTCTGCTGACTGCAACTGGAACGCCGCCCGCACAGGCCGCCCCGCCCTCCGGGGCGGCGGCCGTCGCGCCTCCGGCCCGCAGGGCATTCTGCGACAAGAACCAGCTTACGGCCTATATTTCGCCCATGACTATGGCATCTTACGATGGCGAGCTGGAAATGGCGGCCACGGCGGGAATAGAGTATCTGCGCCGGATAAGGGGGCGCTGGCTGTGGGGGATGAAAATTTCATACGGCTACGTTTACATCCGCTCCGATTACGACATGTCACCCGGAGCCCCCGACTTCAGGGAGGAACGGCATACGGAGCAGTTCGCGGCCATGGCGTACTACGAGCTGCCTATCGGCAAAAATATGGGACTGCGCCTCGGAGCGGGCGTAGGAGCCGGACTCCATCAGGGAGTTATGTACCTCAGCGAGAAACGAAGCGGTACGAAAGCCCTGCCATATCTGAATTTCGACCTTACGTGGGTAGTCAGGGGAGGAAAACACGCCCTAATAGAATTCGCTCCGCTTATAGCCGGTCCGTCGTGGGCGGCGTGGTCGCCGTTCAAGCTCGGTCGCCGCGATTCGTGCGGGCCCCTGCTGTTCGACGCCGCGTTCACCGTCCGGGCCGGAGCGCGGTTCTGACCCGCTACTGCCGCGCCGCTCACCGCTTTTCGGTAAGCAGCCTCAACAGAAGGTCCTTTTTCATCGGCTTTGTCAGGAAGGCACTGCACCCGGCTTCCATGGCTTCCGCCCGGTCAGAATCGAAAGCATTGGCGGTAAGCGCCGCAATCGGGATTACGGGGTCGAACTCCCGGATTTTCCGGGTCGCCTCCAACCCTCCCATGACCGGCATTTTTATATCCATAAGGACGAAGTCGAATTTGCCGGTACGGACGCTGCGGACGGCTTCCGCGCCGTTCACGACCCGGGTGAGGTCGTAATCCTTCAAAATATGCCGCACAAGCGAATAATTGCTGTCGTTGTCTTCCGCAACCAGTATTTTCATTTTCCTGCCGCCGGATTCCCGGCCGGCGGGCAGGTCTCCCGCCGGAATCACCGAAAGCGGAGCAGAACAATCCTCCACGTGCGCCTCGCACGGAATCCATGCCCAGAAAACGGAGCCGGAGCCGGGTTTCGAGGAGAAACCCACCTCGCCGCCCGCCGCTTCGACGATAGCTTTGGAAATAGCCAGCCCGAGGCCGGTTCCCTGCACGAACTCGTTGAGTTTCTGGAAGCGGCCGAATACCCTGTCGTGAAGCTCCTCGGGGATGCCGCAGCCTGTGTCCTCGACATATATCCGGACTCCGTCCCTCTCCGCGGAGTAGCCCATTTTTATGTATCCGGATTCGGTGCACTTCACCGCATTGGTAAGAAAATTCATCCACACCTGCCTTAGCCGGTTTCCGTCCAGAACCACCCAGCAGTCCGGCGGAGAGTCGTCCATGCGGAATTCCACATTCCGGCCGGAAACCTTCATCTGAATCATGGCATACAGCTCGGCGCACACCTGGGCAAGGTTGAACCTTTCCCGCCTGCGCTCGAGTACCCCGGACTCTATTTTGGAAATATCCAGAATATCGTTAATCAACCGCAGCAGCAACTCGTTGTTCGACTCGATGATGCTCCAGTACTCCGCCTTTTCGTCCGGGTCGTCGCAATTCACCAGCAGGCCGGAGAATCCTACTATAGCATTCAGGGGAGTGCGTATTTCATGGCTCATGTTGGCGAGAAAAGCGGATTTGAGCCGGTCGGAAAGTTCGGCCCGGTCTTTCATTTCCTTCAGTTCCTGAGCCATTTTTTCCCATTTGGTATTGTTGACGGCGATGCCCGTATAACGGCGTGCGCGCCCCGACTTATCCCTTTCCACGGGAATACCGGTAACTATCATGGTTTGCCATTCCTCATTCCACCTGGTCCGGGAACGGTACTGGAAGCTGAACTCCCGGCTCGTCCCTTCGAGCATGAAACCGACGTTCTCCCTTATGCGGTCCGCATCGTCCGGGTGGGCCGCGGTCAGATAGTCCTCCGGCGAAATCGGCTTTTCGGACTGAAAATCGTTTACAGGGTCGTTGAACGCCCTGAATTGCCGACTGTCCGCATCGAAGTCCCAGTAGGACATTCCGACCGTCCTAAACGTGAGTTCCATTTTATAGTTGCGTTCTTCGAGCTCCTCGTTCAGGCGGTGCAGTCCGGAAATGTTCTGGCGGAACCCGGTAAACCGGGTAACCTCTCCGTTTTCGTCACGCTCGAAAGGAACTCCCGTCACGGTGCAGTACTGCCACGAATCGTCGTACTTCGTCCGAATCCTGCATGTAAAATCAATGTCGGCTTCCTTCCCGGACAACATGGACTGTACCGCATCGTTGAGACAGGACCTGTCTTCCGGGTGAACCACTTCCATGTATTTTTCAACGGTTACGAGTCTTTCCGCGGCATAGTCGTTTACGGGGTCGTTATAAGATTCGAAAGTTCCGGTCCGCACGTCGAAATCCCAATGGACGATATTGCTGACCTTCATGGCCAGCTCGCGCTTTACGAGCAGGTCGCGCGTCCTTTTGGCCATCTGCAGCTTTTCGGTCACGTCCAGTTGGGTGCCCACTACAAGCAGCTTCCCCAAATGCTCCGTGGAAAGCCGCATCCTGCTTTCGTAATGCCTGTACCGGCCTTCCTCCCTGTCGAATACGCGCATGGTTATCTGTCCCTGCCGGATGTTTCCGCTTACGAGCCCGGAGAACAGCTCTTTCAACCGGGAGCGGTCCTGCGGATGCAGCATGTCCTGCAAACCCTCCATAGTCATGCCGTCCCCTACCACGGTTTCTCCGTACAGCGGACTGAACGCCTGTTTGTGCACGTCGTAAACCCACGAAGACATATTGGCGGCTTCCATGGCCATTTCCAGATTCTTCTTGCTCTCCTCGGTACGGAACTCCGCTTCCTTCGTAGCGGTTACATCGTTGGTAATCAGCAGATGTCCGACGATAAGCCCCGTTTTGCTCCGGATGGGGACCAGCCTGGCCTCGTAAATCATCGTATCGCGGTTGCGGGTAGAAAAATACGCATCGCTTTTGATGCGGTCGAAATCGTACTCGAACTCCAGCGATACATCCTCTCCGGACTGTATCTTCGCCTTCAGCGCCTCGTCGCAGTAAGGGCTGTCGAAAAGATTGACGGCGTTTACCACTGAACCGCGGTCCTCGACTCCGTATATACGCAACGCATAGTCGTTTATACTGCGCAGAATCCCGCCCGCATCGTAAACTTCGATACCCATCGGCAGCCGTGTATACACGCTTTCGGACAACAGAATATGTTCCTGAAGCAGCTCGGACATTTCCCTTGCGGTAGCGCCGCCGTTGCTTCCGGCTCCGGGCGTATTCTGCGGTTTCATATTATTACCCATTCGGTTACATATTAATCTTACCGTGTAATGTGTACGGTACGCCGGTATTCCGACGGCGACAAACCAGTATGACGGCGGAAAAACCGGCTCAGCGAAGACTGATTGGCGAATCCGGCCTGCCGGGCCACGTCCTTTATATCCAAAGTCGCGTTTCGGAGCAGGGTTTTTATTTCGAGAACTACATAATCCGCAATTATTCCGCGGGCGGACTGCCCGTTCGTTTCCTGCACGACTCTGGTAAGGTACAGGGAAGATATGCATAACCTGTCGGCATAAAAAGACACTTCCCTGTGCGCTTTATGATGCTCGAAAACCAGCATGGCGAACCTGAAGGCTATGTTTTCCCTGTTGGAGTTGGTCAGGGAACTTTTCAGGCCGGCCGTTTTCTTCTGAAAGAGTACATAGAAATCCCAGTAGTATATCCTGAGTAGATGCAGAACGGTTTCACGCAGAAAAACCGGGTCGTCGTTGTTCCCCCGGAAATCAATTACCCGGCAGAAACCGAGGAACCTCTTCGCCTCCCTGTCGTCCAGACGAATCAGAAAGTTCTTCCGCATATAGAAGAAAAACTCGGGGGTTATCCTGCCCAGGCCGCTCATAATGTCCAGAAACATGACTTTGTCGACCTTGAAAAAAGTCATGGAAAAGTCGTCCGTCATATCGTAAACCGACACCAGTTGCAGCGGCAGGACGGTCACGAGGTCGTTCACGGAGATTCGGCGACGTACTGAAAATACCTCTATGACGGCCGTACCGCCCGTGCAAAGCCCGCTGAAACCTTCCTCCACGTATGCCGGATGTCCGTCCGCGGGAAGAAACGAGATATCGGTATATATGCGAAAACCGTCGTCCATGGAAAAACCGATGCCGAAATGCAATTTTATAAAGGTACGATACCCGCATTATATTGTTGCGTCCAGTATGTGAATCGAACGCGAATAACAAGTTTCGGTATCTGAATAACGGATTCGGGCGGCAAAAGGCAAGAAGCAACCCGCGTGCTCCGAACATGCGACGGCCTTTTACTTCGCCTGACCGTTGCGATGCTCGCGGGCGCGCATGTAACTTTTGTACGTTCCGAATCCCGCTTCGGCGGCTATTTCCGCCTTGGTGAAATTCTCCTTGCCGGCTTCGGCGGCAAGGCGGTCGAACTCGTCCAGCCTCAATCCGTTGAAATAACCGCTGAAGTTGGTTCCGTAAGTAGTTTTTATATACATGGAAACATAGGTGCGGTTGGTGCCCAGACCGTTGGCAAGGTCGGTTATTTTGAATTCCGGGTTAAGCCACGGTTTCTCCCTGTTTACGTACTCCTCGAAACGTTCCATGTCTATATTCACGTTCAGCGAAGGAACGGCATCCGGCACTTTTTCCGAAGGCATGTTTACGGAAGCCTGCGGAATCCCGGCATTATTTTCCTCTTTTACGGACACTTTCGGCACGAGCCAGTAGTTGCCCAGCATCAGGTTGTAGCAAAGTACCATCTGGGAAAGCACATATAAAACTACCGAACATACAACCATCGCCACCCCCGTTCTCGGGCCGGGAAAGAATACCGAAAGCAAATTCGTAGGAATCGACAGGAAATCGATTCCGATGATTACGGCGACCCACCCCAGCTCCGGAAGACGCTTATCGGCCGGAAACGGTATGCTTCCGATGTTTTTCCGATACCGGTACAGTCTGAAGGCCTCCCATACGGTATAACCCGCGAAACTCAGCATTATGACCGGAAGGCGCGACACCAGAAGTATCACATAGGCCCTGTATTCGGTAGCCCCTATTCCATAGGTTTTTACGATATTCAGCTTCGCATCGTACGGGACGAATGCCGACCAGACCATCCATACCGCCAGCAGTCCCAGCGGAAAAGCGTAATTCCACGGAGAGAAACGTTCCCGGCCGTCGGTTCGGGTTATTATAAATATGAAGTGGGCGAAAAAAACGGTCTGCAACAATGCAACGGCGTACATGGCCCCGTTGAGATATACGAACAGGTGCGGGGAAGTCTGGTGGATGTCCACTATCGACCAGTCCAGAAACATCGCCGCGAAATAGCACATCAGCAGCTTCAAATGTCCGGTCTGGGACCGCTTTCCGGTTTGCTGGTAAATGACCATAACAATCAGGAAGGCAATCACCGAGGTGACCGTCGGGACGGACAGATTGAATAACTGCAGTAACGAACTGGCGTCCATTTCAGACTTTTATACCCATGTCTTGCGGATTACCTTTCCTGCTGCAAAAGGGAGCGAATGCTGCTTCGCCTTTATACAAAGATACGGCAAGCCGCTCAAATTATCGCTTCCGGAAAAATAAAAGTTTACGGCGCTCAAACGCACTTTTTTACTTTTTGTCCACAAGTTTTTACGATTTTTCCGGTACGGATGAGCAGTATCCGATACTTTTACAAACGCGGCAGGAAGCGGTTCCACGTTAAATAAAAGTAAAACGCGGCCGCGCCCCGCCGGTTGCGGCCGGCAACCGCGCGTTTCCACAGGAATCATGACTTAACATATACCTTAATCAGTAATCTATGAAAACAAAATTTACCCGCATCGTCGCGGCCGTGCTGTTGCTCGCCGCTTGGGGATGCTCCAAAGACCCGGTTCAGGAGGTCGTCATCCCTCCCGAAGAAGAAGGTACGGTGTCCGTAAAAACGACCTGGCCCGAGGGAAGCGCGGTACCCCAAAAATACATAGTGGAAATCGGGGACAAGAGCGCCGAGCTAAGCGGAGCGAACAGCGTGTTTCCGGAAAAGTTCCCTCCCAATATGTACAGAGTGAATATTTACAATAAACCTGCCGGAATAGAGTTCGACGGCTCGCTGGCTACCGTCCCCCAAACGGACGGCTATGTGAATCCGCTGCCCGAGTGGTTCTATTTCTACACCCAGGAACTGACCGTGCAGAAAGACGCCGACAACGAAGTGACGGCCGTAATGGCCCCGCAGGTGCGGCAGCTCAACATAGCGTTCGATTTTCCGGACGGAGACCCCGGCCTCATAGAGGAGCTTGAAGGAGAAATATCGGGAATCGCCAGCAGCGTCGATATAAAGACGGGGACGGTTTCCGGCCAGTCTTCCGTAAAGCTGCCCCTGACGCGGTCCGGCGACCGGTACGAAACCACCGTACTGCTGGCCGGCGTCATACAGGGGGCCGACCAGACGCTGCTCCTTAAAATAAAGCTGCCGGAATCGGAACCGCAGGAACTCAAGGGCAATCTGACCAAAATGCTGGCCGACTTCAACGCCAACAAATCCAAGTCACTGGACATAAACATAGACGTAATAGGACTGTCGCTCGAAACCATGACGCTCGAAGTGACGGGCTGGAGCGAAGGAACCATACGC
This sequence comes from Tidjanibacter sp., assembly GCA_048214935.1. Lineage (GTDB taxonomy): Bacteria > Bacteroidota > Bacteroidia > Bacteroidales > Rikenellaceae > Tidjanibacter. Next base: position 33,945 of record DBFWXZ010000010.1, read on the forward strand.
GACATCACCGTGGGGCAGAAACCGGCCGACAAGCAGCTTACAATCGTCTGGCGCGGCGAGGCCGAAACCATTACCGGAATCGAAATAACCGACGACGAGGGCAGGACGTTCGCCTCGGCCGTCGAGAACGGCGTAACGACCGGCCTTTACGAGCTTCCGCAATCCGTAAGCTCGGTATATGTGTACCAGAACGGCTTCAAAAGAGACGCCATGATAAGGTTTCAGGAGTACGACAGGGAGGAAGGCCGCATAGTGTTCGGCGGGGACGTCTATTATGTCCGTACCCCGCAGGACCTTGTGAACGTCCGGGACGACCTGTACGGCACCTACGTCCAGATGAACGACATCGACATGTCCGGCATCGAATGGAAATCCATAGGTTCCTACTGGAACACCACCACCAACGACCCGTTTATGGGAAGCTACGACGGCGGAGGCTTCAACATCCAGAATCTCGCTTTCGAAACCGACGTCTGGATATGCGGACTGTTCGCCTACAATAAGGGGACGATAAAAAACGTGAATGTGGTTTCGGGCACCGTCAGAGGCGAGAAGTTCGTATCGGCGGTTTGCGGCTACAACCACGGAACGGTCGAGAACTGCACCAACGGGGCTTCCGTAACCGCTACGGTGGAACTCGCGGGAGGGGTCGTAGGCCTCAACGGCGAAGGCGGCAAGGTGAGCGGCTGTACAAACAGAGGCATAGTCACGGCTGTCGGTAAGTGGACCCAGGTCAGCGGAGGCGTCGTAGGCGAAAATTACGGCATCGTAGAAAAGTGCATCAACGAAGGAGCCGTAAGCGGAGATTACGTTTATATCGGCGGCGTCTGCGGATACAATGTCGGGACGCTCGTGGATTGCCACAACCGGGCGCCCGTGTCCGCTTCGGAAGGAGGAGGTCAGATAGGCGGAGTCGCCGGCTACAATCAGGAAGCCCTTATATCCGGATGCAGCAATGCGGGCCCCGTTTCATGCCCGGGGTACTATGCCGGCGGTATAGTGTGCAACTCCATCGGCACGAGCATGGTGGAGAACTGCATAAACTATGCTACGGGCACCGTAACCGCCATGGAAATAGTGGGCGGCATCGTGGGCGACCTCGACCACGGACAGGGTTACGCTACCGTTATGGGATGCGTCAACTATGCGAACGTATCGGGTAACGGAAACGTCGGAGGCGTGGCCGGAGACAACGGAGGCCTGCTCGCAGGCTGCGTCAACCACGGCAACGTGAAAGGCAACGGAGACAAATGGTACACCGGCGGCGTGGCCGGAGTAAACAACTTCACCGTAGCCGCATGCTATAACACGGGCGAAGTGCGAGGCCACAAAAAAACAGGCGGCGTCGTAGGGGCCAACAACAGGAAATCCAGCAATCTGGTAGCGTCGTACACTCTCGGCACCGTGGTGGAAGGGGAAGGTGAAACAGGAACCATATGCGGTGAGAACGCCTCGAACACCAATATAAGGGAATGTTACTACAACTCGGGCACGGAAGAACAGGCTATCGGGACCATCGAAAACGCATCGACGAGCATTATCTCCGTTCACAGGTTCTGGAGTCCGGAATATACCGCAGGCACGTGGCCGACGGAAGACCCGGAAAACGGCTGGGGGCTGGCAACTCCGGAGCACGGCCCCATGGACCTCTATATGTGGCTGAATCTCGGCAACAGGGATGCGACGCCGATAGCGTATCCGCAGTTGTGGTGGGAAGCCGCTCCGCAGGGAACCTTCGGTTTCGCGAACACGGGAAGTTCGCGTAAAACCGTAACCTCTCCCGAACCCGAAGACATTTTTTCACGGACTCTGGGCGAAAAGGCCGGAATGCAGAAATTCGAGCACAGATAAAAAAGAAACGATATGAAACGACTTATAATAATCACGGGCGCCGTTCTTCTGGCCGCATCCTGCGCCGAGCAGGAAGACGGGGCCGTACGTCACGGCGCGGGAACCCCGGTCGTATTCGAGGTATCCCCCGGTGCGACGAAAGCCGCGGCGGACTATAAAACCGAAACTTACTTTACGCTGGGCGAAGGCTTCGGCGAAACGACGGTCAATACCGGAGGCGTATCCGTACCTTATACCTACGACGGGGGATTCCTCGTTCCCGCCGCGCAGGCCGTAACATTCCCCGCGGACGGTTCTGACATACCCCAGATTACGGTCAAGTGGCCCGCAGACGCGCTAAGGCTGTCGCAAGGCGTACAGGGCGCCCTGAAAGACCAGACCGCGCCCGAGGCGTTCTTTGCGAGCGACTGGCTGAAAGCCACCCTGAAAAACGTGGTTCCCGCTACCGTAATTCCCATAAGCTTCGACCACGAGAGGTGCAAGATAACGTTCACCGTCACGGGCGAAAACGCCGGCAAAAAAATAAAGTCGCTTACGGTAGGCGGCTACAAAGCCTACTGCGCCCCGGACTCCAACGACGCGCAGCTCATTTACGACTTCCAGTACGACAAGGGAGCGATGCCTTCCGGAACGACCGGAACCATCGAAATCGACGGCCTCGAAGGCATTGTGGAAATAATGCTGCTCGATTCTCCGGACGACATGCTGACCGGAGGCGGGGACAACTGCACCGTCAATCTTAACATATAAACCGGAAAGAACACGACAATGAAAAGCAAGATATTAAACGCAGGTCTTACAGCGTTGCTCGCCGCTTCGGTATGGGGATGCGTGAAAAACGACGCCGAAGAGACCGAAGGGGGACGTATCGGACTGGAATCGTTTACCACGGCCGGATACGGCATGGTAACGAGGGATTACGACGGTATAGACGAAAACGACCCGACGATGAGCGTGCTTCCCGCCCGCCTGATGGCCGGACAACTGATGAGAGTAACCATAGACGGCGCCAGCGCGGAGTACAGTTTCGACGGAGCGAAATGGGTCCCGGTTTCCGACAAGCTGTTTTTTCCGGGATACAACCGCTCGTCGCTGGAACTCCAGCTCTCCTATCCGGGAGAGGCGGTGCAGGACGGAAGCAAAACCGGGCTGATGATTGCGGACGCGCTGCGGTACGAGAACGACAGCCAGATGCCCGCACGCAGTATCGAGGGCATAGAGCTGATGCACCGCGACGCTCTGGTAGAGGTCGAGCTCGTTGACGGACTCACCGCCGACAACGGTACCGACGTCAGGATAGACGACGACAAAACGGCCTACAACATTCCCCGCTCGACGGTTTACCAGTGTATCGTAGAAGCAGGCGCGGAATCGTTCACGATAAGCCTCACCCACGACGGAAGGCGGCTTTCGCTCGATGTTCCCAAGGAAAGCTCCTCCACCGACGGCGAGTTCAAGGGCAACTGCCGGTACAGAATCAAGGTAGGGATAAGCGACGCCGACCACGAGCTCCGGATTGCCGCGATGTCCGTTACCCGCTGGAACGAAACCGGAGAAGTATCGGGCGGCAGGATGTTCAACATGCCTCTGGAATTGACCGGCAAGGGCGGCTCGAAGGTTCAGGTCAATCTCGCCTCGGGCATGGAGCATATCGTAACGCTCGACCAAAGCGGCCGGGGGACGTTCCCCGGAGTCGGCGGCGACCTTATCGAAAGCATAGCCGTATCCATCGGGGAAAAAATACTTATAGGTCGCCGCGTAGGCGAGGAACCCCTGAAGCTATCGTTCGGCGCGGACAATTCCTTGCAGTTCACCGAAGAAGGCGGTTTCATTACGGTCAACAGTTTCGCCGAGCTGGCCATGCTGGATTCGGATGCCGAAACCATGCGGAAAAACGTAAGGCTGGCCTCCGACCTCGACCTTATGGGTATCGAATGGGACCCCATAGGAGAGTTCGTATTCGAAGGCAGCCCGGCCAACGTGGAATTCAGCGGAACGTTCGATGGACAGGGCCACGGCATATACAACCTGAACATTACTTCGCGCTATAAAAACTCCGCTCTTTTCGCCGTAAACAGGGGAACCGTACAAAACGTGAACGTGATGTCGGGAACCGTATCGGCCGACGGAGACAGGGGATTCTCGTATGCCGCCGGCATATGCGCCCAGAACTACGGTACGATAATGCAGTGTAAGAACTATGCCGAGGTCCGCGGAACGAACTATGTCGCCGGCATCGTCGCACAGACTTCCGGAAACGTCGTCAAATGCGAGAACTACGGCGCTGTCACGGCTTCAGGCGGTTCTGTAGGCGGCGTGGCGGGCAACTCATTCCCCTCCGCCGGTCAGGTCAACCTCGTGCTGAACGTCAACTACGGCGACGTAAAGGGCGCCATAGCGACCGGAGGCATAGTAGGGCTGGCCATAAACAGCATCGTCGCCCAGTGCGAAAATCACGGTACGGTGACAGGAGAGGCGACCACGGAAGGCGATGCTTCCCAGATAGGCGGTATTGCCGGTACGCTTAACTCCGGACAAATGGAGGTCTGCGTAAACGACGGAAAAATATCCGGGGCTTCCAGCGTGGGCGGCGTAATAGGTTACAACAGCGGCGGAATGTTGAACAAGTGCACGAATAACGGCGAAGTCGAGGGCAGCGGCACGTGTACCGGCGGAATCACCGGACAGAACTCCTATCCGGTGTATTATTGCACGAACACCGGCAAAGTGACCGGCGATGCTCTGGTAGGCGGCATAACCGGACAGTTGCAGGCCCCCATAGAAAACTGCTATTCGACCGGAGAAGTGTACGGCAACGAAGGAGTCGGAGGAATTGCGGGCAGCGGCCGCGGCGCATGGGTGAAATTCTCGTTCAACTACGGCAATGTCACCGGCATCGGCAACGAACCGCTCGCGGTGGGAGGAGTCATAGGCTCGTCGGTCGACGCCACCGTTATGGGCTGCGCCAACAAGGGCGCCGTATCGAGCACCGGAAACTACGTGGGCGGAGTCACAGGACTCTGTACCGTCACCATGCACGGCTGCTACAATCAGGGCAGCGTAACCTCCACCGGTACGTGCGTCGGGGGCATAGCCGGAAGCAGCATGATAAACGGCGGCAAAAGGGGTCTGATAAGGTCCTGTTACAACACGGGCGAAGTAACCGGAATCGACGCCGGGTCCCTTGCGGGCAACACGGACGAAGGAACCGCCCTGCTGGAATGCTACTATAAGGACGGAACTCCCATAGGAACCAACAACATCAGTGCCGCGGCCGACCTGTCGTACACCCAGTTCGGCGTCGGCGGATGGCCCGCCGACGACAACACCAAAGGCTGGGGCGTAGGCACTTCCGAAAATCCGGAAGCCGGCTACTGGTGGTCGTCGCTCGGCGACCCGGCCGTACCCGTATATCCCGCACTGAGGGACGAACCGGCATTGTAATCCCGGTTCGTAGGAACTTCGAAGGAAAACGGGCTGCAAAAATTTGCAGCCCGTTTTTCCATTACTGTTCCCGGCCCGCACCGGACGTACCGTTACGAAGGATACCGCGCCCGCGCCGATACGGCCCGGCGTGCAGAAACCGGATGTCAGACCCTCCGGAAAAAGCATATACAACAGCCGATATTGGTTTTCACGAACTTTTTGTCGAAATTCACACCGGCAACAGCTCTGAATTAGAAAGTAATGCTTGCCCGTTCCGGATAAGTTTTTTATATTTGGACGTCATACCGACACGGGAAGTGTAAGTTTATTCTCACAGTGGAATCTGGAAAATTCAATTGGGGAGAGAATAAGCAGTTATTTTCTTACGACATTATCCATACCATGGATATATGCGTGGGGCTGTTGCTTGTTTTATCTCCTAGGTCTTCCAGAACCTCACTGTTAAAATAATCTTCGGCACCACGCTTCTTTTATTCAATCCTGCTTTCGAGGTGCGGCAAGCAACAGTCAGCCGTCGTTCCGGATGACGGAAACGACGGTAGCCGATGCGGAAAATTTCGGCCGGGCACGCTCCGGCCGCCCTAAAACCAACCTATATGAAACCATTCAATCCATTGTGCGTGCTGCTTTCCGTCATGGGAATAAGCGCCGGTTTGCTGTCATCGTGCTCCTCGGGCGACGAGGGCGTTGCTCCGCCGCCCCCGCCTCTTCCGCCCACGCTGTCCGAAAACTCTTTCGCCTACGGCGATGCCGAAAGCAAAATCGAATCCGTGGTTTACACGACCGATGAAAATGAGAGCGCCTACACTTTCTACTTTTCGCCGACCCCGGGCCTTTCCGACCTCGACGCCATGCTGACGGCCGACGACTTCATCGAAATCGCCGTCGCCGACCCGGCGGGCGAAATAGACCTGCTGTCGGAAAACAACCGGTTGCTTTACAAGCATATAAATATTTCTTCCGCTACCGCGGACAATGTGGAGAAGGCCGAGCTGTCGTTGCTGCTGACCGGCGTTTCCGCCGTGAAGATGAGCCTCGACGCGGCCATGGAATCCGGCGAAACGCTCCGGGCCGAATACGACGGAGCCTGCATAAAGCACACCGGGCAGCAGCAGGGCGAAGTGCACGAAATAACTCTTAACGAAAGAATCTTCGGCTACTACATGGGACCGTCCGGAGGAGGAACCGACAGCTACCGGGTAGCCCTGACCAATGCCGGGTGGGAAGGCGAGGGCACGAAGTTCGACCTTACGTCGGAAGGCTACGCGCTCGCAATCGACTTCTACGGCACTCCCGGCGAATCATGGAAGAACACGCCTACCGGCTCTTTCACCGGCAGCGAACGCCATGAAGACCACACCTTCGACAGCAAGTCCAGCATCGTCCGCTATCGGGACGCCGACGGAACGGTGCAGGAATTTACGCTTCAGTCACCGGTGAAAATCGAACGCGACGAAGCGGGGGTCGTGACCGTCACCGCCACGTTCCTCGATATGAACCGGGAGGAAAACCGGCTGCTCTACCGGGGCGAACTGGACATAAACCACGGCGCACTCAACGTCCGCCTGCCGCAAATCGAACGCGATGTAACCATCGAAGGCGTCTATGCCCAGGGCGTTTACAACGGAGATGTTATGGAAAACGGCACCGGTCTTACGGAAATCACCATATACGACCAGAAGGCGGAGAACAACGAGCCCAACGGTCAGGCCATGAAAATCGCCGTATTCGCAGAAAAGTTCCTGAACCCGAAAGTGGAGCGCCGCCTTATCCCCGGCACGTACAAGGCCGCCACGACCTATGCGCAGGGGACGTGGATGCCGACGGTGGAAATAGAAATCATGGGCATGGTTATTCCCGTGGGAACCTATGCCGCCTACGACGACGGCACGCAGGAGGGTCAATACTCATACGGCGTTTCGGGCGACATCGTTATCCGGCAGGGCAGCCCCAAAACGCACTACACAATCGAATTCGACCTTCGGTCCCTTGCCGGTTTCTCGATTCGGGGCTCGTACACGGGCGAAGTTTATCTCGAGGACCAGTCGAGCGACGTAACGAACGACGGCACGTCGAGCCTGACGAACGACTACCAACTGGATTTGGACTACGCGACCCGCGCGGACTGCTATCCGCAAAGCGAGATTTGGGTCCGCGGTCTGGGAACCGTACCCGTTTCCACCGCCTGCGACTATTCCGGACGCGAATACGGATACCAATATATCCAGATAGGCGCGGAAACATGGGAGTTTACGGACGAGTATCCAGCTGACAGAGGCAAGGGCAAACTCGTAGAGGGCGATATACTCGGCATAGACCTGCTCGTGACAAAAGGAGCGGAAAACAAAATCGCTACCGGGGCCTACCCTATCACGACCAACCGCTATCCGGCCCTTTTCTATCCCGGCGTATGCGTATGCGGATACAACTGTTATTACGGAACTTCCATGATGCGCATAATGAGCGCCATCGGCTACGGTTATCCCGACGGATACTACGACCCGGAATACAAGGTGGAAAACGGTTGGCTCAATGTTTCTACCATCGGCGAATTCGCTTCGGTTTATTCGGGTACGGTCACCGTATCGAAAGCCGCCGGCGGCGACAACTGGTACACGTTCACCATAGACGGCAGGGATGTTCTCAAGCACCGCATCACCGGTTCGTGGACCGGCCCGGTCTATCTTGCAGGCTCTGACACGCCCGTCGCGCAGTCCGGGACCGCCGTGCAGCCCTCCTCGAAACGGCGCTTTCCGTCGTTCCGCGAGCTCCGCTCACGCACCGGAAAGCAGAACCCCTTTTCATAAACAGCTTGAAATAACCGATGAATAACTTTAACCCGAATTCCATGAAAAAACCATACCGGCCGGGCCTGTGCGCTCTGGCATCGGCAGTGCTGTTCGCTGCCGGAAGTTTAGCGTCCTGCTCGGACGACGGAAAGGATGTCAATCCCCCTTCTCCTCCCCCTCCGCCGCTTCCTCCCGTCGAGCTGCAGAATCAAATAGAGTACGACGGAGGCGAACCCACGGACATCGAATCGGCTGTCTTCGACGTGGAAGACACCGACATCTATACCTTCTACCTCGCCTCCGCGCCCGGCATTACCGACGTCGCGGGCATGGCATCCGCCGAGGACTGTCTGAGCGTGACGGTACGCAATCCCGGAGGCGTGGTCGATACGGCGAACGACGCGTTCGAAATTTCCTACAAGGACATCTCCGTAAACGGACGAACCATGAACGAAGTCGAAAAACTGCAACTTTCCGCGGCTCTGGAGAAGGAAACGCAGCGGCTCGACCTTTCAGTGGAAATCGCGCTCAAGTCCGGCAAGACACTGCGGGCACACTACGACGGCGTCTGCACGGAGGCAGCGCCGCAAATGCTCGACAACCAGTTCGAGCTCGACAAGGCCGTTTCGGACATCGGCAGCGCCGTAGAATGGCACAATCCCGGCGACGGCTCGACCTCCTACTATTTCTATACCCGCAGCGGCGTCGAGGCTCCGTCGGACGCAATACCCGCGGACATGCAAATCACATTCGCCGCCGGTATCGAAACCGCCCATATCGACCTCTCCTCGGCCGACCCCGAAAAGGTTTCGGTAGTCTGCGGAGAGTTCCGGAACTCCGCCGGCACTACCGGGACGCTTAGCATCTCGAAGAACACGGACGGAAACGAGCTGACGGTCGCTCTCGACGCCCGAAACGGCGGCAGTCTCCTGCGGGCAGCCTATGCCGGACCGTTCTCCTACGGTTACGAAAGCAGTAACCGTATCCAAGTAACCGCGTCCGGGACACCGGAGGAAGCCGTTCTGAAAAGGGTATTCGGTTACAGGGAATCCCTTATGAACAATTTCGCGTTCGGCCTTGCGGATGCGGAGACACCCGCCGGGCTTATGGAGGGACACTATGCCGTACAGATGGGACTGAGCGACCTCAATATCGGAAAAACAATCGACCTGGCGACGGAAGCCAGCAAGTGTACGTTCGCGCTCTACGACTACCGAAATTATGCGACCTACGATATCGCCAAGGCGTCCGGCGAGGGCGTCACCGGCACGATTGTCACGGCCGGAACGGCCGAACGGCTTTATCTGCGCCTCTCGGTCGCATTTCCCGATGGTCCGGCTATCGAGGGAGAGTGGTTCGGCGACGTTACGGAAGTCGGAGAACCATTCGACATAGTGCCGGTAAAGCCGTTCGTTCCCTATTATAAAATCGTTTCGCCCGACGACGAAACGGTGGCGGAAAAGAACCTTTCGGCTATGGAGGTGCGCATGGAGAAGGATTACAGACTGCGCGGCGGCGACCCGCAGTACGGGGGCGCCGTTTTCGACGCCTACTTCTTCTATTTCCGTCCCGAAGGTTCGGAAGATACTCCTGTCGAATCCTCGGAAGTGGTTCCCATGCTGATGATTCCGGCTTCGTACCTGAATTCCGCGGACCTCGATTTATCCGCGGCGCAGGACGGGCTGTACTGGAGCTTCAGGTTCCGAAGCAGCTACCTCCAACAAATCGAATATTCGGAGAACTACACGATGTACGGTTCTACCTATGGATATTGTCCCGACGAGGCGCAGGCAACCGTAGTCCGGAATGCGGATAAAACATGGAGGGTCGCCTTCGGTATGAAGGACTCGTATCCTTCCGCGTGGGACCCGGACCGTAAAGAAGGCTACAAGCATACGATAACCATAGAGTGGGAAGGCTCCGCCACCAAATATTCGGGCACTAAAAAGAACGACCTTACCGACGAGGACTATTAAACGGCAGGCAGATGCCGCCGTATTCCCCTTCCGGTCCCGGCATTTAAGTATGCCGGGGCCGGGCAAAGGGAAGTCCGTTTCTGTACAAACAACGGCTTCAACCGGATTTCCCTCCGAACACACTTCGCCCAAAACAGGGAGGATGCCTCTTATTGCTTCTTCAAGCATTACGAAGAATTCGGGAAGAACCGAATTCAGCTGATGAAATGCGGGAAAAACCGTGTATCCGGCGCGTGCAAAGACAGGACAAATCCAATCATTAGCTCCCCGGCACGCTCCCCACTAAAAGTAAAATCCGCTGATTTACAGCGGATTTTATTTTAAAAAATGTACCCGGAGCCGGGGTCGAACCGGCACGGATTGCTCCATCGGTGTTTGAGACCGACGCGTCTACCGATTCCGCCATCCGGGCAAAATATCCGCGCTGCCGCCGGAAGAACCGGAACGGCTGCTGCCGTCGCAAACGCAGTTTCGAAATGCAAATATAGCAATAAATAACATCCCTACAAAACACTGCTTCACGCCCAATCGGCCGATAATTTTATAATTTTGTATTCAAACTCTAAAACTGCCCCGAACCTGTGAAACCGATTCCCCCCCCCGCACACTCGCACTGAGTGCGTCCCTGTTGGCGATGTCCTGCTCGCCCAAAGTGATTTCCGATATCCGAATAAGTTATCCGGTCACGACCGAACCGCAAGATGTTGTAGTGCTGGGGCCGCAATCCGCCGTTCCGGAGTCGGCGGAGCGGTTGGGCAGCGTCAGAATCACGGACTCCGGATTCACCCTCGAATGCAGCTACGAGGAGGTGCTGGACAAAGCCCGCCGGGAAACTTCCAGATGGGGCGGCAATCTACTGCATATAATCGCACACCGCCGTCCCGACTTGTGGAGCACATGTCACCGCATAAAAGGCGATATATGGCTGGTGCATAAATCTACGGAGGAAGAAAGTATAGTCCGCGACTCCGCAGCGCCGCTCGCCGCAGCTTCACCCCTGCCGTCTTATGCACCGACACGAGGACCCGGCGACAATGTACAGCGTCATCCGTCCAATACAATTTACGCCTGCATAGGATTCGGCGGACTGCTCAATAAATTCGCCAACAACGTAAATATCGACTCGCCGCCCAACACTGGTCTTTCATGGGAAGCCGGATACCAATGGGTATCGAAAAAAGGGTACGGAGCGGGTTTCAGGTATTCAGGATACCGTTCCTCATACCGTTTCGGCGAAGGCAAAAGAGGCCCTCACTTTTATAAAGCCCGGTATTATCTCCACTACATAGGGCCGGAATTCGTTATGAAAGGCTCTATGGGCAAAAACTGGCTTGTTACATGGACAATCGGGGCCGGATATTCGGTTCACCGGGAAACAGTGCAGAATACGGCTTTCTCGGTAAAAGGCTTCGGGCTTCACACGGCACTGGAAATAGATTGCAGGCTGCATGACAATATCGGAATCGGCTGCGGATTCACGAACGTGCTTTCCGTCCACAGCATGTCGGGCATACCCGAAGCCGGGATGAGTGCCGAAGGCGTCAACCGCCTCGGCTTCCATATAGGGCTGAAAGTCTTTTTCTGAAAAGGCAACGGAACAGAACGGCCTGCAAAGTCTTACCGACACCGCATAAGCGCGGTGTAGATACTTTCCTCGTCGTAACCGCAAAGGCTTTTGAGTTCCGGAATAGTGCCGTGTTCTACGAAACAGTCGCCTATGCCCAGACGTTCCACCTGCGGAGAAAGTCCCCGGCCCGAAAAATACTCGAGCACCGCGCTGCCCGCCCCGCCGTTCAGAGTTCCGTCCTCTACGGTTATAATCCTGCCGAAACGCTCTCCCACCGCATCCAGCAACTCCGTATCGAGCGGTTTGACGAAACGCAGGTCGTAGTGAGCGGCATTCACCCCGTCGCGTACGGCCCGGCCGACGGCTGCCGCGGCGGCTATGCCAGCCGCACCGATGCTGATTACGGCCACGTCGCTGCCTTCCCTGAGGCAACGGCCTTTTCCGAGGGGCAGTTCCTGCATAGGCCTGGCCTTCCATTCCACTCCGGCGCCTCCGCCGCGCGGATAGCGGATAACGAAAGGAAGGCCGCTGCGCAAGGCGGTAAACATCATATTGCGCAACTCCGCCTCGTCCATAGGAGCCGATAACACCAGATTGGGAACGCACCGGAAACAGGCGAGGTCGAATGCCCCGTGATGCGTGGCGCCGTCCTCTCCCACCAATCCGGCCCGGTCGAGGCAAAACACTACCGGCAGCCGCTGGAGCGCCACGTCGTGTATAACGTTGTCGTAGGCGCGCTGTATAAAGGAAGAGTATATGTTGCAGAAAGGGATGAGGCCCTGCGAAGCCAGTCCGGCGGAAAACGTGACCGCATGTCCCTCGGCTATTCCGACGTCGAAGCAGCGTTCGGGCATTTCGCTCATCATGACGTTCATGGAGCAGCCCGTCGGCATGGCTGGAGTGACCCCGACCACCCTTTCGTCCGCGCGGGCCAAGTCGAGAAGCGTCTGCCCGAAGACGTCCTGAAACTTGGAAGGCGCTCCGGAATCGGAAGTACGTATCAGCGCACCGGTTTCCGGATTGAACATTCCGGGCGCGTGCCACAACGGATTGCCGCACTCGGCCGGCTTGTATCCGTGGCCCTTCTTGGTAATCGCATGCAGCAGTTTGGGACCGGGTATGCGCTTCAGGTCGTCCAATACTCTTACCAGCGAACGTATATCGTGGCCGTCCACCGGACCGAAATAGCGAAAATTAAGGCTTTCGAACAGATTGCTCTGCTGAAGCAAACCCTGCTTCACGGCGTTTCCGGCATTCTGAATGAACCTGCGCAGGCGCGGCATGCCCGAAAGCGCATTCCAGGTCTTGTTCTTCAGGCGATTGTACCGCCGGGAAGTGGATATGGAAAGCAGATATTCCTTCAATGCCCCTACATTGGGGTCGATAGACATATTGTTGTCGTTGAGAATCACCAGCATATCCGCCTGCGATGCTCCCGCGTTGTTGAGTCCCTCGAACGCGAGGCCCCCGGTCATGGCGCCGTCGCCTATCACGGCTACCACCTGCCGGCGGATACCCTGTATGCGGAAAGCCTCCGCCATGCCCAGAGCGGCCGATATGGACACCGACGAATGACCCGCCCCGAACGAGTCGTATTCGCTCTCGCTCATGCGCGGGAAGCCGCTCAGACCGCCCAGACGGCGGTTGGTGGCGAACCGGTCGCGGCGGCCGGTTATTATCTTGTGCGCATAGGCCTGATGCCCTACGTCCCATACCACGCGGTCGCCGGGCGTGTCGTAAACGTAATGCACGGCCACGGCAAGTTCCACGGCTCCGAGGCTCGATGCCAGATGGCCGGGATTAGAGGCCAGCTCGCACACTATGAACCGGCGCAGTTCGGCGCAGTAACGTTCGAGTTGCCGCAGGTCGAGCTTTTTGAGGTCGGCGGGAGAATCGACCCGTTCGAGCAGTTCGTACTTATCCTCCATTCCGATTATAATTCGCGAGACAAATATAGTGAAAGGCAAGGGCAATCGAGCGTGCTTGCACGCAAAGATTGCCGAACCGCATCCTGTATTATCCAAATATAGTGCAAACCGAGGGCAAAGCCAAGTTTACTTGAGCTTTGCCGAGGTGCAGCCTGTATTATCCAAATATAGTGCAAGCCGAGGGCAAAGCCAAGTTTACTTGAGCTTTGCCGAGGTGTAGCCTGTATTATCCAAATATAGCGAAAGGTGAGCGACAAAGCATAAACTTGTTTGATGCTTTGTCCGAACCGCATCCTGTAAGGGGGGGGGACAAACCCCTGCAACGACGAGGCGTACCCGGACAACGCTTAAACCCGGAGACGAAGAGGACCTGCCCAAATGCAGCCGGCATCAACGAATGTACCCTATAACGCTCGGAATGGAAAAAAGTAGTATCTTCGTAACGGACAGTTTCTCCGAAGGCAAGACGTAAAACCGATGAAATATAAACGCATATTGTTGAAACTCAGCGGCGAATCGCTCGCCGGCACGGAAAAGCACGGTTTTTCGACATCCGTACTGTCATCCTATGCGGCCCAAATCGGGCGTGCGGCGGCAGCGGGCGTGCAGATAGGGATAGTCGTAGGCGGCGGCAACATATTCCGCGGATTGCAGGGCGTGGGACGCGGGTTCGACCGCGTACGCGGCGACCAGATGGGAATGCTGGCCACCGTTATAAATTCCATCGCTCTCCAGTCGGCGCTCGAATCCGCCGGGACGGAAGCCCGGGTGCTCACGGCGGTGCGTACGGAACCGATAGGCGAATATTACTCGAAAGCACGCGCTTTGGAGCATCTGCGGGCGGGGCGCGTGGTCGTATTCGGCGGCGGCACTTCCAATCCCTATTTTTCCACCGACAGCGCGGCGGCGCTCAGGGCGGCGGAAATAGAGGCCGACGTGTTGTTGAAAGGCACGCGCGTGGACGGCATATACACGGCCGACCCGGAAAAGGACCCGGAAGCGCGGAAATTCGACGAACTGACCTACGGGGAAGCCTACGGGCGGGGCCTGAAAATCATGGATATGACAGCCTTCACTCTGTGCCGGGAAAACGGAATCCCCACGATAGTATTCGACATGGACACCGTGGGCAACCTCGAAAAGGTTCTGGCCGGAGAACGGATAGGCACGCTCGTAAGGAACTGACGGAAAATCACGTAAAAAATCTGCCATATGACCGAAGAAGTTAACCTGATTCTGGACATCGCGTCGGAGAAAATGCAGAAGACCATAGACCACCTGCAGGAAACCCTGCTCGGCGTACGCGCGGGCAAGGCGAGTCCGAACGTGCTTAAAAACGTGGCCGTGGACTACTACGGTTCTCCTACTCCCGTGTCGCAGGTGGCCAGCGTCACCATACCCGACGCCAAGACCGTACTGATACAGCCGTGGGAAAGAAACATGATTGCCCCCATAGAAAAGGCCATTCTCGCGGCAAACATAGGACTTACTCCCTCCAACAACGGCGAGCACATCCGGCTCACCATACCGGCCCTGACGGAAGAGCGGCGCAAAGAACTCGTAAAACAGGTGCGGTCGGCTGCCGAAAATGCCCGCGTGGGCCTGCGCAGCGCACGCCGGGACGCGGTGGAAACCTTCAAGAAGGCCCAGAAGGACGGAATGCCCGAAGACGCGGCGAAGGACGGCGAGGAACAGGCACAGAAGCTTACCGACCGCTTTTCCAAGAAAATCGACGAACTGCTCGCCGAAAAGGAAAAGGAAATAATGACCGTCTGAAACACGCATGAAACGGAAAAACCTGCCCGGAAAGGCAGGTTTTTCTATTCGGGAAGCCCGGCTACTTCTTCAGTTTGTCGAAGCCTTCGCCGTAAACCCCCATTACGCTGCCCATGGTGATGAATGCCTGCGGGTCTATTGCCTTTACGCTTTTCAGAAGCATGTTCGCCTCGGTCTTCCGGCATACCACCAATACCACCTTGACGGGCTTTTTGGTGTACCAGCCGGTTCCGTCGAGAATCGTAACACCGCGATGCATGCTGTTCACAATCATGTCGGCTATCTCGTCGTGCCTGTGCGACATGATAAGCATCTGCTGCGACTGCCGGTTGCCGGCCAGAATCATATCCACCGTATAGCTGAACGTAACCACCAGCACATAACCGTAGATAACCGCGGCTATGTTGTGGAAAATAAATATCGAGCAGCCGATAACCGTAAAGTCCCACGCCACGTAAACCTTTCCGTAGCTTATATTGCGGTACTTGTTTATAATCATCGCCGCTATGTCGCTGCCTCCGGTGCTGCCTCCCTGCATCAGGCACATGCTCACTCCTATGCCCGATACCGCGCCGCCGAGAATGGCGGAAAGGAGCTTGTCGTCGGCCAGTCCGAGCAGGTTGGGCGGGAAAAAGCCCTGTATGAATCCCATGGTCAGGGAGATGACTATAATGCAGTAAATGGTCTTGATGCCGAAATGAGCCCCTATGATAAACACGGCCGCGAGTATCAGCACGGCGTTTATCACGAAGAACGACACGCCCATAGGAATCCCGCCTCCGTCGCCCCCGGTGGCGTAGTATATCAACAGGGCCAGACCGCTGGCGCCGCCTCCGACGCCGCCTGCCGGAATAATGATGCCCACATAGGCGAAAGCATACAGCATGATACCCACGGTCATCATGCCGTATTCCTTTATTACCTTATAAACAGAGACGCCTGTAATCCTGAACATTGGCTTTAATATTGCGACGTTTACAAGCGCAAAGCTATATGAATTTCCCCGAAAAACAGCAGCGGAAAAAACTAAATTCCGAACGGAGAGGCGCCGACGCATGGAAATTCCGTCCGTTTTTACTATATTTGTACGATAGTAGGGGTTCTCTACGTGAGGCTCCGACGGATGAGGTTTACTTCTTGACTTTCACCGTATTCGATGAATATGGAGTGCGCTCCGGCAATCTTTGCGTGCAAGCCCGCACGATTGCCCTCGGTTTTTACCGTATTCGGATAATGTAGCATGCGTCCCGGACATGCGCGTGCAAACACGGTTCGTCACGCGGCTTTCGCCGCATTATAAATTTTTCACAGAACTTCCATGGAATTTTATGCAGATATAATATTGCCGCTGGCCCGGCAGCCCTTTACGTTCTCCCTGAGCGAAAAACAGGCAGCGGAAGCCGCGAGGGGCATGTGCGTCACGGTAAGACTCGGCGCAAGAAAATTCTACACCGGCGTAATACACGGCCTGCACGGCCGGAAGCCGGACTTCAAGAATATCCGCCGCGTAGAAAGGCTCATGCCGGGCACGGTACGGGTCTCCGAAACCCAGCTCGCATTCTGGGAATGGATGTCGTCGTACTACATGTGCACTCTCGGCGAGGTTATGCGGGCGGCGATGCCTGCGGCGCTGAAGCCGGCCGGGTTCTCCGACACGGAACTGTCCCGCAATTCCTTCCGCCCGAAACCCGTCAGGTACGCACGTCTGGGAACGGCGGCCGATACGCCGGAAAAACTGAAGGAGGCGATAAGCTCTCTCGGCCGCGCTCCCAAGCAGAAACAGGCTCTCACGGCTTTCTGCGCCCGGTTCGGGGGACAGCCCGACGGCGAAAGCCGGATGCCTCTGGCGCAGCTTCCGGCCGAGCCGGACGCAGTGCGCCGGCTGACGGCCAAAGGTATCCTGCGCACGGAGGAATCCGAAGGCGCGGCGGCATACGGAGCGCCCGGCCCTTACGTCCCCGGCGAACTGCCTCTGCTTACTCCCGCCCAGCAACGGGCGCTCGAGGAAACGCAGCAGGCACTCGGCAACGGGAGTACGGCGCTGCTGCACGGAGTGACCGGCAGCGGCAAAACCGAAATATACATCAGACTGATAGACGAACAGTTGCGGAAAGGGAACTCCGTACTTTACCTTCTGCCGGAAATAGCCCTCACTTCGCAGCTCACTTCCCGTCTGCAGGCGGTTTTCGGCGACCGGCTGACCGTATGCCATTCCCGGCTGACGCGAAGCCGCAGGGCGGAAATATACAACGACCTCGCCGGAGCGGAAGGCGGTCGGGTGATACTGGGGGTGCGGTCGGCCATATTCCAGCCGCTCAACCGGCTCGGTCTGGTAATCGCCGACGAAGAACACGACTCCAGCTACAAGCAGAGCGAAGGCACGCCCCGCTACAACGCCCGCGACTGCGCCGTATGGCTGGCCCGCGCGTGCGGAGCCGGATGCGTCATGGGAAGCGCCACCCCGTCGCTGGAAAGCTACGCCAATGCACGGGCCGGAAAATACGCCCTCGTGCGTCTTACCGAACGCTACGGCGATGCCGCACTGCCGAAAGTAGCCGTATCAAACACGCTGAATGCCGTCAAGCGGGGCGAGCGGATAACCCATTTCAACAAGCTGTTGCTCGACAGGCTGACGGTTGCGGTAAACGGGGGCCGCCAAGCCATACTGTTCCAGAACAGGCGCGGATGGTCGCCCTACATAGAGTGTACGCAATGCGGCTGGACGGCCAGTTGCCCGGACTGTTCCGTTACCCTTACCTACCACAAGGCCGACGGCAAACTCCGCTGCCACTACTGCGGCCATGCCGAGCCGTTTCCGCACACCTGTCCCGGGTGCGGCTCGGAGAAACTCGTTCCGCAGGGGTTCGGAACGGAAAAGGCGGCCGACGAGCTGGCCTCGGTATTCCCGGCCCTTCGCATCGCGCGCCTCGACCGCGACACCGCCACGAGCCCCAAAACCTACGCGGGAATAATAGCGGGGTTCGCACGCGGCAATTACGACGTTCTGGTTGGAACGCAGATGGTGACCAAGGGGTTCGACTTTCCGGGAGTGTCGCTGGTAGGCATCCTCAATGCCGACAACCTGCTGAACTTTCCGGACTTCCGCGCGGCTGAAAGGGCGTTCCAGACGATAGTGCAGGTTTCCGGACGAAGCGGGCGCACCGACGCGGAAGGCGAGGTGATTATCCAGACCTCCCAGCCCAACAATCCGGTAATACGCATGGCGGCGGCGGGGGACTACGAAGGCATGGCGGCGATGCAGCTCTCCGAGCGCAGCGCTTTCGGGTATCCGCCGTACGGACGGCTGATAATCGTATCCATGCGGCACGGAAACAAGCAACTGCTTTCCAAGGGTGCGTGGCAACTGGCCGACCGGCTGAAGGAAGCGTTCGGCCGCAGGATGTACGGACCGCATCCCCCCGCAGTCGACCGCATAGGCCGCAAGTGGATTCTGTGCATAATGCTGAAAATCGAAACAGGACGTTCCATGGCGGAAGTCAAGCGTACGCTGGCCGCGGCTACGGCGGAGCTGGCTCAGGACAAGGAATTCAGGAAAATCGACGTCATCTGCGACGTGGACCCGCAGTAGCTATGACCGGGCCTGCGGAAGACATATACCGACTGTTCTTTCCGAAACTGTGCCCCGGATGCGGGCGCGGGATGCCGCCCGGCTCCCTGACCGTATGTACCGGATGCCGCATGGACGCACCGCTGACGGGATACGAAAAAATGTTCGACAATCCCGCCGCGCAACTCTTCTGGGGGCTCGTGCCCGTAATAAACGCCTCGGCCTTCATGTTCTACACGGCGGACAGCCGCTGGGCGCGGACCGTGCACGGATTCAAGTACCGGGGCCTGTGGCGCACGGCCCGCGAACTGGGCTACTGGTACGGCTCCGAGATGAAGGCCGGCGGACTGTACCGCGACGTGGACGCGGTGGTGCCCGTGCCGCTGCATTTCCGCCGCAGGCTCGACCGGGGTTACAATCAGGCGGAACACATAGCGCGGGGCATAGCCTCGGCCCTCGGAACGGAAGTGCTGACCGGATGCCTGCGCCGCGTCCGGCACAATCCGAGCCAGACCAGACTGAGTCCGGAGGAAAGGCGCGACAACGTAAAAGGCGTATTCCGGGTAAACCGCCCCGGAAAACTCGCCGGCCGCCATGTGCTGCTCGTGGACGACGTGCTGACCACCGGTTCCACCCTTTTGCAGTGCGCCGAAACCCTTGTCGAAAGCGTGCCGGACGCAACGCTCAGCATCGCCGCCCTGTTCGTTTCCCGCAAAGGCATCGAACGGGGCCGCTGAGCGTACGGACAAAAAGCGTTTTCCCGAAAAAGATAGTAACTTTGTAAGCCGTAAAAGGCAGTAACCGTACAAATGAAAGAATACAAGCGCTACCTGATAACATCCGCGCTCCCCTACGCCAACGGCCCGGTGCATATAGGCCATCTGGCGGGAGTTTATATCCCTTCGGACATATACGCCCGCTACCTGCGCCTGCGCGGCCGCGACGTAATCTGGGTGTGCGGCTCCGACGAGCACGGCGTACCCATAACCATAAAGGCCCGCCGGGAAGGAGTCGCTCCGCAGGACGTGGTGGACAAGTATCACGAAATCATAAAGGACTCTTTCCGACGGCTGGGCATTTCGTTCGACATATATTCCCGCACCACGTCGCCGGTGCACGCCCGCACGGCGTCGGAGTTTTTCCGCACGCTCTACGACAAGGGCGGATTCATAGAGGAAACCTCGGAACAGTATTACGACCCGGAGGCAGGAATATTCTTGGCGGACAGATATATAACCGGCACTTGCCCCCGCTGCGGCTCCGAAGGGGCCTACGGCGACCAGTGCGAAAAGTGCGGCAGCACCCTCAGTCCCGCCGAACTGCTGTCCCCGCGCAGCACCGTGACCGGGGCCGAGCCGGTGCTCAGGCAAACGAAGCACTGGTATCTTCCGCTCGACCGTTACGAAAGTTTTCTGCGCGAATGGATACTCGAAGGGCACAGGGAGTGGAAAAGCAACGTGTACGGACAGTGCAAAAGCTGGCTCGACCTCGGACTGCAACCCCGCGCCGTAAGCCGCGACCTCGACTGGGGCATCCCCGTGCCGGTCGAAGGAGCGGAGGGAAAGGTGCTGTACGTGTGGTTCGACGCCCCCATAGGCTATATCTCGGCCACGAAGGAACTGACGCCCGACTGGGAAAAATACTGGAAGGACCCGGATACACGGATGATTCACTTCATAGGCAAGGACAACATAGTGTTCCACTGCATAGTGTTCCCGGCGATGCTTCGGGCGCACGGCGGTTACATACTGCCCGACAACGTTCCGGCCAACGAATTTCTGAACCTCGAAGGCGACAAGATTTCCACCTCGCGCAACTGGGCGGTATGGCTCAACGAGTACCTCGACGAGTTTCCCGGCAAGGAGGACGTGTTGCGCTACGTGCTTTGCGCCAACGCTCCCGAAACCAAGGACAACGACTTCACATGGCGCGACTTCCAGGCCCGCAACAACAACGAACTGGTGGCCGTGCTGGGAAACTTCGTAAACCGGGCGCTGGTGCTGACCGGCAAATATTTCGGCGGAAGAGTCCCGCAGGCGGGAGAGCTTGCCGGATACGACCGCGAAACGCTCGCCGAGCTTCCGCGCCTGAAGGAATCGCTGGAAAGCAACATCGAGAGTTTCCGCTTCCGGGAAGCCCTCAGGGACGCGATGGGAATGGCCCGGCTCGGCAACAAGTATCTGGCCGACACCGAGCCGTGGAAGGTAATCAAGACGGACCCGGAGCGTGTAGGAACCATACTTAACACGGCCTTGCAGATAACGGCCTCCCTTGCGGCGGCAATCGAGCCTTTCATGCCCTTTACGGCTGCGAAAATAGCGCGGATGCTGCGGATTCCGGTTCCCGCGTGGGACGGCATCGGACGGCCCGACCTGCTGGAAGCCGGGCACGAAACGGGAGAGGCCGAACTGCTGTTCGAAAAAATAGAGGACGCGACGGTGGAAACGCAGCTCGCCAAACTGGCGGCCGCACGCGCCGCCAACGAAGCCGCCGCGGCCGCGACGGAACCCCAGAAGGAAACCGTATCGTTCGACGATTTCGGACGCATGGACATCAGGGCGGCCACGGTAAAGGAAGCCGTAAAGGTTCCCAAGACCAAAAAGCTGCTGAAACTGACCGTCGATACCGGAATCGACACCCGCGAAATAGTATCCGGCATCGCCGAATACTACACCCCGGAAGAACTCGTCGGGCGGCAGGTGCTCGTGCTGGCGAACCTCGCGCCGCGCACCTTGAAAGGCATAGAGTCGCGCGGAATGATACTTATGGCCGAAGACGCCGGGGGCAGGCTGGTGCTCCTCTCGCCTGCGGATGCGGTGAAGCCCGGTTCGCAGATAGGATAAGGAAGAACCTTAAACATTAAATAAAGACATGAAAGACATCAAATGGGGAGAACTCGGTTTCGGGTACGTCAAAACCGATTATAACGTCAGAAGCGTCTGGAAGGACGGAAAATGGGGTCCCGTAACCGTTACCGACGACGAGCACATCTCGATTCACATGGCCGCCACGTGCCTGCATTACGGGCAGGAAGCCTTCGAGGGCCTGAAAGCCTACCGAGGCAAGGACGGCAAGGTGCGTCTGTTCCGGGTGGACGAGAATGCCAAGCGCATGATTTCGTCGGCCGAGTACCTGCGCATGCAGGCGCCGTCGGTGGAACTGTTCACCGAGATGGTGGTCAAGGCGGTGCAGGCCAACGCCGAATATATCCCGCCTTACGGAACCGGAGCTTCGCTCTACATCCGCCCGCTGCTTATAGGCACCGGCGCGCAGGTGGGAGTGAAGGCAGCCGACGAATACACCTTCATGATATTCGTGACTCCGGTAGGCCCGTACTACAAGGAAGGGTTCAACCCGATAAAGGTCATCATCGACCGCGACCACGACCGCGCGGCTCCGCAGGGAACCGGCCACGTAAAGGTGGGCGGCAACTATGCCGCCAGCATCCTGTCGGGCGAGATAGGGCACGACAAGGGCTATCCGAGCGTCCTGTACCTCGACGCTAAGGAAAAAAGGTATATCGACGAGTGCGGGGCGGCCAACTTCTTCGCCATTCGCGACGGCAAATACATTACCCCGAACTCGCATTCGGTGCTGCCTTCGATTACCAACCTCAGCCTGCGGCAACTCGCCGAAGACCTCGGACTGAAAGTGGAGCGGCGGCCGGTGGACGTGGCCGAACTGCCCGGCTTCGAGGAGGCGGGCGCGTGCGGCACGGCGGCGGTAATCTCCCCCATCGGTTCGGTATTCGACCCCGAAAGCGGCGAAACCGTGACCTACGGCGACGGCAAAACGGCCGGCAAATGGTGCCGCACCCTGTACGATACCCTGCGCGGCATCCAGTACGGAGAAATCGAGGACAAGCATAACTGGACCAAAGAGGTAGAAATAAAATAACCCGCTCTTTAACACACGGAACGGCCGGGAAATCCCCGGCCGTTTTCGCATCCGTTCCGCGACGGTCAGCAAATATCCCTGCGCACTATATCGGCCCCCAGAGCCGACAGGCGCGCGGCTATGTCCTGATACCCCCGGTCTATTTGCTCTATGTTCTGTATTATACTCGTTCCCTCGGCGCTCAGGGCGGCGATTAGCAGGGCGACCCCGGCGCGTATGTCCGGCGAGGACATGCGGGTGGCGCGGAGCTGCTTGCCGTGGTCGAGGCCGATAACGGTGGCCCGGTGCGGGTCGCACAGGATGATTTGCGCGCCCATGTCTATGAGCTTGTCCACGAAAAACAGGCGGCTCTCGAACATTTTCTGGTGAATCAGCACCGACCCCCTCGCCTGCGTGGCCACCACGAGAAAAACCGACAGCAGGTCGGGCGTAAGGCCCGGCCACGGCGCGTCGGCGATGGTCATTATCGAGCCGTCGAGGAAAGTTTCTATCGAATAGTGGTCCTGCCGGGGAATATACAGGTCGTCGCCCCTCAGCTCGAACTCTATGCCCATGCGCCGGAACTGGGCGGGAATTATCCCCAGATTTTCGAACGACACGTTCTTAATCGTCAGCTCCGAGCGCGTCATGGCCGCAAGGCCGATAAAGCTGCCTATCTCTATCATGTCGGGCAGCATGGCGTGCTCCGTTCCGCCCAGCGAATCCACTCCTTCGATTGTCAGCAGGTTGGACGCTATGCCGGATATTTTAGCTCCCATACGGCACAGCATACGGCAAAGCTGCTGGACGTAAGGCTCGCAGGCGGCATTGTAAACGACGGTGGTTCCGGGCGTAAGCACAGCGGCCATGATTATATTGGCCGTACCGGTTACGGAAGCCTCGTCGAGCAGCATGCGGGCTCCGTGCAGGCGGCCTTCCACGGCGAAGAAATTCCCGGCCCGGTCGAAATCGAATTCGGCTCCCAGATTGCGGAACCCGATGAAATGCGTGTCGAGCCGACGGCGGCCTATCTTGTCGCCGCCCGGCTTGGGCAGGTAGGCTATCCCGAACCGCGCGAGCAGCGGGCCGAGTATCATCACCGAACCCCGAAGACGGGCTCCCCGTTGCCGGTAATCCTCGCTGCGCAGATAATCGAAATCTATTTCCGCGGCCCGGAACGTATAGACGCCGGGGCCGGGATGCCCGACCTCCACGCCCATGCAGCGCAGAAGTTCGATAAGCTGGTGTACGTCCACTATCTCCGGCACGTTGCGGAGGGTGACTTTTTCGGGGGTCAGCAATGAGGCGCATATCACCTGAAGAGCCTCGTTTTTGGCTCCCTGCGGGACTATTTCGCCGGAAAGCCGCCGGCCGCCCCTGACTTCAAAAATATCCATAAGGCAAATCGGGCGCACCGGGCGCCTTGTCTGTTACACTACGAAGATAGAAATTTTATTCGGGAAAGCGGGAATCAATCCAAATCGTAACCGGGCCGTCGTTGACCAGCGCCACCTGCATGTCGGCTCCGAACACTCCCGAAGCCACCGGACGGCCTGACAGTACGGACAGGCGGTCGATAAAATACCCGTAAAGCGACGAGGCCGCCCCTCCGCGTGCGGCCCGGATATACGAAGGCCGGTTTCCCCGGCGCGTGGAAGCCAGCAGCGTGAACTGGCTTACGACCAACAGCTCGCCGCCAGCCTGCCGCACGTCGAGATTCATAACCCCGGCCGCATCGTCGAATATCCGGAGTGCGGCGGTCTTGGCGGCGAGCCGGTCGGCGTCGGCATGCGTATCGTCCTCCGCCACCCCCACAAATACGAGCAGACCGGACCCTATGGAGGAATGTACCCTGCCGCCCGTGCTTACCGAGGCGTTCAGCACTCTTTGTATCAACACTCTCATCAGTGCGCCTCCAGCCAGTTGTCGCCGTAGCCGGCATCCGCCGTAAGAGCTACTTTCAGGTGCACGACGTTTTCCATGGCGTCGCATACCAGCGCGCGGACTTCTTCCAACTCGGAGCGCGGGACGTCGAGCACGAGCTCGTCGTGAACCTGAAGTATCATCCGCGCCGAAAGCCCCAGCCGCCGCAGTTCGCCGTCCACCCTTATCATGGCCAGCTTGATTATGTCGGCCGCGCTGCCCTGAAGCGGCGCGTTTATGGCGTTGCGTTCGGCCAGCGAGCGGGCCACGGAATTGGCGGAATCTATGTCTGGCAGCCAGCGGCGGCGGCCGAAAATAGTGGTAACGTACCTGTCCTCGCGGGCGCGGGCTATTATATCGTCCATGTATTTCTTCACACCCGGATACGAAGCGAAATAACCCTCGATTATTTCGCGCGCTTCCTGCAGGGAAATATCCACGATACGCTGCTTGAGTCCGAAAGCCGAAATTCCGTAGATGATTCCGAAGTTGGCGGTCTTGGCGCGGCGGCGCTGCTCCGCCGTAACCTCCGGCAGAGGAACCCCGAACAGGCGGGAGGCCGTGGCGGAATGTATGTCCTCCCCGTGACGGAAGGCGTCTATAAGCGCCTCGTCGCCGCTGAGGTCGGCCATAAGCCGCAGCTCGACCTGCGAATAGTCCACCGACAGCAGCACGTGGCCCTTGTCCGACGGCACGAACGCCTTGCGTATCTGGCGGCCCTGCTCTTCGCGGATAGGTATGTTTTGCAGGTTCGGGTTGGTGGAGCTGAGCCGCCCGGTAGAAGTGACGGCCTGATTGAACGAGGTGTGTATTCTGCCCGTAACGGGATTGACAAGCTCCGGAAGGGCCTCGACATAAGTGGAAAGCAACTTTTTGATGCCCCGGTATTCCAACACCATGCCTACCACCGGATGACGGTCGGCGATGGAAAGCAGGTATTCCTCGTCGGTGCTGTACTGCCCCGTACGGGTGCGCTTGGGTTTGGCGTCTATCCTGAGCCTCTCGAACAGGATGACGCCCAACTGGCGCGACGAGTTCAGGTTCACATCCGTCATTCCGGTGGCCACCCGGATGCGGTCTTCTATCGCGGCGAGCTCCCCGCGGAGCGTGCGGCCGTATTCCGCGAGCTGCGCGGTATCTATCTTGACCCCGACGGTTTCCATGCGGGCGAGCACACGGATAAGCGGTTCCTCCACCGTGCTGTAAAGCTCCGCGAGGTTCTGTTCCTCCACGAGGGGCCACAATACGTTTTTCAGCCGCAGGGTAACATCGGCGTCCTCGGCTCCGTATTCGGCGGCCCGTTCCACCGGAACCTGCGACATGTTTATCTGTCGCGAACCGCGCCCTATCAGGCTCTCTATCTCCACCGGACTGTAAGTCAAATACTTGTTGGCGAGATAAGTCATGCCGTGCCGCGACTCCGGGTCGAGCAGGTAGTGCAGTATCATCGTGTCGTACAGGAATCCGGCTACCTCTATGCCCGCCTGCGCGAGCATCGTCAGGTCGAACTTTATATTCTGTCCTATTTTGGCTATGTCGGGGTTTTCCAGCACGGGCTTCAGCAGAGCAAGCTTTTCCTGTTCGTCGTCGGGCGACAGAGGTACGTACCACGCCTCGTATTCCCGGACTGCGAACGATATGCCCACTATACGGGACGTAAAGCAGTCGAATCCGGTGGTTTCGGTATCGAAGCATACCTCTTTACAGCGCCCCAGCTCCTCGGCGAGCGCGGCCACTTCGGCCGGAGCGGAGGCTATGCGGTAATCGTGGGATGTGGTAATCAGGGTGGAATACCCGGCCGCTTCGGCCGCGGCGAACTCGCTCCGCAGGGACGGGTCGTCCGCAAGCTCCCCTTCCGGAAAGCCCGCGCCCACGCCGAACAGGTCGCGCTGAACCGGAGCGGCATTTCTCGCGGCCGGGATGTTTTTCTGCCCCTCCGGGCGGCCTTGCGGCGCGGCGGTTTCCTGCCCTCCGGCTTCGCAGAACAATTCCCGGAAAGGCGACGGCCGGTCGCCCTCTATCTCCCGGATAAACATATTGAAATCCAGCTCCCGGTAAATCTCCACCAGCTCGCGGCAGTCCGGGCGCTCCATTTCCAGCTCCGAGGGAACGAAAGCGATTGGCACGTCGAGCTTTATGGTGGCCAGCTCCTTGGAAAGGAGCAACTGGTCGCGCGAGGAGAGTATGTTCTCCTTCTGCCTGCCCTTCAGGCTGTCGGCACGGGCGAGCAGGTTCTCCACCGAGCCGTATTCCGCCACGAGTTTGGCGGCGCTTTTCTCCCCTATTCCCGGCACGCCCGGAATATTGTCGGAGGCGTCGCCCCACAGCGCGAGTATGTCTATCACCTGCCGCGGGTCGGATATGCCGTAATGCTCCTTGATTTGCTCCGGGCCGACCGTTTCCGTACCTTCTCCGCTGCGGCTCTGCTTGTAGATGAATACCCGGTCGCCGACCAACTGCCCGAAATCCTTGTCGGGAGTGACCATGTAGACCGTATATCCCTCGCCCGCCGCCTTGACCGACAGCGTGCCTATAACGTCGTCGGCCTCGT
Source organism: Tidjanibacter sp. (assembly GCA_048214935.1). Classification (GTDB taxonomy): domain Bacteria; phylum Bacteroidota; class Bacteroidia; order Bacteroidales; family Rikenellaceae; genus Tidjanibacter. The sequence goes on from DBFWXZ010000010.1 coordinate 61,197, forward strand.
AGTTCTCCACTTCCAGTACCGGGATGCGCATGGCTCCCAGTATCCTCTTTATGTACGGTATCGAAAGCTCTATGTCCTCCGGGGTGGCGGCGCGATTGGCCTTGTACTCCGGGTAAAGTTCGCGCCGGAAACTGCCGCCGCGGGGGTCGAACGCCACTCCCAGATAGCGCGGGGTTTCGCGCACCACCAGGTCGCGTATGAACTTGGCGAAACCGAACACGGCCGAAGTGTTCAGCCCGGCCCTGTTGCGCATGGGCCGCCCCATAAAGGCATAGTAAGCCTTGTAAATCATCGCGTAGGCATCGACCAGATAGAGCTTTTTCATACGTCGGAATTATATTTTCAATCGGCCAGCCACTCGGCGTACGATGTGGCCGTTTCGTGCAGCCTCAGGGAACAGAGCTTCACTCCCTCGGGCATCTCCCCCTCCAGCAGCGAGGCGAAATAAACGAGCAGGTTCTCGCACGTCGGCTGGAACTCCACCCGAACCACGCGGGCGAACCTGACGGCGAGCATGTCGGCCAACTCCGAATTCTGCGGCGTGCGCCGCAGAACGAGCGAATGGTCGAACCGGCTTATTATCCTGTCCCCGACCAGCTTTTTCAAAACCCCGAAATCCATAATCATACCATACTTGGGGTCGGCCGGGTCGGAAACGGGACGGCCGGCGACGGTCACGAACAGCCGGTAGCTGTGTCCGTGTATCTCGCGGCAGGCGCCGTCGTAGCCCTCGAGGGCATGCGCCGCCTCGAACGCGAATTCCTTGGTAAGACGTATGGTGGCCATGGCGGACGATTCAAAGGCGGTCGAGGTAATGCACGTCTATCTGACGGGAAAAAGGCTGGTTCAGCGAAATGAACGTCTCGGTAGCCGTAATGCCCGGAATCTTGAGCATCTTGTCGAATATGACCTGCATGAGATGTTCATTGTCCAGACACCACATTTTGATAAGTATGTTGTACTCGCCGGTAATGAAGTGACACTCCACTATTTCCGGAATCTCCTTCAGCCGGTCCACTATGGAATAGCTCATCGACGGGTCGGAAAGCCGGATGCCGATAATGGCGCACACGTCGAATCCGAGCGTCTTGGGGTCGACTTCCAGACGCGAGCCGAGGATTATTCCCATTTCGTCGAGCTTCTTTACCCGCTGGTGGATGGCGGCTCCGGAAATGCCGCACTCGCGGGCGATTTCCAGATAAGGCATCCGGGCGTTCCGGATAAGGAACTGGAGGATTTTTCTGTCTATCGTATCTATGGTGGCTTTTGGCATAATGCTGTGGTTTTATGGATTCGGGTTTCAAAGAAGCGGGGCCGGACGTACGGAGAAAATCCGGCCGGGAAAGAACACGGATACACTTTCCCGGCCGGAAAAACGCCTATTTTATCACTTCCAGCTCGCGGCCGACCTTTATGAAAGCGTCCACGCAGCGGTCGAGCTGTTCGGGGGTATGGCCGGCGGAAACCTGCACGCGGATGCGGGCCTGTCCCTTCGGAACCACCGGATAGTAGAAACCGGTGACGTAGATGCCCTCGTCCATCAGGCGGGCGGCGAAATCCTGCGACAGTCGGGCGTCGTAGAGCATCACTGCGCATATCGCCGACTGCGTGGGCTTTATGTCGAAACCGGCCTCGAGCATGCGGCCGCGGAAATGTTCCACGTTGGCGGCCAGCCGGTCGTGCAGCTCGTCGGATTCGGCCAGCATCCGGAACACTTCCAGGCTGGCGCCGACCACTGCGGGCGGAATGGAATTGGAGAACAGATACGGCCGCGAACGCTGGCGCAGCAGCTCTATTATCTCCTTGCGGCCGGTGGTAAAGCCTCCGATGCCTCCGCCGAACGCCTTTCCCAGAGTGCCGGTAATGACGTCCACTTTCCCGCGGATGCCGTACAGTTCGGTAACGCCGCGGCCGGTGGGGCCCACCACGCCGGCGGAATGGCACTCGTCGACCATTACCAGCGCGTCGTACTTCTCGGCCAGCTCCACGATTTTGTCCATCGGAGCCACGTTGCCGTCCATCGAAAAGACGCCGTCCGTAACCACTATCCTGAAACGCTGGGCTTGAGCGAGTTTCAGGCAATTTTCCAGTTCATTCATGTCGGCGTTGGCGTAACGGTAACGCACGGCCTTGGACAAGCGGACACCGTCGATAATGGACGCGTGGTTCAGCGAATCCGAAATAATGGCGTCCTGCTCGCCCATCAGCGGCTCGAACACGCCGCCGTTGGCGTCGAAGCAGGCGGCATAGAGAATGGTGTCTTCCGTACCGAAATAGTCGGCTATGGCTTTTTCGAGTTCCTTGTGAATGTCCTGCGTACCGCAGATGAAGCGTACGGACGACATGCCGAAGCCCCGGCTCTGCATCATATCCGATGCGGCTTTCACGAGCCGCGGACTGTCCGACAGGCCGAGATAGTTGTTCGCGCAGAAGTTGAGCACCTCGCGGCCGCCCGCTTCGATGCAGGCCGCCTGCGGAGACGTTATCACACGTTCTTCCTTGTAAAGGCCGGCTTCGCGGATGCCGGCGATTTCATCCCGGAGATATTCCTTGACTTTACCGTACATAATATTTTGATTTTGGGTTTTCTTCGAGGGTTCGGTTACACATTATCACAAAAGTACACTTTAAGGTTGAAACTTCATAATTTCATCCCCCTTAAAATCATATTATTTTACCTGCCGCGTCCCCCGCGTCGGCCGCCGCGGAACGGCTTCGGCAAAAATCTTGCGTCCGTGCTGAAGGCATTAGCCGGCAAAGAAGTAAATTTGCGCAGCACGCGCGGTCCGGCAGACGGCCGCATAAAAAACTCAGCGACATGAATTCCATCGACAGCTACGATTTCAAGGGCAAACGCGCCATAATCCGCGTGGATTTCAACGTACCGCTCGACGAACGGTTCGAAGTTACGGACGACACCCGCATCCGGGCGGCCGTGCCTACCATAAACAAGGTGCTCGACGAGGGCGGCTCGGTCATCCTGATGTCGCATCTGGGACGCCCGAAAAAGAACGGCGACGAAAAATATTCCCTGCGCTACATCGTGCCGACGCTCGAAAAACTGCTCGGCCGCAAGGTAATTTTCGCCGGCGACAGCATGGGCGACAGGGCGCTCGACGAGGCCCGGAACCTGAAACCCGGACAGGCGATGCTGCTCGAAAACCTCCGTTACTATCCGGAGGAGGAAGGCAAGCCCCGCGGACTGCCCGACGACGCTACGCCTGAACAGAAGGCAGAAGCGAAGAAGGCTCTGAAGGAAAGCCAGAAAAAATTCACCGAGCGTCTGGCATCGTATGCCGACGTTTATATCAACGACGCTTTCGGCACGGCCCACCGCGCCCATGCCTCGACCGCACTGATAGCGGATTATTTCCCGAACGACAAAATGTTCGGGTATCTTATGGAAAAGGAGCTGAAAGCGATAGACAAGGTGATGCGCTCGCCCGAAAAACCCTATGCGGCCATTATAGGCGGCTCGAAGGTTTCTACCAAAATATCCATTCTGGAAAACCTGCTCGACAGTGTGGACACCCTGATAATCGGCGGAGGAATGACCTACACTTTCACGGCAGCGCAGGGAGGCCGCGTGGGCGGCAGCATATGCGAGCCGGACATGTTTCCCACTGCGCTGGCGATTATCGAAAAGGCCCGCATCAAAGGGGTGAAGCTGATGCTCGCGCCCGACAGTCTGTGCGCCGACCGTTTCGCGGCCGATGCCGACACCATGACCGCGCCCTCGGACGACATACCCGACGGGTGGCAGGGCCTCGACATAGGCGACCGCGCGCGCTGGAGCTTCCGGGAAGAAATACTGCGTTGCAAGACAATCCTCTGGAACGGCCCGGTGGGAGTGTTCGAGTTCGACCGGTTCGCCGGCGGGTCGAAAGCCGTGGCCGAAGCGGTGGCCGACGCGACATCCGAAGGGGCCTACTCGCTTATAGGCGGAGGCGACACGGTGGCCTGCGTAAACAAGTTCGGGTTGGCCGACCGCATGAGCTACGTTTCCACCGGAGGCGGAGCGCTGCTCGAATACATGGAAGGCAAAGAATTGCCCGGAGTGGCGGCCATACGCAAGTAACCGGACCCGGCAATACGAAACGAAAACCGGGATGCTCCTGCGGGCATCCCGGTTTCATATTGTCCCAAGGGGCCGTTATTCCGCCTCTACGACGTACGGCAGCCGGGCCTGTATCCTGTCGCCGCCGAGCGTCTTCAACATGTGGTCGTAATATTTGAAGCCGTCGCCGAGCTCGCTGCGGAGCAGAGAACTGCGTACGGACGACATGGAGTAAAGCAGAGCCGCCAGCGGACTGGGCATACCGGTGATTTCGTACACCCGGTAGTCGTCGCTTATCCCGGCACGCTCGGCCGCCAGAGCGATGGCGTCGCTGAGGCCGCCGAATCCGTCCACAAGACCTATCTGCTCGGCATCGGCCCCGGACCATACACGGCCCTCGGCTATCTTGTCCACCTGCTCGTAAGTCATATTGCGGCCGTCCGCCACTCGCGTCACGAACGTGCGGTAAACGCTCTCAATCTGTTTCATAAGAAATGCCCTTTCCGCACTCGAAAGCGGACGGAAAGGCCCGATGTCGGCCGAGGAATTGGTTTTGGCCGCGTCCACGGTAATGCCCAGCTTGTCCTTCAGGGTCTTGCTTACGTCCAGCATAAGGCCGAACACGCCTATCGAGCCGGTCAGAGTGGTACGGTCGGCCATTATCACGTCGGCCGGAGCCGAAACGTAGTATCCGCCCGAAGCCGCATAGGAGCCCATAGACACTATAAGCGGTTTTTCGTTACGCAGCAGCTCCAGTTTCCGCCAGATGACTTCGGCCGCAAGGGCGTCGCCTCCCGGAGAATTCACACGGAATACCACGGCCTTCACGTCGTCGTCGAGCCGGGCCTTTTCTATCTGCTCGGATACTGTCGCGCTGCCGAACGAACCGGGATACGAGTCGCCGGAAGTCAGGTCGCCCTCGGCATAAATGATAGCCACCCTATTTCTCGTCATTTTCCTCGACATGGGGCCTATCTGGGAAGCGTACTGACCCAGCGTCACGATTTCAGGAACTTTCCCGGAAAGGGAATCGGCCGGGACATCGGAATGTTTCGCGGACAGGCGGTAAAGCAGGTCGCTCACTTCGTCCTCGTACAGCAGGCTGTCCACGAATCCCTGTTCCACGGCTTCCTCCGGGGTTCTGACGGAAAGGTTTTCGGCGGCCGCGTTAAGCACATCGACCGGAATGCCGCGCGAAACGGAAACCGCATCCAGCACCGTACCCCACAGCGATTCCGCCAGAGTGGTCATCTGCAACCTGTTGGCCGGGCTCATCCGGTCGGTCATAAACGGTTCGACCGCGGACTTGAACGTACCGTGGCGCAGAATCTCTACGTTCAGGTCGAGCTTGTCGATAAGTCCCTTGTAGAACATGACCTGCATGGCCATGCCCCGCCAGTCCATAAGCCCTTGAGGATTAAGGAAAACCTTGTCGGCCACGGAAGCCAGATAGTAACCGCCCTGCGAATATGCTTCGTCGTAGGCTATCACGAACTTTCCGGAAGTCTTGAAACGCTCCACCGCACCGCGCAGCTCCTCGAGCTGGGACAGCGAAGCGTAAGAACCGGCAGAAAGATTGATATAAATGCCCGCTATCCGCTCGTCGCCGGCCGCCGCGTCTATGGCATCGACGACCCTCAGCAAAGTCTGGGTCGGAATCAGCGAAAGCGTGCGCCTGTCGAACAAGCCGAACGGCGAAGAATCCGGAGAATCGTAAATAGGACTGTCGAGAGTTATCTCCAGCACCGACCCGGGCCTTACGGTTACGGCCGACCGGCCCAGCGAAGCGAGCACGCCGGCGAAAATCAGCGACCCGATTACCACGAACAGTATTCCGGACACGATTACCGCAAGCAGCGCGGCCCAAAAGATTTTAAAAAACTTGTTCATATTCCTTATCTATAAAATTACGTTTACCACTCGCAGGACTGTTCCGGGCGAAGGATTCCGGACCCGGCGGACGGAATGGGCAGTCCGGCTTGACATTCAGGGGCAAAGGTAGCTTTTGTTTCCGAAACGCCCATAACCGTCCGGCCCGGCGCGTTGAAAACATCGCTGCTTATCCTGCGGCAAAAACATCGGGCGCCGGGATAATCCGGCGGATATGCTTACCTTTGCATAAACCAAACCGTTGCAATGGATTCACGGAAAATAACAGACTCACTGAGGGAAATAATATACCCCGCAAACGGTAAAAGCATAGTGGAAAGCGGCATGGTGAAGTCGGCGCAGGAAAACGCCGACGGCTCCGTATCGGTCGTCCTCGAATTTCCGCGGGCCCGCGACCCGCTCGCCCTTTCCGTCAGAAAACAGGCGGCGGCGGCGTTGGCGGAAGCGTTTCCGGACAAAGCCGGCCGCATCGAAGTAACCGTCCGGGAAGCGCCGGAGGCGTCGAAGCGAACGGCAGCGGCCGGAACCGCGAAGATAAAGAAAGTGCTGGCCGTGGCATCCGGCAAGGGCGGCGTCGGCAAGTCCACGGTAACGGCCAACCTCGCCGTTACGCTCGCCTCGATGGGATACAGGGTCGGAATACTCGACGCGGACATTTACGGCCCCTCCCAGCCGGGAATGTTCGGAGTCGAAGGTTACATGCCCGCTGCGGAAACAGAGGAAAGCGTGGAATATATGACGCCGGCTTCGGCCAACGGCATAGAAATAATGTCGATAGGCTTTTTCATAAAGCCTTCCGACGCGCTGGCGTGGCGCGGCCCCATGGCGACCAATGCCCTGCGGCAACTTATCCACCAGACGCGGTGGGGCGAACTGGACTATCTGCTGATAGACCTGCCGCCCGGAACCGGCGACGTGCTGCTGTCGGTGGCGTCCGAACTGCGGATAGACGGGGCCGTAATAGTAACCACCCCGCAGAAGGTGGCCACGGACGATGTGCGGCGTGGAATATCCATGTTCCGCATGCAGGGAATGGATATTCCGGTAACGGGCATCATAGAGAACATGTCGTGGTTCACGCCCTCGGAACTGCCCGACAACCGTTACTATATATTCGGCCGCGGAGGCGGCAGGGAGCTGGCCCGGGAAACCGGTACGCCCCTGCTCGGCGAAATACCTGTCATCCGGTCGGTAATGGAAGGAAGCGAAGGAGGAATGCCTGCGGCCGCAACCGACACGGCGGCGGAAAAGTATTACAGGAATGCCTGCGAAGCCATTGTTCACAACCTCGGATAACGGTGTCGATAACACCGCCCGCGAACGGACCGGAATTGTTCAAAACTTGGAGAGTATATTCTTTGGCGGAGACGATGAATCCGCGTATGTAAAAAATATCGGGACCTGCAAGGAAAAAGCATCCCTGACCCGCCCGAGGTTTTCGACAGATGTTTGAACGCCCGACGAAAAAACTTGGCCGTGTCGATATGTCGAGAACGTTATCGACAGTTGTCGATAACGCAAAACAAAGGTTTGAAGATGAAATATATAATCTACGGTAACGAAGTTGAAAACTATTGAAAACCCGCCGAAACCGGGAGCGGAAAAAATTATCAACAGTTTCGACAGGCTTTATTGTTATTATTATTTCTTCAGATTGATTTCATATAAATAAAAAATAAAAAAGAAATGAACGACGGTGCCCGGACGACAGGCGAACGGATAGCGGCGCTTAAAAAAGAGAAGAATGCGGTTATACTCGCGCATTACTATACCCGTCCCGAGGTTCAGGACGTTGCCGATTTCGTGGGGGATTCCCTCGCCCTATCCCGAAAAGCCGCGCAGACCGACGCGGATATAATCCTTTTTGCCGGCGTAAGGTTTATGGCCGAAACGGCCAAGGTGCTTTCGCCCGGTAAAAAGGTGCTTCTGCCGGAGCCGGAGGCCGGATGCTCTCTGGCCGACTCGTGCCCGGCCGCGGAATTCGCCGAGTTCCGCAGAAAATACCCCGGCCATAAAGTGATTTCGTACGTAAACACCTCGGTCGAAGTCAAAGCCCTTACGGATATATGCTGTACGTCTTCCAATGCTTTGGACATAGTGGCTTCCGTACCGCGCGACCAGAAGATTATCTTCGCCCCGGACAGAAACCTCGGGGATTACATAAAACGCGTTACCGGCCGCGACGATATGGTTCTGTGGGACGGAGCGTGCCATGTCCACGAGCAGTTTTCGGTGGAAGGGATACTCGCCCTGAAACGCCTTCATCCGCAGGCGAAGGTGGTGGCTCATCCGGAGTGCAAGGCCCCCGTTCTGGCTGCGGCCGACTTCGTAGGCTCGACCGCGGCAATCCTCGCCTTTTGCGAGGCCGATTCCGGACGGGAGTACATAGTCGTCACCGAGTCGGGCATACTGCATGAAATGCAGGCGAAATGTCCGGGAAAGGAGTTTTATACGGTTCCTCCCCGGGATTCCACCTGCGGGTGCGCCGACTGCGAGTTTATGAAAACCGTTACGCTCGAAAAGATTCTGCACTCTCTGGAGGAAGAGATTTTCGAAGTGACCGTTCCGGAGGATGTACGTGCGAAGGCTGAAAAATCTATCCGCGCCATGCTCGACCATTCGATGAAGAAACCGTAATCCAACAATCATCTTAGATATATGAAAAAAATCCTGCTTTGTTTTGCGGCGTTCGTCTTGAGCGCCGGGGCCCTCAGGGCCGACGAGGGAATGTGGCTGCTGCCTTTCCTCCAGAAACTGAATATCGGCGACATGAAGGCCAAGGGGCTGAAACTTACCGCCGAAGAGATTTACAATCTGAACGGCAATTCGCTGAAGGACGCCATAGTAATATTCGGAGGCGGCTGTACCGGCGAAATCGTTTCGCCCGAGGGTCTGCTGTTCACCAATCACCACTGCGGTTACAGTTCCATACAGGCACTCAGCAGCGTGGAAAACGATTATCTGGCCGACGGTTACTGGGCCATGAACAATTCCGAGGAACTGCCGGTTCCGGGACTTTCCGTGCGTTTTATCCGCAGTATGGAGGACGTTACCGACCGTATTCTGGGCAACGTGCCCGATATAGCAGGAGCGCAGGAGCGCGATTCGCTGGTAAACGTGAACGTGGAGGCCGTTAAGAAGGAACTGGAGGAGGAGCTTCCCGGACGCACGGTCATAGTGGAGGACTTTTTCGGCGGCAACCAGTATTTCGCCATAGTTATGGACGTGTACAGGGACGTTCGTTTCGTAGGGGCGCCTCCCTCTTCCATAGGCAAGTTCGGCGGCGACACCGACAACTGGATGTGGCCCCGCCATACCGGCGACTTTTCGGTGTTCCGGGTTTACAGCGATGCCGAAGGGCGTCCGGCCGAGTATTCCGAGGACAACGTTCCCTACCGTTCCCCGGCTTACCTGAAAGTTTCGACGGCCGGCTACAAGGAAGGCGACTTCGCAATGGTGATAGGTTTCCCGGGTTCCACGGAACGCTACATGACCTCGTGGGAAGTGGACGAAACTCTCGACGTATCTAATCCGGTTCGGATATTCGTACGCGGAGAGCGGCAGAAGATTTTGATGGAGGACATGAGGGCCGACGACGCCGTACGGATAAAGTACGCTTCCAAGTATGCCGGTTCGTCCAACTATTGGAAAAATTCCATAGGAATGAACCGCGGCCTGAAAAAGCTGAATGTGAAGGAGCGCAAGCAGCATCAGGAAAAGGCGTTTTCGGACTGGGCTTCGGCCGACCCGATGCGTTCGGAGAAATACGGCGAGGCGTTGGATATGGTCCGGGAGTCCGTCGAAGGACGCAAAACGGCCATGGGCGAGCTTCAGTTCCTTGCCGAAGCGGTCTTCAATGCGGTGGAAATAGCCCAAATCGCTTCGGTCGCCGACCTTGTGCTGGCGGAGGGCGATACGCTTTCGGATGCTATGCGTGCGAAAGTTTCCAAAGCCGCGGATAAATTCTACAAGGATTACAATGCGCCTACCGACCGCAAGGTGGCCGTCAGGATGCTGGAAATCGTCCGCGAAAAACTTCCTGCGGAGTCCCTGCCCACGATTTATACGGATGTAATCGATGAGAAGTTCGGCGGCGATATAGCCGCATATGTGGATTACCTGTACGGAAACTCTGTTTTCGCCGACAAGGAGAAACTCGATACGTTCTTCGCCGCTTACGACCCGGCGCGTCTGGCCGACGACCCGGCCGTGACGCTTTACAATTCGGTGCGCGACCGCTATAACGAGCTCGTTCCGCAGATTATGGAATCTTATGAAGGGTACGACGAGGGTATGAGGCTTTATATCGCCGGACTGCTCGAAATGGACCCTGACGGCAAGCATTATCCCGATGCCAATTTCACCCAGCGTCTTACCTACGGACAGGTGCTTCCGTACAGTCCTGCCGATGCGGTGGAATACGATTATTATACCACGCTGGCGGGCGTTATGGAGAAGGAAGACCCGGCTAATCCTGAGTTCGTGGTTCCGGCACGTTTGAAAGAGCTTTACGAAGCCGGGGATTACGGGCCGTATGCCGTCCGGCCCGACCGGAAAGCCGCTAAGACAGGCGCTCGTCCGCAGATGCACGTTGCGTTCCTGACCGATAACGACATTACCGGCGGCAACTCCGGCAGCCCCGTGCTCAATGCGAAGGGCGAGCTTATAGGCCTTGCGTTCGACGGCAACTGGGAAGCCATGAGCGGCGATATAGTGTTCGAGCCCGAGCTTCAGCGCTGTATAAACGTCGATGTGCGCTATGTGCTTTTCATAATAGACAAGTTCGCAGGCGCGGGCTGGCTTCTGGATGAAATGACGATTGTGGACTGATAACCGCAGTCCGGTACATGCGGCCCGGCGGCGACTGTCCGCCGGGCTTTTTCTTAGTGGCGGGAAAATAGTTAACTTTGCCCCAAACCGTCGTATTATGGTCGCTAACGATGCAGACAACATGGATGCGGGACGCGAAGGGCGTCCGCTCAATTTTCTGGAGGAGATAATAGAACGTTCGCTCGCCGAAGGTCAGACGCGGGTGCAGACCCGTTTTCCTCCGGAACCCAACGGCTACCTGCATATAGGGCACGCCAAAAGCATCTGTCTTAATTTCGGGCTGGCCGAACGTTACGGCGGTCGGTGCAATCTGCGGTTCGACGACACGAATCCGGTAAAGGAGGATGTGGAGTACGTGGATTCCATAAAGGAAGACATACGGTGGCTCGGCTTCGAGTGGGCGGAGGAGCATTATGCTTCCGACTATTTCGAGCAGTTGTATCGTTGGGCCGTAGAATTGATAAAAAAAGGCAAGGCCTATGTGGACGACCAGACGCAGGAACAGATACGCGTTACCCGCGGCACGGTCACGCAGCCCGGTATCGACAGTCCGTGGCGGGGCCGGAGCGCGGAGGAAAACCTCGACCTGTTCGAACGCATGCGCCGCGGAGAATTCGCAGACGGGGAAAAGGTGCTTCGTGCGAAGATAGACATGGCCCATCCCAACATGCTTATGCGCGACCCTATCATGTACCGCATACTGCATACGGAGCATCACCGCACGGGCGACAAATGGTGCATTTACCCGATGTACGACTATGCCCACGGACAAAGCGATTCGATTGAGCGTATTACTCATTCGATTTGTACTTTGGAGTTCGACGTCCACCGTCCGCTTTACGACTGGTTCATAAACGAGCTTGGTATATATCCGAGCCATCAGTACGAGTTCGCCCGTCTGAACCTGACTTATACCGTTATGAGCAAGCGGAAACTGTTGCAGCTCGTAAAGGACGGCGTGGTGCGCGGCTGGGACGACCCGCGTATGCCGACCGTGTCGGCGCTCAGGCGCCGGGGTTATACTCCGGCGGCTATCCGGGCGTTTGCCGACAAGGTAGGAGTCGCCAAGCGGGATAACGTAATCGACCTTTCCCTTTTAGAATTTTGTGTCCGCGAGGACCTTAACCGGACTTCGGAACGCCGTATGGCCGTGCTCGACCCGCTGAAGGTGGTGATAACCAATTATCCGAAGGACAGGACGGAGTATTTCGACGCGGTAAACAATCCGGAAGACGAGTCGGCCGGTACGCGGAAAGTGCCTTTCTCGCGCGAGCTGTACATCGAGCGGGCCGATTTTATGGAAGTCCCTCCGAAGAAGTATTACCGCCTTTCTCCCGGAACTGAGGTAAGGCTCCGATATTCCTACCTAATCCGGTGCGATGAGGTCGTAAAGGATGCGGAAGGGAACGTTACGGAGTTAAGGTGTACTTACGACCCCATGTCGGGAGGAGGCTCGTCGTCCGACGGACGGCGGGTCAAGGGCGTGATTCACTGGGTGTCCGTTCCTCATGCCGAAGAAGCGGAGATAAGGCTGTACGACACTCTGTTTACGCGCGAGAATCCGGACGACGCCGAAGACGGCAAGACGTTTATGGATTATCTGAACCCGGAGTCCCTCGTAGTTAAGACGGGCTATATAGAACCTGCTCTTGCCGATGCGCGGCCGGGGGAACGCTTCCAGTTCGAGCGGGTGGGTTATTTCGCCGCAGACCCTGAATCCTCTTCCGGCAGGATGGTTTTCAACCGTACCGTAAACCTGAAGGATACCTGGGCTAAAATCAACCGTTAGGAATACGGCTCGCAAAACAGCGGGGCTTCATCGAGGTCCCGCTGTTATTTTTCGGATGTGAAGTCCGGTAAAGTACAGTGTCGCGTATTCCGTATCTTTTTTGGTAACACTCTGATTGTTAATTATTTGTTGTTGATGTTACGGCTGTTCCACGTGGAACGTGCTTGGAGTGTTTGGGGTTTGTTCCACGTGGAACGGCCTGTTATCGTCCGAAATGGATTAAGAGTACGTTTATGTCTGCCGGCGATACTCCCGGAATACGCGACGCCTGCCCTATGGTGGCGGGACGTACTTTGGAAAGTTTCTGCCGCGCTTCTATCGTCAGGGATTGCAGGGAGTTGTAGTCGAAATCCGGTCGCAGTCGGATGTTTTCGAGGCGGCGGAGTTTTTCGGCTATGAATTTTTCTCTCTCGATATATCCTTTGTATTTTATCTGGATTTCCGCTTCTTCGGTTATGTCGGAAGATATGCCGTTGGAATGAATGTATGACTTGAGCGAAGGAATGTTTTCTTCGAGGCCCTGTATGGTAACCCCGTTGCGCGAGAGCAAGTCGTAAAGACGGCGTCCCTGCGTGACCGGAGCGGACCCGATGCTGGCGAGATAGTCGGATATTTCATTCGGAGATACACTGTTGCGGTGCAAAAATTCGAGCAAACCTTCCAATAACGTTTTTTTTCTGTTAAAAGTATTGATGCGCTTCTTGTCCAGTAAACCGATTTTTTCTCCGACGGGCGACAACCGCAGGTCGGCGTTGTCCTGTCTAAGCAGTATTCTGTACTCTGCACGACTGGTGAACATCCGGTACGGTTCGTCCACCCCTTTGGTTACGAGGTCGTCTATAAGAACTCCTATGTATGCTTCGTCGCGGGCAAGTACCAGCGGTTCGTGTCCGGATAATTTCAACGCGGCATTGATGCCGGCCATAAGTCCCTGCGCGGCGGCTTCTTCGTAACCGGTGGTTCCGTTTATCTGTCCGGCAAACCACAGGTTGCTTACCATTTTCGTTTCCAGAGTGTGGTACAACTGCGTAGGCGGAAAATAATCGTATTCTATCGCGTAACCCGGACGGTATAAATGCACGTCCCCGAATCCCGGTATTTTCTTTAGCGCGGCAACCTGTATTTCCAACGGAAGCGACGAGGAAAAACCGTTCAGGTAATACTCATTGGTGTTTTCTCCTTCAGGCTCCAAAAACAACTGATGAGATACTTTGTCGGCAAATGTTTTCAGTTTGTCTTCTATGCTCGGACAGTAACGGGGTCCTATCCCGGTAATAGCCCCGGTAAAGAGTGGCGAATCCTTAAAGCCCTGACGTAGAATATTATGCACTTCTTCATTGGTATGTACTATAAAGCAGGGCAGTTGATGCCGAACGGGTACGGTTTCTTGCGAAAAAGAAAACTTACCGGGATTCGCGTCGCCGTGCTGTTGCTGAAAAGCCTCGAAATCCAATGTCCGGGCATCCAGCCGGGCCGGAGTGCCGGTTTTCATCCGCCCGGTCGAGAAGCCTAAACCGGCAAGTTGTTCTGTCAGTCCGCCGACGGCTCCCTCTCCCGCCCTGCCGCCGGGAACGGAATTCCGTCCGACGAAAATACGTCCGCCGAGAAAAGTGCCGGCAGTAAGTACGACGGCCCGGGCTTTGAACTTCGCGCCCAGAGAGGTGCATACTCCTGCGGCGGATACCGAGGTTCCCGTGCGTTCGGTCAGCAGGGCGGTTACGGTATCCTGCCATATATACAGGTTCCGCTCGTTTTCCATTATCCGTCGCCACCGGGCGGAAAACTCTTCCTTGCCGCATTGGGCGCGCGGACTCCACATGGCGGGTCCCTTGGAACGGTTGAGCATCCGGAACTGTATGGTGCTAAGGTCGGTAACTATTCCCATGCGGCCGCCGAGGGCGTCGATTTCGCGTACTATCTGACCTTTGGCCACGCCCCCTACGGCCGGATTGCACGACATCTGCGCCAGCTTGGTCATATCGCTGGTAATCAACAAAGTGCGGCTTCCGAGCCGGGCTGCTGCCGCCGCCGCTTCGCAGCCGGCATGGCCCCCTCCCACTATTATTATATCGTAATCGAAAGTCATTGCGTTTCCTGCCGTCCGGGGCTTTCAAAAATATCGTGCCAGCGTTGCAGATAATGGTTTTCCCGGCTGCGCATTACTGCGGCTTCTTCGGGGGACTTGTCGCCGTAGCCGCACAGGTGCAGCACGCCGTGAATCATCACCCGAAGCATTTCTTCGTTTTCCGCAGCTCCCCACCGGGGGGCCTGCGAGCGCACGGTGAACGGGTCGATAAGAATATCGCCGGATATGACTTTGGCGTTTTGCAGGTCGCTGTAATCGAAAGTTATAACGTCCGTATTATAGTCGTGTCCCAGATATTTACGGTTTACTTCCAGATGGTACTCGGGCGAGCAGAATACGAACGATATGTCGCCCACGGCGTACCCTTCGCAGGCGGCCGTGTCCCGGACCCATGCGGCCAGCTTTCGTTTTGCCGTCGGCTTGTAATCGCATCCTTGCGTGTAAAATCCCGTCATGGCATCGTTATTTTCGGAACCACGGTTCGGGGTTGAGGTTGGAGGTATTCTCCCACAGTTCGAAATGCAGGAAGCAGTCGTCGTCGGCTCCGGCCGGCAGGTGACCGAGGGTCTGGTAAGCCCCTACCCTGTCGCCCGAAGCTACGCTTACGTCGGCCAGATTGGAGTAAACGGTAAGGTAAGTCCCGTGCCGCACCATTACGCAGTTGTTCAAACCCTTGATAAACACTATGCTGGTCACTGTTCCATCGAATACGCTGCATACGGCCGCACCTTTTTCCGCGGCTATGTTTACCCCCTTGTTGTCTATGGTAAGGTTTTTCTGTGTCGGATGTTGATGCCGTCCGTAGCGGTCGATTATGACGCCGCTGCGCACAGGCAGCGGAAGCCGGCCCTTGTTCTGGTCGAAACGGCCTGTAAGCTCCGTAAAGTATTTCTCCTCGGAGGCGGTGCGGCGTTCTTCGCCCGCCCGTCGCGCTTCCTCGGCAATCAACTTCTGGAGCCTTTCCTCGGCTTTCTTTTTTTCCTTTTCCTTTTCCCTTATCCGGCCGGCTATCTGTTTTTCCTGCTCGGTCAGACGGCGCAGGGAGGAATCGTACTCCCGCTGTTCGGCGGCTAAAGATTCCAGTTCCCGTCCGCGGGCTTTTTTCTTGTCCGAAAGCCGGCCCAACTGCATGCCCAGCGAATCCACCTGTACGTTCAGTCCGCGCGATACCGAGTCTATCCGGCCGCCTTCGCGTTCCCTCATGCGGTTCCAGCGCCGCATATAGTCGAGCCGGCGGGTCATATCGGAAAAATCGCGCGCCGAGAACAGAAATACGAGCGAGTTGTTCAGCCGGTAGTTCTTGTAGGTGTCGCGCACCATATCGGCATAGTTCCGCTTCAGGTCGGAAAGACGCCGTCCCAAAGCATCGATGCTTTTACGCTTGGAATTTATGTCTTTGTCGAGAATGATTATCTGCTTGTCGAGCGAAGCGATTATGTTTCGACGGTTGGCTATTTTCGTACGGGTCAGCTTCAACCTGCTGCGGCTTACATCGAGGTCTTCGCGGATTTTTCCCTGAAGTGCCTCGGCAAGCCGTATTTCCTCTTCCGCGCGGGCGATTTCCCGGTTGAGCGATTCGATTGTCTGTCCGTACAGCCGGATGCCTGCCATGCACAGTGCCGTAACCAGAATCAAAACTTTATACCGGAGTTTCATTTCCCTTTTTCCTCCAGCCTTTTACCGACTTCGGCCGGGTCCGCACCGTTTTCCAATGCCCGCCGCCAGTAAACGCGGGCCATGAACTCGTCGCCGAGGGCATCGAGTATGTCGCCGTAATGCAGGAAAAGCTCTCCGCTTGAACTGCTGTCGAGCGAAAGGGCCTGCTGTATTATCCGCCGCGCTTCCTCGGCTCGCCCGAGTCGGAAGAGTATCCAGCCTTGAGTATCGAGATACGTGGCGTTTCCCGGACTCAGGGCATTGGCCCTTTCGCTCATGGCGAGGGCTTTTTCCAAATCGCGGTTTTCTTCGCTCAGGAAATAGGCGTAGTTGTTGAGCACTACCGCGTTGCCGGAGTCGAGCTTGAGTGCGCGGTCGTAGTAACGATAACATCGGGCCATGCGCCCGGCTTCGTGTTCCAAATCTCCCATAAGGCCGAGCACCACGCTGCGCAGCGAGTCGCTCCCCGCATAACGGTAAGCCTTGCGGTAATTTTCCGCAGCTTTCCGGTTTTGTCCGAGATTTATTTGTGCGAATCCCTGCCGCAGGTAAAGGTCGGTGCTGCGAGGGAAAAGCCGGAGAGCCCTTTCCGAATATTTCGCCACCGAGTCCGGACGCTGCATGTAAGCCTCTATGTCCAGAATCGCATAGAACGGTTCCATGAGTTGCGTATTATGGCTTACCCACCCTTTCAGCAGCGCAAGGGCCTGTTCGACATCTCCGGTGCGGATAAGGTGTCCGGTATAGGCCTCCAATACGCTGTAATCGTCAGGGTACATAAGAGCCAGCGAGGATGCCAGATTATTGATGGAAAAATAGTTGCGCCGGTAAAAATCCATGTCGGCGGTCATCTCCCGGAAAATTCGCAGTTTTTCCTGCACTTCGGTTCCGGGAGAGTCGAAAATACGCCCTACGGTAGCGAAATAGGCAAGGTCGTCTCCGCGGCGGCGGTAATAGGATGACGCGGCCGAAAGTACGCCGGTATCTGTGGAATCTATGCGTATGGCGGCGTCGTACGAAGCTCTGGCGAGGGAGTCCCGGCCGGTGGCCGCATACAGGTCGGCCAGTATGGCGTAGTTGTCGGGCTTGTAGGGATACTCCGCTATCAGGCGGCGCGTTTCGTCGATTGCCTTGTCGTAAAGTTTTACCCGGATTAGAAGCTGTCGCTTGTAGCCGCTCAGCTCTTCGAGGCGTCCCAACCGGGACTGGGCGGTGTCGAGAACAGCTATGGCGGTGAACGGCTGGCGGTTCTGCTCGTAGAGCGCGGCGAGCATGGTGTAGTTGAGCCAGTTGTGCGGGTCCTGCTTTACGAGCTGGTCGTATAGCCCGAGGGCGTCGGAATAGTTGCCGGTTCCTATCAGAAGGCGTCCGAGCTGTATGCGGTACCATATATTCGTGGAGTCTTCCCGGTTGGCCTTCCGGCTGTATTCGAGAGCTTCGGCCGGGTCGGCGGCGAGGTTGGCGAGTTCGTACCACGAGGGTGCATGGGTGGAATCGCTCCGCAGGACGAGGCGGAAATACCGGGCTGCCGATGCGGTATCGCCTTCCACCAGATTCTTTTTCATCCCTTCCGTATAGTACCATAGCGTGGAGAGCGAATCGGCGTACTGCGAAGGAGGCTCCGGCGTCCCGGACCGGCCGGGGTGTCGGACGACGCCGCATGCCGACAGCCACAGGGCTGACGTAAGCACGATTCCTGCCTTCGCGTAATTCGTCATACGGCTGCGGTGAACTGTTCCAGAAAACGCAGGTCGTTCTCGAAATAGAGCCGCAGGTCGTTCACGCCGAATTTGAGCATCGCTATGCGTTCGAGACCCATTCCGAAGGCGAATCCGGTATAAACCGTACTGTCTATCCCGCAGGCGTCCAGCACGGCCGGGTCGACCATACCGCAGCCCATTATTTCGAGCCAACCGGTCCCTTTGCATATGTTGCACCCCTTTCCGCCGCACAGGTTGCACGACACGTCCATTTCCGCCGAAGGCTCCGTGAACGGAAAGTACGAGGGGCGCAGGCGGATGCGGCTGTCCGGCCCGAACATCTCGCGTGCGAAGTACATAAGGGTCTGTTTCATGTCGGCGAACGACACTCCCTTGTCCACGTACAGGCCCTCGGCCTGATGGAAAATGCAGTGCGCGCGCGCCGATACGGCTTCGTTGCGGTAAACCCTTCCGGGGCATATCACTCTTATGGGCGGCTTCTGCGTTTCCATGGTGCGTACCTGAATGGAGCTGGTGTGGGTGCGGAGCACTATGTCGGGATTCTTCCGGATGAAAAACGTGTCCTGCATGTCGCGGGCCGGGTGCTCGGGCGGAAAGTTCAGGGCGGAGAACACGTGCCGGTCGTCCTCGATTTCCGGGCCTTCGGCCACGGTGTAGCCGAGGCGGGAAAATATGTCGAGAATTTCGTTTCGGATGATGGATATCGGATGACGCGAAGCGGCCTTCTCCGCCGAGGCGGGGCGGGTCATGTCGTCCGCGGGCTCGCCGCCGGTATCGGGATTTTCGCTTCCCGCCTTCATTTTCTCCAGCTTGCCGTGAGCGTAATCCTTGAGTTCGTTTAGGCGGCGTCCCAGCTCGCGTTTGAGCTCCGGAGACACCGTTTTGAATTCGTCCATAAGACGGGCCAGTTCGCCCTTGCGTCCGAGTACCTTAATTCTGAACTCTTCTATATCGGCCGCGGCGCGGGGACGGAATTCCTCTACCCTTCGCCTGAGAGCTTCGATTTTTTCTTTCATACGACTTTGCCTCTCCGGGCTTTTATTTCTAAATTTACGCCAATATACCAATTTACAAAGTTAAGAATTTTTGTCTATGCCACGCCTGCGGCTTTTGTTGCTACCCGTCTTTTTGATGTTCGCCGTGCAGGTGTGCGCCCAGCGGGTAGGAGTCGCCCTCAGCGGGGGAGGGGCCAAGGGACTTTACCACATAGGGGTGCTGATGGCTCTGGAAGATAACGGCGTGCCGGTGGATTATATTTCGGGTACTTCCATGGGAGCGATAGTGGGCGGCTTGTATGCTGCCGGCTACTCTCCGCGGCGGATGAAGGAGGAGTTCTGCTCCGAAAAGATAGGCTATTGGCTCACGGGCCGTATAGAAAGCCGCTATGCTTACTATTTCAAGCAGATGCGCCGCAATGCCGCCATGATTACCGTTCGCCCGGAGGAGGGCTTCTTCCGGAAAAAGGCGCGTAGGACGCCTTCGCTCGTCCCTACCAGCCAGCTCGACATGGCCTTCGTGGAATACTTCGCCGGAGCTTCCGTGGCATGCGGGGGCGACTTCGACCGGCTGATGGTCCCTTTCCGGTGTATCGTGACCGAGGCCGTAAGCCGTACCGGAATAATATGCCGGGATGGGGACTTGGGCATGGCCGTGCGCAAGTCCATGACCGTACCGCTCGTGTTCAGGCCGATAAAGACCGACACCACGCTTTATTACGACGGCGGTATCAGCAACAATTTTCCGTGGCAGGTGCTGGAGCAGGATTTCCGCCCGGACGTAATAATCGGCAGCAAGTGCGTGGAGGGCGACCGGATGCCCGACCGCAATGGCTTTATGGACCAGTTGTTCGACCTGGCCATGATGCACACCGACTACGAGCTGCCCCCGGAAAAGGGGATAATGGTTTCCCGAGTTTTCGAGGACGTAACCGTGCTGGATTTCGACAAGGCCGAGTGGATTATCCGGTGCGGCTACGAAGATGCCGAAAGGATGATGCCGGAAATAAAGGCCCGGGTAAAGCGCGTGCTGACCCCGCAGCAGGCGCAGAAGCGCCGCCGGGAATTCAGGGCCGACTGCCCGCTTTTGCTGTTCGACGATTACTCCATAGACGGTTTGAACCGGCATCAGACGGCCTACGTGCGCCGGTTGCTGCGCCTCGACCGTCCCGACAGACTGGGAATGCTATACGGATTCGAGCAGTTCCGGTCGGAATATTTCAAGCTGCTTTCGGAAGGGCAGATGATAAGCGACTACCCGGAGGTGACTTACGATACTCTTTCCCACAGGTTCGCCCTGAAAATGGAGCTGTCGGCCCGTCCCAGCTTCAAGCTGATGTTCGGCGGCAACGTTTCCTCCACCGCGCTGAATCAGGCATATATAGGGATGCAGTACAAGGCGATAGGACGGGCGGCCCAGCAGTACGACCTCGACCTTTACCTCAGTCCGTTTTACAGTTCTCCGGCGCTTGCGGCGAGGGTGGACTTTTTCGCGGGCATCCCGATGTTCGTCGAGGCGGGCTTTACGGGCAACTACTACAATTATTTCCGGAGCAATTACGGCTTCCTCACCAAGGGCAACGACCTTACGTATTCCAAGTATCACGACACCTATGTGCATCTTTCTTACGGAATGCCCATAGACCGCCATTCGGTGCTTTTCATGCAGGCCAATGCCGGACGCGACGCCTACCGGTACTATCAGCGCACCGGCTACGAGGATTCCGACCCTATGGACCGTACCCGGTTCGACTTCCGGGGCGTAAGGCTTGCTTTGGAACGCGACGACCTGAATTACATCATGTTCCCCAACCGCGGCATAAAGCAGTCCATATCCGTAGCCTATCTGTCCGGCCGGGAACATTTCAGGCCGGGAGCCAGCGGCTCCGACCTCGGTCAGGGACCGGGAACGTACGAACGCCATTGGTTCGCCGCACGGTTTACCCGTACGCATTACTTTCCCGTGCGACCGGTCAAATGGTTTTCGTTCGGTTATACGGTGGATGCCCTTTTATCCACTCATCCCGATTTTTCCAACGATTACGCCACCAATATAACCTCGCCCGCCTTTACGCCTACTCCCCACAGCCACATAGTTTACATGAAGGAGTACAGGGCCGATTCGTATGCGGCGGCCGGGCTTATGCCCGCTTTGGAGTTCATGCCCAAGCTGTATCTGCAACTGAGCGCCTATGCGTTTCTGCCGTGGAAGTACAACCACACCACCGGCGAAGGCATACGGCAGACGCTGCGGTACGTGTTCGACGCCTCGCTGGTTTACCAGACCATGGTGGGAGCCGTCAGCCTTTCGCTTTCCAAGTACGACGTAAGGCGGAACAACTGGTTCATAACCTTTAATTTCGGTTATGCCGTTTTCAATAAGAAGGGCCTTTACTATTAGTCCCGCGGCCGGGATAAAGGTCTATATACGCTTCCAGCACGTCGGCCTCGCCCTCGAACGTTATGTCGGTTTCGTCGGCCGGTACGAGCAGGCTTTCCGACGCCCTCAACTCCGTCGTACCGCCCGAATAGCTTGTCCGCACGCTTCCTTCGACACACAGGTATGCTACGAAGCTGTCCAAGGGGGCGTAATCCCTTTCGAGCTCGCCCCTTATTTTAAGCAGGTTCACGTTGAAGTGTTCGCACCGTACGAGCGAGCTTACCCCTTCGCCGTCGGGCCGTGGGACGAGCCGGAAGTCCTCCGGCCGGCCGAATCTTATCGCTTCCGCCGCAAGGCCGGTATGCAGTTCCCGCGGTCGGCCGTCGGAGCCGGTGCGCCCCCAGTCGTCGATACGGTATGTTATGTCGGAAGTTTCCTGTATTTCGGCCAGCAGAATGTCCTTGCCGAGGGCATGGACAGTTCCGGCCGGAATGAGGAACGCATCTCCCGGCCGCGCGTCGTAGCGGCGCAGCAGCTCCGTCAGGGTTCCGTTCCCGACCGCTTCGAGATACTCTTCCTCCGATGTTTCCCGGTCGAACCCTATCCAAAGGTGCGCTCCCGGTTCGCTGTCCATTATATACCACATTTCGGTTTTGCCCCGGCATCCGTGCACGCGGGCCGCCAGCCCGTCGTCCGGGTGAACCTGTACGGAGAGTACGTCGCGGGCGTCTATCAGCTTTACGAGGAGCGGGAACTCGGTTCCGTATTTTTCGTACACCGAATCTCCGACGAGGTCGCCCATGAAAACTTCCGTAAGCTCCCGCAGATTGTTGTTGCGCAGGGGCCCGTAGCGCACTACCGAAGCGTCGCCCTCGATGCCGGAAATTTCCCAGCTTTCGCCCGTCCTGTCGGGACGGACCGTTGTACGGTACGGTTTTTTGCCGGCTTCGGCAAGGCGGCTTCCGCCCCAGATGCGCTCCTTGAGGCGGGGATAGAATTTCAGCGGATAGAGCATATACGGAATGTTTTGGTGTCGAGAGTTCAAATATAGTGCAAGCCGAGGGCAAAGGCAAGCTTGCTTGCACTTTGCCGAGGTGCAGCCTATATTATCCAAATATAGTGCAAGCCGAGGGCAAAGGCAAACTTGCTTGAACTTTGTCGAGGTGCCTCCTGTATTCTTAGGCTCTGCCGTTCCCCGCGTTGTCGGTCCTGTACGGAAAACCGCGGGTTTTTCCTATATTTGTACCCTGTAATCCGGAAACCGTCAACAGGATATGGATATTTTGAAGGTCGAGCACGTTACCAAGCGATTCGCGCAGCATACGGCTTTGGACGACGTGTCGCTGGCAGTGCCCGTCGGCAGCGTTTACGGGCTTCTCGGTCCCAACGGGGCCGGCAAGACCACCCTTATAAGAATCATAAACCGCATAACCGCCCCCGACAGCGGCAAGGTATGGTTCGACGGCCGCGAGCTCAGGGCCGGCGACGTGAGCCGCATAGGATACCTGCCCGAAGAGCGCGGGCTGTACAAGAAAATGAGGGTAGGGGAGCAGGCGGTATATTTCGCCCGCCTGAAGGGGCTGTCGCGCCGAGATGCTACCGTCCGGCTCAAGGAATGGTTCGTGAGGTTCGGCATACAGGACTGGTGGAACAGAAAGGTGGAGGAACTGAGCAAGGGCATGGCCCAGAAAGTACAGTTCATAGTGACCGTGCTGCACCGTCCGGAACTGCTGATATTCGACGAGCCGTTCAGCGGTTTCGACCCCATAAACGCCAACCTGCTCAAGGAAGAAATCCTGCGTCTGCGGGACGAAGGGGCGACGGTCATCTTCTCCACCCACAACATGGCCTCGGTGGAGGAAATCTGCGACCATATAACCCTTATAAACAAGTCGAGGAACATTCTGAGCGGAAGCCTCGACGAAGTGCGCCGCAGCCATGGCGACAACGTGTACGAGATAGAGTTTTCGGGCGACGGAGCGGATTTGGAGAGGGCGCTGGCGGGTCTGGCGGAAACCGTCGACGCGGCCGAACGGCCCGGTATGCTCCGGATACGCATCCCGGGAAAAGATTCCGTCAGGGACGTGATAAGCGCCGTTAACGAAGCGGTCGAAATACGTTCCTTCAGGGAAATGATTCCGAGCATGAACGACATATTTATCCGGGCGGTGGCCGGTAAACTCGAATGACTATGGGAAAGACAGCCATAATAATCCGCCGGGAGTTCAACGAGCGGGTTCGGAAAAAGAGCTTTATAATCACCACTATACTTACCCCCATATTGCTTATGGGAATCATGGTGGTGCCCGCGCTGATGATGAACCTCGGCAGCGACAAGCCGAAAGAGGTGATAGTGGTGGACGAAAGCGGTCTGGTGGGTGCGAAACTGACCGACGAAGGAACGCTGCATTTCCGGCCGAGCGACCGTACGCTGGAGGAAATCCGTTCCGAGAAGCCGGAAGTTTTCGGCATACTCGTCGTGGGAGCGGACGTGCTGGAGAATCCGCGCAACGTGGTGCTCTACACCTACGAGTCCTCCACGGTAACGCTGGAAGAGGCGATAAAGGGGCAAATCGAACAGATTCTCCAGAACGAGAAGCTGAAGGCCTACAATATAGAGGACCTCGACCGGATTATGGCCGAGGTGAGCACTCCCGTAACTCTCCAGACCCGTCAGATAAGCGATTCGGGCGAGGACCGCGACTCGTCGAGCGTGCTGTCGATGATAGGGGCCTACCTGTTCGGGTTCCTCATTTACTTTTTCGTATTTATCTACGGCAATATGGTGATGCAGGGCGTTATCGAGGAGAAGAGCAGCAAGGTGCTGGAAGTCATGGTTTCCTCCGTAAGACCCTACCAGCTTATGATGGGCAAGATATTAGGCATAGCCGCCGTAGCCGTTACCCAGTTCGTTATCTGGGTGCTTTTCATCGGCATCGTGGGGACGGTTCTGCTCAACCTGTTTGCGGGCGACATGGTGGAAGCAGCCGCCGCTATGCAGTCCGGCGCAGCCGGAGCCCTGCCCGTCGACGCCTCCATGCTCGACCCCGACAGCGCGGCCATTATCAACATAATCACCGACCCGTGGTATTTGCTCGAAATGATGGGTGCGTTTCTCGTTTATTTCATAGGCGGCTACCTGCTGTATGCCGCCATGTTCGCCGCCGTGGGCAGCGCCGTGGACAACGAGAAGGATACCCAGAATCTCCAGATGCCCATAACGCTGCCTCTCGTGCTGGCGTTCTTCGTGATGATAAGCACGATGCAGGACCCTCACAGCAGTCTGGCTTTCTGGTTCAGCATGATTCCGTTCACTTCCCCCATCGTGATGATGGCCCGTATTCCGTACGGCGTTCCGGGGTGGGAGATAGCCGTTTCGGTGGCGGTGCTTTACCTGTCGTTCGCGGGCATAGTCTGGCTGGCGGCCAAGATATACCGGGTAGGAATCTTCATGTACGGCAAGAAACCGACGTTCGCCGAGCTGTACAAGTGGACGAGATACAAGGCTTAGAGCCGCTTTATAAAGTGCGGAACCGCTGCCGGTCTTTTTTGCAAAACGGACTTGCAGTTCGGTCGGAAATGCATATCTTTGCGGCTCATTTATGCATT
This sequence comes from Tidjanibacter sp., assembly GCA_048214935.1. Lineage (GTDB taxonomy): Bacteria > Bacteroidota > Bacteroidia > Bacteroidales > Rikenellaceae > Tidjanibacter. The sequence continues at coordinate 86,210 of DBFWXZ010000010.1, forward strand.
ACATGTATATACCCGCTTAAATAACGGGCCGTCGGTTCGGGATGAACCGATGCTTGCCTGTCCGGACAGGGTCTGTCCGCGCGCTGCATTCCGGCGCATGTTTTTCATATTTTAAATAATCGGGGTATCGGCTGCATGGCCGCCCGCAGGCGGTATGTGGATACCCTTTACGCTTTTCCCGATGAATAATTGGAAAAAAGTTTTCGCCATTATATGGTCCGGTCAGTTTTTCTCCATACTGACCAGCAGCATGGTCAATTTCGCCATCGTGATATGGCTCAGCATACAGACCGGCTCGGCGGAAATCCTCGCATGGGCTACCGTAGCCGCCCTGTTGCCGCAGGCGGTCTTGGGTCCTTTCAGCGGGGTGTTGATAGACCGCTGGAACCGCAAGAGGGTAATGATGCTGGCCGACTCGTTCATCGCTTTCTGCACGCTCGTTCTGGCGGTGCTTTTCCGGACCGGAATAGCGGAAATGTGGCATATATTCGTATTGCTCGCACTGCGTTCGGTGGGTTCGGCCTTCCATATGCCGGCGATGCAGGCGTCTGTTCCGATGATTGCGCCTGCCGACCAGCTTACCAGAATAGCCGGAATCAACCAGATAATAGCTTCGGCAAGCAACATAGCCGGCCCGGCTTTGGGAGCGTTGCTCGTAACGGTCTGGAAGCTGGAATACGTTCTGCTGCTGGACGTGGCAGGGGCGCTGATAGCGGTCGGGTCGCTGTTTTTCGTCTATATTCCCAATCCTCCGCGAAGTGCGGAAAGCGCTAAAAACATTTTCCGCGAAATGAAGGAGGGAGTGATGGCGGTGTCCCGGAGCAGGGGACTGAGCTGGATTTTCCTGTATTCGGTAGTAGTGACCTTTTTCCTGATGCCGGTAAGCGTGCTGTTTCCGCTGATGACGCTCCGGTACTTCGGAGGAACCGGCTTTCAGGCCGGAATGGTGGAGGCTCTCTGGAGCGTAGGCACGCTGGCGGGCGGCATAATTATGGGAGTCCGGGTTTACCGGGTGAACAGGGTGCTGCTTATAAACTGGATGTACGTCGTGGTCGGGACGGTTTTCTTCGTTTCCGGGCTGCTGCCTTCGGGGGCTTTTGCATGGTTCGCCGCTTTGACGGTCGTAAGCGGAGTTTCGGGGGCCGTTTACAGCTCGGCGTTCACAGGGATAATGCAGTCCCGCATCGACCCCGACGCTCTCGGCCGCGTGTTTTCGATGTATAACACGTTCAGCCTCATTCCGTCCATGCTTGGACTGGTGGGAATCGGATTCCTTGCCGACGGCCTAGGACTGACCGCGACGTTCGTTACGTGCGGGCTTATCATAGCGTTAGTAGGTATAGCCGCGTTCGCTACCCCTTCGGCGGTGCGGGTCGATACACCGGCTAAAGACGCCGGTTATGTCGCGGAGAGGATTGACGGGTAACGCTCGCTGGACGGCTCCGGCCGCCGTCAGCACTCCACCTGTACGATTTCTATTCCTACGCGCCTGAGCAGTTCTATGCCGGCGTCGGAGTGGTAGCTCTCGCAATAGACCACCCGCTTTATGCCGGCCTGAATAATCAGCTTGGAGCATTCCAGACAGGGCGAGGAGGTGATATAAAGGGTGGACCCTGTACCGTTGTTGGCGCTTTTCGCCAGCTTCGTTATGGCGTTGGCTTCGGCATGAAGGACGTACGGCTTCGTGCGTCCTTCCTCGTCTTCGCATACGTTTTCGAATCCGGAGGGAGTGCCGTTATAGCCGTCAGATATTATCATCTTGTCCTTGACTATAAGCGCCCCTACCTGCCGACGTATGCAATAGGAATTTTCCGCCCATATTTTAGCCATGCGGATATATCGCATATCCAGTTGGCGCTGTTTTTCCTCTTGGTATCCCATAGCGTAGCGTGTTTTACGGTGCCGGTTCCTGTTTTTCAGAAAAACCGCTTTTTGGAAGCCGTGATTACGAAGTCCTTGAGATAAAACGGTTCGAAATAGGCCGTGTCTTCCGTTTCTCCGGCAAGCAGCGCGGCTTCGGCGTCGGCGCACATTCCGGTTGCGGAGGCGGTTACGGGTATCCTTTCTATAAGCGGCGAAGAAAGAATCTCTCCGCATTTTTCCGCTCCGCTTCCGAAGAGCAGCATCCGGCGTCCAGATTCGGTGTATTCGCGGAAACTGTCCGGGCCGATGATTTCCGCCTGCGGGCCGCGCAGGCGGTTGAGCGAAGCGTCGAACAGTTCGTCGTAAACTTCCATGCGGCGGGCGTCTATCATGGGGCACAGCAAGGCGCCTTCCCACCCGTCGGCTTTGAGCCGTCCTTCCCGAAGGCCCGCGACCGCCGCCGCAGCGAGCGACTCCAGCGAATCCGCCGACAGCAGCGGTATGCCGAGGCCGTAGCACAGCCCCTTCGCGAAGGAAACTCCTATCCGGAGTCCGGTGTAGGAGCCGGGCCCCCGGCCTACCGCCACCGCGTCGAGGTCGGCGGGGACTATTCCGCGGTCGGACATGACCTCCCTTACGAAGCGTCCGAGCCGGCGGGCATGGTCGCGGCCTTCCGCGCTTTCCCTTACGGCTACCGGGACGCCGTTCTCGGAAAGGGCCGCCGAGCAGACATCGGTTCCGGTTTCTATGCACAGTATCAGCGGCATGGTTCAGCGTTTGCGCGCCCTGTCCATTTCGCGGCGGGCGTCTTTTTCCTTTATATAGTCGCGCTTGTCGTAACGTTTCCGGCCGCGCGCCAACCCTACGACGAGCTTTGCAAGCCCGCGGTCGTTGATGAACAGCCGCAGCCCCACCAACGTCAGGCCCTTGTCCTGCAACGCCCGTTGAAGTTTCCGCAGTTCGCGCGAGGTGAGCAGCAGCTTCCGGTCGCGCCGGGGCTGGTGGTTATTGTACGTGCCCCAGTGGTATTCCGAAATGTTCATTCCGCGGACGTACAGTTCGCCGCGGTCGAAAAAGCAGTAACAGTCCGTAAGTGAGGCCTTGCCTAGCCGGAGCGACTTTATCTCCGTACCGGCCAGAACGATGCCGGCGGTGAACTCCTCCAGTATTTCGTAGTCGAACCGCGCTTTCTTGTTACGTATGTTGATATTTCTGTAATCGGTCATTATTGTGCCTCAAAGGTACGAAAATGTCGCCTGTCGCGACCGATTGCGGCATCGAATTTGCATTTTGTCGTATCGGCCGGGATTGGTGAAGGTAACTAATTTTTTTATCTTGGATGTGTGTCAGCACATAGGTTATTTGTTAGTTTATTTCTGTTTGCATTGATGTATTGATAGTTTTCGGCAACGAGACTATGTTCCGATTCCGGCCGATTATACGAGCCGTCCGCAGCGTAAGCCGCGGGCGGTTTCGTTTTGCGCTAAAGTATCAGCCTCGCTACCTTGTGGGCTATTTCGTTGCGCACGCGGTTGAGGGCGGCGATGCTCTCCACGAGCCGGGTCTGCTCGGCCTCCGGAAGCTCGTCGGAAGCCAGACGCGAGTTCAGCTCGGAAATAATGGCTTCGACGGCTTTCGACTTGTAGAGTATTACCAGCCGCGGAACCGTTACGGGCAGCTTTTCTTCCTCGCTTTCGAAATATTTTTCGTGCTTTTTCCACAATTCGCTTGCCACATAGTTGTCGTCCGAGGTAAGTATGTCCACCGCCGCGTTGCACACCTGCGGGTCGTCGTGGTTGGTGAAGAAGTGTTCCGGCACTTTGGTTCCGGCCCCGAGTTCCTCGAATTTTGCACGGTAGGCGTCGAAAATAGCGCGGTAACGTTCGTCGCGCAACACTATGCCGTCGGCCGTAAGGTCGCCGATTATCGTTTCCGCCACGTTGAAACGGCTGCGGCCGCTGCCTTCCTTCAGCTCGAACCATTGGTGTCCGTGCTTTATCAGGCAGCCTGCAAGCTCCTTTTCCATTTCGGCCATGCTGCTTCCTCCGTGCAGCCCGCGCGTCGAAAGCGCTTCGGCGACGGCTGCCGTTTCCCTCGCTATTTCTTTCTGCTGGCGGCGTACGAAATCCCCGGCGTCGCTGTCGTAGGGCCGGGTCATCCGGCGCCGCCCGACCTCGTTCACGAGAATTTGTTCGCCGATGTCCATGCTCTCGGCGCAGTCCTTTATGAATACCGACCGCATGATAGGGTCGGGGATTACGGATATGGATTCCACTATGTCCGCAATCAGTTCGGCCTTGCGTATGGGGTCGCCCGCCGCTTCGTTCATCAGCAGGCGCGTTTTGAACCGGATGAAATCCTCCTCGTGGGCCTGTATGTATTCCTTTACTTCGGCGGCGGAGCGGGCGCGGGCGAACGAGTCGGGGTCGTCTTCCGGCGGCAGAAGGACCACCCGCACGTTGAGGCCTTCCTTCAGTATCATGTCGATGCCGCGCAGGGAAGCCTTTATGCCCGCCGTGTCGCCGTCGTAAATAACGGTCACGTTGTGCGTGAAACGGCTTATCAGTTTTATCTGCTCGGTCGTAAGCGACGTGCCGGACGACGCCACCACGTTTTCCACGCCCGACTGGTGCATCTGGAGCACGTCGGTGTAACCTTCGACCAGAATGCAGTGGTTTTCGCGGGTAATGGCGTTCTTGGCATGATAGAGCCCGTACAGGCTGTGGGTCTTGCTGTAAACCGCGCTTTCGGGCGAGTTGAGGTACTTGGCCGTATTCTTGTCCGTACGCAGCGTACGGCCGCCGAATGCGATTATACGGCCGCTTATGGAGTGAACCGGAAATATCACCCGTCCCGCGAACCGGTCGTACCATCCGCCGGTTTCCCGCTTTATGCCCAGCCCGGTGTCGGTTATGAACTGTTCCTTGTAACCCGCCTTGAGGGCCTCGGTGCTGAAGGCGTCGCCTTTGGAGGGACAGTATCCGAGTTGGAACTTTTTGACCGTGGCATCGGTGAATCCCCGCTTGCGGAAGTAAGCGAGTCCCACGCTCAGCCCTTCGTCGGTTTCCAGCAGGACGCGGCGGAAATAGTCCGCCGCCCAACTGTTGAGCACCATCATGCTCTCGCGGTCGTCGTTGCGTTGCTTTTCCTGCGGGGTAAGCTCCTTTTCCTGTACCTCTATTCCGTATTTTCGGGCAACGTATTTGAGGGCTTCGGTATAGTTCAGCTTTTCATGCTCCATTACGAACGTAACCGCGTTGCCTCCCTTGCCACAGCCGAAGCACTTGAACAGTCCCTTGGTCGGAGATACAATAAAAGAAGGTGTTTTTTCGTTATGGAACGGACAGCAGGCCTGATAGTTAACCCCTTTTTTGCGCAGGGTGACGAAGTCGCTGACAATCTCCACGATGTCGGCGGCCGCATAGATTCTGTCCACTGTCGCGCGGTCTATCATGACGGGAATTTTAAAGGGGAGGGTAAAGTTACTCAATTTTCTTACGCCGTTTCCGGCCTCGCATTTAATTTTATTAGTTTTGTAAAATGGATTTCAAACTCGTATCCGATTTCAAGCCGACGGGCGACCAGCCGGAAGCCATAGCCGAGCTGGTGCGCTCTATCAGCGGACACAGCAGGCATAATACCCTGATGGGCGTGACCGGCTCCGGAAAGACGTTCACCATGGCCAACGTGATAGCCCGCCTGAACAGACCCACTCTGGTGCTGAGCCACAACAAGACGCTGGCGGCGCAGCTTTACGGAGAATTCAAATCGTTCTTCCCGGAAAACGCGGTCGAGTATTTCGTGTCCTATTACGACTACTATCAGCCGGAGGCTTACCTGCCGGCTTCGGATACTTATATAGAGAAGGACCTTTCCATAAACGAGGAAATAGAGAAAATGCGCCTCCGTACCACGGCTTCGCTCCTGTCGGGCCGCCGGGATGTGGTGGTGGTTTCGAGCGTGTCCTGCCTTTACGGCATCGGCAACCCGGCCGATTTCCATGCCTCGAGCATCCAGCTCGTCGCCGGGGAGCCGATAGGGCGCCGCCGCCTGCTGTATCAGTTGGTGGAGGCCCTTTATACGCGCACCGAAAGCGAACTTGCCAATTCGACTTTCCGGGTGAACGGGGAGGTTATCGACCTGATGTCCGCGTACAGCGATTCGGCGTACCGCATAGTGCTGTATGACGACGAGATAGACGAGCTTTTCCGCATAGACCCGGCCAGCGGACAGGTGCTGGAAGAGTTGGAACGGCTTACCGTTTACCCGGCCAATCTGTTCGTAACCACCCGCGAGCGTACCAAGAAGGCCATTCAGGAGATACAGCACGATTTGGCGCTCCAGATAGAGTTTTTCGAAAAGGCCGGACGACCGCTCGAGGCCCAGCGCATAAAGCAGCGGGTGGAGTACGACCTCGAAATGATAAAGGAATTGGGATACTGCTCCGGCATAGAGAATTATTCCCGCTATCTGGACGGCCGCCATGCCGGCGAGCGTCCGTTCTGCCTGCTGGACTATTTCCCGGAGGATTACCTGCTCGTAATCGACGAGAGCCATGTGACCATACCTCAGGTTCGCGCCATGTACGGCGGCGACCGCGCCCGGAAACAGAATCTGGTGGAGTACGGCTTCCGGCTGCCCGCGGCCGTGGACAACCGACCGCTGACCTTTTCCGAATTCGAGCAGCTTGCCGGGGTAACAATATACGCCAGCGCCACACCCGCCGATTACGAACTGATAAAGAGCGAAGGGGCCGTGGTGGAGCAGCTTATACGCCCTACCGGTCTGGTGGACCCGCCGATAGACGTGCGCGTGACGGACAACCAGATAGACAACCTTCTGGAGGAAATCCAGACCCGGATAAAACGGGACGAGAAAGTGCTGATTACTACGCTTACCAAGCGCATGGCCGAAGAGTTGTCCAAGTATTTCGACCGCATAGGTGTGCGGAACCGCTACATCCACTCCGATATAGATACCATGGAGAGAGTGCAGATACTCGACGACCTGCGGGCGGGTTCGTTCGACGTGTTGATAGGGGTGAATCTGCTGCGCGAGGGGCTGGACCTTCCGGAAGTGTCGCTCGTGGCTATCATGGACGCCGACAAGGAAGGGTTCCTGCGAAGCGAGCGGGCTTTGACCCAGATTGCCGGACGCGCCGCCAGAAATATCCACGGCACTGTAATCATGTATGCGGACCGCTGGACGGAAGCGATGCAGAAGGCCATCGGCGAGAGCAACCGTCGCCGCGCCAAACAAATGGAGTACAACCGCTTGCATAATATAACCCCCCGGCAGGCGCGGAAAAGCAGTTCGTCCGCACTGGCCGGGGAGATGCTCGGTACGGTTGCCTCGGGCGACAGTTCGCCTTATCCCACTCTGGGCGGTTATGCTATTGCGGCCGACAACCGCGTACGGTACGGGGGAAGCGACGATTTGGAAAAAGGCATCGCCGAAGCGAGAATGCGCATGGAGGAGGCCGCCAAGGAGTTGGACTTTATGACGGCGGCCAAGTGGCGCGACCGGATGTATGCGCTTCAGGAGGAACTGGCCCGGAGGGAAGCCGGAAAATGAATGCGTTCGCCCGCTCGATAACCCGCTTTATAGACCTGTTTTATGCAGGCCCGATACGGCGTCTGGTGTCGCGCCAGATGTTCCGTTATGCTTTCTGCGGGTGCGCCAACATGGCGCTCGACGCGGTGCTGTATTTCCTGATTTACCATTTCGCGGTACGTTACAGGTATCTGGATTTGGGGTTTGCGGTGATGTCTCCGCACATACAGGCGTTGTTTCTGGTTTTTCCCATAACGTTTTTCAACGGTTTCTGGCTCAACCGCAACGTGGCTTTCAGGGATTCTCCTCTCAGGGGCTCGACCCAGTTGGGAAGGTACGCGCTGTCGGTGGCGGGCTCGTTCCTGCTGAACTACGTCTGCATGAAGATATTCGTGGAGCTGTTGCTGGTATATCCCACTCCGTCCAAGCTGCTCACTACGGCCGTATCGGCGGTTTACAGCTATGTCATGCAGAAATACTTTACTTTCCGGGGAGCGGTAAGCGATTAGGAAGATTACGAAGAAGGCGCCTTGCAGGGCGCCTTTCCGGAGTTTATTTCCGGGTATCGTATATCCATAGCTCGTAGCCGTCGGGCCCGAAGGAACGTTTGTAGCGGGCCGTTTCGTCCGGGTCGTCCGCTGCCATTATTCCGACCATGATTTTGCCGCGTCCGAACGGGCGCTTGAAGTACCGGACGGGCCCTATGCCGAGAGCGTCCTCCGCTATGAACCGGTCGGCGTTTTCTTCGGTGCTGTAAACGCCAGCCACGAGTATGTAACGCCCGGAAACCGTAGCCGTCGGCCCTGTCGTGGGCTCTTCGGGAGCGGTGTCCCGAATTCCGGCGGCCGGTTCCTTTACGGGAGTTTCGGAATCCGCAAGTTCCCATTTTTCGGTTTCGGCCCGTTCCGTCCGGCTTACGAGGGAGGGTTGTCCGTAAAGTTTTTTCTCCGCCCGGCGTCCGAGTATGTCGTCGGACTCCCACAGATACCATATGGCCCCCACGGTCAGTACGGCCGCCGCCGCTATGAGCAGGCGGCGTCTGTTCCGTCCGCCGCGGCTTTCCGCAGCTACCGCAGGTACGAGTGCGCCGGGATTCAACCGGGCTTCGAGTCGTGCCGACGGAGTGAATGCGCCGTCGGCGAGCTGTCCCGCCGGTTCCAGCAGGAACGAGCCGTCCGGCTGTCTGGAATTGTCTATCCATTCGTAGTACATGCGCTCGGCTTCGGAAAGGTCCGTACCGTTCATGCGGGCTATCAGCCCCGCCATGGTTTCGGGAGATTGAAATTCCTTGCGATGAAAAACGACCCTGTTCACCGGGGCCGAAATCCCTGCGTTCCGGTCGAGCGCGGCGTCGGTACGTTCGACCCTGAGCGTGCCCACGGACGGCAGGACGACGGTTCCGCCGGAAGCGAGCAGTTCGAACAGAAGATTGCCCGAAGTTTCCATTATCGTCTGTTGTTTCGTGTACCGTGTTTCCGAGCCTGCGCCGGCGGCCGGCTGTCCGCAGTGTGTGAAACGCTGCGGGGCAGAGTCGCTGCCGCTTTGGGCGGCGCGGGAGCCGGAACGACTTTGTGTCCGAGTCCGTAAAATATCATGCCAATTCCGAGCAGTATGAACGGAATACTGAGCCACTGACCCATGTTCAGCGCCATGCCGGCTTCGAAATTCACCTGCGGATTCTTTATGAACTCTATCAGGAACCGCGGCAAAAATATTCCTATCAGGCCCGTACCGAACATGAGGCCCGGATGTCGCCGTCCGTCGTCGCGCCTGAAATACATCCAGCACAGCAGTCCGAACAGCGCCAGATAGCAGAGAGCCTCGTATATCTGGGTGGGGTGCTTAGGTAAGGTTTCTCCTGCACGAACGAATACGAATCCCCACGGCAGGTCGGTCACATGACCGTAGATTTCCGAATTTATCAGGTTGCCTATCCGCACTCCCGCGCCTCCTATGGCGACCGGAATCATTATCCTGTCAAGCGACCATAGATAGGGCAACTTGTTCTTGCGCGAGAACAGCCACAACCCTATCAGAAGCCCGACCGCCGCTCCGTGGCTGGCCATACCGCCGCCGCGGATATCGAGTATTTCCAGCGGGTGGGTCAGATAGAATACCGGGTCGTAGAACAGGCAATGGCCCAGTCTTGACCCCACGATAGTGGAAATCGTACCGTACCAGAATATCGAGTCCCACACTTTGTCGGGCAGCCCTTCGCGGCGTACGAATTTTACGAACATAACGGTCCCTATCAGGAACGCGAGCGCCCAGAGGAGACCGTAATACCGTATCTCGAACGAACCTATTCGGAAAAACGTGGGATTCACATCCCAGACTACGGCCAGAAAACGGGTCATCATAAAGGTTTCGGTTTAGCTTTCGGATGCGGCGGAAACCGGTTCCGCCGCGATTTAATTCCGTGCAGTACAAATGTAGTCATTTTCCGGGGAAAGCCTCGTATAGTTGCGGGAAGCTTTCCGCTGTCCGGAACCCGGATTTCAGTCCTTGCGGAGCGTAAACGAAAAAGTGCTGCCGCGTCCGGGGACGCTGCGCACGGAAATGCTTTCTCCGTGAGCCTCGACTATATGCTTTACTATCGACAGGCCGAGGCCGGTTCCGCCCTGCTCGCGGGAACGGCTTTTATCGGTGCGGTAGAACCGTTCGAATATGCGGGGAATATCTTCCTTCGAAATGCCTACTCCGTTGTCCGCGACTTCTATCATCACCTTGTCGAACAGGTCTATAAAGCCGATTCGGGTGGAGCCTCCGGAATTTCCGTAGCGTATGGAGTTGACTATCAGGTTTACGAGCACCTGACCTATATAGCGTTTGTCGGCCCGCACCATTACGGCCGGCTGCGCGCCTGCGGGACTGTTCCCGATATGTATGCGGATATTTTTGCTTTCGGCTTCGTAGGCGAGGGTTTCGGTTATTTCCCGGGCAAGGGACACTATATCGAAGCGTTCGCTCTGAAGATGCAGGGCCCCCGATTCGAGCTTGGATATTTCCTCGAGGTCGTTCACTATGTTTATAAGGCGGTCTATGCTTTTTTCGGAACGTTCCAGATAGCGGCGGTTCACCGCCGGGTCGTCCATACCGCCGTCGAGCAGGGTGGTTATATAGCCCTGTATGTTGAATACGGGCGTTTTGATTTCGTGCGAAACGTTGCCCAGAAACTCCTTGCGGTATTTCTCGTTCTCCTTGAGCCGGGCGATTTCGCGTCGGTTGGTTTCGGCCCACGCCGACAGCTCCGTGCCGATGTTTTCCATCATGTCGCTCCGGTGCATCATTTCGTGTTCCAGCTCCCGCGTCTTTATGTCGCGGGAGAGCACGAGCTGGTAAAGTGGCTTGAGCTTGTATATCACGAATTTCTTTACCGCATACCTCGTCGAGAGATATGCGGCCAACCATACCGCGAGCCATGCGAGCAGGAGCGTCCATACCGGTCCTCCCGACCGCAGGAACAGCAGGCCGAACGGAACGGCGGCCGCCGCTGTAATCCATGCCGCCAGCCGCGCTCCCGCCTCTATGCTTTTTATTTTCAATTTACCTTCCTGAATAGTTCCTCATCAGGCGGGCTATGTACTTGCCTATTATGTCGAACTCTATGTTGACCACACTGCCGGGCTCGATGGCGTGGAAATTCGTATGCTCGTACGTGTACGGAATAATGGCGACCTGAAAGCCGTTGTCCCGTGAGTTTACTACCGTAAGGCTGACGCCGTTTACGGCTACCGAACCCTTTTCGACCGTAACATTGTCCCCCGAAGGGGTATATTCGAACGTATAGTAGTAGCTTCCTCTCGCGTCTTCCACGGCGGTGCATACCGCCGTCTGGTCGACGTGCCCCTGCACTATGTGACCGTCGAGCAGGGCGTCGGGACGCATGCTGCGCTCCAGATTCACTTCGTCGCCCGGGCGGAGGCTGCCCAGATTCGATTTTACGAGCGTTTCGTGCATGGCGGTGGTGGTGTAAGTGTCTTCCGACACCGATTCCACCGTAAGGCACACTCCGTTGTGCGATACGCTCTGGTCCACTTTCAGCTCCCTTGCGATAGGCGAACGCAGGGTGAATACCTTGTTGTTCCTGTCCTGGCGAATCTCCAGCACCTCGGCCGAGCTTTCGATTATTCCTGAAAACATGAGTTATGGTTTGTTTATGATTATTATTCCCTTTACCAGCCACAGGTCCCTGACTTCCCTTGCGTAGATAATGCGCTCGCCGTACTTGTCGTCCGACGAAGGGGTAAGCCTGAGTTCCGTTTCGTTGTTCGGGTCGTAGCTTATCTGCCGTATGCCCCGGAATCGCGCACTGTTTATGAGGTACTCTCCTCCGGGATTGATTTCGTCCAGCTCGACCCTTTCCAGCAATACTATGGAGCCGACCGGGATGGTCTTTTCCATGGCCTTGTTGTACGACATGGCGGCGAAGTCGCATCCGCTCAGCATCGACGACAGCGAAAGCGTTCCCGAAGGAGATGGTTTCGGCCTCTTGTCGTCCACCACGTCCGCGGCATCCATTCTGTAAAAGGGAATGTTGTCGCGTCTGCCGGAATCGTCCACGAACATTTCCCCTTCGCCGGTAAGTATCCATGCCTTGCTCAGCTCCGGATACTTTCCCACTATCATTTCCGCCAAATCGCGGCTGATACCGTTATTGCCGCGCTTAATCTGGTACAGGTTTTCTCCCCTGTTCAGTCCGATGTTGAGCGCGAAGGAATTGACCGACAAGCCGGTCCACCTCACTATTCTTTCGAGTCTTTGCCAGTCGTCGAGCATTGCGGGTCAAAAGTGGTAAAAGTTATATAAGGCTTTCCTGCCATTCGTAAAATTTTCTTAACTTTGCGTCCGTTACAGCACCGGTCCCGTAGTTCAATGGATAGAATATATGATTCCGGTTCATACGATATGGGTTCGATTCCCGTCGGGACTACTTCACGAGTGTACGCTATGCTGTAACTTACTTCGATTCCCGTAGTGCGGGGCGGCCTTGGCCGCTCCGCTTTTCTTTTGTCCGCGGGCGGTTCCGTTTTCCTTTCGCTGCTGTTTGCCGATGTCCGTACAGCATCATTTGCGTGCCGGTATTTTTTATACGTCGTTCAGGCCCGACCGCCATAAATGCTTCTTGCCTCTTATTCTGTCGATTTCAGCCCAAAAATACAATAAAATATTGAAAACAGCGGATGTTTCGTATATGTTTTGTCGTAAAGAGTTGAAATGGCGTTATGCCTGACTCGTTGGTATATCGTGCCGACAGCTTGCAGAGAGCCTTTGAATGTTCACAATATTATATTGCATCGAAATGGATGCGCCGTGATTTCAGCCCGTTATCCGAATGAAAACCGCCGCCCGGCGACCCGGACGGCGGCATAAAATTAAGCGCTTTTCGTTCAGAACGGCAGGTCGTCGGGGTCGTCCTCCGGCCCGGAAACCGACGGAGCGTCCTGCTGCTGGCCGAAGCCCCCGCCCTGTCCGGCGCCGTACGACTGACCGTGGGAACTTCCGTATCCTTGGCCGGAACTCTGCTGGCCGTATCCCTGCGACTGCTGCGAGCCGCCCGGGTTGTCCGACTTGCGACCGAGCAGCTTGACGTCGTCGGCCATGATTTCCGTGGAAAACCGTTTGTTGCCGCTCTGGTCGGTCCAGTCGCGCGTGCGGATGCGGCCCTCCACATAGATTTGGGTTCCTTTGCGTATGAACCGGTCTGCGAGGTCGGCCAGATTGCGCCACAGGGTCACGGTATGCCATTCCGTGTGCTCGGTGGTTTCCTGCGTGGAACGGTTGTAGATGCGCTCGGTCGTTGCGAGCCGGACGCGGGCGACTTTGACGCCGCTTTCGAGGGTGCGGATTTCGGGGTCCGCTCCTACGTTTCCTATAAGGATTACTTTGTTTATCATATGTCGTCAGAGTTTTTCAAGCATTTTTATAAAAAGGCTGCTCATGCGCTTTTCGGCTTTGCGACCTTCCTTCTGCACTTCTTCATGCGAAACGGCCGTGCCGCTGGCAACGTCGGTTATAATCGAAACGCCGAATACGGGCAGACCCATATGCCGCGCGGCTATAACCTCGGGAGTGGTGGACATGCCGACTGCGTCGCCGCCTATTACTTTTACGTAATAGTACTCATGAGGGGTTTCGAACGTCGGCCCGGTCAGCCCTACATAGCATCCGTACTGGAGCTTTATATTCTCCTGCGCGGCTATCTCGGTGGCCAGCCGGACGAACCGGGGGTCGTAGGCGTCGTTCATATCCGGAAACCGGGGGCCGAGCTCGTCCATGTTGCGGCCTATGAGCGGGTTCGGAATCAGGTTGATATGGTCGGTTATTATCATCAGGTCGCCTACGCGGAAAGTATCGTTGGCTCCGCCGGCGGCGTTCGACACGAACAGGGCCCGTATTCCCAAGAGTTTCATCACCCTGACCGGGAAAACCACCTGTTCTCCCTCGTAACCTTCGTAATAGTGGAACCGGCCCTGCATGGCCATCACTTTTTTACCCCCGAGAGAGCCGAATATAAGGCGGCCGCTGTGACCTTCCACCGTCGAAACCGGGAAGTGGGGGATATCCCTGTAATCGAGAGAGCTCTCGATGCGGATGTGTTCCACGAGGCCTCCCAGTCCGGTGCCCAGTATGATTCCTATTTCCGGCTCGCAACCGGTGCGGTCTTTTATGAACGAGGCGGATTCCTTTATTTTTTCAAGCATATCTTACGCGTCTTTTACAGTTCTTCGAGCATTCCTATAAACAGCCGGGTCATGTTCTTTTCGGCTCTTGCGCCTTCGCGCTGCACCTCCTCGTGGGTTGACTTGTGCCCGCCGAGGCCGATATTGGTTATAATCGAAACGCCGAACACGGGCAGTCCCATATGGCGTGCGGCGATGACTTCGGGAGTGGTGGACATGCCGACCGCGTCGCCGCCTATGGCGCGGAAGTAACCGTATTCCTTCGGGGTTTCGAACGTCGGCCCCGTAGTGCCCACGTAGCATCCGTACTGGAGCTTTATGCCTTCACGTTCGGCTACCGTTTCTGCCTTCCGGATAAGCTCCCGGCTGTACGGTTCGGTCATATCCGGGAACCGGGGACCGAACTTCTCTTCATTGGGACCAATCAGCACATTGGGTATAAGGTTGATATGGTCGGTTATTATCATCAGGTCGCCCACCCGGAACGAGGTATTCACTCCCCCGCTGGCATTCGACACGAAAAGGCGGCCTATCCCCAGAGCCCGCATAACCCTGACCGGGAAAACCACCTGCCGTCCTTCATAGCCTTCGTAATAATGGAACCGGCCCTGCATGGCCACCACTTTTTTACCTCCGAGAGAGCCGAAGATGAGGCGTCCCCTGTGTCCCTCCACTGTGGATACCGGAAATCCGGGAATATCTGCGTAATCTATCGTAGCGGCTGTTTCCATATGATTAACGAGGCCTCCGAGCCCGGTGCCGAGAATGATGCCCGCTTCCGGCCGGAGGTCGGTGCGGCTCTGAATGTACTCGGCCGCCCGTTTAATTTCTTCCAACATTTTTCGTCAGTTTTTGTATGAATTCGTTTCCGTTCCGGTCTATGAACGCTATTCCCGCGGGAAGGACGTACAGCCTGCTCCGCACTTCCGCCGGTATGAGGCGGCGGTTGGCGAGCTTGACGGCATCCTTCTCCGTGGTTATCACGGCTTCTATGCCGGGATTGTCGTTCAACAGGCTTTGCAGCTTCTTCATTTCGCTCACCCTGTAAACATGGTGGTCGCCGTAAAACAGTTTTTCCGCCACGTCGTAGTTGCGTTCCAGTTCGGCAGCGAAGGGCGCGGGATTGCCGACGGCGGCGAGAGCGACAATTTTCGTTCCGGGTTTCGGAGCTTCCGCGGCCTCGTCCGGAAACAGCGGCCGCAGCGGTTCGTAGCGAAGCGAGGTGAAATATACGGACTGGTAAGGAAACTGCCTGAGCGATTTGTCCATTATCCGGCGGTCTATCGGACTCAGGTAGGCGGGGCATTTCGTGACGAGTATGAAATTGGCCCTGTAAAGCTGGGACATGCTGTCGCGAAGCCGTCCGAGCGGAAGCATGCGGTCGTTATAAGGCAACCGGGTATAGTCGGCCAATACGATGTTTTCCGACGCCTCTACGCTGCGGTGCTGGAAGCCGTCGTCCATGATTATCAGGTTCACTCCGGGATGACTGCGCCGGATTCCCTCTATGCCCTTGCGCCGGTTTTCGCACACTACCACGACGATGTCCGGAAAATGCCGTTTTATCTGCTTCGGCTCGTCGCCCACGCTCAGGAAAGAGGAGTCGGCCCCGACTTCCAGATACCCTTTGGTGCGGCGTCCGTAGCCGCGCGACAATACTGCTACGGAATATTTGTCTTTCAGCTCTTTTATCAGAAATTCCACTACCGGGGTCTTGCCCGTGCCTCCGACGGTCAGGTTTCCTACGCACAGAATCGGAATGTCGAATTTCCGGACACGGAGTATCCCGGCGTCGTAAAGCCAGTTTCTCATGGCGACAGCCAGACCGTATAACCACGATAATATGGTCTTCACAAGCTTCATCGGCGCGGACGAACGTACGGAATTTCAAAGTTAAATCAAAAAAATGCAATTTGCAAAGCAATCGGAATATTATCGGCGCGTCTCCCGCGTGCGGGTACGCTTCCGCCGGTCAGTCGCTCAGGCGCCGGTTATAGGCGGCCGCCGCTTCCTTTACCGAGGCTACGAGTTCGTCGGGCCGCCCGGCGTTCACGATGTATCTTTGTTCGTATATGTCTTTTATTTCGACGAAATTTTCCCACCGGCCGCAGTAGAGTTTGACGGTTTCCCATTTTTTCAGGTCCAGATAGTAACCGTAGTAGCCGAAGAATCCGAAGCTGCCCAGCAGCGGGACCATGCCGCGCATCTCTTCCCGCGCCATGCGCCTCACTGAGCTCAGGTCGGCGAACGGTATTTTGGTCAGTTCCACCACGCACCGGATTTCTATGGCCATTTCCCCGATTTCTATACGGCGCGGGACGGAAAGGATGTAGAGCGCCAGCACCGCCGCCAGAAAGCTCACCACCCATGCGGTCATATACCCGCCTTCGCCGCTGCGAAGCCATATCCATACCACCGCAGCCGCAACGGCGAGGGCTACCGCCCCCGTTATCAGGACCGACCTTCGGTCGAACAACCTGTATTTGAAGAGCCTTTCCATTGCCTTTACGTACGGCTTCTTTCTCGTTCCGTGAATATGTATTCTGCATATTTCAGGTCGGCTTCCACCGTGATTTTAATGTTCCCCGCTTCCCCTTCGCAGAAGACGAGGCCGTATCCGGCCTGCTCCACCACGGAAGCATCGTCGGGAAAGTCGCCCTCCGTTCGGGCATAGGCATCCCGCAACATGTCGCCGCGGAACACCTGCGGTGTCTGTACGGCCCGGAGCAGTTTGCGGTCTATCGGGCGCAGGCGTCCGTCGCACTCGGCCCTGAACGAGTCGACCGGTTCCGTGACCGGTATGGCCGAACCTTCCGTGCGCGCGTTATCGAAACAGCGGCGGATAAGCCGCGGAGTAGCCAGCGGCCGCGCGCCGTCGTGAACGCCTATTATATCGCACGGAGGCAGTACGTCAAGTCCCCTGCGTACGGATTGGGTGCGGCTCGCGCCGCCGTATGCCGTCAAGCAGCGGCCGGAAAGGGAATATGTCGCGGCCAGCCGTTCCCAGCATTCCGCGTAGGCTTGCGGGACTACTATCGCCAGAGGCGACTCGGGCAAGCATTCCGCGAACAGTTCCGCTGTCCGGACAAGCATCTCCCGGCCTGCAACGGGCAGGAACTGCTTGGGCAGACCCGCATTCATGCGGCACCCGCTTCCGCCTGCCACTATTACGATACCTTCCTTATAGCGTGTTTTCATGCGGCTTCAGTTTGCGGACGGCTTTCCGGAAGCCTGCCACAGGATTTTTTTGCCGAATCCCAGCGTGTTGTCGGTATATTTGAGAACATGCGGCAGCAGCAGCCACAACTCCAATTTCGCGGCCGCCGCATACGGAAAACGCTTCAGGTATGCTTTCAGGGCCGCAGAAGCGGTCGTTTGTTCCGAACCGGCGACCCGGACGACCGTGCCCGTTATCTGAAGTCCCTGCACACGGCCTACCGTGCGGGTTTCCAGCACGACCGAGGCCGCCGCTTCCCCGCAACGGACGAAATCCGTGCCGTGCCGGGTGTCCCCGTCGGAAGTGAATACGAAACATCCCGGTTCGTCCAGCCATGCGTAGAACAGGTTGGCGCACCACGGCCCTCCGGAGCAGGTCGCTACCGTCATTACGTGGTGACGCCGGATAAAACGGATTATCCTCCCGTCCGGCTTGTCGGTGTATTCGCGTTCCATAAATTACGGCCGTAAAGATAATCATTTTAACGCTGCCCTCGCGGACGGGATTCCCGGTCGGGGACGAGGCGGCTTCCTTACGATAACTTCCGGTTATGCCAGATAATAAATTGTGTTGGTCCGTTTTGCAAAATATGCCTTTCATTTGCATCAAAATCGAATCCCTATGATGCGTCTGAGCGAGAAGAGAGGAAACATGCTCCACGGAGTGCTGCTTATAGCGTTGTTTTCCTGCGCCGCTTTCTATATAGCCGACATCCCGGTGATAAAGGCTCTGTCTTTCAGCCCCATGATTGTCGGCATAGTGCTGGGTATGCTGTATGCCAATTCCCTGCGCAACCGCCTGCCCGAAACGTGGGTTCCCGGGATTCTGTTCTGTTCCAAGCAACTGCTCAGGTTGGGGATTATTCTTTACGGTTTCCGTCTGACGTTTCAGGACGTTATGGCGGTGGGCCTTCCCGCCATCCTGATAGACGCCGTAATAGTGGCGGTTACCATTATCGGCGGGGTGTTTCTGGGGAGGCTGCTTAAAATGGACCGCGGGATAGCCTTGCTTACGTCCGTAGGCAGCGGCATCTGCGGAGCGGCCGCGGTGCTGGGGGCCGAGGCCACCATAAAGACCAAGCCTTACAAGACCGCGGTAGCGGTTTCGACGGTAGTGATATTCGGAACACTGTCCATGTTCTTGTATCCGGTACTGTACCGCAACGGAATAGTGGGCCTGTCCCCGAAGCAAATGGGCATTTACACCGGCTCGACCCTGCACGAGGTGGCGCATGTGGTAGGTGCCGGCAATGCCATGGGGAAAGAGGTGTCCGACGTAGCCGTTATAGTAAAGATGATTCGGGTCATAATGCTCGTGCCGGCGTTGCTCGTCATAGGATTTTCGGTGGCCCGGCTCCGCAGGCGAGTGATGTCCCGCGCCGGACGGAAGCAGCCCGCCTCGTCGTCCGGACGCATTACGATACCGTGGTTCGCCGTAGGCTTTCTGGCCGTGATAGGTTTCAATTCGTTCGACCTGCTGCCCGCCGCGGCGACGGATTTCATAAACGGTCTCGATACGTTCCTGCTTACCATGGCCATGACGGCGCTGGGGGCGGAAACGAGCATGGAAAAGTTCAAAAAGGCAGGGGCCAAACCGTTCCTGCTCGCCCTGATGCTTTACGCGTGGCTGTTGGGCGGAGGTTATTTGCTCGTAAAATTCTTGGCTCCTTCCCTCGGGTAGCTTATCTTTGGGCTTCGGCCGCGCGCTGCGGCCGCAAGTACCCTGCGTTATGCCCGATGTTTCCGAATTTCGACTGAAAGTATTTCAGAAAGCGGCCCGCAGCCTCAGCTTTACCGAAGCCGCGAAGGAGCTTTATATTTCCCAACCGGCCGTTACCAAGCATATACGAGAGCTGGAGGCGGCATACGGGGCGGCCCTGTTCGACCGGTCGGGCGGCCGCATCGCGCTCACCGATGCCGGCAGGCTCCTGCTGCGTCACTGCGACGTGATTTTGACCGAATACAACCGGTTGTCGTACGGAATGAGCCGCCTGAACGACCTCAGGGCGGGTACGCTCGAAGTGGCGGCCAGCCTTACCATAGCGCAGTATATTCTGCCTCGGTTTCTCGCGGCCTTCAACCGCCGCTATCCCGGAATAGCTCTTACCGTACACGCCCGCAATACATCCGAAATAGAGGAGATGCTGTGCGAGGGGCGTATAGACGTG
Source organism: Tidjanibacter sp. (assembly GCA_048214935.1). Taxonomy (GTDB): domain Bacteria; phylum Bacteroidota; class Bacteroidia; order Bacteroidales; family Rikenellaceae; genus Tidjanibacter. The sequence continues at coordinate 105,693 of DBFWXZ010000010.1, forward strand.
GGGCTTATCGAAGGCGCTTCCCGTCGTCCGGAGCTTAAATACGTTCCTTTCCTGAAGGACGAGATAGTAACGGTCGTGCGCAGCGGCTCGCATTCCGGGCCGGCCGGGTCGCCGGAATTGGAAAAAATCGTCGGGCTGCCGCTGGTTATGCGCGAACCGGGGTCTGGTACGAACCAGGTCATAGAGGCCCGGCTTTCGGCGCACGGCATCAAAAACTCCATGCTCGACGTCAGGCTGCACGTAGGCTGTATAGAAGGAATAAAAACCTGCGTGATGTGTTCCGATTGGGCCGGGATGCTTTCGGTTTACGCCGTAAGCCGGGAGTTGGCCGCCGGGATATTCAGGATAATCGATTTCAAAAATTTTTCCATAGACCGGGATTTTTGTTTCGTACGCCGGCAGGGCGACGAGAGCGAGCCGGGCCGCACCTTCACGGATTTCATCGCGGCGCGGGTGCGCGAGGATTACGGAGCCGGCAGGGTTCCTCGGCATAAATGAAAAGCCGCCCTCTCGAGAGGGCGGTTGCCTGTATCGTCATTTAGCCGCTATGTCCACGGCGTTTATCAGCACGCTGTCCGGCGCTTCCCCTTTCAGCTCGGCCAACACCCGGTCGCGTACGGAATTGAATCGCGGAAGATTCTGCTGCGTGATAGGCTCTACGGAATTCGAAGGAGCCTTGAGAGGGTCGATGGGCGTCCCCCCTTTCCACAGCCGGAAATCCAGATGCGGGCCGGTGGCCGTTCCGGTCATTCCCACGTAACCTATAAGCTGTCCCTGCGACACTCTTTTGCCGACGGTTACGCCCTTTGCATAGCTTTTCAGGTGCAGGTATCCGGAAGTAAGGTTGTTGGCGTGCTTTATCTTGAGCATGTTCCCGCCGCCGCCCCGGTCCCAGCCCTTTACCGTAACAACGCCGTCGGCTATGGCCACTACCGGCGTCCCCTGCGGGGCGGCGTAGTCCACGCCGTAGTGCGGACGGCGTATTTTCAGTATGGGGTGCAGACGCGAATTGGAGAATTTGGAACTTATGCGGGTGAATTTGAGCGGGGCTTTCAGAAGTTGCTTGCGCAACGACTTGCCGTTCTCGTCCCAGTATTCTATCTTGCCGTTCTGTTCGAAGGGTATGGCATAATAGTCCTTGCCGTTGTGGCTGAACACGGCTCCCCATACCCGTCCCACGCCTATTCGGGTCGAGTCGATATAGCTTTCGTCGTATATGACCGTAAACTTGTCTCCCTTTTGGATTCCGAAAAAATCTACGCACCAACCGTAAATATCTTCCATTTCGACCGAAAGGGAAACCGGTAGGTCGTTGGCGGCTATGCAGTTCCACAGCGAGCTGGTTATTTCCGCCGTAGCCGTGCGGCGTTCGCGGCGCACTTCCTTGCGGCCGGCTTCCACCTTTACCGAGTCCGACAGCGACACTACGATGTAGTCCGTAGCGTTCTTTTCGTAAACGAAGTAATCCGGTCGAGAAAGGGAGTCGTCGGTAAGGAAAACGGAGTACCGGTGGCCGGAACGCATGTCTTTCATATTGAATACCGGACGCGCGGCCCGCTCGATGCGGTCTATCTGCGCCGGTCCGATGCCGTACCGGCCGAGTATGTGGGAGAGCGTTTGCCCGCGCCCCACCTCGTCCTCCGCTATGCGGTAGGGGGCTATGTCTATGCCGTAGCGGAATACCGGTTCGGCTACCGCCGTTTCCTCTACCATTTCCGCGTCGGCAGCGCCGCGACCGAGGGAGAGGCTGAGAATGACTGCGGCTACGATTACGGCTCCGGCTGCGGAAACCAATAGCCAGCCTTTACGTGTGAACATGTTTCGTGTTTCGGTTTCTCGTTAAAAGCGTGTTTCGGTCAGTTCCGCGAGGGCAGGAACGAATACTTTTCGGAGTATTCGAGCATTTGCCCGGCATAATCGTCAGGATATTCTATATTTACGTCCACTATTTCGCCCGCCTCCAGAACGGGAGCGTAGCGCGGGTTGACGAACCCGGCGTAGGGCTCTATATTCAGGGCGGCATAGCGTTCGAGCACTTCGGCGTGCAGAGCCGGGTCCACGGTGACCCCGTAATTCTCCACGAGATTGCGTCCGGCCTCGTAGTCGCCTTCCGACTTGATGCGCTGTATCTCGCGCAGAAGCTGTCCGAACAGCCCGCGCAGCTTGTCGAAATCGTTAACGACTATGTAGGTCTTGCCGTCGCGCACCACCTTTTCCACCACATTGTCCGCTTTCCCCTTTTCGTAACACCACTCGGCTATGAGTTTGCGGTTGCGCATATGCGCTTCCTCGACGTTCTTTCCGGGATGGATGCGGGCGAGCTGGGTCATCATGCCGTTCATCATGTAGGTGGCGTACTGCGCCTTGGCTACGTCGCTGCCCGGCACTATTCCGAGTTCGGCCAGCTTCGGGTCGGCGAGGTAGTAAAGCCCGAACAGGTCGGCGCGGGCCTCTTCTAGCGTCGAACCGTACTGCCGCAGCTCGTCGCCCTTGGTCCCGGGGGCGAGTTGTCCGGATGCGTGGCCCAGACACTCGTGCAGGTCGGTATGCAGGTTGTCGCCCAGAGTGCCGTACTTGTCTATGCGCTCGCGGTCCTCGGGGCGCAGCATGAATTCCTCCATAAAGCCGTTGCCCTTGGCGCTTTCGGCATACGCCTCGGTGATATTTTGTATGGTGACGGACTTCGAGCCGTAATCCTTGCGTATCCAGTCGGCGTTCGGCAGGTTTATGCCGATTGGAGTGGCTGGATAGTTGTCGCCGGCGAGTATGGCCGCATCTATCACCTTGGCCGAAACTCCCTTGACTTTCTTTTTCTTGTACTTGTCCTGCACCGGCGAATTGTCTTCGAACCATTGGGCCGATTCGCTTATGATGCGGGTACGCTCGGTGGCGGCCTCGTCGCGGTAGTTTACCAGACCGCCCCACGAACCCTTGTAGCCGAGCGGGTCGCCGTAGGTTTCTATGAATCCGTTCACGAAGTCCACGCGGCTCAGAGTATCCTGTACCCACAGGATATTGTAAGCGTCGAAGTCCCTGAGGTCGCCGGACCGGTAGTAATCGATAAGGGTTTCTATGGCGGCCTTCTGCGGGTTTTCGGCCACTTCGGCCGCCTTGCCCAGCCACATGGTTATTTCGTCTATGGCGTCGGAATACATTCCGCCTACTTTCCAGACCTTCTCCGTCGGCTTGCCGTTTTCCTTTACCAGCTTGGAATTGAGGCCGTAGGACGGCGGCTGCGCGTCGCCGGGCTTCACCATGCGCGAATAGAAGTTTTCGGCCTCTTTCTGGGTCACGCCTTCATAGAAATTGTTCGCCGACGTCGCTATGAGGTCCACTCCGGCCTGCTGGTTTACGCGTATTTTGTAAAGTTCCGGGTCGAATATGGCGGGCTTTATCGCGGCCATGAGTTCGTCGAACGAGCCGAAGTCCAGAGGCAGCGTTTCCTGCGGAACGGCCGATACCAGCTCGTCGAAATACTCTTCCGTAAACTCCGGATGGAACTTGTCCATCGAATAGTGGTGGTGTATGCCGTTGGCGAACCACACTTTTTTGAGATATTTCTCGAATGCGGCCCACTGCGGCGTGTTGCGGTCGCCGTCGTAGTTCAGGTACACGGCTTCGAGGGTGCGGCGTATGGGCAGGTTTAGCCTGAAATTCTGGTCGAATATTATGTCGCGCCCGCTGAGAGCGGCCTGGTTCAGATAATATACGAGCTCCTTTTCCCGCAGGGAAAGATTCTCGAATCCGGGAACCTTGTAGCGAAGCACCTTCACGTCGTCGAACCTGTCGACTATCCATGCGAAGTTTTCTTCCCCTTCCGCCGGGGCGGCTTTTTTGCAGCATCCGTACATACTGATGACGATTATAGACATTCCGAGGGCGAGCAGTCCTTTTTTCATAGCGTTTTCGGGTTTGGCTTTCCTGCAAAGTTAAAAATAAATATCCGATGATTTAGCTTGTTGTTCCATTTATTCATAACTTTGCGGCTGCCCGGAAACCCGGATAAAAGGCGGTAAAATGGTGGTCTTCAATAATATTTCCGTATTGCGCGCGGCGTTGGACGAATGTCCCCGTCCGTTGGGATTCGTTCCCACCATGGGCGCCCTTCATGCCGGGCATCTTTCGCTTGCCGAAAGGGCGCGCAGGGAGTGCGCCTCGACTGCGGTAAGTATCTTCGTGAATCCCACCCAGTTCAACGACCCGAACGACCTGCGTACCTATCCGCGTACCCCGCAAGCCGACCTCGGGCTGCTGGAGAAGGCGGGCGCGGACTTCGTGTTCATGCCTTCGGCGGAGGAAATATATCCGGAGCCGGACAGCAGAATCTTCGATTTCGGCTCTCTCGGCGAGGTTATGGAAGGGGCCAGCCGGCCGGGACATTTCAACGGCGTGGCGCAGGTGGTAAGCCGCCTGCTCGACATAGTGCGTCCCGACAGAGTGTATTTCGGGGAGAAGGACTTCCAGCAGATAGCCGTTGTCAGGGCGTTGAAGGAGCAGACCGGATTCGCCGCCGAGATAATTTCATGCCCCATAGTAAGGGATACGGACGGTCTGGCGCTGTCTTCCCGCAACGCACTGCTTCCGCCTGAATACCGGAGTGCAGCTCCCCGCATTTACGATGTCCTGAGGCGCAGTACACAGTTGCGGGGCATGACGCCGCCACAGGTCAGGGAGTGGGTAGTGAACGAAGTGGAGAAAGAGCCCTTGTTGAAGGTAATATATTTCGAAATAGTGGATGCCCGCACCCTTGTGCCGGTGGCCGGTTGGCATGATGAGTGCCCTGCGCAGGGATGCATAGCCGTACAGGCCGGACCGGTCAGGCTGATAGACAATATCCGATACGTATGACGATAGAAGTGTTGAAATCCAAGATTCACCGCGTGACGGTTACAGAGGCCAATCTGAACTACGTCGGCAGCATTTCCATCGACCCGGAGCTGATGGAGGCCGCCAATCTTATCGTCGGCGAAAAAGTACAGGTGCTCGACGTGAACAACGGCGAGCGGTTCGAAACCTACGTTATAGAGGGACGCCGCGGAAGCGGCGACATCTGCCTGAACGGAGCGGCGGCGCGCAAGGCGGCGGTAGGCGACATAGTGCTTATCGTGTCGTATGCGAGCATGGATTTCGAGGAGGCCAAGCGGTTCAAGCCGTGGGTGATTTTCCCCGATACCGCCACGAACAGGCTCGTCGGATAGCGTTCGTTACCCGGCCGGGCAGACCGTATTCAATTTTTTCGCCGTCCAGAGCATAAGCCGCCACAGCAGCAGGGCGACGGCGGCCCCGGTTACGAGGCCGAAGAATATGTCCAGCGGCCAGTGGACCCCCAGATAGATTCTCGAATAGCAGACCAGCAGCGTCCATAGCAGCATGGGCACGGTGTACCACCATCTCTTTACCGTGAGGCTCGTGAGCAGGAACACGCAAAACGTGGTGGCCGCGTGGGCCGATACGGTTCCGTACAGCCCTCCGCGGTAGTCCCGTACCGTGTGTACGAGGCTTTCCATTCCGGGGGTATGGGTTGGGCGCAGGCGGGGAAGGTTGTATTTGAAAAAGTTGCAGATTTGGTCGGACAGGCCCACGCCCGCGGCTACGAACAGCAGCGTCAGGAGCATGTACTTCCAGCCGCAGCGACGGTATATCACATACAGGATAAGCAGGTAGAGCGGAACCCACGTGAGCTTCCGGGAGGCTATCCACATGATGCCGTCCATTATCTGCCCTCCATCGAAGTTCAGGGCCAGCATCAGGTTTTCGTCGGGTTGCTCCATGTCAGAACTGAAAATAGATGAACGGCTGTATGGCCGAAGATTTTATCTGCATCACTCCCCATATCAGCACTGCCAGCATGGCCGCCTTCACGACAAGGGGGCTGTTTACTACCGCGCGCCGGGCCTTGTCCTCCACAGAAGAGGGCAACAGATGCAGGATGTAACCGAGGGTCATCAGAGCGAATATCTGCCAGTATCCGCGCACTACTTCCGGGACCGTCCGCAGCCCGAAATTACCGAATATCTGTCCGAGCATGTCGAAAGCGGTCGGTAGATTTTGTGCGCGGAAAAATATCCAGCCGAGGCATACGAAATTGAAGGTCAGGAATATTCCGAGCGCCCGGCGCCACCACGTCCCCATTTCCGCTCCGGTGGCCTTCATGGAGGAGAAAATGTTCATCAGGGCCTTGTGCGCCGCCAGCGCCGCGCCGTGCATCGCCCCCCACAGGATAAAGCGCAGGGCCGCGCCGTGCCACAGGCCGCCGAGCAGCATGGTTATCATAAGGTTGCCGTAAGCCCTCAGCCTGCCTTTGCGGTTGCCGCCTAAGGGTATGTAAAGGTAGTCTTTCAGCCAGCTCGACAGGGAGATATGCCAGCGCCGCCAGAACTCGGTGATGGTGGCCGATTTGTACGGCGAATCGAAATTCTTGTTGAACCTGAATCCGAGCAGGAGCGCCAGGCCGATGGCCATGTCCGAGTAACCGGAAAAATCGCAGTAAATCTGAAGGGCGTAGCCCCACACTCCGGTAAGGTTCTCGAATCCCGAATAGTAGAGTGGATTGTCGAAAATCCTGTCCACGAAGTTTATGCTGATGTAGTCGGAAATCACGGCTTTCTTGAACAGGCCGGTTATTATCAGGAAGACTCCGGTTCCGAACATTTCCCGCGTTACCGTGGGTGTGCGCCGTATTTGGGGGATGAAATCCCTTGCGCGTACTATGGGGCCCGCCACGAGCTGCGGGAAAAACGACAGGTAGAAGAAGTAGTCGAGCCAGTTGCGCAGCGGCTCTATGCGCCTTCGGTACACGTCGATAGTATAGCTCAGGGACTGGAAAACGAAAAACGATATGCCCACCGGCAGAAATATGTTGCCGAAGTCGAGGAACCCTGCGCCGAATATGCCGTTGCCTATTTCCGCGAGCAGGTTGGTGTACTTGAAATAGACCAGCATTCCGATATTCACCGCGACGCTCAGGGCCACCAGCCAGCGGCGTCCCCGCACGAAGCGGGACAGTCCCCTCGCTATGGCGTAGTCGCAGGTGGCCGTAAACAGAAGCAGGAAAAAATAGATGCCGCCGGTTTTGTAATAGAAGTACACGGAAAACAGGCTTACGTAAACCATCCGCAGGGACGTATGCCTGCGCAGCAGTCCGTAAACGAGAGCGAATCCGGCGAAAAGAAACAGGAACAGGCCGCTGGAGAATATAAGCGGATTGGCCGGGTCGTAACGGAACAGTCCCGCAAGGGAATCGGTTATCGAGGCCGGGTCAGTCATTTTCGTGAAGTTTCGGAAGGGCGGTAAGGGACGGCAGTACCGCCGTGCGGAACAGGCTGTCGGCGGCGAGCATGGTTTCGGTATCCATGCGAACGGCCACCCGTGCGCGCCGGTCGTTCTCGGTTATCCGTTCAACCGCTGCCGACAATCCCTTTACGAACTGTCCGGCTATATGCTTTCCGCCGTTGTAACCTATATGCGTATAGTCTTTGGCGGCCCACTTGCGCTTTACGAATTCCGCCATGGAATTGTCGCCGCCCATGGCCTCGAACGTGTTCCAGAATGCCACCTGCTCGGCGGCGGCCGCTTCCCGCTGGGCGCGGAGCATGGCCTTTACGGCCGGCATCGTCACCGCCGAGCCGTCCTTCAGGGTGCTGCGGTCGCCTACGCTCATCACTACTATGGCGCTTCCGGGGAAGCACTCCTTTATGTAGCTTATCATCCGGCGAAGCTGGCGGCCGTAATAGCTGTAATCCGTAACGTCGGCCGACATGGCGTTCAGTCCGTACTGGAGGATTACCATATCGTAGCCCAGCATGGAATCTATTTGCGAGTTCACTCGTCCGTCGGTTCCGAACAGGGCGAGACCGCTGTTGCCGCGCACCGAAAAGTTATGCACGCTGACTCCCACCGTATCCTCCATAACGACGCCGTAGCCGATAAAGCCGCTCGTTCCCCGCAGGCTTATGTCCAGCTTGGATATGTCGCCTCCTACCGTCAGTTGGCCTATGCCGGGCGACGACGGCGGACGGAACGAGTAGCGGGCGCTGTCGTTTACGGTCACTCCTATTTCGGTCGTTCCGCGGTTTACGAACAGCAGCCGCGCGGACGGATACCGCTCTATGCGCCTGCGGAAGCTGACGCCCCGGTAGCTCACCGTGGCTCCCTCGTCCGGAACGGAGAGCTGTCCGGATACGAAAAACCTGCCTCGGTATTCCTCCGGGACGCTTTTCCTTTTCAGGATGCTGTATTCGCGCCAGCCTTCGAAAGTATGCTTTATGGTTCCACGGTACTTGGAGAGGGCGGACGAGAAGGGCACGAATCCCACTCCGCATCCGCCGTACAACAGTTGGAGCTGTTCCCGTATGTCGGCTGTTATTATGTCGCCCTCGATAAACGAGTCGCCGAGAACGGCTATCCGTACCGTGCGTTCGGGCGCTTCGTAGGCGAGCGCGCGGTAAAAGCGGTCGGTCATGGCGCGTCCGGGACTGAAATCCTCTATATAGACGCGGTCGCCCCGTGTGCAGGCGGTGTCGGGCAGCGGCTCCGGAACGGAAACGGCTTCGTTGCCGGCCCCCGGCGACTGCGGAGCTGCAAGGATTTCCGTCGCTTCCGGAGACGGGGTTCCGACGGACGCCGCCGCGGGATACAGGTCGGCGAGAAACGAGGTGTCGAGCAGGTCGCGGTCGGTTACGGCGGGCGGAAGCTCGTCGCGGGTTTCGAACAGGTCGGAAAGGATATTGACCCTTTTGACTACGGCCTTGCCTGCCCGGAACGGAGGGATAAGCCCCATTCCGAGCAGCATAAGCACTACCAGTGCGGCGAGCGCGAAAGTCTGGCTGGTATGGTCTTTTTCCCGTGGCATTCCGGACGTCGGCGTTCAGGGCCGGTAAATATAGGCAAAAGCCGGTACGGTCTTCCGTTCTGTGCGGCGTCAGTTGCGACGGGCGAAACCGAGGTAGTATATCAGTACGGCTATGGAGCTGAGAGCCGCGACCAGATACGTCCGGGCCGCCCACGACAGGGCCGTGCGCGCCTGAGCGAGCTCCTGACCCGACAGAGTACCGCTCGAGCGCAGCCACTGGACCGCCCGGGCCGAAGCGTTGTATTCGACCGGCAGAGTGATAAGGGAAAAGAGAGCCGACACGGCAATCATGGCTATCCCGACCCAGAAAATGGCCGGGAAGGTCTGGATAAGCAGGACTCCTATTATTATCACCCAAGTGGACCACATGGAGGTGAAGTTGATTACCGGCACGAGAGCCGAGCGAAGCTCGAGGGGGCCGTAGTGCGTGGCATGCTGTACGGCATGGCCGCACTCGTGTGCCGCGACCGCGGCGGCGGCTACGCTGTTGCTGTTGTAAACGCCTTCGCTGAGGTTTACCGTTTTATTGCGCGGGTCGTAATGGTCGGTCAGCCGGCCGTTCGTAGCGACTACCTTTACATCGCGGATGCCGTTGTCCCGGAGCATCTTTTCCGCCACTTCCCGGCCGGTCATCCCGCCGTGGAACACTACCTTGGAGTATTTGCTGAATACGGACTGCAACCGGGCCTGGACTATTATGCCCACCACGGCTATGATGATAACCAGAAACCACGCTGCGTTCAATCCGAAAGGGTAAATCATATACTTCTGTGTGTTTATAAATTGCAACGGCCCCGAAGCCGTTATTATTATCGTCCGTTCCGGTTCCGGAGGTTTTACCGGCGCGTTTTTTTATAGTAGGAGTTGGCCTGCGCGAGCGGGGTGATTACCACTTCGTCTATATTGACGTGCGCGGGCTGAGAGGCCGACCACAGCACTACCTCGGCTATATCTTCGCCCACGAGCGGCTCCAGCCCGGCGTAAACCCCGTCGGCCCTTTCCCGGTCCCCGTGGAACCGGACTACCGAAAATTCGGTTTCCACCATGCCCGGGCGCACTTCCGTAACCCGGACGCCCGTGCCGAGCAGGTCGATGCGCATGCTTTGGCTGAGAGCGTGCACGGCATGTTTCGTAGCGCAATAAACGTTCCCTTTTTCATACGGCTGCGTGCCTGCTATCGAACCTATGTTGATTATGTGTCCGGAGCCTCTCGCGGCCATTTCCGGAGCGACTATGCGGGTCACGTAAAGCAGCCCCTTGACGTTAGTATCTATCATCGCTTCCCAGTCGGAAGGGCAGCCTTCCTGTATAGGTTCCAGCCCGGAGGCCAGCCCGGCGTTGTTCACCAGCACGTCGATACGCCTGAATCCTTCCGGCAGCGAGCACAGAGCCGCTTCGCAGGCCCGGCGGTCCCGCACGTCGAACGACAGGACGAGCACTTCGGCGCCCGTATCCTTCTCGAGCTCGGCTTTCAGGCATTTGAGCCGTTCTGCCCTGCGCCCGGTTATTATCAGGTCGTATCCTTCGTCCGCGAAGGCCCGCGCGGTCGCCCGGCCGATACCGGAAGTAGCTCCGGTAATAAGCGCTGTCTTTTTCATGGCTACGCAATTTTGCGTAAAAGTAGTAATTTTTGCGTTACTTTGCGTGATTGCGCATTGCCTACGTATATGCCCCGAATGAATACCGAGCTTTTCATCGCCAACAGGCTTTCCGGACGCAGCGGCGGTCCCCGCAGCATTATGGTCCGGATAGCTTCCGCCGCGGTAGCCGTCGGAACGGCCGTAATGCTGGTTACTCTGGCCGTCATAGGGGGGTTCAGGAAAGAGATAACGGAAAGGCTGGCCGGTTTCGGCGGCCATGTGCGGATAGTTTCCAACATTCCGGGGGACTCCTTCACGGCTCCTCCCATAGAGCTCGACCCCCGGTTGGAGGCGGCCATCGGGAGTATTCCGGACTTCGGAGCCATTCATCCCTACGCTATCGTCAGCGGAGTTATAAAGACTCCCGAAGCCCTGCACGGAATAGCGTTGAAGGGGGTGGCCGGCGATTACGACACGGCGTTCTTCCACGGCAGCCTGCTCAGGGGACGGCTTCCGCGCACCGGTAGCGAGGCCCGGTTCAAGGACCTTCTCGTGTCGCGGACGGTAGCCGACATGCTGCGCATAGATACGGCCGACCGGGTGGAGCTTATGTTCGTGGGCGACGGAGGTGTGAGGCGGGACGCATACCGGATAAGCGGTATTTATTCCACCGGCATGGACGAACTCGACCGGACGACGGCCCTTACCGACATTCGCAACGTGCAGCGTCTGCTGGGCTGGGGCGACGGCCGGGTTACCGGATACGAGGTTACGACCCGACGTTTTGACCGGTTGGACGAATTCGCCGGGGCGGTGTACGAAACGGTATTCGATTATACCTCGCCGGACGGAACCACTCTGCGGTCGGACAGCATCGAGGAACTCAATCCGGCGGTCTTCGACTGGCTCAGGGCCCACCGGGTGAACGCCGCCGTTATAATCGTCATCATGCTGGCGGTGGCGGCCCTGAACATGGCGTCGGCCCTGCTGATAATATTGCTGGAACGGACTTCCATGATAGGGCTGCTCAGGGCCTTGGGAATGAGGGTGCGCTCGGTGCAGAAAATATTTTTGCTCCGTTCGCTCCGGATAGTGCTTGCCGGAATGTTGTGGGGCAACATTGCAGGACTCGGACTCGTAATGTTGCAGAAATATACCGGAGTGCTCAAGCTCGACGAGGAGGGATACATGCTTTCTCGCGTGCCGGTGGACTTCGGCGTGTGGTGGTGGCTCGCGCTCAATATCGCTCTGCCTGCCGTAATGGTAGCCCTTATGGCGCTGCCCGCCGCGATTATATCGGCGGTAAAGCCGGAACAAACTATGCGTTACCAATGAAACCGTACGAAAGCGAGGAGGACAAGGCGGTTCAGATAGGCCGCATGTTCGACCGGATAGCCCCTACCTACGACCGGCTGAATCATCTGCTGTCGTTTTCCGTCGACCGCCTGTGGCGTCGCCGCCTGGTAAGTCTGGTATCGGAGCGCAGTCCGGGAACCGTGCTGGACATGGCTACCGGAACCGGAGACCTCGCGCTTGCTATGGCCCGGAAGATGCCCGGCACGGATATAGTAGGCGCGGATATTTCGGAAGGGATGCTTGCCGTGGCCCGTAAAAAGGCGGCCGGTATGAGCGGAGTGGAGTTCGTACGTGCGGCCGCCGAAAAACTTCCGTTCGGCGAAGGGACGTTCGATGCGGCGACCGTGGCTTTCGGGGTCAGGAATTTTCAGGACGTTCCCGCGGCGCTCGAAGGCTTCCGCAGGATTCTTGCCGCAGGCGGCGCTCTGTACGTGCTGGAATTTTCCCGGGAGCAGGATAAAATACTGCGTCCGTTCTACCGTTTCTATTCACACCGGGTATTGCCTTTGGTGGGCGGGCTGGTGTCGCGCCACCGCGAAGCGTACAGGTATCTGCCGCTGTCGGTGGACGAGTTTCCCGCAGCGGCTTCGTTCCTCGCCCTTATGGAAGCGGCCGGTTTCGGGCGTTGCGAAAGCAGAAAACTTACGGGCGGCATAGCCCGCATATATATCGGATTCAAACCATGAAAAGACTGAAGTACGTTGCGGTACTGGCGGTGCTGGCGGTTGCGTCGGCCGGGTGCATAAAACGCGGAGACATACGCTTTACAGGCGTGGAGGATATGGAGCTGAGAGGACTGTCGGCCGCCGAAGTCACGGTCGGCGTCGAGAACGCCTCGGGGCGCAACCTGCGCGTTACGGATGCCGTTTTCGAGCTCAGGCGCGGCGGTTCGGCGATAGGTTCCGTTACTTTGAAAAAAGAAGTGGTCGTTCCGCGCCGCTGGTCGGGTAACGTAACCGTGCCCCTGAGCATCTCGCTGGACAATCCGTTGGCCGCGCTTTCGTTGTTGAAAGCTCTGGAAAACGGAGGCGCCGGATTTACGGTTTCGGGCGCGGCCACTCTGAAGACGGGAGCTTTCAAGAAAACATTTTCGATAGACGACGAGCCTTTCCGCGTTTTCATGTCGCGTTTCGGGGGATTGTCCGGGAAGTCGAAACTGGGTTTTTAGTCGGCACTGTCATGAAAACAGCATTCATAGCAATAGCGTCGGTCGTCTTCGTGGCTTCCGGGTATGCCCGGAACCCCGAAGATTTCGGCCGGCTGCTTTCCCTCCCGGATTCGGTTCACGGAAGCACGGTAAGGATTATAGAGCACGGAGATGCCGCTTCGGTTCTGGCGCGGTCGCTGCGTCCCGCCGAAGGCGGCGTGCCCGGATACCGGATAAGGATATTTTTCGATAACGGCCAGAATGCCCGTACGGAGGCCGTGGACGCCGTCGCCCGGTTCAGGTCGGCTTACCCGGACGTGCCGGTATATATGTCCTACGAGAATCCGTATTTTATGGTGACGGCCGGAAACTGTATGAATATAGAGGAGGCTCTTATATTGTGGGGGCGTATAAAAAATACGTTCGTAAAAGCCTATCCCATGCGCCAGAACATTCCTCTGGATGAATTTTGCAAAAAAATCGAGCCGCCGGATTCTCTTGCGGTAGAGTAGGGTTGCATATTCTTCCTGATTGCCTTATATTTGGAGGCGCGGTATCGCGACTTAATATCAAATCCGAAAGCTATGAAAAAACTGTTGTTCGTATTGTTGGCAGCTTCGGCCGTCATGGCCGTTTCCTGCGGCCGCAACGCCCAGAAAGCCTCTGCGAAGTCCGAAACGATTCATGTTACCGTCACTTCCGAAACCCCCTGCACCGTATCCGCTACCTGCGCGGAAGGACAGAAAGCGGAATGCGCCGCTGCGTGCGAGAACTGTCCGAAGGCGCAGGGACAGCCTTGCGACGGCACATGCGGCTGCGAGAATCCCGAAGCATGCGCTCAGGCGAAAGCCGCCTGCGAGGGTAACGCCGGATGCGACGGACAGAAATGTTCTGCGGAAACGGTCGAGTGCAAATAACCGAGTTATTCTTTTAGGAAGTTTGGCCGGGGCTCCCCGGCTTTTTTCGTGGAACAGGCTCAGGGAACCGGGTCGTAGCCGCTGCCTCCCCACGGATTGCACGACAGGATTCGTTTAAGGGCCAGCCAGCCTCCTTTCAGCGGCCCGTATTTCCTGAGAGCTTCAGCCGCGTACTGCGAGCAGGTCGGCGTGTACCGGCACGAGGGCGGCGTGAAAGGGGATATGCACGCCTGATAGAATTTTACGAGCAGGATAAAGGGAAAACTCAGGGTAGCTTTAAAGGCTTTCCGCGATTTTGCCCAGAATTTTTTTGACTGCGTTTTCGATTGTTCCATATTCGGCTATGTCTGCGGAGGAGTATATCAACGCTATCCGTACGGACGTGTCCGCCGTCCCGGCCTTTTCCGCGAGCAGTTGCCTGTTCAGCCGGTAAGCCTCGCGCATGCGGCGCTTTACCGTGTTCCTCATCCATGCTCTCCGCAGATTCTTTTTCGGGGCCGCGAACAGCACTTTTACCTTAACGGAATCTTCCGGCTCGGCATGCGCTGTAGTTTTTACATACCTTATCGGACCGCTCCGGCCGCCGCGTCCTTCGGCGAACAGGACGTCGATTTCGGTTTTGTAGCGCAGCACTTCCTTTTTTCTGAGTTTCAGGTCGGGCATATCGTGGTCCGCTTTACGCATGAGCGACCGGAAAAGGGCCGGTTATTTTTTCGCTTCCGCGCCTCGGGAAACGGCAGCCGGTTTTCTGCGCGTTCTGGGACGCCGCACTGGTTTAAGCTGCTGGGCTTTGATAAACTCTTCCGACCGGCTGTGCGAAGCCGTGGTCACGGGTTCGGGTTTCTCGCCCTTTTGCAACCTGTTAAGAAACAGGTCGAGCGCCTTGCCCATCGAGGGCGCTTCCGGGCTGGGAGCCATGACGCTTACGGCCAGACCGGCATCGACGGCCGCTTTGGCTGTTCCGTCGCCGAAAGTGGCTATCATCGGCAGGTTCTCCGTACCGAAAGCTCCGACCAGCACCGCTACTTCGGTAGGGGAATAGAGCACCGTCATGTCGTAATCCGACAGGCATACCTTTTCGGGTTCGTTGGGAACGGTGCGGGCGAGGATGAGCTTGGTGAAGTCGAGCTTCAGCCGTTCCATGGTGGACGGTATCTCCGGATTGTGCGGCTCGGAAAGCGCCAGCAGAAACTTTTCGTCGCGGTGCTTGACTATCAGTTCCATGAACCCGTTGAACGTGCCGTTGGAAAAGAATATTTTGCGCTTGCGGTAAACGATGTATTTTTGAAGGTAGAGCGCCACGGCTTCAGTACTGCAGATGTACTTCATGGTTTCGGGCGGAGTGATTCGGGCCTCCTCGCATATGCGGAAGAAGTTGTCCACCGTGGTCCGGCTGTTGAACAGTACGGCCGTGTGCCGGAGCAGGTCAACGCGCTGGGACCTGAATTCCTTGAGCGGGAGTCCCTCTACCCTGATAAAAGGATGGTAATCTATGCATAGACCGTATTTGACAGAAACTTCGTGGAACTGGGATTTTTCCCGTACGGCAGGAGCCGGTTGCGATATCAATACTTTTTTGACTTCCAAAACCTTCTTATTTTGTCTTCCCGATGTCCGCTATATAATCCCGCGGACCGTTTTTACGATTGCCCAGACCGGAATTACTTCCAGAGTGCAAAGGTACAAAAACCAAAGCAAAACGGAAATTTTTTCTTCTGCATACAGCCTCAGGCTGCGTACGAGGAAAATCGACGCTCCGATTGCCGTCGAGGTTAAGTAAGCGTACCACAGGATGTTGCCGGCCGCACCGCCTGCCATGCCGCTTATCAGCAGCAGCGGCGTGGAGAAAAGTACCGTCAATCTGAAGGTGTCGGCTTTTACCAGCGTCAGCTTGCAGGTGAAGTCCCGGCAGTAGCACGCCGCGCCTATCGCTTTCAACGCTCCCGCCTGAATCAAGGCTACCGCGAATGCGGTAAGCCCGAGCAGAAGCGGCGCGCCCGCGACCGTCCATGCGGGCAGTTCTCCCGCCCACGATGTTCCTCCGTACACGGTCGCCGCCTTTACGAACGCAGTACCTGCGGCCAGAAATCCGGTTATCGCGGCCGGAAGGCCGAGCACGCTTCCGAGCGGTTTCAGTCCGTCGGACGAAGCCTCCTGTTTCGCGCGTCCGTGCCGTCTGCGTCCGGGGCGGTAAACCATCACCGTAATGCAGTATGCCGTCATGACGGCCAGCATATACAGTCCGAACGAGGGAGGGAGTACCGGACTGCAGGCGGTTGCAACGGGAATGGGACCTGCAGGAACCGCCGTGCTGCCGAATACCGTTTCCGCTCCGTTGCCTGCGGAACGACTGAGAGCGGCTGCCGCTGCGGTATCGGGAACTTCCGCGGAAGACGGTGTTATGGTATCCGCCCGGGTCATACGAAAACCCGCTTGACCGTTACTCTTATTGTGGTTCCCTTTCCCGGTTCGGAATCCACCACGTAAATGCGTCCCCGGTGGTACTCCTCGATTATGCGTTTGCTCAGGGACAGTCCCAGTCCCCAGCCGCGCGTTTTGGTGGTGAAGCCCGGCTCGAAAATACGTTTGAAATTGGACTTGGGAATGCCTTTACCGGTATCGCTTACGTCCACGAATACCAGATTGTCGTTGTAGGACAGACGTACGTCTATCGAGCCGTGTCCCTGAAGCGCATCCAGTGCGTTTTTGAGCAGGTTTTCGATTACCCATTCGAAAAGCGCCTGATTTATGCTTGCATATACGGGGGCATGGGCCAGCCCGTCGTAGGCGAGCGTTACGTTTTTGGGTATTCTGGTGCGGAAATACAGCACGCTCGCTCCCACGGTTTCATTCACGTTCACCGGCAGGAGGCTGGTTTCGGACCCTATTTTGGAAAACCGGTCCGCCACGCGCATAAGCCGCGTAAGGTCGTTGTTCATTTCCTCCACCGCCGTCCGGTCCACCGGCTGGGTGCGCAGATATTCTATCCACCCCATCAACGACGAGATGGGCGTGCCGAGTTGATGGGCGGTTTCCTTTGCCAAACCTATCCACACCCGGTTCTGCTCGTCCTGTTTCGACGAGCGGAAGGCTATGAATCCGAACGCTACGAATGCGGCTACGAAAAGAATCTGGGCTATCGGAAAATAGATAAGCATTTTGAGCAGCATGGAGTTGCCGTAGAACAGAAAATATTTGTATCCGTCGCGCGACTCTATCTCCAAGGGCTGGTTGACGCCGGATAGCTCGCTTATCTTTTTCAGCAGCAGGTCCGGATGGTTTATGATTTTTTGCGGAATCAGGTTCGAGCCCTGCACGTGCATGCGCTGGTCGGTGATAATGAACGGGATATTGTTGCGACTGTTGACTATGTGCAGCATCAGCGGGTCCTGGATGTTGAACTCTCCCACCCGGGCCATGGCATACGACCAGAGCGTTACTTCGTACTGCTCCTTTTCCCGCAGCTTCCGGGTCATGCCGGTGGTAAACAGCAGCGAACTGACGCCGACTGCAAGACCCAACGCCACTATTATGACGCGGTTACGATATGTATGGGTCGATTTTTTCATGCCTGCCGGGCTGCTGCAGGATTACTTCCGGGCGGTATCCCTGTGTGCGAGTATGTCCGTGTACAGCGCGGTATTTTTCAGCACATCCACGGCTGCCGCTATCGCCGGGTCGCCGGCGACGCTGTGCCGGGCCACGCCGCGTGCGTAGGAGCGCCGCAGGACTATGGCCGATTCGATAATCTCGGTCATGTCCCTCCTGTAAAGTTGCAGGCCGGCGGCCGTGTCGTCCGTGAGCAGGGAATCCAGCGCGTCGAGCTGGCTTTCCATTTGGGAAAGGTACAGTTCGCGCGAGGCTTTTTCCCTCAGGGCTTTCAGGGCGAGCTCGGTTTCCGACTGCCATTCCACGTCCTTGTCGCTCATAAACTCAACGAAGGCATCGTAGTCCGCCTCGGTAAGAGAGAAATTGCCCGGGACTACTTCCCTGTCCGGATTGTCCCTGTTCCACGCATCGGCGAAATCGTCTATGTAACCTTTTGCCAGCACTATCCTCGTAAACCGGCTCAGGTAGTCGGGAGCCAGAACGGAATCCGGCATGACTCCTCCCCCGTCGTACACCTTGCGTCCTCCCGCCGTCGAAAACTCGCTTATCAGGGAATCTGGTACGAATCCTATGCTCCCGTCCTCGTTGCGGCGGGTATAATCCACGGCCTGTATGCAGCGTCCGCTGGGAAGATAATACTTCGCGGTCGTCAGCTTCAGCCATGCATTATAGCCGAGCGGACGCGTGGACTGCACCAGTCCTTTTCCGAATGTACGCTGCCCTATCAACACCGCCCGGTCGAGGTCCTGCATCGCGCCGGTCACTATTTCGGCGGACGAGGCCGTGGCGCCGTCCACGAGAGCCGCTATCGGGATAAGAGTATCCACAGGCTCGGTTTCCGTGGCAAAGACGGCATTCTGTTCTTCCGAACGTCCCTGCATGCTCGCTACTTCGGTTCCTTTGGGCACGAACAGCGAAACCGTCTTGACGGCTTCCTGAAGTATGCCACCTCCGTTGCCGCGGTAGTCCAGTACGAGCCCTTTCAGTTTTCCGGAGGAACGCAGCTCCTCGAGGGCGCGCCGCATGTCTGCGCTGCAATCTTCGGTAAAGTCGCTGTGAGCGATGTACCCTATGCTGTCCGAAACGAATCCGTACCACGGAATACCCGGAAGCGTGATGATTTCGCGGCGGATTTTCAACGGCGCGGTTTCCCCGGTCAGCAACCGTTCTATTTTCATTTTCACGTGCGTTCCGGCTTCCCCCTTGAGAAGTTTGCTGACCTCTTCCGTGCTCATTCCCTTGGCGTCGCGCCCTTCGATTTCCACGAGCCTGTCGCCTATCCGTATTCCGGCGCGGTCGGCCGGCGAGCCTTCGTAAGGCTCGGCGAATACCACATAGTCGCCGCTCTGTCGGATAAGAGACCCTATTCCGCCGTACTTGCCGGTGGTAAGCACCTCGAACGTCTGCATGTCCTCCTCTGAAATGTAGTCGGTATAGGGGTCGAGCCTGCGTACCATTCCGGCGGCCGCGTCGGAAAGCAACTGGTCCGTATCCACGCTGTCCACGTAGAACGTATTGAGTTCCCGGAACATGTTCACCATGATTTCCATATTGCGCCCCAACCGGAAATCTCCCGGGCCGGAAGAGGTGAACAACAGGAACGCTCCGAGGGCGGCGACGGTCGCCGCCGTATATTTAATCGTTTCGGATATTTTCATTTTCCAGATATGTTTTCAGCCGGAACTCCGCTCGTACCGCTTCTTTCCGGATGCCTTCGATAACTATGCCTTCGCTGCCGGGGACGACCGTAACGGCATCGTCGTACATATTCGCAAGACGTCGTACGGGGCTGGACGCTCTCATTATCATTTCTCTGCCGGTCGCGGATACCGCCGTGTAGCCGTCGGCCGCGAAAGCCTTCAGTATCTTTTCCCTGTCCCGGACGAAATCGGCCCGGACCGTGCGCCTGACGAACCCGAAGCTCGGATAGACCGCCGCCAGCAGTACGAGCGCGGCTATCATCGCCCATCCGCGGTAAGTCGAGAACATTTCCCGGAAAAACACTTCCGCGCTTATGCGCGACGTGCCGGTTAGAAACAGCAGCCCGTAGATAACGGCGAGCAGCAGCACGAGTTTCAAGAAATACTTGGCCGAACGGACGATACATTTTTTCATGTCTTGTTCCCCGGGTTATGTTCCGGCGCCGGTTCCGCGGTGCGGGATGCCGGAAACGGCTTGATTGCCTGATTACAAATATACGCTTTCGCCCGATTAGAACGCGGCGCACAGGGCGATTATTTTATCGCGCACGCTTTCCATAAGCCACTGCGGCGTAGAGGTGGCTCCGCATACTCCCACCGACCTGCACCCTACGAGCCATTCCCGGCGAAGCTCTTCCGGTCCTTCCACGTTGTAGCATTTCATGTTGGCGGTACGGCACACGGCGGACAGCACCCTGCCGTTGGAGCTTTTGCGGCCGCATACGAACACCACCGCGTCGAATCTTTCGGCGAAACTCGCCAACCCTTCCTCCCGCGACGCCACGCGTCGGCAGATGGTGTCACGAACCGTGACCGTGCCCGGGTCCGCGGCGCGCGAGGAAATCTCGGCCGCCATTTTGCCGAAAAGCCGCCGACTCTGGGTCGTCTGCGACAGAAAGAACACCGGCCGTGCGAAATCTATTCCTCCGAGGTCGTCTGTGCCTTCCACCACTAAGGCCCGGCCTTCGGTCTGTCCTACGAGTCCGGTGACTTCGGCATGTCCTTTTTTCCCCAGTATGACCACCTGCCCCCCGCACCGCTGCATCTGTTCGTCGGCATGGCGTACGAGGCGCTGTATGCCAGCGACCACCGAACAGGTGGCGTCTATGACCTCTATGCCCAATTCGCGCGCCTTCCGGAATGTCGAGGGAGGCTCCCCGTGGGCGCGTATCAGCAGCCTGCGGCCCGACAGTCGCGGCAGGTCGGAGTGGCTTACTGTCCGCAGTCCGAGAGCTTCGAGCCGCCGTACTTCCGGCAGATTGTGCACTATGTCGCCGAGGGAATAGACCGTACCGCCGCCGGCAAGCGAGTTTTCCGCCTTGCGTATAGCTTCCACGACTCCCTGGCAGAATCCGGAGTCTTTGTCTATTTCTACCTTCATACTTCGGTATTCCGGTTTACCCGCGGCAGAACTTTTCGTCCATCAGCCGGCGAAACCATTCCATTTGCTGAGTTACCGTCATGCGGCTGTTGTCCAGAACTACGGCGTCTTCCGCCTGCCTGAGAGGGCCGACGGCCCGGGTCAGGTCGGCCCTGTCGCGTTCGGATATGTTTTTGCGCACTTCATCCATATTCACCGGCTCGCCTTTCGCGGTCAGCTCGTCGTAGCGTCTGCGGATACGTACCTCCGGGTCCGCCGTCATGAATATTTTCAGCTCCGCGTCGGGGAACACCACCGTGCCGATGTCCCGGCCGTCCATGACTATTCCCTTGTCCCTTCCCATGGCCTGCTGCATGGCTACGAGTTTCCGGCGCACTTCCGGCACGCCGCTTACGGCGCTTACGTAATTGCTTACGGTTATGCTGCGAATCCGGCTTTCCTCCCGGCGGCCGTTTACGTACACGTCGCTTGCTCCCCGTGCCGGATTGAACCGGAAGCCGATGGATACGTCGTCCAGCAGCCCTACGAGTTTGTCCGTGTCGAGCACGCCTCCGTTCATGGCGCCGTGTTCGAGAGCGTAGAGTGCCACCGCCCGGTACATGGCTCCCGTATCTACGAATACGTAGCCGAGTTCGGCTGCTATGGCCTTGGCGAACGTGCTTTTGCCACACGACGAGAAGCCGTCGACGGCTACCACTATCTTTCTGTCAGGGAAACACTGCATTCGGTTGGAAATTTACGACCATGGACAGAATGGCTACCGCGCCGAGTATGGCTATCAGCGTACCGGATATACGGTTCATCCAAAGCAGGTGCCGCGGCCTTATCTTTTTCCGGAACAGGTTTACCACGAACGTCAGCAGGAACCACCATGCCGAACAGCCGGTGAATACTCCGACTATCATGGTGGAGCCGTTGAGATTGCCTACGACGTCCACGCTCAGGCCGAACGCGGCGAACAGGGCCACGAATACCAGTATGAAGGCCGGATTGGCTATCGTAAGCAGGAACACCGACAGATAGTCCTGCCACAGGTTGCTGCGGCCCGCCCGGTTCCGCCTTATCTGCACTATGGGATTGCTGAAGAATATATGCGCTCCCACTATCATTATGCACAGGCCTCCGATGCCCTTCAGCAGAGCCATGTGGCTCTCTATGAAACCGAGGACTATCGTCAGGGAGAAGAAGGCGACGGTAGCGTAAAAGGTGTCGGCGGTAGCTGCGCCGAGACCCGACAGGAATCCCGATTTGTGGTTCTTGCTCAATGTCCGCTGAATGCACAGCACTCCTACCGGGCCGAGCGGTATGGAAGCCGTCAGCCCTATCAGAATGCCTCTCAGATACAGTTCGAACCACATAATCCGGAATTGCCAATCGGGTGGTAAAGCGCAAAAATAGTAAATATAATCTATCTTTGCCGGGCTATGGACCCGCAAAATGCGTAACAAACCGTCGTTGTCGCTTCTGAGCGCCCTGCTCCTGTCTTCGGCATGGTTGGGCTTTACCGGACTGCCGCTTTTGGCCGGTCTGGTTCCGCTGCTGGCGATAAGCGGCGCGGGCGACGGTTCGCGGCGCTCGTTCCGCCGTGTCGCCGGTTGGACGGCGCTGACGATAGCGCTGTGGCATGCGGCGGATTTGTGGTGGATTTGGTATGCGGCTCCGATAGGGACCGTGGCGGCCGTGGTAATCGGAGTGCTGTTGTTCGGCGGAGTTTTCATGCTGTTCCACTATGTCCGTTTCCGTGCGGGCCGCGCTTTGGCATACACTATACTCGTGTGCGGGTGGGCCGCCGCGGAATGGTTTTATACGGGTGCGGAAATTTCCTTTCCGTGGCTGACTCTCGGCAACGGCTTCGCCCGCGACTCGTGGGCCGTACAGTGGTACGAATACACTGGAGTTTTCGGAGGCAGCCTGTGGATACTGTCGTGCAATGTGTTGATTTACGAAGCGCTGCGCACGCGGGGGCGGGCGGCGGTCGCCGCGGCGGTTTCGGCCGTATGCGTACCGCTGCTGGTTTCGGGAATTATCTATGCGGCTTACAGGCCTTCGGAGGGTCCGGAGGTATTGGTTACGGTCGTGCAGCCGAACATAGACCCCTACGAGGAAAAATTCGTGATGTCGCAGCGGGCGCAGGACAGCGTACTGTTGGCCGCAGCTTCCGCCGCCCCCGCCGGAGTCGATTTCATAGTCATGCCCGAAACCGCCCTTCACAGCGGCATGTGGGAGGAGAACATTTCCGCCAATCCGACCGTCCGGGCTTTCCGCCGGTTCCTTGCGGAGAATTACCCCGGCGCGAAGATTATAGTCGGGGCCGAAACTTTCCGGAAGTATGCGTCGGCGGAAGCCGCATCGGAGACGGCGCGCAGCCATCCGGCCGGATACCTTTACGACGTTTACAACTCCGCGCTCGGTATCGACACTTCGGGCACGGTCGATATTTATCACAAATCGAAACTGGTCGTAGGCGTCGAAAAAATACCTTATGCCCGTTTTTTCAAGCCTTTGGAAAATCTTGCGGTGGATTTGGGAGGTACCACGGGCGGTCTGGGCTCCGACGACCGCAGGTCGGTTTTTACGTACCCCTTGTCGGAGGAAACCGTATCGGCGGGAGTTCCCATATGCTACGAATCGGTTTACGGAGAGTATTTCTCGGAGTTCGTACGTTTGGGCGCGGGGTTCATCGCGGTCATTACCAACGACGGCTGGTGGGGCGACACTCCGGGTTACAGACAGCATTTTTCCTATTCCCGCCTTCGGGCGGTCGAAACGCGCCGATGGATAGCCCGCAGCGCCAACACCGGCATTTCCGGGTTTATTTCTCCCCGCGGGGATGCGGTGGAAACCCTCGGTTGGGACGTGCGGGGCGCGGCTACGCGGAGCATCGCTCTCGGAACGGAGCTTACGTTCTACGCGCGGTACGGCGACTATGTAGGGCGTATCTGCGGATATGTGTTCGTGCTGAGCGTACTTTACTATGTGGCTTACCGTTACCGCCGGCGTTCTCATCTTGTGGACTGAATCTTTTATACGCTTTCGTAATGGACTACTCCCGGACTCTGGAATTTCTGTTCAATTCTTTTCCGTGCTATCAACGGCAGGGAGGCGAGGCTTACAAGCCGGGCCTCGGCCGCGTCGAGTCTTTCTGCCGTTCGCTCGGCGACCCGCATAAGGACTATCACACTATACATGTGGCCGGGACCAACGGCAAGGGCTCGGTAGCGCACGCCCTCGCCTCGGTGCTTCAGTCCGCCGGTTACAGGACGGGCCTTTACACGTCGCCTCACCTGCTCGACTTTCGGGAGCGTATGCGGGTCGACGGACGGATGATTTCCGAGCGGGCAGTAGTGGATTTCGTGGACGGGCACAGGGACGAAATGACGGCGCTCGGACTGTCCTTTTTCGAGATGACCACCGCTCTCGCTTTCAAATATTTCTCGGACGAAGGCGTGGAAGTGGCCGTTATAGAAACCGGCCTCGGAGGCAGGCTGGACGCTACGAACATAATAATGCCGTGCCTGAGCGTCATAACCAATATCGGGCTGGAACATACGGAATATCTCGGCCATGACATTCCGTCGATAGCTTTCGAGAAAGCCGGGATTATAAAGCCCGGAGTGCCCGCCGTGGTGGGAGAGAGCGATTCTCTGGCGGTTCCGGTGTTTATCCGCGCGGCCAGCGAGTGCGGGGCGTCGGTCCGGTTCGCGGACAGGGTTTACGAGTGTACGGCGTGCGAGCCGGAGGGGGACGGGACGAGGTTTTCGGTCATGAATACCGAAAGCGGTGTCGAGGAAGTCCTGGAGCTCGACCTTCCCGGCGCGTATCAGAAAAAGAATATTCTGACCGTAAGGTGCGCCGTTGAAGAACTCAGGCGTTCCTCTCCGCTGAGCATAAGCCGCCGTGCGCTGGCGGAGGGCTGCCGTGCCGTGGTGCGTTCCACGGGGCTTATGGGGCGGTGGCAGGTGCTTTCCCGCGCTCCTTTCACCGTGTGCGACACCGGCCATAATGCGCATGGCCTGAAGGAAGTGGCCGCCCAACTCCGTGACTGTGCATACGATAATCTGTACGTCGTTTTCGGAGCCGTCAGGGAAAAGGACATGGACGCGATACTGCCTTTGCTGCCGCGGGAGGCTTACTATGTATTCACCCAAGCCGCCATGGAGAGGGCTTTGGACGCTTCGTTCCTGACGGCGCGGGCCGCGGCATACGGATTGAGAGGTGAAACGGTGCCGTGCGTGGCGGACGCGGTGGCGAGGGTGCGGCGAATGGCCGGGACGGAGGATATGGTTTTCATCGGCGGCAGTACTTTCGTAGTGGCCGAAGCACTGCCGCTTTACGGCGATGTCGCGCAGGTCGAATAGGGGAGTTTTTTTATTACGGCGAAAATCCTTAACTTCGTAAACCAAACGATTAGGGCATGGAGCATTTCGGGAGCGAAACAGAGGAGCTTAAAGCCCTCCTTGCGGGAGGATGCAAGCGCGTCGCCATAGTGTCCCACACCAATCCGGACGGCGATGCGGTGGGGTCTTCCCTCGCGTGGGCTCAGTTGCTCCGGGAAATGGGTCACTGTCCGCTGTGCGTGCTTCCGAACCGCTGGCCTTACTTTCTGGACTGGATGCCCGGCATATCCGACATGCTGGTGTTCAAGGAAAAGCCGCAGGAGGCGGCGGACGCCGTATCGCAGGCGGAAGTCATATTCTGCCTCGACTTCAATCAGATTTCCCGGCTGGAAGCTCTGTCGGATATAATAGAGGCGAACACGACGGCGCGCAGGATACTTATCGACCATCACCTGAATCCTCCGGCCGAGTACGACATAATGTTTTCGGACCCCCTTTCGTGCTCCACTTCATACATAGTCTATCGGCTCGCCCAGAGCTTGGCGGGCCCGGAAGCCCTCGACAGGGAGTCGGCAGAGTGCCTTTACACGGGCATAATGACCGATACCGGAAACTTTTCGTTTTCCTACCTCACCCCGGACCTTTACAGGGCGGTGGCTGCGATGCTCGAAAAGGGGATAGACATACCGTATATAAACGCACAGGTTTACAATTCCTATACCGAGGGCCGGGTGCGCCTGCTGGGATACGCCCTGTGCAACAAGATGACCCTTATAGACGAAGGCCGGGTGGCCTATATCGCCTTGAAGGAAAGCGAGCTTCGGCGTTTCGGCTTCCAGCTCGGCGACAGCGAGGGTTTCGTCAACTATCCGCTTACCATACGCGGCGTGAAGATGTCGGCCATGTTCCTTCAGACCCGCAAGTTCATTCGGGTGTCGTTGCGTTCCCGGGGGGACGCGGTGGACGTCAACGTATTCGCCGGGCGTTATTTCGGTGGAGGGGGCCACAGGAATGCCGCCGGAGGCAAGTCGTTCGTTTCGATGGAGGAAACGGTGGAGCATTATAAAAAGTCGGTGGCCGAGTTTTTCGGAAAAGAGGGATGCCCCGACCCCGCACCTTCCGAATAGGCAGTTCTACAATCCTTTCCTCGCAACGGCCCATGCAAGGCGGTCGTAAAGGCCGTTCAGGAGTCCGCGCAATCGTACGGGCAGCCGGTTGAGTATTTTCAACCGTACGAGCATCCTGCGGTTCAGGCGGGTATATCCGAAAAAGCTTTCCGCCCTTCGTCCGTAAGCCGTGTCCCCCTTAACCGTCAGCGTTACCGCCTTGCCGAGCGCGCAGCGGGCCAGATACTCGTTGCGGTCCGTTTCGCCCTCCCGGTAGAGGTCTTCGAAGGAAAAGGCGGTTTTTTCGGGCGTGTAAACGGAAACGGAACGGTTGGAGGCGGTGCGGCTGTAACGTACCAGCGGCTCCGGAGAAAAGCATACCGGGTAGCGCGAGGCTATCTTTATCCACAGATACAGGTCTTCGCCGAGTTTCATCCCTTCCGGGAATCCGCCCGTTTCCCGGAATACGCGGGCCGGAATCACGGTCGCCGACGGCTGGCAAATGTAGCCGCGCATGGCCGTGCGGAAAAAGTCCTCGATTATGCCTTCCCGGCGGGGCGAACGGTTGGGGCAAGTGCGGCTTCCGCTGACTATCTCGAAAGCGGTGCAGTATGCTCCGCATCCGGGGCAGGCGTCCGCAAGCGCCTTTATTTTTTCCAGATATCCCGGTTTCCAGCAATCGTCGCCGTCCAGAAAGGCTATGTACTCTCCCCGCGCCAATGCCGCGCCGCGGTTCCGTGCCGCCGCTACCCCCGCGTTCGGCTGCCTTACGAGCCTTATAAGAGCAGAGTTGAAAGAAGCCACCTTTTCCGCGCCTGCGTCCGTGGAGCCGTCGTCGATGACGATGATTTCCGCGGGCTGCACGGTCTGCGACAGCACCGAGCGCAGTGCCGCCTCTATTTCCGCCTCCTTGTTGTAGAGCGGGATAACTACCGAGATGTCCGAATCCATATGCGCTCCGTGGGTCGATGTAAAGCACTTTTCGTAAGACCGTTGCGGGGGCCGGCTGTTCCGGCAGCAAAGCCGCGCGGCATGTTTTTCACTGTACGAGCAGGTTGCACCCTCTCGTTTCGCTGCCCTCTATGCGGCCCAGAATACGGAAGCCTCCGCCGGGCATGATGCAACCCAAATCCTGCGTCTGAATAAAGGCGCACGAATGAAGATTGCCGAGGTCGGTTATGTTTATGCCGCCCCTATGTCCCTCCGGCAGCAGGGTGAACGGGTCGTTCACGTCGCGGACGGTTATGCGCATCCAAGGCGGAGCTCCGAAGAGGCCGTATCCGGTCGAATACGCCTGAGAGGTGAGTTCCGCCATGCCGTATTCGGAATGTATGCGTTCCGTCCGGAAAGCGTCGCACAGCAGTTTGTGGAACCGTTCCCGGGGCAATTCTTCCCGGCGGCCCTTCATTCCGCCGGTTTCCATTACCGTAACGCCGTGCAGGTCGGGGGCGTACCGTTCCGCGAGGTCCCACAGGGCATAGCTTACTCCGAGCAGTATCGCGGGTTTTTTCTCCGCCGCGAGCTTTCTTACAAGCCCTTCGCAGTCGTCGAGGAAAAAGCCTCCTCCGCCGGAACGGATAAAGTCGTCGGCCATAAAGACGAGCGACGACCCTCCCCTTTCCAGATAACACGGCAAAAGGGCGTAGAAAGCATAGCTTTCCGGCTCGCCGTAGAAATGCCGGAACGATGCCCGGAAGAAGCTGCGATACCACGCGAGGCTTTCCATGCAGTGTTTCGACGGCTCGCCTCCCGAAGTGGTGCTGCTGGTGAATACTTTTTCCGGAGCGTTTTTCCCGCAGTAAACGCGTCGGCTTTTGAACAACTCTATCGGAAGATGCGGTATTTCGCAGGCGCTCCTTACGTCTTCCGGTTTTACCCCTATCAGGTCGAGATATTCCCGGTACGGTTCGCATGCGGCGGCCTGAAGCCGGAAAATTTCGAGAGCGGTTTGCTCGAACTCCGCCGGGCTGCCGATACCGAGTATCCGGCCGACCGGGGTCATTGTTCGAGCAGGAATCTTTCGCAGTCGAGAGCCGCTATGCAGCCGCTTCCGGCTGCGGTAACGGCCTGCCGGTAGTGGGGATTCTGTACGTCGCCGGCGGCGAACACTCCCTCTACGCTCGTAAGCGACGTTCCCGGAACGGTCTTGACGTATCCTTCCTCGTTCAGTTCGAGCTGGCCTCTGAACAGCTCCGTATTCGGGTGATGCCCTATGGCGAGGAAAAAGCCGGAAATGTCTATGGTGCGTTTGGTGTCGCCGGGTCCGCGCAGTACGGCTCCGGTCACGGCCTCTCCGTCGCCGAGTATTTCCTCGGTGACGTGTCCGAAAAGCACCTCGATTTTGGGATTTTCGAGCACTCTTTTCTGCATGGCCTTGGATGCCCGCAGATAGTCCTTGCGTACTATCATGTACACCTTGCGGCACAGGGATGCGAGATACGAGGCCTCCTCGCACGCCGTATCGCCGCCTCCCACTACCGCCACGTCCTGCCGCCGGTAGAAGAATCCGTCGCAGGTGGCGCAGGCGCTTACGCCGGCTCCCCTGTATTTCAGTTCGGACGGCAATCCCAGATATTTGGCCGTGGCTCCGGTAGCGATTATCAGGCTTTCGGCCTCTATCGCTTTCTGTCCGTCCACCACCACCGTGAAAGGCCGTTCGGACAGGTCGACCGAGCTGATTGTGCCCGTGCGGATTTCCGTTCCGAAGCGAAGCGCCTGCAACCTGAAATCCTCCATCATCTGGCTGCCCGACACGCCCTGCGGATAGCCGGGAAAGTTCTCCACATCGGTGGTGGTGGTGAGCTGGCCGCCGGGCTCTATTCCCTGATATATTACCGGACTGAGATTCGCGCGCGAGGCGTAAATGGCCGCCGTGTAACCTGCGGGGCCGCTGCCTATTATAAGGCATTTTATCTTTTCTGCATTCACCGGGTTTCTTCTTTTTAATATTCTGTTATCGGTTTCCGGCTGCCTTACAGCCGCTTCGCTGCAAAAATAATTCAAAAGTCCGACCTGCGGAACCGTTTGTCAGGAATTGTCGGTTTCTTCCGCCGGTTCCATGTCGTTGCCGGGGGCTCCTTCTCCGGGATGGTAGTGGCTGAACACGATTCGGGCGCGGGCTTTTCCGACGGCTGCGGCAATCTGCTCGTATGTAGCCTCCTTGACCGCTTTTACGCTTTTGAACCGTCGCAACAGGGCGTCGGCAGTGGTTTTTCCTATGCCCGGTATGGCCAGCAGCTCGGTTCGTATGAAGTCGGCCGAGCGTTTGTCGCGGTGGAACGTGATGCCGAAGCGGTGCGCCTCGTTCCGTATATTCATCATTACTTTCAGCGGCTCGCCGGTGCGGTCGAGATAGTACGGATTCGGGTCGCCCGGAAAGTAAATCTCCTCTATCCGCTTGGCCAGTCCCACTATTTTTATTCTGTCCTGAAGCCCCAGCTCCGAAAGCACTCCGTAGGCGGCGCTCAACTGTCCCTTTCCTCCGTCCACCACTATAAGGTCGGGCAGCTCGCCTCCTTCGGCCAGCAGGCGCGAATAGCGGCGTCCTATGATTTCCCGCATGGAAGCGAAGTCGTCTATGCCTTCGACGGTTTTGACATTGAAATGCCGGTACTCCCTTTTCGAAGGCCGTCCGTCCCGGAACACCACGCACGAAGCCACCGGATAACTGCCTTGGAAGTTGGAGTTGTCGAAACATTCTATATGTCTGGGCTGTACGTCCATGTGAAGCTCTTTCTGCATGGCGTTCATAAGGCGCTCGGTATGTTTTTCCGGATTCCGTATTTCGAGGTTCTTGAGTTTTTCCAGCCGGTATATGCGGGTATTCCGCTGGGAGAATTCCAACAGCTTTAGCTTGTCGCCGCGCGAAGGCACGGTAAAGCGCAGGTCGTCCCGTTTCGGCATGTCGGGTCGGAAAGGAACCACTATTTCCTTTGCCAGACCGCCGGGCAACAGGGACTCCACCTGCACTACGGCCGCTCCGAGTACGGATTCCGGAGCTGGGTCTATTCCTGTGGAAAGCTCTATGGTGAAACTGTTCACCACCGAGCCGGCGACTACGCGCACGAAATTGCAGTAAGCCGTGTCCTCGTCCATGTACAGCGAGAACACGTCGAGGTCGTGAAGGGTGGAGCTTACCAATACCGATTTGGCCGCATAAGTGTCCAGCAGCGACAGCCGGCTCTTGTAGGATGCCGCTAACTCGAAGTTCATTTCGGCCGCGGCCTTGAGCATCTGCTCCTCGAGCCACGCCTTGGTAGGCCGCAAGTCGCCTTTCAGTATTTTCTTTACGAGTTCCACGGTGCGGTCGTAATCTTCTTCGGTCTGCTTTCCGGCGCAGGGGCCTTTGCAGTTGCCTATATGGTACTGAAGGCAAACGGAATACTTTCCCCGGGAGATGGCTTCAGGCGACAGGTTCAGGCGGCAGGTGCGAATCTGGTAGATGCCGTGTATGAACTCGAGCATGCTGCGCTGTAACGTTACGGACGAATAGGGGCCGTAGTACGACGAACCGTCCCTTATCACGCGCCGGGTCGAAATCACTTGAGGGAAATGTTCGTTGGTGACGACTATCCACGGATACGTCTTGTCGTCCTTGAGCAGGATATTGTAGCGGGGCTGCAGGCTTTTTATCATCGAGTTTTCCAGCAGGAAGGCGTCCTGCTCGGTTTCCACCTCTATGTACTCTATGTCGTTTATCTGGCGCACCATCAGCCTGACCTTGTTGGTATGGTCATGACGGCTGAGGAAATACGACGACACCCTTCTGCGAAGATTCTTTGCCTTGCCTACATATATTACCGTACCGTCGCGGTTCAGAAAACGGTACACGCCCGGCGCTTCGGGAAGCAGCCTGGCCTGTCCTTTAAGTCTGTTGAGTTCCCTTTCTTCCCGGTCTGTCATACGGGTACAAAAATAACATATTTAAACGCCTCCGTGCCTAAAAATATTGTACTTTTGCCGGATAGACCGTATGCAATGGGAGGAAGACGCATAGTCTCGGAAGAAGATTTGATGTCCGGCCGTAAAGGCCGCCTGCACAGATTGTTGGCACGCGGGCTTATGAGCTTTCTGGGGCTGAACAGGGCCAATCGCATATACGACCGCACCTATTCCTTCGAGGAAGGGTATGCGGGACGGCTTCTGGAGGCTATGGACATTTCCTACCGTATAGATGCGAAAGACCTTTCCAATATTCCGTGGAGCGGAGCCCTTATAGTGGTTTCCAATCATCCCACCGGCGGCATGGACGGTATCGTGCTTATAGACGCATTATCAAAAATCAGACCCGACGTGCGGTTCATGGGCAACTTCCTGCTCGACCGTATAGAACCGCTCAGGCGTTACTGCATTCCGGTCGACCCGTTCGACGGCCCGCAGCGGGACATGAACGTGAAGGGGGTGAGAGCTTCTCTGGAGCATCTGAGGTCGGGCGGGGTATTGGGCCTTTTTCCGGCCGGAGAGGTGGCTACGTGGCGGCGCGGTTTCAAAAACGTCGCCGACAAGCCGTGGGACCCGGCGGTAGTCAGGTTCATAAGAAGGGCGAACGTGCCGGTATTGCCTGTGTATATAGATAGCCGCAACAGCCTTTTGTTCCGCCTTGCCGGAAAGATACATCCCATGTTGCGAACGGCTCTGCTGCCGCACGAGCTTTTCAACAAGAAAGGCAAGACCGTGACCGTCGCCGTAGGTTCGGCGATTTCGCCATGTCGGCTGGAGGCGCTCCGCTCTTCGGAAACCTATGGGGACTACCTGCGCGCTTCGGTGGATTATCTCAGGGGAAGCCGCAGCCGAAAGTCCGTTTCCGGCCCGCACTCCGCTCAGGACACGTGCGACATAGTGTCCCGGCCTCCGCTGGAGGCGCTGCGCGACGAGCTGGAAGAGCTGCGCAGCAAGGGTATGCGGCTGTTCGATTACGGAAGTTTCGAAGTTTTCTGCGTGCATCCGGCGAGTATCCCCTCGCTGATGCGCGAAATAGGACGGATGCGGGAAATCACTTTCCGGGAGGCCGGAGAGGGAACCATGAAGGAAGTGGATACCGACCAGTTCGATACATATTATCATCAGTTGTTCGTATGGGACGGCTCGACCGAATGCCTTGTGGGAGCTTACCGGCTCGGTTTCGGGGATGAAATAGTGCCCCGCTACGGCCTGCACGGGTTTTATACCGACGGTCTTTTCCGTTACGACCCCCGGATGATTCCGATACTGGAAAAAACGGTCGAGCTCGGCCGGTCTTTCGTGACCAGGGATTATCAGCGGAAAGCCGCTCCGCTTATGCTGCTGTGGAAAGGCATCCTGTACGTGCTGCTCAGGAACCGGCAGTACCGCTACCTGCTGGGCCCCGTGACCGTTTCCGGCGAATACAGCCGGATTTCCAAAACCATTATAGCCGCCTATCTCGGGGAGCATTATGCGGACGCGGAACTTTCCCGGTTCGTCAGACCGGTGACCGGGCTCAAAGGCATCGATGTCCCGATAGATTCCTCCCTTATACGCGACGTGGAATCCATAGACCTTATAAACAGGATAGTGAGCGACATCGAGCAGGACGAACGCGGCATTCCGGTGCTTATGCGGAAATATCTTCAGCTCAACAGCCATGTTCTCGGATTCAACGTGGACCACGATTTCTGCGACGGGCTGGATGCGCTGATGCTTCTCGACCTGATGCGCGTGCCCGAAAAAACCATCAACATGCTCTCGAAGGAACTGACGGATATAGACGTACTTGCCAGATTTAAAAACATCAACTGAAAAATAGAATGAAACCGTATTTTGGAGTCCCTGCCGCCATGTTAATGTGTGCGGGCGTCCTGTGCTCGTGCATCAAGGTAGAGCGCGATTACGACCTGAACCGTTACGACCCCGACGGCGAAGTGTTCGGGGACGAATTTACAGCGCCTCTCGGCAGAGTCGAAACGGGCATAGACCACCTGCTCCCGATAGACGACATACTTGCGCGGCTGGATATTCCGAGGGAGGAATTCGAGAACAATCCCGTGACCGTGCCGGGAAAGATGATAGATGCGCGCATGGAAGTGGAATACGACTTGGGCGCGACGATAGACGGAGACCTCGTAAACGCTTTGTCCGCGGATGGAGAAATTAGGATAATAGCCGAAATAGAAAACGCAGTCGACCTCGACTGCAATCTGGTGATAGCTTTCGTTTCGGCGTCCGGCGACGTCGGGTTGGAACTCGGCGCGACGGCGGCCGACCGTTGCCACGTTACGGCCGGTACGCCCGGTTCGACGACGACCGTGCGCTCCGAATTCACGGTTACGGCCGACGACCTGAAATCGGTTTCGGATTCCGACCGCATAGCCATACGGTTCGACCGTACGGACTCGGACGATGCGACGCTGTATTCGGACAGCCGCATAGTATTTCGTTTTACCCTTTACAAATCGGGCGGCATAAAGCTCTAACCTTTCGGAAAAAATGAAGAAATCGTATATACTGTCGGTGTTTTCGGTCTTTGCGCTTGCCGGCTCCGCGTCGGGCCAGCAGTTCGGGACTTCGTATTTTATGACCGGTTCCGTGCTGCGTACGGAAGTCAATCCCGCGCTCCGTCCCGAAAGGGGATACGTGAAGATTCCGGTAATCGGCATGGCCAATGTCAACTATGCATCCAATGCGCTGCAACTCAACAACCTGTTTTATCCGAAAGACGGCGCGTTGGTTTCGTTCCTCGACAAGTCGGTGTCGGCGGACGCGTTCCTGTCCACGTTGAACGGCATGAATACCCTTGCCGTCGGTGCCCGTACGAGCGTACTCGGAGCCGGATTCTTTTCCGGACGTTCGTTCTTTTCTCTGGACGTCAACCTGCGTCTTACGTCCGAAGCGGGACTGCCCAAGCAACTGTTCGAATTTATGAAACTGGGCTCCGGATCCGAGGGCGGAACGTACGACCTTTCGGGTCTGTCGCTTTCCGCCGGGCTGTATGCCGAAGCCGCGCTGGGCTGGTCCTACAAGGTAGGCAAGTGGGTTACGGTGGGAGCCAAGGCCAAGTATCTGGGAGGCTTGGGCCGCGTAAGCATGAACTACGACCGCCTCGACCTGAAATTCAGCGACGAGAGTTGGGAGATACAGGCAACGGGCAGCATGGAAATCATGTCGAAGGGAACCGAATTCCGTGACAAGAGCGACGGCGGAAAGGAGTACATAGACCTCGATTTCGACCGTATGAAGTTCAAGGGGCTGGCCGGTTCCGGATTCGCATTCGATTTCGGCGTGGAGTGGGATATTTTGGGTTATGTCAAGGTGTCGGCTTCCGTGCTGGACCTGGGCATGATTCGCTGGTCGGAAGGCAGCACTACCCGCGGAGTTTCCGAAGGCAGCTATTCGTTCGGCGGCTTCGACATAGTGGACGGAGTGGACAAGGGAGCTTCCACGGTGGACGATTTCGAGGATTTCACCCGGTTTACCCGTCAGGAGCCGCGCAAGACCGATTCCCGGCTGGTATCCACGTTCGTAGTGGGCGCCGAGTGGCCGGTGGTCCGGGATTTCTTTTCCCTCGGAGCACTCTGGGCGCTGGAAAACCGGGAGTTCAACAACCGCAACCAGTTCACGCTGTCGGCTACCCTCCGGCTGTTCGACTGGCTTTCCGGAGCGTTGAGCTATACGCTCGACTCCGAGAAGAGCGCCCGGAACGTGTTCGGCGTGGTGCTGTGTTTCCATCCGAAGTGGATAAACTTTTACGTGGGTTCGGACTTCCTGACTACCAAGTACTCACCGCAAATGATTCCGGTGCGGCAGAAGGCGATGAACCTGTACTGCGGACTGTCGATACCCATAACTCGGAACAGGTATATTGGGGTCAATTCTTTGTAGGCATGAATCGCAGCCCGTAAGCTGTTCCGGAACGGCTACGGCGGCCGGGCTGCATACCTAAATATTGTTAGCGAAAGATTGTTATTTCGGAAACAATGGGGTAACTTTGGGGCGCTCTAACCCGACTGGCGGGACGTGAATCTCAAGACGAATTTCAAACTTTAAGAACCTATGGGCAATGTGTTTACCTCTTCAATCGGCCGCAAGCTGATTATGAGCATCACGGGAGCTTTTCTCGTGCTGTTTCTCTTTTTCCACATGGCTATGAACCTTGTGGTAATCATTTCCCCCGAAGCCTACGACATGGTCTGCTACTTCTTAGGGGCCAACTGGTATGCGCTGGTCGGAACCATGATACTGGCCGCCGCGGTAGTGCTCCACTTCCTTTACTCCATTATCCTCACTCTGCGGAACCTTAAGGCGCGCGGGCGAATCCGCTATGCCGAAACGGCACGCGAGGAAGGAGTGTCGTGGGCGTCGAAAAACATGTTCGTGCTGGGAACAATCGTGATTCTCGGGCTGCTTCTCCACCTTTACAATTTCTGGTACAACATGCAGTGGGCCGAAATCGCAGGGCAGGAGGTCAACTCGTTCGGATTCGGAGCGGCCGACGGAGCGGCTCTGGTTTATTACACGTTCTCCCATCCGGTTTATGTTGTAATATATCTGGTATGGTTCGCTGCCTTGTGGTTCCACCTTACGCACGGAATGTGGAGCATGATGCATACCGTAGGGTTCGACAGCAAAGTATGGGAGGTACGCCTCAAACGTCTGGCTTACGTGCTGACTACTTTGCTGATGCTCGGCTTTGCCGCCGTCGTCGTGGTCATTTACCTGAAAACCCTCTGACGCAGTCCGGAAGCCGTCGCCTTGCGGCGTACGCATGTTTTCAACCGAATCAAATACATAACGATATGATAAAGATAGATGCCAAGATACCTTCCGGACCGCTGGCCGGAAAGTGGAGCAAGCATAAGGCCGAAATTAAAGTGGTAAGCCCCGCCAACAAGCGCAAACTCGATATAATAGTACTCGGAACCGGCCTCGGCGGCGCTTCGGCCGCCGCATCGCTCGGCGAGCTGGGTTACAACGTAAAGGTTTTCTGTATTTCCGATTCTCCGCGCCGCGCCCATTCCATAGCGGCGCAGGGCGGTATCAATGCTGCCAAGAACTACCAGAACGACAACGACTCGGTTTTCCGCCTGTTCGTAGATACCGTCAAGGGCGGCGACTATCGCGCCCGCGAAGCCAATGTTTACCGTTTGGCGGAAGTTTCCAACAACATCATCGACCAGTGCGTAGCGCAGGGCGTGCCCTTTGCCCGCGATTACGGCGGCCTGCTGGACAACCGTTCCTTCGGCGGCGCTCAGGTGTCCCGTACGTTCTATGCACGCGGCCAGACCGGTCAGCAACTCCTTTTGGGCGCATATGCGTCGCTCAACAGGCAGATAGCCAAGGGCACGGTCAAAAGCTACCCGCGCCACGAGATGCTGGAACTTGTAACAGTCGACGGCAAGGCTCGCGGAATCATTGCCCGCAACCTTATAACCGGCGAGCTGGAACGTTTCGGCGCTCATGCCGTCGTACTCGCCACGGGAGGTTACGGCAATGTATTTTTCCTTTCGACCAATGCCATGAACTCCAACGGCGCGGCCGCGTGGAGGTGCTATAAAAAGGGCGCGGCTTTCGCCAATCCCTGCTTCACTCAGATTCACCCGACCTGCATTCCGGTTCACGGCGACCAGCAGAGCAAGCTGACGCTTATGTCCGAATCGCTTCGCAACGACGGCCGCATTTGGGTTCCCAAGAAGAAGGAGGACGTGGAGAAGCTGCGCAGCAAGCGAATCAAGGCGTCGGATATTCCGGAGCAGGACCGCGATTACTATCTGGAGCGCCGTTATCCGGCCTTCGGAAACCTCGTCCCGCGCGACGTGGCCTCGCGTGCCGCCAAGGAAAGATGCGATGCCGGCTTCGGCGTGAACGAAACCGGTCTGGCGGTGTACCTCGACTTCAAGTCGGCCATAGAGCGGCTGGGCAAGGACGTTATCCGCCAGCGTTACGGCAACCTGTTCCAGATGTACGAGAAAATCACCGACGTGAATCCGTACGACGAACCGATGATGATATACCCCGCCGTACACTATACCATGGGCGGCATCTGGGTGGACTACAATCTGATGACCACTATTCCGGGTCTGTACGCCATAGGCGAGGCCAATTTCTCCGACCACGGCGCCAACCGCCTCGGGGCTTCGGCGCTGATGCAGGGACTGGCCGACGGATACTTTATCCTGCCTTATACCATAGGCGACTATCTGTCGCACGACATTCAGACGCCGCCGATAGACACTTCGCTGCCGGAGTTTGCGGATGCGGAAAAATCGGTGCGCGAGCGCATCCGTCGTCTGTTCTCGATAAACGGAAAGCAGACGGTGGACGACCTGCACAAGAAGCTGGGGCATATCATGTGGGAGAAGGTCGGCATGGCCCGCTCCGCGGAATCGCTCAGAGAGGCTGTTACGGATATTCAGAAGGTGCGCGAGGAATTCTGGAAAGACGTGAAGGTTCCCGGAACCAACGAAGAATTCAATCAGGAAATCGAGAAGGCCCTGCGTCTGGCCGAGGAGCTGGAGCTGGGCGAGCTTATGGCCCGCGACGCTCTGGAGCGCAACGAGTCGTGCGGCGGCCATTTCCGGGTGGAATACCAGACCGGCGACGGAGAGGCGCTTCGGGACGACGAGCATTACGACTATGTGGCCATTTGGGAGTACGAAGGCCCCGGAAAGACTCCGGAGCTTATAAAGGAAAAACTGGAATTCGAGGCCATAAAGGTCGCCCAGCGTAACTATAAGGATTGACGCCGGCTCCGACGGACAAACGATACTGGAAATTTAAAGAAACGAATACGATGAATTTCACGTTGAAAATATGGCGGCAGAAGGACGCCCGCTCCAAAGGCGCTTTCGAGACTTACCAAATCGGGGATATTACTCCCGATACCTCGTTTCTCGAAATGCTTGACATCCTCAACAACAATCTGATACAGGAAGGCCGCGAACCGGTGGTGTTCGACCACGACTGCCGCGAGGGTATCTGCGGCATGTGCTCGCTGCATATCAACGGCCATGCCCACGGTCCCGACACCGAAATCACCACCTGCCAGCTTCACATGCGCAAGTTCAAGGATGGCGATACCATAGTTATCGAGCCTTGGCGTTCGGCCGCTTTCCCGGTGATAAAGGACCTGGCGGTGGACCGCGGAGCGTTCGACAAGATACTTCAGGCCGGCGGCTTCATTTCGGTCAATACCGGCGGAGTGCCCGATGCCAACACCATTCCCATTCCCAAGGACGATGTGGAGGAAAGCATGGACGCCGCGGCTTGCATCGGCTGCGGGGCCTGCGTGGCTACCTGCAAGAACGGCTCGGCCATGCTGTTCGTGGCCGCCCGCGTGTCGTCGCTCGCCAAGTTGCCGCAGGGCAAGGTGGAGGGTATGCGCCGCGCCAAGGCCATGGTGGCCAAAATGGACCAACTCGGTTTCGGCAACTGCACCAACACCGCAGCCTGCCAGGCCGCCTGCCCGAAGGCTATCTCGATAGCCCATATCGCACGCCTGAACCGGGAATTCCTTTATGCGAAAATGAAGGATTAAGCGCAGACTTGCCATAATGAAAAGCCGCAGGATTTTCCTGCGGCTTTCTTGTCGAATCTTGACCGGCCGTTGCGCCTGAATCGTTTCGTTACAGGTTTTTGTTCGTAAGGGGTTTGCCCTGATACTCGCCCGTAAGGGTATTCAGAAACGCTACCATTTTGTCGGTTTCGTCCTGCGTAAGCTCCATGCCCAACTGGTACCGGGCCATATCGCGCACGGCTTCCTCGAGCGTAGCGCGGCTGCCATCGTGATAGTACGGAGGCGTAAGCGCCACGTTGCGCAGTCCGGGAACCTTGAAGCGATGCCGGTCGCGCTCGCGTTGCGTCTGCTTCCAGCGTCCGTAATCCTCTTCGGTCAGCTCGCGGCCCTGCGACATGAAATAGTTGTGCGCGAGGCCCATGTATTCGTACGACTGTCCGCCGAGGTTTACCCCGACATGGCAGGTGGCGCATTCGTATTTCTTGAACAGTTCGTAGCCTGCGAGTTCATCTGCCGTAATCGCATCAGCATCCCCTTTCAGATAGCGGTCGAACGGAGAGTCGGGCGTAATAAGCGTTTTCTCGAATTCCTCTATCGCGTTCGTTATGGCGGCTTCGGAATATCCTTCGGGGTACACTTCGAGAAATGCCCGCGTAAAGTTGCGGTCTTTCTGCAGCTTGGCTATTATGTCGTCGAACGACTGCGACGCCATTTCCACCGGGTTGAGAGGCGGCCCGGCGGCCTGTTCCGCGAGCGTTGCGGCCCGGCCGTCCCAGAACTGCACGAAATTGAACGCCGCGTTGAATACGGTAGGGGCGTTCACTCCGCCCAGCTTGCCGGACACTCCCTCGGACACCTGCTCGTTATCCACTCCGGCGGTTTCGAGGTCGTGGCAGGTGGCGCAGGAAACGGTGTTGTCCACCGACAGGCGCGGGTCGTGGTAGAGCAGCTCCCCGAGAATGACTTTCCGCATGTCCACCGGCAGCGAGTCCGGTATGGGCTGCACCGGCTCGTTGGCGAACTGCGGTGCGGCCAGTCCGGTGGCATAGTTGGCGGCGCGGTGCGCGGCCACCCATTCGAGCACTATGTCGCGCTTGGACTTGTTGATTGCCGACCCCCAGTGTACCATGGCGTAGGCAGCTATCGGCATAGAGCCGTCGGTTACGGCGCGCTCTATTTTGGCCAGCGTGGCTTCGCTTACCGGAGCGCCGGTTTCGAGCGCCTCGAACGCTTCGCTCAGGTCTTCCTGACGCAGCCCGTTTTCCACATGCTTTTTCAGCTTCGGCCCTATAACGGGATAGTCGTAATAAAAGGGCTTTTCGGAATTTTCGCTGTGACACATCAGGCATCCGCCGTCTTCCATTATCTTCGCCACCTGTTCGTTAAGAGGGAGGTCGGGCGAAGGGGGACGGTTTACCAGATGATACGTGACGACTCCCGCCGCGGCGAGAAGGATTACTATACCTGTGAATACTGCCCACTTTTTCATATGCGCGGATATTTAAAGGCTCACTGAGACGCCGGATTACTTGCTTGTCGTATAGGTGTGCACGCTGGTGCGTGCGGACGGAAGGTAGTTTATTCCCCACCAACACATTTGCAAAGATAGAAAAGATACGACCAGTATCAAATATCCGACCTTTATGTGGGATATTCGTGTCCGGCGGAGGTGGATATACATCAGGTAGCCTCCCCATGTAACCAGCGCCCAGCTTTCCTTAGGGTCCCAGTTCCAGAAGGTACCCCATGCCCGGTATGCCCACAGGGCGCCGAACAGCATGCCGAGAGTAAAGAATGCCGTACCGGCATACACGGTGCCGTCGGCAAGGTCGGAATAGTCCTTCCCGGCGACGAGGCCGGCCGCGGCCGCTATGAACGAACAGCCCAGCAGAGCGTAGGAAAACATATAGACCGTTACGTGAGGTACGAACCACGGGCTTTGCAGCGCAGGCATAAGGGTATGGTCGTGTATTTCCGGCTTCAGTATGTTTATAATAATGAACGCCGCGGCCATCGCCGCCCCCAAAGGCACTATCCAGCGGTAACGCCAGCGGACGTATGTGAACAGGGTCGCCAGAACCAGAAAGAACGAGTACCACAGGCGGGTTTCGCCCATTGTGCGCAGGGGCGGCCGCCCGAGCGACGTCCACATGCCGACTATGAATATGCCGAGGACAAGGGCGGCGGCTCCCAGAAACGCACCCGGAACGCTGCGGCGCGCGTATGTAAACACGGTTGCCGAAGCGGCAGCCAGTGCGGCCAGCGCAGCGGCGGCGAAATACGCATATATGTTCCAGCCTATCATGCGACCGTTCGTTTTTTCGGGCGTCCCGGACCGCGTACGAGCATAAGCAGTGCACCGGCTATCAGCGACAGTATGCCCGCGAGCATCGCCGGCCGCCACGGGTCGCGCACGAGCTGGACGATGCAGTAACGGGGTTCGCCGGAACCCGCGGAATCGTAGCCCGCCGTATATATCGACCAGCCTTCGTAACGGGCCGGTTGGTTCACCGAAGCCTCCAGCGTTTTGCCGTTTCCGGTTTCCAGCCGGGCGGAAAATCCGCTGGGAGAGCCGTCCGGATATCTGTCCACGTCGAACCGCAGCAACTTCAGGGGAAAAGGCAGCAGGGCCGCTCCGCCGATTGCTTCGTATCCCCGGTCGGTTTCACGGCCGGAAAAAAGCTGCACGCGCAGGTCTTTTCTGTCCGGGCCTCCCCACAGGCCGGCCGCAAGCACGAGCCACAGTCCCGCATGACTGAGCAGAAACCCGGCGTGCGGACTTTTCAGGTGGGAGAAAATCACTCCCGTCAGATTGGTCGAAACGAGCAGCGCGATACCCCGCAGAATCCACGAAGACTGTATGTGGTAAAATCCGAGCCTTTGCCACAGTCCGCCCGGAGTTTCCGCCCCCGTCTGCGGGGACAGTCCGGCCGCGAGCGCGCACAGGGCGAGCAGCGCGAGGGCCGTTATGCTCATCCTGCCGGAAAACAGCGCCGCGACCGCCCGCTTGCGGCGCAGATATCGCCATGCGAACCACATGCCGTAGAGCCACGCCGCGCCGAGCGCGACATTCACCGGAAACGAGAAAGCCGAAGCCGGGGTGCTTCCGGCCAGAAACTGCACGGCCGTCAGTGCGAGTGTGTATAGTACGGCGAAATACCACATGCCGCGGTCGATTTTTAATCCGCCGTTATCAGGTAATAGTTTTTCTTGCCTTTCTGTACGAGCAGGTATTTTCCGGCTATCAAGTCCTTGTCCGTTACCGTAAGGTCTGGCGAGGATACTTTTTCCCTGTTGAGCGATACTCCTCCGCCCTGTATCAGCTTGCGGGCTTCGCCCTTGGAGGGGAATATGCCGCATGCGGCTGCCGTAAGCTCCACGAATCCGATGCCGTCCTCGAGCGTTTGCCGAGGGATTCGGTACTGCGGCACGCCCTCTAATACCTGCAACAGCGTACGTTCGTCGAGCCGGCGCAGGGCATCGGCGGTCGCTCCGCCGAACAGGATTCCGGAGGCTTCGACGACCGTGCGGTAATTTTCCTCGCCGTGAATCATACAGGTCAGTTCGCGTGCGAGGGCCTTCTGCAGGCGGCGTTCGTGCGGGGCTTCCCTGTGTCTGCGGATAAGTTCTTCTATGGTTTCCCGGTCGAGCAGGGTGAATATCCGGATGTAGCTCTCGGCATCCTCGTCGCTTACGTTCAGCCAGAACTGGTAAAATTTGTAAGGCGAAGTGTAGCGCGCGTCGAGCCATACGTTGCCGCTTTCGGTCTTTCCGAATTTGGTTCCGTCGGCCTTCTTTATAAGGGGGCATGTCAGGCCGTAGGCTTCGCCGTCGAGCTTGCGGCGGATAAGCTCGGCTCCGGTGGTGATGTTGCCCCACTGGTCGGAGCCTCCGAGTTGCAGGCGGCAGCCCAGCGTTTGGTAAAGGTGCAGGAAATCGTAACCCTGAACCAGCTGGTAGGTGAATTCGGTGAACGACATGCCTTCGCCCTCGCCGCTGAAGCGCTTTTTCACGGAGTCCTTTGCCATCATGTAGTTTACCGTAAGGTGCTTTCCTATGTCCCGGATAAAGTCGAGGAACTTATAGTCCTTCATCCAGTCGTAGTTGTTGACCATTATCGCGGCATTGGGAGCGTCGGACTCGAAGTCTATCAGTCGGGAGAGCTGTTCCCTTATCGCTTCCTGATTGCGGCGCAGGGTGGGCTCGTCCAGCAGGTTGCGCTCCAGCGACTTGCCCGAAGGGTCGCCTATCATTCCGGTGGCGCCTCCGATGACCGCTACCGGCCTGTGTCCGCACCTCTGGAAGTGTTTGAGTATCATTACCCCAACCAGATGGCCTATATGCAGCGAGTCGGCGGTCGGGTCGAATCCCAGATAAGCCGTGGCCATGCCTTCGTCCAACATTTTCTCCGTGCCGGGCATCATGTCGTGTATCATGCCCCGCCAGCGGAGCTCTTCGATAAAATTCATCGTCTGAAATTTTATGGTATGTTTATTCGGGTTCGAGGTCGAGTTCCTTGCGAAGCAGGGTAAGCGCCGGATTTTTGGCCAGCAGATAGTTGAGCTTGTCCTCCACCTTTATCAGCTTGACCGCGGTTTTGCTTTCGCTTACTTTTATGTCCATGTCCATCGTCCCTTCTATCCCCGCCGTTTCCGCAAGCAGCTCCAGCACTTCCTTGCGGTTGCGCAGCAGGTCTTCCCGCAGCAGTTCGTTGGGAACTTCCGCTTTCAGTACGTTGCCTTCCGCCGTCATGTTTTCCAACGCCGTAGCGAACCGCGGACGTTTGCTCCGCAGAATTTCCAGAAACTTCGTGCGCGCGGCCGCCGCTTTTTCTGCGGCGTGAGGGTCGGTTTTTACGGGAGGTTCCTCGTGTTCCGGTTCGTGGAACACTCCGGCTCCCGCGTTGAGGGCGGAGCTTATGGATATGCCGCTTACGTGCTTCCTCGTAGGGTCGGTTTGCAGTTCTACGGGCGATTTGGGCGGGAATATCCCGGCAGGGGCGGCCGGCGGTTCTTTTTCCGGGAACGGGGCCTGCTCGAAAGGAGGAGGCGGGCCGGCGGTCGCAGGCTTAGGGGGCGGTGCGGACTGCGGGACCGTTTGTGCCGTATGCCGGGTTTCCGGAGCGGTCTTTTCCGCGGCTGGAGCCGATGTGGACGAGGGGGTGCGGGGCGTCTTTTCTGCCGGAGCCAGCCGCGGAGCGGGCGGTTTCGGTACTGAGTCCGGAGCGCCGGGGCCGCCGTTCAGGCGGCACACCTTCAGCAGTCCGAGCTCCGTATGCAGCCTTTGGTCGGTGGCCGTACGGAATCCGCCGTCGAGGTCCGCAAGCAATGCGAGGGCATCGAAAAGAAAGGTCGGCGTACACCCTTTGCTTTGGACGGCATACCGTTCGGACAGTTCGCCGGTGGTTTCGAGCAGCGGCCGCGTGGACTCGTCGGACGCTACCAGCAGGTCGCGCAGATGCCCGGCCAGCCCGGATGTGAAAGTCTGTGCGGAAAATCCTCTCGAAAGCACGGAGTCGAACAACAGCAAGGCTTCCTTATAGTCGCCGCTTTTGATAATGTCAGTCGCTGAAAAGTACGTGTCGTAGTCGAGGATATTCAGCGACTTGGCCACTT
The DNA here is from genome assembly GCA_048214935.1 of Tidjanibacter sp. Lineage (GTDB taxonomy): Bacteria > Bacteroidota > Bacteroidia > Bacteroidales > Rikenellaceae > Tidjanibacter. The sequence goes on from DBFWXZ010000010.1 coordinate 149,758, forward strand.
CCATGTAATTCAGACTGTTGCCGCAGAAAGATACGGCCTTGTCGAACATGGAGAGCGCATCCCTCATTCCGCCGTCCGCCTTCCGGGCTATCAGGTTCAGCGACTGCTCGTCGCAGGCGATGCCTTCCCGCCCGGCTATGCTTTTCAGGTAACCTACCGCGTCCTCCACCTTTATGCGGTTGAAATCGTAGATTTGGCAGCGCGAGAGAATGGTGGGGATTATTTTGTGCTTTTCCGTGGTGGCGAGTATGAATACCGCGTGGGCGGGCGGTTCCTCGAGCGTTTTAAGGAAGGCATTGAATGCCGCCGACGAGAGCATGTGCACCTCGTCGATTATGTAAACGCTGTACCGGCCGGTCTGGGGCGGTACGCGCACCTGTTCGGTAAGGGTGCGGATGTCGTCGACGGAGTTGTTGGAGGCGGCGTCGAGCTCGTGGATATTGAAGCTGCGTCCTTCGTCGAAGCTGCGGCACGATTCGCACTCTCCGCATGCCTCGCTGTCGCGGGGAGCGAGGCAGTTTATGGCTTTGGCGAAAATGCGGGCGCAAGTGGTCTTTCCCACTCCGCGCGGCCCGCAGAACAGGTAGGCGTGCGCGAGCTGGCCGCGGGATATGGCGTTTTTAAGGGTGGAGGTTATATGGCTCTGGCCCACCACCGAAGCGAAGGCGGCCGGCCTATATTTGCGTGCTGAAACTATATAGCTTTTGTCCATCGGAACGGTATCGTTACAATTTACAAATATACTTATTTTCCGTTAAGGCGCCATGCCGCCGGGCCGGCTCGGCGGACAGGTTGTCACCTTCCTGACTTCGTGTCGCCTGCACGTATGACAAACCTTCCGGATTCGTCCTTGGCAGCCAATTTGCGGACGGTTAATACGTAAACGGAAATAACAGGAAACAGGCTATGAATATAAACACGCTTACCATCAAGGCACAGGAAGCCCTTCAGCAGGCTTTCTCCGTCGCTTCCTCGGCGGGCAATCAGGCCGTGGAGCCGGTGCATATCCTTTCGGCTCTGCTGGAGAAGGACGATTCGCTCTGCGCGTATCTGCTGACCCGCGTGGGTGCCGACCCGAACCGCATCCGGAAGGAAGCGCAGGCGGCCGTGGAATCCCTGCCGAAGGTTTCCGGAGGCGACAACTATTTTTCCAAGCAGTCTTCGGCCGTCATTCAGAAAGCGGTGGACTTTACCAAGAAGTTCGGCGACAAGTTCGCATCCGTCGAGCATCTGCTGCTGGGTCTGGTGGCCGACGGAGTCGAGGCGTCCCGCATACTGAAAGGCGCGGGCGCGTCCGACAAGGAGCTTTCCGAGGCGATTAAGGAAGTCAGGAAAGGCTCGACTGTGGATTCGCAGACTTCGGAAATGACTTTCGACGCTTTGGGAAAATATGCCGTAAATCTGAACGAAATGGCCCGCAGCGGCAGGCTCGACCCGGTTATCGGCCGCGACGAGGAAATCCGCCGTGTGCTTCAGATTCTTTCCCGCCGCACCAAGAACAACCCCATACTCGTCGGAGAGGCCGGTGTCGGAAAGACGGCCATAGCCGAGGGCATAGCGCGACGGATAGTGGACGGCGACGTGCCCGAGAATCTGAAGTCGAAGCAGATATTTTCCCTCGACATGGGGGCGCTGATAGCGGGCGCGAAGTATAAGGGCGAATTCGAGGAGCGTCTGAAAGGCGTCGTGCAGGAAGTCGTGGCTTCCGAAGGCGACATACTGCTGTTTATCGACGAAATCCATACCCTCGTGGGAGCCGGCGGCGGCGAAGGGGCGATGGACGCGGCCAATATCCTGAAACCCGCCCTTGCACGGGGCGAGTTGCGGACCATAGGGGCGACTACCCTCGACGAGTTTCAGAAGTATTTCGAGAAGGACAAGGCGCTGGAGCGCCGGTTCCAGAAAGTTACGGTGGACGAACCGTCGGCGGCGGATGCCGTGTCCATTCTGCGGGGATTGAAGGAAAGGTATGAGAATCACCATAAGGTGCGTATCAAGGACGAAGCAATAGTGTCGGCCGTGGAATTGTCGCGGCGGTACATAACCACCCGTTTTCTGCCCGACAAGGCCATCGACCTCGTGGACGAGGCGGCGGCCCGGCTCAGGCTCGAGATGAACTCCGTGCCGGAGGACATAGATTCGCTCGAGCGTCGCATACGGCAGCTCGAAATAGAACGCGAAGCTATTCGCAGGGAGAACGATTCCCGGCGGGTGGACGAGCTTACGCGCGAGATAGAAGAGCTCAACTCGCGCCGCAGCGAGCTGCGCGCTCGCTGGCAGAGCGAAAAGAGCATGCTGGAAAAAATCCAGAAGAACAAGGAACTTATCGAGGACCTGAAGAATCAGGCGGCCGAGGCCGAGCGCAACGGCAATTACGGTCTGGTGGCCGAGATAAGGTACGGCAAAATACGCGAGGCGGAGGCGGCTATCGAAACCCTGCGCGGCGAGCTCGACGCTTCCACCAGCGCGGCCGGTTCGATGATTAAGGAGGAGGTCGATTCCGAAGACATAGCGGAGGTGGTTTCCCGCTGGACGGGTATACCGGTCAGCCGGATGCTGGCCAGCGAACGGGAAAAACTGCTGCATCTCGAAGACGAGCTGCACCGCCGCGTGGTCGGGCAGGACGAGGCCATCCGGGCCGTGTCGGACGCCGTGCGCCGTTCGCGCGCCGGGCTTCAGGATTCGCGCCGCCCCATCGGCTCTTTCATATTTCTGGGAACGACCGGGGTGGGAAAGACCGAGCTCGCCCGCGCATTGGCCGAGTTCCTGTTCAACGACGAGAACATGATGACCCGCATCGACATGAGCGAGTATCAGGAGCGTCATTCGGTGTCGCGCCTTATAGGAGCGCCTCCGGGATACGTGGGGTACGACGAGGGCGGCCAGCTTACCGAGGCGGTGCGGCGCAAGCCCTACTCGGTGGTACTGCTCGACGAAATAGAGAAGGCGCACCCGGACGTGTTCAATATACTGCTCCAAGTGCTCGACGACGGACGGCTTACGGACAACAAGGGCCGTACGGTGGACTTCCGCAACACTATCGTGATTATGACCTCCAATATGGGGTCGAATCTTATCGTGGACAAGTTCTCGCAGGGATTCGACGGCGACCGTATCGACCCGGAGGTATTCGACCGGACGCGCGACGAGGTAATCGACATGCTGCGTCGCACCCTGAAGCCGGAGTTCCTGAACCGTATCGACGAAATCGTGATGTTCACTCCGCTTACCCGGCGCGACATAGTGGAAGTGGTTGGGCTGCAAATAGCTTCGCTTGCCGGAATGCTGGCACATAACGGAATAGTGTTGGAGGTCACTCCGGCCGCCCGCGAGTGGCTGGCCGACCGGGGCTACGACCCCATGTACGGCGCGCGTCCGGTCAAGCGGACCATTCAACGATACATAGTCAACGACCTTTCCAAGCAGATTCTCGCCGGCCGCGTGGACAAGAACGAACCGATTGTAATCGACAGCGCAGGCGACGGACTGACTTACAAAAACTGACCGGCTGCGCCGGAACGGAGTTATGCGGCCGCACTCCCCTGCGGAGTGCGGCCGGGTTTTTTGCCGAGCCCGTCCCGGCTAAACGGAAGGCGGTATTTTTTCGAGGCTGCGCACTCGTTGAAGTACGGTTCCTTACAACTGTACCTTGGCTGCATGTAATCGGCTTTGTGCCTTTACCTTCTCTTTTCCGGCCCGATGTATAAATTGAACTCCGGCGGCGAGAAAGTGCTCCCGGAGGAGGAAGAAACGGCCGAACACCGTTTCTTTGCCGTCGCCGGGACGCTCTGCGAACCGGCGCATCCGCTGCGGCGCACCGTGAGCCGGACGGTTTCCCGGTTTCGCGCCGGGTCGGACGACAGTTCGAGGGTAGTGCGTATTTCTTCCGTGTGGCCTGATTTTACCGATACTGTCAGCTTTTTCATCGTACGGTAGGGGCTTTCGGACGCCGCGAAAGCCTTTACGGTTGCGGAAAGGGCGGCGCCGCAAGTTTATCCGCACCGGGCGGCCGGAGTAACAGGTAAGAAAAAAAGCAACAGCCCCGCCGTGTCCTTCCGGGTCGGGTAGTCTGAGGATGCCTGCTTATTCTCTTACCTGTAAATTTGCCAGATTTAACTCCGAGAATAAACTTACACTTTCCGTATGGCAACATGCCATGTCCGTTGCCGGACTTTGCAAATATATAATTTTTTGCTTACATACGGGCCGTTTTCCTCATCCGGGGCCGTTGCTTTTACAAAAATAATGTCCGAAAGGCATACGGTCATGAAATCCGCGCGTTGTTTTTCAACATTCGTTGCCGGTTGTTTCCACTTGCGGGACGGGCTGTACGGATGAAGCGAATATTTAATTGCAATTCTGCCCGACCCTCGGGGGCCGGGCAGGGACGGCGGTTGCCTCCGGCAGCTACTCCGCCGGTTCCTTCATGCAGCGCACCGAACTGCCGGAGGCCCGCTGGCTCGAGGCGTACATAAGCATGTTTTTTTCTATTCTTACCAGTTTGGCGGATTCTCCCGCCGGTGTGGAAGTGACGTAGAAGCCTGCTCCGTTGTATCCTCCGCTACTGTATATTATGCCGGAACTGAACACGAGGTACCCGGCGGAGGGGAAAAAGGCTGCCCTGCCTTCCGTACCGTTCACGTTCCAGCCGTCGTCGTACTCTCCGCTCACGTTCATTTCGCTTTGCTTCACGGCGGTGGAGCCGGTAGAGGTGAAGCCTGTAAACGCTTCCAGAGGGGCTACCCGATAACCGGGAGGGCACGGGTCGTAAACGGTCTTTACGGCCGAAGACGCTTCTCCGGTTGCATTGCCCCACAGATAATCGTTGCGGTTCTCCGCTCCGGGGCCGCCCCCGTAATACCAGTCGTTGCCGGAGGCGTATCCGCCTGCGAAGAAAACGGTGGGATACGCGATGGCCGCCTCGATGGAATTTTGAGCCTGAGCCGGCTGCATTTCCCATATATAGTCTTCCTCGGAGGTGCAACCGTAAGGGGCACTCCCGCCGGCGGCGAATCCTATGAACGGGTCTTTGCGTCCCCACTGGTAATACAGTCCCTTGACGTCTTCCGTCGCGGGCGTTTCGTTCAGTGCGCCCAGATTGCGCGACATAAGAACATAGGTGTCGCCGTCGTGGTTCTCGAAAGTCACATCCGAGCCGTCGGGATAGCCGGTGCTCCATATATGCCAGCTCCACAATATCGTTCCCCGCGAAAGCCCTTCTACCGGATTCCCGTCCGTCACGGCTATCAGGGCGTTACCGCCTGTTTCCGAGGCGGTAAAGGTTACGAAGCCGTCGCCGGAAAGCGAACACGACGTTATCACGCCGCCGGGCCGTTCGCTGGATTCCCACACCGTGAATACGTCTTTCGGTTCTACGGGGCGGGGAGTTATTCCGGGAGCGGCCGCTCCGTTGCCCTGCACTTTTGCATCGAAGCGGTAGGTTTCTCCGGGCCGGCTTACTATATAGCAGTTCGCGTAAACGCCGGAGGCGTTCAGGTCCACGGCCGGCTTCGGCAGAGTCGTGCCTTCCGTCCGTCCCGGTTCGGACTCGAGCCAGCGGCCGGAATTTTCAGCCGGGAGGGCCGTTACGCGTATGATATAGCGAGTTTCCGGTATCAGACCCTCGACGGTGATTTCCGGATTTACGGTTTGCGCCGGCTCCGAAAACTCCTCGCTTTCCGCCGTCTTGTAATCCCAGCGGTAGGAGGCGGCGTTCGGGATTGCTTCCCATACTGCCGTAATGCTTTTATGGGTAATTCCGGTTACGCCGGGGGAAGGGGTTTGCAGAGCGCGCGGTACGGATTCCGAGGTTACGGCTCTTATTTCGCCGAAGTCCGAAGGCAGGTATTTTTCGGAATCTTTTTCTGGGATGGCCCTTATGCGGATTATGTAGGCCGTTTCCGCTTCGAGGCCTTCTATTTCGAAACCGGTCCGGCTCGTGGAAACGGATGCGGAAAAATCCGAGGCGTCTTCGGAACGGTAGCCGTATTCATACGATGCCGCATTGTCCACGGCTTTCCACTCTACCGTAAGGCTTTCGGGCGTGCGTTCGGTTACGGCGGCCGTCGGCGCGTCCAGTTTTACCGGTTCGGGGGGGGGATTTGTACGCTGTCGTCCTCTTTGCAGGACAGCACTGCGGCGGTCAGGGCACAAACTGCCGCCGTCTTTACGGCGTTGAACGGAAATTGTTTCATTATAATGGATTTTAACGGGCAGGATTGCTTTCCTGTCCTGTATCAAATATAGCGATTTTACGATGAGAGGCTACCTCGAGCGCGTCGCCGCGGAAAAAGTTTTCATCGAGTTCCCTTGCCATTGTCCTGCTGGCTCCGGTATGGGGCATACGTTTCCGCAATATACGTTTTATCGGCGAAATATTCATGCCGTTTCCGGCCCGGAAACGAAGGCGGCACGTTATTTATGGTAAAATGAAGTCGAATCGTAAAATATTAATTATCTTCGTGGCGTAAACAATGTGAGTTCATTCCGTCTTTGTCTTCTGTGTGTATTCCCGGACAGGGTTCCGTCCGGTTCTTTTCATTGTTGAAACAGACTCGTATAAGCTTTCCTTGTTTCGGCGAGCAAACGTCCGCGATTATCCGGCTGACAAAGCCGGAAAGACGTAAGTTGAATTTCAACAGTGATATAAATGAAATCGTTTTTTATCGGCAGGAAAGAAATCAGATTGCCTATCGTACAGGGCGGCATGGGCGTAGGCGTGTCCCTTAACGGACTGGCCTCGGCGGTTGCCAACGAAGGCGGAATCGGCGTTATTTCCGCGGCTGGTCTGGGTCTTATTTATCCGGAGTACAAGGGAAGCTATTCCGAAAAGTGCATATACGGGCTGAAGGAGGAAATCCGAAAGGCGCGGGAAAAAACCGGCGGCACGATAGGCGTCAATATTATGGTGGCGCTTTCCAATTTTTCCGATATGGTCAGGACCGCAGTGGCGGAAAGGGCGGATATTATTTTTGCGGGGGCGGGCCTTCCGTTGGATTTGCCTTCGTATCTTACTCCCGGCAGCAGGACGATGCTCGTCCCGATTGTTTCCTCGCCGAGGGCAGCGCGTTTGATATGCGAAAAATGGTCGTCACGCTACGGATATTATCCCGACGCGATTGTAGTCGAGGGCCCCAAGGCGGGGGGACACCTCGGTTTTAAGCGGGACCAGATAGAGGACGAAAGCTATTCGCTCGAACATATATTGCCGCAGGTTGTAGAAGTTACGAAGGAATTCGCCGGCAGGGCGGATATTCCGGTGATTGCCGCGGGCGGCATATCCCGTGGCGGCGATATCGCCCGCTTTATGGAGCTCGGAGCGTCGGCTGTGCAGATGGGTTCCATATTCGTGCCGACCGAAGAGTGCGATGCGTCGGTAGAGTTTAAAAAGGTATATATCGAGTCGGGAGAAAAGGATATGCGCATCATCCAGAGTCCGGTCGGGATGCCGGGCCGGGCTTTCGACGGGGAGTTCATACGCAGCGTGGCCGAAGGACGTGAAAAGCCGCGCTCGTGCCCGTTCCACTGCATCAAAACCTGCGACTATACCAAAAGTCCCTACTGCATCATCAAGGCGCTTTACAATGCGGCCAGAGGCAATATGAAAAAGGGTTACGCCTTTGCCGGCAGCAATGCCTACCTGTCCGACAAGATACGCAGCGTAAAGGAAGTCGTGGAAAGACTTCAGACGGAATTTTTTCTGTCCAAAGCGGTATTGTGAGCCGCGCATTACTTATTTAGAACAGTCCGCCGAAGGGCGGATACCGATTAATTGTTATGACATTCGACGAATTGAAAATAGCGGAGCCCATATTGAGGGCGGTCCGTGAAAAAGGATACACAACTCCCACTCCGATTCAGGAAAAAGGCATCCCGGTCGCCCTCGGCGGCCGCGACATGCTGGGAGTAGCCCGGACCGGAACCGGTAAGACGGCCGCTTTCGCAGTGCCGGTTTTACAGCACTTGTGGGAGAGTTCGGTCCGTGAGAGGGAAGAGCAGCGGGAAAAGGATAAGAGCGAAGGCCGGCTGCCGTTGCGCCGCGAGCGCCGCGGCCGTAATCACGGAATGCCCGAGAGAGCCAGAAAAATCCGCGCACTCGTGCTGACTCCGACCCGGGAACTCGCCATGCAGGTAGGAGAGTGCTTCACATGTTACGGAAAGTACACCGGCCTCAGACACGCTACCGTGTTCGGAGGCGTAAAGCAGGGTCCTCAGACGGAGAAACTGGAAAGGGGCGTGGATATTCTCGTTGCGACTCCGGGCCGTTTGCACGACCTGATTGGTCAGGGATTCGTCGTTCTCGACGGCGTAACCCATTTCGTGCTCGACGAGGCGGACCGTATGCTCGATATGGGTTTTATCTCCGATATACGCAGGCTGCTTCCCATGCTGCCGGCGGACAGACAGACGATGCTCTTTTCGGCCACCATGCCCGAGAGCATAATGTCCCTTGCGAAAACCATTCTTTCTAAGCCGGTAAAAGTGGAAGTGGACCCGGTTTCGTCCGAAACGGATACTATAGACCAGTGTATATACCTCGTGGAAAAGTCTGAAAAGAAAAACCTGCTGATTTCCATTCTGAGAAAGGATGAGGACAGGTCGGTGCTTATATTTTCCAGAACCAGACACGGGGCAGACAGCATTTGCCGCACGCTTAAAAAATCCGGTATCCAGAGTGCGGCTATCCATGGCGACAAGTCTCAGGGAGAACGCCAGCGTGCTCTGTCGAGCTTCAAGTCCGGGGCGGTTAAGATAATGGTGGCTACCGATATCGCCGCCCGTGGAATCGACATATGCGAGCTGGGCATGGTCATCAATTACGACCTGCCGGACGCGGCGGAAACATATGTCCACCGCATCGGCCGTACCGGCCGGGCCGGGCACGGCGGAACGGCATTGTCGTTCTGCTGCGGCGACGAACGCGTGACGGTAAAGGATATACAGAAACTGACCGGGAAACGCATCGACACCGTGAATCACAGAGTACAGTAATTTAAAAACATCATAATGGCAGGGTCGTTCGGAAAGAGAGAAAACGAAAAGAAAAAACAGGCCAAGCGCCTGGACAAGCAAAAGCGCAAGGAAGAGCGCCGGGCCGGAAGCGGGTCCGGTTCGCTGGAAGACATGATTGCCTATGTGGACGAAAACGGCAACATTACCGATGTTCCGCCGGAGGACCGTCCTAAAACGGAAGTCCGGTCCGAGGATATTCTGGTTTCCGTACCGAAAAAGGAAGACATGGAACCGGACATCTTCAATGGGAGGATAGAGTATTTCAATGCCGAAAAGGGGTACGGTTTTATTAAGGACCTCTCCTCGGCGGAGAAATATTTTTTCCATATTTCCTCTGCACCCGCGGACATTGCTCAGGGTGAAACCGTGTCTTTCGAAACGGAACGGGGCACGCGTGGAATGAATGCGGTCAGAATCGGTCGTATAAAATAGTACATAACCAACAATTTGCATAAAAATGAATATTTACGTTTCCAACCTGAATTACAGCACCAAAACCGAGAGTTTGCAGAATCTGTTCGCGCAGTACGGAGAAGTTTCTTCCGCAAGCGTTATCATGGACCGTGAAACCGGTCGTTCCCGGGGTTTCGGCTTTGTCGAAATGTCGAACGATGAAGAAGCCGAAAGGGCTATCGATGCCCTGAACGGTTCCGAGTTCGAGGGCAAGGTTTTAAGGGTCAACGAGTCCCGGCCCAAACCCGACAGGAATAGCGGTTCGGGTTATAATAGAGGAGGATACGGCCGGAACAGGTATTGACCTGTCGGCTTCCGAAAGCGTCGGGTCGAAATCCGGTCTGTTTTCGGCAGAGTAAGGTAACATGACCGCTGCGGAGCGAAAGTGTGCTTGCTCCGCTTTGTTCAGTAAATGATAAAGCGGGTCCGTGATGTCAAAATCACGGACCTTATTATATGTGCGCCTGTACAGGAATGCGGTAGCGAGCGGGCCGAGTTTAGGTTCGTAACGCGTTTTTTAAACGGGGCCGGTTTTCCAGATACGGAGTCGCCTCGTTATCTCTTTTGTCGTGTGTTGCGTCGGAATCCGTGCAGACGTCCGCCGGTGCGCCATGCTTTTACCGTTCAGCGGGACGAGCTGCCTCCGAGACTTTTCGTGAGTGCTGCATCAATGCGACTTTTTGCGTAGCCGCGGGTTCGGTGTTTTGGAATCGGACGAAACGTTGCTAAAGCCGGAAGTATGACGTTTACAGTTTTTTATTATTTCAAACTGTTTCCCCGCAGGTTCGATGTTTTTCGACTTGATGAAGAAGTTTCTTTTCTGCACTTTTTGATTGACAGACTGTCGGAGATGTATTTTTCGAATTTGAACCATTCGCTGGATTCTTGGAGCAGCCGGTTGTAGGCTGAACTGGAGAGGGTGACAAGACGAGCGTTTTCCAAAGCCTGTATGCTTCCTATACTTGGTTCGCCTGTAAGGAAACTTTTATAGGAAACGACGATTGAACCGGGGAAGTAAAAGTCTTTGATATACTCGACGGTATCCTTTTCGATGTAATAGCGCAGCAAACCGCTTTCGACCATGCCCAAAGCGTAACAAACTCTATTTTGTAGGACAAACAGCTCTTTTTTCAGTATTCGTTCAACTACATTCATGCGTTGTATGATGTTCGGTTCGAGCTTGCAGGTTTGTTCTCTTAAAATCACTACCCGGCTGCTCTGTTTCGGCGGCATCATTGGTATCGCCCTTGGTTTAATCCGACGAACGCTAAACTTATTGTGTGATTACGGGTAATAAATGAAAAAGACCGGCTGGGATTTGAAAAACGGTGATTTTTACGAATTGGCTTGACGTAAGGTAAACGCGGTGGGATAAAGGTGGTCCCGCTATCCGGTAAATTGAAAAGGGTTTCATATCGCTCAGCAACGGTTGGCCTTTTGAACAAAATCATTTGGGCCGCAGAGCAAAATCGCTTTGCATTTTTTCCTTTTCCTTTGCAACGCAGGTTCGGATAAAAGCCTTTTTCTCGACCACCGCGACCCCGAAATGGTGAAATGGCTCGGTACTGTAAAATACGACATATGAAAAGTTTCAAATGCGTTATTCCGGTCCTTGCGGCCGCGGCGCTCACAGCGTGTAACTTTAAAAGCGAATATGCGATGAATATGAACGAGGTATTCCCGAAAGGGAAAAAGGCCGAAGCCAACTTTACCGGCTCGGCGTGGGTCGAAATGCTGTCGGCCGATGCCGGCAGTTTCGACACGGAAGTATACAATGTCACTTTCGGGCCGGGATGCCGGAATTATTGGCATTCCCATCCGGGAGGACAGTTGTTGCTGGTTACCGGCGGGAAAGGCTATTATCAGGAGAAGGGTTTTCCGGCTCGCCTGCTGAAGCCGGGCGACGTAGTGGAAATAAAGCCGGACGCGGTGCATTGGCACGGAGCTGCTCCCGACAGCGAGTTCGTGCACATAGGCATCGGCACGCAGGTCGGCAAGGGACCCGCCGTATGGTACGGTCCGGTTACCGACGAGGAGTACCGCAATTGCTTGAAACAGGACGTTTGACCGTTAAACATGCGAAAAATGAAAAAGAATGTACTGGTATTGTCGGGCAGCCCCCGGCGGGACGGAAACTCGGACCGTTTGTGCGACCGGTTTATGCTCGGCGCACGGGAAGCGGGGCACGAGGTGGAGAAAATATTTCTCCGGGACCGGAATATCAATTATTGCCTCGGCTGCGGAGCGTGCTACGACACGCACGAGTGTGTGCAAAAAGACGACATGAGCGGGATACTGCAAAAGATGGTTGAGGCGGACGTGTTGGTGTTCGGCACTCCGGTTTATTTCTATACCTTGAACGCTCAGTTGAAAACGCTTATCGACCGCACGGCTCCCCTCTACACGGAGCTGAAAGGGAAGGCATATCTCGTAGCCGCTCTGGCCGATACCGACAGAAGCTCCGTTGCCGGAACGGTCGCCGCTTTCCGCGGGTTTATGGATTGTCTGGACAATGTGGAGGAAGCCGGGATAATCGCGGGTTACGGTGTATGGCGCAAGGGCGACATCGACGGCAACCCGGCCTTGGAGCAGGCTTATGAAGCCGGAAGAAACGTATAACGGAAAACGACATGAAACGGATATTGTTAATTTCAACTGCAATGGCATCAATCGTAACGGCGCACGCTCAGGGCGGCGGCAAGACGCTGGTAGTATATTTTTCCCGCTCCGGCAATACCGAGACGGTAGCGGAGCACATAAGGTCTTTTACCGGAGCCGATATGTTCCGGGTGGAAACCGTAAAACCTTATCCGGCAGGTTACCGAGAAACGACCGAGGCGGCCGGGGAAGAACTCAAGTCCGGAGCGCGTCCCGCGATAAAGGGAAAGGTAGAGAATATCGGCGGGTACGATACGGTATTTATCGGTTTTCCGATATGGTGGGGAACATACCCTATGGCTGTCGCCACGTTTTTGGATAACTATAATCTGGAAGGGAAGACGGTTATTCCCTTCTGCACGCACGAAGGCAGCGGTCGGGGAGAAAGTTTCGCCGACATAGGGAAAGCTGCTCCGGGCTCGTTCCACAAGGACGGCTTTTCGGTGCGGGGCAGTCAGGCGGCCGGGTCGAAGGATAAAGTGGAAGAATGGCTGCGGGAAATCGAAGTTATAGAGTAGCGGTCTTTCCGATAAAACTTTAACTTTGTAAAAATCCGCCGGGCCTATGAAACCCACCGGGCCGGATATAGGCTCGTGGGGCGCAGGCTCGAGGCGGCCGGAGAACTGTTGCGCGAGAAGGGCGGCTCGGTTACGGACGTCTGTGCCGAGGTCGGCTTTAAGAATATGTCCCATTTCTCTTCCGCTTTCAAGAAACGTTACGGCGTGGCCCCGAGCGATTTCTCCTGAACGGAGCCGCCTTCCGGCCGCGGCTTTTTCCGGTGCGACCGCTTTTTGTCCGCCGAGGAGCGGTCGGTGTCGCAAGTACGGAAACGGGCATGCGTATTGTGTGTATCGTCTATATTTAACGGTTTGTGCTTATGGCTATAACAGACATCGTTCGGGAACGGAAATCCGTACGCAGTTATTCCGGCGTACCTTTGGACAGGGGACATATAGACGGCATAAAGGAATACGTTTCCGGTTTGCCTCAGCCGCTCGGAGGCCGGGCGCGGGTGGAAACAGTCAGCCGCGATATCGGCTCCGCAGCCGTGAAGCTGGGTACTTACGGAATGATATCCGGGGCTTCCGATTTTCTCGTGCTGATTTATGAAGACGGTCCAATGGCGGCCGAAAATGCGGGATACCTGTTCGAGCAGGTAATCCTGTACTGCACGGGAGAGGGATTGGGGACGTGCTGGCTGGGAGGAACGTTCAAAAAAAGCGATTTCGCGGCGAATGTCGAAGTCGCTGACAACGAGGTTTTGCGTATAGTTTCTCCGGTGGGTTATCCGGCATCCGGAAACGGATTACGCGACAGGATTATCCGGGCGGGAGTCGGGAGCGACAGGCGCAAGCCGTTCCGGGAACTGTTTTTCGACCGGGTTTCCGGCAAGCCGCTGGAGCGGGGCGGTCCGTACGATACCGCGCTCGAAATGGTGCGGCTTGCACCTTCGGCTAATAACAGCCAGCCTTGGCGCATATTAATCGACGAAGCCGCCGTGCATTTCTGTTTCCTGCAAAAGTCCCGTTTTACGGATATAGATATGGGAATAGCCATGAGCCATTTCGAACTTTCATGCAGGGAAGAGGGGATTGCGGGGAAATATGAAATTTCGGCGAATGTTACCGTCCCTGCCGGTATGAAGTATCTTGCCTCATGGCTTCCGGAATAACTGTCCGGGCGGTTTCGTACGTTTGCCCGGATATTTATACCGGCTTTCGCGCGAGGAGATATTGTCCGATGCACAAGGCCGGATGACCGAAGACCTTCTGCCGGCTTGTAGCGGGAGTTCGATATTATGCCGGTTATGCGTGTACCCGAAACGGCGACCGGACCGCAAGATTTTTCTTCGAAATGAACGAGTGCCTGCCGAATGAATCCGGCAGGCACTCGTTTCCGATTCGGAGGTGCGAAGCGGAATCGAACCGCTGTAAGAGGTTTTGCAGACCTCTGCCTGACCGCTCGGCCATCGCACCGTTTGCGTAATATTCGGTCCGCGGAATGCAAAGATAGGTAAAAATAGCGATATTCCAAGCGGCTGCGGATTTATGCTTTTTTAAGGCGCGGGTATTCCGCAAATTCGTAACTTTGAATCCGGGCTTATGGCAACCGCAGACGACATAGCGCTCACGCTTCATCCGGGGTTGGGCCCGCGGGGTGCGGCATACCTGCTTTCCGTTTTCGGGACTGCCGAAAACGTGTACCGTGCAGGGTCGCCCGATTTACAGTTCAAGGCCGGCCTGAAATCGGATACGGCCCGTTCCATAGCCCGGAAGAGTACGCACAGGGAGGCGGAGGCCGAAATGGGATACCTGCGCAGGCATGGCCTTACCGCCGTGGCTTCCACCGACGAGGATTATCCCGTGCTGCTTACCGACTGTCCGGATTATCCGCATGTACTTTATGTACGGGGGAATCCGGACGTTTTGCGGGGCCGGACGCTTACCATGGTAGGCACGAGGCGAATAACCCCTTACGGGCAACGTTCGGCCGCACGTCTGGTGGCGGAACTTGCGGCATGTGCGCCGGATACGGTGCTCGTAAGCGGGCTGGCTTTCGGCGCGGACGCTGCCTGCCACCGGGCCGCTCTGGAAAACGGTTTGGTACAGGTCGCCGTGCTGGCCAATACTCTGCCGCGTGTTACTCCGGCCCAGCACGAAACCATCGCCCGCGAAATCGTCCGCGCGGGGGGAGCGTTGGTAAGCGAGCTGCATTCGGGCGTTCCGGCAAATCCGGGACTGTTCGTGCAGCGCAACCGGATTCTTGCCGGAATAAGCGCCGGAACCGTGGTGGTCGAATCGCCCCTGAAGGGCGGCTCGATGATAACAGCTTCGCTTGCGGACGGCTATCAGCGTTCGGTGATGGCGCTTCCCGGCCGGGCGGACGATTTTTCGAGCGCCGGTTGCAACGACCTGATACGCCGGCGCAAGGCTCAGTGCGTATGCAGCGGGGCGGACATAGCGCACGAACTCGGATGGGACATACTTTCTCCGGGCCGCGTCCCAGACGCCCCCATCATGCAGGCGGTGTTGACCGAAACGGAAAAGGCGGTGGCGGGAGTTTTCGGCGATGGCGAAACGCTCGACCCCGACACGGTGTCGCGGCGATGCGGTTTCGGCGTGGGAGAGGTAAACGCCCTGCTGTTGGAATTGGAATTGGGAGGCGTTCTGCGGCAGCTTCCCGGAAAGCGATACGAAAAAGTGTGAAAAATGGTTTTGATAGATACGCATACGCATCTGTACGACGAGGCATTCGATGCCGACCGGGACGAAGCGGTAGAAAGGGCGGTTGCGGCCGGGGTCGGCAAGATGCTGCTGCCGTCGATAGATTCCCGTTATAACGCCGCCCTGTTCTCTTTGTGCGGCAGGTTTCCGGAACGCTGTTTCCCCATGTCGGGACTGCATCCAACGTCGGTAAACGAGTTGGAAAACTGGAAGGGCGAGTTGGACGAAGTGGAGCGCCTGTTGCGGGAGCGGCCTTACGGCCGGATATACGGAGTGGGAGAAGTGGGGCTCGATTTTTATTGGAGCCGCGAGAAGGAGAAAGAGCAGCTCGAGGCGTTCGCGGCACAGATAGAAATGGCGCTTAGTTTCGGATTGCCGTTGGCGGTGCATACCCGCGATGCGTGGCCGGAAATGCTCGAAGTCTTGCGGGCTTACCGGGGCCGCGGCCTGAGGGGAGTCATGCACGCCTTTTCGGGGTCGGAGGAGGACTACCGGGCCGTGAAGGAAACGGGCGATTTCATGTTCGGCGTAGGGGGCGTGGCGACCTTTAAAAACAGCGGCATCTCCCGGCTGCTTCCCTTTATGTCGCCCGACGATATTCTGCTCGAAACGGATTCGCCCTATCTCGCTCCCGTCCCTTACAGGGGCCGGCGGAACGAAAGCGCATACCTTGATATAATCTGCGAGCGTGCGGCGCAACTGCTCGGGACGGAGCCCGCGAAACTTGCGGCCGTTACTTCCCGGAACGCCGAAAGGATGTTCGGAATGCCCGGCGATGCTGCGGTCGGGAAATTTGATTAATTTTGGCGCGCCCCATAAAACGGACTGGTATGGACAGAGGTTCGGTACTGCTGATATATACCGGAGGCACAATCGGAATGAAGACCGACCCCGCCACCGGCACTCTCGCGCCTTTCGATTTCAACGGCATCCATGAGGAATTTCCGTCGATTCGGAGGCTTAACGTGGATATAGAGGTGCTGCCGTTCGTACCCATCGACTCGTCGAACGTTTCGCCCCAGCTTTGGGTAAGGCTGGCCGAGATAATCCGGGATAACTACAACCGGTTCGACGGATTCGTGGTGCTGCACGGAACGGATACCATGTCGTATTCTTCGTCGGCGTTGAGTTATATGCTTTCCGGCCTTGCCAAGCCGGTGGTGTTTACCGGAAGCCAGATACCGATAGGAGTTCTGCGTACGGACGGCCGCGAGAATCTGATTACGGCCATAGAAATCGCCGCTGCCCGCGAGAACGGGGCGGCGACGGTTCCGGAAGTGAGCCTGTATTTTCAGAACAGGCTGATGAGGGCGAACCGAACCACCAAACTGAGCGCCGAGGACCTCGATGCGTTCGTGTCCTACAACTATCCGGCTCTGGCGGACGTAGGGGTAAACATTCAGTATCGGCGTGCGGCCATACGCCGCCCGGAACCGGGCGAACCGTTTTCGATAGACACCGCTCTCGACTGCCGGGTATCCGTAATACGCATTTTTCCCGGAATGAGCGAAAAGGTGTTCCGAGCCATGCTGGAGGCGGACGACGTGAAAGGAGTCGTGCTGGAAACCTACGGAGCGGGCAACGCCCCTACTTTCGGCTGGTTTCTGAATGCGCTTTCCGAAGCTATCGCCCGCGGGGTTTATGTTATGAACGTTACCCAGTGCCCCAGCGGGCGCGTGGATATGGACATATACGAAACCGGCCGGCGGTTGCGGGAAGCGGGAGTAATCAGCGGCCGCGACATAACCGGCGAGGCGGCCGTAACCAAGATGATGTGGCTTCTGGGCCGCAGCAGGTGCGGTATGGACCCGGGGGATGCTTTGGGACGTTCTCTGAGGGGAGAGATTGGCGAATGATTTTTTTTAACGGAAATTATTTATTATATTTGGGAAATTTTCATGCGGTATGCGGCCCGGAATATCATCCCCGGTTCGGCGTTTCAAGGGACGAGCGACCGGCAACCGCTTGAAAACAAGCAGCCTGCAAGGCGTATAACGGAGAAATGACCGAGTGGCTTAAGGTGCGCGCCTGGAAAGTGCGTATACCCCAAAAGGGTATCGTGGGTTCGAATCCCGCTTTCTCCGCAAAATTTTATTCGGTCGCGTCGGCACAGCCCGGAAGAGGCGCGAAACTACGACAACAGTTAAAACAATAAGTCTAACAAATTTTTTATCGAACCTATGAAAAAACTTTTTTTGATTCTGTCGGTTATGGGCGCGCTGAGCCTTTCGACCGTTAGCGTAAAAGCTCAGGAGGCACAGGATGCGGCGGCCGAAACGACGGAACAGGTGGTTGCCGAAGCTCAGCCCGCCGAAACCGTAGTTGCTGAAAACAACGTCGAAGGGACCGAGCCTCTTCATCAGGTTATCAAGCAGAAATTTCTCGAAGGCGGCGCAGGCTGGATGGCTCCCATCCTTCTGTTCCTTATCCTCGGCCTTGCAATCGTTATCGAAAGGGTTATTTATTTGAATCTTTCCACGACCAATACCAAGAAACTCATCGCTCAGGTAGAAGACGCTCTGAAGAGCGGAGGCATTCCCGCCGCCATGGAGGTCTGCCGCAACACCCGCGGGCCGGTAGCCAGCATTTTCTATCAGGGCCTGAGCCGTTACGACGAAGGTCTGGACGTTGTCGAGAAGTCAGTCGTTTCGTACGGCTCGGTTCAGATGGGCCACATGGAGAGCGGCCTGTCGTGGATTAGCCTTTTCATCGCCCTTTCGCCCATGTTGGGATTTATGGGTACGGTAGTAGGTATGGTCGGCGCGTTCGACTCCATTCAGGCTGCCGGCGACGTTTCTCCGTCGCTCGTGGCAGGCGGTATCAAGGTAGCCCTTCTTACCACTCTGGCAGGTCTTATCGCCGCCGTGATACTCCAGCTTTTCTACAACTATATCATATCGAAAATCGACTCGCTGGTAATCACCATGGAAGACAGCTCCATCACCCTGATGGACATTCTGACCCGGTACAGCAAAAAGCATTAGGATAATATGAAGTGGGTTAAATATTTAAGATACCTGTTTCTGGGCATATCCGTCCTGACGCTGGTCTATTTCATCTTCGCTCCTTCGGAGAGCGCCGGCGCGGGGGTGATGCTGACTTGGGCGTACATACTGCTCGGACTTACGGTACTGGTTTCGGTAATCTTCCCGCTGATAAACCTTATCACCAATCCGAAGGCTGCCATACGCACTCTGGTAGGCCTTCTGATAGTGATAGCGGTGCTGGGACTGAGTTACGCTCTGGCGAGCGACGAACCGATTATCAATTCGGCCGGCGGTTTCTTCGAGAATCCGTTTACGCTCAAACTGAGCGATATGGGTCTTTACTCCGCTTATATCGCGCTCGCAGTTACCATAGTGGTAATCATTGCCGGTGAGATTAGAAACGCAATTAAATAGTGACGGCCGGGCCGTCGAATGATTTATGCCAGTAAATAAAAGAAAGATACAGGAGATTAACGCGGGTTCGATGGCGGATATAGCCTTCCTGCTTCTGATATTTTTCCTTGTGGCTACTACGATGAACGTCGATTCGGGTATCAACCGCGTGTTGCCCCCGTGGTCGGACGAAAAGCAGGACGCTCCGGACATCAAGGAGAGGAACCTGCTCGTAGTGCTGGTGAACACTCAGGACCAGATTCTGGTGCAGGGACAGCCGGTGCACATCACGCAGCTCAAGGACAGGGCTCAGGAGTTTATCCTCAATTACGGCAACGATGAAAATCTCCCCGAAAAGGAAGACACCGAGATAGAGCTTATCGGCACTTATCCGGTCAGCAAGGGCGTTATTTCGCTCCAGAACGACCGCGGCACGAGTTACGATATGTATATCAAGGTTCAGAACGAGCTGACCAGAGCTTTCAGCGAAATCCGCGAAACCGTGGCCCAGCAGAAATTCGGGAAGAAGTTCACCGAACTGAACGAGGACCAGAGAAACGCGGTTCAGAAGGCCGTGCCTTTGAAAATCTCCGAAGCCGAACCTAAAAACATAGGGGGGAAATAGCCATGGCAGTAATGAAAAAGAAGGGGGACAAAGGAACCGCCCCCATATCCACGGCTTCGCTGCCTGACGTAATCTTCATGATTCTGTTCTTCTTCATGGTTTCGACGACCATGAGGGAGGTGGACCTGAAAGTGTCGTTCACTCCGCCGGAAGCAACCGAAATCCAGAAGCTGGAAAAGAAGTCGCTCGTAAGTTATATCTATATAGGTACGCCTATCAAGTCGCTTCAGGGCCAGTTCGGTACCGCTCCGCGTATCCAGCTCAACGACAGTTACCGCACTACGCAGGACATACTCGAATTCGTGGCTTCCGAGCGCGACAAGCTCAGCGAGGCCGACCGTTCGTCCATGACGGTATGTATAAAAGCCGACAACCAGACCCGCATGGGTATAATCACGGACGTGAAACAGGAGCTTCGCCGGGCCAATGCCTTGAAGGTCAGCTACGCAGCTACCAAGACGTTGGGATACAGATAGCCTGCCGCATACCTTGTACGAACTCGCCGCCCGTAACGGGCGGCGAGCTCGCTTTACGGCTCCGGCAAACCGCATGTTTTTTCGGAGCGCGGTTTTCAGGACTGTTGCTCCGAAAGGACATTCCGGCCTTTCCATATCAAGCGTTTTTTTCGGCGTCGCAGCATTGCCGTGCATACGATAACCAGCAGTGTGGCCTGTTGGGGTACGGCGAGCAACAGATTCCATACGACGGATTGCCGACTTGCAATGGAAACGAAAATATTAATCGTTACCGCCATGATGCAGTAGGCAAGGCCGACTGCCGGCCCCGGCCAGATGAATACATATATCGGGGCCAGAGCAGTGGCCGAGGCGTACGCAAAAGCGAGGGCCGCACTGCCTCCGAAAAATTCGAATACGTTTTTCGAAAATCCTTCGACGGCTTCCTTTGCCGAGCAGTACATCCGGCAGCTTATATCTGCGTTTCCGAGCAACACCGCAACGGGGAGCCCCGACCGCTTGCAGTATTTTACTATGGCCATATCCTCCACCGGAGAGTTTTTGAATTTCTCGTGCGGCCGCGTCGTCCGGTAGGCCGCCGCGTCGAAAAGCATGAACTGTCCGTTCGCCGCAGCCAGCGAGGGGAGCGGGGAAAGCCGCACGGCAATCAACGGAAGAAGGCTCAGCAGGATGCGGTTCATAAGCGGTACCACAGTGCGGGTTCCGATGCCGGGCATAATCTGGTGCGGGAATACGGACAGCAGCCGGGTTCCGTAGGATTCGGCCGATGCCAGCGTTTTTTCCATGAATCCCGGCCGCAGCCTTACGTCCGCATCGAGAAACAGGAGGATTTCTCCGGACGCTTTTTCCGCCAGCTTGTGGCAGGCATGGTTTTTTCCGAGCCAGCCCTGCGACGGCCCCCCGCCCCGGATAAGGCGTATGCGAGTGTCTTCGGATGCGGCGGTTTCCACAGCCCGGGCGGTTCCGTCGGCGGAAGCGTCGTCGTAAACGAGTATTTCGAGTTTCGGATAGGTTTCCCCGCGCAGGTCGCCGAGCAGGTTTCCGATGTTGCGCTCTTCGTTACGTGCCGGAATAAGTATCGATACGGACGGATACGCCTTTAATTTGCCGACGCGTCCCGGATACGGTCTGGAAACAAGGTTCACCGCACTTATCCCCAGCCGTACGGCGGCGAAGGCCAGCAGTATCCACCCTACGGTTTCCATAGCTGCATTTGGCTTTTTTTGCAGGCTTTGTAGTATTCGCCGAATTCGTCCGGCAGGGACTCGGGCGTTACCGTGTCGCAGGCTTTGACATAGACGCACAGAGTGGGACGGCGATAGGGCCCGTAGTCCGCGAGGTTTACGTTGAACACCACCTGCGTTTCCGTTTCGGATTGCCGCAGCAGGTACGAGGCTCCCCTTTGCATTTCGAGCCTTTCCGTGTGGGCGCTGCGAAGCTCACCCTGCGGAAACAGCACTACCATGTTGCGGCTGTCCTTCAGCAGTCCGGCCGCATATCTGAGGCTCCGGAAAAGGTCCGGGGAATTCTTACGTACCGAAAAGGCTCCGCAACGGCTCAGGAAAGGATAGCGTCGCAGTTGCTCTTCGAGCATCATGACATAGTCTTTCCTTTTGAAATACCGGAGATTCAGGCGGTGCTGTATGAAACCGTCCCACCAACTGAAATGGTTGGACAGCAGCAGCACGGGCCGTCCGTCGTCCGCTCCTTCGGGGAAAAAGCGTACTTCCCGGAAAGCCCGGTCGAGCCCGTAAAGGGATATGGCGTCCACCGCCAGCCGGCCGGTAAAAGTATGTCGGGCTTCGGTCATCGTAGAAATAGCGTAGAGTATGTGCCTATAAGAATGAAGAAGGCCGCCTGAATGAAAAACAGGCTTGCGGCCGGCCGGTTGCCGGCATCCGTTTTCAGCGCCGCGAACCCGGCGGTATATACGGCTGCGAGGACGAACCACGACAGGAAATTTCTCGACGGGGGATAACCGCTTTCGAAATGCCACATCTGCATGTAGGGAGCCACCCATTCCAGCACTGCGTCGTAGCTCACCATAAGGACTGCCGCGGCCGGCACGCGCAGCCATCTTCGATTTATGCGCATGGAAACGGCCGCGTACGAGGCATACGTGAGGAATGCCCAGTTGAGTCCGATTATGACGGGCGTGCCGCATATTTTCCAACCCAGCCCGGTTTCATAGACGTACCGCCCGAATATGCGGCCTTCGTTTACTCCCCGGACTTCGACGAGAAAGGAAGATACCGCGATAACGACCAGCCACAGTACCGTTTTAATGTCCCAGCGGCGGTGAAAGTAGAACGCCGTCCCTATTACGAGCAGCAGCGACCACGGAAGCAGGAATATGAACAGCCCGCGCGTCCACGGCAGAAAGAACAGAAGCAGTCCCACTGCGTAAAACCGCATGAACGCTGTCGGGATGTGCCGCCTGTCGAAAGGAGATGTATTATTTTCGCCCATACCGTTCCTGAATTTTGTCCGCCGCTATTTTCGCTCCTGCCATGCACAGCGGAATGCCGCCTCCCGGATGCACGCTGCCGCCGACGAAGTAAAGCCCTTCGATGCTGCGCAGGCTGTTCGGATGCCGCAGAAAGGCCGCGAGGGCGCTGTTGGAAGCCGGCCCGTAAAGCGAACCTCCGTGGCTGAGGGTATTTATGGCGATAGTGCGCGGAGTCGCCGTCGTTTCGCCGATTATGTGCTTGCGGATGTCCGTTCCGAGCGAACGGGCTATTTTTCCGAGGATGTTTTTCCTTGCCGCCGCCACGGTCCGTTCCCAGTCCTGGCCGGTGTCCGCGGGGGCGTTTACCATGACGAACCAGTTTTCGGCTCCGGCCGGCGCATCTCCGGAAACTGCTTTGGAACTTATAAATATATATACCGTCGGGTCGGCGGAGAGGGTATGCTCCCGGAACAGGCTTCGGAATTCTTCCCGGTAGTCGTTTCCGAACAGGATATTGTGCACTTCGAGCTGCGGATGCGTACTGTTCACCGCCCAGTAGAATATAAGCGCCGACGACGACGGTTCCCGGCGGGTTATGCGCCTGCGCAACGGATGGCCCGGTACGAGCTGCTCCGCCGCATGCCTTGCGTCCGAATCCGAAACCACTGCATCGTAATTTTCCCGGATGCCGTCGGCCTGTATCCCGACCGCGCGTCCGTGTTCGACGAGCACTTTTTCCACCCGGCTGCCGAAGCAGAATCCGACGCCGTGCCGGACTGCCAGCCGGAAAAGCTGTTCGGTTATGTCGTACATTCCCCGTCGCGGAAAGTAGGCCCCTATGTTATTTTCCAAGTGGGCTATCATATTCAGGGTCGCCGGAGCGCGATACGGGTCGGAACCGTTGTAGGTGGCATAGCGGTCGAATATCCTTACGAACCGCTCATCGGTAAAGTCCCGGCGGTTGGCTGCGTGCATGGTGCGCAGGAAGTCGAGCTTTCCCAGATTGCGGGCGGCTTTTCTGTACGGAGCGGTGTTGTAATTCGACAAACGGTGGAAGTCGGTGAACAGGAATACGGGCGCTCCCGTTTCGTACGCTTCCCGGGCTTTGCGAAGCCTGCGGAAAACCGCTTCCGGATTTTCCCGCGTCGCTCTCCGGATTTCATCGGCCAGCCGTGCCGGGTCGGTGAAAAAATCGAACCGGCTTCCGTCCGGGAAAAAGTATCGGCAGTTTACATTCAGCTTTTCGTAGGGCAGAAAATCCTGCATGTTTTCACCGTGCAGGGAGAACAGTTCTTCGGCCAGTTCCGGAAGCGTGAACAGGGACGGCCCGGTGTCGAACCGGAATCCTCCGGCCCTCAGCTCGGCCACCTTTCCTCCGGGGGAAAGATTCTTTTCATAGACGGTCACTCTGTGTCCCTGCGCCGCGATTCTTACCGCACACGCCAGCCCTCCTATTCCCGAACCGATAACCGCCGCCTTCATACCGTGCCCGTTGCCTGACGTTCCTTGCAGCGCACGTAATAGCCCGGCCGTGCTGCGGCTGCCGTTGCGAACGCTTTTCCGAGAAGGATTATTTTTTTAGCGTCGGATACCCGCACGCGCTCGCTCACAATCTTTTCCGCCGGCGTGCGACGCAGCCGGTCGGCGAGGGCGCGGTAATACAGATAGGCTGCGTAAACGCCGGTGCGGGCCTCTTTCGGCAGCTTCCGGAGTCCTTCCTCCGCGGTCGCGTAGTCCCGGTATATGTCGTCCAGAATGATATGCTTGGTTTCTTCGCAGAAAGGTTTTTCATTGAGCACGGGAAAGTAAACCCTGTGCAGGCAGCCGACGTCGTGTCCGAGGTCCCTCAGAAAGTTCACTTTCTGGAACGCCGCTCCCAGCCGCCGTGCATAGGGAGCGAGGTCGTCGTACGACGACCGGTTTCCGCCCACGAAAATTCCAAGACACATCAGCCCGACTGCTTCCGCCGAGCCGAAGACGTACCGCTCGAACTCGTCCGCGTCGTAACGGCAGTCCCGCAGGTCTTTCCGCATGCTCGACAGAAAGGCATCCACAAGTCCGCCCGGAATGGAATAGTCGGTAACTGCCTGACGGAAGGAGTTTATGATGGGATTGAGGCTTATGCCTCTTGCAAGGGACTGACTGTATTCTTCCGCAAGTTCCGAAAGAAGGCGCTCCCGGTCGAATCCGTGAAAAGTGTCCACGATTTCGTCGGCGAGCCGGGTAAATCCGTAAACGGCATAGACGGCGGGCCTGATACGGGCGCCGAGGCAGCGTACCCCTATGGCGAAGGAAGTGCTGTAACGGCGTGTAACCAGCCGGCTCGTGCGGAACGAAACGTCGTTATATAAGGTATCCATACTCTGTTTTACGGTTTTTCAGGTATCCGTGAGTCAGGTCCGCGGCTATTTTGCCGGATATGAGGGCCGTGGGTACACCGGGTCCCGGAACGGTAAGCTGCCCGCAGTAGAACAAATTTCCCAAACGGCGATTATACGCTTTGGGCTTCAGAAAGGCGGTCTGACGCAGCGTATTGGCCAGCCCGTAGGCGTTGCCCCGGCATGAATTGAAGTCGCGGGCGAAATCGCTGCCGGCATAGGATTCCCAGAACCGGAGCCGTCCGGCCAGCCGCTGTCCGGTCGCGGCTTCCATTCTGCGTACAGTATGTTCCAGATAGTATTCCCTGATGCGCTGCGTGTCGTGAAGCCCGCTCGCCACCGGAATAAGTATAACGGCTCCCTCTTTCCCCTCCGGACCCATGGACCCGTCGGTTACGGTAGGAAAGTTACCGTAGAACAGGGGCTTTTCCGGCCACCGCGGAGAACGGTAAACGGAATGTATGTGCCTGTCGAAATCGGTATCGAAGAATAATGTATGCTGGGATATGTCGTCTATTTTTCCGTCGAATCCCATGTAATACAGCAGGGCCGAGGGGGCGAACACCCTTTTGTCCCAGTATCCGTCGGGGTAGTTTCTGGATTTTTCCGACAGCATGGTTTCGGTATGCCGGTAGTCGGCTCCGGAAACAATCGCGTCTGCCCCGTGGAATCCCCGTTCTGTTTCCACGCCGCAGGCTTTGCCCGCCTGTACCCGTATGCTTTTTACGGGGGTTCCGGTATTGAGTTTCACTCCGAGCGACAGGGCCATCCGGCGGATTCCTTCCGCAACATTGTACATTCCCCCCTTGACGTGCCATGTGCCTAATACCATGTCGGCATAGTTCATAAACCGGTAAAACGAAGGCATGGCGTCGGCCGCCGCGCCGAGAAACAGTACCGGAAACTCGAGCACCTGCCTGAGCCTCCTGTCCCTGATGTTCCGTTTTACCGTGTGGCCGAGGCTGTAAAGGAATTGGGCGCTTCTCAGTGCCGTGTCTGCGGAAACGAGTTCGAAAGGAGATTTTCCGGGCTTGTAAACCGTTTTACTCATGGCTACCCGGTAGTTGACCCCCGCCTCCCGGAGAAAGCGTTTAAGGTATTTTCCGGCTCCGGGTTCCATGCTTTCGAAAGTGCTCACCGTTACCTCCGGGTCGGCCGATACATGGATGCGGTCTTCCGGACCGAAACGTATTTCATAGCCCGGGTTGAGCCTTTCCAGCCGGTAGTAGTCCGCCGGAGCTTTGCCGAAATCGGCGAAAAAGCGTTCGAACACGTCGGGCATCCAGTAGAAGGTGGGGCCGGTGTCGAAAGTGAAGCCCTCGCGCGACAGCCGACCGGCTCGCCCGCCTACCGTTCCGTTTTTTTCGAATATTTCGACGGAGTATCCTTCGCGCGCCAGATAACAGGCGGCCGATAGACCTGAAAATCCCGCTCCTATTACGATGACTTTTTTCAAGGTTGTGCGCGTTCGAGCTTGCAGCTATTATATATTGGGTAATCAAACAGTTTCTGTGCCAAATTAATTCGGCAGGTCTTTAGGCGGCCGTCGGAATGCGGTGCACGTTTCGATACGGTTTCGGATGTATGTACTTGACGGACGCGCCTTTTTCTCCGGCGTGTTCGGACATGCGCCCCGGTTTCGCGAGGAGCGCGTCCTTATGGCGTATTATAAGGCCCGTATATACCACCGGGGCCTTTTCGTGCGTTATTTCCGGGAAAAGGTTACATAATGCCCGCCCCCGGTCGTGCGGGCGGTTCGGGTTAACAAATCGTACAGAGGAGGAATCAATGATTTTCGGATATAAGGCGCTCCGCTGCCTGACGGCGGGCGCCGCGATGCTTGTATTCGCGTTTTCGGACGCTTACGGAGCCGGCGCGTCGGAGTCCGGGCGGCCGGAAAGACGTAGGCGCGGTACGGAAGAAGTCCGGGGTACGGACGATGCGTACGAGCGCATTGTGCGGGAAGCGTCGGAAACTTCCCGGGGAATGTTCACGCTTTACCGTTCGGGAAGAAGTCTTTATATGGAAATCCCGCTCTCCGCTACGGAGCGCCCGATGCTTATGGCAGGCCGGGTTTCGGCCGTCAGCGATAACGGAGACGTTTCGGCTGGAGTGATGCCCGGCGAACCGGTAGTGGTGGACTGGACGGTAAGCGGCGAGGATGTGCTGCTGAGGAAAGTGAACGCCCTGTATGTTTACGACGAAACGGAAGACATCGCTCCGGCGATGCGCCGCAATTCCATAAATCCCGTATTGGAATCGTTCCGAATCGAGGCGTACGGTCCCGATTCGGCTTCCGTGGTGGTGGATGCGTCCGATTATTTCGTGCAGAACAAGGAGCCGTTCACTCCCATGCCTCCCGCCGACGGCTTTGCCGCCCTGTTCGGCATCGGAGCGGCGGCTGCGGATTTCCGTCCCGGCCTGTCGGGAGTCGTCGGAGCAGCCGCGTATCCGCGCAATGTCAATATAATGACGAGGATGGCTTTCGGCTCGGACGGCGAGCCGTTCACGGCCGAAATGACGGTTTCTCTGGCGATGTTGCCGGACAGCGTAATGCGTCCGCGCATGGCCGACCCGGCCGTAGGATTGTTCGGCGAAAACCGCCTGCACTTTTCCACAGGACGCGACTACCAGAAAAAAGTGTCCTATGTCGCCCGGTGGGACCTGCGCCCCGCGCCCGAAGATGCGGAAAGGTATCGGAACGGAGAACCGGTAGAACCCCTGACGCCGATAGTGTTTTATGTGGACCCCGCTTTTCCCGCGTCGTGGCGGCCGTGGCTGAAGGAAGGTATCGAGGATTGGCAGAGGGCGTTCGAGCGGATAGGTTTCCGGAACGCGATAGTCGCCCGCGACTATCCTGACGACCCGGAGTTCGACCCGAACGATATCCGGTACTCGTGTCTGGTGTATTCCCCCTCCATGACGGCCAACGCCATGGGGCCTTCGTGGACGGACCCCCGCTCGGGGCAGATAATACAGGCTTCCGTGTATCTTTACCATAATATCGTGGGGCTGCTGCACGACTGGCGCTTCGTCCAGACCGCGGCCGCCGACCCGTCGGCAAGGAAGGAAAACTACGATATGGATGTTCTCGGCCCGATGCTGCGCTACGTGGTGGCGCACGAGGTGGGACATACGCTCGGACTCAGGCACAACATGCGCGGCTCGTTCGCGTGGCCGGTGGATTCGCTGCGCTCGCCTTCGTTTACGTCCGAGTTCGGAACCACTGCATCCATAATGGACTATGCCCGCTTCAACTACGTGGCCCAGCCGGGCGACGGGGTTGCCCACTTCCTTCCGCCGCGTCTGGGTCCGTACGATATGTTCGCCGTGGAATGGGCTTACCGTCCCATTCCCGAAGCGGCCACGGCCGAAGACGAGGTTCCTGTTCTGGGCTTATGGATAAGGGAGCGTTCCGGACGGCCGGAATATATGTACGGAGCGCAGGCTCTCGACGGCAACCCCGACCCGGCATCGCAGCCGGAGGCTCTCGGGGACGATGCCGTAGCCGCCGGCCGGTACGGTATTCTCAATTTGCGGATGACCTCCGACAGCCTGCTCGGCTGGACGGCCCGCGAAGGGGAACGGTACGAATATTCGGCGCGCCTGCGTCGCGAGATGCTTCGCCAGTTCGGACGTTATATGGACCATGCGAAAGCCTTTCTGGGAGGCGCTTTCAGATACGACGTGCGTTCGGGCGACGGAAGGACGGCCGTAGAGCCTGTGGATGCCGCATATCAGAAACGTGCGTTGCAGTTTATCTGGGAAAGTGCCGCGGCCTTGCCGGGATGGTTTCTCGAAGAAACGCTGGAAAGAACGGTCGGTTCCATGCAGTCGGATGTGTTCGATTATCAGGCTTCCGTGGTTCGCTCGCTGGTGAACCGCCGGCTTGTGTCGAGGCTGGAAAGACTGCCGGGACGTCCTTATCCGGCGGCAGACTATATGAACGACCTCTATGCCTTGGCATGGTCGCCCGGCAGTTACGGGCAGGCTTCCGCCCACGAGCGCCGCATGATTCAGGCGGTATTCGTGCAGGCCGTTATCGAACAACTCGCGCAGGAAGGCCCGGAAAGCTCTCCGTATATGTATTTCGGGGCCGTAATCGGACAGAACGACCTGCTGCCGTGCGAACGTGCGGATTTCCGTGAAACGGCCGCTGAAGGAACCGCTGCCGCTTACGGAGCGTACGGAAGGAATGCTTCGCCCGCCGGCCTGTCGTCCGTGTATCACGACTGTTTGAGGCGAATTCGCCGCTCTGCGGCTTCACGGCTCGGCTCGGCCGCGCCGGACGATGCCCGCCATTACCGCTATCTTATTTATGAAATAGACAGGGCGCTCGGAGAATAACCTTTCTCATGCGGTTTGTTCTCCGCCGTCCTTCCTTTCGGCCGGATAAGGGTTAGCGCACCACGGACGGATTCCGCACTCGTCGCAGTGCGGTTTACGTGCGGTGCATACATAGCGCCCGTGCAGTATTAGCCAGTGGTGGGCGATTGGAAGCAGTGGGGCAGGAATATTCTCCGTAAGCTGCAACTCGGTTTGCAGGGGAGTTTTGGCTCCGACGGTAAGGCCTACGCGGGCGGCCACGCGGAACACATGGGTATCGACCGGCATCACCAGCCGGTTGAACATTACGGAGGCCACTACGTTGGCCGTCTTGCGTCCCACGCCGGGCAGCTTCTGGAGCTCCTCGACGGTATCGGGTACTTTTCCGCCGTATTCCCCGCAGAGCATCCGGGCCATTGCGGCCAGATTTTTGGCTTTGTTGTTCGGGTAGGAGATGCTTTTTATGTAAGGGTATATTTCGTCCGCTTCCACATCGGCCAAATGCTGCGGAGTGGGAAACCGGTCGAACAGCGCCGGGGTGGTCATATTCACCCGCTTGTCGGTGCACTGGGCCGACAGGATAACCGCCACGAGCAGTTGGTACGGGGTTTCGTAGAGCAGTTCCGTTTCTGCTACCGGCATGTTTTCGGAGAACCATTTTATCACTCCGTCGTATCTTTCCTTCAGGGTCATACAGCAGTTGTTTTTGCAAAATTACGAAAAAAGACGCCGGGGTGGAAACTCCGGCGCCTTTCAGTAAAAACCCGTACGGTTGCGTATCAGCTCTGCTTTTTCGTACCGGTAATATCGAATTTGAAGCCCAGCGGCGTCGGTTCTTTTTCTCCTACCACGACACTGTCTATCGTCATGTGGAACTGCATTTCCGATTTCGATTCCGTGTAGGTCATCGGCGCGGGCGAGGAAAGAGTCACGGTTACGGTATTGTCCATAAGGATAATTGCCGGGGTGGATGTCGGGGCGGTATAAACGCCGTCGGCTTCGCTGACCGTACCGATACCGAGAGTATAGGATACGGTGAGGCTTTGCAATGCCGGGAGAAGGTTCTCCGGTATGATACCCTGCTGGCCCAGCGCCTCTATCAGATTCTTGAGGGGGAAATTCGGAATGGTAACGGCTTTTTCGGTTGCTGTGAACGCGATATTGTCCTGTGCGATTTGGGTGTAGGCGCCGTCGGCGCCGGGAGCGGAGCATACGTATGTTCCGGCGTATTCGCCTGCGTAAGGGATGACCGGGCCTTCGTTGCCGCCATTGTTATCGTCGTCGTCGTCGCACGCAACGAAAGAGGCGGCGGCGAGCATGGCCGTTACCATAACGGCATGTTTGAAAAGTCTGTTCATAGTTGAATCGTTTGAATTGTTGAGTGTCTGTTATCCGGCGATGATTTTCAGTCCGGCGTACCGGGCCAGCAGTTTCTTCTGGCCTGCATTCCTGTCTGCAAAGATAACCGTAATTTTCAAATCCGACGCAAGCTGTTCTATTTCGGTTATTCTGCCGCGCCCGAATCGCTGGTGCTCCACCGTCATTCCTACCGAGTAACCTCCCGCTTGAGATACGGTCGGCTTGTCTTCTTCGTCGGTAACATTTTTCTTGTAGCGTGCCACCGGTTGCATTTCGACCGCGGGTTTCTGCACCGCCGCCGGCCTGTTTCGGTAGGCGCTCCCGGATGCGTTTCCGGCAGACAATCCGAGTTTGCGCCGCAACTTTTCCACCGGGTCTTCCGAGGGAACGTCGTCCTCCTGCGTGAACCTTACGTCCAGATATTTTTGTTCTATTTCTCCCAGAAAGCGGCTCGGTTTGCAGAATTCCATGCTTCCCCAACGGTAGCGCGACTGGGCGAACGACAGGAACGCTTTCATGCGGGCGCGGGTCAGGGCCACGTAAAACAACCGCCGTTCCTCCTCCAGCCCTTCCACGGACGACATGGAACGCAGGCTCGGAAACAGGTTGTCCTCCATGCCTACCACGAATACGTTGTCGAATTCGAGGCCCTTCGCGGAATGGACCGTCATAAGGGTTACGCGGTTGTCGTCGTCCGCATCCTCTTCGTCGCTGTCGGTCAGCAGCGAGATGTTCTGGAGCCATTGTTCGAGCGTCGGCTCGCCCGCTTCCGCTTCCTCGTCTTCCACCGGTACGTATTCCTGTTCCCGGAAATGCTGCATCGAGTTGAGCAGCTCCTCTATGTTGGACAGGGCATTCTCGGCCTCCGGGGTGGCGGAAGTCTTGTAGGTTCCTATTATGCCGGAGCGTATTCCGACCTCGAGACCGAATTCGTACAATCCCTTTTGTATGCGTTCCAGCGATAGGGAGGCTATAAGTTCCACGAATTCGACTATGCGGCGTCCGGCGCCTTTGGCTGCGTCCGTAAGGGACGAAGCCGCTTCCCACAGGCTCACTCCTTTTTCCCGGGCCGCTGCCGACAGTTTTTCCATCGTAACGTCGCCTATGCCGCGGGCAGGCGTGTTGATTATGCGGCGGAAAGCTTCGTCGTCGCGGGGATTGACTATCAGGCGGAAATAAGCGACCATGTCGCGTATTTCCTTGCGGTCGTAAAACGAGCGGCCTCCGTAAATACGGTACGGTATCCCTTTGCGCCGCAGCGCGTCCTCGAACGCGTGCGACTGGGCGTTCGTACGGTAGAGTATGGACGTTTCGTTCCACCGGCCCCCGTTTTCGAAGCCGATGCCACGTATCTCGTCAGCTACCATCTGCGCCTCTTCCTGGTCGGTGTAGGCGCGCAGCACGCGGATACGGTCGCCCTGACCGTTTTCCGAATAGACGGTTTTGCTCAGTCGGCGCGTGTTTTTTTCTATAAGGCTGTTGGCCGCCTCCACTATGGTGCGGGTAGAGCGGTAGTTGCGCTCCAGCTTGAATATACGGGCCTGCGGAAAGTCGCTTTGAAACCTCAGGATGTTTTCGATTTTGGCTCCCCGGAAGGAATAGATGCTCTGCGCGTCGTCGCCCACCACGCAGATGTTGCCGTTCTGCTCGGCCAGCCGCCGGACTATCAGGTACTGCGCGAAATTGGTGTCCTGATACTCGTCCACGAGGATATAGCGGAACTTCTGGCGGTACTTTTCAAGTACGTCCGGATTGTCGCGCAGCAGGATGTTCGTCTGCAGGAGCAGGTCGTCGAAATCCATCGCGTTGTTCTGGCGGCAGCGGTGTGCGTACATGGTGAATATGCGAGCGAAATCCGGCCGCTTGCGTCTGCTGTCTTCTTCCGTAAACGCTCCGCTGGCGGCGTACGCTTCGGCTGTCACCAGATTGTTCTTGGCGAGCGAAATCCGTGAATACACTTCCCTTGCCTTGTACTCCTCTTCGTTGAGGTTGAGGTCTTTGACGATATGCTTTATAAGCGTTTCGCTCTGGCCAGTGTCGTAGATGGTGAACTGGGGAGTATATCCCAGCCTTTCGGCTTCGGTACGGAGGATGCGGTAAAATATGGAGTGAAACGTACCCATCCAGATATGGCGGCTCCCGCCTCCGGGAACGATAGCCGCGATGCGCTCCTTCATTTCGCGGGCGGCCTTGTTGGTAAATGTCAGGGCCAGCACGGAATGGGGAGGCACGCCGCGCTCTATCATGCGGGCGATGCGGCAGGTGAGCACCCTCGTTTTACCCGAGCCCGCCCCGGCTACTATAAGGGCCGGCCCCTCGAAGTTTTCCACCGCTTCGCGCTGTGCCGGATTCAGACTTTCTAAGTAATCGGACATTCAATCAATAAGCTTGCAGTCAGCAGATTCCAGTTACGGATAAGATGCGCGGGCATCCCGGAACCCGTTTGCAAAGTTAATCAGTTCGGCCGGGATAAACCGAAATATGCTTATTTTTACAATAACTTTGCATAATGCGCGTTACACATATTTGGAAGCTAACGTTTTAATAACCGATATTGTTTATGAGCGACGTGGTTGATATCAGGGAGCTGAACGAACGCATCGAGAGGGAGAGTCTTTTCGTGGAATCCCTGACGCGGGAAATGGCCAAGGTCATAGTGGGACAAAGGCATTTGGTGGATACGATGCTTATCGGCCTGCTGTCGGACGGACACATATTGCTGGAGGGCGTTCCGGGTCTGGCCAAAACGCTGGCCATAACCACTCTGGCCAAGGTCGTGGACGCCGCTTTCAACCGGATTCAGTTCACTCCCGACCTGTTGCCGGCGGACCTGATAGGCACGCTGATATATTCCCAGCGCACCGAGGAGTTTACCGTCAGGAAAGGCCCGATATTCGCGAATTTCGTGCTGGCCGACGAAATAAACCGTTCGCCCGCCAAGGTCCAGAGCGCCTTGCTCGAAGCCATGCAGGAACATCAGGTCACCATAGGCGACCATACATACCCCCTGCCGGAGCCGTTCCTCGTAATGGCTACCCAGAATCCAATCGAGCAGGAGGGAACTTATCCGCTCCCGGAGGCGCAGGTGGACCGCTTTATGCTCAAGGCCCGCATAACTTATCCGCGGAAACAGGAGGAGCGCGACATAATCCGGATGAATCTTTCGGGCGAGGGTATGCCGCAACCGTCGAAGGCCGTGGCTCCGGAAGACATAGTCCGTGCACGCAGCGTAGTGGCCGACGTGTATATGGATGAAAAGATAGAGAAGTACATTATCGACATTATTTTCGCGACCCGCGAGCCGCAGGAATACGGCCTTGCCAGACTTTCTCCGCTCATCTCCTACGGAGGCTCGCCGCGGGCCAGCATTTCGCTCGCGAAGGCCGCCAAGAGCTATGCGTTCATACGCAGGCGGGGGTATGTAATTCCGGAGGACGTAAGGGCCGTATGCCACGACGTGCTGCGGCATCGCGTAGGCCTGACATACGAGGCCGAGGCGGACAACGTTACCTCCGAGGAAATAATTACCGAAATACTCAACAGCGTCGAAGTGCCTTAACGGCACGGAAAAGATATGAGCAGCGACAGCGCCGAACTTATCCGGCAGGTACGTAAAATCGAAATCAAGACGCGCGGACTGAGCTCCGAGTTGTTCGCGGGCCGCTACCACAGTGCGTTCCGCGGCCGGGGCATGGCTTTCAGCGAAGTGCGCGAGTACCGTCCGGGCGACGACGTGCGGGACATAGACTGGAACGTTACGGCCCGCAGCCGCAAGCCGCATGTCAAGGTGTACGAGGAGGAGCGCGAGCTTACCATGATGCTGCTGGCCGACGTAAGTCCTTCCGGAGCTTTCGGCACGGTTGCCAAAAACAAGCGGGCCGTAATAACGGAAATAGCGGCCGTGCTTGCGTTTTCCGCGTCGGAGAACAACGACAAGGTCGGATGCCTGCTTTTCAGCGACCGGGTGGAGAAGTTCGTTCCCCCGAAGAAAGGACGGCAGCATGTGTTGTCGATTATCCGGGAGTTGCTCGATTTCAAGGCCGAAGGAACCGGAACCGACCTGTCCGTTCCGGTGGCCTACCTGACCAATGCCCTGAAGAAACGTTGCACGGCGTTCCTGCTTTCGGACTTTATAGCGCCCGAATCGTCCTACGATTCGTTCGAGGACGCTCTCAGAATAGCTTCCGGAAAGCACGATATGGTGGCCCTGAAGGTTTACGACCCACGCGACGCCGTTATGCCCGACATCGGGCCTGCAGAATTCCGCGACGCCGAAACAGGGCGGAAACTCTGGGTCGACACTTCGTCGCGCTCCGTGCGGGAGGCGTATGCCGGTTACCGGGCCCGGTGCTATTCGCGCTCCGACGGAATACTGAAAAGATGCCGGGTGGATTCCGCGGCCGTACCGACCGACGAGGATTATGTAAAATCTTTAATCAAGCTGTTCAAACGCAGATGATGCCATGCGCCGTGCGATACTTTTCATAGCCGCCTGCCTGTCGTGGACTGCGGTGACGGCGGATGCTCCCCGCGTGGAGGCCCGTTTCGACCGCGACAGCATCATGATAGGCGACCGCGTTACGCTGACCGTGGATGTGGACAAGGACGTGATGCAGGTAGTCGGTTTCCCCGGCTTCGAGGACAACATGATAGGGGGCGTGCTGGAGGTGCTGGAGGACTGCCCTGCGGACACCCTTAAAGGGGAGGGTCGTGCCGAAAGGATAACCAAGCGTTACGTGCTTACGTCTTTCGAGGAGGGCGACTACCGGCTCGGCGGATTCCCGGTGCTGTATCTCGACAAAAATCTGACCGATACGCTTTACTCGCCCGATTCGCTTAGACTTCTTGTGGGAACATATCCGATAGACACCGCTTCCAGAACCGTGTACGATATAAAACCGACGGCTCCGGCGCCTCTTCTGGTCGGAGAGGTCAGGGGTTACATCGTGTGGGGCCTTGCGGCCTTGTGCGTGCTGGCGGCCGTAGCGTGGCTTATAGTGCGTGCCGTTCGCGGGCCCGGTGGGCCGACGGCATCCGATACTTTGCGCGAGCCCGCCAATGTCGCGGCCATCCGGGAACTGGAGGCCCTTCAGAACCAGAAACTTTGGCAAAGCGGCAGGCACAAGCAGTATTACACGCGTTTGACCGATATAATCCGTAGATATATATCCGCGCGTTGGGACGTCGCGGCGATGGAGATGACCAGCGACGAGATAATCGCTTCGGCCGCCGGTTTCGGGCTCGAGGAAAAAGCCTCGTCGAATTTGGAGCGCCTGCTCCGTACGGCCGATTTGGTAAAGTTCGCCAAGTATGTCCCCACGCCCCGGGAGAACGATACTCTGTGGTACGATTCGTATTATTTCGTGGAGGAAACCAAGGAAGAGCCGGAAGCCGAAGCTGCCGGCGACGGCGGAAAGGAGGCTGCGGATGAGTAGGACCGTTTTTGCATTTTGCCTTCTGATGCTGGGTTTCCAGAATGTGCAGGCCCAGATGTTTCCCGAACGTCGGCATATACGCGCCGGGAACCGGGATTACGAGGCGCGGGACTATGCCGCTTCGGAGGGGGATTACCGCGAGGCATTGGAGAAAAATCCCGCTTCGTTCGAAGCCGCATTCAATCTCGGCGACGCTTTGTTCAAACAGCAACGGTACGAGGAAGCTGCGGAAACGTTCCGGGGCCTGACCGAACGCGGCGACCTTTCTTCTCTCCAGCTCGGCCGTACATGGTACAATCTGGGCAATTCGCTTTTCGCCATGCAGAAATTCCCAGAAGCATTGGAGGCTTACAAGTCGTCCCTGCGGGTCAATCCGGACGACTTGGAGGCGAAGTACAACTATGCCTATACGAAAAAACTGCTCGAACAGGACCAGCAAAACCAAGAGGACCAGCAAAATCAACAGAATCAACAAGACCGGCAGAATAATCCGGACGATAATTCGGGCGATTCCGGAAACGACCGGCAGAATGGTTCCGACGATGAACGTCAGGACGGAGAAAACGATTCCGGCAAGGACGGCGACGGCCAGCAGGAGGACAAGCCGCAGCCTTCCGACGCGCGTGAAGGCGGTATAAGCCGCAGCGAAGCGGAACGCTTGCTTCAGGCCATGCAGCAGCAGGAAGACAAGACCCGCGAAAAGGTCGATGCCCGCAAGGCGGCTGCGGTCGGCAGGTCGGAAAAAAACTGGTAAGGCGCACAAGTAAACTAAATATGGACTTGATGCAGTTTGCACAACCCGCTTTTCTATGGCTTCTGGCGCTACTCGTACCTGCGGTCTGGCTGTATGTGCGCCGTACGCGTAAGGGGGGAGCCGCCGTGACCCTGTCGGATGTTACCGGACTGACAAGGGTTCCGAAAAGTGTCCGGCAGCGGCTGCGGCATCTGCCGTTCGTACTGTGGAGCTGCGCTTTCGTGCTTTTGACGCTGGCTATGGCTCGTCCGCGCACCGAACGTCATGGCAGCCGGACAACGACCGAGGGGATAGATATAATTCTGGCCATGGACGTGTCGGGCAGCATGCTGGCGCGGGATTTCGAACCGGACAGGATAACCGCCGCCCGCGAGGTGGCTTCCCGGTTCATCGCGGACCGTCCCGACGACCGTATGGGTATAGTGGTATTCGCCGGGGAAAGTTTTACGCAAAGTCCGCTTACCACCGACCGGAGTACCTTGCTGACCCTTATGGGGCAGATACGCACCGGCGTGGTGGAAGACGGCACGGCCATAGGAAACGGCCTCGCTACGGCGGTGAACCGCCTCAGGGAGAGCGATGCCCGCAGCAAGGTGGTCATACTTTTGACCGACGGCGTGAACAACGCCGGACAAATCGCTCCCGTGACGGCGGCCGATATAGCCCGCGAGTACGGTATCCGGGTTTATACGATAGGCGTAGGCACTATGGGAATCGCCCCGTACCCGGCATACGATATATGGGGGAACCTTGTTTTCCAGCCGATGAAGGTGGAAATAGACGAGCAGTTGCTTACCGACATAGCGGCCGCTACCGGCGGGGAGTATTTCAGGGCTACCGACAAGGAGAGCCTTCAAGCGGTTTACGACAGAATCGACGGTCTGGAAAAAAGCCGCATAGAAACGGACTCCTATACGCAGTACGCCGAGTTGTACGGCCGGTTCGCGCTGGCCGCCCTTGTGCTTTTGCTTGCCGGCTTCCTGACGGATAAGCTGTGGCTCGACCCGGTTCCATAATTTGCTTTAGTACCATGTTCAGATTCGCGCATCCCGATTACCTGTACCTTCTGTCGCTGCTTCCGCTGCTCGGCGGGGTGTATTGCCTCGCCGTGCGCCGCCGCCGTCGCCGCCTGAGAATATTGGGCGAGCCGGATGCCGTCGGCGCTCTTATGCCCGATGCTTCCCCGCACAGAATGTTTTACCGGTTTCTGCTGTGGCTTGCGGCCGTTATGTTTCTCGTGCTGGCTCTTGCGCGCCCGCAGCTCGGCTCGAAAATGAAGGAGGTCGAAAGCAAGGGCGTGGAGATTATGATAGCAATCGACGTATCCAATTCCATGCTTGCGCAGGATTTCGAGCCGAACCGTCTGGAACGCACCAAATACGCTATTTCCCGCATACTCGACGGTTTGGAACAGGACAGGGTCGGAGTGGTCGTATTCGCCGGGGATGCCTACATACAGCTTCCGATAACTTCCGATGTGCGTACTGCCCGCAGTTTCGTGGAGCGCGTTTCTCCTGCCAGCGTTTCGCGTCAGGGTACCGCCATAGGTGCGGCCATAAATCTTGCCGCTTCGTCCTTTTCTTCCCAAAGCGGGCACAGCCGGGCGATTATATTGATAACCGACGGCGAAAATCACGAGGACGATGCTTTGGCGGCGGCCGAGCGAGCGGCGGAGCAGGGCATCCGGATATATACCGTCGGAATAGGTACGCCCGAAGGGGCTCCCATAGAAATCGAAGGGGACTTTATCCGCGACGAAAACGGCGGGATAGTGGTTTCCAAACTCGACGAGGCGACTCTCGAACGCATCGCCGCCGTGAGCGACGGAGCCTATGTCCGCTCTACCGCACGCAGCGTGGGCCTTCAGGAAATAATCGACCGTATAAACCGGACCGAGCGCGCCCGGCTTACCTCCCGCGTCTTTTCCGAGTATGACGAACGATATCAGTGGCCGCTCGGGGCAGCCGTCGCACTGCTTTTTCTGGCACGGCTTATTCTTCCCCGCCGCAATCCTCTGCTGGCGCGTTTCGATATTTTCAGCCGGAAACCCTCTTTGTAATTGCCGACTCCGGTACGGCGAAATTTCCGCGAGTACGGCAGATGTCGTAAAAACGTGATTTCCGAAAAGGCAGGGGCGCTGCTACGACTCCTCCCGGTAGGCTTTGGCAAGCCGTTGTCAGATAGTCGCCCTTGCGCCCCGGCAAGTCCGACGAGTCCGGCACAGAGCCGTTACCGGTAATTCCTCTGTGCCGTCCCTGTATGGAGCCGGGTACGTAGGTACTGAATCACCCTTTCAAGTCTTGCGAACCCTCAGTACAGAAACAGCCCTTGCGTCCCCGGCAGCCCTTTCCCGTAAGTAAGGGCACACCGAGGACCAACAAGCTCTGTACCGTACTGAAATCGCCGCACCGGGGCGGCCGCAAGATGAAAGGTGGTACAAAGGATGTTATCCTTCAATATTATGTTACGGCATCGCCGTATGGTATCTTGAGGCAAAGATAGGATATTTTCCTGTTTTACAGACGCAGGTTCGGAGCATTTTACGGACTGTGTTTCGGACAAGTGAAATTAAACACGGTTTTATATGCCTCAAAAAAGCACTAAAACTGTACGGTTGGAGCTTTGGAATAATTTAACGGTGCTTTAGAACAATGCATAAAAAATAATGTTTTATATATTTGTAAAAACGAGCGTTGTTTATAAGTTGATTCGTAGAAAGGTTAAGGTTTCGTATAGCCTTAAATTATTTATCCGGCCTACACGAAAGTTATGGATAACCGATAAAGATGCAGCGATGGATAGAAGTTATATCGTAAAGCGGATTTCTAATGATTATTGGCTCGATGCTCTGACCGTATTACTGGCGGTATCGTTGTTTTTAGGCGTCGTTTTGGACGGCGATACCTTGTCGGGCCGCGTGAACGAAGTGGCAGGCAGCGCAGTGTTTATCGCATGTCTGGGAAGGCTGGCTTATATTCTTTCGACAAGCCGCAAGCGGGAGAAAACGGCTCCGCACTCGCAGAGTAAGGTTCCGTCCGCACCGCGGCGCCCCAAGGCGTACGATATCGTATTCGCCGTTTTGCTGACGGCGTATTTCGTGGCGCTTTATATCGTGGCGTTGCCCGTAAAGCCCTTCCTGCATGCGCTGTTCTGGATATTGATACTTTTGACGGCTGCGACGAGCGTTATGGTAGCGGTCCTTTACGTTAAGCGCAGGCCGGAACGTATGAACGCCTCCGTTTGACAGGAATATTTTTTACTATGCCGACAGGACAGACAATCCCTATTGTCTGTCCTGTTTGCTTCTGGCAAGGGCGGCTGCCGTGTGGTTCAGCGTAAACTCCCGGATTTCCGGCCGGCCCGAAACCGGACCGACTCTTTTGCTGCGGCATTTCCCTTCACTGCCCTCGGATTTCGTAAAAGTTAATGCGGGCCGGACTCGACCCGCATTAACTGTTTACGCACTTTTTCGGACAGCCTTTATCCCGCTTTTACCTGAATGCCCGAAGTTTATCGCAGGGGTACTCCTGCCGAGATTCTTCCGTAGGGGGGACGGTTAAACGTCTGTTGCCCGGCGGCGGGTCATTCTTCCCACCACAGTTTCGGGAACCGGGAGTTCGCGCCGTCCGGGTTGCCTCCGGATTGCCACTGTCCTAACGATTTCCAGTATTTACCGCTCTCGACGGCAGGCGGAGCGGTGCCGTCGCCATCGTATATCGCCCAACCCATTATCGTTGCGTCCGGCCACGATGTACTGCCGAAAGCCGCGGTTCCCGCGGGCGTACCGCTTCCGGTAGCCTCCTCGCTGCCGTGCCTGAGCCAGTAACAGCCGGCTTCGTTTCTGGCATTCGCGTTTATGCCGCCTATGGACGAACCGGTTCCGGAAACTTTACCTGTACTGTAACAAGCGACTACGCCTTCGCTATAGTTGAATCCTACGACTCCGCCCGCATAGTTGCCTCCGGAGCTGATATTGCCCTCGTTGCGGCAGGCCGTGGCTTTGGACGACATGGCGAAGAAATCGCCGACAATGCCGCCGACAGAACCTTTCGCCGAGCTTATGTCGCCCTTATTCATACATCCCGTAATGGCAGCGGTGCTGGAACCGCATACGCCGCCTACGTAATTGCCGCCTGAGGTCACATCGCCCTTGTTGCCGCTGTTCTCGAGCAGGCCCGTATTATGCCCGCACACGCCTGCCACATATTGACTGCCGCTTCCCATTGACGTAATGATACCCGTACTCGTGCAAAGTTGAATCGCTCCGTTGCTTCGTCCGCATACGCCCGCTATATATTTGCTCTCGGGGCCGTCGGCCGTAACATTGCCGGTATTGGAGCAGCGAGTAAGGGCCCCTGCGTTTTCTGCTGCGACGCCGGCGACCAAATCCCCGCTTCCCGAAATGTCTCCGCCGTTGGAACACTCTTGGACGGTAGCAGTCGCAGTATTATAGCTGGATACTCCTCCTATATTGGTAATTCCGGTTATAGCGGCACTGTTATGGCTGCCCGCAATATTCCCCGAGTTATAACCGCAAATTCCGGCCACCAGCGCATTTCCGTAAACCGTACCCGAGTTATCGCAATCGTCAATGGCGGCGTCCTCGTCCTGAGCTCCGCATATTCCGCCTGCGTAATCGCCCTCTGCCGTTATAGTGCCGCTATTGGTACATCCGGAAACCTCGGCGTAATAATTATATCCGGTTATGCCTCCTACATAATACGTTCCGTTCACGTCGCCTTCGTTAAGGCATTCCACTATCCTTCCGTCGCTGTCGTTTCCGACGACCTGATTGGTGCCGCAGATTCCGGCCACGTAATACTCGTCGCCCGAAACTTCGCCCACGTTGGAACAATTTTCGATGAGGCCCTGATTGAGCGGGGTTATGCCGCCTGCATATCTGTATCCCCTAACGATACCTTCGTTGTGGCAGTCGGTTATTACGGATGAAGCGTTATTGTTGACGCCGCATACGCCTCCGGCATAGTAGGGCGTTCCGACAGCCGTTACAGTCCCCGTGTTGCGACAGCCTTCCAGCTTGCCCATAAGGTTGTATCCGCACACGCCGCCGAAATAGTTGTCGCGCGAGGAAATATCGCCAGAGTTATGGCAGCTCTTCAATATCCCGCTAAAATTCATCCCGCACACGCCTCCGGTTTCTTGGCCGTTTCCCGAAACCGAGGCGCCGTTTGTACATTCCTTGAGGGTTCCGCCGTCGTTCTCTCCGCACACTGCCCCCGTGGAACCGACGCCTTCTACAAAACCCGAAACGACAACCACGGAAATGAGGGTGCCCCCGTAACCCACGGCGCCGAAAACGCCGTTGTTCTTATCGTTCCTCGATATCCAGATATTCTCGATTACGAAGCCGGCGCCGTCGTACGTTCCCGCGAAACCGTCCTTATCGTAGCCTATCGGTTTCCAGTTCTGCCTTTCCGCATTCGCCGTTTCCGCAAGCGCCTCGGACCCCAGCAGGTCTATGTCCGCTTCCTGGACGTAACTTCCTATCAGCGAAATCAAGTCCTCGCCGATTAATGCGAGTTCCGCAAAACTTGCCACAGGTATCTGCGCTGCATCGGAATCGCGGAAAACGAGCACGCCGTCCTCGAACTTGAGTTCTATCCGTTCGCCTTCCCGGCGCCCGAGCAAAACCTCGCCGAAAGCATCCGCTCGAATCGAATAAAGGGTTCTGGGCGCATCGGCGTCGAGAACCGGCACGTAGCCCCCGCCGGATTCGTCCAGAGAGAAGTCCGCGGTGCTTCCGTCGGTGAACACGACCGTCGCCTTTATCCCGGAAACACCCTCCAGGTTAAAAAGCGTAGTCGGTCCGGTGGGCGCACCCGCACCGAGTTGACTCGCCGTGATGGCGACGGGCTCGAAGCCGTCGGCCGTGACCAGTACCGTTACGGCCGGGGGTGCTTCCTCCGCAGTATTTTCAACGGCCGAAAGGGTGAACGAATCATCCGTTTTAGAAGCCACGTCTAGCCAGCCATGCCCGTCGGCAGGGTCGAGTTCGACACTCCAAGGCATATCACTTTTCACCGAAATCGTGGAATGGGGGCTCGTGCCGTCTGCGGCAAAAATTATTTCCGACGGCGCATCCACTTCGAACTTTCCGGTACTCCTCGGGCCTTCCGGCTCCGTATCGTCCGAACATGAAACGGCATTGGCGGCTACCAGCGCCAATGCGGTTAGGATGTTAGTGATTTTTTTCATCGTTAGGGTATCAGTTTGGATTTTTTATATATGCCGTTCATTACGTTTTAGCGCTCGCTTATCGATAGGCCGAAGTAACCGGCGGGGATTGAACCTGAACGTTCGTATGCAAATTAAATCAATACGGGCACGATACCGTCGAGCTTTTATTTATAAGAAAAACAATTTGCCGCATTTATAAAAGAAACGGAAGCTGCAAAGGGTGGGGCAGGCCCGACACCGGACCTGCCCCACTTATACGAGCTGTTGGCGAAAAATGCTATCCAGCCGCTTTTTCCCTGAATTTGGACGGCGAAAGACCCGTGGCGGCCTGGAAAAAACGGTAAAACGTAGCGATGGTATTGAATCCTACATCCGAAGCAAGGGCTTTCAGCGGAATGTCGTTCGAACTGTCCGACAATATGCGTACGGCTTCGTCTATGCGGAACGAATTGACGTAATATATGAATGAAAGGCCGGTACATTCCTGTATCACCTGTGTAAGATAGGTGCGGTTCGTCG
Organism: Tidjanibacter sp.; assembly: GCA_048214935.1. Taxonomy (GTDB): domain Bacteria; phylum Bacteroidota; class Bacteroidia; order Bacteroidales; family Rikenellaceae; genus Tidjanibacter. The sequence continues at coordinate 193,004 of DBFWXZ010000010.1, forward strand.
AAAGCATCGCCGATACTTTATCCCGTGACAGGTCTTTCATGCGATATATCCTGTCTTCGTACATCAGCTTCTGAAGCCTCTTAAACAGTTCTTCTGTCTTTGCATTAGAGATGACATGTTTCTCAGGAACCTGCGGCTCCACTGAAAATCTTTTTATCTGCTCTTCGTACCATCTTTCTCTGGTCACCATTTCACGATGTTGCCGCAGAAGCTGCCTGTACTTTTTGTTGTTGCGGTAGTAAAGGATGTAGGTCGCTGCCGTCACTGTGCATATCAAAAGCAGTACGAATATGATGACTTGAAATCTTTTCTGTTCTTTGAGCAGTTCCAGTTTATGCTGCTGTAATTCCTTCTCGCTTTTTTCCGTTTCGTACCTGATTCTCATTTCGGTCAGGGAGCGTTCTCTCATTACATTGAAAATACTGTCCGACTCCGCATGAAAAAGTTTATGGTAGGCAAGCGCCTCCCTGCTGTTGCCGAGCATCTCGTACGATTCCGACAAATGTCGGTAAAGCAGATAGCGGTTCATGGAATAGCTGTCCCTGAGCGAAACGTCGATTCCTTTCTTGAAATAAGGCACCGCTTCCGCATATCTGCTTTTGTCCATAAGATACTTGCCGTAACTCAGGTAAATGTCCGTACCCGGATAAAGGCTGCCTCCGACGGCATACTCCAACGCCTTGTCGAAGTAGGCTACTCCCTGCCTTTCATCGCCCAGAGCTATTGTGATTTCCCCGTAAAGCGTATATATGTCCGTATGGTTCCCGTAAAGGTTCGTCAACGGCACTGCCTCGCGTATAAATCCGAGGGCCGTCCGATAATCTTCCAACATGCAGTACATGTAAGCGGAAATCATGGCTCCAGTAAAGACCATATAGGAATCTCCGTAAGAGTTTCCAATTTCATAGACCTGCAAGGCGTATGGAAGTCCGGCGGGGTCTTTACGGAAATAATAAGCCAGGGCCAGGTTACCGAGCAGCGTGAAATTGCGAGTATCGTCTTTATTTAATTCGATGTATTCAAGCCCCTTGTGCAACTGTTCTATGGCCTTGTAGTAATCCATTTCGACATACATCGCATAAATGGCCATGGCATTGTAGAGGGTTGCGAGCGCCCATCTGTCCTTCAGCTTCTTTCCCAATGCCAAGGATTTGCCTATATAGTACTCCATCGAGTCCTTTTCCCTGAGGCAGAGGAAAGACTGCCCCAGGTAAACCATGCCGACAAGGTATGCCCTTTCATTGCCCGTTTTCCTGCCGAGTGCCTTCAACTTCCTTGCGTTAGCCAAGGCTTTCTCATAATAGTTGAATTGGAATTCGAGGCTGATTAGGCGCTGGAGGATTTCAGGATTGTCGGGATTGTGGGCATGACGCGCCGCAAGGCTCTCGTACTCTTCCGCAACCGAAAATCCGGAAACGTTTCTCTGCTGTACAAGAGCATTGGCGCTTGCTGTCAAAAGAGCCGATATTAACAACCAAATATACCGTTTCATATCCTGCGAAGCAACAGCTAATTTACGAAGGATTTTTATTTGAATTACCAAAACGGCCGGGTTTAACCCGATGAAACATATCTTCTGTCCTTTTTCTTTTGCGCCTTTGTAAGGGTTTGCTCGGATAGGCTTTATGAATCAGCGTTACCGGTGTCCGGATAAAGCCGCTGTCCGGAATCGTAGCGGTACTCATAACCACCGTAAAATTTCTGTTTCATCGGGATTCTCGACACCATGATTTTCAGACGGCGGCTCGGTTTACTGCCGTTTACAACAAAATTAAGACATAGCCGGTAGCTGAAAGTAATCCTGTCCCTAAATAAATGTTCAGACGATGTTCCTAATCTGCTGCTACCTGAATGGACGTACTCCGGGAGAGGTTACAATCCTCGTCTGTCCTTTTGGCGCCCAATAGGGTCTTTATACTGCTCGGAGAAAAGTAAAAACACCGTAATCATTTGATTAACGGTGTTTTACTTTATTAAGGAATGTTGCCCTGCGGAAAGAGGGGGATTCGAACCCCCGGTACAGTAATCCCGTACGGCAGTTTAGCAAACTGCTGGTTTAAGCCACTCACCCATCTTTCCATGGTTATGCCTTAAGCGGTGCAAATATATACCAAATAGGTATATAATCCAAACTTCCGGCGGCTTATGTCCCGGCAAATTTGATTCCGTTTTTATCCACGAGCCCGTTTCCCGTTTGCGGAAAAGTGCGGGCTTGTTCTTTCGGGCGTATCCGGTGTCCGATAAATACTTGCTTAACCGTTTAAACGGGGCCCGGTACGGCATTATAAGTAAAACTTATGGCAGGATAAAATAATATAATGGTATTTAAAGTCGGAGCATGGATTAATTGATTAATTTTGCATTGAAAGAAAACACAGACAATCATACAAATAACCGATAAAAAGAAAAGACCATGTTGAGTAAGAAAATGCAGGATGCTCTCAACGAGCAGATTAACGCCGAACTGTGGTCGGCATACCTTTACCTTTCCATGTCGGCCGATGCCGAGAACAAGGCCCTCAAGGGCATAGCGAACTGGTTTTACGTGCAGTTCCGCGAGGAGCAGGACCATGCGCGCATTATCATGAACTACATCGTTTCGCGCGGGGGCCGCGTGGAGCTGAAGCCGATAGCCGAGGTACGAGGAGAGTGGGGCTGTCCTATGGAAGCCTTCGAGGATACCCTCGCACACGAGAAGGAGGTTACCGCCATGATTCATAACCTCTGCCTGATTGCCGAGGAAGAAAAGGATTTCGCTTCGCGCAATATGCTTGCATGGTTCGTGGACGAACAGGTAGAGGAGGAGGAAAGCGCACAGGAAATCATAGATGCCCTGAAAATGGTGGAAGGCGAGAAAGTCGGGCTTTACATGCTGGACAGGGAACTCGGCGCACGGGAATACGAAATAGCGTCGCCACTGAAAAAATAATTCTCGTTGCAATTGCGTTTCAAAGGCCGGGGCGATGTCCCGGCCTTTGCTTTCTCCGTTGGGTAAGGGCGGAAGATTTGTAAAAAATGACTATTTTGGAGCGGTCCGCTTGCCGAAACGAGACATGAAAATACTTGTAGTGGAAGACGAGCCTTCGCTCAGGGATATAATACGGCGTACCCTCGAGAGGGAACGGTACGTGGTGGAATGCGCTGCGGACTATCCGTCCGCCCTTCGCAAGTTGGACGATTACGAGTACGACTGCATCCTGCTCGACATAATGCTGCCGGGCGGCAGCGGTTTGAGCTTGCTGGAACATCTCCGCACGGAGCGCAGGGCGGGGAGCGTGATAATAATTTCCGCAAAGGATTCGGTGGAGGACAGAGTGTCCGGTCTGAATCTCGGCGCCGACGACTACCTGCCCAAGCCGTTTCATCTGGCCGAGCTGACAGCACGGGTGCAGAGCGTGCTGCGCCGCGGCCGCCGCAGCTCGCAGAACGAAATAAAGGTGGGAAACATTACTTTGATTCCCGAAAAGTTTCAGGTCTTCGTCGGGGACAGCGAAACGGAACTGCTTCGCAAGGAGTACGAGATACTTTCCTACTTTCTAATGCGGCCCGGCCATGTAGTGGACAAGCAAACGCTGGCCGAAGCCGTGTGGGGGGACCATGCGGACCAGGCGGACAATTTTTTTTTCGTTTACGCTCAGGTAAAGAACCTGCGCAAAAAGTTGAGGGACGCCGGAGCGACGCCGGAAATCCGTTCGGTTTACGGATTCGGATACAAGCTGGTAGCTCCGGAAGATTGACCGACCGAGTATGAAACTGATTTACCGTATAGCCATCCGGCTTTCCGTAGTTACCATGCTGCTGCTGGCGGCTTGGTCGGCGTTTTTTTATTATGCTCTGGTCGACGAGATAAACGACGAGGCCGACGATGCGCTGGAAGATTATTCCGAGCTGCTCATAGTGCGAATGCTGGCCGGACAGCAGCTCCCCGACCCTGTCGACGGTTCCAACAACAGTTACAGCGTATCCCCCGTTACGGAAGAGTATGCCGCCCGGCATCCGGCCATCGAATATCTCGACGCCGACGTTTATATTCCGGAGAAGGACGAAACCGAGCCTGCCCGGATACTGAAGACGATTTTCAGTGACAGGAACGGCGACCTGTACGAGCTTACCGTGGCTACCCCTACATTCGAGAAGGACGATTTGCTCCAGTCTGTGCTGTGGTGGGTCGTTTTCCTTTATGCGGCCCTGTTGCTTACGGTGGTGCTTTTGACCGTGTGGGTTTTCTACCGCAGCATGAAGCCGCTATACGTTTTGCTTCGTTGGCTCGACGGTTACAGCGTAGGGGATGCCCGACCGCTGCACAACGATACCCGCATAACGGAATTCCGCAGGCTGAACGAAGCGGCCGTAAAGGCGGCCGAGCGGGCCGACCGGCTGTTCATGCAGCAAAAGGAGTTTATCGGCAACGCTTCTCACGAACTTCAGACGCCGCTGGCGGTATGCCGCAACAGGCTCGAGTGGCTTCTGGACAATACCGAACTTACGGAACAACAGGCCGGAGAAATATTCCAGACCCTGCGTACGCTCGACGGCATAGTGAGGCTTAACCGGACCCTGCTCCTGTTGAGCAAAATAGAAAACGGACAGTTCGCGGACAGACGGAAGCTGAATGCCGGGAACATCGTCCGTGAACAGGCCGATACGTGCGCGGAAATTTATGCTTCCAGAAATATACGGTGTGAGGTGACGGAAGCGGAACCGTTCGTAGTCGAGGGCGACGAAACGCTCCTTTCCGCCATAGTCGGCAATCTTGTAAAGAATGCGTATGTCCATACCGCGCCCGGCGGCGGAGTGAACGTAACCGTAACCGCCGGCGGCTTTACCGTAACCAACGATGCCGAAAGCGGTCCGCTGGACGGCGAGCATATATTCAGGCGGTTCTATCAGGCCGATGCGCAGCGGGGGACGGCCGGCCTCGGACTGGCGCTGGTGGAAGCCGCATGCCGCTGTTGCGGACTGAAGGCGGAATACTCGTTTCTCGATGGGCGGCATGTTTTTACCGTAAAACCGCTCTGATTTCGGTCCCTCCTCCGTTATTTCAAATCCGTTTCAAAATCGGGTTTCAACTTTGTACTGTCAAACGAAGTATGTTTAACCCGAAAGAATTTCGAGATGAAAAAGCTGATGATTGTTACGGCGGCCCTGTTATGCGCCGTATCGGCCGTGCGAGCCGACGACGACCGTCCTGTTGCGGTATCCGAACTTCCGCGTAAGGCGCAGGAGTTTATAGTCGCGTATTTCCCCTCCGAAAAGGTGTCGCTCGCCAAAGTGGAACGCGATTTTTTCGAGCGCAAATACGAAGTGGTTTTTGCAAACAGCGCCAAGGTGGAGTTCTTCAAAGACGGAGAGTGGAAGGAAGTGGATTGCCGCTATACCGCCGTGCCGGAAGGGATAGTGCCTCTCCGGATAGCCGAGTACGTTGCTGACAACTATTCATCGCAGTCGGTTGTAAAAATCGAACGGGACAAGCGGGAGTACGAGGTAAAGCTCTCCGGAGGCCTCGAGCTAACTTTCGATACCCGCTTCAATCTGACCGATATCGACCGTTGAACTTATAATGTACGAGATTATGAAAAGAATGATTTATGCGGTGTCCGCGTTTGCGGCGTTGGCCTTCGGCGGATGCGAGAATAACGACGGAACCGGTGGCGCTTCCGTAAGCACCCGCGCTCAGGAAGCGTTGAGCGAGAAGTATCCGGGAGCGGTAAATGTTTCGTGGGAAATGAAAGGCATGTACGCCGTGGCGGATTTCCTGTTGGACGCCGTGCCCAATACGGCCTGGTTCGATAATGGGGGAACGTGGTATATGACGGAATCCGACCTGCCGTTCGCGGCTTTGCCGCAGGCCGTCAGGGACGCTTTCCTCGGCAGCGAGTACGGCTCGTGGGAAATCGACGACGTCGACAGGATAGAGCGCGAGGGAGTGGAAACAGTGTACGTGATTGAGGCCGAACTGGGCGAACGCGAAGTGGACCTGTATTATTCGCCCGGCGGCGTGCTGGTGAAGACGGTGGCCGATGGAGATTCGGATTACGACTACGGGGATTTCATTCCGGACGCCATAGGCGATAACATACTCGCGTTCCTGCGCGAACGTTATCCTCAGTCGCGGGTAGTGGAGATAGAAGCCGAAGACGGCATGATAGAGGTGGAGTTCGTGGACGGGCCTTATTGTCGCGAGGCATCGTTCTCGGCGGCGGGCGATTGGATACGTACCAAAACCGGGATTGCCGCGGCGGACGTTCCGCAGACTGTGATGCAGGCACTGGCGGCTTCGGAGTACGCTTCATGGCGAATCGACGATGTGGATTTTTACGAAACGCCGTCGGGGAATTTTTACCGTTTCGAGCTTGAGTCGCCGCAGGGCGATGTAAAGGTCGATGTTACTCCGGAAGGCGATATATCCGTCGCGCCTGACAGTGAGCACGGCGGGAACGGGCTTTCGCAAAAGGTCGTCGATTTCATTTCCGGAAAGTATCCGGGAGCCGTGATAACGGACCGGGACTATGAGAACGGCTACCTCGAAGTGGAGATAGTCCATGAAAACAGGGAAAAGAGCGTTTATTTCGACGGCTCCGAGAATTGGGCTGTCACCGAGTGGGACCTGCTGCTTACGGAAGTGCCGGCCGCGGTGCTCGATGCGGTGAAGTCCTCTCCTTATGCTTCCTATACGCTGGACGATGCGGATTACGTGCAGACGCCCGGCGGCGACTGCTACCGGCTCGAACTCGAGAGAGGCGAGAGCGAGGTCGTGCTGAAAATCGACCCTGCCGGGCGGATTCTGTAATACCCGGATAAATTGAAAGCGGCGCTTCCCGAGGGAGCGCCGCTCGTATTTTATGCGGCCGTGATTACAAATCCCGGATACATCTTACGGACAAACCGCCTCCACGGCTGTATTTGTCTATATTCAATATGTTCGTGCTTCCGCGGTAGCAATAGAAATCTATTGCCGCCTTGTCTGTTGCCGAGCCCAGGGAATTGCTCCAGTAGCTGCCTCCCTGTCCCGCATCGCCGGTAGCTGCGTCGTCTTCCCACCGGAGCCCCGCTCCCGGATACCACGTCTGGTTGTCGCCGTCGTAAACGAATATCCACCCGGCCGCGAACTTGCCGACATAGTTGTTCTCGAAATCGGCGGCGAGCCATAGATTTGCGGGGGCTACCATATATCCGGGCGGGCACGGGTCGTATATCGTCTTGGCGCCTTTCGGATATGCGGTTCCGTCGCCGTATCCTTCCGGGTTGCCCCAAAGGTAATTATTGTGCTCATAGGCCCAGTCCGCAGTCTGGCCGTTGCAGAATATGAAAGTCGCCGGGTTGCGGGCGGCATAGAGCAGGTTGTTGTTGTCCCGGTCGTCTGTCTGGTCGTACGACACTTTCTGCACTTCCGTGTACTGTCCGTATATGGGTGCTTCCTTCAGCCCGGTCAGCGCCGCGCTTCCCGGGAACGGGTCTTTGCGGCCCCACTGATATAGCAGTCCGTAGGAGGCGAATTTCTGGTCGTCGGTCATGGCGGCTATTTCGTCGTTGCCTTGGGGACAGTATTTGGCCCCGAGGTTCCTGTCCATAACCGGATAGGTGTCGGTTCCTTCGGGCGTTTTGTACTGTTGGTCGCGGGGCATTTGGCCCGCGGCCCATATATGCCAGCTCCACAGTATGTTTCCGCTGCCGTCCTCGCCGTCGTAAACGGCTATTACGGCGTTCCCGGGGCCGGCTGCGGCCGTAAAGCAGACGTAGCCGCCTTCGGCGCTGAGGCGTACGTCGGAAACGAGTCCTTCTGCGTCCTCCCATACGAGTGCGGCCGACAGCGGGGCGATAGCGGTCGAGGAAACATGGAATCCGCCTTCGGGGATTATCCCTTCCTGTCCGTTGCCGAGCACTGTTGCCCTGACGAAATAATTTCCAGCCGCATCGGTTATGTAGCAGTTGGCGTAAACCGGGTCGGTTCCGCTCAGGCCGTACCTTGCCGGGTCGTTCAGGTCCGTGCCTTCGGGCAGGGGCTCCTGCTTGGGCTCGTAAACTATTTCTGCGGTAGCGAGCGAAGCCCGCTCCACTACGAGGGGACTTTCGGGTGCGACTGTCATATCCTCTTCGTCCTGCGCCTTTACCGTCAGGGTATAGCCGGAGTATTCCCCTGCGGGCATTACCAGATAAAATACGGCGGGCTCGCCCCCATTCACCGTCACCCCTTCCTCCGGAAGAAGTAGAGAGAGAGTCCCGGTACGGTTCCCCATAATTTCGGTCTGCACCGTGCCGTCCGTATAATTCATATCGGCGTCTATGCGGCCCGCCGCGAATTGCCCGGCGGCGGCCTTGAATGTCAATCCTTTTACCAGCAGTTCGAACGGCGAGCTTATCCTGACGGCCAGTATGCCGGTTACGTCCAGCATTTCCACCGCGCCGCCGGCTGAACGCCCTACGCGGATAAAGTATTCGGGAAGGACGCCTTCAGCCGTGTAACGCTGTTCGCCCGGAAGAACCGCGCCGAGTTTGCCGGCGTTCATGACCGAGGTTTCCGCATAGGGATAACAGACGTAGCAGGTTTCGGGCGTTCCGGTTACTTTTCCGGCGAATGTAGCCACGGCCGTTCCCGCTCCGTTTTTCAGCGAGAAGCGCGAATTGGCCGTTCCTTCGGCGAATACCCCCGCTGCCGCATCCTGCGCCCATACGGAAGGCGCCAGAGTTCCGAAACCGTTATCGGGAGCCGTGTAGCTCAATTGGAGGTCTATTTCCGTTTCCGGGACAACGGGAGGAATTACCGGTTCTTCTTCGTCGTCAGTGCATCCGCATATGAATAACATCGCTGCGACGGACATGGAATAAAGGATAGTTCTCTTCATAATTATTCGGTGTTTCGGTTAATAGCTTTATTCTGCGAGCCGTGTTTCCGGGACCGTGTAGTTCTTTTCGAGCAGGTGTGCATTGTACTGTTGGATGACGGCTTTCAAAAGGTCGGACAGCCGGCTCGTTTCCACTCCGTAAGGTTCCGGCAGCGGATTGTTCATATCCGTATCGGATACGGCGTAAGCCTTCGTCCGTTTCCCGTCGAACAGCACGAGCAGCCGTCCGTCGGTTATGTAGTAAGACATCGCGGCCGTCGAGAATCCCACGACTGCGGCCTGTCTGTCGCGCTCGGAGAGCACGTCGCGGCCGAAGGCGAAATAGGGCTCCCGGTTTCCCATAAGGCCGAGCAGAGTCGGCATCAGGTCGAGCTGCTGTACCGGCTCGTCGACAGTGCCGCCTACGGCTCCGTCCGGCGCATACATGAATTCCACGATGCGCGTGCCGCCCAGCAGAGTGCGCGTCTGCGGAGCGAACGTTTCGCTCGACACATGGTCGGCGGTAAAGACGAAGACGGTGTTGCGGAACCAATCCTCGTCGCCGAACCACTCGAAAAACACACGCACGGCGTTGTCGGTGTACCTCACTCCGGGATGAATCCTGGTGATTCCTCCGGAAAATTCCTCCCGGTACTTTTCCGGTATTACGAACGGATGATGCGAGGACAGCGTGAACACCACGGCCATAAACGGTTGCGGGAATCCGGAAAGGGTTTCCCCCATGAAAAGCAGAAACGGTTCGTCCCAGATGCCCCAGTAGCCGTCGAAATCCCCTTTGCCCCGTGCGCTTTCATAGTCTTCGCGGCCGTACAGCCTTTCTATCCCGGCCGACGCTGCGTAGGCTCCGAATCCCATGCTGCCGCGCGAGGAGCCGTTGAAAAAAGCGGTGGCATATCCCCCGTCCCGGAGAATGGCCGGGAGCTGCCCGCTCGCTCCCAACGATTGGGGAAGCAGCACGAACGGCGTGCGGAAGGAAGGAATCGAGCCGAGCACCGCGGGAAGCGCCTCTATCGACTTGTGCCCGTTGGCATATCCCTGACGGAACGTAAGGCCGGTGCGCATGAGCGAATCGAGAAAAGGCGTGTATCCCCCGCCGCCGGGATAGAGTTCCGGACTGAGGTATGCGGAATGTTCGGCGCTGAAGCTTTCCAGAACGAACACTATCACGTTTCGTCCGACAAGAGGGGCTGCCTGCGGATTCGCCTGCGGATAATGATAGGGGGTGAATATTTCGGCAAGCTCCTCCGGAGAGAAGTATTCCGCCTTCTCTATTCTCTGGTTGCCGAGCGTGCGAATTATGCAGAAGGGATTGCTCAGAACCAGGTTGGCTTTGCCTACCGACGAAGCGTAAAGCGTAGCGTTGCTCAGGGTTATGGGACGGGTGGAACGGGTGAATCCCCCTCTTATGCCCGCGACGACAAGTCCTCCGGCCGCGCCCAGCACGAGCAGTCCGAAGCCATAGTAGGCAAGGGGGTTCCGCAAAGGCGTGCGCGGCACGGTTTTCCGGCCGTATCCTCCCCACAGCAGCCATATAAGGGCAGCCCCCACGAGTACGAGCGGCCAGTTTTCGGCTGCGAATTGCAGCACGAGGCGCAGGTTGTTGTCGTTGCCGGCGAAGAATATTTCGTCGGCGGTAAAGCGTTTTTGAGTGTAGCGGAAATATATGCAGTCGGCCATATTCGCTATGACCGCCAGCGAATTGGCGGCCATGTAGTAGCCGAACATTATGCCTCTGTACCATTTTTTCCTCCTGACATGCAGGGGGATGAGCGACAGGAGAATGAAAAAGGCATTCGCATACAGTATGCCTGACGTGTCGAACAGCAGCGCCCCCTTTATCAGTGGCCATATCTCGCCGCTTCCGACGGGGCCGATAAGGGTGGCATTGTAGAAGTAAAACGTGAGCCGGCACAGAGCCAATGCTATGTACGCTGTCAATAAACGCCTCAGCAGAACTGCGGGGTCGCTTTGCAACCATCCTCCCAACGGACGGACGTTCTTACAGCTCGACCAGCCGGTTTTTGATTGCATACATTACCAGATTGGCGGTGTTGCGGCTTCCGGTCTTGCTCAGGATGTTGGCCCTGTGCTTGTCCACAGTCCGCTTGGATATGTACAGACTGTCGGCGATTTCCTGATTGGAGAAGCCCCTGCATATGAGAGGCAGGATTTCCTTTTCCCTGTCGGAAAGTTGCTCCGACTGCGACCCGGTGGATTTCAGGTTGCTGACGAGAGTCTGGAGCAGCTCCTGCGAAAAGTAGTTGCCTCCGGCGCACACGGTTTCTATGGCCGCGCGTACCTGGTCGATGCCGGAATTTTTGAGCAGGAATCCCTTCGCTCCGGCTTCCACCATCCGGAAGTAATATTCCTCTTCGCCGTGCATGGACAAGGCTATGATTTTCATATCGGGATATGCTTCCAGAATCAGGCGGGTGGCGTCTATGCCGTTCATTACCGGCATGTCTATATCCATCAGTACGACGTCGCACGGGCAACCGGGGAGCAGGTCGAGGAGTTCCTTTCCGTCGGAAGCCGCGCCCGCCACGCGGCAGTTGCAGCAGTTTTCCAGAAGGCTTCCCAGACCGTCCCGGAACAGGGCGTGGTCGTCCGCCACTACGACGTCATATTTTCCGTCCGTCATTCCTTGCCAGATTGATGCTTATCACCGCTTTCATTCCCTTGCCACGCTGGCTCGTGATTTCCACCGTGCCTTTCAGGGACCCTATTCGAGAGGTTATGTTGGACAGACCCATACCGGTATCTATCACCGCGTCCGGGTCGAATCCCCGTCCGTTGTCCGTGTAGTTCAGAGTTACGGCGTTGTTGTTGTAAAGCAGCGACAGGTTTATTTCGGAGCCTTCCGAATGGCGTATGCTGTTGTTCACCAGCTCGCATATCACCCGGTAAAGTATGACTTCCACGTCGGTGTCGAATCTTTCCGTACGCATGTTGGTGGTGAAGCGTATGCGCATCTTGCCGTACGACATCGACTTGTCCACGAAGTTCTTAACAGCCCTTGCGAGGCCGAAGTCGTTGAGAGTGTGGGGGCTGAGGTTGTTGGAAATTTCCCGCAGCGACCTGATGGCCTCTTCGATTACATAGGAGGTATTGTCTATGATGTCCTGCTCGGACTTCGGACGTCCGTCTTTGGACAGGGCGGACAGCGACAGTTTCGCCGACGAAAGCAGGGGCCCGAGGCCGTCGTGCAGTTCCTTGGAAAAGCGCAGCCGCTCCTTTTCCTCCGTGCGCAATACGGTCGAGAGGATGCGGCGCTCGGTAAGCCGGCGCTGGAAATCGAGTCTGTAAATATAGTTGAATATCTTTTGTACGTAAAACACGCCGACCGCGAAGCAGAGCGAAGTGAACACCCCTATCCAGACGAAGAAATCCGGCGGAAGACGCAGTTCCTTATCTGCCACTACCTGAAGATACTCGCCGCACCGCAGGAAGCACATGGCGACGAAAGCGGCCGTAAAGAGCATCCAGGAGAAATTGTATTTCGTAACTCTCGTAAGCCGGATTGCCACTACCGCCGCGACCACTTGCAGCAGTATGGATATTAGCAGCAGTATTCTGAGTACCATGGCGATATATCGTTGGAGTTTGGACGGACGGTGTCCGTGTATCTACAAATATACCGTTTTTTCCGGTGAGTGGAACTTTCCGCGGGTACGAAGGCGGCGCGAAACCCCGGAAAAAAGTGCAGGCCCGCTTTCGCAAGGGGCCTGCGGACCGGTCGGAACCGGATTATTTCTTCGTCGAAGCGTATCGCTTTTCCCGGATGCGCGCTTTCTTGCCGGTAAGGTTGCGAAGATAGTAAATCCGCGCCCGGCGTACCACGCCGACCTTGTTCACCTCGATGCTTTCGATATGGGGAGAATACATCGGGAATATACGCTCCACGCCCACCCCGTTGGAAATCTTCCGGATTGTGAACATTTTCGTCATCCCGCGCCCTTTGATTTGGATTACTACGCCCCGGAAACTCTGGAGGCGCTCCTTGTTACCCTCGACTATCTTGTAGGTAACGGTTACCGTGTCGCCGCTTTTGAAGGCGGGCAACTCTTTTTTCTGCCAGGTAGCCGCCTCGGCGATTCTGATTAATTCGTCCATTTTTTCAAATGTTGGTTTAAGGTGCGGAATATTACGGACTCCCTGGTTCTCATAAGAGATTCCTGCACCGAGCGTGCAAAGGTAATTCATTAATCCGAATGTTCAAAATATTTTTATTCCCGGCATTAGTAGAGGGTTCCGTCAGGGAATGCGGGAAATCGTATCGGGCATCCGGAAAAGGAACCGGTTTTTCACTATTTTTGCAGCGCCGTTCCCTCAACCTTTTTGCCCGATGGAAAAACCGTTTATATTTCTGACCAACGACGACGGAGTAAGCTCGAAGGGACTTGCCGCCCTTATCGACGCGGCGAGCCGTTTCGGCCGCATAGTCTGCATAGCTCCCGAAACCCCGCAGTCCGGGATGTCGCATGCCATTACCATGTACCAGCCCCTGTATCTGAGGGAAGTGAGCCGGTCCGAGGGAGTGGAAGTATATGCATGCTCGGGCACGCCGGTGGACTGCGTCAAAATGGGATACGACTACCTGTTCGCCGGTAAGAGGCCGGCTCTAAATATTTCGGGCATAAACCACGGCTCCAACTCGGCTATAAGCGTTATTTATTCGGGTACGATGGGAGCCGCCATAGAGGCCAGCTTTTACGGTTCTCCGTCGATAGGGCTGTCGCTCGACGACCATACTCCCGATGCCGATTTCGAGGCTTCGTCCCTGTTCGCCCACAAGATTATAGGGGATATTCTGGGCCAGCGCTTCGCAGGGCCGCTGTGCCTGAACGTCAATATTCCGAAAGGGCGCCCCGAAGAAATACGGGGACACATGGTATGCCGCCAGAACCGGGGATTCTGGAAAGAGGAATTCTTCTGCCGGCAGGACCCGCGCGGCCAGAATTATTTCTGGCTTACCGGCGACTTCTTCAACGAGGAACCCGGGGCGACCGATACCGACGAGTGGGCGCTCGCGCACGGTTACATATCCGTGGTTCCCATACAGGTCGATTTGACCAACTACGGCCAAATCGACATGTTGCGCCGGATTATCGAATAGTTCCTCAGTATCCTACCGTCTGCGCGAGCGAGAATATCATCTCCTCTCCGAGTCCCAGCAGGTTTCTGAGGCCGACGTAGTCGGCTCCGGCCCGAGTTATGCATTTCAGGCCGCTTGCGGCGCAGTACAGGTACACGTTCTGGCACATGTGCCCGGCTTCGGCCGCTCCGTAGAATACCAGCCTGTCCGACGGTATTCCCACGCGACGGTATTTGGCCGTGTCGGAAAAGTATATGAGATTCAGATAGGCCCGGCGCACGTAGTCCGGCTCTCCGGCCATACTGCGGTAATCTCCCACGGCTACCGGAAGCAGCCGGTGGCGGAGCCCGTCGTAAAGCAGTATGCCGTCGGGAAGCACCGCATATATGTCGGTGGCGTTTATTCCGTAGGCCGACGGCGAGGTGCGTTTGCCGTCGGGGCGGTTCACGCCTGCAGCGGCCCAAAGAAGGGCCGAAAGCGTATTTTCGTGTACTTCCCTTTCGGAAAATTCCCGGTAGGAAGCTCTCTTTTCGAGGGCTTCCGCCAGCGACCCTGTGTCCTTCAGGTCGGGGCGCGACAGTTCGATGATAGTGGTGGTGTCCATTCGATGCGGTATTGTGGCGGGCCGGGCTTTTTCCGGCCGGCTTTCATACCGCCTGCAAACCGGCTGCCACAGTTTCGCCTATTCCTTGCGGGAGCCTTTGGTACGGCTGCCGGCAACGGCGTAGTAGAGCATGTAAACGAGGCAGGCGGCCGTTATCCAGTAGCTGTCGATATAACCTGCCTTGTCGGCCGCCAGACCCTGAAGGGCCGGCAAAATGCCTCCGCCGCATACCATCATCATGAACAGTCCGGAAGCCATGGCCGTATAACGGCCGAGCCCGACCGTAGCGAGGCTGAATATGGCTCCCCACATTACCGACGTGCAAAGCCCGCACAGTATGAGGAGCATTACGGACAGGGGCACGTTTTCCAGTCCGAACGATATGTCCTCGCGGAACACGGGCATGTCCACTTTTATTTCCGGGGGCATGAATATCGCGAGCAGCACGAGAATCAGCGCCGCCGCCGATACGGCCGTCATCATGCCACGGCTCGACACGCGACCTCCGACGGCTCCTCCGACAAGTCGCCCCGCGAGCATCAGGAACCAGTAGGTTCCCACTACCGTGCCGGCCACCGTGGTTGATATGCCCAGACCGTCCGTCATATACAGGTTGGTGATATTGGGAATGCCTACTTCTACGCCCACGTACAGGAATATGGCTGCTATGCCGAGGCGGAAATGCCGGAACGACAAGGCCCCGCGCCGGTCACCGGTCGCTTTGCCGGCCGAGTTTTCCACGTACGGTTCGGGCAACCTTACGGCCGACAGTACGGCGAATGCGAGGGCGAATATTCCCATTGCGAGCCACAGGGCAGGGTCGGCGCTTTCTATCGTGCGCGACGAACCCATAAGGTAGCCTACCAGCACCGGAACTATCGTGGCTCCCACCGAGTTGCAGGCCCCTGCGAACTGCAAAAGCTGGTTGCCGCGCTTTTGGGTGCTTCCCAGAGAGTTGAGCAGCGGATTCACTACCGTGTTGAGCATGCACATCGAAAATCCCGACACGAAAGCTCCGGTCAGGTATATGCCGAAGCTCGCCGCTATGCCGGAAAGGTACATTATTCCGACTCCGGTAAAGCCTACGGCTATGGCCGTAAGAGCGGTGCGCCTGTAGCCGATGCGCTTCAGCAACATTCCGGCCGGAATGCCCATGAAGGCGTAGGCTATGAAATTGGCGAAGTTGCCGAGTTGCGAAAGAAAATTGCTCGTGCTGAACTGCTCTCTGACTATAACGGCCATGGGATTTTGCAGCCCCGTGACGAATGCTATCATGAAGAACAGCGCGAATATCATCGCGATAGGCAACGCATAGTTTTTTTTGCCTGTACGGTTCATATCGGGTTAGGGTTGGTTTTGTCCGTATTCAGAATAGCTCCGCGTCGCTGCCGGGGCGGCGTATGCCGAGATGCTCCCATGCCAGCGGAGTGGCCTCCCTGCCGCGCGGCGTACGCTTCAGGAATCCCTCCTTTATGAGGAAAGGTTCGTAAACCTCCTCGATTGTCCCGGCTTCCTCGCTTACGGCCGTGGCTATGGTGTTGAGGCCCACCGGACCGCCGCCGAACTTGTGGATTATGGTCGAGAGTATCTTGTTGTCCATCCGGTCGAGGCCCCTCGAATCTATGTTCAATGCCGAAAGGGCGGTGCGGGTAATTTCGAGGTCGATGCGGCCGCTGCCCTTGACCATGGCGAAGTCGCGCACGCGCCGAAGCAGAGAGTTAGCTATGCGAGGCGTTCCGCGGCTGCGCAGGGCGATTTCGTCGGCCGCCTGCGGGTCGATGCCTACCGCGAGGATGCCGGCCGAGCGGTTCACTATCCCGGCCAACACGCCGCTGTCGTAATACTCGAGGTGGCACTGTATGCCGAACCGCGCCCTGAGCGGCGATGTCAGCAGGCCGCTGCGGGTAGTTGCGCCTATAAGGGTAAAGGGATTGAGCTCTATCTGTATCGACCGTGCCGACGGGCCTTTGTCGAGAACTATGTCTATCCTGTAATCCTCCATTGCCGAGTAGAGGTATTCCTCGACTATCGGGCTGAGGCGGTGGATTTCGTCGATAAAGAGCACGTCGCCTTCGGCGAGGTTCGTCAGCAGTCCGGCCAGGTCGCCGGGCTTGTCGAGCACCGGCCCGGACGTTACCCTCATTGCCGCTCCCATTTCGTTGGCTATGATATTGGCCAGCGTGGTCTTTCCCAAACCCGGAGGCCCGTGCAGCAGCACGTGGTCGAGCGGCTCTCCCCTCATCCGGGCCGCGCCGATAAAAACCTTGAGGTTGTCCACGGTCTTGTCCTGTCCGTGGAACGCTCCGAGCTGTTGCGGCCGTATGCGGTTTTCGAATTCGGCGTCGCTTTCGTTTTCGCGCGTATGTTTTTTAGGCTCTGTCATATCAGACGGTTTGTACGGCTTGTTTCCGGTCGGGCGCGGCCTGCTCCCGCTCGAAGCGTTCGCGTATAATCCGGCCCACCGTGCGGCCCGTTATCTTGCTTTCGAGCCACGAAACTATATCCAGATAATAAAATGTCCGCCGTTCGTAGGGATGATTTTCGTACGGTTTGAGCCGTTCATATAATATACCCAGCTCTTTTCTTACCCCTTCGCTTCCGGCGGAGGCCAGCTTGCGCAGGAAGGCGAGCAGTTCCTTTTTGATTTCGTTCATGTCGTTCATCTTCACGAGGAACGTGAACACCGACTTTATCTGATAGTCCAGATTGTAGTCGGCTCCGGACTCGTACGAAGCTATCAGGTTGAGCATCCGGCCGTAGCACTGGAGGTCGCGGCGCACCCGCGGGTCCCTGACTCCGGTAACCGATGTCAGGTATTCCATGCACTTGGCGTAGTTTCCGTCGCCGAAGTAAATGCAGGCTATCTTGTAGTGCAGCGCCATGCGTTCGGGAACCGTAAGGTATTTGGAATATTTTTCCAGATAGCCGTCGATTTGCCGTATAAGCCATATGGCGTCCTTGAACGAGCCTTCCAGTATGGACTTGTTCAGCCTGCCGGTGAACATTATGTGCTGCGAAATCATCGCGGCGTTCTCGTTGATGCTGCCGATCGTGCGGCTTTCCCGCTCGAACCGCTCCAGCATGCTGCACAGCAGGTCGTACCGCCGCATCAGAAAAATGCCTTCCAGTATCATGGAGTATCCCCGCAAGTAGCTGTCGTACATGGCGGTTTTCATTTCGGGACGCGATTCGAACAGCTCCAGCCAGCCGAGCGAATGACGGTAGCTCAGAGCGAACTCGTGCCTTATCTGCCTGAACCACACCATGGCCTGATAATAGTAAAACCGTTCCGTAAAGCTCATCGGCCGGCTTGCGAAAGCCGTCAGCCGCGGCTTGAACCAGCCGTTCAACAGGTCGAGGTCCTTGCGGGAGCGGGCATATCCGAGCGTCTGGTGAAGGGAGTACAGCCGCGTAACCATGTCGGATATGGCTCCGGTTCCGTCGATTGCGGCGCAGATGCCTTTGGCTTCGCGGCTGAGCTGCTCGGCGGCGACCGTAAGCCCGCTCGATACGGTAACGGTTTCTATCTGCCGGCGCAGCTCTATTATTTCCAGCGCGGCCGGAAACTGTTCCAGCCTTGCAGCCTGTCCCGCGGCCTTGTCCAGCATCTTTCCGGCCTGGCAGTAAAGGCCCTTGTCGAACAGTATGCGCGCATGGTCTATCTGCTCTTTCAGTTCCAGAGTTTCGGAGTGTTTCACTCCCAGAAGACGCAGGCTGACGAGGATTTGCCGGTATAGATGTGCTTTCATGTTGGGCAGTTGCCCCTTGGTTACAGGACAACGCTCCAGCAGCCTGTCTTCGTCGTACTCGTGCATGGAGTCGAGGGCATCGAACAGGGCGATGAATTTGGCGCGCTCGTTGCCGCTGAGCCGTCCGGCATAGAGCTTGAAATTTCTCTTTTCGGCTTTGCTCATCGAGCGTATCAGCTCGTAAACGCTTTCCTTCCTGTCGGTGGCCGCCATATTTCGAATCCCGGTAATTTTACAAAGATACTCTTTTTTGTCCGTATTCGGAAAGCTTTTCCGCGGTTCCGGGCGGTCGGGGCGAAGTGGCTCCGGAGGAACTATTTTTTATCGAAAAAGGCGGCTGGTCGTTCGGTTAGCCTTATTTTTGCTGTACTTGAATATTCTAAAAACAGTGCTTATGAAAAAATCGTTTTTCGCCGTGGCTGCGCTGACGGCCGTCCTGCTTTGCGGATGTTCCGACGACGCGCGGAAAAGGGACCGGGTCGAGAACGTCATCCTGATGATAGGCGACGGTATGGGTCTGACGCAGGTAACGGCGCTTATGGTGGATAAGGATTACTCTCCGACCGCATTCGACCGGGCGCAGGCGGTGGGGCTCGCCAAGACGTATTCGGCCAATAACCGCGTCACGGATTCCGCCGCGGCCGGGACGGCTCTTTCTACGGGCGAAAAGACCGACAACGCTATGCTGGGCATGCTTCCCGACAGCTCGTGGTGTTACAGCATTATGGCCGGGGCGGCCGCCCGCGGGATGGCTACCGGCATAGTCGTCACCTACGATATAGTCCACGCCACTCCCGCGGCCTTTTATGCCCATGTTCCCGAACGCCACATGTACGACAGCATAGCCGTGCAACTGACGGCCGACAGCATCGATGTTCTGTTCGGTTCCGGACGGAAATACTTTTCCGGCCGCGACGACGGCCGGGACCTGCTGGCGGACATGCGCCGCAAAGGCTACGAGGTTTACGACGACTGGCGCGAGGCCGTCAAGTCGGAGGGAAAGCGCGTCGCGTTTATCGGGGAAGGATATTTCCCGACGGTCGTTAACGGCCGCGACACGGATTATCTCGAGGAGGCGACCCGCGCGGCCATGCGCATGCTCAGGAAGGCTTCGCCTGAAGGATTCATGCTTGTAGTGGAGGGTTCGCAGATAGATTTCGGAGGGCATGACAACGACCGGGAAACGCTGTTGGCCGAAATGCACGATTTCGACCGGGCGGTAGCGGCGGCTTTCGATTTCGCCGACTATCATCCGGGTACTCTGGTAGTGGTGACTGCCGACCATGAAACCGGGGGCCTGACGATGCCTTCCGGCAACCCGGACTATACGGCGGCCGAAAGCGGCGTAGAGCACGAGTTCAGCACCGGAGGCCATACGGGGACGCTGGTACCGGTCTATGCGTACGGGGCCGGAGCAAGCCGGTTTTCGAGCGTGATGGAGAATACCGACATCCCGAAAATAATAGCTGCTCTGCTGGGTTTCGACCGGGAACCGGGCGAATGGCGTTAGTCTTCGGAGTAAAGAAACGGCTCGGCATCAAAGGGTGCCGAGCCGTTTCGTTTTGGTTCTCCGTCAATATCCGAACAGTTCCTTCTGGGTAACTATGCTTACGGGCCCTATCTCCATGAGACGGTCCATGTCCAAGTCCGAAATAGGTCCTAAAATACAGTAGGTATAGGGCCGGCCGGCTATCCAGCGGTCGTGTACGGCCATTACGTCGTCGAGGGTCATGTCCTGCACCTTTTCGTAAACGTCCTGCCGGTAGTCGTGGTCCAGCCCGAGGTCTTGCGCCCGGAGCCACGCGTTGAGTACGTTCCGTCCCGTGGTGCGCTCGGTGCGCAGCCGCTGCACGAGCGCGTCCTTCGCGAGAGCGAACGACGATTCCGAACGGGGCATTTCCTCGATTATTTCCTCGTATGCGTCGAGCGCCTCTCCCATTTTGTCGTACTGCGTTCCGATAAATGCCGTAAACATGTAGGGCCTTTCCGTTCTGGCGGGTTTGCGTATGGATGCTCCGGCCGTATAGGCCAGTCCCCGGGTTTCCCGCAGTTCCTGGAATACTATACTGCCCATGCCGTTTCCGAAGTACTCGTTGAAAAGCTCGATTCCGGGAACATCGTCGAGGCTGTACGTGCCTCCGAGGTTGGAAATACGGTTGCACAGCAGTTGTTCGGCGTCGTATTGGGCGAGTATGACCCGGTTTCCGTCGTTCACGGCTTCCGGATACAGCCTGTTTTGAGGCAGCGGAACCAGTTCGTCGGGTACGGAATAACTCGTACGCAGTTCCCCGGCGACCTGCTTGGATGTTTCGGGGCCGTAGTAGAGTATGCGCTGCTCGGAGCCGACGAGCCGGCGCAGCCTGCCCAACAGTTCGTCGGAGGCGAGGGCCGATATTTTCTCGTTGCTCAACCGGCTGTTGACCGGATTTACGGGTCCGTAGGTCCCGTAATTGGTAAGCATGGAGAAGTTTTCCGACTGGGACAGCTTGGCGTCTTCGCGGCTTTTGAGTATGTCGTCCTTCAGGCCTTCGAGAGCCTCCTCGTCGGGCACGGCGCCGTTTACAAGATGGCTGTAAAGTTCGAGGGCCTTACCCATATTTTCCGAAAGGCCGGATATGGTTACTGTCGTACGGTCGCGGTCGACGCGGTATGAAACGTCGCAGGCCAGCTTGTAAAATTCCCTGCTGATTTGGTCGGGGGTCATGTCCGAAGTGCCCAGATACTGTATATAGTCCGTAGCGGTCTGGAGAGCCGGGTCGGTTCCGTAGCCGGTTTCGAACACGAATATGACGGTAAACAGGTCGTTGCTGCCGTTGTGCGAATATATCAGCGGCAACCCTTTCCGCACTTCCGTTTGCTGGAGGTCGCGTCCGAAATCCACGAACACCGGCTTCACGGGTTCCACCTCGCATGCCTGTATGTCGAGCAGGAACGGGCTGGATACGTTGCGGTTCGATGCGATGGGGGTGATTTCGGGCTTGGTTATGCTTTTGATGTTAGGGTCTTTGCCCATGCGTTTGTAAACGATTACGTAATTGTCGGGGCCCATGCGGTCGGCGGCGAAAGCCATGACTTCCTCTTTGGTGGTCGCGGCCATGCGTGACGGCCGCTCCACGTAATTTTTCCAGTCGGCCCCGCTGATGAAGACCTGGGTCATATCGTAGGCCCGGTCGTAGGGAGACTCCATGGAACGTATGCTGTTGGCCTTGTAATTGGCGGCTGCGGCCGTTATCAGGTCGTCGTCGAATTCGCCTTTGCGGAGTTTGTCCACTTCCGCCAGCAACAGTTCTCCCAACTCTTCGAGGGTTTGCCCGGACTTGGGAATTCCCGCCACGAATACGATTCCGTAGTCGCTCAGGGTTTCTCCCGACGCCAGCGCCTGAAGCGCTTTCTGCTGTTGGTTTATGTCGAGGTCGAGCAGCCCGGCCGTACCGTTGTAGAGCATTTCCTGCACGAGCGGGGCCATGTCGGCGTCCGGAGTGCGTCCGCCGCCGGTGCGCCAGCCGATAGCCACCATTTCCATGTCGTTACCGAACGCTTCCTTCACTACCGGTTCCGTAATCGGGTCTTCGGGCTCGTATTCCATTGCCGGCTGGGTTTCGGACGGAGCGAGTTGTCCGAAATACCTGTCCAGCATGGCTACCGTTTTGTCCGGGTCGAAATCGCCGGTGAGGATGATTGCCATGTTGTTCGGGACGTACCATTTCGCAAAGTGGTTCTTGATATTGGTAATCGAGGGATTCTTGAGGTCTTCCTGAGTGCCGATTACGGTTTGCAAACCGTACGGATGCTTGCGGAAAAGACCGCTCATCAGGCTGTCGTACATCTTGCCCATGTCGTCGGAGAGGGAAATGTTCTTTTCCTCGTAAACCGCCTCCAGCTCGGTATGGAAGCCGCGGAGCACCGGATTGGAAAAGCGCTCGTACTGGATTTTAGCCCAGTTCTCCAGTTGGTTGGAAGGTACGTTTTCTGTATATACCGTTTCGTCGTAACCGGTAAAGGCGTTCGTTCCTTTAGAGCCTATGGCGGCCATCAGTTTGTCGTACTCGTTCGGAATGGCCAGCTTCGACGCTTCGAGGCTTACGGAGTCTATGCGGCGGTAGATTGCACGCCGGGCGTCCTCGTCGGTCGTGCGCCGGTAGACTTCGTAAAGTTGCTCTATAGTGTCGAGCATCGGTTTCTCGGCCTCGTAATCCTGCGTGCCGAATTTGTCCGTGCCCTTGAAAAGCAGGTGCTCGAGGTAATGCGAAAGTCCGGTGGTTTCCGACGGGTCGTTCTTGCCGCCGGTCCTGACGGCTACGAATGCGGATACCCGCGGGGCGTCCCCGTTGACGGCGGTATAGATTTTCAAACCGTTGTCGAGGGTGTAGATTCGGGTTCCGAGCGGGTCGCCGTGAACGGATTCGTAGGCGTACCGCTTGCCGCACGAAGCCGCAGCCAATGCTACGGCCATAATGACTAACAGGCGCAGTCTTTTCATATTACGGATATATTTTGATTAATTGTCTTTTTGCAGGGCGCATTGATTCCGTTCGCAATACGGCTCGGTGCGGGATGCTGATGCAAAGGTACTGAAATCTTCCGGAAGATGAGCGCATTACCAGAAAATATCCCTGATTGTGTAAAACGCCATCGCTCCGCAGGCTATCAGTTTCAGCCCGGTGCCCAGAAAAAATGCGAGAAACGAGCCCAATGCTATCCGGAACGCTTTGGGGCTGCTTCCGCCTTCGTGAATCATCTCTCCGACGAGCGCTCCGAGGAACGGTCCGACTATCAACCCGACTGGCAGGAAGAACAGTCCGGCTACTATGCCTGCGGCGGCGCCCCACGAGGCTTGCTTCGAGCCGCCCATTTTTTTGGTCATCCATACCGGCAGCACATAATCCAGTACGGTTACGGCTACCGTGACGGCCGCCCATGCGAGCAGGAATCCGCCGCTGAAGCTGCCGTAACCGCTCCAGCTTACCAGCAACAGCCCCAGATAAGATACCGGCGGCCCCGGAAGCACGGGCAGTATGCAGCCCAGAAAGCCTATGAGGGCGCAAAGTACGGCGAGCACGGAAAGAAATACGTCCATAAGCCGGGTGTTTTTCGGCGCGCGGCCGGTTTCAGCATACCTGTCTGCCGTCCGTTTCCGCCCACACGAGCGCCGAGGCTCCGAGCACGGCGGCATTTTCTCCGTCTATGCCGGACGGCAGGAGTTTTACCTTGTTGCGGAACGTTTGGAGGATGCTTTGCTCCATCGCCCGCTGGGTAGGCTCGAATATGTACTTGCCCGCCTTGGCCAGTCCGCCGAACAGGAATATGGCTTCCGGCGAAGTGAACGTCACTGCATTGGCGAGCGCCTGTCCCAACAGGCGGCCGGTGTACTCGAACGCCTCCACGGCGAGCGGGTCGCCCTTGAGGGCGGCATCGGTTATCATTTTGGCGTCCAGTTCGTCGTACGATATTTTCCTGAACGTGCTGTTGCACGGATTGTCCGCCAGCAGTTTGAATATCGTACGTTTTATGCCGGTGGCCGATACGTAGGTTTCTAGACAGCCTTTCCGGCCGCAGCCGCAGATGCGCCCGGACTGCTGCACGACGACGTGGCCCAGTTCTCCGGCAAAACTGTCGTGTCCGTAAACGAGCCGGCCGTTTACTACGAAACCGCTTCCCAGCCCCGTTCCGAGCGTAACCACTATGAAATCCTTCATCCCTTTGGCTCCTCCGTAAACCATTTCTCCCACGGCTGCCGCATTGGCGTCGTTGGTTATGATTACGGGCACCGCCGGAAAGTAACGTTTCAGCCGTTCGCCTAACGGCATTATAAGCATGTGGTTGCTCCGTCGGCGCGCATCGTCGGCGCCGGCATAGAACCGCAGGTTGGCCGGGTCTTCCAGACTTCCGGTGAAATGATTGGCGTTCGGGGCTCCTATGCCTATTCCGGCCAGTTCGTAAGGCTCGGCCGACGACAGCCTGAGGTTGCCGATTTCATTTGCCAGCCGTTCTATGTAGTTGTCGAACAGCGGATACTGGGCGGTCTTGAATTCGAGCTGGGCTACGGTCGCCCCGCTGCGTTCCACCAGTCCCACTACGGTATTGGTCCCGCCTATGTCGATGCCTACCGCGAGTTTTTTCATGCAAGTCGGGTTATAAGGATTCCAAAAATATGAAATTTCCGAACGGGAAGCAAATTTATCTCCCGTTACGGGTTATATTTGCATATATTAAAATGCCGTTCCCATGCATACCGCCGAAGAACTTTCCACGCTTGCGGGCGAATATATTTCCCGCCTTCCCATACTCCGCGAACCGTACGGCCTCTACGAGCCCATAAGCTATGCGCTCGCCTCGGGGGGCAAACGCATGCGTCCGTTACTGACGCTGATGGCCTGCGATGCCGTGGGAGGAGATGTGGGAAAGGCTCTGCCCGTCGCCGCCGCGGTGGAAATATTCCATAATTTTACCCTTCTTCACGACGACATAATGGACAATGCCGTGGTACGGCGCGGCCGCCCTACCGTGTGTCGGCGGTTCGGCCGCAATGCGGCTATTCTGTCGGGCGACGCCATGCTGATACTCGCTTACCGGATGCTGCGCGAAGGGCCGGCCGACAGAGCCGACGAGCTGGCCGGTATTTTCGACGACATGGCTCTGAAAGTGTGCGAGGGACAACAGTACGACATGGACTTTGAGGCGAGCGCCCATGTATCCATGCAGGAATACACGACCATGATAGGAGGCAAGACCGCCGCGCTTCTGGCCGCCGCCGTCGAGATGGGGGCGGTTTCGGGCGGCGCTTCCGACCGGGAAAGGGAGGTAATGCGCACGTTCGGCTGGCAGCTCGGACTGGCGTTCCAGATACAGGACGACCTGCTCGATACATACGGCGCTTCGGACAGGCTCGGCAAAAGTATAGGAGGGGACATAGCGGAGGGCAAGAAAACTTTTCTGTCGGTGTGGGCTTGCGAGGCGGCCGACCCGGACACGAAGCTGCGACTCGGTTCCCTGCTTTCCGACCGGCAGACGCCGGTTCCCGAACGGTTCAGGCTCGTAAAGGAAATCTACGACAAGCTCGGCGCGCCGAAAGCCGCCGGAAAGGAAATAATGCACTGCCTCGGCCGGGCTTCGGCCGCGCTGGATGTTCTGGATGCCGGGCAGACCGGGGCGCTGAACCGTCTGGCTGGCAGCCTGTTGGGAAGGGAATGCTGATATTCGGATGACGGCGCGCCGCGACATAGAGATAATGGCCCCGGCCGGCTCGTGGGAGTCGCTGTCGGCCGCGCTCGGCGCCGGCGCCGATTCCGTGTATTTCGGGGTGGGGGAACTCAACATGCGGGCGCGCTCGGCAGCCAATTTCGGACGGGAAGATCTGCCGGCCGTTGTCAGGAAAGCGCACGACGTCGGGGCGAAAGCCTATCTTACGGTCAACGCGGTGCTTTACGACGACGAGCTGGCCGCCATGCGTTCCCTTATGGACGATGCGCTCGCCTCGGGAATCGACGCGGTGATAGTGTCCGACCAGGCGGCGCTGGAATATGCTGCCCGCATAGGCTTGGAGGTGCATGTTTCCACCCAGCTCAACGTGTCCAACACCGAAACGGTGAGATTCTATTCCCGCTGGGCGGACGTGATGGTGCTGGCCCGCGAGCTTACGCTGGAGCGGATAAAGTCCATAACCGAGCGGATAGAGCGGGAAAACATATGCGGGCCTTCCGGCAGGCAGGTGCGCGTGGAAATGTTCGCCCACGGGGCCCTTTGCATGGCCGTTTCGGGCAGGTGCTACCTCAGTTTGCACGAGAGCGGCTGTTCGGCCAACCGCGGCGCATGCCGTCAGCTATGCCGCCGCCGCTACGAACTCGTCGATGCCGACGACGGCGCCCGCATCGTGGCCGAGGGGAGTTATTTGCTTTCTCCGAAGGATTTGTGTACGATAGGGTTTTTGGACAGGCTCGCGGAGGCGGGAGTGCGGGTGCTGAAAATAGAAGGCCGCGCCCGGTCGGCCGAGTATGTAAGCCGTACGGTGAAGTGCTACGACCGGGCTTTGCGTGCACTCGAAGCCGGGGAATACACGCCGCGGCTGATAGAAGAACTTACCGGAAACCTGTCCGAAGTTTTCAACCGGGGGTTCTGGGGAGGCTACTATCTTGGAAGTCCCGTACCGGAACTGAGCGCGGCCTACGGTTCGTCGGCCACGCGCAGAAAAGTGTATGTAGGAAAGGTGACGAACTTTTTCCGCCGTCCTTCGGTAGCCGAGGTAGCGGTGGAGGCGTCGCCGCTCGAACGGGGAGCGGAGTATGTAATTATCGGAGCCACTACCGGCGCTCTGGAAGGGATGGCCGAAGAAGTGTACGTGGACGACCGTCCGGCGGAATCCGCTCCGCAGGGAACCGTCTGTACCTTGCGTACCCCGTCCGAAGTCCGCCGGGGCGACAAACTGTATAAAATCACGAAGACCGCCGATAACGGCACTCGATAAAACCGAACCTTAAAACCTGACTTAATGATGAAAAGCACATTAATTTCGGCCGCGGCGATATGCATGATGTTGCCGCTGGCGTTCTCCTGCTCCCGGCAGGCGAAGCGAATCCCTATGGAGGATTTTTTCCGTACTTCCGAGCGTTCGTCCTACCAGATTTCGCCCGACGGCTCCTGTTTCTCGTATATGGCCCCGTACGAGAACCGCCGGAACATCTTCGTGCAGAAAGTGGGAGCCGACAGCGCCGTGCGCATCACTTCCGAAACGGAACGCGACATAGCCGGCTATTTCTGGGCCAACAACGGCCGCCTGCTCTACATCAAGGATACCGGCGGCGACGAGAACTACCAGCTCTACGGAGTGAACATCGACGGCACCGGCCTTATGGCCTACACCGCCATGCCCGGCGTACGCACCATGTTCGTGGATCCGTTGAGCGATAACGACTCGCTGGTAATTATCCAGACCAACCAGCGCAATCCGATGATATTCGACCCCTACCGGCTGAACATCAATACCGGCGAAATGACCCTTCTGGCGGAGAATCCCGGCAACATTCAGGGCTGGAGCACCGACCATGACGGCAAGCTGCGCGTGGCGTATGCGATAGTGGACGGCGTGAACACGCAGATACTTTACCGGGACACCGAAGAGGAGCCTTTCCGCCCGGTATGCACGACGAACTTCAAGGAGGGCCTTTCGTTCGCCGCGTTCACTCCCGACAACAGGCTGGTTTACGCGATTACCAATATCGGGCGCGACAAGTCGGCGCTCGTGCTGATGAACCCGGCGGACTGTACCGAGTTGGAGGAGCTTTATACCAATGACAAGTACGACATAGACGGCCTCAGCTATTCCAAAAAGAAAAAGAAACTGACCGGGGTAACGTACACCGGGCATAAGGAAACCGTGCCCCATTTCTTCGACGACGAGGCGGAAGCCGTTTACGACAGACTTAAAAACCACCTCGAAGGTTATGACATAGGTATTATTTCCACGAACCGCAACGAAGACAAGTATATCGTTTACGTAGGCGACGACAAGACCCGCGGCACTTACTATTTCTACGACGTGGCCGCCGACGAGCTGTCCAAGATAGCCGACGCCGCTCCGTGGCTCGACCGGGACGAAATGGCCGACATGATACCTGTAACCTACACCTCGCGCGATGGGCTGGAGATAGAGGCATACCTGACCTTGCCCAAGGGAAAGACGCTGGAAAATGCCCGCAATCTGCCGGTGGTAGTCAATCCGCACGGCGGCCCGTGGGCCCGCGACTATTGGGGCTTCAATCCCGAAGCGCAGTTCCTCGCCAACCGGGGATACGCCGTGCTTCAGATGAATTTCCGGGGTTCCACCGGTTTCGGACGGGAGTTTCTCGAAATATCCTACGGCAAGTGGGGCCAGACGATGCAGGACGACATTACCGACGGCGTGCGGTGGCTTATAGACGAGGGCATAGCCGACCCGGAGCGGATAGCCATTTACGGGGGCAGCTACGGCGGCTATGCGACTTTGCAGGGTATCGTCAAAGACCCGGACCTGTACGCATGTGCGGTCGATTACGTGGGAGTGTCCAATTTGTTCACTTTCCTGAATACCATTCCGCCATATTGGAAGCCGATGCTCGACATGATGTACGAAATGGTGGGCGACCCGGTGTCGGATTCGCTTATGCTGGCGCAGAACTCGCCCGCCCTGAATGCGGAGCGTATCAAGACCCCTTTGCTCGTGGTGCAGGGGGCAAACGACCCGCGCGTGAACAAGGCCGAGAGCGACCAGATGGTGAAGGCGCTGCGCGACAGGGGAGTGCATGTGGACTATATGGTGAAGGACAACGAGGGCCACGGCTTTATGCTTCAGGAAAACCGGTTCGAACTTTACAGGGCGATGGAGAAATTCTTCGACCGTTACCTGAAAGGCGTGGACGACGGAAGCCCGATTCTGGAGGCCCAGCTCAACGAACCGGAATAACCGGCGATATTTTTCCTGCGGGGCTTTCGCCGGCCCCGCAGGAGCTGCGAAACCAATAAGGTAAAATATGTTTTCAAGCGAAACCTATGCCGGCCGCCGCGCGGAACTGCGCCGCCGGCTCGGCGGCGGGATAGTCCTGCTGCCCGGCAACGACGAGGCTCCGGCCAACTACCGGGACAATGCCTACCATTTTCGCCAGGACTCCACGTTCCTGTATTTTTTCGGCATCGACCATCCCGGCCTGTTCGGGGTTATAGACCTCGATTCGGGGGAAGACGCCCTTTTCGGCGACGACTTTACCGTGGAGGACATAATCTGGATGGGGCCGCAGCCATCGGTATCGGAGCTGGCGGCACGAGCGGGGGCAAGGCGTTCAGCGCCGCTTTCGGAACTGTCCGCCGAGGTCGGCAAAGCCGTGCGGAGCGGTCGCCGGCTGCACTTCCTGCCGCCGTACCGCGCCGGGAACCGCCTTCGGCTGAGCGCCCTGACCGGCATAAAACAGAGTGCAATCGACGAGCATGTTTCCGTGGACCTTATAATCGCCTGCGCCGCCATGCGCGAGGTAAAGAGCGCCGAGGAACTGGAGGAGCTCGAGCGGGGCTTCGATATAGGCTATCGGATGCACACGACAGCCATGCGCATGTGCGCGCCGGGCGTTTCCGAAAGGGAAATAGCCGGAGCCATAGAGGGCGTAGCCATGCAGCACGGTTGGGGCGTGTCGTTCCATTCCATAGTGTCGCAGCACGGGGAAACGCTGCACAATCATTCCCACGACGGTATTCTGGAAAGCGGGCGCCTGCTGCTGGTGGACGCCGGCGCCGAAACGGTGATGAACTATTGCAGCGACCATACGCGCACCTTCCCCGTGTCGGGGCGCTTCACGCAGAAACAAAAGGACATTTACGAAATCGTTCTGAACGCTCACGACCACATACTGCGGATAGCCGCTCCGGGCATGTACCGCGACCTGCATGCGGCCGCTTACCGGGCGATGGCCGAGGGCCTTACGGAATTGGGGCTCATGCGCGGCGATGCGGAGGAAGCGGTTGCCGCCGGGGCGATGGAAATGTTCATGCCCCACGGCCTCGGACACGGCATGGGTCTCGACGTCCACGATTGCGAGGAGTACGGCGAACGCGGCATGAGCGATTTCTCGGCCGTCGCCGCCCGGGCGGACGAAGTGGATACCTGCATAATGCGAAGCCGCTGGCGCTTGCGTCCCGGTACTGTGATGACCGACGAGCCGGGGATTTACTTCATTCCGGCCCTTATCGAAAAGTGGCGCGAAGAAGGACGTTGCGCCCGGTTTATAGATTTCGAGCGTCTGAAGGATTACTACGACTTCGGCGGAATCCGTATCGAGGACGACCTCGTGATAACCAAAACGGGCTGCCGCATAATCGGCGACCGGACTATTCCGGTGTCGGTGGCCGGGATAGAGGAATATATGGCCTCCCACAGGGAGCGGTAGCAATCGGACCGGGCGCGGAACGGAAACCGGTTTCTCCGCGTCCGGCCGACGCCTTGAAAACTGTATGAGGGGGCGTGCAGTTTCGTGCATTGTTTTTGCATGCAGGAAAGACATTCGTTTCTACCGCCGGCAGGCGGTCAGCGTTTGAGCCGGTTACGGAAACTTTTGTATCTTTGCAGTTCGAACCGTAGCGAAAAGGTGTTGACATTATGAATAAGTCGCTTTTTTACATTTGCTGGATGCCGTTTTTACTGCTGTCGTGCGTAAAGTCGTACGACCCTGCCGAAGGCGGCGGCCATAATACAGACGCTCTTCCCGACGTGGAGCATTTCCTGACGGCCGGAGAGTTCGAGGTGCCCGTTACCGACGGATACGTTACTCAGGTAATCATGGACGGGGAAGTAGTTGCCGAGGCTGTTTCTCCCATGACGATAATGCTGCCCCGCCGGGTCGTTACGAAAGCCGGGGAAGGGCCCGCGCTGGCATATATTCCGGTGGAAGAATATCCCAATGAACTGGAGAATAAGGCCAGACTGTATCAGGTCGTATGCTTCGAGGATTCCCGGGCGGGGGATTACGATTACAACGATTTGGTGATTCACGTCATGTATAAGACGCAGGGCGACGTTTTCGGCTTCGGCGTGCAGCCCATAGCGTTGGGGTCCGCAAAGCCGATAAAGCTCGGCTGTGCGGTATTCAGGGGCGAAACTCTCGTATTCAAGGGCCTTGTCACCCCGGACGGGAAAGATTGCCGGACGCAGCATTTCGAATCCCAGGAGGGTTTTATCAACACCGTCGGCTCCGAGGTAAACCAGCAGAACGGCGGATGGCACGGCTATCTGGCCTCCACGATACGAAACTGGGACATAAGCAAAGTGGCCGGCAGGGGCGCGATGCGGGTGGAATGGTATATAGAAGTGGACGGCGGGACGGAGCTTTACGCCCTGTCCACCAAGTACCTTAACCAGTCGTTCGACAAGAACGGTATGCCCTGCGGGCTGGTGATTACCGACACCGGTACGCACTATATGGAAAACGGAACGGTTTGCGGTTACGACTGGTTCAACTATCCGAAGGAATCCAAGAGCATAAAGGACGTGTATCCGGCCATATGGGAATGGCTGACTACCGACCGCACATTCGATTTCGCCGATATTTACAGCGGCGACGCCATTCCGGCGGAGGCCTATCCCGCCGCCGATTTGGGGCTTTATACGGCGGTCGATGCCGATGTATGCAACTCCCGCTATCGCCAGAACTGATATAGGAAATACCGAGGAAAGGCGGCCGCAGGCCGCCTTTTGTCCTTATGCCGGAATAGAGTACGATTTTCGGGAACGAACCTCGGCTCAGGCTTCCCCCATGTTGAATCCCATTCCTCCGCTTTGTTCCTGGGGCGCGGCGGCATTGGCAGGAATGGTTATGCGTCCTACGTTGGTTTCGTAGCGGGTTATGTTTTCCTGAAGCGACAGGAGAAGTCTTTTGGCGTGTTCGGGCGCAAGTATGATGCGGTTCTTTACCTTCGCCTTGGTCACTCCGGGCATCAGAGCTGCGAAATCGAGCACGAATTCCGAAGTGGAGTGCGAGATGATAGCCAGATTGGCGTACGACCCCTGTGCTATGCTGTCGTCGAGTTCCACGTCTATGTGATGCTTTTCGGTAGCCATAACGTTTTATGTTTTGGTTCGGAGCAAATTTAGTGCGATTTGCATGCCGGGAATTGTCCGGACGGTCTTTTTTATCACCTTTTTATCAACAGTCCTGAGGCGCCGCGTCCCGCGTCCGGGCTTTCGCACGTTCTCCGGAAACCGTTTCAGGGATTGCGTTCAGGATTTCGATTATTAACTTTGCACCGTGACGAAACGGAACCATACAGGCCCCATTATAATAGCGGGTCCGTGCAGCGCCGAAACGAGAGAGCAAACCCTCGCTACCTGCGTCGCGCTCGCGCAGACCGGACGGGTACATGCCCTGCGCGCCGGAGTGTGGAAGCCGCGCACCCGTCCCGGTTCGTTCGAAGGCGCCGGCGAGGAAGGGTTGGAATGGCTGGCGGAAGCCGGAAGAATCACCGGATTGCCGGTCGCCGTCGAAGTGGCCAATTCGAAGCATGTGGAAGCGGCTCTGCGTCACGGCGTGGATATGGTCTGGCTTGGAGCGCGTACTACCGTAAGCCCTTTCAGCGTGCAGGAAATAGCCGAAGCGGTGGGAAAGTCCGGGTTGCGGGTCATGGTGAAAAATCCCCTGACACCCGATGCCGAACTTTGGAGCGGCGCGGTATCGAGGCTGACTAAGGCCGGAGTGGACTCCGCACGCATAGGGCTGATTCACCGCGGTTTTGCTTATCCGGGAGCCGGTCCTTACCGGAATGCCCCGATGTGGCATCTGGCTCTGGAAATGCGTCGGCGTTGGCCCGGACTGACGATTCTGTGCGACCCTTCGCACATGGCCGGCCGCCGGGAACTTCTGCGCGAGGTATCGCAGCGGGCCGCCGACTTGCGCTACGACGGCCTTATAATAGAAAGCCACGTCTGTCCGGCGGATGCACTGAGCGATTCCCGGCAGCAGGTTACGCCTGCCGGATTGTCGGCACTGCTCGACGGTATAGTTTGGCGGCAGGGAAAGAGCGACGACCGCCGCTTCGGAGAGGCGCTCGAAAGGCTGCGGAGCGAAATAGACCGCATCGACTCGCAGATATTCGACCTGTTGGGACAGCGTATGGGAATTTCCGGCGAGATAGGCCGCCTGAAGTCGGAAAACAATGTGGCCATTCTTCAAGAGGAGCGGTGGGAGGCCGTGGCCGAGCGCATAATGTCGCAGTCCGAGGCGCTGGGATTGAGCCGGGAGTTTCTGCGCACCGTGCTTGATGCCGTCCATATGGAAAGCATAGCCCGGCAGAACTGCGTCATGAACGAGTGAAAACGGCTCTCTTTCAGGAGAGCCGTTGTTTTCAGACCACTATGTTGATTATTCTGCCCGGCACGTAAACTATTTTTTTCGGGGGCTTTCCGTCCGTGTAGGCGGCCGTACGTTCGTCCGCCATAACGGCTGCTTCGGCTTCCGGAGCGGGCAGTCCGAGGGGAAGAGTAAGTTTGAAGCGCAGCTTTCCGTTTACGGATACCGGATACTCGAACTCGTCCTCCCTGAGCCATCGTTCCTCCGCCTGCGGATAACCGGCGTCGAATACGGTTCCCTCGTGCCCCATAAGATGCCACAGTTCTTCCGTAATATGCGGAGCGAAAGGAGCCAGCAGTACGGTCAGCGGTTCCAGTACGGAGCGAGGAACGCTGTCCCCCAATTCGTTCAGGCATATCATGAAGGCGCTTACGGAGGTATTGAACGAAAAGTTCTCTATGTCGCTGCGTACTTTCCGGATGGTCTTGTGCAGGGTGCGCATCTGGGCGGGCGCGGCCTCCGCGTCGGCGACGGCGAAGTTGCCGTCCCGGTCGAAGAACAGCCGCCAGTATCGTTTCAGAAACTTGTGAACGCCGTCGATGCCGTTCGTGTCCCACGGCTTGCTCTGCTGAAGGGGGCCGAGAAACATTTCGTACATGCGCAGCGTGTCGGCTCCGTACCGCTCCACTATGTCGTCGGGGTTTACGACGTTGTACATCGACTTGCTCATCTTTTCCACCGCCCAGCCGCATATGTAGCGTCCGTTTTCGAGAATGAACTCCGCATCGGCGTATTCCGGCCGCCATGCCCGGAAAGCCTCCGTGTCGAGCACGTCGTTCTGCACGAGATTTACGTCCACATGGATTTCCTGAGTGTCGTATCCGTCCTTCAGGCCGCAGGAAACGAAACGGTCGGTCCCCTTGACGCGGTAAACGAAATTCGAGCGGCCCTGAATCATTCCCTGGTTCACCAGCCGGCGGAACGGTTCGTCTTCCACGACCCTGCCCAAATCGAAAAGGAACTTGTTCCAGAACCGCGAATAGATAAGATGCCCGGTGGCATGTTCTATTCCGCCTATGTAGAGGTCCACGTCGCGCCAGTACCCGTCGGCTTCGCGGCTTACCAGTTCGCGGTCGTTGTGCGGGTCCATGTAACGCAGGTAATAGGCCGACGAGCCTGCGAATCCGGGCATTGTGCTCAGTTCGTACGGCCAGCCTTCCGGAGTGTGCCACCCTCCGGCGCGGGCCAGCGGGGGCTCGCCTTCCGCCGTGGGGCCGAAATCGGTCATGGGCGGCAGCTCCAGAGGCAGCATGTCTTCGGGCAGCGGGCAGGCCGTATCGTCCCTGTAATATATCGGAAAAGGCTCTCCCCAGTAGCGCTGGCGGCTGAAAATGGCGTCCCGCAGACGGTAATTTACTTTGCGGCTTCCGAGCTTACGGCTCTCTATTTCGCGGAACATCGTTTCTATGGCCTCCTTTACATCGAGTCCGTCGAGGAATGCGGAGTTTATCAGCCGTCCTTCTTTGGCGTCGTAGCTGGATTTTTCCACATCGCCTCCTTCCACCACCGGTATTACCGGCAGCCCGAAATGCCGGGCGAACGCCCAGTCGCGCGAGTCGTGGGCGGGAACGGCCATTATCGCTCCGGTTCCGTACCCTGCGAGCACGTAATCGCTTATATAAACCGGAATGTTCTTTCCGGTGAACGGATTGACGGCGTAAGACCCGGTGAATGCCCCGCTCACGCGCTTGGTTTCGGCCATGCGTTCGCGCTCCGAGCGTTTTTTCGTTTGTTCGATATAGTGCTCCACGGCCGTGCGGTTGTCGGCGGCGGTAAGGGCGCATGCCAGCTCGTGCTCCGGCGCTATCACCATAAAAGTGGCTCCGAATATCGTGTCCGGGCGCGTCGTGAATATTTCGAGCTTCAGCGGACTGCCGGCCACCTCGAAAAACATCTGCGCCCCTTCGCTCCGCCCTATCCAGTTGCGCTGGATTTCTTTCAGGGATTCGCTCCAGTCGAGCCGCTCCAGACCTTCCAGCAAACGCCCGGCATAGGCCGTTACGCGCAGTTGCCACTGCTTCATGCGCCGCTGCTCTACCGGGAACCCTCCGCGGACGGAAAGGCCGTCGCGCACCTCGTCGTTTGCCAGCACCGTTCCCAGTCCCGGACACCAGTTCACGGACGTGTCCGCGCGGAAAGCGAGGCGATAATTGTGCAGCACGTCTTCCCGCTCCTTTTCGCTCATAGACTTCCATTCGTCCGCCGTGAAGTTCATCGGCTCGGAGCAGGCTGCGTCGAGGCCCTCCGTACCTTTCCGGGCGAAACGGGCTTTCAGTTTTTCGATGCTTTCGGCCCGGCCGGTAGCGTTGTCGTAATAGTGGCCGAACATCTGCAGGAACGCCCACTGCGTCCAGCGATAGTATTCCGGGTCGCAGGTGCGTACCTCGCGGTTCCAGTCGTACGAGAAACCGAGCTTGTCGAGCTGGCTGCGGTATCGTTCGATATTGGCTTCGGTGGTGACTGCCGGATGCCGCCCGGTCTGTATGGCGTACTGTTCGGCCGGAAGCCCGAATGCGTCGAATCCCATGGGATGCAGCACGTTGAAACCGCACAGACGTTTGTAGCGCGAGTAAATGTCCGAGGCTATGTAACCCAGCGGATGCCCCACGTGCAGCCCGGCTCCGGAGGGATAGGGGAACATGTCGAGGACGTAGTATTTCGGGCGGGACGGGTCTATTTCCACCCGGTAAGTGCCGTTCCGCTTCCAGTTTTCCTGCCAGCGGCGCTCTATTTCCCGGAAGTCGTATTCCATAGAAAATTCGTTTTGAACCTGCAAATTTACTATTTTATCCGGAATACGGCCGCCCCGCCTTCGCTGCGGGCCGCGGCGCTGAATCGTGCGGGAGTTTAATCGGACAGGCCGCGGCGACGGAACCGTTCCGTCGCCACGTTTCGTTCGGAGGGGAGATAAGGCCAGGGCCTCTCCTTCCCCGATGCGCTTCCCGCATTATTCCGTCGGCCGCGCGTTACGCAGGTCGATTTATATAATTCCTTTCCGGCCGGCTTCGCCGTATTTTTCCATCGCCGCTTCGGGTTCCAGCAGCAGGCGCAGCCCGCTGATTTCGGACGGATTCATGTCGAGCAGGCAGGAGTCGCTTACGGGCTTTCCGTTTACGGCCACGGCCGGTTTTGTCCCGCGGATTTCAATTCGGAATCCGTGCCCCGTATCTTTTACGGTTATCCGGCCGTCGGGGCTGTGGACTGTGGTCGCATTCATAAATACTATCGTCGGTTTATCACGTTCGGCGGTTCCCGGAAGTTTTTCGGCGGCTCGGGATAAGGAATCCGGTTTTGCTGTCGTAAGAGCAGGGCTTTTTTCGGGTTCTGTCCCGGCTGCGGCCGGCTGCCTCTGCGAATCGAGCCGGTCTTTCAGCCGTTTAAGCGTAAGGGTCGAAGTGCTGTACTGAAATATCCGTACGTTCTGCGCTTCGGCTTCCTTCAGGGTCGCGCGGGCTTCCGCCCGGCCTCTTTTCCCGGTCAGGAATTCTATAGCAGGGAGGGATACCGCAGGCTGCGTGCGTATCGTGAGGGCGGTTATCCTGCGATTCCGGGGCAAAAGGCCGATGTCGTCGAGCGCTTTTCCGTCGAGTACGCAAAGGGGTCGGCAGGGGGATTCCTGCGAGGCATCGGATAGCGGCAGGAATTCCGTAACGACGGCAAGCGCCCTTTCGAGCGATTCGGCCGTTGTTCCGCAGGCATAGCTTAAATGGTGGCTCAACAGGTATGCGGTTCCTAACAGCGGATTGCCTTCGCCGTCGGTTTCCACTACCAGAACCCCGTCTTCCAGCAAGCAGGCCTGCATCCTGCCCCTGTAAGTGTCGTAAGGACCGACCGTACCTTTCGTGCCGGAGTTTCCTTCGCCGAAGAAAGCGACGGAAGACCGGCAGAATGCCGCCATGTCGGGTAAGCACAAAAGAGTCAAAAGGCAGACCGTCCCCTAAATTCTGGATAGTTTCATAAGGTGATGGTTTTAGGCTGGTTGCAGTCGAAACCGATGTCCGCCCTCCAAACGCGGTCGGCCTTGGACGACACACAACAAATATAACCAAAATATCGTTAAAGGACACGGTGTGAATCCGGCCCGGTTCCGAGGCCGCGTTTTCCGGTAATGTCCGAAACGGTCCCTTCCCGTCCCTTATGCGAGTGTGCCGGCCGATAGCCGTGCATCCGTTGCGCAAGGTTACGGAAGTAAGGTTTGTGCGTGTTCTCTTTTCTGTTTTGTATAGTTTCGATTTATGGTTTTCCTGTTTCGATAAGAAAAAAGAATAGGCATGTCTTTCATCGCGGGCATTATAAGCCCCGAAAACGCTGTAAAACCGGCGGAAAAGCCTCGAAAAAGTGCCGGCGAATATGGCGGTTTGGAAAAAATGCCTATCTTTGCACTCCGTTTCGACCATGAAACGAGCGAGTAATTAACTAAAACAAAGGACAAAAAGTAAAAAAATGCCGACTATTCAACAGTTAGTACGTAAAGGCAGGACCAAGCTGGAGTATAAAAGCAAGGCTCCCGCGTTGGATGCCTGCCCGCAGCGCCGCGGCGTTTGTGTGCGCGTATACACCACTACGCCCAAGAAGCCTAACTCGGCCATGCGGAAAGTGGCGAGGGTCAAACTGACCAACGGCAAGGAGGTCAACGCCTACATTCCGGGCGAAGGTCACAACCTTCAGGAGCACTCCATAGTGCTGGTTCGCGGAGGACGCGTGAAGGACCTGCCGGGAGTCCGTTATCACCTCGTGCGCGGGGCGCTCGATTCCGCAGGCGTGGACGGCCGCCGTCAGCGCCGTTCGAAATACGGAGCCAAAAGGCCCAAGGCCGCTCCCGCAAAGAAAAAGTAAACAGAACGATAGAATAACTGTAAAATGAGAAAGTCAAAGCCTAAAAAGCGAATTCTGCTTCCGGATCCGAAGTTCTCGGACGTGCTCGTAACGCGTTTCGTGAACAATCTAATGCTGGATGGTAAGAAGAGTATTGCCTACAATATATTCTACGATGCGCTGGATATAGTGGGCGAGAAGATGAAGGACGCGGATAAGGCTCCTCTGGAGGTTTGGAAGCAGGCGATTGAGAACATCACGCCTCAGGTCGAGGTAAAGTCCCGCCGTGTGGGCGGCGCGACCTTCCAGGTTCCTACGGAGGTACGTCCGGAGCGCAAAGTTTCATTGTCCATGAAAAACCTTGTCCTTTACTCGCGCAAGCGCGCCGGAAAATCCATGGCCGAAAAGCTCGCGGCCGAAATACTGGCTGCCTACAATCAGGAAGGCGCCGCATACAAACGCAAAGAAGAAATGCACCGCATGGCCGAAGCCAACAAGGCGTTCGCCCATTTCAGATTTTAGTCGGAGGGTCGTAAATCCTTATGGCAAGAGATTTAACATATACTCGTAATATCGGCATCATGGCCCACATCGATGCCGGCAAGACGACCACATCCGAACGCATACTTTTCTACACCGGCAAGACGCATAAAATCGGGGAAGTGCACGAAGGCGCCGCCACGATGGACTGGATGGTGCAGGAGCAGGAGCGCGGCATCACCATTACGTCGGCCGCCACCACCGCATTCTGGCGCTACCGGGACAAGACTTACCAGATAAATCTTATCGACACTCCCGGACACGTGGACTTCACCGTTGAGGTGGAACGTTCCCTGCGCGTGCTGGATGGAGCCGTCGCTACGTTCTGCGCCGTTGGAGGCGTGGAACCGCAGTCGGAAACCGTATGGCGGCAGGCCGACAAGTACAATGTGCCGAGAGTGGGTTACGTGAACAAAATGGACCGCACCGGGGCGGATTTTCTGGCCGTATGCTCTCAGGTCAGGGAGCGGTTGGGAGCCAATCCGATGCCGGTGACGCTTCCGATAGGAGCCGAGGACAAGTTCCGCGGAGTGGTGGACCTTATATATAACAGGGCGCTGATTTACGACGACGACAAGAAATCGGAGCTCGTGAATTACACTTACGAGGAGGTCCCCGCCGAAATGCAGGAGGAAGCGGCGCTTTGGCGCGGACGCCTTCTGGAGGAAGTCGCCGGAACCGACGACGCCCTGATGGAAAAGTATTTCGAGGACCCGGATTCCAT
The DNA here is from genome assembly GCA_048214935.1 of Tidjanibacter sp. Lineage (GTDB taxonomy): Bacteria > Bacteroidota > Bacteroidia > Bacteroidales > Rikenellaceae > Tidjanibacter. Next base: position 232,232 of record DBFWXZ010000010.1, read on the forward strand.
TACTCCCGACGAATTGATAGCGGCCATACGCAAGGCTACCATCGGCATGAAGATAATTCCGATGTTCTGCGGCTCGTCGTTCAAGAATAAAGGCGTGCAGATACTGCTCGACTACGTCGTGTCTTTCCTGCCTTCGCCCTTGGATGTCGGAGCGGTGGAGGGAACGCGGCCGGGTACCGACGAAGCGGCGGTCCGCCGTCCTTCGGAGGATGAGCCTTTCTGCGGTCTGGCGTTCAAGATAGCCACCGACCCGTTCGTGGGCCGACTGGCTTTCGTGCGCGTCTATTCGGGAAAGCTCGAAGCCGGCAGCTATGTTTACAACTCGCGGTCGTCGAAGAAGGAGCGCATCAGCCGCATTTACCAGATGCACGCAAACAAGCAGAACCCTATGGAGATTATCGGCGCGGGCGATATATGCGCCGTGGTGGGCTTCAAGGACATACGTACCGGCGATACGCTCTGCGACGAGAAGCATCCTGTAACGCTGGAGTCCATGACCTTCCCCGAACCGGTGATAGGGCTGGCGGTGGAACCCAAGACGCAGAAGGATTTGGACAAGCTTGGCGTGGCGCTGGGCAAGCTCTCCGAGGAGGACCCCACCTTTACGGTGCGCACCGACGAGGAGAACGGACAGACCGTCATCAGCGGCATGGGCGAGCTGCATCTCGAAATTATCGTGGACCGTCTGCGCCGCGAGTTCGGAGTGGAAATCAATCAGGGAAAGCCTCAGGTCAATTACAAGGAAGCTCTTACCCGTCCGGTTCAGTACCGGGAGGTGTTCAAGAAGCAGACCGGCGGCCGTGGCAAGTTCGCCGACATAGTGTTCGAACTGGGACCGGCCGACGAAGGCGTGCAGGGCTTGCAGTTCGTGGACGTGGTCAAGGGCGGAAATATTCCCAAAGAGTACATTCCGTCCGTGCAGAAGGGATTCGAGGCCGCCATGGCCAACGGCCCTCTGGCCGGGTTCGGCATCGACAGCATGAAAGTCACCCTGCTCGACGGTTCGTTCCACCCGGTGGACTCGGATTCGCTTTCGTTCGAGATAGCCGCCCGCAACGGTTTCCGTGCGGCGGCCGGCAAGGCGGGCCCGGTCATCAAGGAGCCGATAATGAGCGTAGAGGTGGTTACTCCGGAAGAGTACATGGGCGACATTATAGGCGACCTGAACAAACGCCGCGGGCAAATCGCGGGAATGGAGTCGAAAGGGCCCGCCCGTGTGGTGAAGGCCCGGGTGCCGCTGGCCGAAATGTTCGGCTATGTGACCGTACTGCGCAATATTTCGAGCGGAAGGGCTACCTCGTCTATGGAATTTTCACATTTCGAGGAAGTTCCCGCCGCAGTCTCGAAGGAGATTGTCGCTTCTCAGAGCGGCAGAAAACAAGAGGATGAATAATTTAATGATATGAATCAGAAAATCCGAATCAAACTCAAGTCTTACGACCACAATCTGGTGGACAAGTCGGCCGAAAAGATTGTGAAAACCGTCAAGAGCACGGGCGCGGTGGTCAGCGGACCCATTCCTCTCCCCACCCACAAGAAGATTTTCACCGTGAACCGTTCGACTTTCGTGAACAAGAAGGCTCGCGAGCAGTTCCAGCTTTGTACGTTCAAGCGCATACTGGACATTTACAGCTCTACGCCCAAAACCATCGACGCGCTGATGAAGCTCGAACTTCCTTCCGGCGTCGAGGTGGAAATCAAGGTCTGACCCGGCCTTTTCCGCTTCGGTCCGAAACGAAGCCGTAAACCGGCAGGGACTTGTCCGGCGTGGGGCCGGAGAAGAAGCCGGAACAGGCTGTGTGTCCCGGACCCGGCGGAATGCAGACGATACCCATATTATATATAGGTGTATCTGAATTAAGGAAACGAACAATTTTACAGCCGTCCCGCTGCCGGAAGGCATGGACGGAAAAGCAACGAACAACAACTAAAAAGACAAAATGTCAGGACTAATTGGAAAAAAAATCGGAATGACTTCCGTTTTCAGTGCCGAGGGTAAAAACATACCATGCACTGTTATCGAAGCTGGTCCCTGTGTGGTTACGCAAATCAAGACCGTAGATAACGATGGATACGAAGCGGTCCAGATTGCCTATGACGAAATCTCCGAGAAACACACCAGCCGTAGTCTGTTGGGCCATTTCAAAAAGGCCGGAACCACTCCTAAACGCCGTCTGGCCGAGTTCCGCGACATGGGCGAAGTAGCCCTCGGCGAAACTCTGACGGTGGGACTGTTCGACGACGGACAGTGGGTCGACGTTACCGGCATCTCCAAAGGCAAGGGTTTTCAGGGCGTTGTGAAACGCCACGGCTTCGGCGGCGTAGGCGGCCAGACCCACGGCCAGCACAACCGTCAGCGCAAGCCGGGTTCGCTCGGCGCGTCATCTTATCCTTCGCGAGTGTTCCCGGGCAAGCGTCTGCCGGGACAGATGGGCGGGGAACAGGTTAAGGTGCTTAACCTTAAAGTATTGAAGGTGATTCCCGAAAACAACCTGATTCTTGTGAAAGGGTCGATTCCGGGAGCCAAAGGGTCGTATCTAACAATCGAGAACTAAGCGATGGAATTAAGAGTATACAATACTTCGGGAAAAGAAACCGATAAGAAGGCGGAACTTTGCGACGCCGTGTTCGCCATTGAGCCTAACGACCACGCCATATATCTCGACGTGAAGCAGTATCTGGCCAACCGGCGGCAGGGAACCCACAAGTCCAAGCAGCGCAACGAGGTTGCCGGCTCGACCCGCAAGCTCAAGCGTCAGAAGGGAACCGGAGGCGCACGCGCGGGCAGCATCAAGTCTCCGCTGTTTCCGGGAGGCGGCCGTATATTCGGCCCCGTGCCCCGCGATTACAGTTTCAAACTGAACAAGAAGCTCAAGCGGCTCGCACGGCGGAGCGCTTTGACCTACAAGGTTCGGGACGAAGCCATAATGGTGGTGGAGGATTTCGCAATCGACGTTCCCAAGACCAAGAGCTTCGTTGCCATGGCCCAGAATCTGAAACTGGCCGACAAGAAAATACTGCTCGTGCTTCCTCAGAGCGATGCCAATATCGTACTGTCCGTACGCAATCTTCCCAACGTGAAGGTAGTGCGTGCGTGCGACGTGAATACCTACGATGTGATGAACGCTTCCAGCATCCTTATGTTGGAAAGCGCCGTGAACGTGTTGAACGAGATGTTAGCCTAAAGAGTTTTTATCGAAATGGAAATCATAATTAAGCCGATATTGACCGAAAAAATGACGGTTCAGGGCGAAAAGTTGAACCGCTACGGTTTTATAGTTGACCACAGAGCTAACAAGTTCCAGATAAAGACTGCCGTCGAGCAGATGTACAACGTAGTGGTTATGGACGTGAACACCATGAACTGCATGGGCAAGGCGAAGTCGCGCTACACCAAGACCGGCGTTCAGACGGGCCGCATGAACAACTACAAGAAGGCCATCGTTACCCTCAAGGATGGCGACAAGATTGACTTTTACAGTAATATCTAAGGAAGATGGCAGTAAGAAAGTTCAAACCCGTTACGCCGGGCACAAGACATAAGATTATAGGGACGTTCGACGACATCACCTCCTCGGTTCCCGAAAAGTCGCTGCTGCGACCCAAGAAAAGCTCCGGCGGCCGGAACAACTCCGGCAAGATGACGGTGCGCTACATAGGCGGCGGTCACAAGCAGATGTACCGTCTGGTGGATTTCCGCCGTTCCAAGGACGGTATGACCGCCACCGTCAAGACCATCGAGTACGACCCCAACCGTTCGGCCCGCATAGCATTGATATGCTATGAGGACGGCACCAAGTCCTATATTCTGGCCCCGAACGGCCTGAAGGTAGGGCAGAAGCTCCTGAGCGGTTCCGGCGCAGCGCCCGAAGTAGGCAATACCCTGTTCCTGTCCGATATTCCGCTGGGAACGGTAGTCCACAACATCGAACTGTATCCCGGTCAGGGCGCGGCTCTCGCCCGCAGCGCCGGAACCTACGCGCAGCTTCTGGCGCGCGAAGGCAAATATGCTATTATAAAACTTCCTTCGGGCGAAACCCGCATGGTGCTTACCACCTGCCGCGCTACCGTAGGGGCCGTGTCGAACCCCGACCATAGCCTCGAACAGCACGGCAAGGCCGGACGCAGGCGCTGGCTGGGCCGTCGTCCGCGCAACCGCGGCGTAACCATGAACCCCGTCGACCATCCGATGGGCGGCGGCGAAGGACGTTCTTCCGGAGGTCATCCGCGTTCGCGCAAGGGCTTGCTGGCCAAGGGCTACAAAACCCGCAATCCTAAGAAGACGACTTCGAAGTTCATTATTTCAAGGAAGAAAAAATAAAATTTAAAATAGCATCATAATGAGTCGTTCACTTAAAAAAGGACCGTTTATAGAGCCGAAGCTCGAGCAGAGGGTGGTTGCCCAGAGCCAGAGCAGCAGGAAGACCGTCATTAAAACGTGGTCGAGGGCGAGCATGATTTCTCCCGACTTCGTAGGCCAGACGATAGCGGTCCACAACGGTAACAAGTTCATCCCCGTGTATGTCACGGAGAATATGGTGGGCCACAAGCTCGGTGAGTTCGCTCCGACCCGCAACTTCCGCGGTCATGCAGGTAACAAGAAAAAATAAAGGACATGGGAGCAAGAAAATATAAAATGGCCGAGAAATACAAGGCCGAGAAAAAACAGAAGGCCGTTGCCATACTGCGCGACTGCCCTACCTCTCCCCGCAAGATGCGTCTGGTGGCCGACATGATTCGCGGCGTCGAAGTCAACCGCGCCCTCGGACTGCTGCGCTATTCCAAGAAGGAGGCGTCCATCCGTCTCGAAAAGCTGCTGCGCAGTGCCGTTTCGAACTGGGAGGCCAAGAACGAAGGCGAGCGCCTCGAGGACAACACCCTTTGCGTAAAGGAAATCATGGTGGACTGCGGTCGCACGCTCAAGCGTATCCAGCCTGCCCCGCAGGGCCGCGCCCACCGCATACGCAAACGCTCGAACCATGTGACTATCGTGGTGGACAAAATGGTAAACGAAGTAAAAGAATAGAAAGATGGGACAGAAAGTTAATCCGATAGCCAACCGGCTGGGCATTATCCGGGGATGGGACTCGAACTGGTACGGCGGCAAGGATTTTTCCGCCAAACTGGTAGAGGACGCCAAAATCCGCGAATATCTCGTCGCCCGTCTTTCCAAGGCAAGCATCTCCAAGATACTGATAGAGCGCACCCTCAAAATGGTGACCGTTACGATTGCGACCGCACGTCCGGGAATCATCATAGGCAAGGGCGGTCAGGAGGTCGATAAACTCAAGGAAGAGCTGCACAAGCTCACCGGCAAGGACATTCAAATCAATATCTACGAGGTAAAGCGCCCGGAGGTGGATGCGGTGATAGTCAGCAACAATATCGCACGCCAGCTCGAAGGCCGCATATCCTACCGCCGCGCCATAAAGACAACCATAGCATCGACCATGCGCATGGGAGCCGACGGCATCAAGATACAGATTTCCGGCCGCGTGGGCGGAGCCGAAATGGCCCGCAGCGAAACCTACAAGGAAGGCCGCATTCCGCTGCATACGTTCCGCGCCGACGTGGACTACGCTTTGGCGGAGGCTCTTACCAAAGTCGGTATTCTGGGTATAAAGGTGTGGATATGCACGGGCGAAGTTTACGGAAAGCGCGACCTGTTCGAGCTGCCCGCACAGGGCAACGTTCAGGGACCGGGCGCTCCGGGCGGCGGCAAGCCCAGAGGCGGAGCCGGCCGCAAGCGCCGTAATGAGAAACGTTAGTGTGGACATTTTAAGCAGAGCATAAGAAGATGTTACAGCCAAAAAAGACCAAATACAGAAGGATGCAGAAAGGACGCATGAAGGGGAATGCCCAGCGGGGCAACCAGCTTGCGTTCGGTTCGTTCGGCATCAAGTCGCTGGATTCCACATGGATTACCGGCCGCCAGATAGAGGCTGCCCGTCAGGCTATCGTGCGCCACATGAAGCGCGAGGGTCAGATATGGATTCGCATATTCCCCGACAAGCCCATTACGAAAAAGCCCGCCGAGGTCCGCATGGGTAAGGGAAAGGGTTCGCCCGAAGGGTTCGTGGCCCCGGTTACTCCCGGCCGCATACTGATAGAGGCCGAAGGCGTGCCTCTGGCGGTAGCTCAGGAAGCACTGCGGCTCGGAGCGCAGAAGTTGCCTATACATACCAAGTTCATCGTAAGGCGCGACTATACCGAAACCTCAATCTAAGCAAGGATATGAAGACTCCAGAAATAAACGAACTGTCGATAGCCGACCTCAAGGAACGCATCGAAGCGGAGAAGGACAATCTCGCGCGGTTGAAGGTCACTCATGCGGTGTCGCAGATAGAGAATCCGTCCAATATCAAGAAGGCCCGCAGGAATATAGCACGGATGCTGACCATCCTCGGACAGAAGCAAGCTAAATGTAATTAGAGCCATGGAAGAAAGGAATCTGAGAAAAGAAAGGACCGGCATAGTCGTCAGCAATAAGATGGACAAGTCGGCCGTTGTGGCCGTGCACAGGAAGGTGAAGCATCCCATATACGGAAAATTCGTCAACAAGACCACTAAATACCATGTGCACGACGAGAGCAACGAATGCGGCGAAGGCGACACGGTCAGGATTATGGAAACCCGGCCTCTGAGCAAAACCAAGCGCTGGAGGTTAGTAGAAATCATTGAAAGAGCCAAATAGCCATGATACAACAGGAAAGCAGACTTACAGTCGCCGACAACAGCGGGGCCAAAGAGGTTCTCTGTATCCGCGTGTTGGGCGGCACGGGCAAGCGGTATGCCTCGATTGGCGACAAGATAGTAGTCACCGTCAAGAGCGCGGCTCCGTCGGGCGACATCAAGAAGGGAACCGTTTCCAAGGCAGTGGTAGTGAGAACCAAAAAGGAAATCAGGCGCGCGAACGGCTCTTATATCCGTTTCGACGACAACGCCGTGGTGCTTCTCAACAATCAGGGCGAGATAAGAGGCACTCGTATATTCGGTCCGGTGGCCCGCGAGCTGCGCGACCAGTATATGAAGATAATTTCTCTTGCCCCCGAAGTGCTGTAATTTAAAACCGATTAGAACTCATGTCAGCGAAATTACATATCAAGAAAGGGGACATGGTCTTCGTGATTGCCGGCGACAGCAAGAACCTCGAGAAACCGGGGCGCGTGCTGGAGGTCGACACGAAGAAGGAGCGGGCTATCGTGGAAGGTTTCAATATGGTCAAGAAGCACACCAAGCCCAACGCCAAGCACCCGCAGGGAGGAATCGTCGAGCAGGAGGCCTCCATACATATTTCAAATCTGATGCTGGCCGACCCGAAGACCGGCAAGCCGACCCGAATCGGCCGCCGGGAAAATGCGGACGGCAAATCGGTACGTTATTCTAAAAAATCGGGAGAGGAGATTAAGTAATGGCATACGCACCCACACTCAAGACCGTTTACAAGGAGAGGATAATTCCTACTCTCAGCAAGCAGTTCGGCTACAAGAGCATAATGCAGGTCCCCCGTCTCGAGAAGATAGTCATCAATCAGGGTATGGGACAGGCCGTCGCCGACAAGAAGCTTATCGAGGTCGCTCAGCAGGAGCTTACCCAGATAGCGGGCCAGAAGGCAGTTCAGACTCGTTCCCGCAAGGACATATCCAACTTCAAGCTCCGCAAGGGCATGCCTATCGGAGTGCGCGTGACCCTCAGGGCCGACAGGATGTACGAGTTCCTCGAAAGGCTTATCGCCGTCGCCCTTCCGCGTATCCGCGATTTCAAGGGCATAGAGGAAAAACTCGACGGCCGCGGCAACTATACTCTCGGTATAAGCGAGCAGATAATTTTTCCGGAAATCGACATCGACAAGATTACGAAGATTTTCGGTATGGAGATTACCTTCGTTACCTCGGCCAAGACCGACGAGGAGGCCTATGCGCTTCTGCGCGAGTTCGGCCTTCCGTTCAAGAACGCTAAAAAAGTACAGTAAATATGGCAAAGGAATCGATGAAAGCCCGCGAGGCCAAGCGTCTCAAGATGGTGAAAAGGTATGCAGCCAAGCGTGCCGCGCTCCGCGATGCCGGCGACCAGGAGGGGCTGAGCAAGCTGCCGCGCAATTCTAATCCGGTGCGCTTGCACAACCGCTGCAAAATTACCGGCCGTCCGAAGGGATACATGCGCCAGTTCGGCATCAGCCGCATCCAGTTCCGCGAAATGGCTTCGAAGGGGCTTATTCCCGGAGTGAAGAAAGCTTCGTGGTAGGATAAGGAACGGCGGCCCGGTTGGCTGGGAAGCGTTACCGGGCCGCAGTATCCGCAGTGCAAAAACAGGCATCGGCCGTACGGGCCGTCGGCCTGAGTACGGCAGAGGCGTCGGAATCCATTGAATCCCGGAGATTTTAGGTCCCCGAAAAGCGGATTCTGCCGCAAAAAACGTACTTTTGTGCCGCACTTACATTATTGTTTAATTTTTAATATTCTAATCTCGACAAAACCATGACGGATCCTATTGCGGATTTCCTTACAAGGATTAGAAACGCGGTGAAAGCCAATCATAAGGTGGTTGAAGCTCCCGGTTCAAAAATTAAGCAGGAGATAACCAAAATCCTGTATGACCAGGGCTATATCCTGGCCTATAAATTTTTCGAGGACGAGAAGGGATTTTCCCGGATTAAAATCGCCCTCAAGTATCATCAGGCTACCAAGACCAATGCCATAAAGGGTCTGCGCCGTATCAGCCGTCCCGGACTGCGCCGTTATACCGGCGTGGAGGATATGCCGAAGGTGCTCAATGGATTGGGGATAGCCATACTGTCCACCCCCAAAGGCGTTATGACCGACAAGCAGGCCCGCAAAGAGTGTGTAGGCGGTGAAATACTGTGCTATATCTGGTAGCGGGACGATGGGAACCGCGGCACGGACGGGTTTGTTCCGGCGTGGTTTTCCGCGGTCCCGGCAAAGAAAATTATCGAACAACAGCAGAATAAAATGTCAAGAATTGGTAAATTACCTGTAAACCTGCCCGCCGGAGTAACCGTTACGGTCTCCGAAGACAACGTGGTAAGCGTGAAAGGACCGCTCGGCGCTTTGTCCCAGAAAGTGGACCCGGATATAACGGTCGCCGTCGAGGGGGACGTATTGACAGTGAGCCGTCCTACGGAGCAGCCCCGGCATCGTTCCATGCACGGACTGTACCGCGCCCTTATAAACAATATGGTGGTGGGCGTATCCAAGGGTTACGAAATCAAACAGGAACTCGTGGGCGTCGGCTATAAGGCCGAGGTCAAGGGCCAGATAATCGAGTTCTCGCTCGGATATTCCCACGACATCTGGTTTATGCTTCCGCCGGAGGTCAAGGCCGAAGTTTTCGCGGAGAAAAAGGGAAACCCCATCCTGACCCTGAAAAGCACGGACAAGCAGCTTATCGGACAGGTGGCCGCCAAGATACGCTCGCTGCGCAAGCCGGAGCCGTACAAGGGCAAGGGCATCAAGTTCGTAGGCGAACAGTTGCGCCGCAAGGCCGGCAAGTCGGCAAATGCTAAATAGTAAAACAGTACAGTCATGGCATTGAGCAAGATAGAAAGAAGGGAAAGGATAAAGAAACGTATCCGCAAGATAGTGAAAGGAACGGCGGAACGCCCCCGCATGACCGTTTTCCGCAGTAACCGGCAGATTTACGTCCAGTTTATAGACGACGAATGCGGAACGACGCTCGCTTCGGCGTCGTCGGCCGACAGGGAAGTTGCCGATACGGTTGCCGGTCATAACAAGGTTCAGGTTGCCGCCGAGGTCGGCAAGCTCGCGGCCCGCCGCGCTACGGAAAAGGGCATAACCACTGTATCGTTCGACCGTAACGGCTACCTTTATCACGGAAGGGTTAAAATGCTGGCCGAAGCGGCTCGCGAGGGCGGTCTTAAATTCTAAGCGATTATGGCAAATACGAACATAAAGAAGGTAAGGACGAGCGACCTTGAACTCAAGGACAGGCTTGTAAGCATTCAGCGCGTTACCAAAGTGACCAAAGGCGGCCGCACGTTCAGCTTTTCGGCCATCGTGGTCGTGGGCAACGAGGCCGGCGTGGTCGGCTACGGTCTGGGTAAGGCCGGAGAGGTGACCTCGGCGATTGCCAAAGGCGTGGAGGATGCCAAAAAGAATCTGGTGAAAATACCGGTTATAAACGGAACCATCCCTCACCGTCAGGAGTACCGTTACGGAGGCTCCGAGGTGCTTATGCGTCCGGCGGCTCCCGGTACGGGCGTTATAGCCGGCGGCGCCATGCGTGCCGTATTCGAAAGCGCGGGCGTTCGCAACGTATTGGCGAAGAGTAAGGGCTCGTCGAACCCCCATAATCTCGTAAAGGCTACGGTAGGAGCCCTTATGGAGTTGAGGGATGCTTATTCGGTGGCTCAGATAAGGGGCATTTCGCTGGACAAGGTGTTTAACGGTTAATAGTATCCCCGATGGCAAAACTGAAGATTACCCAGATAAAGAGCCGGATAGGTTCCACCAAGGTACAGAAAAGAAATCTGGATGCTTTGGGCCTTCACCGGATAGGACAGTGTGTCGAACACTCCGATTCGCCAGTAATTCTGGGAATGGTGGAGAAGGTGAAACATCTGGTTTCCGTGGAAAAGGCAGAGTAAACCCTAATTGAAAACAAAAGAATCGCAATACAATGAATCTTAGTAATTTAAAACCCGCTAAAGGCTCGACGCATCACGAAAAGCGTATAGGCCGCGGTCAGGGGTCCGGATACGGCGGTACTTCCACCCGCGGTCACAAGGGCGCCCAGTCGCGTTCGGGTTATTCGTCCAAGCTCGGTTTCGAAGGCGGACAGATGCCGCTACAAAGGCGTTTGCCCAAGTTCGGCTTCACTCCGTTGAACCGGGTGGAATACAAGCCCATCAACCTCGGAGTACTCGAGGCGTTGGCCGAACGTACCGGAGCCGCCGAAATTACGGTGGAAACTCTTATCGAGGCCGGTTTCGTGTCGAAGAACGCCCGGGTGAAAATCCTCGGGGGCGGCGAACTTACACGTTCTCTTACGGTTACGGCCCATGCTTTCAGCAAGAGCGCCGTGGCCGCCATAGAAGCGAAGGAAGGCAAAGCAGTAAAACTCTAACAGGGCCGACTCGTGAAGAAACTTATCGAAACAATCAAGAATATATTTAAGATAGAGGAACTGCGCAAAAGACTGCTCTATACGCTGGGCCTTATTCTTATATATAGGTTCGGTAGTTTTGTGGTGATTCCCGGTATCGACCCCAATGCGCTGTCGGCTTTGCAGAGTCAGGTCAACGACAACGGCCTGCTCGGACTGCTGGATATTTTTTCCGGCGGCGCTTTCTCGAACGCGTCGATATTCGCGCTGGGTATAATGCCGTACATTTCGGCCTCCATCGTCATACAGCTTCTGGGCATAGTGGTTCCCTACTTCCAGAAACTGCAGCGTGAAGGCGAAAGCGGCCGCCGCAAGCTGAACCAGTGGACGAGGTATCTGACCATAGGAGTGCTGCTGCTCCAGGGGCCGGCTTACCTTGCAAATCTCTATGCAAAACTTCCGGATACGGCTTTCGTTCTGGGCGGAGGCAGTTTCCTGTTCAAGTTCAGCGCCATGGTGGTGATGATAGCGGGAACCATGTTCGTGATGTGGCTCGGAGAGAAAATCACCGACAAGGGCATCGGCAACGGAGTGTCGCTTATCATAATGGTGGGTATTATCGCCCGGCTGCCTCATGCGCTGCTGGCCGAGGTCAATACGCGCTTTACCGAAGCTACCGGCGGTCTGGTGATGCTGGTAGTCGAGTTCGTACTGCTCGCGCTGGTATTTATGGCGGTTATAGCTCTCGTACAGGCCGTGAGGAAGGTTCCGGTACAGTATGCTAAGCGTATCGTTGGCAACAAGCAGTACGGAGGCGTGAGGCAGTATATACCGCTCAAAATCAATGCGGCCAACGTGATGCCTATCATCTTCGCGCAGGCGCTTATGATGATACCCATGTTTTTCGGCCGGTTCGAGGCTACGCGCGGATTCGCCGCGGCATTCTCGGACTACACCGGATTCTGGTACAACCTCATATTCGCACTTCTGGTAATAGCGTTTACCTATTTTTATACCGCGATTATCGTGAACCCCAACATGATGGCCGACGAGTTGAAACGCAACGGAGGCTTTATTCCGGGAGTGAAACCCGGAAAGGAAACCGTGCGCTACATCGACACCATCATGACGAGAATCACCCTGCCGGGTTCCATATTTCTTGCGATAGTGGCCATCCTGCCCGCTTTCGCCTCGAAACTCGGAATCAACCACCAGTTCGCGCTTTTCTTCGGAGGGACGTCGCTGCTGATTCTGGTCGGCGTGATACTCGATACTCTTAAACAAATCGAAAGCTACCTGTTGCTGCGCCATTACGACGGCCTGATGAAGACCGGCCGTATAAAGGGCAGGCAGGGCTGATACGAATAGTTTCCGACATCGGGCCTGAAAATGATACCTTTAAAAAGCCGGGAGGAAATAGAGCTGCTGCGCGAGAACAACCTGCTCGTAAGCGCCACGCTTGCGGAAGTGGGGCGGCATGTCCGTCCGGGCGTCACTACGCTCGAGCTGGATGCCGTGGCCGAGGAGTTCATACGTTCTCATGGGGCCGTTCCGGGCTTTTTGGGTTACGGCGGATTCCCGGCAACTCTCTGCATCTCGGTGAACGAAGCCGTGGTACACGGTATTCCTTCGGATTACCGTTTGAAGGAGGGAGATATAGTTTCCGTGGACTGCGGTACGCTGATGCACGGCTTTTACGGCGATTCCGCCTATACTTTCGCGGTGGGAAACGTGTCCGAGGAGAAGGAGCAGCTTCTGCGGGTTACCAGGGAGTCGCTGTATCGGGGCGTCGCGCAGGCGAGGTCCGGCAACCGCGTGGGGGATATTTCTTCTGCGGTGCAGGATTACGTAAGCCCTTACGGGTACGGCATCGTCAGAGAGTTGGTAGGGCACGGTTTGGGGCGCGAGATGCACGAAGACCCGGAAGTGCCCAATTACGGACACCGGGGCCGCGGACCGCTGCTCAGGCCGGGAATGGTGCTGTGCGTGGAACCGATGGTAAACGCCGGCACGCACAGGGTGGTATTCGAAAAGGACGGATGGACGGTACGCACGGCCGACCGGAAACCCTCGGCCCATTTCGAGTTCGCCGTGGCAATCACGGACGACGGTCCGGACGTACTCACCGATTTCGGAATTATCGAAAGAGCTTTACTAAATTAAAGGATATATGGCAAAACAGCCTGCTATCGAAAAGGACGGAACCATTATCGAGGCGTTGTCGAACGCCATGTTCCGTGTCGAGTTGGATAACGGACATATCATCACCGCCCATATTTCCGGCAAGATGAGAATGCACTACATCAAAATCCTGCCGGGGGACAAGGTCAAGGTGGAAATGTCGCCCTACGATTTGACGAAGGGTCGGATTTCCTTCCGCTACAAGTAGGCCTGATTCTGAAAAGCGGAGTTTTTCCGCACCGGTCCGATTTACGGGGACTCGTCCGCCGCACAAAGCGGATGTTTACCGGTAACGCGGTGCGACAAGGGAAAATCCCGGCTTTTGAGAATTGAAGGTCCCGCCGAGGAAGTGATGCGACGAGTCCCGTCCGGACGACAGACAGGCTCATGTAGAACAAACGTAATAGAAAAACACATGAAAGTCAGGGCATCGATTAAGAAAAGAAGCGAGGACTGCAAAATCGTCAGGCGTAAGGGCAAGCTCTACGTGATTTGCAAGAAAACCCCGAAGTACAAAATGCGCCAAGGTTAATTAAATTCAAACGTAAAGGAAATTTATGGCACGTATAGTAGGTGTAGATTTACCGAAGAACAAGAGGGGCGAGATAGGGCTGACCTATATTTACGGCATCGGCCGCAGTACCGCCCGCCGGATACTCGACATGGCCGGCATCGACTACGACACCAAGGTTCAGGACTGGAACGACGAACAGGTTACCGCCGTCCGCAACGCGATAGCCGAAAGCGGCATCAAGGTGGAAGGCGAGTGCCGCTCGATGGTACAGCTCAATATCAAGCGCCTGATGGATATAGGTTGTTATCGCGGCATCCGTCACCGTCTCGGGCTGCCTACGAGGGGTCAGAGCACTAAGAACAATGCGCGTACCCGCAAGGGCAAGAAGAAGACCGTGGCCAACAAGAAGAAAGCAACCAAGTAATCAGTACCGTATCATGGCAAAGAAACCAGGAACAGTAAAGAAGAGAGTTGTCAAGGTCGATGCCCTCGGCATGGCTTTCGTACACTCCACGTTCAATAATGTTATAGTGACCCTTACCAACGGTGTCGGCGATGTGATAAGCTGGAGCTCGGCCGGCAAAATGGGTTTCAGAGGTTCCAAGAAAAACACTCCCTATGCCGCACAGACCGCCGCGCAGGATTGCGCCAAGGTAGCTTACGACCTCGGTCTGAGAAAGGTTAAGGTTTACGTCAAGGGCCCCGGAGCCGGTCGCGAATCGGCTATCCGCACCATTCACGGAGCGGGCATCGAAGTGGTCGAGATAATCGACGTTACTCCGCTTCCGCACAACGGCTGCCGTCCGCCCAACCGTCGTCGGGTATAAATCCGGCAAGGGCAAGACGTTAATCCGAAATCAAGTTTTTAAAAACGTAAGACAATGGGAAGATATATAGGACCAAAAACCAAAATAGCGCGTAAGTTCGGCGAAGCCATTTTCGGTCCGGACAAAGTTCTGGAGAAAAAGAATTTCCCTCCCGGACAGCACGGTTTGATGCGCAAACGCAAGAAAGTTTCCGAGTACGGTACGCAGTTGAGCGAGAAACAGAAGGCCAAATACACGTACGGGTTGCTCGAAAGGCAGTTCCACAAGACGTTCGAGGAAGCCGCCCGCATGGGAGGCATAACCGGCGAGAACCTGCTCCGTCTTCTGGAGTGCCGGTTGGACAATGTGGTTTACCGTCTGGGCATAGCCCCGACCCGGGCCGCCGCGCGTCAGCTCGTATCCCACCGCCATATTACCGTGAACGGCAGTGTAGTCAACATTCCGTCGTACAGCCTCAAGGTAGGCGACAGGGTGGGAGTGCGCGAGAAGTCGAAGAGTCTGGAGATAGTTACCGAAGCTCTCGCTTCGGCGCGCCGAAGCGGCTATTCCTGGCTGGAATGGAACCCCGAAACGATGACGGGCCGATTCCTGCAGCGTCCCGAAAGGGAGGATATTCCGGAGAATATCAAGGAGCAGCTTATCGTCGAACTCTACTCCAAGTAGTAACAATTCAAGTAAATAATTATGGCAATATTAGCATTCCAGAAGCCTGAGAAGGTAATCATGTTGGAGTCGACGTCCAGCTTCGGAAGATTCGAATTCCGTCCGTTGGAACCGGGCTTCGGCATGACCATAGGAAATGCTTTGCGCCGAATCCTGCTTTCCTCTCTGGAAGGCTATGCGATTACGACCGTAAAGATTTCCGGTGTCGACCATGAGTTCGCGGCCATCCCGGGTGTGATGGAAGGAATGATTGACATTATCCTGAACCTGAAGCAGGTGCGTTTTATCCGTACGGTAGAGAATGCCGAGGGAGAAAAGGTTTCCATAAGCGTGGCCGGGCAAAGCGAGCTGACGGCAGGATATATCTCCAACTTCCTCACGGACTTCAAGGTGCTGAATCCCGATTTGGTAATCTGCCGCCTCAGCCCGGATACTAAGCTGCAGATAGACCTTACCGTAGGCAGGGGCCGCGGTTATGTGCCCGCGGAGGAAAACCGTCCGGCCGAAGCCGAGTTCGGGCTGTTGCCCGTGGACTCGATATTCACTCCGATAAAGAACGTGAAATATTCGGTCGAAAACTTCCGGGTGGAACAGAAAACCGATTACGAGAAGCTCAATCTGGAGATTACCACCGACGGTTCGATTCATCCGAAGGATGCGCTCAAGGAAGCGGCCAAGATACTGATTCAGCATTTCATGCTGTTTTCCGACGAGAAAATTACTCTCGATGTTACCGAGAACAGTTCTTCGGAGGAATTCGACGAGGATGTGCTGCACATGCGGCAGCTCCTGAAAACCAAACTGTCGGACCAGGATTTGTCGGTCAGGGCGCTGAATTGCCTGAAGGCCGCCGAGGTGGACACTATCGGCGATTTGGTGCGTTACAACCGCAACGACCTGCTGAAGTTCCGCAATTTCGGTAAAAAGTCGCTCACCGAGCTGGACGAGTTGCTGGCATCGCTGAACCTGCAGTTCGGGATGGATGTTACCCCTTATAAATTAGACAAAGACTAACCATGAGACATAACAGAAAAATCAATCATCTCGGTCGGCAGAGCAGCCACCGCAAGGCATTGCTCGCCAACATGGCGACGTCGCTTATCGTGCACAAGCGCATCGAAACCACCGTGGCGAAGGCCAAGGCCCTGAAGAAATATGTGGAACCGGTAATCACCAAGTCGAAAAACGATACCACCCACTCCCGCCGAACGGCTTTCAGCTATCTGAAGGACAAGAAGGCTACGGCGGAACTGTTCCGCGAGGTTGCGCCGCGCATTGCCGAACGGCCCGGAGGTTATACCCGCATACTGAAAACGGGTTTCCGGCTGGGCGACGGAGCCGACATGTGCATTATCGAACTGGTGGATTTCAACGAAACCTACGTGAAAGGCACGGCTTCCGATACCAAGACCCGCACCCGTCGCGGCCGCACGCGCCGCAGCGGAGCGCCGAAAGAAGCTCCCCCCGCCGAAGCTACTGCCGCTTTCGAGGCGAAGGAAGGCGAAGCTCCGGCGGAACAACCTGCCGAAACTCCGGCTCCGAAGCGTACGCGCCGCTCTTCCAAGGCCGCAGCAGCTCCCGAAGAAGGCAAAACCGAGTAAGGATTTTTGCAGTAGTTTATTTAGGAATATATTTCGGAAAGCATCCCCGTCCAAAGCGGGGATGCTTTTTGTCGTAGGGGGATTTCGCGCTGTCGGTCGGCGTAAACAATGCGGCGGGCTTTTTGCGTGCAGGTAAAACCGGCGTCCGGCAGTTATTTAATTTGTTTAATAATGCGCGATGCCGTATCTTTGAAGCTCCTTTTTCCGCGAAAGGGTTTTACCGTATTCGTCCCATTTTCAGGCACTGTATAGGGAGATATAAATATTAAGGACTTTTATTATGTCGCAGATTGTAAACGTACATGCAAGGGAAATCCTCGATTCGAGAGGAAACCCTACCATTGAAGTGGAGGTAACCACCGCGAGCGGCGGTTTCGGACGCGCAGCCGTTCCGAGCGGAGCATCCACCGGAGAAAACGAGGCTTTGGAACTTCGCGACGGGGATAAGAAACGCTATATGGGTAAAGGCGTTCTGAAGGCCGTAGAGAACGTCAACAAGGATATAGCCAAACGGATAATCGGGATGGAGGTCACGGACCAGGTCGGAATAGACCGCGCCATGCTCGAACTCGACGGAACCCCGACCAAGAGCAAGCTCGGAGCGAATGCCATTCTGGGCGTATCGCTTGCGTGCGCCCGTGCGGCGGCCGACCTGCTGGGAATGCCGCTTTACAGGTATATAGGCGGGACGAATGCCAAGGTGCTGCCTGTCCCTATGATGAACATCATAAACGGCGGCTCGCACTCCGACGCCCCGATAGCCTTTCAGGAGTTTATGATACGCCCGATAGGGGCGAAGTCGTTCGGCGAGGGACTGCGCATGGGTTCGGAAATATTCCATAATTTGAAAACCGTGCTGCACGAACGCGGCCTGAGCACTGCGGTAGGCGATGAAGGCGGCTTCGCTCCGTCCCTCAAGGGAACCGAGGATGCAATAGAGTCGATTCTGGAGGCAATCCGCCGGGCCGGATACAAACCGGGACGGCAGAGCGAAGGAGGCGACATATCCATAGGCATGGACTGCGCGGCGAGCGAGTTTTACCGCGACGGCCTTTACGATTACACGATTTTCGAAGGCCCCAACGGTGCAAAACGCGATTCGGCCGAACAGGTCCAGTACCTTGCGGAACTGTATGAAAAATATCCGATAGATTCCATAGAGGACGGCATGAGCGAGAACGACTGGGAGGGCTGGCGAATGCTGACCGACCGTTTGGGAAGCCGCTGCCAACTCGTAGGCGACGACCTGTTCGTGACCAACGTGAAGTTCCTCGAAAAGGGAATCGAAATGGGTTGCGCCAACTCGATACTCATAAAAGTCAACCAGATAGGTACGCTTACGGAAACTCTGGACGCTATCGAAATGGCCCACCGCGCAGGCTACACTACCGTCACCTCGCACCGTTCGGGCGAAACCGAGGATTCCACCATAGCCGACATAGCCGTAGCTACCAATTCGGGACAGATAAAGACCGGTTCGATGAGCCGTTCGGACCGCATGGCCAAATACAACCAACTGCTTCGCATAGAAGAGGAGTTGGGAGAAGAAGCCGTGTACGGATACCGGAAGATATACAGAAAATAACGGACCGTATTTTTTATGGAAAAAACCGGTGTGGCGGTTTTTTTGCTGTTAAGTGTGCAAACTTAAATCACGCAGGTATGAAAACGGTTTCTTTGAGTTGGGCAAGGGCTTGCATCTGCATGTGCGTTATGGCTTTCGTGGCTTCGCCGCAGGCGTTCGCACAAAGTCCCGACCGGCAGGCCGACCGAATAGCTACTTTCAGGGGCGGCGGTGCGAAAAAATTTTCCCAGTGGGTGAACAACCATGTAAGCTATCCCCGTGCGGCTTTGAAGAAAAGCGCGGAAGGCGAGGTCGTTTACAGTTTCGTGGTGGACAAGGACGGCCATGTGAAGGATGTCCGCATAGTGAAAAGTCCGGCGCAGGAACTTTCGGACGAAGTTATAAGGGTGCTCGAAAAAGCGCCTCGCTGGGAACCGGCGATTCAGGACGGCAAGCCGGTAAACATAACATTCCAGTCGAGCGTGATTTTTATTCCGCCCCGATAGTCCGTCGAAGCAGAGAGAATCCCGGCCCGCGTATGCGGATGCCGGGATTTTTTATTCGGGCGGCCGTTGTATGGCGTGTTTTTAGTACCTTTATGCGGTCAAATTCCGCAATATGTCGACAAGGCTTTATCCCGATATAATCTACGGCCCGGTTTACAGCCGTCGGCTGGGGCTGTCGCTGGGAGTCAACCTGCTGCCGCTGGACAACAAGCTGTGCAGTTTCAACTGCATTTACTGCGAGTGCGGCTGGACGGTTGCGGGCGCAAAGCCCCGTTTCAATCGCCGCGGGGACGTGTCGGCGGCTCTCGAAAAGAAGCTGTCCGAAATGGCTTCAGCCGGCGCTCCGCCCGATGTCGTCACGTTCGCCGGCAACGGCGAACCTACGCTGCATCCGGATTTCGAGGGGATTATCGACGACACGCTGGCTATACGCGACCGGATTGCCCCTTCGGCCGAAGTGTCGGTTCTGAGCAATGCGACCCGTATAGACCGCGAGAGCGTGCGAAGGGCGCTTTTGCGCGTGGATAACAATATCCTGAAACTCGATTCGGCGTTCGACGAAACCGTGAAGCTTATCGACGGCCCCATGAGTGGTTACTCGGTCGAAAGTACGGTGGAAAACATGATGCGGTTCGAGGGACGGCTGATTATCCAGACCATGTTCCTGCGCGGTTTCTTAGACGGCCGGACGGTAGATAACACGACCGACAGGGAAGTTTCGGCATGGCTCGAGTTGGTGCGCCGGATAAGTCCCCGGAAGGTCATGATTTATACGATAGACCGGGATACGCCCGCGGAAGGTTTGGAAAAGGTTCCGCTCGAAGAACTGAAAGCTATCGCCGCGCGTGTCGAAGCGGCCGGTTTCGAATGTTCGGTAGCCGGTTAATAGAGTATGGTGTCCGCAGAACAGATAAGGGATTTGCAGCAGCGGCGCGACGGCCTTTACAGGCACCTGTCGATAGAGGACAAGCGTTTGGAATTGGAGGAGGAAGAGTCCAAAACCCGGGCTCCCGATTTCTGGGACAATCCGGCGGCCGCCGAGGAACAGCTTCGGAAAGTGGCTGCAATCAAGCGTTGGATAGACGATTTCGATTCGATAGACCGTAAGCTGGGCGATTTGGAATTGATGCCCGAATTCGTACGGGAAGGGGCGGTGGACGAATCGGAAATGGACGCCCTTTACGAGCGGCTTCTTACGGATATGGGCGATTTGGAAATGCGCAACATGCTTCGCGGGAAGGAAGACCGGCTCGGCGCCATAATGGATATAAACTCCGGAGCGGGAGGAACCGAAAGCCTCGACTGGGCTTCGATGTTGCTCAGGATGTACACGCGGTGGGGCGAGCTCAACGGTTACAGGGTAAGGGTGGCCGACCTTCAGCCGGGCGACGAAGCCGGAATAAAATCCGCCACGTTGGAATTCGAGGGCGATTACGCGTACGGTTATCTCAAGAGCGAGAACGGCGTGCACAGACTGGTGCGCCTGTCGCCTTTCAACGCCAACAATAAGCGCCAGACCACGTTCGCCTCGGTATTCGTGTCGCCCGCGGTGGACGATACGATAGAAATAGTGGTCAATCCCGGAGATATAGAGTGGGACACGTACCGCAGCAGTGGGGCCGGCGGCCAGAATGTGAACAAGGTCGAAACCGGCGTACGCCTCAGGCATATTCCGTCCGGCATAGTGGTCGAGAATACCGAAACGCGCTCGCAGCTTATGAACCGCGAGAATGCCATGCGTATCCTGAAATCCAAGCTCTACCAGCGGGAATTGGAAAAGCGCCGGGAACTTCAGGCCGAGCTGGAGGGACAGAAGAAAAAGATAGAGTGGGGTTCGCAGATACGGAGTTATACCTTGCATCCCTACAAACTGGTGAAAGACCACCGCACCGGTTTCGAAACGTCCGATACTGCCGCCGTCTTGGACGGCGAACTGAGCGGATTCATAAAGGCTTACCTTATGGAATACGGCGCAGAAGGCTCCGGCAAATAGCGATTCCCCTTTCCCGTAAAATACTTTTCCCGTCGCTTGGTTCGGAATAACGTGGCATCGAATATGCTGTTCGGTCCGAAAAAGCCATGAAAAAAGTGATATTTATTTTCGGACTCGCTCTGCTGGTAACCATAGTCGCCGTATCCCGTCCGCGCAACAAAGTCGATAATACTCCGGTAGGTAAGCTGGACCTGCGCAAGTACATGGGCCGGTGGTATGAAATAGCCCGCTTCAACCACCCGTTCGAGAGAGGGATGAGCCGCGTTACGGCGGACTATGCTCTTCTTCCCGACGGCACGGTAGAGGTGGTGAACAGCGGTTATAAGAAAGGCAGGTTCAAGCGTATAAAAGGCAAGGCCAAACATGTTCCGTCCGACCCCGCAGGACATCTCAGGGTAAAATTTTTCGCCGTTTATTCGGATTATCTGGTGATGGAACTCGAAGAAGAGAATTATTCCTATGCCCTCGTCGGCTCTTCCACTCCGAAATTTCTGTGGATACTGAGCCGCACGCCGCAAATATCGGTTTCCGCCCTTAACCGGCTGCTCGAAAGCGCCGCCGAACGCGGTTATGACATAAGCAAGCTGCTTTTCGTGGACCAGAGGTGAGCTACCGGGGACAGTAATCTTGCGGTCCGACCACGGTTACGGTAAAGTCTTCCCTGCGCAGATATTTTTCCGCGAGCGCCCGAATGCGTTCCGGCGTGATATGCCTTATCTCCCCGGTCAGCCGTTCCACGTACGAATTGTCGGTGCGGTTCTGGATGTTCTCTATGGTGACGTCGATTATGCCGAACGGTCCGTCGAGTATGCGAAGCACCTCGCCGAGCATTACGCTGCGCACCATGTCGAGTTCGGCGACGGAAACGGTTTCGGTGCGCAGGCGCTCGGTTTCCGCGAATATCTGCTCCACGGCGTCGTTTGTGGCGGACGCATCGACTTCGGTTCCTATGGCCAGATAACCAGCCTCGTCGAAATTTACGAGAGTGGAATATACCCCGTAGGTGTAACCTTTTTCTTCGCGCAGGTTTCGTACCAGCCTCGAGCCGAAATAGCCTCCCAGCACCGTGGCCACTACCTGCATACCGATATAGTCCGGATTCATCCTCGGAAACAGCAGCCTCCCTATCCTTAGGGACGACTGTGTGGCCCCCTCGAATATTTCCGAAGCGCACGCTATGGGTTCCGCCGGGGGTATGGTCCGGACGGGGAGGACGGCGGAGCGTTCGAGTCCTTCGGCGAGAAACGTCATACCGTCGAGCACCTCCGCATCCGTATCGCCCCCGACTACTGCGAAGCAGTTGCGGGCCGTGTAATGACTCTTGTAAAAGGATATCAGGTCGTTCCGGGTAAGGGCGGCGTACTTTTCTCCGGGAGAGGAAATTCCGTAGGGATGCTGCGGCCCGAACAATGCACGTCCGAACAGTTCGCGGGAGCGATAGTCTATGCGGCTGCGGTTGAGGGCGAGCCTTTCCCGGCTTTTTTCCTTGTAGTTCCTGATTTCGGTTTCCGGAAAGGAAGGGCGCAGCAGGATTTCCGATGCGAGGACCAGAGTTTCGGAAAAGAAACGCCGCAGGCAGCAGAACGTGACGACGCTGTAATCGCGGTCTATCGAAACGTCGAACCACGAACCGTAGAAGTCGAGTTTCTCGGCTATTTCCTGAGCCGTATAATTGGCGGAGCCTTCCGAGAGCAGATTGAGTGTGGCCGAAGCTACGAACGGCACCGTCTGCCACGACGAACCCGCGTGGAATACGAAACTGAAACGTACTACATCCCGGTCGAGAGCGTCGAGCGTGTACAGACTCGTGCCGTTGGAAAGCAGTTGCGCCGTTGCCGAGGGCATTTCGGCCTCGCCGGGAATAACTATCGGGGGACGCTTCGGTATACCGTTCATTCGGGCCTGATTATAAGTGTGGAACTTCTTTCCGGAACGAAGACCTGCCGGGCGTTTTCCATAATTTCTTCCGCGGTTATCGACCTGTATATGCCCGTTTCCTCGTTGACCAGCGGCAGGTCGCCGAGCATGGCGTAAAATCCGAGGTTCATGGCCTTGTTCATTATATTCAGCTCTCCGAATACGGTGTTGGCTTCGAACTTGTTTTTGACCTTTTCGGCTTCGTAATCCGGAACCGGTTCGTGTTTCAGGGCGTTCAGCTCTTCCCATATCGCTTCTTCCGCCTGCCGTTCTGTCACGCCGGGCATAAGCTGCCCGGTCACTACGAACATGCCGGGGTCCGCGTCACCGGAACAGTAGGCGTTTACCGACGAGAACATCTGTCTGTCCCTTATCAGGTCGCGGTACAGCCGTCCGGAAGTGCCTCCGGCCAGCAGGTCGCTGGTAAGGTCGCAACGGTAGAACTGCCGGCTCGTGCGGCCTCCCATTCGGAACGCCGCCGACAGTTGTATGGCCGGTACTTTCCGGGACACTTCCATGCGCCGGGCTTCGGTCTGCTCCGGTTCTTCCGGAATCCTGTCTTCCGGGCGTGGACGGCGGGGAAGCGGCCCGAACCACTTTTCCGCCAAAGCGAACACTTCTTCCGGCTCCATATCGGCCGATACGCTCAGTATGGCGTTGGAGGGTTCGTAATATCTTTCGTAGAAAGCGCGCACTTCCGAAAGCGTAGCCCGCCGGATATGGTCGGGAGTGAGGCCTATCGTAGCCCAGCGATAGGGGTGTTTTTTGTAAACCATTTCCCGCAGCATCATCCACTGTTCGCCGTAGGGCCGGTTCAGGTAGCGCTGGTTGAATTCCGCGATTACAACGGCTTTTTCCGTGTCGAGACTGTGCGGGTCGATGTCCAGCCCGGTCATGCGGTCGGATTCGAGCCAGAAAGCGGTTTCTATGTTGTCTTTCGGAAGGGTAATATAGTAATCCGTGTAATCGTTATTGGTAAAGGCGTTGTTCTCTCCTCCGGCCTCCTGTACGGGAACGTCGTAGTCGGGCACGTTCCGCGTGCCTCTGAACATCAGATGCTCGAACAGATGGGCGAACCCGGTGCGGGCGGGATTCTCGTTGCGGGCTCCCACCATATAGAGTATGTTCACGGCTGCCAACGCCGAGTGGCGGTCGCGGTTGACTATCACACGCAATCCGTTTCCGAGAGTATGCTCGCTGTATTCTATCATGTTTCGGCCGTCCTCCGGACGCGTGCCCGGATACTTGCGCTAAGGTAGGCATTATTCCCCCGCTTTAAGCAGGGGGTTGCGAAATAGTTCCGGTTCGGCAGGCGTAACAATTATTTATGTATATTTACGAATCAGTAGGATGCGGTTCGGACAAGCACAAGTAAACTTGGCTTGTCTCTCACCTTTCACTATATTTGTAAAGCAAGATGAGTTTAATTCCGATGAATTTCAAGAGGACAATCAAATTTTAAACCAAGCACAATACAGTATGGGACAGAAGAAATTTATTACGTGTGACGGAAACTATGCCGCCGCCCATATCGCCTATATGTTCAGCGAAGTGGCGGCCATATATCCCATCACGCCGTCGTCCACGATGGCCGAGCTGGTGGACGAATGGTCGGCCGGAGGACGGAAGAACATATTCGGCGAGCAGGTGAAGGTGGTCGAAATGCAGTCCGAGGCCGGAGCCGCCGGAGCGTTGCACGGCTCGCTGCAGTCGGGAGCCCTCAGCTCCACCTTTACGGCGTCGCAGGGATTGCTGCTGATGATTCCGAATATGTATAAAATCGCGGGCGAGCTGCTTCCCGGAGTGTTCCACGTATCGGCCCGTGCGGTGGCCGCGCAGGCGCTGTCCATTTTCGGCGACCATCAGGACGTGATGGCCACCCGGCAGACCGGTTTCGCCATGCTCGCCACCAGCAGCGTGCAGGAAGTTATGGACCTTGCCGGCGTAGCCCATATAGTCGCTCTGAAGGCACGCGTACCGTTCCTGCATTTCTTCGACGGCTTCCGCACTTCGCACGAGATACAGAAAATAGAGCTTATCGACGAAGAGGCTTTGGCTTCGCTGTTCGACCGCAGGGCGTTGGATGAATTCCGGGCGAGAGCTCTCAATCCGGAGCATCCGGTGACGCGCGGCACGGCTCAGAACCCCGACATATATTTTCAGGCCCGCGAAGCGGCCAATCCGTTCTACGCTGCCGTGCCCGACATGGTGGCCGAAACAATGGCGGAAATCAGCCGCATAACCGGCCGGGAATACAAGCCGTTCACCTATTACGGCGACCCGCAGGCCGAAAACGTGATTATCGCCATGGGTTCCGTAACGGAAACCGTACGCGAGTGCGTGGATTACCTGCGCGCTAAGGGCGAGAAGGTAGGGGTTGTCACCGTGCATCTGTACCGTCCGTTCTCGGTAAAGTATCTGGGAGCCGTGCTGCCCGAAACGGCGAAGCGCATTTGCGTGCTCGACCGTACCAAAGAGCAGGGCGCGAACGGCGAGCCGCTCTATATGGATGTCGTGGAGGCGTTCGCTTCGTGCAAGGATATTCCCGCCGAATGCAAGCCGCTGATTATAGGCGGGCGCTACGGCTTGTCGTCGAAGGATACCACCCCGGCTCAGATACTTGCCGTGTTCGACAACCTGCGGGCCGCCGAGCCGAAGAACCGGTTTACGGTGGGCATCACCGACGACGTTACCGGAACGTCGCTTCCGGTGGGCGAGGAAATATCGCTCGCCAAGGAAGGCACGTTCGAGGGGCTGTTCTTCGGACTGGGAGCCGACGGAACAGTAGGAGCCAACAAGAACTCCATAAAAATCATAGGCGACACCACCGACAAGTACTGTCAGGCCTATTTTTCCTACGATTCCAAGAAGTCCGGCGGTTACACTTCGTCGCACCTGCGTTTCGGCGACAAGCCCATCACGTCGCCTTATCTCGTGACCACGCCCGATTTCGTGGCGTGCCATGTGCCTTCGTACGTGCACAAGTACGACGTGCTCAGGGGGCTGAAGCCCGGCGGTTCGTTCCTGCTTAACAGCGTGCACGACGCCGAAACCACCAAGGCTTCGCTGCCCGACCACATGAAAACATATCTGGCCAGAAACGGCATCAATTTCTATATCATCAACGCTACCCGGCTCGCCGACGAATTGGGACTCGGAAACCGGACCAATACGATAATGCAGGCCGCTTTCTTCAAAATCTCCAACGTGATTCCTTACGAGATGGCCGTCGAGCAGATGAAGAAGGCCATTTACAAGACTTACGGCCGCAAGGGCGACGACATAGTGAACATGAACTATGCCGCCGTGGACCGCGGGGGCGCCGAAGTCGAGAAGGTGGACATCCCGGCTGAATGGGCGTCTATCGCTCCCGCCGCGGCTGGAAGCAATGAAAGCGGCGTTCCGGCGTTTATCCGCGACGTGGTTATGCCCATAAATGCCCTCAAGGGCGACAGTTTGCCGGTAAGCGCCTTCAGGGGCCGCGAAGACGGTACGTGGGACAACGGTACGGCCGCATACGAGAAGCGCGGGATTGCGGTGAACGTTCCGATGTGGATAATGGAGAAGTGCATCCAGTGCAACCAGTGCGCCTACATATGCCCGCATGCCGTTATACGGCCTTTCCTGATGACGGAGGAGGAGCTTGCCGCCGCACCGGCCGGCATCGAAGCCAAGCCGGGAGTAGGGCCCACCAAGGAGTACAGGTTCCGTATCCAGATTACCCCTCTCGACTGCACCGGGTGCGGCAACTGCGTGGACGTATGCCCGGCTCCGGGCAAGGCTCTGGAGATGAAGCCGCTGGACTCGCAGATGAAGCAGCAGGATTATTGGAAGTATATGAACGAGAAGGTCGGCTACCGCGAACAGGTCATAGACAAGTTCAAGACGGTGAAGGGCAGCCAGTTCGCACAGCCGTTGTTCGAGTTCTCCGGGGCCTGCGCCGGCTGCGGCGAAACGCCTTACATAAAGCTGATTACTCAGCTTTTCGGCGACCGTACCATGATTGCCAACGCCACCGGCTGCTCGTCCATTTACGGAGGCTCGGTTCCTTCGACCCCCTATTGCAGCAATGCCGCGGGCCGCGGGCCGGCATGGGCCAACTCGCTGTTCGAGGATAACGCCGAGTTCGGATACGGCATGCACATAGGCGTGGAGAAAATCCGCGAGAAGGTAGCGCAGAAGATGCGGGCCGCCATAGACGGTTGCGACTGCTGCTCCGCGGAGCTCAAGGAGGCCATGGAACAGTGGATAGCCGTTCGCGGAAAGAGCGCCGAAAGCGCCGAAGCGTCGGCGCGGCTCGTTCCGATGCTTGAAGCCTGCGGCTGCGAAGCCTGCCGGGAGCTGCTGTCGCTGAAAGACTATTTCGTAAAAAAGTCGCAGTGGATTATCGGCGGCGACGGCTGGGCCTACGACATAGGTTTCGGCGGCCTCGACCATGTAATCGCTTCGGGCGAGGATGTGAATATCCTCGTGCTGGACACCGAGGTTTACTCCAATACGGGCGGACAGTCCTCGAAAGCCACTCCGGTAGGGGCCGTCGCCAAATTCGCCTCGGCAGGTAAGCGCATCCGCAAGAAGGACCTCGGAGCGATTGCGATGACCTACGGTTACGTGTATGTGGCTCAGGTTTCGCTCGGAAACCAGAATCAGATGCTTCAGGCTATCCGCGAGGCGGAGGCCTATCCGGGTCCGTCGCTTGTAATCGCCTATGCTCCGTGTATCAACCACGGCATCAAGGGCGGCATGAGCCGTACGCCGACCGTGGGACGCGAGGCCGTGGAGTGCGGTTACTGGCATCTGTGGCGTTATAATCCGGAGTTGGCCGGCAAGGGCGAGAATCCGTTCCGGCTCGACTCGAAGGCGCCCGACTGGAGCAAGTTCAAGGACTTTATCCTGAAGGAAGTGCGCTATACGTCGCTGATGTCGGCTTTCCCCGAAAGGGCGGCCGAGCTGTTCGATGCTTCGGAGGAGAATGCACGCTGGCGTTATAACAATTATGTGCGCCTCGCTTCGATGAAGTACGAGGAGAAGGAATAGAAGTCACCGTCCGGCGTCGTCCGCCGCTTCCGCAGGGAGGCGGCGGATTTCTTTCGGGCGGCATAAAACCGACAGCGCCGCCCTTTCGAGGCGGCGCTGTTCGCGTAACTGCGGGAGGGATTTATTCTTCCCTTCCCGCTACCATGGTATCGTATTCTTCCTGCGAACCCACCAGCATATTCTGGAAGTCGCGGGTTCCGGTTCCGGCCGGAATCAGATGGCCGCATATAACGTTTTCCTTCAGATTTTCCAGCGGGTCCACCTTGCCGTACACGGCCGCTTCGTTCAACACCTTGGTGGTTTCCTGGAACGATGCCGCCGACATGAAACTGCTGGTCTGAAGGGCCGCCCGCGTAATTCCCTGCAATATCTGGTTCGAGGTGGCGGGGATGATGTCCCTTACTTCGACCTGCCGAAGGTCCTTGCGCTTGAGCACGGAATTTTCGTCGCGCAGCCTGCGCACGGATATAATCTGGCCCGGCTGCACGGACTGCGAATCGCCCGCGTCCGTAACCACTACCTTGTCGTACAAGTCGTCGTTTGCTTCCATGAATTCCCATTTGTCCACGACCTGTTCCTCGAGGAAGTGCGTATCCCCGGGGTCCTGTATCTGGACCTTGTTCATCATCTGGCGGACGATTACCTCGAAGTGCTTGTCGTTGATTTTCACGCCCTGTCCGCGGTAAACCTCCTGCACCTCGTTCACGATGTACTCCTGTACCTTGGTCGGGCCCTGAATGGCCAATATGTCGCTCGGAGTTATGGCTCCGTCGGAAAGCGGCATTCCCGCCTTGACGTAGTCGTTTTCCTGCACGAGGATTTGCCGGGTCAGAGGCACGAGGTACTTGCGGATGTCGCCCCCCTTGGAGGTTACGATAATCTCGCGGTTGCCTCGCTTGATTTTGCCGAACGACACTTCGCCGTCTATTTCCGACACGATGGCCGGGTTCGACGGATTGCGGGCCTCGAACAGCTCCGTAACGCGCGGCAGACCGCCGGTGATGTCGCCGGCCTTGCCGAACGAGCGCGGAATCTTTATCAGCGTGTCGCCGGCCTTTACGCGGGCGTTTTCCTTTACCACTATGTGGGCGCCTACCGGCAGGTTGTACTGCTTCTGCTCGTTGCCGTCCTTGTCCAGAATCCGGATGACCGGATTCTTGGTCTTGTCGCGGCTCTCGATGATGACTTTCTCCCTCAACCCGGTCTGTTCGTCCGATTCCTCGCGGTAGGTCACGCCTTCTATTATGTTCTCGAAAGCTACCTTTCCGTCGAATTCGGATATGATGACCGCATTGAAGGGGTCCCATTCGCATATAAGGTCGCCGTTGGCTACCTCGTCGCCGTCGAATCTGAACAGGAGCGAGCCGTAGGGCAGGTTGTGCGTGAAAAGCACGATGCCGGTGGTTTTGTCCACTATGCGCATTTCCGAAAGACGGCTTACGACGATGTTCTGCGTTTCTCCGTCCTTGTTCTTATGCTTGATAACGCGCAGGTCGTCGATTTCGAGTCGGCCTCCGTAACGGGCGACTACCTTGTTGTCCACCACCGAACCGCTTGCCACACCGCCGACGTGGAACGTACGCAGGGTAAGCTGCGTACCCGGCTCGCCGATGCTCTGGGCTGCTATGACGCCTACCGCCTCGCCCTTCTGCACCATGCGTCCGGTGGCGAGGTTGCGACCGTAACACTTCGCGCAGATGCCGTGACGGGCTTCGCAAGTCAGCGCCGAGCGGATTTCCACCTGTTCGATAGGCGACTTTTCGATTACTTCGGCAGCCTCTTCGGTTATTTCGTCCCCGGCTCCTACAATCATCTCTCCGGTCTGCGGATGGCGCACGTCGTTCAGCGCGACGCGTCCCAGAATGCGGTCGTAGAGCGTCTGCACGACCACGTCGTTGCGCTTGATGGCCGTAGCGGAAAGTCCGCGCAGCGTACCGCAGTCCTCTTCGTTTATTATTACGTCGTTGGCCACGTCCACGAGGCGGCGGGTCAGATAACCGGCGTCGGCCGTTTTGAGAGCCGTGTCG
This sequence comes from Tidjanibacter sp., assembly GCA_048214935.1. GTDB lineage: Bacteria > Bacteroidota > Bacteroidia > Bacteroidales > Rikenellaceae > Tidjanibacter. Next base: position 262,144 of record DBFWXZ010000010.1, read on the forward strand.
GCCAGACCCTTGCGGGCGCCGTGGGTGGATATGAAGTATTCGAGCACCGAAAGCCCTTCCTTGAAGTTGGAGAGAATCGGGTTTTCGATGACCTGACCGCCTTCGGCTCCGGACTTCTGGGGCTTGGCCATAAGTCCTCGCATGCCCGAAAGCTGGCGTATCTGTTCCTTCGAGCCGCGGGCTCCGGAGTCGAGCATCATATAAACAGGGTTGAACCCTTCCATATCCTCCTCGAGCTGCTTCGATACGGTTTCGGTCAGCTCGGAGTTTACGCGCGTCCAGATGTCGATGACCTGATTGTATCGCTCGTTGTTGGTGATGAAGCCCATATTGTAGCTGTCGTACACCTCGTCCACCTTTTCGTAGCCCTCGGCCACGAGCTGTTCCTTTTCCTTCGGAATGAGCACGGCGTCGAGGTTGAACGACAGTCCGCCCCGGAACGCCATCTGGTAGCCCATGTTCTTGATGTCGTCGAGGAACACGGCGGCCTTGTCCGCACCGGCCTTTTTCATTACCAAGCCGATGATGTCGCGCAGATTCTTCTTTTTGAGCAGGGTGTTTATGAAGCCCACCTCTTTCGGAACCACCTGGTTGAAAATTATACGGCCTATGGTGGTATCGCGGACAAGCTCGCGTTTGGGATTGCCGTGCTCGTCCACGGTGTCCGCCACTACGCTTACTATTGCGTGCAGGTCCGCCCGCTTCTCATTGTAGGCTATAATCGCTTCTTCCGGACCGTAGAATACCAACCCTTCGCCTTTCGCGCCCTTGCGCTGCTTGGTGATGTAGTACAGGCCGAGCACCATGTCCTGCGAGGGCACGGTAATGGGCGCTCCGTTGGCCGGGTTGAGGATATTGTGCGAACCGAGCATCAGCAACTGGGCCTCCAGTATGGCGGCGTTTCCCAACGGAAGGTGCACGGCCATCTGGTCGCCGTCGAAGTCGGCGTTGAACGCCGTACATGCCAGCGGGTGGAGCTGGAGGGCCTTTCCCTCTATCAGCTTCGGCTGGAAAGCCTGAATGCCGAGGCGGTGCAGGGTCGGGGCGCGGTTCATCAGGACGGGGTGGCCCTTGATGACGTTTTCCAGAATATCCCAGATAACCGGGTCCTTGCGGTCGATGATTTTCTTTGCCGATTTTACGGTCTTTACGATGCCGCGTTCTATGAGCTTCCGGATTATGAACGGCTTGTAAAGCTCGGCCGCCATATCTTTCGGGATACCCATTTCGTGCATTTTCAGCTCCGGACCCACCACGATTACCGAACGCGCCGAGTAGTCCACGCGCTTTCCGAGCAGGTTCTGGCGGAACCGGCCCTGCTTGCCCTTGAGGCTGTCGCTCAGGGACTTCAGCGGACGGTTGCTTTCGGTCTTGACTGCGTTGTTTTTGCGCGAGTTGTCGAACAGGCTGTCCACGGCTTCCTGAAGCATGCGCTTCTCGTTTCGCAGAATGACTTCCGGAGCCTTGATTTCTATCAGCCTCTTCAGGCGGTTGTTGCGGATTATCACGCGGCGGTACAGGTCGTTCAGGTCGCTCGTGGCGAACCGGCCGCCGTCGAGGGGCACGAGCGGCCGCAGTTCGGGCGGGATTACCGGAATGACTTTCAGCACCATCCATTCCGGCTTGTTCACTTCGTTCGACGCGCGGAAGGCTTCGATTATATGCAGGCGCTTGAGAGCTTCGGCCTTGCGCTGCTGCGAGGTTTCGGTGCTTGCCTTGTGGCGCAGAGAATAGGACAGCGAGTCGAGGTCCACGCGCTGGAGCAGCGTATAGATAGCCTCGGCCCCGATTTGGGCTATGAACTTGTTGGGGTCGCTGTCGTCGAGCTGCGCATTGCCTTTCGGGAGCGCGTCGCGGATGTCGAGATACTCCTTTTCGGTCAGCAGGTCGAGGTCGGCCACGCCGTTGGCGGCTGCCGCTCCGGCCTGCACCACGATATAACGCTCGTAGTAGATTACCGCGTCGAGCTTCTTGGTAGGTATTCCGAGCAGATAGCCGATTTTGGACGGCAGCGAACGGAAGTACCATATGTGGACTACCGGCACTACCAGCGAAATATGGCCCATGCGTTCGCGGCGCACCTTCTTTTCCGTAACCTCCACGCCGCAGCGGTCGCACACGATGCCCTTGTACCGGATGCGCTTGTACTTTCCGCAGTGGCACTCGTAGTCCTTTACGGGGCCGAAAATGCGTTCGCAGAACAGGCCGTCCCTTTCAGGCTTGTACGTCCGGTAGTTTATGGTCTCCGGTTTCAGAACTTCGCCGCTCGAGTTTTCCAGTATCTCTTCCGGCGACGCCAGTCCGATGGAAATCCTGCCGAAACTGGTATTTGCCTTGTTCTCTTTCTTGACAGACATATATTACTTTTATTTTACTCTTTTCAACTATGCGTCCCGCCCGGGGGCGGAAAGGGAAGGAGGAAGCGCGGACATTGCGACGGCCGCGCTCCGGCTTCCGTTTTAATCGAGTTTCACGCTGATGGCCAGACCGCGCAGCTCGTGAAGCAGTACGTTGAGCGATTCCGGGATTCCGGCCGCCGGCAGGTTGTCGCCTTTGACGATAGCCTCGTAAGCCTTCGCACGGCCCATGACGTCGTCGCTCTTTATGGTCAGAATTTCCTGAAGGATATTGGCCGCGCCGAACGCTTCGAGCGCCCAGACCTCCATTTCTCCGAAACGCTGGCCGCCGAACTGAGCTTTACCGCCGAGCGGCTGCTGGGTAATCAGCGAGTAGGGGCCTATCGACCGGGCATGCATCTTGTCGTCAATCATGTGGCCCAGCTTGAGCATATAGATGACGCCCACGGTGGCAGGCTGGTCGAACAGTTCGCCCGTTCCGCCGTCGCGCAGATAGGTCAGCCCGCTGCGCGGGATGGCCGCCTGAGCGGTGTACTCGTTAATCTGGTCGAGCGAAGCGCCGTCGAAAATCGGCGTGGCGAATTTCAGTCCGAGTTCCTTTCCGGCCCATCCGAGCACGGTTTCGTAAATCTGGCCGAGGTTCATTCGCGAAGGCACGCCCAGCGGGTTGAGCACTATATCCACTATCGAGCCGTCGTCGAGGAACGGCATGTCCTCGTCGCGCACCACTTTCGCTACGATGCCCTTGTTGCCGTGGCGTCCGGCCATCTTGTCGCCTACTTTCAGCTTGCGTTTCTTGGCTATGTAAACCTTCGCGAGCTGGATTATTCCGGCGGGCAGTTCGTCGCCGTTGGTGATATTGTACTTCTCGCGTTTTACCTTGGCGTCTAACTCCTTGTACTTTATTATGTAATTGTTTACGGTCTTCACTACCAAAGCGTCGGCCCGTTCGTCGCCCGTCCACTTGTCGGCGTTCAGGTTCAAATAGTCGATTTCTTCGAGCATTTTGCGGGTGAACTTCGTGCCCTTGCCGTAAAGCTCGGCTCCGAAATAGTCGCGGATGCCCTGCGTGGTGCGGTCCTTGAGCAGCGAGTACAGCTTGTCCACCAGCACTTCCTTGAGCGCCGCCGTATCGGCCGCGAATCTGGTGTCTATGCGCTCTATCTGATTCTTTTCGGCCTGCTTGCCTTTCTTGGTATCCTTGCCCGCGCGGCTGAACAGTTTCTTGTCGACCACGGTTCCGTAAAGCGACGGCTGAGCTTTCAGCGAAGCGTCCTTCACGTCGCCGGCCTTGTCGCCGAAGATGGCCCGCAGCAACTTCTCCTCCGGGCTGGGGTCGCTTTCCCCCTTGGGAGTAATCTTTCCTATGAGGATATCGCCCGGCTGGATGTTGGCTCCGATTCGGATGATGCCGTTTTCGTCGAGGTCCTTGGTGGCGTCCTCGCTTACGTTCGGTATGTCGGCCGTAAGCTCTTCCAGACCGCGTTTCGTTTCGCGCACCTCCATGATGTACTCGTCCACATGGATGGACGTAAAGAGGTCTTCGCGCACGAGGCGTTCGGAAATCACTATGGCGTCCTCGAAGTTGTACCCCTTCCAGGGCATGAAGGCCACTTTCAGGTTGCGTCCGAGGGCCAGCTCGCCCTTCTGGGTAGAATATCCCTCGGTCAGAATCTGACCTGCCCTCACCTTGTCGCCCTTCATCACTATCGGACGCAGGGTAATCGACATGTTCTGGTTCGTCTTCCGATAGCGCGGAAGCTGGTACGTGGTTATTTCCGGGTCGAAGCTGACGAATACTTCGTCGTCCGAACGGTCGTAGCGTACCTGTATCTGCGTGGCGTCGGCATAGACCACCTCGCCGTCCTTCTCGGCCACGATTTGAATGCGGCTGTCGCTTATCATGTCGCTTTCGAGCCCGGTTCCGACAATCGGTGCTTCCGGATTGATAAGCGGCACGGCCTGACGCATCATGTTCGAACCCATCAGGGCGCGGTTGGCGTCGTCGTGCTCGAGGAACGGAATCAGGCTGGCCGCAATCGACGCTATCTGGTTCGGAGCCACGTCCATCAGGTTGACCTGCTGGGCCGCGACGGTCGGGAAGTCGGCTTCGGCGCGGGCCTTGATGCGGTCCGGTTCGAGAAACTCGCCCTTGTCGTTCAGCGGCGCGCTGGCCTGAGCTATGACGAGTCCTTCCTCCTCCTCGGCGCTGAGATATTCGATGTCCTTGTCTTTCAGGTCCACGATGCCGTTATCCACCCTGCGGTACGGGGTTTCGATGAAGCCCATGTCGCTTATCTTCGCATAGACGCACAGCGACGATATAAGGCCGATGTTCGGGCCTTCCGGGGTTTCTATCGGGCACAGGCGGCCGTAATGCGTGTAGTGCACGTCGCGGACCTCGAAGCCGGCCCGGTCGCGCGAAAGACCGCCCGGACCGAGTGCCGACAGGCGGCGCTTGTGCGTCATTTCGGCCAGCGGATTTATCTGGTCCATGAACTGCGAAAGCTGGTTCGTGCCGAAGAACGAATTGATAACGCTCGAAAGGGTCTTGGCGTTTATCAGGTCCACAGGCGTGAACACTTCGTTGTCGCGCACATTCATCCGCTCGCGTATGGTGCGGGCCATGCGGACGAAGCCTACCGAGAACTGGTTGGAAAGCTGTTCGCCCACGGTACGCACGCGGCGGTTCGACAGGTGGTCTATGTCGTCCACGTCCGTCTTGGAGTTAATCAGCGAAATCAGGTACTTGATAATCGCTATCATATCCTCCTTGGTGAGGATTCTTACGGACGGGTCTATGTCGAGGCCCAGCTTCTTGTTTATACGGAACCGGCCGACTTCTCCCAAATCGTAGCGCTTGTCCGAAAAGAACAGTTTCTCTATCACGTCCCGCGCGGTGGCCTCGTCGGGCGGCTCGGAATTGCGGAGCTGCCTGTATATGTAAACCACGGCCTCCTTTTCGGAGTTGCAGGGGTCTTTCTGCAGGGTGTTGTAAACTATCGAGTAGTCCGTGCCGCTGGCGCTCTCCTTGTGCAGGAGGATGCTTTTGGCTCCGCTGTCGAGGATTTTTTCGATATGTTCCTCCCCGAGCACGGTTTCACGGTCGATTATTACGTCGTTGCGCTCTATGGAAACCACTTCGCCGGTGTCCTCGTCCACGAAGTCTTCGACCCATGTACTGAGTACGCGGGCGGCAAGTTTCCGGCCGATAGCCTTTTTCAGGTTGGCCTTGGTGACCTTCACCTCGTCGGCGAGGTCGAATATCTCGAGTATCTGCTGGTCGCTCTCGAAGCAAATCGCGCGCAACAGGGTAGTGACCGGCAGTTTTTTCTTCCGGTCTATATAGGCGTACATCACGTTGTTGATGTCCGTAGCGAACTCTATCCACGAACCCTTGAAGGGTATGATTCTCGCTTGGTACAGTTTCGTTCCGTTCGTGTGGGTGCTTTGAGAAAAGAACACTCCGGGCGAACGGTGAAGCTGCGAAACCACCACGCGCTCGGCTCCGTTGATGACGAACGTTCCGCGCGGGGTCATATATGGAATCGTCCCGAAATACACGTCCTGAACGACGGTGTCGAAGTCCTCGTGCTCCGAATCGGTGCAGTACAGTTTCAGCTTGGCTTTCAAGGGGACGCTGTACGTCAGTCCGCGCTCCAGACACTCCTCTATCGTGTATCTGGGCGGGTCGATATAATAATCGATGAACTCCAGCACGAAGTTGTTCCGCGTGTCCGTTATCGGAAAGTTTTCCATGAACACTTTGTACAGGCCTTCCCGCTTGCGGTTCTCGGCCGTGGTGTCCAACTGGAAGAAATCGTGGAACGACTTGAGCTGTACCTCCAGAAAGTCGGGATAGGGCATCCTCGCCTTTACGGAGGAGAAACTTATTCTCTTATTATTTTCTTTTGAGGACATTAGTTTACGAAATTAGAGTTGAAGCGGCTCGCAGCGGAAAAAAGGTTTCCGCCTCCTTGAACTTGTCCGTCCTGCGGGAAGCTCCGTCGAGGAACTTTTCCGCCGGGGTTTGTTCCGGCCTTCCGCCGAGCCGGCAGTCTGCGCGGTTTCCGGACCGGAAAGGGAGCTGCATCCGCCTGACCGACAGATGCCGGACTGCCTTTTATCCCTTCGAGAGGGACATCTCGCGGCGGTCCGTACTGCTCCGCATTGTTAAAACGAGAAAAGGCATAGAGTCTAATGGCTTAGACTCTATACCCGGTATGCTGTGAACTTAAGTATAGATTACTTAATTTCAACTTCAGCTCCTGCGTCTTCCAGCTGCGATTTGATGGATTCGGCTTCTTCCTTCGACACGCCTTCCTTAACGGCTTTGGGCGCACCGTCGACCAGTTCTTTGGATTCCTTCAGACCGAGGCCGGTGATTTCCTTAACGACCTTGATAACCTGTATTTTACCCTGACCCGGAGCCGTCAGAACTACGTCGAACGACGTTTTCTCGGCCGGGGCGGCCTCGCCGGCAGCTGCGGGAGCTGCGACTGCTACTGCCGCAGCAGCGGGTTCGATGCCGTACTCGTCCTTCAGGATGGCGGCCAATTCGTTTACTTCCTTAACTGTCAGATTAACCAGCTGCTCAGCTAATACCTTAATATCTGCCATTGTTATCCGTGTTTATTGAATTTGTTTTACTTGTTTGCGTGTCGTTCAGTTTCTTTCTTCGAGAGTTTTCACCAGTCCGGCGATTTTCTGTCCGGCATTGGCCTGAAGAGCGGAAATCACGTTCTTGGCCGGCGACTGGAGCAGGGCTACGATATCGCCTATGAGTTCTTCGCGGCTCTTGATGCTTACGAGGGCGTCGAGATTCTGGTCGCCTATGTAAAGGCACGATTCCACGTAGGCCGCCTTGAGTATCGGCTTGTCGCTCTTTTTACGGAACTCCTTGATGACCAGAGCCGGAGCCTTGTTCACGTTGGAGAACATCACGGAGGTCGAACCTTCCAGAATAGCTGTCAGTCCTTCCTCTGCTTTTTCCGTTTGTTCGAGCGCCTTTTGGAAAAGCGTATTCTTTACGACTACCAGATTCACTTCCTTTTCGAAACACTGGCGGCGCAGCGCGGCCGTCTGCTCCGCGTTCAGTGCGGAAATGTCGGCGACGTAGAAGTGCGGGTAGGTATTCAGTTTTTCGGCAAGGCCGTCTATGATGGCTTTCTTTTCTTCCCTATTCATCGTCTTGTCGTTTATTTCGTGTCAATGGATTTGGGGTCTATCTGAAGACCGCAACTCATAGTGGAAGAGAGATAAACGCTCATCACGTAAGTGCCTTTGGCAGCCGACGGCTTGAGCTTCTGAATGGTGCTCATAAACTCCCTGGCGTTGTCCACGAGCTGGTCGGGCTGGAACGAAACCTTCCCTATCGAAGTGTGGACGATACCGTACTTGTCTACCTTGAAGTCTATTTTACCTGCCTTCACCTCGCGGACCGCCTTGCCCACTTCCATGGTTACGGTGCCGGTCTTGGGGTTTGGCATAAGCCCGCGCGGACCGAGTATGCGTCCCAGCGCGCCTACCTTGGCCATGACGTTGGGAGTGGTGATAACCACGTCCACGTCGGTCCATCCGCCCTTAATCTTGTCGATATACTCGTCCAGTCCCACGTAGTCGGCTCCGGCTTCCCGCGCTTCGTCCTCCTTGTCGGGAGTGCAGAGCACGAGAACCCTTACCTGCTTGCCGGTTCCGTGCGGAAGCGTTACCACGCCGCGTACCATCTGGTTCGACTTGCGGGGGTCCACTCCCAGACGTACGTCTATATCTACCGATGCGTCGAATTTCGTGTAGGTAATCTCCTTCAGAAGAGCCGCTGCCTCGCCGAGCTTGTACACCTTGTGCGGCTCGACTTTAGCAAGCATTGCTTTTTGATTCTTGGTCAGCTTACTCATTTTTCAGTGGAATTACATTTGAGGAAATTCGCCGACAACGTTGATACCCATACTGCGGGCGGTTCCGGCAACCATGCGCATGGCGGACTCGAGGGTGAAACAGTTCATGTCGCTCATCTTGTCCTGCGCGATGGCGGCTACCTGTTCCCAAGTCACCTGACCCACCTTGTTGCGGTTCGGCTCGTTCGAGCCGGACGAGATACCTGCTGCTTCCTTGAGCTGGACGGCTACCGGCGGCTGCTTTACGACGAAGTCGAACGACTTGTCGCTGTACACGGTGATTATCACCGGCAAAACCTTTCCTGCCTTGTCCTGGGTGCGAGCATTGAATTGCTTGCAGAAGTCCATGATATTGACTCCCTTGGAACCCAGAGCCGGACCTACCGGAGGCGAAGGATTGGCGGCACCGCCTTTTATCTGCAATTTAATAAATGCAGCTACCTCTTTTGCCATAGTTTTCCTAAGGTTAATTATTCTTTTTCAACTTGCATGAAGCTCAACTCCAACGGAGTCTTGCGTCCGAATATCTTCACCGAAACGGTGAGTTTCTTCCGTTCGTTGTCGACGGCTTCGATGGTCCCCGAGAAACTCGAGAAAGGACCGTCGGTCACCTTTACGACCTCGCCTACGAAGAAAGGAACTTCGTTCTCTTCATCGCCCTGACTCAATTCGTCGACCCTGCCGAGGATACGGCTTACCTCCTGTGGACGCAGAGGCGTCGCCGCCATTCGCTTGCTTTCCTCCTTGGAGTCGCCGAGGAAGCCGAGTACGTTGGGCGTGTTGCGAAGAACATACGGAACTTCTCCTACCATAGCCGCTTCGACCAATACATAACCGGGATACGATACTTTTTCCTTGCTGACCTTTTTTCCGTTCCGGATGGTGTAAACCTTCTCGGTAGGTATCAGCACCTGAGCGATGAGGTCTTCCAGATTGCGATGGCGTATCTCGGATTCGATATACTCCTTCACTTTCTTTTCCTTACCGCCGACGGCCCGAAGGACGTACCATTCTTTTGGTTCCTTTTCGCTCATAATCTCACCGGATTGCCGATTGATTAACTGGCCAAGAATTTATATATCAGCCGCATGATGTTCTCGAAAGTCAGGTCCATCGCCAATATGACCACAGCGAATATCAAGGAAGCAACCATTACGGTAATTGCTAAACTCTGCAGTTCTTTGAAAGGCGTCCACGTGACTTTGTGAACCAGCTCGTTGTAGGATTCTTTTACGTATTTTACTATTTTCATAACCGTAACGTCGTCTTTGCAGGGATGGAGAGATTCGAACTCCCATCAACGGTTTTGGAGACCGCTATTCTGCCCTTGAACTACATCCCTGTTTAGGCCCGGAGGCGGTGCGGGTCCGGAAACCCGCACGCTCCCGCAGCCCGTTGCCTATTCGATAATCTTGGTTATCTGACCGGCTCCTACCGTACGGCCGCCTTCGCGGATAGCGAAGCGCAGACCCTCGTTGACGGCTACCGGGTAAATGAGCTCTACGGTGATGGTCACGTGGTCGCCCGGCATAATCATCTCGACGCCTTCGGGAAGCTGCACTTCGCCGGTAACGTCCAGCGTACGCAGGTAGAACTGCGGACGGTAATGGTTATGGAACGGAGTGTGGCGGCCGCCTTCTTCCTTCTTCAGGATATACACCTCGGCTTCGAACTTGGTGTGCGGGGTAATCGTGCCCGGTTTGGCCACTACCATACCGCGCCTGACTTCCTTCTTGTCGATACCGCGCATCAGCAGGCCCACGTTGTCGCCGGCTTCGCCCTCGTCGAGCAGCTTGCGGAACATTTCCACGCCGGTGCAGGTCGAAGTCTTGGCTTTTTCGCCCAGACCTACGATTTCGACGGGGTCGCCCACCTTTATAATGCCGGTTTCGATACGTCCGGTAAGAACGGTGCCGCGGCCGGTGATGGAGAACACGTCCTCGACAGGCATCAGGAACGGTTTCTCATTGTCGCGCGGAGGAATGGGAATGTACTCGTCCACTGCGTCCATCAACTCGACTACCTTTTCCTCCCACTGAGCCTCCCCGTTGAGGCCGCCCAGAGCGGAACCGCGGATTATCGGGGTGTTGTCGCCGTCGTATTCGTAGAACGAAAGCAGGTCGCGGACTTCCATTTCCACGAGGTCGAGCATCTCCTCGTCGTCGACCATGTCGCACTTGTTGAGGAAAACCACGATACGCGGAACGTTCACCTGACGCGCCAGCAGGATATGCTCGCGGGTCTGGGGCATCGGGCCGTCGGTGGCCGCCACCACCAGAATCGCACCGTCCATCTGGGCGGCGCCGGTAACCATGTTCTTCACATAGTCGGCGTGTCCGGGGCAGTCGACATGAGCGTAGTGGCGATTTGCGGTCTGGTACTCTACGTGTGACGTATTGATGGTGATACCGCGCTCTTTCTCTTCGGGAGCGTTGTCGATGGAATCGAAACTGCGCAGTTCCGACAGACCTTTCTTCGCGAGCACCTGGGTGATGGCTGCGGTCAGAGTGGTTTTACCGTGGTCAACGTGTCCGATGGTACCGATATTAACGTGCGGTTTGGACCTGTCAAATTTTTCTTTTGCCATAATCGATAGTTATTTAGGATTTCTCTATTTATTGTTTGCCGCCCTGTCGCACCGGATGCGCCTCCGGGACGTTCGCCGCCGTGTTCGGCACAAAGAAGTGCGATACGACCGTTTCCCCCGAAACCGGTTCGTATCACGTTCCTTTTGCCGTGGAGCGGAAGACGAGGCTCAAACTCGCGACCCTCAGCTTGGAAGGCTGATGCTCTATCAACTGAGCTACTTCCGCTTGTAATCTGTTGCGGTTCATTTTGTTCCGGATTTCGAATCGTACTGCGCGCCGCAATACCGAATTCTTTGTCCGGTGGATTGGCTCATGCGCTTCGCGCATTTCGCCTTTCCATGGGGGTGAACCGTACGAGATTCATGAAACCGGTACCCGCGTATCTTGCTCGTAATCCCGATTACCTTCCCTGCAAGCGAGCTTTTGTCGGTAATCGGGTTCACGAGCCGGATTTGCATGCAAATCCGGTTTCGTGAATCTCGTGGGAGAGGATGGATTCGAACCACCGAAGGCGTACGCCAGCAGATTTACAGTCTGCCCCATTTGGCCACTCTGGTACTCTCCCGGTTATATTTCACCGTTGCTTGACTCCTGAACCCCTGCCGGCTGCCTGAGCCGATGGAGGGATTCGAACCCCCGACCGGCTGATTACAAATCAGCTGCTCTGACCGACTGAGCTACATCGGCAGGCCGGTTTGGGGTGCAAATTTAGCAATAAAACTTTAATGCACAAAAATTAAGCACGAAATTAATCCGTAAACTCACGACTGCAAAGAACTTTTCCCGCTCCGGACCGTGTGCGGACAGGGCCGGAATATTTCGCGTGCAAAAGTACAACAGTTTTCGGGAATAAAAAATTTCGCCTGCTTTTTTACGACATTCCGAGGTTTCGGAGGAAGGGCGACGGCCCTTATTCTTGCAGACATTGCCATGTGAAACGTTCAAACGCCTGTGCATATTGTGCGGGGGAGGGGCTTTTGCGTATCGATGAAATTCCCCGGAGCGCAAGTGTCGCGCTCCGGGGAATTTATGGCGGCTATTGTACCGTCCGCCGTGCGGCGCGCAGGTGGCTACCGTGCGGCGGGCATGAAGATTACTTCTCCGAGGGTCGGGTCGTCGTTCTTGTGGAAAACGACTCCTTCTATGCTCTGTTCGTCCTGTACGGCGACATTCCACGTGTTACCCTGTGCGTGTACCGTTATGGGAGAATTGTTGTAAAGGTCGTACAGCACGCCGTTGTTGCCGTTGTCGCGGAACACGTTGCCGCCCGGATTGTAGTCGTCGCCCTGCGCGAGATTGCCGAGGTTGAGCTGCGGTCCTTTGCCAGAGCCGACACTGCCTATGTTGGTAATGCCCCAGAGGTGTCCGGCGATAGTGTTGCCTTTCATATACACTTTCTGGCCGCCTGCGGAATTGTAGATGCTGACCCCGCTGCCGCCGTTCATGGGGTTCGTGTCCCACTTGTTGTTCTCGAGCACGTTGTCGATAATCCTGACATCCATGACTCCGTTGGTCGTAATCCCGTAGCGGCAGTCGCTCACCCTGTTGCCTTCTATAAGCACTTCGTTGGTTCCTGCTATACCGAGCAGGTTTGCTACCGCTATGCCTCCGTTGGTAGTGATTTCTCCGGGGCCTATCACCGTGTTGCCCACGATTTCCACCTTGCCGTTGCCCGCTACCGTAACGTTGATTTGGGGCCTGTTGCGGGCGTCAGCGGAATTTTTGTAAAGGTAGTTGTTTCTGAATACCAGCGGTGTAGTCATGTTGGCTCCTCCGGATATGGCCGGATAGCTGTTTTCCCTGAAGTCGCAGTCGGCGACGGTCAGCATCCCGCTTCCGCCGAGATTGAAGGCCGGCCTGTCGCCGGTAATGCCGGCGAAGGAGCAGTTTTCCACGGTAAGCGGGTCGGTGCCGTAATAGCGTACGGGGCAGTTGACGAATTTCACATTGGCTATTCGTCCGCCCCCGCGGTCGCCGGTGAAATAAAGCGGAGCCGGAACCGAGGACTCGTCGTAAGCCTGCATCGAAGCGGATGTACCGGGATTGAAATCCGCAGTTCCCAACACTTTTATTTCCACTTCGTGATGTATTTTCACCTGTTCGCCTTCCCCGAGTACCAAAGTGTCTTCTTCGGATACTACCATGTCGGCGGACACGACGTATATGCTTCCTTCCGTTTTGACGCCGGAGTATTCCATGGCGGCGAGGTCTGCGAAGGTGTAGCTGCGGCCGTCGCCGTCGGTGGTGAACGTTTCGGTGACTTCCAGCGCGCACTCGTCCGACAGCTCTCCGGCCCGTGCGGTTACGAGGGCGCTTCCCGGAGCGACGGCGGTCACGACGCCTTCATCGCTGACGGTCAGTACGGATTCGTCCGATGAGTTCCACTGAACCTGTACGGAACCGGTTCCCTCCGGTTCGGTTTCTATGGCCAGAGGCATTACCTGTCCGACCACGATTCTTTTCTGCGGGGCTGCTATGCGTATCAGTTCGGCGGTCGCGGGGGCTTTCTGCACTATCAGCAGTTCGGCGGTCGCGGTTCCGGCCGTTATGGTGGCCGTGGCCGTGCGGTCGGCGTCGCATTCCGTTTCGAGCAGGCGTACGGTAACGGTCGCGTCGCCCGCCTCCCCTTCTGCGGGAATGACTTCCACCCAGTCGGCATCGCCCAGTCCGATGTTCCACTTAGCGGTGGCATTGAATTTTACGGTTGCCGTCGTTTCGCCTTCGGGAGTGAACGCGATGTCCGGCTTGCCGTCCGGAAAAGTGATTGCATCGTCCGCCGTGCCGGCCGCCTTCTGTATTATGCGGAAACCGGCGGTCGCGGTTCCGGCCGCAATCGTGACGGAGGTTTCGCGGTCGGCGTCGCATTCCGTTTCGAGCAGGCGTACGGTAACGGTCGCATCGCCCGCCTCTCCCTTGTCCGGAGCGACTTCTACCCAGTCGGCATCCTTGACGGCGAGAGTCCACGCCGCATCGGCGGAGAATTTTACGGTTTGGCTGGTGGCTCCCCCCGCCGCAAATACCACTTCGGAGTATTCGGGAGAGAGGGTTATTCGGCCGGGTTCGTTCTCGTCGTCCTTGCAGGCCGACAGCAGGGCCAGCAGCGGCAGAACGGCTGTGCAGAAATAAAGCGGTCTTTTTTTCATGGAGGTTCGGGTTTAAATAAGATTACATGTATTGATTGCGGTGTGATACGTAGAAGCAAGCGGGCTTGTACGATGCTTCTAAATTACTTAAATAATTTAATAATGACTGCTGGCCTGCGGCCTTTTTTGCATCGATAACGGTAATGCGTTGATATTAAGTTTGCCTTAACGGTACTGTCAAATTATATTTATGCGCTGATTCAGCTCCGGACGCCGAACCGCAGGGATACTTGGCGTACGGTTTGCGGCGGACACCGGGGTTTGCTTTTGCATAAACCGCCGGAGGTCGCCGCAGATTTTCCCGCCGGGAACCGACGGTATATCGAAGGGAGCGGGGAAGCGTTTCCCCGGGAAAAGATTTTTGTTCCGGTTGCAAACAGCTGACTGGATTACGGAAGCGAACAGCCGGACGCTGTGTTCATACGCGCGGAGCCGCCCTGAAGCGGCTCCGCGTTTGTTTTCCGTGACGGAGGCTACCTTCCGAAATTCGACTTCACGAGCTGCTCCACGGTTACGTTTTTATCGCTTACCACCGGTTTGTCGAGCCGGCGCATGTCCGTGTCCACAATCAGTGGCTGCCTGCCGAGAGCGATATTGTCGATAAAGAAATCCACTTCATATAGGTTGTCGGACATCGGGGATACGGCTATCTCGTGCCCGAAATTCTCGAAAGTCACGAAATAGTGCGGAATATTGTAAGCGTCGAGAAATTTGTCGACAGGCCCGGAGCCGTAAAGCGTGTATTTTCCCATGGATACGCTGCCGTAAGGTACATTGGTGTCCGCATCGCCGTGGAACAGCTGAACGGGGCACGGAAGCCGGGAAGGCTCCGTCGGTTTTCCCTCCGTCAGAACGGCTCCGGCGAATGATATGACTCCGGCGTAATTGAACCCTTCGGGCAGCCTGCCGGCCCGGGGCAGGCCGGCGCAGATTTCATATTCCGCCTGCAGGACGGTCACGGCTCCGGCGCTGGAGCCGCAGGCGATTATCTTGTCGGGGTCTATTTCCCATTCGCGCGCCTGCCCGGCCACATACTCCGTAGCTTCGAACAGGTCTTCCACCGCCATTCCCACCGTAGCGGCCAACGCTTGCGGCAGGGCCTCGGCCGAAGTCTGGCTTTGAGGAACGAAATTCTTGAATCCCAGACGGTAATCTATGGAAACTACCACCATGCCGCGCTCGGCCAGATGCTCGAAGAAGGGCATGTACTTTTCCGCATCCCGCGAGCCGGTTACGAATCCTCCCCCGAATACGAATATAAGACAGGGCCGCTGCCTGTCGGACGAGGGAATGTCGTATCTGTCCAGCATAAGCTTTTGTCCGTCGCGCAGTCCGTAATCGAATGTCTTTTTGATTATCCGTGGATTGGCCGCCACGGCTGCGGCGCAGTACAGGGCCGCAGCAAGCAGGAGTAAACAAAATTTTTTCATAGTCAGGTGTTGTTATCAACGTTACCGTCCGCCGACAGTTGAGGCAGGCTGTGAAAGTGCAAATCCTCTGCCGGTTTTCCATGTATGCGGCGGCCGGCCTTCCAAGGCCGGCCGCCATGCCTGCGCTATTTGGCAAGGAGCTTTTCCTTGCGTTTTT
Source organism: Tidjanibacter sp. (assembly GCA_048214935.1). Lineage (GTDB taxonomy): Bacteria > Bacteroidota > Bacteroidia > Bacteroidales > Rikenellaceae > Tidjanibacter. The sequence goes on from DBFWXZ010000010.1 coordinate 277,716, forward strand.
CTATCTGCCTTCGGATTGCGTCTATCGCCCCGTCCACGGATTCCTCGAAACTTTTGCCGCGGTATTCGGCTACCAGCTCGTCGCCCGGCACGTCTATCTGTATGGTCGCGACCTTGTTGCCCCGTTCGTTGTCCTTGTCGAGCTTCAGGATGACGTCGGCGGACGTGGCGCGTTCCACGAACCGGTCCAGCTTGGACATTTTGTGCTCTATAAAGTCGAGCAGCCGCTTGTCGGCGTCGAACTTGAGGGACTGAATCTTTACGTTCATAGCTTATCCTCCTGTTTTTTATATCGTGCCCTGGGGTGGGCACCGTTGTACACCTCTTTCAGTTTGGCGATGCTGTTATGCGTATATACCTGAGTGGCTTTAAGGGACGAATGGCCCAGAAGCTCCTGTATTTCCCTCATGTCGGCCCCGGCATTCAAAAGATGGGTCGCGAAAGTGTGCCGCAGAACATGCGGGCTTCGTTTGCCCTGCACTCCCATGGCGGCCAGACGGGTATGCACTATCCTGTACACTTCCTCTCGCGAAATACGTTTTCCTTTCTCGGTTAAAAATAATGCTTTTTCTCCGGATTTACAAATGTTTTCGTCTTCCGTCAACTTTATGTGCGATGCTATTTTTCCCCGGAGCGGTCCTACTACGGGCACGATTCTCTGCTTGTCGCCCTTGCCGGTGACTTTCAGTTGCGAGAATCCGTCCGAAAAATCGTCCCTGTTTATAGCCACGAGTTCCGCGAGCCGGATGCCGCAGCAGTAGAACATAAGTATTATCAGCGCATTGCGCTGCTCCGGGAAATTGTCGGCCGTAAAAGTGTCGTCCAGCAGGGATTCGGTTATGCGGCTCATTTTGCTTTCCGGAATGTAGACGGGAAGCGATGCGGGCGTGCGCAGGAAATTGACTTTCAGGAACGGGTCGTGAGAAGCGAGCCCCTTTTTGCGCAGCCAGCGGAACAGGGAGCGTACCGAGCTTATCCTGCGGTTGACCGTCGAGGCGCTCAGGCCCTTGTCGGCCATAGATATAATCCACGCACGCAGGTCGTCGGAAGTAATCAGGTGCGGGTCGAACTCGTCCGGGACGACATTCAGGAACGCGAGCAGCCCGTTTATGTCCCGCCGGTAATTCGCCGTCGTATGCGGGGAATAGCGGCGTTCGGAAGCTATGTAGGTGAAAAACTGTTCCAGCATCGGCGGAGTTTTCCTTTGTGCAAATATAACGCATGCAGTCGCGCGTTAGCGTATGCCCCAATAAAAATCCCGGTCGGTAGTACGGCCGGGACAGAGTTTATGGGACAAAGCGTTCGGGTGCTATTCCTCCTCGCGGTGCAGTTTCTCCACGTAAACGGCGTGCTGCATCGACTCGCGTTTCTTTACCGAGGGCTTGGTGAAATACTGGCGGCGGCGGAGTTCCTTCAGCACACCGGTTCTTTCGTACTTGCGCTTGAATTTCTTGAGGGCTTTTTCTATGTTTTCGCCCTCTTTTATAGGCATTATTATCATGATTCTTTTCTTTTTATTCGTTCAACGTATAATCGGACCGTCGGCTCCGGCTTCGCGCGCCTCGCCGAACATCAGGTACGGAGAAAGCCTCGCGGCTTCGTCCGGCGTCAAAGTATTGTCTTCGAGCATTTCCCCAATAGTCGTCCAACCTCCTTTCAATTGTCTGTTCTTCAGTACCCTCCGCAACCGTTTGGGTGTCATGTACGGATGACGCGCAAGGGTTTCGGGGAGTGCAAAGTTAATATCTATTTTCCGTATTTTGCAACTGTCCACCCGGATTTGTTTGCATATCATCTCGAAATTCCTTTCGGTTACGACCTTGAGTTCCGCGAGCTGCACGGCGCTGTAATATCCGCCGAGCCTTTCCCGGTAGGCCAGTATTTCCGAGGCCGAACGGGGGCCTATGCCTGTGACGGACACGAGTGCGGCCGAATCCGCCGTGTTCAGCTCGACGAGCCGCGGTTCGGATTCCCGGACCGGAATGACTATGTACGGCCTGATTTTTTCAAACATTTCCGGCGAAACCACGTAGCACTCCGCCAGCTCGTTGGCGCTCCGGAAACTGTCGCGCAGGGTGCGGTATTTTATTATGGCTTCCGCCTGCCTTACCGAGAACCCCAACCGCCGGAATCCTTCGGCGTCCAACCGGTTCGGATTGAAAGTGTCGGGCCGGAGATTCTCCCGCTCGCGGAAACCGGCGGTCCTCGAACTTTCGGAAGGCCGCGCCCGGTAGGCTTCTGCTATGATTATATAAGGCTTCAGGCGTGCATAGGCGGAATCCGTCACTCCGTAGCAGACCGCGAAATCTTCCGGGATTTCGAACACTTTCCCTTTTACGCGGTATTTTACTATGCCGGCGGCCGTCCGTTTGTCGAAGCCGAGTTTCCGAAGTTCCTCGTAGGTAATCGTGTTCGGGTCGAAGGGAAACGGGCGGGGCTGCGCTTCCGGCGGCGGCTCCGCATTCCTTGGCGGGTCGGCGGTATCGGCCACGGCGTCCGCGTAATATTCGGCTGCCGGGTCGCCGCCGCTGCGCGAGGCGGCATACACTATCCACGACAGGGCCGCGAGGAAAGGCAGCAGGAACAGAAGCGCCCTGACTTCCCTGACGGAAAAGCCTGCGCGTCTTTCTCTGCCGCCGTCCGCTTTCATATCTCCGCCTTGTCGGACTTCCGGAGTTTCATGTACCTCAGCGACGGCGACGGCGTAAAATCTCCCAGTCTGTACTCGGCCCACCGGCGGTCGACCGTATCGATTATCCGGGCCGACGAAACCGCCGGGTTGGGGAACCTGTCCGGATGTCCGGAGCGGCCGGGCAACTTGGTACGCGCGTCTATAACCAATCGGCCGCCTTCTATGCGCACGTCCCTTGCCGGGTCGGTGTCGGCCGCAGCGAGCCACAGAAGCTCTCCGGGCGAAAGCCCTTCCGCCTCCGCGTCGAGCACCGCTATGTATTTTACGTTTGTTCCGGCTACGGCTTCGACAGCCGTACGGGGCCTTACCTCCGTGCCCGCGGGAGCGTATATCACGGCCGTCGCCCACTGCTCCGCGAAAGCCGTATCGACGCGGCAGCCGTCCGGCAGGGAAGCGGGTTCGCCGGAGGCGGCTTCCGTAGCCGGGTTTGCCGTAGCCGGCCGGGAAGAGGTAAGGTCGAGCGCCAGCTTTCCGCCGAATCCGGGGGTGGCGGTCGCATGGTCGAGTATATCCAGTATTCCGTCGCCGCGGATTACCGCCTGCGGAATGTCCGCTTCGCGCAGCAGCCGGGCTACGGCGTCCGGGTCGCGCAGGTCCGTTCCGGCGTCGGTCAGAATCAGGAACTTGTTGAACATCATCTGCCCCGCTCCCCACAGCGTGAAGGCCGCCTTGTGGGCATGGCCGGGATAGTCGCAGCGCACCGACGCCAGAGCGAGGCTGTGGGCTGTTCCGTGCGAAGGCATGTACAGGTCCTCTATTTCCGGAGCCAGAGCCATCCGTATGGGAGCGATGAATATTCGCTCGGTGGCCTCGGCTATCCGGCAGTCCTCTTCGGGAGGTATGCCTACCACCGTGGCGGGCCACACGGCGTCGCGCCGGTGCGTAACCGCTGTAAGGTGGAACCGCGGGTAAAGGTCTTCGAGGGAATAGAAACCGTTGTGGTCGGCGAAAGGGCCTTCGAGAAATTTGTCTTCTTCCGGGTCCACGTACCCTTCCAGCACGAAATCGCAGTCCGACGGAACCCACAGGTCGTTGGTAAGGCACTTTACCAGCTTCACGCCTCGCCCGCGCAGGAATCCGGCGAACAGATACTCGTCGATTCCTTCCGGCAGAGGGGCGGTGGCGGCATAGGTGTAAACCGGGTCGCCGCCCAGACAGACGCTTACCGGCATCGTTTTACCGCGCCGTTTCCAGCTCTCGTAATGCCGTGCCCCGGTCTTGTGGATATGCCAGTGCATTCCGGCGGTATTGCGGCCGGTTATCTGCATACGGTACATTCCCACGTTGCGCGCTCCGGTGTCGGCATCGACGGTGTTTACCATGGGCAGCGTCACGAACCTGCCGCCGTCGTGCTCCCTGCATTTCAGTACCGGCAGGGAGCCGAAATCCGCATGTTCTCCCGTTTCCGCCGCCTGCTGGCACTCTCCGCGGCCTTTCGTTCTTTTGGGAAGCCAACCGGCGGCTTTGGCCGTCAGCGAAAGTGCGTGCAGTTTGTCCGCCGCGGAATTGGCCGGGCGGGTTAATGCGGACGCCAGGGTTTCTATCCGCCGGGCTATGTCGCCGATATTTCCGACGCCGAGGGCGGCGGCCATCCGCTTTTCCGACCCGAACAGGTTGGTGACCACGGGATACCGCGTGCCGGTGTTCTCGAACAGCAGCGCCCTGCCGCCTCCGGGCCGTTTGAAGACACGCTCGGTAATCTCCGCTATTTCCTCCACGGGGTCGGTATAGGCGCTTATGCGCAACAGTTCGCCTTCGGATTCGAGGCGTCGCAAAAAATCGTTGAGAGAGCGATACATATTTATAGTGGCGGCCGGGAGCTGGTTCCGGCCGGTTTATCCTTTCAGCAGTGTGCGGGCGTGCTTTACGGCGGCTTCGGTGATACGGCTGCCGCTGAGCATGGCTGCTATTTCCATCACCCTTTCTTCCGGTTCGAGGCGCCTGATGCGGGTTTTGAGGGCTCCGTTTTCCTCGGCCTTGTAAACCACGTAATGAGTGTCGCCTTTGGCCGCTATCTGCGGCAGGTGTGTGATGTTGATTACCTGCATGGTTTCCGACAGGGCGGCTATCATTTCGCCCATGGTGTCCGCGATGCGTCCCGATACCCCCTGGTCTATTTCGTCGAATACTATCGTCGGAAGATTCGTACGCCCCGCTACGATGGTTTTCAGGCTCAGCATAATCCGCGACAGTTCGCCGCCGGAAGCGATTTTTTCCACCGGCTGCGGGACGGAACGGCGGTCGGGAGCGTAAAGGAAGGATACCGTGTCGGCTCCGTCGGGGCCGGGGGCGGCTTCCGCCACGGTGCAGGAGAACGCGGAGTTTTCCATTCCCAGTCCCGCCAGCAGCTCCGTCATTTTCGCTCCGAGTTCTTCGGCAGCCTTGCGGCGCCGGGCGCTCAGTTCGGCCCCCGCCTCGACGGTGCGGCGCGAAGCATTTTCCAATTCCTTTTGCGCGGCGGCTACGGCATCCGCATTGCCCTCGATGCTTTCCAGCCGGGCGGCATAGTCGTCGCGCATGGCTATCAGTTCCTCCTCCGTATCCGCCTTGTGCCGACGCATCAGCGACAACAGGTCGCCTATGCGGCGTTCGGCGGCTTCCAGCGCCGCGGGGTCGGATTCTATCCGCTCCGCATCGGCTGCCAGCAGGGAAACGATGTCGCGCAGTTCTATCGACACGGAACGCAGGCGCGCGGCCATGCCGGACGCCGGGGCATATACCGGCGCGATTTTTACCAAGTGCTGTTCCACCGATTTCAGCGCCCCCAGCACACCGGTTTCGTCCGCTTCCAGAATGTCCGCCGACCGTCCCAGCGCCGTCCGGATTTCTTCGGCGTTGGCGAGTTCGGTCTGGCGTGCCTCCAGCTCGGCCATTTCGCCTTCCCGGAGCGCAGCGGACGAAAGCTGTTCGTACTGGAAACGCAGGTATTCCTCCTCGCGGCCGTTCCGTTCGGCGGCTTCCCTCAGCCGGGCGAGATTTTCCCCTGCCGCCCGCATTTCGCCGTATGCCAGCCGGTAGGCTTCCGTTTCGGAGTTGTCGCCCGCGAGCGCGTCGAGGATGGAGGTGCGGAAACTTTCCTCCTCCAGCATTATGCTCTGGTGCTGGGAATGAATGTCTATCAGCCGTCGGCTTATTTCGCGGAGCGTGCCCGACTGTACGGGCAGGTCGTTCACGTATGCCCGGCTTTTGCCGGCGGGCGACACGACCCGCCGCAGTATCAGCTCCGGGCCCCCTTCCAAGTCCTCCCGCTCGAAAATATCCCCGAAGTCGTAGCCTGAGATGTCGAATTCCCCCTCTACCGTGCAGTTGCGGGAACGGTCTTTCAGGGCGGACGTATCGGCCCGGTTGCCCAGCACGAGTCCGAGCGCCCCGAGCAGTATCGATTTGCCCGCGCCGGTTTCGCCGGTGACGATATTTAGCGCCGGCCCGAGCTGCATTTCGAGCCTGTCTATAAGCGCGTAATTTTCAACGTAAAGCCGTTTGAGCATCGACCGGGTAAAGAAAAATGTCTTTCGGACAAAGATATGAAAAACCTTTTCCGGAAAGGCGGTTCAGCGCCGGAAAAACGCTTCTATGCGGTCGGCTATCCGGCAGGCCGCCTCGCGCTTGCTTTCGAGCGGGAAACGTTCGGCCTCGCCCTCGGCCGGGATTACCGTTATCCGGTTCGTGTCGGCGGCGAATCCGGCTCCGGGGTCGCGCAGGGAGTTGAGCACTATGAAGTCGAAATTCTTCCGCCGCAGTTTTTCCCTTGCGTGCGCTTCCTCGTCGTCGGTTTCGAGGGCGAAGCCCGCAAGAATACGGGAACCCTTGATACGGCCCGCCTCGGCGGCTATGTCGCGCGTGGGTTTCATGGCTATCGAAAGTCCCTCCCCGCTTTTCTTCAGCTTGGAGGCGCTGGGCTCGGCGGGCGTGTAGTCGGCCACGGCGGCGCACATCACCGCTCCGTCCGAACCGGAAAACGCTTCCATAAATGCGTCGTACATTTCTTCCGCGGTCGAGGCGTCCACTTTACGCACTCCGGCGGGCGCGGGCAGGGACGCCGGGCCGCTTACCAGAGTGACGTCCGCTCCGCGGGCGGCCAGCTCGCGGGCTATGGCGTAACCCATTTTGCCGGTCGAACGGTTGGAAACGAACCTGACCGGGTCGATTGGCTCGACCGTCGGGCCCGCCGTGACCACGAGCCTGCGGCCCGACAGGGCGTCCGTACGCGAGAGCAGCAGGTCGAGCCGCTCGGTTATTTCTTCCGGCTCGGCCATGCGGCCCTTGCCGCTCAGTCCGCTGGCCAGCTCCCCTTCGCCGGGCGATATTATATGCACGCCCCGCGAAGAAAGCGTGCCGAGGTTTTCCTGCGTGGCCGGGTGCGCGTACATGTCCAAATCCATGGCCGGGGCTACGGCGACTGGGCAGCGCGCCGAGAGATAGGTCGTGAGCAGCAGGTTGTCGGCTATGCCGCCGGCCATTTTGGCGAGCGTGTTGGCCGTGGCGGGCGCGACGAGGTAACAGTCGGCCCACTCTCCGAGGCTCACATGGCTGTTCCACGCCCCGTTTTCCGGGTCGAAGAAATCCACCAGTATCGGATTGCGGGACAGGGTGGCCATGGTAAGGGGAGTTATGAACTGCTTTGCCAGCGACGTCATCACCACCCTGACCTCGGCCCCTTCCCTTACGAGGTTCCTTACAAGCATAGCAGCCTTGTAAGCTGCTATGCTTCCGGTCACTCCGAGCAATATTCTGCGTCCGCGCAACATGCCGGTGCGGATTATTCCTCCTGCTGGCCGGCCGCGGTTTCCTCCTCGGTGGGATTGCGGAAATAGACCTTGCCGCGCAGGAATTCCTCGGTCGCTATGAGCGACGGCTTGGGAAGCCGCTCGTAATACTTGGATATTTCTATCTGTTCGCGGTTCTCGAAGGTTTCCTCCAGAGAATCGTTCACGCTGGTGAAGTCGGCGAGCTTGCGGTTGAGCTCCTGTTTGATGGCGGTGGATATCTGGTTCGCCCGGCGGGATATTACTACGACCGACTCGTACAGGTTGCCGGTGGGAGCGTCTATGTCCGTCAGCCGTCGCGTGACCGTATTGCCGGGTACGCTACTCTTCTTTACTTCCATTTGTCTGAGAATCTTCGGTTGTGGTTTCCGTGGATGCTATGTATTCCTTTGCGTTGTTCATCAGTTTGTCCAGCTCGCGGCGGTAGCGGCTTTCCGGATACTCCGCTATGAAACTGTAATATGCGTCCATCATGTCGAGATACCGGTCGCGCTGGAGCGACTGTATCGAGTTGTCGGCCAGCTCGTAGGTCGATACCGCCACGAGATAGAGCATTTCCTCCCGGTGCGGGGAATCGGGATATTTGGCGAGCGCGTTTTTGAGAGCCGTTATGGCCGACTTGTACCTGCCTATCTTGTAATAAGTCCTCGCGTTGAGGTATTCCTTGTCGTACAGCTTTTCCCGGAGTTCCTGCAAACGCTTTTCGGCCGTTTCCCGCTTGGTGCTGTTCGGATACCGCTCCAGATATTCGGTTATGGCGGTGATGCCCTGCACTGTCACGGCCTGGTCGCGGTAGGGAGGGGGCGACGAGAAATAGAACCCCATGGCGTACATGTACTCCACGTCTTCGAGAAAGGCGCTTCGGCCGAAGCGGCGCCGGAAGTCGTCGAACGTGATTTCGCTCGAGTCGAATTCTCCCTTTTTATAGTAAGCGGCTCCGAGATAATACGACAGCGAGTCTTCGCGTGCCGTGCCTATGAACACCGGCTTTATCTGCTCGAAAAGCTGAATCGCTCGCTGGTACTTGCCTTTCTTGTAGTATTCCAGCCCCTTGACGTACATCAGCTCCGAGTCGTTGCTTTTGAGCAATTGGTTGTATCCGCCGCATCCCGCCAGCGCCAGCAGGCAGGCAATCGACAGGACGGCGTATGGTATCGCTTTTTTCATTGAATCGGACGTTTGGTGCGCACAGAGCAAGTCAACGTGCAAAGTTACGCATTTTTAACGAGCGAGGGAAAAATATATTGCATTATTTCTTCTCTCCGTCCTTCCGGATGCTTGCCCGCACGGCGCGGAGAGTTGTCCGGACGACGTACCGGAGCGCCCCGCCGTATTATTTCGGTCCGCGGATATTTTTGAAGCGAAGGGATAAAAGGTTATATTTGCGGACGGATTTAAAAACTACCGCAAGTGAATATCTTAGACAGAATCAGCAAGAATTCCGGTGGCCCCATCGGGCAGTACCAGAAGTCTATACACGGATATTTCGCTTTCCCCAAGCTGGAAGGAGAGATAGGCCCGAGGATGAAGTTCCGGGGCCGCGAGGTGCTCAACTGGAGCCTCAACAACTATCTGGGTCTGGCGAATCATCCGCAGGTGCGGGAGGCCGACGCCGAGGGCGCCGCGCAGTTCGGCATGGCGGCTCCGATGGGCGCGCGGATGATGAGCGGGCAGACCAAGTACCACGAGGAGCTGGAGCGCCGTCTGGCTTCGTTCGTGGGCAAGGAGGACGCTTTCCTGCTCAACTTCGGCTACCAGGGCATGATTTCGATTATCGACTGCCTGCTCTCGCGCCGCGACGTGGTGGTGTACGATTCCGAGGCCCACGCCTGCATTATAGACGGACTGAGGATGCACGTAGGGAAACGCTTCGTGTTTCCGCACAACGATATGGCCCGCTGCCGCGTGGAGCTGGCCCGCGCCTCCGAGCTGGCGAAGGAAACCGGCGGGGGAGTGCTGCTCATAACCGAAGGGGTGTTCGGCATGAAGGGCGACCTCGGAAAGCTCGACGAGATAGCGGCCATGAAAAAGGATTTCGATTTCTGCCTTCTGGTGGACGACGCGCACGGCTTCGGAACCATGGGGCCCGAAGGCAAGGGCACTCCGGAGCATTTCGGCTGCATGGAGGCCGTGGACGTACTGTTCAATACGTTCGCCAAGTCAATGGCCGGGATTGGCGCTTTCGTGGCGAGCCACAAGTATCTTATAGACTATCTGCGCTACAACATGCGTTCGCAGCAGTTCGCCAAAAGCCTGCCGATGCCCATGGTCATGGGAGCCTTCAAGCGGCTGGAGCTTATACGGACGCATCCGGAATACCGGGAGAACCTGTGGAAAATCACCCGTGCGCTGCAAAAGGGATTCCGCGACCGCGGGTTCGACTTGGGCTGCACCGAGTCGCCGGTAACGCCGGTGTATATGAAGGGCGGTCTGGACGAGGCCACCAACCTCGTGTACGACCTGCGCGAGAACTACGGGTTGTTCTGTTCGCTGGTGACTTATCCCGTCATACCCAAGGGAGAAATACTGCTGCGCATAATTCCCACGGCCGTACACACGCTCGACGACGTGGCATATACGCTGGAATGCTTCGAGGCTATCCGGGGCAGGCTGGAGCGCGGCGAATACCGGAAGCCGATGCCGCAGGTGGCCGATACGCACTTCGGATTCTGATTTTCGGCCGCAACCGTTTCTAACCGCGCCCCGAAAGCCTCGCACGGCTTTCGGGGAGTTTTCCGTTTCGGCCTGTCATCCTGCCGACGGTTTGTCCGGGCATATCGTAAGGACGTATGCCGTTCCCGGTATTTTTCCGGTTGTCTGTTGTATAAGTTTAGGCAGATTTATATATTTGTATTGCAATTTAAATATATAAGACTGAGAGGAAATACTTGAATTTATATAGAGACTTGACATGTTTTCATCGGTTTTTTACTTCGATAAATTAACGCATGTTTAACCTATTGAATTAAAAACAAGACTATGAAAAACAAATTGTTGGTTTCGGTTTTTTCCGTCGGCGTTGCCGGAATTCTTCTCGCTTACTCATGTAGTAGGGATGAGGGCAACTCTTCTAATCCTTCCTCTCCCAATCCTGTTCCTGCTGAGCTTGTCGATATAGGTGCGCAGCATAATGCCGGGGTTGCATTCGTCTTGGAAAAGCTCAATCAGTATCCCCGTACGAGAAGTGGAGAAACGACCCTTTCAAAGACAGAGGTTAAGGCCGTTGCAAAAGAGGGTACGAAAGAGTTCGTAACTGCGAACTACCAGTTGTCCAAAGAGGTTAAGGAGCAAGTCTTCGACTATATCGACCGGATAATCGACGGCGAGATTACGTTGTCCGACGAAATAGTTTATGGAAGTTTGACACCGGCTCAGCAAGTTTTGGCAGAGGAATTGGATGCGATATTCATGGACGGCGACGATGATTTGAAGTCGTTAACCGACAGGATTGCGGCTGTCGAAGCCAAAGCGAAGGAATCGCTTTCCGGAGCGGAGCTGGATGCAGTACTTGCCGGGTGTTATGTAGGAACTTACACGCTCCAGTATTGGCACGACAATATGGACAGATGGGTGGAAATAGCTCCGGTCAACCCCGATGGGCCGTTTATAGACGGATTCTCGTGGAAATGGCTGGGGAAAGAAGACCTTAAAGGTGGGATTAATGGAGCGACAGGTTGTGGCGGCGTTGTACTTGTCACTGGGCCGGTTGGTTGGACTGGCTGGGCTGCCTCTATATTAGGCGCAGCACTCGGAGCGTCGTTAGGAAACGTGATAGACCAGTTTTGGCCTTGACAATTAATTTGGGACTATGAAAGCATTGCAGTATTTGGGAGTTTGGGCCATAGCTTTTATTACTTCGACCATAGCGGCCTACCTGCTTTCCGATACGCCCGGTTTGACGATTCGCAACGTTATATTCGGTGCATACGTCGGGCTGATATGTTTGGGAGTCTATATCGTCCAGCGTCGCAAAAAGGGTACTAAATAGGAAACTTTATAGACTGATTTTGGCCTTGACAATTAATTTGGGACTATGAAAGCATTGCAGTATTTGGGAGTTTGGGCCGCGTATTTTATCGTTTCGACCATAGCGGCTTACCTGCTTTCCGATACGCCCGGTTTGACGACCCGCAACGTTATATTCGGGATTTACGTCGGGCTGTTGGGTATGGGGTACTATATCGTTCAGCGACGCAAAAAAAGTACGAAACAGGAAACGTTATAGAACGGCTTATCTCTTGATATTATCTGACGACTATGAAAGCATTGCAGTACTTGGGAGTTTGGGCCGCGTATTTTATCGGTGCGACCATATCGGCCTATCTGCTTTCCGATACGCCCGGTTTGACGACCCGCAACGTTATATTCGGTGCATACATAGGACTGATAGGTTTGGGGTTCTATATAATCCAGCGCCGTAAGAAACCCGGAAAGACGGATAATGCTCGGCCGTAACTGTAAAGGCCCGCGGCAAACGCCGCGGGCTTTTTTGCCGTCGTAGGCCGCCGCTTCGTTACGGAGCGTGCGGCCCTTGGTCGATAGTTATGCCGTGTACATGCCTCCGGTGGCTCCGTAAACCTGCGCGGTGATGTAGCTCCCTTCGTCGGAGGCCAGCAGTACATACACCGGGGCCATTTCTACGGGCTGGCCCGCGCGTTTCATCGGGGTTTGCTGCCCGAATTCCGGCAAGTCCTGTTTAAGCTGTCCGCCGGTTACCTGAAGGGCGCTCCATACCGGGCCGGGCGCCACGGCGTTGGCGCGTATGCCTTTCTCGGCGAGCTGGTGGGCGAGCGCCTTGGTAAAGGTGATTATCGCTCCCTTCGAGGATGCGTAGTCGAGCAGGTGGGGATTGGGGGTGAACCCTTCCACCGAGGCGGTGGTGACTATCGAGGAGCCGGCCGGAAGGTACTGGAGCGCCGCCTTCACTATCCAGAACATGGGGAAAAGATTCGTTTCGAAAGTCTTCCTGAACTGTTCGGTGCTCAGGTCCTCGATGTGCTCGACCGCCTGCTGCATCCCGGCCGCGAGGATAAGCGTATCCAGCCCTCCCAGCTCGCGGTAGGCCGTTTCGACTACCGATACGCTGGTCGATTCGTCGCTCAGGTCGCCCGGAATAAGCGTCACTTTGCGGCCCTCGTTGCGCAGCAGGTCGGCCAGCGAGTCTGCGTCGCTCTGTTCCGAGGGGAGATAGTTTACCGCTATGTCGGCGCCTTCGCGGGCGAGGGCTATGGCGGCGGCGCGGCCGATTCCGGAGTCGCCGCCGGTGATAAGGGCTTTGCGCCCGGCCATGCGTCCGTGGCCCCGGTAGCTCGTTTCGCCGCAGTCGGGAACCGGCTTCATGTCCGATTGCAGCCCCGGCGGGTCCTGCGACTGCTTGGGGTAATCCTTGTGGTAGTATTCTTCCCGCGGGTCGGGAAGCGGAAAAGTCGTGTCGTTTTTCATATACGCTGGAATTAATTGGTGTACTTCGTACGGAGCGACGCGAATCCCGCCGTCCCGGTCCGGAGCGGCGTTCCTTTCATATCGTTCCATGCGGCGGAAAGTGCAAATATTGTGCAGGGAACATCCCGGAAGCCCGAAAACCGCGGTCGTGCCGTGACGGGTGGTATCGTTTTTGAACCCTTTCCTGAAAACGTACGACTATGGACAGGAACGAAATGAATCTGGTACACCGCCTCGGCGAATGTATATACATGTGCAACATGTGCTTCGACGCGTGTCTGAAAGAGGACGACGTGGCCATGATGGCCGGTTGCATACGGCTGGACAAGGAATGCGCCGCTATATGCGGAGCCGCTCTCCAGAACGTTTACGGCGACAACTGGTACCGCAAGGACATGCTGAAGCTTTGCAGAAAGGTTTGCGAAGATTGCGCGGAGGAATGCGGAAAGTTCACGCAGGACCATTGCCGGCGCTGCGCGAAAGCCTGTCAGGACTGCGCCGACGCCTGTGCGGAATTTATCTGAGTTTTCGTAAGGGGATAAGGAACGGGGACGGCCGAAACCGTCCCCGCTTTTTGCGGCCGTTTTATTCCCGGCAGCACCGGACGGAATATCCGTAGCTGCGGCTGTTGTCGGCCTGCGGGTCTATCGAACCGCTGCTGGACGACAGCTTCTTTTGGAAATAGAGATAGGACGCATTCGAGGCGTACGGAGAATTGGCCCAGTAGCGGCCGGTGCGGGTGGTTCCCAGCCCCGTCAGGTTGCCTTTGTCCCGGTTGCGGTAGCCCTGAGCCGGATACCATGCGGACTTCCCGCCGAAAGCGTAGGTCATGCCGTAGTTGGTTCCGTCCCACGCCGATACTCCGTCTATGTAATTACGGCCGGAGGCGAAATCGCTCCAAGCGTCCGCGTCGGGAACCTTGTAGCCCGGCGGGCACGGGTCGAGGGCGGTTTTGGCCGTACCCCACAGGTCGTTGCGTTTGGAAGTCAGCCAGTCGTAGTCGGCGGTTCCCGTTTTGTTCGATATGAAGCTCATCGGATGCGCCGCCGCCCATTCTACCGTAGAAACGTCGGCTCCGGTCCGGTATTCCCATTCGTAACCGGCCAGCACCGGATTCGATACCGTGTTGGCTTTGGCCTGTTTCATGGTTTCGGCCGAGGTTTCCGTGGTCGTTCCTCCGGCGAACGGGTCCTTGCGGCCCCACTGGTAGAGCAGCCCGAGCGAACCGGCGTCGTATTTCTTGGCATTTTTGGCACCGAGGTTCCGGTCCATGAAGGTATAGCTCGTACCCGTCGACTTGTCGGTCCAGACGAACGGATCGCTCATCGGATCGTAATCAGCAACCCAGACATGCCAGCTCCAGACGATCACATCGTCGAGTTTGGCGGCAACGACGGCGTTACCCACGATCCCTGGGTTGAGCTCCACGACCACCACCTTCTCGGAGCTGTTCGCCGAAACGGATTTCACCATGCCCAGGGCATCCTGCCATACGAGCGCGGCGTTGTTGAAATTGAGCTCGGTCGTCGAATTGCCCTCAACAGCCTTGATCGTCAGCGTACTGCCCGGAGCCACGATGTGGCAGTTGGCGGCATTGGCGGCGGTCGAAATCTCGACGATCGTCAGCGTCGCTTCGAGCTTCGCGGTGCGGTTGTGGTTGTCGGAAATGGTCATCGACAGCGCGAGCGTCGGGGTGAGCGCGGCCGGAGCCGTCACCTTGATCTTGCCCGAGCTCTTGTCCGAACCCCACTCGCAGGTGGCGCTCCAGCCCGACGTGGCGGTCAGGGTCACATCCGAAGCGACCGTGGCCGTGCCGATGCCCGTCACCGTGAAGGGCAGTTCGAACGAGCCGCCGGGTTTGGTGGCCATCGATTTGATGTCGGCGCTCAGCGCAACGGCGAGTTTCTCCGAAGCGCCTACCGTCACCGAGGTCTGGGCCGTCGTCGAGCGATTGTTCTTGCTGTCGGTAACGGTCAGCGTCACGGTGATCTTCTCACCGTCGGTGATCGCAGGGGCGGTGAATTCAACCGATCCCGAGTAGTTGGCGTCGTTGGTAACGCTCGTCGTGGCAGCCGTATTGGAAGGTGCGGCGCTCAGGGCGAGCGTTGCACCCTCGACCCCGGTCACGGTAAAGGGCAGCGAGACGGTTCCGCCGGCCTCGACCGAGAAATTATCCGACGAAAAGACCGCTTTCAGTTCCCCGAGTTTCGGTCCGTCATCCGAATCGTCCGAGCCGCACGACACGATGGTCGCGGCCCCCGTCAGCAGCAATGCGGCAAGCAGGCTCTTGCCGAGTTTGTTGATTAAATTCATGAGTATTAGGGTTTAAAAGTTCTTGAAATCCGATCAGAGTTTCACACAGCGCACAGGAAGTTCGTATCCCTGGGAGAATCCGCCCGAATAGCTGACCGAGGTCGGCGAGACCGTCGTTCCGAACGAACGGAAATTGGCGGCGTCCACCGTCGACGACCAGGCTTTTCCGCTGGGCCAGTTCGTACCGATGCCGTTCGAGTAGCCTCCTCCGTGGGAGATTTCGCCCTGCGACGGGAAATAGAATTTCGTCGCGCCGTCGGTCGAGATGTTACGCCCCAGCTGGTCCTTGTTCGCAGGCGATTCGACACCTGCGGCAAAGACGACCTCCTTGGTCACATTAGCATCGTTGTAGAATTTCCAGGCGGCCTGCGGAGCGACGCGCCAGCCTGCCGGACACGGGTCGTACTTGGTCTGCGTGCCCGATTCGGCACCCCAGAGGTCCTTGATAGCGTCGGTGGCGATATTGGCCTTGACGGTCGTGAGCCAGCTGTAATTGCCGCCGCTCACTCCCGAATAGTGGGTCAGCGGATTGGCGATCGAATTGGGAATGTTGTCCTCAGCAGCGCAGGCCTCGACGGTGCGCGTCACCTCTTCGCCGGCCATGTCGTACATGGCTTTCAGCTTGCCTTCGTAATTCGAGGTCCCGAACGGGTCCTTGCGGCCCCACTGGTAGAACAGGCCGTTGGAGAGGTCGCTGCCCGGCTGGTTGCTGACAGCGCCCAGATAACGGTCCATCATTTTATAAGAGGTGCCGCTCTCGGTGTCGGTCCAGGTCATGACGCTCGCGTCGGGGTCGAAATCGGCCACCCAGAGGTGGTAGCTCCACACGACGGCTCCGTCGGCGTTCCTGACGGCGACGACGGCGTTGCCGCTCACACCGGATTTGAGGACTGCATAAACGCAATTCTCTTCGGGAGCGGCGATGAGCTGTTCGACCATTCCGGCGGCATCCTGCCACAGGAGTCCGGCCGTCTTGAAAGCGGCCTTTTCGGTCGTGTTGCCGATATTAGCGGGGAATTTTACGAGGGCTCCGGGAGCTGCTATATAGCAGTTGGCGGGGGTAGTGATTTCGGTGAATCCGTCGATGAGTTTCGAGGATACGGTCACCGTCCCTGTTGCGGAACGCTGTGTTTTGGAATCGTCGACCTTGAGGGTGATGGTGACGGTAACGGGAGAAAGGATGAGATCGGGTGCCGTTACCGTGATGACTCCCGATCCGGGATCGGATGCGGAAAGAGTCGCTGCGACCGTGTATTCGGTCTTGTCGGCCGAAGCCGAGGCGGTCAGTTCGGCGTTCTTCGCCTCACCTACCGTAAAGGGTATTTCTAAATGCTGCCCCTGTTCAATTACATATTCGCCCGCATGGGGGGGGGAATTTTGACGGTCAGATCCTTGATGGGATCTTCGTCGTCCTTACACGACGCAAAGAAGCCGGCGAGCAGCAACATCCCTGCGAAGGAAAGGTTCTTGGCGATTTGTTTCATGACTCTTGTTTTTTGTTGCCGCCCGGTTTCTGAGGCAGCGCACTATATTCAGTCGGTACGGGAAACCGTCGTCCGGCACCCGGCATCCGGAACATCCGCATGCCGCCGAACCTCGCACCTAAATTTCGGGACCGTTTGATTACGATCTGTAATGAAAACACACCGTATTCCTACGGATCACATGATATTCCGACCTGTTTTTTACACGGTTTGAAACACAAGCAAACGTCGTAACCTGTTCGCTTACTTGCAAATATACAAATTCTTCAAGAATTTCAAAAAATAATAGGGACGAATTTTCGGATTATAATCCGCCTTTTTACGGCATCGCGGCGGCCTTTCGGACCGCTCCGGGGTTCGTAAGGCCGCCGCAGAGCCAGAAGCGTCAGAGTTCCAGCGGTTCGTAAGGCAGTCCCCAGGCATCGGCCACGGGCTTGTAGACCACCTTGCCGCCGATGATATTCAGGCCCAAAGCCAGCTCGGGATTCTCCTTCGCGGCACGGCGCCAGCCCTTGTCGGCCAGTTGGATCGCATAGGGAAGCGTGGCGTTGGTCAGCGCAAGGGTCGAGGTGCGCGGCACGGCGCCCGGAATGTTGGCCACGCAGTAGTGGAGCATCCCGTCGACATAGTAGACGGGGTCCTCGTGCGTCGTGGGACGCGACGTTTCGAAGCAGCCGCCCTGGTCGATGGCCACGTCGACCATCACCGTGCCGGGCTCCATATCCTTCAGCATATCGCGCGTGACGAGCTTCGGGGCCTTGGCCCCCGGAATCAGCACCGAGCCGATCACCAGGTCGGCGTGTTTCAACTCCTGGCGGATGTTGTATTCGGAGGACATCAGCGTCTTGACGTTCTTGGGCATCACGTCGGCCAGATAGGTCAGGCGTTGCAGCGAGATGTCGCAGATCGTGACGTCGGCACCCGTTCCGGCGGCCGTACGCGCAGCGGCCGTGCCGACCACCCCGGCGCCGATCACGAAGACCTTGGCGGGTTTCACTCCCGGAACGCCGCCCAGCAGCACGCCTTTGCCGCCGCGGGGCTTTTCGAGGAAATAGCGTCCCTCCTGCGCCGCCATGCGGCCCGCGACCTCCGACATCGGGATCAGCAGCGGAAGCGAACGGTCCGTGCGTTCGACGGTCTCGTAAGCGCAGCACACCGCCCCGCTGTCGACCATGGCCCGCGTGAGGGGTTCGCTGCTGGCGAAATGGAAATAGGTGAAGACCAGTTGGTCGCGGCGGATGAGCTTGTATTCGGGGGCAATGGGTTCCTTGACCTTGATAATCATTTCCGCCCGGGCATAGACGTCCTCGATCGTGGGGAGCATTTCGGCCCCCACGCCTATGTAGTCATCATCGGTAAAACCGCTGTTTACACCGGCCGCAGCCTGCACATAAACCTGGTGGCCCCGCTTCACGAGCTCCTGAGCGCCCGCAGGGGTAAGAGCAATGCGATTCTCATTGTTCTTGATCTCTTTTGGAATACCGATAATCATGGTTTTGGAAGTTTTAGGGTTCTTTCACCCTTACAAAATACGAATTTCACGGTAAAATCCAAAAAAATCGGACACTTTTTTACAATCGGCTCAGAATCGGTAAGAGATTGTAAGATAGAACGAACGGGGCCACGCATAGGTGTAGCGCGTGGCATGGGGCGTGTAAAGGGTGTCGTCGCCCGGCCGGATGCGGCGCACGCGTAACGATTCGTAACCTCCGTAGGGCGTATCGGCATCGCCCAGCAGGTTGCGCAGCATCAGCGCCGCGGTCAGCCGCGAGCGGTCGAAATAAAAGGATTTGAACAGCGAGGCATCGAGCGTGAAGGCGTCCGCAAGTCGTTCCTGACGGGTGAAGGCTTCGAAAGCCTCGCGTGTGATGCCGCCCTGACCGGCGATGCGGTCGGTGCGGCGCAGGGGCATCGGCTCGACAAAACGCCGCCCGGCATATCCCGCCGAAGCGCGGCAGCCCCACCCTTTCGTCCCGAACCACGCCAGTTCGGCTGCGGCGGTCAGCTGCGGGGCTCCGCCCGTCTCGCAGCCACCCATGCGGCTGACGGCACGCAGGTCGACGGCCGAATTGTCCACGTCGGAGAGCACCGTGACGACCGGGTCGCGGGCATACTTGTAACGTCCCGCCGAGGCCGCCAACGACAGCCGCCAGCGGTAGGACAACCGGATGCCGGCAGCGGCTTCGATGCCGTAGGAGAGGCGTCCGATGCCCGTGACGGCCATATCGCAGTAGACCGAAGCCATGTCGTCGTAATAGCGGTGCGTCTCGGCGCCATCGAGCGTCAGCACGGCGAAAGCCGTCGCCTGCAGGTCCAGCACGGGTCCCGTGAGGCGCCAGCCGAGTTCGGCGGCGAAGGTGCGTTCGGGCACGGGGTTGTCGATCGTGCGGTTGTTGTAGAGGGGCTGGAAAAAGAGGTGCTCCGCTTCGGGCATCCGCGCGTCGGCCAGAACGGCGGCTTCGAGGTAGCTGCGCGGCGTGAAGGCCCAGCCCGCAAGGGCTTTGAACAGATAGGGCGTGAAGCGCACGACCCGCGAACGCCCGTAGGACTGCGCCCCGGGAAAGAGCTCCTTTTCGTAATATCCCCGGCGGCTGACGGCCCCGCTGCCCAGTTCGGCGGAGAGGTCGGCGCGGAAACGGTCGGCACGGTAGTCGGCCTGCACGCGGACCGAGGCCGTGCGGGTCGTGAGCGCATAGTCGTAGCCGAAGCGGCCGCCCTCGCGGACGGTGCGGTCGGGATGCCGCAGGTCGTTCTGCAAGAGGTTGCTGTACGTGTCGTCATCGACGAGGAAGCGGTCGATGTCGGTGACGTAGTCCGCTCCCAGCAGGTCACGCATTTGTTTATAGGAGCGTGTATTTTCGCGGCGGAGGGCAATCCCATAACGAAACGTCAGCCGGGCGTCGGCATCGGTGGTGAAAAGGGCGTTCAGCGAGAGGTTGCAAAGCCGTTCGGCTCGGTCTTCCAGCGCATAGACCGCGTGTCCGCCGGCCATGCGGTTGCGGCGGATCAGTTCGTCCCAGTCGATCTGCGTGAAGCGCGTGTCGTTCGAACGCCACACCAGTTCGGTCTCCCGGTCGCCGGCATAACCCGGCAGGTAGCGGTAGTTGTCGGGCATCGGCGTCCGGGCGTCGTACCAGTCGAGCATGCTGTATTTCGAAACGCCCGCCTCGGCGCCGAAAGCCGCTGCGAGCGAGGTGGCGGGCGTCAGGGGAACCTCATAGGCGACGACCGCCAGCGGCACCGTCTCGCGCCGCACGCGGGAGTTGCGGACCCGGCCGTCCTGAAAGCCCCAGGCGGGGTTGTAGAGACGGTCGCCCGTCAGCGAAAAAGCCTCCTCGGAGGAGGAGAGGCGCGTGCCCCGCGCCGAGGGCGGCACGATGCAGAGCAGGGCAAGTTCATGCCCTTCGCCGAAACGCCGCGCAAGGCGCAGTCCGGCGGTCAGGGCGTTGGTGAAGACCCCTTCGACGTGCATGTCGCGGCCCGTGCGAGCATCGGCGGCGGCCGAAAGGCTCCATCCGCTGCCGAAGGTCTTCGATGCTGCGGCTTTGGCGCCGAAAAGGTAGTTGCGGTCGGTGAAGCGCACCGAAACGAAGCCTGGTTGCAGCGGCTCCCCTTCCGGAAAGCGGAACGACCTTGCGCCACCTGCGCCGTTCCACACCCCGGGCAGCGCGGCAAGTCCCCCACAGCGGGTCTCCTCCGCCCCCAGCAGGCGCAGCAGCGAAAAGTAACGATACGGCAGTTCCACGCCCGAAAGCGAAGTGCGTGAGGCGCGGTAATCCAGTCCGCGGCGTTTTCGCGCCACCTGCGGCAGGTTAAAGTCGGTATGGTCGCCGTAGAGGTCCGAAACACCCTGCACAGCGCGGTAGAAAATCGCGGAATCGGTCGTGAGCACGTCGCGCCGCTCCTCGCGTTCGGCATAGGGATAGTAATCGTCGTCGGGAGACTGGGCCACGGCCTGCAGACTCGACAGCAGAAGGAACAGCAGGCAGCAGCGGCTTTTTGACATATTTTCGCAACCTTTTTGAATGCAAAGATAACAAAAAGTCGACCGGAGCCAAAACCGAACTGCACCCGGTTCGGCAAAAACGTCCGACACCACCTATATATTAAAGGGATTCAGAGCAGGTTCGAAACCCTCCCGGACCGCATTTGACAGCGGTTGATAAAACGCTCCCGACAACCCGCAACTTTCAATTCGAAAACACGCCATATACCGATCTCCAACGGGATTCTGCGGGATTCGGGAGAAAAAACCGAATGTTTTAAAATACGCCCCTTTCGGATTGTTATTAAAAAAAATTTA
>DBFWXZ010000011.1:0-333244 GCA_048214935.1 Tidjanibacter sp.
GCACGGTGCGTGCTCTCCATTTCCCAACAGCCCACTCCCGACCCGGAAGTAAGCGTCGAACCACAGAGCGTACACTTCCCTTTCTCCGGCGGACAGACCGAAATCTCCGTGTCCACCAACCGGGAACGCTGGACTATTCGCAAAACCGTTTCCGATAATTTCACGGCTTCGAAAGTCGGGGACAAAGTGATAGTCACCGCGCCGGAAAACCGTATACCGCAAGCAAAGAACGGAACGCTTATCATTACCTGCGGCGAAGGCGAGAACACCGTCGAGGCCGAAATACCCCTGTCGCAGGAAGCGGCTCCGAAAGTATCCGTGGGCGTGGACAAATCCTCCGTGCAGTTTCCGGACGAAGGAGGCACTGAAACCGTTGCGGTGACAATCGCCAATGCCGATGACTGGAGCTACGAATGCGACAATGCGTGGTTCACGCTCGAACGTACCGGAAATACTTTGACCGTAACCGCTCCGGCCAACCGCTCGGCCAACACTCCGAAAGCCCAAATACTTATTTTCGCGGGAAACAAGCAGTATTATAATTACGACGAACGTACCGTAGCGGTTAAACAGGAAGCATGGGCCAATGCCGGAGCCATGGTAATCGAACTTACCATACCGGAAGGCGGCGAGGAAGGCGTTACCGCCATCCTGCCCCTGAGCGACCTTACCAACTGCACCATAGACTGGGGCGACGGAACCGAAGCCGACCACCCGACCGAAAACCTGCCGCAACACGTTTACATGCAGGCCGGAGTCTATCAGGCCGTAATAAGCGGTGGCGTAGGACACATCGACGGAGGCAACTCCAAATTCAGCTATCCTTACCGCGACGCTCCGTCGTACATAACCGCAGTGGTCAACTGGGGGAATACCGATATAAAATCCATGGAAAGGGCATTCTACAAATGTATAAACCTTAAAAGCATACCGGGCGATACCGACGGTTCATTCGCAGAAGTAACCACATTCGGGTACGCCTTCTTCCAGACCGCGCTCGAAACCATTCCGGAAAATCTGTTCGCCTTCGCAACCAAGGCAACCGAGTTCCGCGACTGCTTCGACAGTTGTGCGAGCCTGAAAGAAATTCCCTCCGGACTGTTCGCAAACTGCACTTCGGCAACCAGTTTTTACAGTACGTTCCGCGCCTGCACATCCCTGAAGGCCGTTCCGGACAGACTGTTCGCCGGCCGTTCGCTGGTCACCAAATTTACCGGTCTGTTCGGCAGTTCTTCGGCCCTCGAAACCATAGGGGAAGGAGTCTTCGAAGGATGCACCGAAGTGGAATCGTTCAATCAGGTATTCTCTTACTGCGACCTGAAAAGCATCCCGGCCGATATATTCGACGACTGCCGTAAAGTGAACGATTTTCGATTCGCTTTCCGCAATAATGTAAATCTGTCGGGCGAATCGCCCTACACCGTGGTCGAAGGGAAAAAAGTGCACCTTTACGAGCGGAACGACTATCCGGACGAGTTTACGGCCGTAGCCAACTGGGGCAACTGCTTCAACTTCTGCACCGGACTTTCGGACTACGAAGCTATAGTAGCCGCAGGTTGGATTAACTGATTCCGACAACGGAAGTAAAACATTTGCCCTGCGTCCGATATATGGACGCAGGGTTTTACTTTCCCTTTCGATACGCAAGACGTATTGTTTCCGCTATCGGCCTTCACTATATTTGAATAATACAGGAGGTGGTTCGGACAAGCTCAAGTAAACTTGGCTTGCCTCTCACCTTTCACTATATTTGAATAATACAGGAGGCGGTTCGGCAATCTTTGCGTGCAAGCCCGCACGGTTGCCCTCACCTTTCACTATATTTTAATAATATAGGCTGCGCCTCGGCAAAGTGCAAGCAAGCTTGCCTTTGCTCTCGACTTGCACTATATTTGTAACGGAATAGAGAAATAAAAATGAAAAAAGTAATTGATTTTCTGACCGCATTACAGCAAAATAACGACAAGCAATGGTTCGACGGCAACCGCAGTTTTTATCGTGAAGCCGAAAGCGAATTCAAGGAAGTCGTCGAGCGCCTGATACCGGCCATAGCATCGTTCGAGCCGTCGGTAAGCCGGCTTTCGGTACGCGACTGTACATACCGTATATACCGCGACATCCGGTTCAGCAGGGACAAAAGGCCCTATAAAACCTATATGGGCGCATATATTTGTCCCGGAGGGAAAAAGTCCGGAATGGCCGGATACTACTTCCATATCGAGCCTCCTCACAGGAAAGACGACGGTTCTCCGGAAGGCGGATACCTGCTCTCGCCGGGGTTGTACTGTCCGGAGCCGAAAGTCCTGCGAAGCGTACGGGAGGAGATATTCGACAACGGCGCGCAGTTCGATGAAGCGATAAAAAAAGCGAAGGGCTTCGAGCTGTGCCTCGACAGTTCGCTCAAGCGTAATCCGGCGGGGTTTCCGGAGGGACCGTATGACAAGTATATCCGCCTTAAAGATTTTTATCTGGAAAAAAGCGTCCCGGAAGAAATCATGCTGAGCGACGGACTGACGGAATATGCTGCGGATGCTTTCCGTTCGGCCCGGGAATTCGTCGCCCAACTCAACCGCGCCGTACGGTACGCATACGAAGAAATGTAGCCGCCATGCCGGAAACGCAGACTTTAATTACGGAAGTACATCCGTTGGAGCCTTTTCTTCCTCCGAAAGCACGGCTGCTCATGCTCGGCAGCTTTCCGCCCCGTAAAGTGCGTTGGGCTATGGATTTTTACTATCCCAACCCGCTTAACGACATGTGGCGCATAATGGGACTGGTTTTTCATTCCGACAAGGATTATTTCCTTATAGCGGGAGAGAAGCGTTTCGACGAAGCGTCTATCCGCGAGTTCTGCGCCGAACGGGGTATAGCTCTTACGGATACCGCCCGCGCGGTACGGCGGCTGCACGGCAACGCTTCGGACAATTACTTGCAGATTGTCGAGCCTCTCGACCTCGGAGCCGTTCTGTCCCTCCTGCCGGATTGTCGGGCGATTGCGGCGACCGGACAGAAAGCAGCGGAAACTCTGGCAGGGCTGACGGATACCGATGTTCCGGCAATAGGAGGTTCCACGGAGTGGGCCTGCGGCGACCGAAATTTCGCCCTGTACCGGATGCCGTCCTCGTCGAGAGCGTATCCGCTTCCGCTGGCAGACAAGGCACGGTACTACGCGGAGATGTTCCGCCGGCTCGGAATGACGTAAGCCGCCCGGCGGCCGTACCATGCAAAAACGCCGGAACTGAGGTTCCGGCGTTGACATTCCCGCTCAGACTAATTGGACGAACCCTGCGCGAGGTCGGTAGGGTCTTTCATCACCATCGACTTGTCGATGCGTATATGCACGTTGTTGTCGATTTCCACGAGTACGTAATTGTCCTTAACTTCCTTTATCCTGCCGTAGATGCCTCCGGCAGTGATTATCTTTTGGCCGGGCTGAAGCGCATTGCGGAACTTGGTCAGTTCTTTCTGGCGCTTCTGCTGCGGACGTATCATGAAAAACCACATCACGACAAAGATAAGCACCATCATTATAATGAAACTGTAACCGCCGCCTCCGCCTGCGGGAGCCTGCAAGAAAATAGCCATAAAATTCATTTTTTCAAACTTTTGTGATTATACTACCGGCAAATATAGCGTTTAATCCCGTAACTGCAAACCGTCTCAGCGGACATCGGCCGTAACTACCAGTTTCCGGCCTTCCGGGAACAAAGTGGTTTTAAGTCCGACGTACTTGCATATCCACCCGCGCAGGCCCCTCGTATCCAGCCCGAGCGTAACCGTCGCCTCCTCCCCCGGTCTGACCGGAACGGAAGGATATTCGACTACCGTGCAACCGCATACGGTCTGCACGCCGGTAATAACCAAAGGCAACGAATCGGCATTCCGCACGCGCAGTTGCCGGGAAACGGTTTCTCCGCTGCGCAGAAGCCCCATGTCTATCGTATCGGTCACTCCGGCAGCGATAAGGGCTGTCGAAACTTCTACGAGCGTACCGGTCGGAGAAACGTGTTCCGTACGGGAAACGGGCCTGTGCCCGCATGAAACGAGCATCGCTGCCGATATACACAAAACACATGCTAAACCGGCTCGCATCGACATTCTATTCCAGCAGTCCACGACCGCTTTTCTCTATGCGTCCTTCCTCTCGCAGGGCGTCCACCATTTTGTCCAGCACTCCGTTTATAAATACGCCGCTGCCGGGCGTGCTGTAATACTTGGCTATTTCTATGTACTCGTCGAGCGTTACCTTCACCGGAATGGAAGAAAACCCTGTAAGTTCGGCCAGTGCGGTAGCCATCAGCACATTATCCAGAAAAGCTATGCGCTCCACATCCCAATTGCTCGTGAAACGCTCTATGTAGGCCGAATAGGAATCCCATTCCGAAACCGTCCGGTAGAAAAGGTCGCGGTAGAATCGCTCGTCGTCCTCGCTCTTGAACTCGGGCAAAAGAGGTATCTGAGTCTGGCGGGCCCTGAAATCCTCCAGCGTGCGGAGTATCATCACCAGAATAAAGTCCAAATCGTCCGCCCAAAGAATGGACTGTTCTTCAAGAACCGATTCGAGCAACTCGTCGTCCTGCACGGTATTCCGGTAAAACGACGCCACGAAACGTACGTCGTCGCGGTAAGCGTTTTCCGAAGCGGACATGTATTTTTTAAAGTAGTCGCTTTCGGTCATCCGGTTGTAAAGCCTCTTTATCAGTTCCGGATAATCGGAAAATCCGAGGCCTTTTTTCTTTACCTCGTCCCACAGCCGTCTGTCCGAGGCTATCTGAGATACGGCCGCATTTTCCACGAAGCGGGTATTCGGATTCAGGTCTTCGGCGGTAGGCAGTTTCTTCGCCTTGGCTATTTCGATACGCTGGAGAGCGTAATCCCGCACATCGACTATAACGGTAAGCATTTGGAGATAAAGGTCGTACGCCTTATCGACGCTGTGTGTCAAATTTTTTTCCGACACCATCGGAGACTGCGCTTCCGATTTCAAATGTGCGTACACGGCTTTTACCACCTTTATCCGTAGGAACCTTCTGCTCAACATGGGCGCAAACCTTTTATCCGGCCGCAAATATAGGAAAAACTCCTTATATTGCGCCTGCGGAGCCGTTTTCGGCCCGGTATTTATAATTGTTTTTAGAGAGCTAAAAACTAACTTTGTATTTCGGAACGTGTTTTTGCAATAGTATGGTGTGGGAATTTACACTCAGGCTGGTGTTGGCCGGGGTACTCGGAGCCGTTATAGGGCTGGACAGGGAATATCGTGCAAAGGAGGCAGGTTTCCGCACTCACTTTCTCGTTTCATTGGGAAGCGCGCTGATAATGATAGTTTCGCAGTACGGCTTCGCCGGAGTGTTGGGCACTCCGGGAGTATCGCTCGACCCGAGCCGCGTGGCGGCCCAGATAGTAAGCGGCATAGGTTTTCTGGGAGCGGGCACTATCATATTCCAGAAGCAGTTCGTACGCGGACTTACCACCGCAGCCGGATTGTGGGCTACCGCGGGCATCGGCATGGCGGTCGGCGGCGGCTTGTACGCGCTCGGCCTGATAGCCACCCTGCTTACGCTGGCGGGCCTCGAACTTCTTACGCTTATCTTCAAGAGTGTGGGGATGCGCACGATTATGTTTACTTTCACAACTGCGCAGCGTCACAACCTCGAACGTGTCATGGATGAGATACGCCGACGTAAATACCGTATAATCAGCTATTCATCGGAAGAAGACAAAGTCGGCACGGGAGTGGTTTACCGTGTCCGCATAGTCATAAAGATACGGCATGTCAAAGATGAAAACAAACTGTTCGTCTTCATCCAGTCGCTTCCGGACCTTACTTTAACCGGCATGGAATAGTCCTCCGGTCATGGGGGCGGAACAGCTTTTATTAGCGGGTTCCGGATTGTTTTCCTATTTTTGCCGCAAACTGCAATCGATGGAATACGACCTCATCGTTATAGGCGGCGGAGCAGCCGGGCTGATGGCTGCCGGCACGGCGGCCGAAAACGGCCGCAAAGTGCTGCTGCTGGAGAAAATGGAAAAGCCCGGCCGGAAGGTGCGCATTACCGGCAAAGGCAGATGCAATCTGACGAACACCCGCGGGAAAGAGGAGTTCCTTGCAGCTATACCTCAAGGCGGGGATTTTTTCGCCCCGGCATTCGACGCTTTCGATAACCGGGCGACCATGCGGTTTTTCGAACGGCACGGATTGAAACTCTCCGTCGAACAGGGCGACCGCGTGTTTCCGCGCAGCGGAAAAGCATGGGACGTGGCGGAAACCCTATCCGCCTGGTGCCGCGAGTCGGGGGTCGAAATAGCATGCGACACGAAAGTAACGGAAGTCATAGCCATAGGCGGCAAAATATACGGAGCGGTTTACCGCACCGAACGGGGTTACATACGGCGTGCAACCGCGCCCGGCATAATAATAGCCACCGGCGGAGCCTCCTACCCTTCCACCGGTTCCACGGGCGACGGTTATACTTTCGCTCACCGGTTGGGCCACACAATCGAACCTATAAGGCCGGCACTCGTGGCGCTGGAAAGCACGTACGAGGAGATTCCCTATTTGAAGGGACTGCTGCTCAAAAACGTAAAGACACGGCTGCTCACGGACGAAGAAACGGCGGCGGAAGAATTCGGGGAAGTCGCATTTATGGGCCGGGGGCTGGAAGGAGCGGCCATTCTGCGTCTGAGCCGGCGGGCGGTGGACGCTCTTATAGCAGGGCAGAACGTGGAAGTTTCGCTCGACCTCAAACCGGCTCTCGACCGCGATACGATTCTGGCCCGCATAGCCCGCGAAAAGGAAGCCCTGCCCGCCGACGCCCGCGCATCCGACCTGATGCGCAAGTTGCTTCCCAAACCGCTTGTCGTTCCATTCTGCAAACTGACCGGAGTAAGGGCTATGGACGGATTCAAAAGCGTCACTGAGGAAAAAGCGGAGATTCTGGCCGCCGCGCTCAAGGATTTCCGGATGCCGGTATCGGATTACCGTCCGTTCGAGGAAGCGGTGGTTACGGCCGGCGGCGTGTCGCTCGCGGAAGTCAATCCGCTTACCATGGAATCGAAAATTGTAAGCGGTCTTTATTTCGCGGGGGAAGTGCTCGACATAGACGGCAACACCGGAGGCTACAACCTGCAAATCGCATTCTCGACCGGCCGCCTCGCCGGAAAGCTGCTCGGAAGCAATGAAAAGGAATAACCGCAGGAATTTCAAGAAACGAGTGGTAAAGGCGTTTCTCTACTCCAAGACGCTAACCCACGTAAGGCACTACCGGGGGCATGGAGTTCACTCTCCGTTTGCATACAGGCTGGTACGGAACGTGTTTATGGTCAAGCATGTAGCCGATAGCGACACGGTCCTGTACGACGAACTGACGGCGCGCGGCATATCCGCCATACGCGCTTCGCAGATACAGAATCTTTATACGCGCGGCGGATACGGGGATTTCGTCATAGACCCGTCGGCCGACCGCCCCATAGGAACCGGACGTACTCTGGTCGTACTTACTCCGGCGATACCGGCATCCGAGCTGGAAAACTATCCTGCACAGATATGCAGCGGAAAAAACGTGCTGTGCGTACTCTATCCCCGCGAAAGCAAACGGAGAATGAAAACAGTGGTAACTCTCGTCGGCCGTCACAACGGCATGAGCATTGATAACAGGGGATTTTTCCTGTTCTTTTACGACCGCGGGCTTTACAGACAGCACATAGAACTGTAACGATATGAAAATTTACACCAAAACCGGCGACAAGGGGACTACGGCCCTTATAGGAGGGCAAAGGGTTCCGAAATACGATTCGCGCGTCGAGGCGTACGGCACGGCGGACGAGCTGACTTCCGTCCTGGGATGCCTTTACGACGGTCTGAACGGCGACGAACTCGACGACCTGCACGGCGACGTAGCCGACATAATGAGCGACCTGATGTATGTTCAGGCATTGCTTGCCGGCAGTGAAAACGCGGGCAGGACACTCGAAGGATTCGGGCCGCAGAATGTCGAGAGGCTCGAAAGGCGCATCGACGAAATGTGCGCATCGGTTCCGCCGTTAGGCTCCTTTACCATTCCCTGCGGACATCCGCTGGTGTCGCTGGCCAACGTGTGCCGCACGGTATGCCGCCGGGCCGAACGCCGGGCAATTCAGGCTTCGGCCGAGCACGGCATTCCCGAACAGGCTCTCATATACCTGAACCGGCTGTCGGATTACCTTTATTCCGCAACCCGGGTTCTGGCCACGCGCCTCGGAGTGGAAGAAATCGTCTGGAAACCGTAGGGAGCGGAACCCGGGCCGCGGTTGTCCGACCGGGTCGCTTCCCGCCGACCGACATACACGGATACGCCGGGTCGTGCAGCGCAGCCGGGAAGCAGGCCGTAACCGTCCGGCAATCCGTAACGTATCCGCCCGCGAGTCGCCCGACCCGGAAGGCGGCATTAGGGGGTTTTAAATAAATTTTGTATTTTTGCGACTCGGAAAACACGGGCTTGATTTTTAACTGCCTTAAAACAAGGATGTTATGTATTGGACATTAGAATTGGCATCCAAACTCGAAGATGCTCCGTGGCCCGCCACGAAAGAAGAACTGATAGATTATGCCGTACGTTCGGGCGCTCCCTTGGAAGTAATAGAGAATCTCAACGAAATAGAAGACGAGGGCGACATTTACGAAAGTATAGAAGACATCTGGCCCGACTACCCCAGCAAGGACGATTTCTTCTTTAATGAAGAGGAATACTGAGCCTCATTTTACGGCGTTCTAACGCATTTTGAGGCAATTACAGGCCAAGCAGCGCAACGGATAAGTTGCGCTGCTTGCGTTTTATCGCATACCGTCTGAAAATAGGATTCACTGAAAACTCGCCGAGTATCCTGTTACGGGGAATTTCGGAGCGGAAGCAATGAAATTGCAGGCGGTCTCGTTCTTCGCAAACAGGGCGCCCTTAAAAATGGGTTTGAATGTAATTCAAACCCATTATGCAAGTCCCGTTTACAGTCGTTTCAGTCCGAAAACGGAAAATTCAACGGCTTTTATTCCATCGGCTCCAGAGTCTTAATCGGGATAAACGGACTGCATCCCGAATCCCATACCACTCTCCAGTTCTTGTTGCTTGTCAGAGTGTTGATTTCGTTCAGCCGGTTTATATTTATGCTTACGCTGACGAACGAGCGCGGAATTTTGTTATTGACCGTGGAAACTCCGCGCAGCAGTATCAATCCCGGTTTGCTGCTCGGCCTCATGTTCAGAGTGCTGAAAGCGCGGCACAGAAATTCCCCGTCGTTGTTGCGCAAAAGGCTGCCTCCAACTATATAGCTCGGCATCGACGAAAGGTAGATATACTTCAGATTGGGCAGGTTGTCGAACTTTATACCGGTGATTCTGGTATGCTCCAGACTGATTGTATTCAGTTTCGGACAGTTCTGTATGGTTATCCCCTTTCCGTTCCGCTCGCTCAGCGAATGATTATACTCGGCGGCATCGGGCCACTGGGCAATGACGATAGGCCTGCCGATTACTGCGTCGTCCCACTCGGCCACCGGCCCGTCCACTCCCGGATAAATGCCGTCCACCGGTTCGCCGACGGGAGTCGTCATGAACGGGCCTTTTACATTAGGCGGCACGTCTATAAACCGGCTCGTGGCAACCACTTCCAGATTCGGGCAGTTATCGACCGTAAGCCTCGAATCGAGCGTCTGCACCAAGTAAAGCTCCTTCAGGCCCTCGTAGCCCGTAAAGTTGAAATTCCGGGTTTTAAAGCTCCCTCCTCCGATAATCCGCACATACCACAACGCCTTGTTTAAGGGTTTGATGTCGATATTTTCCGCATAGTTTCCGGAATCGAAGTCGAATTTCAACAGCGCACGGCTTTCCGAAGGCACCGCCTGCCCGTATTTCAGCTTTTCCGCAATAACGATATGGCGGGTTTTGGCATCCGGAAAGGTATGGGCCAGCCTTACGGAATCCATCCTCGTGGTATCCGTAGGCAGGTCGAAATGCTCGCCTACCCCGGCTTCCTTATCCCAGAATACAAACAGGTTCTTGGAAGTAGCGAGGTCGATAGTGACCGATGTGCCCGTAAAGTCTAATTCTATTAATGGGAACAAGTATTCATCAGAAGGAATTCCATTGAAAGACTCTCCGTATAAACTCTGGATAAACCTTTTGTCTTCGACGGACAGCTCGGTTTTATAGTCCTCGTCGAACTCTATGGGCGGGATATTGGCGGCTATCATCTCGTAGAACGGCCAGTTCATCACCGACTGTTGGTCGTAATTATCGCTGGCGGTAACGAAAAAGGCATTGTCGGCGAGCGGGTCCAGCACGACCTTTTTCAGCTCCTCCCACGAAATATATCCGGCCAGCTCGTTCTCCCAGTATTCCCGGATTTTAGCCTCGTCGATATTGCCGTTTTGGTCGGTAATCCATGCCGGGTGAAATGTCGGGTGGCGGAACTCCAGCTCCAGCCCCAGCGCCTGCCCGAAGGCCCGCAGCACGTCGCTGCGCTTCTGGTTGTTGGATGCGCGGCGCCACTGTGCGAAATGCACCGTAGCCTCCGTCTGCCGGTCGTAAACCTGCATATGGTCCGTACCGGTCAGCGCCCAGCTCGACATCATCCCCGGCACATAGTCGAATCCGATGCGAATTACGGCGTCGGCATCGCTCTCTACGAAATTGAACCGGACTCCGGCGGCCTTTTCCCATTCTTTGGCCGCATCCTTTACGAACTCGCGGTAACGCTCGGTTCCGTTCAGGAACTTTACGGTAAGATGTTCCGCAGCCATAGGTTTGCTCCAGACTTTCATGGACTGCGCCACCCCGCGGGTAGAGGGAGCGGTTTCGTCCAGCATGGCGGCCCCGTAGAAACGGGGCGCGAATGTCGCGTCCGGCCCGTCCGGACTTCCCGGAACGGCCGTCTCGTCCGTGCCGCAGCCGGCGAAGGCGATTACCGCGGCAGCCAGAAATAATAATTTCTTCATAATTTTAACAATTAATCGGTTAGTAAATAGGTTAATATTCTGCACGAGTGCATTCAAAATTATATCCGGCGGCCTAAGGCGCCATTACGGGCGGCGAATGCCTGTAAGGCGTACGGCCATCCTCCGTCCTTATTCTCCACCGGTTCGGGCCGAGCCGACCTTCGTCGCTGTCCTTTGCCAAAAAATTCTCGAACGAGTATTCCTCGCCTGCCAGCTCCATAATATGCCTGACTATAAGCTCCCTACTAAGAGCGTTGAAATAAGCAACATTTTTACTATCCCTCATCACGCTTTTATATTCGGAACGCCATACGCCGAAATTAAAATAATAGCCGCCCTCGTAAACACCGACATAAGGATAGCGCGGATGCCCTATCAAATGCGACCAGTAAACCTGCTCGGGGTCGGCCGTCAGAGATACGTTCAAATACCAGCCTTTGTTTTGGGCGGTCCTCAATCTGCTTTTTTCGGATTCCGTAATTTCTCCCGTCAATGGATTACCCTCACTGCTTTCGTATTCGTCGGCCAGCAGTCCGAAAGCATGCCCTGCCGTTTCATGGACAAAAACACCTCTGGAGCTTCCCCGGCCGCCATAAATATACCCCGAAAAACCATAGTTAGGACCCATTACTTCGGATTGCAAATAAGCCAGGCCGCCACTGAAATTATTGATGACAATCCCCACGGCAGATACCTTAATGCCAGGAGCGACCGGAAGATAGTAGTAATCGGGCAATCTTCTGAATACGGGCTCGTAGTAGTCGATTCCCCCCGAATGGCTGCCAGGCTTAACCCCCAGCGCCGTGCTGCCGCCGCTTTTGCGAACATATGAATCCCGCGATACGGCATAGACCATATAAACATTGAAGTATTCCCGGTAGGTCTTGTACGGCTCCAGAGCGAAAAACGATTCCATTGCAAACTCCATTACTTGGCGGTAGAATCCCGTTTCCATATCTATATCCGTAAACGCGTCCCCTATAAGCACGATATTTACTCCCTGCCCGCGGGTGGCGGTTTGCAGGGTTTCGTACCGCTTGTCCATCGAATAGTCCGCACTCTCGTATCCGCTCAAGCCCAAGGTCGCATTGAAAACGGAATTAAGCCAGTCGGTATGCTGGAACGGCCGGGCCGTAAAATCCACCGTGGAAGGCTCTCCCGGAATATTGGTCGGACAGTGGGTTCCCACGAATATATCGTACATAACCCTGCCTGTTCCGTCGAGCAGCAGATAGCTCGGATAAGGATATGCCGGAAGCACGATTCTACGGCCCCCGACGTCGGCATAATCGCAGACCACCGCCCACGGCACATCGTGTCCGCGGACGTACTGCTCGGCGGCCTCGCGGTATTCGTCGCCTTCGGGAGTAATGGCCACCACCGAAAAACCCTGTGCGCCGAACAGCGTATGGAACCGCCTTATGTCGGTGCGGGCCAGCGCCTCGGATTCCGGCTGCGTGGGGTCCCAGTTGAACAGCATCGTCATCTTCCCCGCGCCGTAAACATCGCGGATGCTTTTCCGGCTGCCGTCGCGCAGGTCGGTAAACGTAAAGTCGGGCAAATGTATATCCCGGTCGTATTCCAGCCCTCCCCCGCCTTCGTAGTCCTGCCGGATTACCTGAAGCGCCAGCCGGTCCCAGTCCGGAAGGTTCTGGAAATACGCGGGAATACTGCCGTAAAAACTGTTATTGTTGAGGATAAGGTCGGCCGTGCGGCCGTTTCTGAAAAGCCCTTCCCAGTAAGGGAACCAGCTTTTAATCCGGTTGAACGACAGGTTCACGTACGCCAACTGCGGAAGGTCGCCCCAGTTGTCGGGAACGTACCCTTCCAGAAGGTTATGGCTAAGGTCGATGGTTTCCAGCTCCGTCAGGCCGTCGAGGCTGCTGACCATTTCCCCCGCCACGTTGGTGCTGATTTCTCCCCGGAGCGTATTCCGGCTCAAATCCAGATGCCGGAGGCGGACGAGGGAAGCGATTTTGTCCGAAACGGTTCCCGAAAGGCCGTTGTCCGCCAACCGCAGGGCCGTTACGTTGCCCTCGCCGTCCGTTTCCACTCCGTACCATTCTCCGAGCGGCTTGTCCGTGCACCAGTCGTCGCTACGCGTCCAGCCGCTTCCGCCCGCGGCATCGTAGATTGCGGCAAGCGCCGTACGCTGCGGGTCGGGGTCCACCCACCCGGCCTGAACCACCCGAAGCTCGTCGCTCAAGTCCGAACCTTCATCCCGGAAAACAATCACCCCCTCGCGCTCCGCTTCGGAAGGGTTGGCCGCTATCGAAAATGCATGCTCGCCGGTTTTCAATCCCCCGGAACGGGCGGACGGAGCCTCGCCTATCCATTCTCCGCCCTCGATGATTTCTATGCCGTAATCTACATTGGAACGCACCTCCACGGAAAGCGTCTGCTCGTCGGCCGACACTTCGATACGGTTATCTCCCAGAAGGATAACATTCTTTTTAAGCTGTACGGCCTCTATTTTCGCCTCGAGCGACTCGCTCCTTATGCGGATTGTAAAACCGCGCGGCTCGTAAAGCTCGTTCGCCTCGGCGCCGACCGTAACGGTCATATCCTCGCCCGCATCGCCGCACAGCGGCTCGACGGAAAACCAGCCGCCCTCGTCGTCCGGCTCCGACTCCGTAACTATGCGCCACGCCTCGTTGGTAGAAAATACTATTTCCGCGCTTCCGCCCGAAGCGCCGAAAGGAAGCAGTTCGTTTTTCAGTTCCAGATACGGCTCCGGCGGAAGCGGCTGCGGCAAATCCGGTTCCTTGTTTTGAGTGCAGCCGTAAAGAAAAGCGGTGAAAAAGCTCGTCAGAATAACCGCATGAATAATTTTCGCTGTGCGTAGCATGGCCTGTATGTATTTTTCGGGTTGAGTTCGGAATAAAATTTTCCTCGAATAAAATGTCAATCTTTGCCCAATATAGTGAATAATCCGTGAATATTCTATTACACAGATACATAAATCGGTCTTGATATTCGACAAATAAGACAAGGGCGATGCAAGCTGCGGTCAGAGCTTCCTTTCCGGAATACAATGGCAGCGGATAACGGGTGTGTTATCCGGAAGGCGGGGGCGTTTAACGGCATCTGCGCTTTTCAGGTGAAAAACGCCCGGCCGAAAAAGAAGTTTTATTTAACCGTGATTATGCAGGGCCGACCGGGGTTCCATGCTCCAAGGCGTAGAGGTAATCGGCTTCGGTGAAAGTAAAGGTAAGGATTCCGCCTGCCGGTTCGTAGGACGACTGAATGGAAATATTCCTGTCGTCGGGGAAGTCTCAGCCTCTTATCAATATAGCGTCGTTAAAATAGATGTAGAATTTATTTTTCCTTATATCAAAAGGCGGCGCATAGGTATACGGCGCAATCCACTGGTAACTTTCGCCGTCAAATAGAACAAGTGAGTCGGGGAATACCTCCTCCCGGTCATCAACCGCAATGGCGATTTTCTGCCCGCTTCCATTAATTAATTTATAAACGTCCGGCTCCGGTTCTCCGCTGCAACCCTCCAAATCGCATCCGGCAAAAGCCCAAGTCGACAGCAACAGAAATATTACGGCACTAATTTTATTAAACATAGTATTTCGGCTTACAAATTATTCTCTAAATATATCTTGAAAAATTCTTCGAGGATGCGTTCGTCCCTTTCGATTGCAGCGACCCGTTCCTTTACCTCTTTTATGTTCCGGCATGAATATGCAATATTTTCCAGAATAAAAGCCCATTTAATGCTTATATCGTCGTTTGGATATAAAGCCGGGTTGCGCCCATCCAAATTGCCGAAATATTTTATATAATAGCTCTGATTGGAATCGTCGTATAAATCTATAAATAAGGGCGTATATTTACGGTCGTGCTTACTTAAAAGATTATCACTATTCCAGCGCTGTAAATTATATTCATCCCCTACCTCAAACCTATAATAAACCGGCTGCCTATTGACATATACATGTATGTTATTCGAGCCGATGATGCCGAATGCGGCGACAACAGGGACGACCCCGATATTTTGACATAGGTACGGATTATTTTCCGGACAACCAAATAAAAGACGGACAAACGGTTATATTGACCACAAGTTTTGCACACATCGTAAAAGATGCCCGGATTTTTTAATGTCCATGCTGCGGAAAGTAATCGGTCCGCCGTATTTCCCGACGGAGCATCTCGAAATTCGGCCGGGTTATTCCCGGCCGCCGAGCGAAAAAGAGGCATTTGCGGAATAACCGCCGCGGCAGAAAGGCATCCGCCCGGTTTCGTGCGGAAACTTATATTACGGCATAAGCCGGGCCGGACCGATAGGTATCGGAGCAAAACTTTAGTATGCGATTTATCCGTAAATTGCCTTATATTTGCATCCGAAACGGAAATATCCGCTCCATTGAGCCATGGTGTAACGGTAACACAGCAGATTTTGGTTCTGTCGTTTTGGGTTCGAATCCCGATGGCTCAACAAACAGTACGCTAACCCCTGTCCCTGTCCGACACGGGTTAGTTCTTTTAAACGCCGGGACGTTTTCCGGCATGCGTTGTGTCGCCGTTACAGGCCGGCATGCAAAAACCGAAACCGGCTAAAACCTATTGCAATTATGCGACTGAATCTTACGGATACCGACAGCCCGCTGTGGCGACAGGCATGGAGCCTGTATGAAAGCAGCTTTCCGGCCCACGAAAAACGTTCGCCAGAACAGCAGGCCGAAATAATGAACCGCGAAGGTTATAATCCCTATATAGCCGTCGCTGACGACGGCACGTTCGAAGGCTTGCTGTTCTTCTGGCTCTACGACCGAGCCGTTTATGTGGAGCATCTGGCCGTGCGGCCGGAAATGCGCGGCCGCAATATAGGGTCCCGCCTTATGGAGGAACTTATGGAACATCATCCGAACCATACCGTAATTCTCGAAATAGACCCGCCGGAAGATGAAATATCCTGTCGGCGCAAGGGATTTTACGAGCGCCTCGGATTCAAGGCCAATGGCTGTTACACATACGTGCATCCCTCCTATCTGGCCGGAGAGGAGGCTCACCCGCACGACCTCCTGCTGATGAGCTACCCCGCACCGCTGACCGATGCGCAAACGGAAGACTTCGTAAAGTTCATGTCTTCCCGCGTACTGCCGACCGACAAGGAAATACGGGAAGTAAATTGCAGGCCCGTAACGTGTTTCAAGGAATAAAGGTCACAGCATGTTACCGAAACGGCGTTTCCCGAAAAAATAGCGCAGCAGCACGGAGCCTCTGTAATAATCCGCCGGCCGGGCTACGGCCGAAGCCTGTATGGCGACCCTTTCGTGCCGCAGCTTGCCGCGCCAACGGTAAAAATCCCTGTGCGCCCGCAGTACGGCTTGGAAAAAACCTCCTTTGCCCTGCAGGAGAAACACGGCCGCCGAAGCTCCGTCGAGA
The DNA here is from genome assembly GCA_048214935.1 of Tidjanibacter sp. Taxonomy (GTDB): domain Bacteria; phylum Bacteroidota; class Bacteroidia; order Bacteroidales; family Rikenellaceae; genus Tidjanibacter. The sequence continues at coordinate 16,369 of DBFWXZ010000011.1, forward strand.
ACCATTCTGAACGGAAGCACCGCACGAAAATGCCACCTCGACAGATTCTTGTACAACATCGCCAGATTGTTGCGGAAATTAAAATATATCTTTCGCGGCGAGTTGTTCGGAAGCGTTCCCCCTCCCACATGCCAGACCACCGATGCCGGTCTTACGGCATTCCTGTATCCGGCGAGTTGCGCACGCCAGCATAGGTCTATTTCCTCCATGTGTGCAAAAAAATCCGCATCGAATCCCCCGAGTTTCCTGAAAACCGAAGCGCGGCACGCCATGCACGCCCCCGAAGCCCAAAACACGTCGCGCGGGACATCGTACTGTCCACGGTCGTACTCGACGGTCGAAAGAATCCGGCCCCGGCAGAAGGGATAGCCGAGCATGTCTATGAATCCTCCCGAAGCCCCGGCGTACTCGAACCTGCCCGGCTCGGCGAACGAAAGGATTTTGGGCTGCACGGCGAACAGTTTTTCATCCTCTTCGAGAGCCTTCACAAGTGGTCCGCACCAACCGAGCGAAGGCCGGACATCCGAATTGAGAAGAATGAAGTAATCGGCTTCGACCTGCTCCAAAGCCCGGTCGTATCCCTCGGCATACCCGTAATTCTTATCCAAGGCAATTACCCGGACGGAAGGAAACGCCGACGCCAGCAGTTCCGGCGACCCGTCGTCCGACCCGTTGTCGGCCACGACAATCTCGATTTCAGGCTCGGTCGCGGCAATGACTTCCGGGAGGAACCTCTCGAGATAGCCCCTGCCGTTCCAATTGAGTATAACGACCTTCGCTGTCGGCATATAATATTCGCGTCACTGTTCGGCGGGACGCGTACGCAATGTAGGCACGACGGTCTGCGGCGTATGCTTCCAACGCCGGTGCGACCACATCCACAATTCCGGCTGGCGAAGAATAAGCGCCTCCAGCGCATCGGCATAACGCTGCGTTATCTCGAACTCGGCCACCGGTTCGCGACCGTCATAAATCATTTTGAACTCTCCTTCGTATCTGGCGCGTCCCGTCTTGCGTACCTGCATAAAATACACCGGCATGTTGAAACGGACGGCCATTTTTTCTATTCCCCAGAAAAAAGGCGTGGGTTGGTTGAGAAAACGATACCAATGGTTTATTTCGAAAAACGGCGGGGACTGGTCCGCTATCATGCCTATGCTCATCTTCGGTCCTCCCGCGGCCCGAGTGCGCAACACATGTCTGAGCAACGTGTTTCTGGTAACGGGAACCAGACCGAAACGGGTACGCACGTCGCGGTAGAACCGGTCGAACACCCTGCTGTGCAGAGGACTGTAAACGCCTATGCACTCTCCCGGACAGTTCATGGCATAAGCTCCGAAATATTCCCACGAGCCGTAATGCGACAGGGCCGCAATCCAGTCCTGTCCTTCCGTACGGCGCAGATGCTCGTCGAGTCCGACGAAGGTCATACGCCTGCGCAGGCCGCGGCGGCTTATGCTCGACAAGTCTATCGTATCTATAAACAGTTCGGAAAGATGCCGGTAATACCGTCGCTCCACGGAGCGCAACCAGTCGAGGTCTTTCTCCGGGAAAGAATTGGCCAGATTCGTCCGTACCACTTTCAGGCGGTAGCGCGCCACCCGATAGACGAAAAAATAAATTATGTCGGCAAGAACATGATACAAGAACCACGACGGCAGCAGTCCCACGGCCTTGCACGTCCATGTAAGCAGACGGTATCTGACTTCGAACCAAAATCCTGCTCTGTTTCCGGATGCGCCCAATTTACTCGGTATATATTCTGATATTGGAATTTTTGGTACGCGCCCTCAGCCAGCGGTCGACACGGGTAAGGTCGATGCGCGCATTCCTGTCGACAGGATGTATGACGCATACTACCGCCGTATCTTTCGGCTCGCCCTGACTGTCGTATGTGACATGCTTGGAAAGCGACGCGGAAGCTATATTGTCGGCCACGAGGCATACTTCGTGCGAAATATCCCGTACCGACATGGTATCCGCAGTCGTAAGCCGCGACAGCCTGTTCTCGAGTCCGGCTATCAGTTCGTTCTTTTCCTCGAGTATTTCATAGTAGCTTTTCTGAATGGTAGCCAAATCGACTTTCTCCACCACGTCGGCCTGCCGGATAACCAACTCGGTGTTCCGCAATCCGTAGTCGCCCATAAGAGAGCGGGCATTGTCGATAACATTTTGGGACAAAGGTTCCCCCACCAGCTTCACGTCTATTACGGACTTTTTGCCGTTGGATTTGTAACGCTTGTCGTAATTTACTATCATCGTTTTGCTGAACTGGAACACCGAAGCCACATAACGGTCGGCGTTCTGCTCGAATACCGTCTGATTGACTATTCTGAAACTCAGGATAATGCTCGGTACGAGCGCAAGGATTGCAATGGTGCTCATATACATATGCACCCTCTTTTCCTTCGCCTTGTTGAGAAACACCTTTTTGTCGTAACGCAGAAAACGCACTACCAGATATGACGCCATCGCTATGAAAACGGCGTTGATTATGAACAGGTAAAAGGCCCCGAAGAAAAACTTGAGCTGTCCGGTTCCGAGCCCGTATCCCGCCGTGCACAGCGGAGGCATCAGAGCTGTAGCTATGGCCACGCCGGGAATAACGGTCGAGGTGCGGTCCTTGCGCGTCTGGGCCACCATACCGGCCAGACCGCCGAAAAAGGCTATAAGGACATCATAGGTGGTAGGATTAGTACGTGCAAGCAACTCGCTCTGGGCATTGCTCAGAGGAGAAATCATAAAATATACGGTCGATGTGAGGATGCCTACGATTATCATCAGCAGAAAATTGCGGAATGCCTTCTTCATCAACTCGAAATCGTTGACTCCCAATGAAAGCCCGATGCCTATGATAGGTCCCATAAGCGGCGATACGCACATAGCGCCTATGATTACGGCCGTGGAATTGACGTTCAGGCCCAGAGAAGCTATGAATACCGCGAAAATAAGCACCCAAAGGTTGGTCCCCCTGAACTCCACTCCCTTGGTGACGTTCTCTATAACCTCATTCTGTACGGCACTGTCGGCCGCCAGGTCGAATTTTTCCCTTATATAATGTAAGGGCTTGTTAAAAAAGTTCTTATAAGTATCGAAACCGGTCATAAGTTTTTATCGTTTTCCGATTCGGTCGGCTCGGCTGCGCGGCAACCTTTGCCTCCCACCACAATGACGAATTCCCCTTTAGTGCCCCGTTCGCGGAAATGGCCGGCGAGTCCGGCCAGAGTGCCGCGCAGGGTTTCGCCGAATTTCTTGGTAAGCTCGCGCGATACGGAGGCAGGTCTTTCGGGACCCATAACGGCCGAAAGCTGTTCGAGCGTCTTTACCACTCTAAACGGCGATTCATAAAAAATCATTGTGCGCGGCTCTTCGGCCAATGCCGCCAGTCTGGCCGCCCTGCCTTTCTTCTGCGGAAGAAATCCCTCGAAACAAAACCTGTCGGAAGGAAGCCCGCTCTCTACGAGCGCCGGAACGAAGGCCGTAGCTCCGGGCAGCGCCTCCACCTCCACCCCCTCGCCGATGCACTGTCTTACCAGAAGGAAACCGGGGTCGGAAATGCCGGGCGTACCGGCATCGGAAACCAACGCGGCGCTTTCCCCTCCAGCTATACGTTCGCTTATACGTGCCGCCGTGCCGTGTTCATTGAACTTATGGAAAGAAACCATAGGCTTGGAAATTCCCAGATGCCTGAGCAGAAATCCGCTGGTGCGGGTATCCTCGGCAAGTACGAAATCGACTTCCTCCAATACGCGTATCGCACGCAAAGTCATATCGTCCAGATTGCCGACAGGAGTGGGAACGATGTAAAGTCTGGCCATAACCGGCGGCTTTTAGGAAAACCGCGCGTTGAGCAGCCTCACGAACATACGCGCTCCTTCGCTGTCGGGATTCCAGTCGTAGCGGTCGGCTATGTAGACGAGAGCCTCGTTCATTCCGGACATCCGGTCGATGTCTTCCAGAGTGCGGTCGCACTCCCCGGCATCCCCGGCGAAAAGGTCGCGTATAAGTAGGTAACGGTCGTTTATGCCGACGGACCACCGTATACTGGGAGCCGCTTCCGCCGTTGAAACCGGCTCATCGCTTTCATAAAGAGAACGGATAGCCTGCTTGTCGAGCGGATGACGACCGGCCGGTTCCGCGCGCGGCATGTCGTCCTGCACGAAAGAAAGCGCAGCGCCTTCGGAGGGCCGTTGCGGTTCGCAGGCCGAAAGCGGAGAAGCCGGCGCGAAATATTCCGTTTCCGCAGACGCCGCCTCGTTTATTTCCGTGAGTGCGTCTTCCGATGCGGGCTTGTGCACGGCGGTCGCATTGAACTCCTCTATTTCCTCCGCGGGCTCCAAAGGAACCGCGGCTCGTCTTACGTAAAGACCCCCCGCCTTCGAGGTCGCCTCGGAAAAAAGCACCTGTTCATACAGCTCCTTGAGCCTTTGCAACACGAGGTCGCGCTCTATTATATCCATCTTGCCTGCCGCGGCCCACCCCTTCGCTATCCGCTGTAGGCGCCCCAATTCCGCGGCCATGTCCGAATAACCCATACTTGCTCGTTCTTGCTTTAACCCTCAAAGTTAAGGTTTATCCGCATACATTACAAACAAAAGGGTTATATTTGCACTATAAACCTCAACGGATTCTCTATGGCCCTCCAATGCGGGATAGTCGGACTGCCGAATGTAGGCAAATCGACGTTGTTCAACTGCCTTTCGAGCGCAAAAGCGCAGGCGGCGAATTTTCCTTTTTGTACGATAGAGCCCAACGTAGGGGTGATAACCGTGCCCGACGAACGGCTGGTACGGCTCGCGCAAATAGACAATCCGAAACGCGTGGTGCCGACCACGGTGGAAATAGTGGACATCGCCGGTCTGGTCAAAGGGGCGTCCAAAGGCGAAGGGTTGGGCAACAAGTTTCTGGCGAATATTCGCAATACGGATGCTATAATTCACGTACTGCGCTGCTTCGTCAACGACAATATAACCCATGTGGACGGTTCGATAGACCCCGTGCGGGACAAGGAAATTATCGACACCGAGCTTATGCTCAAAGACCTCGAAACGATTGACGGCCGTATCGGGAAAATCCAGAAGCAGGCCCAGACCGGAGGCGACAAGCTCGCCCGGCGGCAGTGGGAAATACTGGAACTGTACAAAACGGCTCTGTCAGAAGGCCGCGCGGCCCGTACGGTAAGCATATCTCCGGAAGACAAAAAACTCCTGCCCGACCTGAACCTCCTTACCGACAAGCCGGTGCTATACGTGTGCAACGTGGACGAAAAGTCCGCCGCCTCCGGTAACGAGCACGTCGAGGCGGTCAGGAAGGCCGTAGAGGGAGAAAACGCGGGACTGCTCGTCGTCGCGGCCGGAGCGGAGGCCGACATAGCGGAGTTCGAAAACGAAGAGGAAAGGCGGATGTTTCTTGCCGAACTCGGTCTGGAACACTCGGGAGTAAGCCGCCTTATCCGCGCGGCATACGATTTGCTCGACCTTCAGACGTACTTTACCACCGGTCCGGACGAATCGCGTGCTTGGACGTTTACCCGCGGCACGAAAGCTCCTCAGGCCGCAGGAATCATACATTCCGACTTCGAGCGCGGATTTATCCGGGCCGAAGTGATAAAATACGACGATTACGTAACCCTCGGAAGCGAGAAGGCCTGCCGGGAAGCGGGAAAAATCGGAATCGAAGGCAAAGAATATACGGTACAGGACGGAGATATAATGCACTTTTTGTTCAACGTTTAGAGTGCTTTAAATTAAACCAATGCGTCAATTATGAAAAGGTGGCTCAATTATCTGACTATCGGCGTGGCGCTGATAATCTGCTGCATCGTGCTCGGCAGCGCTTACAGATACAAATACAAGGCACAGAAAACCGTGACAGTAACAGGTATCGGGGAGCAGGAGTTCACTTCCGACCTTATAGTATGGAGGGGTTGGTTGGTAGTTCAGAATCCTTCGGTAGAGGCGGGCTACCGGCAACTCGAAGCGAACAAGGCCAAAGTACAGCGCTATATAACGGACAAGGGAATTCCCGCATCGGAAGTGCTGTTCATGTTCGTGAACGTGAACAAGACAACCGAGCCGGTTTACAGCGGAGGCAACTATGTCGGCCAGCGCGATACCGGCTACGAGCTGCGACAAGAGTTCAGCATAGAGTCCACCAACGTGGAAGCGGTCGAAAACATTTCCCGCGAAATATCCTCGCTGATAGCCCAAGGCGTACAGATAGAGTCGTGGGCGCCGTCGTACTATTATACAAAGCTCAACGACCTCAAGCTGTCCCTGATAGAGAAAGCCACGGCCGACGCCAAACTCAGGGCTGAAAAAATAGCCAATCAGGCCGGAAGCAGGCTGGGCTCGCTCAAGTCGGCGCGCATGGGCGTGTTCCAAATCAATGGTGCATACTCGAACGAGGAATTTTCCGCAATGGGCAACCTGAACACTTCGAGCAAGAACAAAAAAGCGCAGATTACCGCCCGGCTGGAATACAACATAAGATAAAATCCATCAACCCGACACACATCGAATAAATGGACATGAAACCGCGGGTGCGTTTCGCACCCAGCCCCACCGGACCGCTCCATATGGGAGGGGTACGTACGGCCCTTTACAACTATCTGTTCGCCCGCAGACTCGGAGGCGAATTCATACTCCGTATCGAGGACACCGACTCGAACCGCTATGTTCCCGGCGCGGAAGAGTACATTATGGAGGCGCTGCGCTGGTGCGGCATAGAATGGAACGAAGGGGTCGGAAAAGGCGGCCCTCATGCCCCCTACCGTCAGAGCGAACGGCGGGACATATATCTGAAATACGCTCTGCAACTTATCGGGTCCGGAAACGCCTATTATGCTTTCGATACCGCCGAAGAATTGGCCGCTATGCGGGCCGCGAAGGAATCGACGGGGGAAACGTTCGCCTACAATTACACGGTGAGGGAAAAACTGCCCACATCCCTTTCGCTTCCGCCCAACGAGGTTCGCTCCCGCATAGAACGCGGCGACCAGTGGGTAATCCGCTTCAAAATGCCGGAAAACGAGGACGTGGAAATGGACGACCTTATACGTGGACGCGTAACGGTGAACACCTCTACTCTCGACGACAAGGTACTTTACAAATCGGCCGACGGTTTGCCGACATATCACTTGGCCAACATCGTGGACGACCGGCTTATGGAAATAACGCATGTAATCAGGGGCGAGGAATGGCTGCCGTCGCTGCCGCTCCACTACCTGCTTTACAGGGCCTTCGGCTGGAGCGGCGAACAACCGCTGTTCGCGCACCTGCCTTTGTTGCTGAAGCCCACCGGCGGAGGCAAACTCAGCAAACGCGACGGCGACAAAATGGGGTTTCCGGTATTCCCGCTTCGCTGGGTGTCGCCTTCCGGCGAGGTTTCGAGGGGATACAGGGAGGACGGCTATTTTCCGGAAGCATTCGTGAACATGCTGGCCCTTCTGGGTTGGAACCCCGGCACGGAACAGGAAGTGTTCTCCATGGAAGAACTGACGGAACGGTTTTCGCTCGACCGCGTGGGAAAAGCCGGAGCCCGGTTCAATCCCGACAAGGCGAGATGGTTCAACGCTCAGTATATGCACGCGCGCGACGACCGGGAGCTGGGAGAGTTGCTGCTGCCCATTCTGCAAGAACATGGCGTCGAAACCGATATAACGACCGCCTCGAAGATTGCCGGCTATATCAAAAGCCGGGCGACATTCCCCGCCGACTTTTGGGAACTGTCGTCATTTCTTTTCGCAGCTCCCACGGAATACGAGGAAAAAACGGCGGCGAAATACTGGAAGGGAGAAAACCCCAAACATCTGTCAGTGTTGCGTGAAGTGCTGGCAGGCATAGACGACTTCTCGGCGACAAGCACGGAGAACATATGCCACGAGTGGATAACGTCCGCAGGGATTCCGATGGGCCAGATAATGAATGCCTTCAGGCTCGCAGTAGTGGGGGCCGCGAAAGGATTCGGCATGTACGAAGTCTGCGAGGTGCTCGGAAAGGAGGAAACCCTGCGCCGGATAGACCGTGCACTGGAAACGCTCGGACACGCCGAAGCGTAACGCCTCGCAACGTCATATCGCCCGGCCGCAACGGCCGGTTTTTTTTACCGAAACAGTACCGGCCCGGTTCTTCCTGTAAAGCTGGAAACTGTTTACCAGATTCTGCCACAGCACATAAAGGGCCGGAGCAACGGACGCCAACGGGTCGAGGAACGATTGGCACATCCAGATAGCCAGAATGGTATTTTTCTGTCCCATAGTCTGTCCTCCGGCTGCCGTGTCGCCCATTCGACGTCCTATAAACCGTCCGAACGAGAATTGCAAAAGGCAGATTGCCAGCGCACCGCCTGCAAGCACCAATTCAGTAGAATAGTTACCGGAGGGTTGGGCCGAAATAAACTCGACCGTCTGCCCGGTAACTATCACGAGCGAAAATACCCATATCCAGAACGATATGCCCTGACGCCGTTTCAGGGCTTCATGGAAACGCGGAACGAACCTGTCGGTCAGCCATGCCGCCACGAAAGGCAATATCAGCAGCGGCCCGACTTTGCTCAGAATTCTTACGAAAGCTTCCGCGTACGACAGATGCCCCTGAGCGCCTATAGCGGCAAAAAAAAGCGGGCAGCTTACCGAGGCGACCAGATTGCTTACAAAGCAGAATGTGGCCATGGTGGCCACGTTCGCTCCCAAAAGTCCGCCGATGACTACCGAAGCCATGGCTGCCGGAGCGAGCGAGCATATCATAAGCCCCTGCGCCACGGTCGTGTCGAACCGGGAAAAACAAAGGTATATAGCTACCGCCGCCGAAAGCTGGAGCGCAAGTACTGTCCACACCAGACGGTCGGGACGCATCTCGCGCACGGAAACCCGGCAGAAAGTTACGTAAAGCATCGAGAATATCAGGTACGGAACCATAACATCCAGCCGCGAGGCGAAGCCGTGCAGCAAGGCCCCGGCTCCCATCGCGACGGGCATCGCAAGCGTCCGCATGTTCGGATTCATGGCGGGATGCTACTTCTGCCGGAAATAAATCTGTATCGGCACTCCCTCGAAATCCCACCGCTCGCGTATCTTATTCTCCAGAAACCGCCTGTACGGTTCCCGGATATACTGCGGCAGATTTACGAAAAATGCAAAGGAAGGCACAACGGTCGGAAGCTGGGTGACGTACTTGATGCGTATGTACTTTCCCTTTACTGACGGCGGAGGAGTTTCCTGTATGACCGGCAACAGATAATCGTTCAGTTCGGAAGTAGGTATGCGGCGCTTGCGCGACTGGTAAACCTTCACCGCAGCCTGAAGCACGTCGTAAATGCGCTGCTTGTTGGTTACGGAGGTAAAGATTACCGGAACGTCGTCGAACGGTGCAATCCGGCCGCGGATATACTCTTTCCACTGCTTGGCGGTATAGTTGTCCTTCTCCACCAAGTCCCATTTATTGACCGCTATGACGCAACCTTTTTTGTTGCGTTCTATCAGGTGGAATATGTTGAGGTCCTGAGAACCTACCCCCTGCTCGGCGTCGAGCATAAGGATACACACGTCCGACGACTCTATGGCACGGATAGAACGCATTACCGAGTAAAATTCGAGATTTTCCATCTCCTTGCCCTTCTTCCGCATTCCGGCCGTATCGACGAGATAGAAATCCATGCCGTACTTGTTATACCGCGTACGTATGGAATCGCGGGTAGTTCCGGCTACCGGCGTGACTATATTGCGCTCCTCGCCCAACAAGGCGTTCGTAAGCGAGGATTTGCCCACGTTCGGACGCCCTACCACCGCGATATGCGGCAAACCGTCGTCGTCAGGCCCGGAATCGTGCTCCGGCAGAGCATCCAAAACGGCATCCAGCAACTCGCCGGTCCCGCTTCCGCTCATGGAACTGACGCTTATCGGGTCGCCGAGGCCCAGAGAGTAAAACTCGTGCACGGAGTAAAGCTGGTCGTTGTTGTCCACTTTGTTTACCGCAAGCACCACCTTCTTGCCGGAACGGCGCAGTATATCGGCCATAATGCCGTCGAGGTCGGTTATCCCGGTTCCCACTTCGGTCATGAACACTATGACGTCCGCCTCATCGATTGCCAGATGCACCTGCCGCCGTATGTCTTCCTCGAATACGTCGTCGCTGCCGACCGCATAACCCCCGGTGTCGATAATCGAAAACTCGCGTCCGCGCCAGTCGGTGCGGCCGTAATGGCGGTCGCGGGTGGTCCCGGCCGTGGAATCCACTATGGCCTTGCGCATGCCCACCAATCTGTTGAACAGCGTACTTTTGCCCACGTTGGGGCGTCCTACTATGGCAACCAAACTCATATCCCGGAATTTTCAGACGCAAATATAGTGCAAGCCGAACGATAAGCCAAGTTTACTTGTGTTTATCCGGGGCACAACCCACATTCCGTAAAGATACGATGACTTGCGGCAAGGAGTCTTCCGCAAGCACGGGCCCGCATATAAACCGTCCAGTCGGAGCGCATTTTACGGAATCAGCGTAACGTTAAAACCGCCTCCTTACACAACCATAGCGGTTCCGGCACAGCAAAGCCTGCGGAATGTTCTACCGGACATCGCGGTACGCAATTGTCCGGACATAACGAAAAAGAGCCGCATTAACGCTGCTTAAACATCTAATTTTCGGGTCGTCAGCTTATTTCCGGTTTCACTTTTTTGTTTTATCTTTGCTTCAGATAGGATGCGGTTCGGCAATCTTTGCGTGCAAGCCCGCAAGATTGCGCTCACCTTTCACTATCTTTGTATATTATTATCCGCTGCGGAAGGCGCTACGGCCGAACGCTTCGGAACCCAAACCCTGTTAGTCATGAAAAAACTGATTGCCGTTTCCCTGTTTCTGTTATCGACCGTTTATCCGCTTTCGGCCGGAGGCGGCATATTCATGTTCGGCATAAAGGCCGGATATACGGCGACAGGTATGAAAATCAAGGATGCGGGCAGATACTTCGACGACTCCGGCCAGAACGGTCACGGCTGGCATGCCGGCCTTCAGGTGCGTCTGAATGTGCCGCTTATAGGGGTATATGTACAACCCGAGCTCGTGTACGGCTGGGCCAAGTTCGGGTCGTCCGTAATCAGCATTCCGAGCGTAGGCGATTACAGCCTCGAACGCAGAGTATCGCAATGGGACATCCCGCTCATGGTCGGCTGGGGCATAGGATTTGCCGGAGCTAAAGTCCGAATCAATGCCGGGCCGGTATTCAACCTCAGCGCCAAAAGCAAGCTGAAAGGGAACGCCGACGGAGAAAAACTTATTTCCGACCTCGACCTGCCGGCCGTATCCTACGCCTTGGGCGTCGGCCTCGACCTGTGGAAGCTTACGTTCGACATCCGTTACAACGGGCAATTCAAAAAGTCGAACGAAACGGCGGGAATAGGGCCGTTGGTGGAACACCTGAAAAGCCGCCAGCACGCATGGACCTTCTCGCTCGGCGTCATGTTTTAACACTTCTGAAAAACGAATGGCAGACGTAAACATTTCCATAGAAGGCATCGACCCGCTCGAATTCTACGGACCGGGCGATTCGAACCTTAAAAAAATAAGCGAGTTATACCCTAAAGTAAAAATAGTGGCCCGCGGGTCCACGCTCAAAATAATAGGCGAGCCTGCCGAAACGGACTTGCTGGCCGCCAAGATAAATTCTCTTCTGGAGTATCACTCCATATACGGGCATATTTCGCCCGAAGTCGTCGGACAGGTATTTTCGTCCGGGCTTTCGGCCGCAAGCGGCGGGTCGGGCGACCCGGACACGATTCTTTTCGGAAATGGCGGCCTCGTAATACGTGCGCGCACCAAAAACCAGCAGCGCCTGGTGGAGCTTTACCGGAAGAACGACCTGCTGCTGGCAGTTGGGCCGGCAGGTTCCGGGAAGACTTATACCGCGATAGCCTTGGCCGTTAAAGCCCTGAAGAACAAAGAGGTCAAACGCATCATACTGACACGCCCGGCCGTCGAAGCGGGCGAGAAGCTGGGATTCCTGCCCGGCGACGTCAAGGAAAAGCTCGACCCCTACCTCCAACCTTTGTACGATGCGCTCAACGACATGCTCCCCGGGGCCAGACTTCACAAGTATATCGAGGACGGAGTCATACAGATAGCTCCGTTGGCATATATGCGCGGACGTACTCTCGACAACGCCTTCGTAATACTGGACGAAGCCCAGAACACCACCCTTCCGCAAATCCGGATGTTTCTGACCCGGATGGGGCCCAATGCGAAATTCATCGTAACCGGCGACATGACGCAAATAGACCTGCCGAGACCGGAAGCGTCCGGGCTCGCCATAGCCCTGAACATTCTGAAAGGCATCGAAGGCATAGGGGTCGTGGAGTTCGACCGGAACGATATCATCCGGCACCGTCTGGTAAAATCCATAGTGGACGCTTTCGACGGACACCGTAAAACCCAAGACTAACCAATTTAATCTCATAACCCATGAATACCGACATCAAGAAGCTGCAACCCAATGCTGTGTGGGAAAGATTCGCGGAAATATGCGCCATACCGCGCCCCTCGAACCACGAGGAACAAATCCGCGCATACATAGTCGACTTCGCACGCCGCCACAATCTCGAATACAGCGTGGACGGCGGCAACAACATACTTATACGGAAACCTGCCGCTCCCGGCATGGAAAACCGCCGCACCGTCGTAATGCAGGCCCATCTGGACATGGTTCCGCAGAAGAATTCCGACAAGGTATTCGACTTCGAGAAAGACCCCATAGAGGCGTACGTGGACGGAGAATGGGTAACCGCCAACGGTACTACCCTCGGCGCGGACAACGGAATGGGCGTAGCCGCGATGCTGGCCGTTCTGGAAGACGGCGATATGAAGCACGGTCCGCTCGAGGCGCTTTTCACCGCCACCGAGGAAACCGGAATGGACGGCGCTTTCGGCCTCAAGTCGGGAGTGTTGGCGGGCGACATACTGCTCAACCTCGATTCGGAAACCGAAGGCGAACTGTATGTAGGATGCGCCGGAGGACTGGACTTCAATGCCAAAATGCAGGCTGTTTCGTGTGCGATTCCGCGTACGGACAGGCGTGGACTGTACGGTTTCCGTTTGGAAATCAAGGGACTCAAAGGGGGACATTCCGGCATCGAGATAGTGCTCCAGCGGGCCAATGCTAACAAGCTGCTGGCCCGTTATCTGAAAAACGAGCAGGACAGGGTCGGCATACTGCTGTGCGACATCGACGGCGGCGGATTGCGCAACGCCATTCCGCGCGAGGCGTTCGCCACCGTAGCCATAACGAAGGACAGCCGCCGCATGTTTCTGCGCAGCGTCGGCAAGTTCGAAAAGCTGTTCCGGGCCGAGTTCAAAGGCATAGAGGACAACATTTCCTTCAAAGCGGTTCCCGTCGAAGTGCCTCACCGGTGTCTGGTAAACTCCGACGACCTGATAGATGTGCTGGTCGCCCTTCCGAACGGCGTTATACGCATGAGTCCGTCGATGCCGGGGCTGGTTCAGACTTCCACCAACCTCGCTCGCGTGTATGTCGATAACGGTTGGTATAAAATACAGTGTTTGCTGCGCAGTTCGGTAAACAGCGAAAAGGACGACCTGGCCATGCAGATGCGCACGATAGTGGAAATGGCAGGCGGCGTGGTAAAACTCTCCGGCGCCTACAACGGCTGGAACCCCAATCCCGACTCCCCCATTCTCGCCACCATGAGCGGCGGATACGAAGAGCTGTTCGGACGCAAACCGGCGGTCACGGCGATACATGCCGGCCTCGAATGCGGAATTATAGGAGGTACGTATCCTTCTATGGACATGATTTCGTTCGGGCCGACGATATGCTATCCCCATTCGCCGGACGAAAAAGTGAACATAGCATCGGTGGAACGATTCTGGAAATTCCTGCGCCATACGCTGGAAAACGCTCCTCTGAAATAAGGGGCGTACCCGACGATGGAAACCAGCGACAAGTGGTTCGCCATAGTGAATCCGGTGGCCGGCTACGGCCGGGGACTGGACCACTGGCCCCTAATCAGCAAGCTGCTGCGTGACAATCGGATAATCCCGGAGTACGCCTTTACCGAACGGCGCTACCATGCGACCGAGCTGGTAGTGGAAGCCATAGCGTCGGGGTTCCGCAAATTCATCGTCGTGGGAGGCGACGGCACGATACACGAAGTGGTGAACGGCCTGTTCATTCAGCAGACCGTTCCCACTTCCGACGTGTTGCTGGCCGTAATAGCGGTAGGGACGGGCAACGACTGGATACGGATGTTCGGAATTCCGCGCAAGTACTCGGAAGCCATAAAGGCTATCGTGGCCGGACATTCGTTTCTTCAGGATGTGGGCAAGGTTTCATACACGGAATCCAACTTCCGGCAAAGCCGCTATATGGCCAATGTGGCCGGAGTCGGTTTCGACGCCTACGTAAACCGCCGTTACAATCATCTCAAGGAAAGCGGAAGGCGCGGTTCGTGGCTCTATATCTGGAGTACGTTTAAAGCGGTACTCCGATACCGTTCGACAGGGGTCAAGATTTGGGTGGACGGCCGGCTTGCGGTCAACAATCTCGTGTACAGCGCAACTATCGGCATCGGTAAATACAACGGCGGCGGAATGATACAGATGCCGCAGGCCGTAGCGGACGACGGTCTGTTCGACCTTACCACTATTCGCCGAATCAGCCGCCTCGGAGTACTGCGCAGGTTCAAATCCCTGTATAACGGGAAAATATACCGTACGCGCCGGATTTCTCTCGACCGAGGGCGGCATATCCGGATAGAATCCTCGCCCGAAATAGCGGTCGAAATAGACGGCGAAGCGATGGGATACTCTCCGTTCGAATTCGAGATAATGGACCGGGCCGTACGCGTGGTAGTATCGGAAAGTTTTCTGAGGGAAATCGGCCAGAAGCAATGACAAAGGGGCCGTCCTTACAGGACGGCCCCTTTCGGTTGTCGCTGTCAGCGCAACGGTTTGACCGTCCGGTGCGCACCGGCGGAGTACAGTTTCGGCGTTGCGGAGCCGGTATCTATCGTACCTTTGGTAACTACCTCGGCAACCGTCGGTACGGTGGTTATGCGTCCTTCGGATGTCAGGCCGTAAGCACAGATTACATAACCGGTAGCGGCCTTGAGGTCGCGTACGGTATAGGTATCCTCGCCGGTCAGCAACTGGTCTTCGAGCTTGCCGCCGTCCTGGCCGAGCGACTGTTGCAGCCAGAACAAATCGTCGGCAGCGTACTGTACGTCGGTTCCGAACTCATTGTAATAGCTCCTTTCATAGATGCTCCAATAATATGTCAGATTCTTATCCGAAGGCACGACCTTTACGGTAACGTCCTGCCGTTCCACCGAAGTGGTTATGTCGAACGAACATTGTGCGGCAGGCACGAACTTCGGGGTTTTGAACCCTTCTATGGAAAGAGGCGACGTGGAATTTCCGTCCGTACAGCCGAAGGCATAAACGTAGTAGTCGGTGTCGTCGAGCAGCGCCCGCGCTGCAAGGCCCGGAGCGACGACGGTTTTGGGACCGTTAACGGTAAGGTCGGCCCATGTAAGAGTAGCGTCGGGGCCGTAAAGCTCGTCGAAGTACTCGCTGCGCCAGTCGGCGATTACGGATTCCATAAATTCGGCCTCGGTAGAATGCTTCTCGAAATCCGACTTTTTAACGAAGCCGTGGAAATATCCGAGGTCGTCGGAAGGAGCGGTCGTATAACGCGCACCGCACCAAGTGACGTCAGTAACGTCTATACGGTAAACGGTATTGATTATCACCTGATGCTTTGTAGTGAACGGAGCCGTAAACACTTTCGTAGAGGCGGTGCATACCTGTCCGTCATAATCCGCGTCGATTCCGAAAATCGCCAGATAAAGCTTCGATTCCGGTTTGAGCTGCGTGTTCTGATAAGTAAACGCCCCTGTATGCAGATACATTTCCAAATATGCGGGCATATACTGAATATAGTAATTGAACATCGCAAGCTGTTCCGTTATAAAAGCCGCCTCGCCCGCCGCATCGTACTTGGCGGCATCGTAAACCGTCGCATAATAGGTCATGGCGACGTTTTCGGGCATAATGTCGGCGGATACGGACTTGTCGGTGATTTCGGTAATACTTACGGAAAAATCTTCGTTCCCGGTCGTACCGGTGTGGTCTTTGTCCACCGTCACGTTCATGGAAACCACCGCGCTCTGGTTGTTGGAGCTGAAGTATATGAGCGAAACCTCTCCCTCGAGCTCGCAGTAGTCGGCGTGCTCTTCGGCAGGGGCCGTAACGGTCAACAGGT
Source organism: Tidjanibacter sp. (assembly GCA_048214935.1). Classification (GTDB taxonomy): domain Bacteria; phylum Bacteroidota; class Bacteroidia; order Bacteroidales; family Rikenellaceae; genus Tidjanibacter. The sequence continues at coordinate 32,638 of DBFWXZ010000011.1, forward strand.
TCTCAGCATACGATGCCCTCCATCCGTCGGGCTTGGTTACGACCACTTTCTCCACTCCTACGCTTTCGACCTCGAAAGTCTGCGTTTCTCCATAAACGAAAGGCGCAACTTCGGGGGCCTTGCGTATAAGCAGATAGAACGAACTGCGTTTCGCAACCGTTATAACGGTTCCGTCCGACAGGGTAAAGTAAACATTTTCGTCGTCCTCCGTAACGCTTCTGAACAGCGAGCCGATACCGCTTCCGCTTTCGCCTACCGCAAGCACCGGATTGCCGGAAGCGTCCAGAATACGCTCGTGTGTTTTGCCGCCGTCGAAACTTATGGTCCAGTAACCTTCCGTATCCACGGAAATCACCGGAGTCACGGTCTGACCGTCCTCGCCGTCCCGGCCGGTGACGCGGAGCTTTCCGCCGTCGGGACCGGTAAGCCAGTCGGTCCGGTCGCCGACCGTTATGGTCCAATAGTACACTCCGTCGGTATCCTGCTTCACTCCTATTACCGGCGCATCCTTGCCGGGCTGCCCGTCGCTGCCGTTGACTATGGTTGCGGTGGAATTGTCCGTAAAATAAATAATATAACCATTGTCGGTCTGTTCGACTTTGGCGACGTAAACGTTTTTCTGAAGGGCGTCCACTATCTTTTTTACGGAAGATATGTCCTCGTTCATGCGTTTGAGCTGAGTTTCGAGAGCGGCGACCCGGTCTTTAAGGTCGTTGACGTTGTTCCATAAATCCGTATCGTCGTACTCGCTGCACCCTACCGACAGAGCCATAGCCGCAATGCCGGTCCAAACAGCCAGCTTCCGGGTAAAAAATTTCTTCATAGCCGATAATTTAAATTAAACTTAGGTTTTGCATCTTTCGTCGTGTAAAAGCTATGCCGGAAAAATGAAACGAGCGGCTCCGGACGCAAGCGAAAACGGTATCATTCCGCAAATAATCCGGACCGTTAGGCGGGAAATTCAAAATGCTCCATGTGCTATGCGCACGGTACGTACCGTTTCGTTCCAACCAACCCGACAGAACAAATATAGTGAATATTTATTTAAATATCCGTATTCATTTATAAAATCTTTCGTAACGACGTATGTACCTGCGCATAAAAACAGGGCCGAGGTTTAAGGGTTCGAGTGAACGGCAGGGGGTTTTGCACAATTGTTGCCCTGTCAGGGGAAAATCAGAATTTATGAGAAACGACATGACGGCCGGCTTCGACCGCTACGGCAACTTCTCCCGCAGTTGGTGGCTGGCAATGCTGACGGGCATCGTACTGTTCATAATAGGACTGCTCGTATTCGGCTATCCCGGCCAAAGTTACATAGCGATGTCGCTCGTATTCGGGATAGTCATACTCGTATCCGGAATCGTACAGTTGGTAATGGCGGCCTCGGAGCGGAATCTTCCGGCACGCGGCTGGGTAATAACCGGGGGCATCATCGAAGCGATAATCGGTCTTATCCTGACTTTTTATCCCGCCGTAAGCGCCGCCACGCTTCCCTACTTCCTCGGGTTTTGGCTAATCTTCCGGGGAATAAACCTGCTCTCGCTCACTACCGGAATGCGGGCCAATAACATACCGGGAATGGGATGGACCATATTTCTGGCCGTGCTGCTTTTCGTGTGCGCGGTATTTATCCTGCTCAATCCCATAGTTTACGGCATAGGAGCCGTGGTAATCTGGGTCGGAGTATCGTTCATCGTAGCCGGAGTTTCGCTTTTCATATTCTCGTTCCAACTGCGCAATATCCGCAGCCGGATTTCCCGCAGGGAATACTGATTGGGGAAATATTTCGACATGAAGAAAGGGAGCCGCACAGGCTCCCTTGAATCGTTTCCTGCCCGCTTTCTACGGTTCCTTTTTCAGTCCGTCGTCGAAGTGGAACGAAGCATGGGTGCCGTCGCAAAAAGGCTTGTTCGAAGCCTGACCGCACCGGCACAAAACCACCCGGTTGCGTATCTCATAGGTGAATCCGTCGTCGCGCGACACCGGAATGCCTCCTTTTACCCAAAGACCGCCGGAGGCATGAATCATCGGGTCTTCGATAAGCCCCAGCGAAGGCTCGTAACGCGGTTCGTAAGGCTCGCCGGTGCGGTTGTCCCATGCGCTCAGGCGGCCGCCGGGACACAGATTGGCTTCGCGCACGGTAAGCTCGCGGGCCGTCGGGTCGTCGGAATGACCCACTAGGTTCCATACGCGTCCCGCAGCATCGCAAAACCGGGCGAACACGCAGTAAGTTTCATTATCCGTAAGAGTAAGCTCCGGACCGGGAAACTCTTCGGCTCCTTCCAGAAGCGGACGACCGGAAGCCGTCAGCGTGCCGTCCCAATCGGCGCGTACATGCGACCCGTCGCAATAGGGCTTCCGGGCGGAAGCGCCGCAACGGCACAATGCCACGGGTTCGTCGTCCATCGGATAGCTTTCCCCTTCCCTGAAATCCCAGCTTATGCGCTGTTCGTTCGGAACGATGAACTGCTGGTTCAGCGGCGGCTTTCCGAATACGAGGTACGGCCCCTGCGGGGCTATTTTTATATGGAATCTTTCATCCGCCCGGCTGCTGCCCGGTTCTATCTGCTGTTCATTCATAGCGGGACGATTTAAACATATCCGCCCCGGCTGCAAGAATTGTACCCGGTCAGTCCATTTTGAGCACGGCGAGGAAAGCGGACTGCGGAACTTCCACGTTGCCTATTTGCCGCATGCGCTTCTTGCCCTTTTTCTGCTTCTCGAGCAACTTGCGCTTACGTGTTATATCGCCTCCATAGCACTTGGCGGTCACATCCTTGCGAAGCGCCTTTATCGTTTCGCGCGCTATGATTTTGGCGCCTATGGCAGCCTGAATGGCGATGTCGAACTGTTGGCGGGGTATCAGTTCCTTCAGCTTTTCGCACATCCTCCGGCCGAAGGCATAGGCATGATCCTGATAAATAAGCGACGAGAGAGCATCCACCGGTTCTCCGTTGAGCAATATGTCCAGCTTGGCGAGGCGGCTTTCCCGGTAGCCGGTCTGGTGATAGTCGAACGAGGCGTATCCGCGGGAAATACTTTTCAACTTGTCGTAAAAATCGAAAACTATCTCGGACAGCGGCATGTCGAAACTGACCTCCACTCTGTCCTGCGTTATGAAAACCTGATTGCGGAGCGTGCCCCGCTTGTCTATGCACAGTTTGATAACGGCTCCCAAATACTCCGATTTCGTTATTATCTGGGCAAGGATGTAGGGTTCCTCTATTTTATCGACCATGGTAGGCTCCGGCAGTCCCGACGGATTGTGAACGTCGAGCACTTCGCCCCGGCGCGTCGTGACCCGGTACGACACGTTGGGCACGGTAGCTATAACATCCATGTCGAATTCCCGGTAAAGCCGCTCCTGAATTATTTCCATGTGCAGAAGGCCCAGAAAACCGCAGCGGAATCCGAAGCCGAGCGCAAGCGAGCTTTCCGGCTCGAAGGTGAGCGAGGCGTCGTTGAGTTGCAGGCGCTCCAGCGAGGAACGCAGATTCTCGTACTCGTCGGCCTCGACCGGATACACTCCGGCGAATACCATGGGCTTCACGTCTTCGAAACCGGCTATCGCCTGTTCGGCCGGGTCGGCCACATGCGTAATGGTATCGCCCACCTTCACCTCGCGCGAATTCTTGATGCCCGATATTATGTATCCCACATCGCCCGCGCGGATTTCCCCTTTCGGCGACAGCTTGAGTTTCAGAACCCCTACTTCGTCCGCTTCATACTGACAGCCGGTGTTGATGAACTTTACCTTGTCGCCGGTGCGGAGCGTGCCGTTGAAAATACGGAAATACGCTATGATGCCCCGGAAAGGGTTGAACACCGAATCGAATATAAGCGCCTGCAAGGGAGCTTCGTCGCTCCCTTTGGGAGCCGGGATACGTTTTACAATCGCATCGAGTATCTCGTCCACCCCTTCGCCGGTACGCCCCGAAGCCGTCAAGACTTCTTCGGGCGCACAACCGAGCAGTTCTACTATCTGGTCGCGGACCTGCTCGACCATAGCCGCTTCCATATCTATCTTGTTTATGACCGGAATGATTTCGAGGTCGTTCCCCATTGCCAGATACAGATTGGAAATAGTCTGGGCCTGAACCCCCTGCGTAGCGTCCACTACCAGCAGCGCCCCCTCGCAGGACGCTATCGCCCTCGAAACCTCGTAGGAAAAATCCACATGTCCCGGAGTGTCGATAAGGTTGAGCACATACTTCTCCCCGTCCGACTCGTAATCCATCTGAATGGCATGGCTCTTTATGGTGATGCCCTTTTCCCTTTCGAGTTCCATGTCGTCGAGCACCTGAGCCTGAAGCTCACGCTGGGACACCGTGCCCGTGCGTTCGAGAAGGCGGTCGGCGAGCGTGCTTTTCCCGTGGTCTATATGTGCGATTATGCAGAAATTCCTGATGTTGTCCATAGGCGGATAAGGTGAGCGGGCAAAGTTAGCCATTTTGGGCGGATTCGGGAAAACGTCCGGGGAATACGCTCAAAAAACATGCGACGAAAGCCGTCAATTTGACGTATATTTGCATTCGCTGCTTTCAATCCGCTTTCTCTATGAATATCATTTGTAAGTACGCCTCTTTCGTAAAGTTCGGACATACGGTGTTCGCGCTGCCGTTCGCACTTATGGCTTACGTATATGCCCTTCGCAGTACCGCTACCCCATTCGACGCATGGCTGCTGGTCAAAATACTCGCATGCATGGTGCTGGCCAGAAATGCCGCCATGGGGTTCAACCGCTGGGCGGACAGGCACATAGATGCCGAGAATCCCCGGACGGCCTCACGCGAAATACCTGCCGGACGTATTACGCCGCAGGCTGCGCTGGCTTTCGTAGCGGCCAATGCCGTCGGATTCATGTTAGTGGCCGCGTTGATAAACGGGCTTACTTTCGCCCTTTCTCCTTTGGCGCTGTTTATAATATTGAGTTACAGCTATGTAAAAAGATATTCGGCTTGGGTGCATGTAGTGCTGGGAATATCGCTGGCCATAGCTCCCGTGGGGGCATACATCGCAGTCACGGGCTATATCACCTTCGTCCCCTTGCTTCTGGCCGGTTGCGTAATAACTTGGGTAAGCGGCTTCGACATACTCTACTCCTTGCAGGACGCCGAGTTCGACCGGGCGCACGGCCTCCGCTCGGTTCCCGTCAGGCTTACTCCGCGCGGCGCGGTATGGCTCAGCATCGTGCTCCACGCGGCGACCGTCTATACGCTGGCGGTAATAGGAATGAGTTATCCGACCGGGATTCTGTACATAATCGGAGCCTGCATATTTACTGCCGTCCTGATAGCGGAGCATGTCATGTTCACTCCCCGGCGGGCCGCCCGTATAGGCGCATGGTTCGGCCTTATGAACGGAATGGCGAGCACAGCCTACGCCTTGCTCGCCATTCTGGATATGCTGGTAAGATAAGTATTATCAACCGTTCTCTATATTCCGTTTGGCATCCATAAGTATCGAGAAAGCACGATGAATATCTTCGTCGCTCACGACGATGGTAAATTCATTGGTAGTGCTGATAACCTCGATAACGTTGATGTTATCCCAAGCGAGTTCCTTGAACAGGTAATAATAAACTCCCGGACATACGGCATTGTCCACAGGCAACTTGACCGTAATGAGCGAAAGGTTCTTTTTCCGTACGATAAGCGTCTCGCCGGCGAACATTTCGTCGATTCGAGGCATTACGGACTCGCTTACGACCAGCGTGGACTCGTACATTCCCTGAGAAAACGTACAGAATACGTTCTTGGAATTGTAAAGGTCGCCGAGCAGCTTGGCCTGAACGGGATAAAGCGTAGGAGAGTTTACGAAAGTGTAGTTGGCGAGATTGCTGCGGACAACGATATCGCCGATATTCTCTACGACTTTCTTGATTTTCATGGTGGACATCAATTCCAAACGCGGTACGAGGCGATTGAGAGCCATAATTACCGCACTGTCATTGACTTCCTTGCCCACTTTTTTTTCTACTTCGGGTTTGAGCTGCCGGGCGAGCGCCGACAAGTTTACGAGCCCGTTAACAAGGGCGCCTTCGAGAAAAGGTTTCTTCTTAATCGCCTCTTCCACAGCGGATGGAATAGAAATCATAACCTAACTGATGATTTTTAGTTTAAAAGATTTTGTCCCATTGTCCTTTTTCCTACATTTGGAAATCGACGATTGCAAACTTAAAATATTTTTTTTACATTTCCAAATCCAAAGAAAGCATTTTATACGAAACAATGAAATAATTTATTTAACAGCCGTGCCGTTTCCGCGGCATTCCATGCCGTTCGAATCATTAATCCCATGAAAATTAGGTTTTAGCGGTCGAAAAACAGAGAAGAACGATGTAAAAGATTTGTCCTCCGGCTACTGCGGTTTTTAACAACTGAAGTTTCGGTTTACACACAGCGGCCGTTACCGGGTTGACATGCAGCATAAGTTTTACTATCTTTACGCACTTTTCGGATAAACTACGGCGACATGAAAATTTCGTACAACTGGCTGAAGAATTACATAGATACCGACCTGTCTCCCGAAAGGCTCGCGGAAGTACTTACCGAAATCGGCCTCGAAGCCGAAGGTATCGAAAAAACGGAAGGCGTACGCGGCGGCCTCAAAGGAGTGGTCGTCGGGAGAGTGCTTACCTGCGACCCGCATCCCGACAGCGACCATTTGCATGTAACCGCCGTGGACGTCGGAGCCGCCGAACCGCTCAATATCGTATGCGGCGCGCCCAACGTCGCAGCCGGTCAGACCGTGCCGGTGGCGACCGTAGGAGCCGTCCTCTATCCTGTCGGCTCGGAGCAGCCGATAAAAATAAAGCGCAGCAAAATCCGAGGGGTCGAATCATCGGGAATGATATGTGCGGCAGACGAGCTGGGCATAGGTTCCGACCACGACGGAATAATGATATTCGACATTCCGGCCCGGCCCGGAACTCCAGTCCGGGACCTGTTGGGCATCCGCGACGACTGGACGATAGAGATAGGCCTTACTCCCAACCGCGCGGACGCGGCGTCGCATTACGGCGTAGCCCGCGACCTTGCCGCCGCTCTTCGGATTCGCGGATTCGAGGCGAAGCCGAGCCTGCCGTCCACGGATTCTTTCTCGGCCGGCGACCCCCGAAAAGGCATTTCCGTAGAAGTGGCCGACACGCAGGGAGCCCCGCGTTATGCAGGCATCACTGTCGAAGGAGTAAAAGTCGGACCTGCCCCGGAGTGGATGCAGAATTATCTGAAAGCCATAGGCATAAACCCGAAAAACAATATCGTCGATATTACCAATTTCGTTTTGCACGAAATCGGCCAACCGTTGCACGCCTTCGATGCGGACAAGATAAAAGCAGATAAGATAGTCGTCGGAACCGTTCCGGAAGGGACCCGCTTCGTAACTCTCGACGGCGTGGAACGCACGCTTTCAGGCGAAGACCTTATGATATGCGATGCCGAGAAGCCGATGTGCATAGCCGGCGTTTTCGGGGGCATGGATTCCGGAGTGACCGAAAGTACGACCCGCGTATTTATAGAAAGCGCGTATTTCGACCCGGTGCGCATACGGAAAACCGCCCGCAGGCACGGCCTCTCGACCGATGCTTCGTTCCGCTACGAACGGGGCATAGACCCGAATATAACCTTGTGGGCGCTCCGCCGGGCGGCGCTTCTCATACAGGAATATGCTTCCGGTAAAATAGCATCGGGAGTAACCGACATATATCCCGCGCCGGCGGCTCCGTTCCGTTTCGAAGCCTCGCTGCCGCGCATAAATGCCCTTATAGGAAAAGATATTCCGAGGCAGACGGTAACGGAGATACTATCCGCACTGGAAATAAGCGTGGAAAGCGAGCACGACGGCATACTGTCGGTAGCGGTTCCTCCTTACCGGGTCGATGTACGGCGCGAAGCCGACCTTGCCGAAGAAATCCTCCGGCTTTACGGTTACAACAACGTCGAAATTCCGCAGCGGATGACCGCGTCGCTGTCGCCGCGACCCGGTACGGACAAGGACAGGCTTAGGAACATCGTTTCCGACCTGCTTACTTCCCGCGGCTTTACGGAAATAATGAACAATTCCCTTACCCGCGCAGCCTATTACGAAGGATTGTCCGTCGTGCCTCCGGAACGCAGCGTGCGGCTGCTGAATCCGTTGAGCGCCGACCTGAACGCGATGAGACAAACACTGTTGTTCGGCATGCTGGAAACGGCGGTGCTGAATATCAACCGGCGTCGCCCCGACCTGAAACTTTACGAGCTCGGAAACGTTTACCGCTACGACTCCGACAAGGCGGAAGCCGGAAACTTGGCCCCCTACTCCGAAAGCGAACGGCTGGGGGTATTGATAACGGGACCGTGGCGCGAAGGGTCGTGGAACGAGCAGCCGCAACAATCGGGATTTTTCGACCTGAAAGCGGCGGCGCAGAGGATACTGGAGCGTTTCGGCACTTCTTTGGAGCAGTTCGAGGGCAAATCGTTTTCCGACGACCTGTTCGGAGAAGGCATGGTTTACACCCATGGGAACCGCAGTATCCGAATGGGAAGCGTGTCCGGAAAAGTGCTCCGCATATTCGACATAAAGTCCCCGGTATGGTATATGGAGGCGGACTTTTCCGTGATAGTCAAGGCAGCGTCGAAAGTACGCATAGCCGCCAAAGAATTGCCGCGCTTTCCGGAAGTGAGACGGGATTTGGCCCTTTTGATTGATAAAAGCGTTACATACGAACAACTTCGTGAAATCGCTTTCGCCACGGAGCGAAAGCTGCTGAAAAGCGTCGCCCTGTTCGATGTTTACGAAGGGAACAAGCTGCCGGAAGGCAAAAAGTCGTATGCTCTCGCATTCCGGCTTCAGGACTCTTCCCGTACTCTTACCGACCAGACGATAGACCGCGCGATGAACAATCTTATCGACGCTTTCGCGCAAAAGGCCGGAGCTGTCATCCGCTAACTTGCATTATGGTAAAAAGGATACCGGACGGAATCCCCGGTATCCTTCGTACGTTACCTTGCGGCGCGTATGAGCGGAGCATATATTACGACCGCTTCCCCGCCGCTGCCCGAAGGACCTGCGACTATCCGTACCGCCCGCACCGGATGTTCGGGCCACAGGGTTATGCGGCCGTTTTCGAGCGGGCCGCAATCCTCGAATACCCCCTCCTCGTAGCTTATCTCCGCCCTGCCGTCGATAAGGCAACGGGCAGGCATATAGTAGTATCCGGTTATCAGTTCCATGCTTCTGCAACGCAACGGGCGGGAAAAAGTAAACATAAACTCGTCGCCCTCGGACAACGGAATAGACGTCCGCGACTGCGTCCAGAGTTTGTAAGCCGACACGCTGGAATAGGGATATTTGGCATTTTCGGGTACGGAGGCGGTCAACTTTACCGCCGGGGTAAGAATTTTAGGCTCGCGCACTCCTACCGCCGGACTTACTCCTCTGCGCCTGTAAACTGCCCTTACGAGCAATTCCGGAAATTCCAGATTGTTGTGCAGCATGTAAGAAGGCATAAGCCGCGGGCGACCGTGCAACGGCTCGATAAGATTCATCGGACGCCAGCCGGAAGTATCGTCGTCGTGGCGATAACGGCTTTCCAATACGCAACCCCCGAAGGGAACGTACACCGCCATATTTCCTTTATCGAGCCTTTCCAAATCCGGCGGAGGCAACCGGAAAGCGATTCCCATGGCAGCCAGACGCGCATAGTGGGACTCCTTCATGCGTCTGTCGAAATCCTCGTAAGAAGTGCGGCGCGAAGCGTTCCATCCGACTTCCGAAAGGGCGCATATCCGCGGATAGGATTGATACCACAGAAAATCCGGATGCTGCGACAGCAAGGTTTCCGACCAAAAGGCCGCCTCCACTCCTATTATGTTCCCTTCCAGCTTCTCCCGTCCGAAATCGAAGGAGTACAGCTTCTCGGTACTTACCGGGCCGGCCCATACAGCCCCCGGCTCGGAAGGCGACTGACGCATGTCTATATAGAAATGCTGCGCCGGCATCACCACGGTCGGATAACCGGCCGCCAAAGCCTTGCGGCAGGCATCCGTATTCTGCCAACCGTACACCCGCGAGTCCGAAGGGAGCGTGCCTTCGCCGGCCGCTTCGTTCCACACGGCGGCCTTTCGGCCGTTGGACTCCACTATGTCGGCAATGCGGCGCATAAAGTAGCCCTGCACCGCCTTTCCGTCCGCAAGGCCCTCGCGCTTCATCAATTCACGGCAGTCCGGGCATGAAAGCCATTGGGAGAAATCGACTTCGTCGCCTCCCACATGTATGTATTCCGACGGAAACACCGAACACACCTCCCTTATTATGTCGGACAGAAACCTGTAATTATCCTCCTTCGCGGCGCACCACACATTGCGTCCGTCGTATCTTCCGGCTACCGGATAAGAACAGAGTATTCCGGGGTACACCCGGGCGGCGGCGCGGCTGTGCCCGGGCAGGTCTATTTCGGGAACGACGGTTATTCCCCTTTCGGAAGCATAGGCCGCCAGCTCCCTGAGTTCGTCCTGCGTATAGTATCCGCCGTACTTCCTGTCCCACGCTCCGTATATGGGCCGCACGGGAGAATCGCCTCCCCTGAAACCGCCCTCCGAAGCCAGCCGGGGATGGCTTTTTATCTCGATTCGCCATCCTTCGTCGTTTGCAAGATGAAGGTGCAAAACATTTATCTTGTGACAGGACAGAATATCCACATAACGTTTTATCACCGTAAGGGGTTGGAACGTGCGCGCCACGTCGAGCATGACGCTCCGGTAGCCGAGTTCGGGCCAGTCGGCGATTTCCACGCACGGAAGCGATACGGCAACGGCTTTCCCGGAATACACCTCGGGCGGCATAAGCTGCATAAGGGTCCGGATTCCGTAGAGCAGGCCGTTGTAATCGCGGCCGGTTATCGTGACGCGGTCGGGAGTGCACGACAGACGGTATCCTTCGGCAGGCAGCGCAAGCGCGGAATCTATCTTGAGGTATATCCGGTCGCGGTTGTACGAGTAGTCAGCATCGGCACGCACTATGCTTTCCGGACGCATGCCGAGCCTCGACGCAAGCCTGCGGGCCTGCTCCGTTTCCGCGTCGCCGCATCCTATTGTAGTAGTGCCGCGTATTGCGAAAATTCCTTCCCGCATCTCCATGCGGGCCGGCTGCGGAACGAGATTCTGCGCCTGCAAGGCCGCACAGCAGAGCAATGCGGCCGACAATACGGAAAAGGTCCTTATGAAATTCATGAAGTATGACTTGTTCCGCACCCTGTACGGAAACGGTACTTGCGTCAGGTAAAATTAATATTTACAAATATATCGATTTTTTTATCCATTTGCTAACTTTGTCCTCCGAATCGACAGGGAGATACCGATGAAATACGAAAAGGAAGCGCGAGCCGCAGAGCGTCTGCTCGGCATAATGGACGAACTGAGGGAAAAGTGTCCGTGGGACCGGAAGCAGACTTTCGAGAGCCTGCGCGACAACACCATAGAGGAAACGTACGAGCTGGCCGACGCCCTGCTGAACGAAGAGCCCGAAGAAATACGCGGGGAGCTGGGCGACCTGCTGCTCCACATAGTGTTCTACTCCAAGATAGCATCCGAGAAAGGCATGTTCGGATTCGCCGACGTGGCCGATGCAATCTGCGACAAACTCGTTTACAGACATCCTCACGTATTCGGAGCCGTGCAGGCGGCAAACGCCGAAGAAGTGCTCCAGAATTGGGAACAGCTCAAACTGAAGGAAAAAGGACACCGCAAAGGCGTGCTGTCGGGCGTACCGGCAGCGTTGCCGGCGCTCGTAAAAGCGTATCGTATCGGACAGAAAGCGGCCGCCGCAGGTTTCGACTGGGAAAAGCCCGCCGACGTATGGGACAAGGTACGCGAAGAAATATCCGAGGTGGAAACCGAAATGAAGCGGCGGGGAGAGAAGGGGGACGGTATCGAAGAAGAATTCGGCGACCTGCTGTTCGCCCTCGTCAACGCGGCCCGGCTCTATGGAGTGGACCCGGAAACGGCCCTCGAAAAAACCAACCGCAAGTTTATACGCCGGTTCAACTATCTCGAAAACAAATGCAGGGAAACGGACCGTCCCATGACGGCATTCTCTCCCGGCGAACTCGAAGCATTCTGGCAGGAAGCGAAAAAACAGGAAAAAGAAAAATAAGCGATATGGCGATTATCAAATCCGTAAGGGGGCACAGCCCCTCGGTAGGCGACGGAACGTTTTTGGCCGACAACGCCGTGCTGATAGGCGATGTTACCGTCGGACGCGACTGCGGCATCTGGTTCGGCGCCGTCCTGCGCGGCGACGTGAACAAAATCGTAATCGGCGACCGGGTCAACATACAGGACGGAGCGGTTGTCCACACCCTTTACGACGGCTCGAAGCATCCCTCCCAATCCATCATCGGCAACGACGTTTCGGTAGGGCACAACGCCATAATTCACGGAGCACGTATCGGCGACCATTGCCTTATAGGGATGGGGGCCACATTGCTCGACAATGCTACGGTAGGCGAAGGCTGCATAATAGCCGCGAACGCCCTCGTGCTGTCGGGAGCGGTGCTCGAACCGGGCGGCCTTTACGCCGGAGTGCCGGCCAAGCGGGTACGCGAAGTTACGCCGGAACAGAGAGCCGAAATAATCGAGCGTACCGCAAGGGACTATATAATGTACGCTTCGTGGTATAAGGAAGAGTAAACCGCATGAAACCCCGAAGAGGGAACGTAAACGAAGGCCGGCAGCCTTCCGGAAGCTCTCCGGATACGGCGGCCCAAGAACGGTACATGCCGCGTCCTGTCTGGGTGAACGCCATGCTGGCGGCGGCTGTAAGCCTCGTGGCCAACTTCTCCTACTTCGTGTTCATGCTGCTTTCGTCGGGGCAGAACTCCGGCAGGCCCATGCCGGCCCCTCCGCGCAACGATGCCTTCGCCATAATGGAGGTGGTGTTCTGTTTTATGCTTACGTTTATCCTGCTGTCGGTTTTCACCATGCGGCAGCCGGGGAGCCGTACGAGCAGTTACCTGAAAAGACTCGCCGTCTGTACGGTCATAGCTACCGCATTTTACTTTATCGCTCCTCACTTCAACCGTTTTACCGGACAAATAGGAATCACCCTTTCCGCCCATCGGCTGTTCCAGCCGGTACTGCTGCTGAAGTGTTCGTTCTGCCTTGTGGTAGCGGCCCTGTACGGAATGATATACCGCCTTCTTTACGAGCGACAGAACATCCGGATAGAGAATGAAAAACTGCGCAGCGAAACCATACAGTCGCGCTACGACATGCTGGTAGGCCAAATCAACCCGCATTTCTTTTTCAACTCCCTGAGTTCGCTGGCCATGCTGGTGCGCGAGGGGCAGCGCGAAGCGGCCCTGAGCTATATAGACCGTCTGTCGGATACGTTCCGCTATATCCTGCGCAACGGGCAAAGCGGAATGACGGCTCTCGGCGAGGAGCTTGGCTTTCTGGATGCTTACCGCTACCTTCTCGAAGTGCGTTACGGAGGCAAGCTGTTCTTCGAGGTGGACGTACCGAATGAATACAGAACGTGGAAACTTCCGGCGCTGTCGCTCCAACCGCTGCTGGAAAACGCCGTCAAGCATAACGCCATAACGCGAAGCAACCCTCTTACGGTAAGCATAACGGCCACTGACGGCAGGCTGGAAATTTCCAATGCCGTCTGCCCGCGCATAAACGACGAACCGTCCGGGACCGGCATAGGGCTGCGCAACCTTTCGAGCCGTTTCGTACTGTTGTGCGGCAGGGATATAAAGGTCGCTTGCGACAGCCGCCGGTTTACAGTTACCCTGCCGTTGAGCAGGCCCGAATCATGAAAGTCATCATCATAGAAGACGAAACCGCTGCGGCAGCGCATCTGGCCGGGCTGCTGGCCGACTGTCGGCCCGATATGCAGGTGCAGGCCGTGCTGGAAAGCGTGGCCGATAGCGTGGCATGGCTAAACTCCAATCCAGCTCCCGACCTGATATTTTCCGATATACGGCTCGCCGACGGCAACGCCTTCACGGTATTCAACCGGGTAAATACCGACTGTCCGGTAATATTCACCACGGCTTACGACACCTATGCCCTCGAAGCGTTCGGAGTGAACAGCATAGACTACCTGCTGAAACCGGTCAAGGAGGCCGACCTCGAAAGGGCCGTGTCCAAACTCGAAAGGCTTACCGGTTCGCAGCGCGGGGATTATGCCAGAAGACTGCGGAACATGGCCGCGGAAGGAAACGTACGCGTACTGCTCGTCCGTCGCCGCGACAGAATTATTCCGGTAAAAACCGGGGACGTGGCATACTGCCACTCCTCCGACGAAAAGACGACGGTAGGTACTTTAGAGGGAGAAACATATCCTGTGGAGAAGTCGCTGGAAGCCCTCGAAGGTATGCTGCCCGGAAGCGACTTTTTCCGTGCCAACCGGCAGTTCATCATTTCCCGCGAGGCGGTGCGGGACATTACCGTGTGGTTCGGAAGCCGACTGTCGGTAAACCTGACGGTGGAAACTCCCGAACGGATAATAGTAAGCAAAGCCAAGGTTCCGCTGCTGCGACGTTGGCTCGCCGGACGGAATTAGACCCGCGTCGGTCCGGCGGCCCCTATGGCCGGTTCACCCGGCTGTTTTTCCGTTTTACCCTGCCTGCGTTCCGCTTTCCCTCGGAAAGGGTGCTATATTTGCATACGAATCCGATATATTGTCGAATTTTTAAAACACACGACCATGAAAGCAATTATTTCGGTTATAACCCTCGTGTTGGTATCCGTATCGGCATCGTTCGCCCAGAATCCCGAACGTATGGACTATACCGCCGAAAGGAATGTAAAGTACACTCCCGAGCAGATAGCGCAAAAACGCACGGACGACCTGAGCCGGAAAATCACTCTTACCGAGCAGCAACGCAATCAGGTGTACAACCTCTTCCTCGACCAGTCGCGTCAGATGGAGCAGCAGCGCGAACAGGTGCGCGAAGCGCGCATAAGACAGCAGGAAGCACTCACTCTCCAGCGCGACAGATGCGAGTCGGAAATGAAAACGATTCTCACGCCAGACCAATATACCCAGTGGATGCAGCTTCGCAGCGACCGGTGCCCCGACTGCGACGATAACGGCCATCCCCGTCATCATCGCAACATGGGTCCCGGAAAAGACCGCAGATAATTTCCCATGCTCCGACGGAGACCGGAATCCGCAAGGCGACAAGCGCTCCGACCTGCACATGCCCGACGATAACCGCCCGGTCTCCGTTTTCTTAGCCCGAACTTACCGGAAACCTTCCGAATCATGAAAAAACCGATTTCACTTATCGTTCTGCTTTTGTGTGCCGCAGCACGCCTCGCAGCCCAGAACACGGGCAGCGTAACGGGCACGCTCGTCGACGCCGCCGACGGCGAACCGATAGTAGGCGCTGTCGTAGCGTTGACTACGACAAGCGACGGAACTGCCGGAAAACATACGGTGTCCGATACGGACGGACGTTTCGGTTTCAAGTCGCTCCCGGCCGGCAAATATGCCTTATCCGCCACCTATCTGGGTTATGCGGAACTGAAGCGGGAAATTACGGTGGGAACCGGGGCCGTCGCCTTGGGAAGCATGAAAATGAGCGAGGAGGCGCAGAACATAGAAGGCGTCGTTCTGGAGGTGCAGGCCATGCGGACATCCCAGAAAGGCGACACGGTGGTATATAATGCCGGCGCTTTCAAAGTAGCGAGGGATGCCGACGCGGAAGGGTTGCTGTCCAAAATGCCAGGCATTACCATAACGGACGGAGCGGTGGAAGCGCAAGGGGAGGAAGTCAAAAAGGTATTCGTGGACGGCAAGGAATTTTTCGGAGAGGACGTATCCACGGCCATAAAGAACATCCCGGCAGAAATGGTCGACAAGGTGGAAGTTTACAACAAACTGAGCGACCAGGCCGAATTTACCGGCATGGACGACGGCGAAGGCTACAAGGCAATCAACATAGTCACATCTCTGGACAAGCGCAGCGGACAGTTCGGCAAGCTATACGGCGCATACGGCATAAAGGACAAGTACATAATCGGCGGCAACGTGAATATTTTCAGCGGCGACAGCCGCGTGTCGCTTATCGCCCTGTTCAACAATCTGAACCAGCAGAATTTTTCTTTCGAAGACATTCTCGGCGTAGTAAGCACCGGAGGCGTAAGCTCCGGGGGAGGCAGAATGCACATGGGACGCGGCGCGGGCAGCTTTATGGTACGCCCGCAGAGCGGAGTGGCGAGCGTGCAGGCCATGGGAGTGAACTATTCCGACACGTGGGGCAAAAAGTTCGAGGTGCAGGCGAGTTATTTCTTCAACCGCTCGAACACTTTGAACGAAGAAACGATAGACAGGCAAACTTTCACCGCATCCGATACGATACAATATCTTAATTCATACGCGGACAGCCGGACAATCAACCTCAATCACAGGTTCAACGCACGACTCGAATGGAAAATCGACGATAACAACACCGTTCTAATCCGGCCGCGCGTATCGTGGCAGGCCAACAACACCTTCGGCGAACTGTGGAGCACCACCGAACGCGGGCTCGAGAACGAGCGTACGTTTCTCAAAGACCAGAAAAGTTTGACCGACAGGAAGCGCCACGGCATAAATTCCGGCATCAATATCCTGTACCGCGCCAAGCTGGGAAAACCGGGCCGTACGCTGACGGTCAACCTGAGCGGCACTTACGGCAGCAACAACCAGAAAAGCCTGCCGGAACAGTACATATATTATACTCCCTACACGGACGGGCAGGCAGCCGATTCGACTTACAATCAACGCATAGTCAATATTTCCGAATCATGGTCGGCGGACGCCGGGGCAACGTACACCGAACCGCTGAGCAAAAGCTCGCAGATAAGTCTGGAATACCGGGCGTCTTACGACTATTCGGACGCGGACCGCAAAACATACCTGTGGGCGTTACAGCCCGGAGGAATATGGGGATTCAATCCGGACTTCGACGAGGAACTGTCGAACATATACAACAGCGGCTATCTGACCCAGCGCGCGGGCCCCGGATACCGTTACTCCAAAGGCACGGCAAACATTTCGGTAAGCGCCATGTATCAGAACTCCACTCTGACCGGAACCCAGACCATGCCCGAACGCCCCGAAGTATCGCGCTCGTTCGACAACATAGTTTACCGGGCGATGGCCAATTTCAATTTCGACCGCCAGAACTCGCTGCGGGTATTCGCACGCTCGTACACCCGCAATCCGTCCGTCACGCAGCTCCAGGATGTAGTGGATTTCTCCGACCCCCAGTATGTTTCGGCAGGCAATCCCGCACTGAAACCTACCTACAATAACATGATAATGGCCCATTATATCAACTCCAACATAACCAAAGGTCGCACATTCATGCTTATGGCGGGATTCGAAAGCGCGTCGAACTATATAGCGGACGCAATAGTGATAGACCGTCCGGACTATACAATACCCGGAACCTCCGACAAGCTGGGTATCGGCAATCAGTTTACACGTCCGGTCAACCTGAACGGTTACTGGTCGCTCAGGGCCGGCGTAAGCTACGGCTTTCCGCTCAACTTTATGAAAAGCAACTTCAACGTCAACCTCGGAGTCATGCTCAACGAGATGCCGAGCATCATCAACGAACAAAAAAGCTACATGAGGGGCATGTACTATAACGGAGGCGTGCAGATAGGAAGCAACATAAGCGAAAACATCGACTTCACCGTATCCTGGAACGGCAGCTACAACATCAGCCAGAATTCCGACGGCCGGGGCGGAAAAACCGACAACGAATATTTCAACCAGTATTTGTCGGCCGATTTCAAATGGGTGGCATGGAAAGGCATAACCCTGACGGCTTCGGCGGCATACAGCCAGTACAAGGGCATAACCAACGACTTCAACGAACAGTATCTTATTTGCAACATATACATAGGCAAGAAACTGTTCCGCAACCAGCTCGGAGAAATAAGCGTCGGGGTAAACGACCTTCTCGACCAGAACCGCAGTTTCCGCCGTACCGTGCAAAGCACCTATATACAAAACACTACCAACAACGCGATAGGCAGGTACGTCGCCGTACAGTTCATATACAACCTGCGGGTATTCGGAAAGAAAGCCTCGCGGGATTCCAAGCTATACGACAATCTCGACAAGCAGGGCGAGTCGTCGGGCGTGGGCATCCAGCGGTCCGAAAACCGCCGCTTCCCCGGCCCGCCTCCGGGCGGTCGCCCGCACTGAACGAAACCGGCCGACTCCTTTCGAGCCGGCCGGTACTGTCAAGCCGCGCATTCAAATGCTGTCCATATGGTCGGCCACCGTACCGGCCGGCGCTGGCGGGCTCTTCACATCGTCGCGGTTCAGCACTCTTCTTATGCCGATACATGCAAAGATAAGGAATATACCGGCGAGTATCCACAAGGTAAGCAACTGCGGCATTACGTCCGACAAGCCCGCGCCCATCGTCTGGAGCCTTACGAAACCGTCCACTCCGCTGCCGCTGGGAAACACCTTGCCGAAATAGTACAGCCAGTCGGGCATGGTTTCCCTCGGAATGGAAGCGCCGCTCAGCAGAAGCAGCGGAATCGACGACCACAGAAAAAACAGTATGGAATTCTCCCGGTACCGGAAAAGAGTGGAAACGGCTATGCCTAAAAATATGCAGCAGACGACATAAGAAAACATGAAAACGAGTATCGCCCCGAGCGAACCGTTCATCGGATAGTGGAACAGTTGATAGTGCACTCCGAGTATGTAGGATACCGTAGCGCAGTACACCGACAGGTAAACCACCGTCTTGCCCAGCACTATCGGCAGAGTGGATAACCGGCGCTCGCCCGGCGTGATGAGCTTGCGGTAAAGACCGAATTCGCGCCATGTGCCTCCGGCCATGCCTATGCCTATCAACAGCGTTTGCTGTATGATAAGTATCATGATGGCAGGCATCACGAACGTGCCGTATCCCAGATACGGATTGAAGAGGTTCTCGGCTTTGAACTGCACGGGCGACACCACCGCTTCCGCCTGAGGTACGGACGCCCCGCCGACCAGAAGGCGGCGGAATTCCACGTCGGCCCCGAG
Organism: Tidjanibacter sp.; assembly: GCA_048214935.1. GTDB lineage: Bacteria > Bacteroidota > Bacteroidia > Bacteroidales > Rikenellaceae > Tidjanibacter. Next base: position 51,679 of record DBFWXZ010000011.1, read on the forward strand.
TTCGTTCAACCCTCCGACCACATCGTAGAACACCTGCCGGTAAACCAGAAAGTAACTGCCGTCGACGTAAACCCCTATTATGGCTTTCCGGCCGCCCAGCAGATTCCGTTCGTAGTCTTCCGGTATATATACCACGCCGTAGATTTTCCGGTCGAAAAACAGTTTTTCGGCCTCCTGCATGTTGGTCGGGTTATAGGCCACGAAAACATTGGCCGTAGCGTCGAAAGTTTCCGTGAGGGCGCGGCTCGAAGGGGTGCGGCTCATATCGACGACGCCTATCGGCACGTTCCGCAACACTTGGTTCTTGTAAGCGAAAGAGTATGCCGTGGAATAGATAAGCAGAGCGAGTATGAGGACGAGTATAAGTCCCGGGTCGGTGAACAGGTGTTTGTACTCCGCCTTCACCACCCGGCCGAATTCCCGGCGCTTGATTCTGAAACGTTCCGTTCTCATCCTACATTCTCCCCCAGTAACGACTGTCCGTAGCCACCTTTTTCAGCCTCGGCAGCGAGGCCAGCGGCAATATTATAAAGAGAGCCAGTATGCCCAGATACTTTACCGAGTACATTACCGGAGCACCCCTTATCGCCTGGTCCACGAATATCTCGGTGTAATAAGTGAACGGAAATATAAAACTGAACCCTCTTACATACCAATCCATTGCCATCAGCGGAAAGGTAAGACCCGAATATGTGAAAGCCAGAACAGAATATCCGCCGCCGAGCGAAAGCGCCAGCCTGAGATTGCTCAGGACGGCTATGAACATCACCCCGATTGCCTGATAGGCCATTATGAACATCAATCCTCCCAGAAACAGCACCCACTTGTTTCCGTTCAGCGGAACGCCGTACCACTTGTACATAATGGTATTCATAAACAGAAACATCAGGAACATGGCCGCCGTGTAAGGCGTCACCTTCCCTACGATTGCCGCCGACACTCTGCCGCCGGCGGCCGCGAACCATTCGCCCGAGGTCGAGTTTTTCAGCTCCGAACCTATGCAGAATACCGTAAGCAACAAGGTGAATATCATGAGCATCATCGGCATAAAGCTCGGCAGCAGGAAATATCCGTAATTGGTGTACGGATTGAACAGCACGTGACGGTCGAAATAAATAGGCATCATCTGCTCGTAGGCTTCCGCCTCGCTCAGGCCCTGCTTCATGAGTATCTGAATCTCGACGCCGGAGGAGAAAGTGGTTACGGCTGTCTGTATATCCTTATTGAGCAGCCCGTTGGCCGAGATGTTTATACCGTTTATATAGGCGGCTACCGTCGTGGGGTTATTGTTCAGGATATCTTTCTGGAAATTTTTAGGCACATACACGACCGCCTGCGCTTTTCCCTGCTTTATCATCCGCTCGCCTTCGTCCACGCTCTGTATTTCGTATGCGACCATGGGCGTGGGAGTCTGGTCTATCATGCTTATGACCTGACGCGAAAGCTCCGTACGGTCGTCGTCGCAGACAGCTATCGGAATATCCCTCGGCAGCCCTTTGGCGAACAGCAGATAGACGAGCGTAAAGGAAAGCATGGGCAGTATTATCATCATGGTGGGGTATATCGGGTAACGCACTATGCGCCCGAATTCCCGCCGCATGACCGAGCCGGTGTTCCTCCAGAAATTCTTTTCCTTCACTGTGCTATGCCGCAATCTCGTCCCAATTCACAAGCACGCTCATTCCGGGCCGCATTCCGTCGTGACGCGTCACCGGACGGGCTTTTACCGCAAAAGTCCTGACGTCGAATCCGCCGCGGGTGCGGGTAGCCGCCCAAGTGGCGAAGTCGGCCTGCGGCGATATGTAATAAACCTCCAGCTCCACATCGCGGTCGAGCGCCGGCACGTATCCGACGAGGCGGGTCCCTATGCGTATTTTAGGCAAATATGTTTCCAACAGATTGAAAGTTACCCACATATCGCCCATATCCAGAATGCTTACCACCGGATAGCCGGTCCCCACGAGTTCGCCCTGACGGGCTATAAGGGTCGAAATCTGTCCGTCGGCCGGAGAATAAACATAGGCATCGGACAGATAGACCTTAACTTCCGACACGGCGCTGGCGGCCTGCTGCACGAGCGCCCCGGCAGCCTCCTTGTCCTCTATGCGCGTACCGTCCTTAGCCATTTCGTACTGCGCCCGAGCCGATGACACGTTGGCCTGCATGGCCTGATAGTTGGCCTGCGCCTCGTCGAACTTCTGCGCCGGGATAACGCCCTGCGCATAGAGGTTGCGGGCACGCTCGAAGTCTTTTTTTGCCAGCTCCAAACCCGCTTCCGCCTTTTCCAGCAGCCCCCGCGCAGCCTCTATCTGCTGGATGCGGGCCCCGGCGTACGCCTTGCGGTCCTGAGCCTCGGCGGCCGACTGCGCCGCCTGCGCCTGACGCAACTTGGCATCGAGCTCGGGGGTCGAAAGCACGTAAAGCAACTGCCCTTTCCTCACCCAGTCGCCCTGCTCCACCAGCATGGTATCTATCCGCCCCGCTATCTTGGAGGAAGCCTTGTAGCTCGTAGCGTCCACTTCGCCCTGCACTATTATCGGAGTAGAGCGTATCAGTATCCATGTCACAAGCGACACGATGGCCACGACCGCGAGGATGCCGGCTATCAAACCTATCAGATTGCTCCTTTTCATAATCCTATTTTCGTTTTTATCTTATTCGAACCTGATTTGCCTCGAGCGGACGCTTCGTAAATAATCCGGAAATTCGCCACTTATCCCCGACGCTTCCAGCAGCCTCGCCAGCGAAAGGTCGAAGTTATAGGCGGCCTGCATCCGTTCCGTCTTGACTTTCGCCAGATTGAGCTGCGCGTCTATCACATCCGCCGAAGAGGCCATACCCTCGCGGAAAGCCGCGTTCTTTATGCGCAAATATTCGTCCGCAAAACGTATGGACGCTTCTATGGAAGGCATCTGGTCATGGTAGCTCTTCATCCGGTTGTATATTTTCTCGACCAGCACGCCGATGTCGTTCCCGGCCTTTACCTGAAGAGCCTCTACCTGCCTTACGGTATTCTTCGCAGCGGAATACTTGTGCTCGCGGCTCGTACCGTCGAATATATTGAGGCTGAGAGTAGCTCCGACGGCCCAGCGCGGAAGCATATCCGAAAGCTGGTAATCGTAGAACGAAGCAGCGCCCAAAGCAGCAATCTGCGGAAGGAACTGCGCTCTCTGCACTTTGACGTTCTGTTCGGCAAGTTGCCGCTTCAGGTCCACCTGCTGCAAAAGCGGACTGTTCAATACAGCCAAGTCCTTGAAATACTGCGCCGCCGGCAAATCCTCCGTTACGAACATACCCGAAACCGGAATACAATCGAGCGGCGTATTCAGCGTGGCTGCGAGCGCCGAACGGATAGTTTGGACTTCCAGCCGGGCGGCAAGCAGCTCCCGTTGCGCCTCAGCCAACTTGTACTCCGCATAAAGCCTTTCTCCCCGCGCTATAATCCCCTGCTCTTCGAGAGCTATGGCATCGTGCAGGTGCACGGCTACTCCGTCGACCACCTGCTGCCTTACCTTCACCACCTGTTCGGCCAGCACCAGACCGAAATAGCGTTCCGCCAGTTCGGATACCAGAGCATTGGCGGCCTGCTCGCCCTGCTTCACCACCGTTTTCAGATTGAGCTGCGCGGCACGGTTGGCCGCATTGATTTTACCGCCCATGTACAGGGGCACCGTAAGCGTGGCTCCGGCCGTGAAAACATCCTTTTTCTGGAGGCCGAGCGACATGCCGCCCCAATCGGTATTGAACAATCCTAAAGCCCCGTTTATCAGTTCCGGAGGCAGGGTTATGCCATGCTGTCCGAGCTCACCTATCAGTCCGAGGGCGAAATCCTTCACTCCCGGCTTGATGCCGTTCAGGTCTATATCTACGTCGATATCTTTACCCAAGTGAGCATAAGCGGCATTGACGTCTATGCGGGGGAAACGCAGTCCGACGGCCGACATTCTCTGAAGGTCGGCAGCCCGCTCCTCGAATTTCTGCGCTGCCATCTGCGGGTTATTGTCCATAGTCATCAGCAGCGCCTGGTCGAAAGTGAGCATCACTTCGCGGGTCTGGGCAACCACCCGTACGGAAGTCATTACCGCAGTTGCAGCAAACACGCACGACAGAATCGTTCTTTTCATACGGAGCATATATTTTGCTCGTCCGTAACCGATTCCAACCGTCTTCCGACCGTAATGCGAAGACGCGCTGAAAACCGTATCCGGACTCTATATTCATGCAAACTTACGGCCTATTGTCCTATTATGCAACATGCCATAGTCATTACGCGAGCATTTCGGCCGTTTCTGCCAAATTCGGGGACGCAGAGCACATAAAGCGGCCTTCATGAAATGCAATGCGCAAACCTGCGGTCAATTAACCGGGCTTACGGAGATTGACTTTTCCGCAAAGCCGCAATCAAGGTTTATAAAAAATTATCGCTCTTGGCTATCCGGCGTCACACGCATTCGAACCGTTAATGGTCTTGTACCAGAAAAACAAAAAACGAGCGATTTATCGAGCAGTGAAGGTTTTCGACTGCACAATGAAATAAACAGAGACTTGATAAACTCGAACAACTAACGGCAAAATCCGGACAATCACCTTTGTGTTGTATGAAACGACTGTGTTTATTATCAGTGCTTTGTTTCGCCCCGGTATTTTTGTTCGGGGATTTCCCCAAAAGGTCATGCATTCGGTCATGCAATCAAAAAAGGGCGCTGAAAATCAACGCCCTACAAAGGAATAAGTGCCCGGAACGGGAATCGAACCCGTACGACCATCGCTGGCCATCAGATTTTAAGTCTGACGTGTCTACCTGTTCCACCATCCGGACATCCGGGCCAAGCTTACCGCCTGCGGCCCGAACTGCAAATGTAAAATAAAATTCCGTTAGTCCGAGGGCATCCCCCGGAGAAGGCGCTGCGCTATGCCCGGTTCCGGCAAGCAGCTACCCGAAACCGAATACGGTTCGCTCACCTTTCCCGCGACACCCGTTCCAACTGCTCCCGGTTGCCCGACCGGTCCCTCACTCCTTTGAATTTATTGAAACTGTAAGAAACGGTCAGCCAAATTCCCCTGTCGTCGTTATCGTAACGCGAGTAAATATCGGTATTGCCTATACGCGTGCGGCTCCGAGCGAAATTGCTGTGAAGTATATTGCTCACACTTAAAGAAACCAGCAGCGACTTGTCCATGAAATACTGGGAAAACGTTAAAAACAGGTTATACATCGGCTCCGATTCCCGAAGTATGTCCAACTGTTTGCCCGAATAGAAACCGTTGAGGGTCAGATAGGTATTTTCGCTGATTTCGAAATCGTTGTAGATATTTATAAAGTAGTTCAGCCTGCTGTATTTCTTTATTTCGCCCAGATATTCATACCGGCTGAAAGGCAGGGACAAATCGGCCGAGCCTCTGAGCGTATAAAAACCCCATGTTTTATAGATGGAAATATCCAGCCCGAATTTCTGCGTACGGCTTATATTGTCGTAGCTCTCGATGATAATGTTTTTATCGCCGCCCTGCCGCCGGTAGGTCTGAATTACGGCATCCGCAGAGTAAACGTACGAAAGCGTTATGTCCAGTTTTTGCCACAGGTTCAGGGTCAGAGCGAGCGAGTGGTCCACGGACGGCTTCAGTTTCGGATTCCCCTGAACCATATAGTACGGACTGCTGTAATACAGCGTAGGTTCGAGCATGGTCAACGTCGGGCATGTTATAAAGGAAGAGTACGTAAAGGATATATCGGCGGAAGAACTCAATCCTTCACTGTATGCCCGCAGGCTGGGGAACCATTTGACATCCGACGCATCCCTTACCGCCAGTCCGTCCGTAAGTCCCTTGTATTTATTCCATTCGCAAACCTGCTTCCAGCCCGAATTTTCCGATTTTCCTGACGATATTGATATACGCGGCCAGAGTACGGTCTTTTATGTCGTTATCCATATCGTTGCCCGGAATGCCTTGAAGAGAATGTCGGGTTTCGACCTCAGTAGCTGAGCCTATATAATCGTACCGCAGGCCCAAATCCACATCGTAATTCCTTAGTGCAACGAATGAATAGCCGGAATTCAGCGTAAGGAGATTATTGGTAGAAAACTCGCTCTCATGGCGCGTATCCGCCTGCCCATACGTCCATACATCTTCGGATACGGTAAGATAATCCGACTTTCCGTGACCGTAGTCCGCCGAAAGCAAAAACCGGCTTTTATCGGCAAAGGTTTTATTATAAACCGCCGAAACGTTATGCACCCGGTATTCGCCGTGCTTTTTTTCGTAGGAATTTACCTCCTCCGTTCCTCCGGAATCCGAACTCAGGGCCTGCGACCGGGAAAACCGGTTGGAATTGTTGAAACCGGCGGAATACTGCAACGTAATATTCTGGCTCGTATCCACATCGTACACTACACCTGCCAACAGGGAATGTATATTGTATATCTGTACGGGCCTCTGAAAATTGGTGTTCACAAGGTCGGTTCCGTCTTCGTGCAGTGTGTAGTCGTCCTGATACCTGCATCGGTTTTTCAGATGAGAATAAACGTAGTTGAAATAGCTGCCTAACTTACCGCGGTTGTAATTCACGGACAGGGCGGCCATATTGCTTACTTCCCTCGTGAAAGCCGCATTGTCGAACAGCCGCAAAGCGGTATGGTTTTTTCTTTTCCTTTTCGTCCTTATCCTGATTACGGAGCGTACGTCGGCTTTATACCGGGAAGAGGGATTGTAATCCACTTCTATGCTCACGATGTCGCCGGGCTTCAGCATCTGGATTTCGGTAAAGGAACGCATCTCTATGTCGTCGATATAAACCAGCGGTTTACCTCGCCCCAATACGGTTATGGTTCCGTTGCTTACCGTAATGCCCGGTGAACGGGATATGATTTGCTCGGCCGTAGGCAACAATGCGAGGCTCGAATTTTCGACTCCGATAATTATATTCCCTCGGTATCTGCGAATATCGGAAACGGAACCGGTTACGACTATATCCTCGATTTCAGCCGTACTTTCCGGTAAGCGAAACCGACCCGATATCCAGACTTTCGCCTGCGGGAATCACCGCCATAAAAGGTACATAGCCCAGACTGCTTATCACAGCCAGACACTCGCCCTGAAAAGAGAAACCGAAATCGAACTGCGGTTCATGGAAGCTCATACCCGTAACGGGAATGCTGTCCGGAAGAGAAGCTATAACCACATCGTAAACCACACTCTCCCCGTCGTCGGCGGTCATATGCCCGCGGATATGCCGTTGCTGACCGTACGAGCAGCATATCCCGGCCAAAAGCACGGCGACTCCCAAACATAAAACATTCTTTTTCACGGCTTGTCAGTTATGAGGTTTTCGCGAAAAAAGACACCTATCCTCGCCGTGCGGCATTTTCCTCCGGCACGACCGCTATGACAGCGGTCAAAATGGACAGCAAAAATACCATAACCCACATGACTGGCCCCCGCCCGGTCCATATAGGCATTGCGAGCGAAAACAACCACAGAAGCGTAAAAACAAACGCGAGCACAATACTCAGGGTTTTCTTACAAAAAGAATACTAAAAGGATGCAACAACTTGAATTTTTGCTTGTTGCACTTTTGTTTTGAGAAAGAGGTAACGATTAGGTAATGGTTCGATTTGCTGTCCAATGCGCTTTATTTTACAACCTCAAATAACTATTCAAAGGTAGTAATAATTTAGCAATAATCCTACTTAATAGTTTGCAGGGCAGGAGTCTATCCTTAATTCTATCTCCGATTATAAGGAAAGCCGGGTTTTTTACTTGTTTATTTTATTCTCTCTCCAACTCTATCCTCACTTGGCACTGTTCGGGAAAGATATGCACGCTCTCCATAAGGTAAAGGCGGATTCGGGTCGGTGAGAGTTCCTCTACCCGGTAAACATCATCTATGCAAAGTTCGCGGTCTTGCTCGATAAACAGTTCCCCGTTCAGGGGACAGTAGGCGTACTTCAGTCGTTCCTCTGTCTTATCCGGGTAGCGGACGGTAAGGAGATTTTGGTGCGTGAATATCCAGTCGGTAGGAAAATCCATATTACCGGATAATAACTCCCACGAACCGGCATCGTCGCGAACATATGTTCCTGAGTGTAGCCAATGACCGGGAAGACTAAGGGCATCTTTTCTTTGGATAGAAGTTATAGGACGGTTCCAATGGATTTTATGCAAAGAGAGTAAATGTATCCCCTTTTCGGAAGAATAGTCCAACAGCTCCAAATGATTCCCGGTAAGATCTTTTATGATGTAGCACTTGGTGGAAAGAGAGAGCGTTCCTATTTCTTGGTTATAAAGGAACGTATCACCAAGGACGCTTCGGGCGTTGTAGAATATCTCTGCCTCTCCGTCGTCTTTCAGGTTCCATTCGCACTCAAAGGTCGAGTAAGACCGTAAATGCCGCCACTCCCTGTCGCCGCTTTCCATACCGTATTCGTGTTCGAGTATCCACAGGCCGCATAGATACTCTACCGGGCACGTGGGCGGAAGGCAGGAAAGGGCGGCCCAGATAAATGGTTCTACCCGATTTTCATATTGCCGGGCCGATTTATCGGGACAGAGGTTTATTATCCTTAGGTTAAGCTGTTTTGCTAAGGCGAGAGAAGTAGGTATTGGACCGGAGGCAGATGCTTGAGTAGTACCCCGAAGGAAGGTAATAACGATACTTGAGAGGCCGAACATGAGATAGTTTTCTACCGAGTAATGTTCGGTGGCGGCGTTGGCGATAGTATAGGATTGTGGACTATCGCAGGCTTGCGGGGCGGGAAGCCGTCTGCCGATTATTCCGGCCTTATTTCTTCGCATTATGTGATTGACCATCCTGCCGGTATCATAGTTTTGTATGTTTGCTTGTACCGGTACAAGTTCCACGTCCGGCTTTTGGGCTTTCAAATCGAGTACGGCTGCGGCAGCTATAAGTCCGAATTCCCCGCTCACCGGGCAAAGAAACGTTCGGTAGCCTTCCTTGTAGAGCAGGCCTAATAATATTCCGATTCTATGGCTTAAACGCTCTCCGACAATGTTCTGTTCTTTTTGGCTTGTTTCTTCCCGGAACAGCTCCGAGCCGTAGTTAGCAAAACAGGCGGTGGACGCAAGGTCGAGGTTTATATTAACAATCGGATAAAACGGATGATGCATAACTCGGCGGACATAAAGGTGAATGATTATCCGCGCCCCTTTCCCAAAACCGATTATGCTGTTATCGAATGGACAATAAAAAAGGACGCAGAAACAAACTCCCTCTCTGTCGGTCTTGGGAACCTAAAGTCGGAAGCTGCCCTGCGCCCAAGCCTGCCTCGCCAATTAAGGCAGGGCATAACTTAGGCTGACAACCATTATACCGACTTTCAACAACTTCCGACCCATAGGCGCGGAGGCTCCCAAGTTTACAGAGAGGTAAAGGGTTGCTGCCCTCTATTTGCCGAATCTTATACAGTGCAAATATAACATAATCTGTACTATTAATTACTAATTAAGCGTGTCTTGTCTGGCGGCAAAATTAAGAAAGTTTTTCATTAACGACAAATATGCTCACATCAAATGTGTCGTTATGGGTATTCTTTGCATTATGAAAAAACAAGTGCGGAACGACTTACTCCTGAAGCAAATCAGTGAAGAGCTAAGGAAAGTCAGGTTGGAACGTGGCATATCTCAGGAAACGGTTTCATTCGACATCGGTACATACCTGACACGGATAGAGTCGGGCAAATTGAACATTACCATAAGCACATTGGCCGATTTGTGCGAATCTTACAAAATATCGCTTGCGGAATTTTTCGACAGGACGGAGTTATGAACAAAATGCAAAGGCGGAACGAGCAGGCAATACACATAACCGCAGTACGGCTGAAAGAGCTGCGGCACAAAAAAGGTCTCACTCAAGCCGAAGTGTACAAAGCAACCGGTATAAATGTAGGGCGGGTAGAGGCAGAACAATCCAACATTACGGTAAGCACTCTGGAGGAGTTGTGCAGATACTACGGAGTGTCTCTAAAAAAGTTTTACACCGAAACGGATAAAGTATCGGATAAGATGTAGTTATTCTTCTCGGTATAGTATTCAGGTTGCGTTTCTATTTTTTCTTATTACTACCTCGTACAGCTTTTTTCGACTACGGAGCAAAAAATGTCCGTCGCCGGAAGGGGCGGACGTTTTCGGTGCGGATTTTTCCGCATACGAAAACCTAGCTTGCTGCCGACCAGCGGCTATGTTTCTGCGGGAAAGATATGTCCGGTATGGCAGCAATACCCGGATGCACTAACAGCCCACCTCCTGCTTCACCTGCCAATAGCAGATGCGTTCACGGCTTTTACGCACAGAAAGCAGACGGTTCGCGACTATGCTGGAAAAAGGAAACTACCCTGTAAGAAAGGATAGTCCAATTTCTCACACTGCACCGAATGGTTTGGAATGAACCTCCACACTATCCGATAGTTATGCAATAAATAATCCATAAAAGCCTATAAAATTCAGCCGCACTAAGTTCCAAACGCAGAAGACCACGTAAGAATCGAAATGAAATGCGGGAAAGGGTAATGGCATCAGATACTCCATGCGGTGTGAAGGATAAATGTAAAATAAAGTTCCTAATAAAATAGATGAAAATAGGAAAGAGGAACTAAGTGTAATCTAAGCCCTATAATATTGAATTATTTTACTCTTTATGGATGATGAAATGTCATTTTTTAATTCATGTAATTGATTCTCTAAAAGAGAAATATTTTCCAGAATTTTTAAGCTTTCTTCTTCATACTGGCTAAATAAATTTGCAAAATCATTATTCCCCGTAAGTAAAACCTCTGGAATTGGAAGGTTTTTAATTGTGGGTTGTGCAATATTTTTCTGGCAAGCTCCAGAAGCCATTGCTGTTAAATATTTTTGAACATCAAACAAGTTTATATAATTAGATATAACATTTGCACTATAACCTTCTCGAACTTTAGATGTTATAACGAACCCAGATGCTACGTATGTTTTTTCAATAAAATTGAAAGATGGGTGATTAGTCGATAGAGCAATACCGATTGTCCCTGAACGTGTAACTAAAACCATGTTATCCTCAAGTTCAAAAAAACTGTTTAGATCCTTAACTTCTTCTGTCAGATAGTTTTGGTTTTTCTCAATCAATCCATATTCCTTAATCTGAGAAACAGAGAGATACATTATATCTGTTTCTTCCATCGAATAATAATCAGTTTTAATATTCATTCCATTTTGCACTCTATCTAAGATGGAGCCTAAGGACACCCAAACGATTTCTTCATTTGAGAAAAACCTATCTGCTAGCTTGATATTGTGTTTAAAATGGGTGTCACATCTTATTGGAGAGAATGAAGTTAAATACTCAACTGAATTTTTCTCCACTATTATTGCCATATATTTAATTCTTTAATTTTCCCAAGCACTGTTTCCGTATCTTTAGAGTCTATTTTATCCCAAGTATGAGAGTATTTAATGTCATAAATTCTTTTCCCTCTTTTATCGTAGATACTTATTAATTCATTCGGGCGATCTTTTGAACCTTTTTTCCCAGCTTTATATCCAACTTCATCCACAGAGAAATTGTAGAACTCTAAATTTTGTTGCTCAGCAATTTTATGTAAGCACCATCGCTCCCTCACCTTGTCAATAATATCCTTTATGATTCTTTTGAAATTAGAATAATTATCCTCGTTAAAAATGAATTCATTGTCAAAGAACGGAAACACAATAAAACCTGCTTCAAATTCATTCAGGCATTTATCTTCTAGTCTCGCTAAAATGTTTTTAATATTATTAGTTTGTGTTTGTTTGTCGCTGTCAAAATTTACTTTTGATTTTTGAGGAGGTAATATCTTATTGATTTTTGCTACTTTGGACTTAAACTCGTTATTAAGTTTGTCCCAAGCTTTCTTAAACTCTTTCTCTTGTTTTTCTGTCTTCTTTGATGCAAAAAGGAGGCTCGTATTGGTGGGAGTATGGGGTAAAAACGTATGACTAGGCAAAGAAACTATAGCCCTTAAATTAAAGTGTTTGTATAAGAAAAATCTTCCGTCTATATCATCTTCCACCGAAAAAAAGCTCTCGGGTAAAACAACGCCGATCCTTCCTTCTGGTCTAAGTAATTGATACCATCTTTCAAGAAAATAAGCTTCCGATTTACCATTAATTGTGAAATTATTTTGAACCTTATTTTTGTTTATATTAACATTAAAAGGGGGATTGGATATTATAAAATCAAATTTATTTAGCGTTGTTTTAGTATAATATCCAGTAGCCTTATTAATTTTAGAAGACAGGATATTTACTGCTCCTGTCACCTCCATGTTGCTATAATCATCGAACCCACTTAATCCGTCTGCATTATAAATATTTGTACTTCCATCTCCATGTAAAATTAAATTAATCTGACAGGCGGTGGCAATAACAGGGTCATTATCAATTCCATAAACATAGTCAATTACCCATTTAAATGCATTACGACCAAGAATATTTCTCTCAATAAAGTCCTTTACATCCTCATCTCCAACAGCAATACTTTTGTGATTATCATTAATATATTTCTGTACGTAATGCATATAATTAACTAAAAATGTTCCCGTACCACAACTTGGGTCAATAATGAATGGTAACCTATAGCGGTTGTCCTCAATTGGCTTTCTTAATCTCTCAACTAACACTTCGTCAATCTCTAGAACTGATAAAATAAAGAGAACAATATTGGGATGAGTTAAGAATAATCCTTTCGTTTGTTTAAAGGCATCACGGATCACCAATTCATAAAATTCTCCCAAGATATCGACATTTTTGTATCTGTTCTTATGAAAAGAAAAGCTTTGTAATATTTCGACACATTTAAAGATTAAGTAGGGAGAAAATTCTTTGAAATCAATACCCTTAATGCTAAACAATTCTATTGACTTATCTTTTGATAAATATTCTCTAAATGCTTTTCTGTATAACAAATCTATGTCATTTGCCAATTCAATTTCCGATTGATACTTTCCTCCCATATATTTTAGCTGAAACCCATATGGAGTTCCCAAATTAGTTTTTCTTTCATCGTAAATTTTAGCCAAAAGAACTTTATTAAAGTTTTCAAAATTCTTGTTATCTTCGAGCGTGCCACCCCATATATAATCGTTAAGAGTTTTCCATGCGCGCTTAATCTGATCTATGCCAAAATTATCATTAAGGTCTTTAAATCTTTTATCAAGCTTTTTTTCGTCCCCCGCGAGTTTTACAAAAATATCGTGAATTTTTGGTTTTTCTCCACAAGTTATTATATCAAGGAAATGAGGAGGTCTTCCTTGGTTTTCCCACTCTTCATATGTCTTCGAGATGCCTGTATCGATACCAACACAGGAAAGAGGAAAATGTTCCTTGCTTAAAGGAATGTCAACGGATAAATAAAATAAATATTTAGCCTTGCTATATTTAACTATATTTTCGAATGGATCGAATAATTGTTTCTTTATTGAGTTATCGGCAGTCCCTAAATAATTCTGTATCCTTTTAACCTCACATAAGATTTCTATTTCCCCTATTGCATTTTTTATACAAATATCGGTTTCTACTGCTCTGGCTCCTTCTTGACGTCGACCACCAATGGAAAATGTGTTTTCAATTTCAATGTTTTCAGATTTGTACCCGTAAGTGATAATTAGATGTAACAGAATTAATGCTCGCGTAATTTCCTCATCAGTAGGTCTGCCTGAAATTTTTTCAAAACTTTTAATCTCACTTGAATAAGAGAGAGAGTCCTCATCTTTATCATAAAGAACATATTTTTTATTAGGGTCTAAATTAGCTATGGCATTATAAAATGCTATTCTTTCTTCGTCTGTGAATTTATCTTTTATCATAGGAACAAAGTTAGCTTTAAATTTGGTTTTCGTCTGTTTATCCCTTCAGGGCAATATCTAAATAGAGAAGATGATGTATGCAAAAATATCTGAAATAAGGTCGTTTTTTAGCTTATAGAAAATGCAGGGGGTATTAAAAAATGAAATTTGTAAAAATATACAGGCGTAATTTATAAGTTTTGATCCCAATTTCCAACCTCTCTCAGCCCCTATTCTGTTAGTCACTGCATTAAGCTTTAATGTGTAGTGATCGGTTAGGATACATAAACCGAAACCTTAATTTCGTATATTTTTTCATTATCACTCATAAGAAAAATATTTAAGTGAATATTAAAGTGGACCTTATAGTGTTGGTTACTTAGGGTATTCCCAAAGATAGGAATAAAAACATACTTTACTGTATAGGGCCGAAATTTAGTTGTTAATAGACACCTTTCCACTATAATAGACTGTAATATAGTATTCGTATTTATATAGTTCCATCATTCTACATAAATTTGACATGCCTCTATACCCCTCGTCCCCGTTTTTTCCTTTGCACGGTCAGCATGGTTTCCGTGGGGCTTAGAGTCTCTTTTGGTCGGGGATTTCTCGGATCGTCCCAGCTTTGGCGATAGGCGGTATCGCCCGGCTTCTCTTTCCACAGGTAGGGTCTTGCGGTCTGGCCGTAACCTCCCCACCATTTTACCACGGCGCGGGCAACGAAGCCGCTGTCTATAAGTAGCTTATCCATAACCCGCATTTCGTATTCTCCATACTTTATCCAGCGGTCGGGTTTTTCGCGGAAAATCCAGCTTTTCGTAAGCCTGTCGTTCATAATAAGGTAGCCCGAAAAGGTCTTGCCCCCGCGCCGCATATTTTCCAAATACACGTACTGTCCGTCCTTTATCCGCCGCACCTGCCCGTCGCTTAACCGGACGCCGAAAACCACCGGATTGATATTGACCACGTTTTGGGAAAGGATAGTTTCGGTCGGAATATCCGTACCCTCCTCCGGACGGAAAACTCTGAACCGGCTGATGTACTCGCAGTCCCGCTCCCGGTAACTTATAACGAGACCCTCCTGAGAATAGAGTTCGTCCTGCTGTTCCGGCGTCAGCTTGTGGCCTCGTAACTCCTTGATGCGCCGTTGCTGCTCGTCGGCCTGCCGTTCAGCCGCCTCGGCCCGGTTATTCTCGATGATTTTGCACAGGTTGCCGTAACTGAAATTGCGGTCTATCTGCGAGGCTTTGAACGTAACGCCATCTTTGGTAAATGTAAGCCCCTGCACCTCCTTGGACGGATCGCCGCTCCGGTGGACAAAGCGGGCGTTTATGCCGTACTCTTTCAGTTCGTCGGCCAACGATTCGGGCGACAAGCATCGGGGCAATGCTTCGACCACAGCCGTATATACGGCATACTTTACCTTGTCGGCGCCGTGCAGTTTTTCGGTCTTTACGTGGCGCTTGCCCTCGGAGAAGGTCAGACCGTACTGTAATTTAAGAGCCTTGCATACAGCCGCGTTACGGATGCGTTCGTTGTGCTTGCGTACCAGTTTCGCATCGTAGCGCACCCGGTTATAGACAATATGCAGGTGCGGATGCTCCGTGTCGTTGTGCCGCACGGTTATATACTGCGTACCGGTTATATCCATTCGCTCCATGTACTCCCCGGCGAGCTTCCGCATCAGGCCGTCGGTCAGCTTAGGGGCATCGGCGGAGTGGAACGACAGGGAAATATAGCCTACAACATCCGCTTTCTCCGGCCGCGCCCTGCGTTGGAAATTGAAGCTGTGCGTAATGCTTCGGGCGTCGGAGGCGTTCACACCGTCGCACTCAAGCAGTTTCGCTCCCGGTTTGTTCATTACATATTCTACCGCGCCGCGAAACGACTTACCGGTTACTATTCTGCCTATCATAAAAACAGCCTTTGATTCTTTGCGCCAAATCATCGTAAAACCCAAGCAGGCCTTCCAATCGTGAGGCTATCCGATGCAGGTTTCCGTTTCCGTTGGCTATCCTTGCAAGTTGGTTCAGGTTGTTTCGTTCCCTCATTAGCTCGGCCACGAGCGCAAGCGTTTCGGGCGGGATGCGTCGGGGCGGCAGGCCGGTCAGCACCTTTTCCCGGCAATAGGCCGCCAAATCAACGCCTGCCGCTTTTGCCTCCTCCTGCAGCCGATGCTTCACCGCCGGGGTAACATGGAATTTGACCTCTTCGGAACGTTTTTCGGGTGCGGGTTTCGGCGGCCTGCCGCCTTTGCCGCGGAGTTCTACGGTCATACGCGAACCATGGACAGTTCGGCGTATGGCCGCTCACGGAGCGGCGAAAAGCTGCGGTCAGGCTCCCCGTTTCCGTCCGTTGCGACCGCAGGGAGCGGCGGACACTCCGGCGTGCGACCGTCGGGAGCAGGCCGGAAGCCCCGCAGGGCAAGGTTGCCCCGCTGTGTCCGCAAAGCTCCCGCAAGGGAGTTTTGAGGGCCTGCGGGTACAACCTTGCTTCTCACGTTGCGCGGCGGCTTCTCTTCGCGTGGAGGTATAAGCATCCACCCATAAGACCGATTGTTTACCTCCTCCGGCAACGCCTCGCCGGCGGCCGTTGGATAACTCTCGCGGCGGAGAGTCCTCACTCTGCGGGATGGAATTTCTTTCCCCGGACAAAGGCGTGGAGGAAAAGGTAAAAGACGATAAGGCAAGTTCATACCGAAACGGAGTTTAAGGTTCGGTATGTCCGACGTACCGCCGCACCGGATTATTTTATCCCCCGCCTCTGTTGCCGTCCGTTGCGTTACGTTTCGTTACGGCTGCCTTGCAGCGGATCGGCCTGCATGTCGGACAGCGGGCGACGTTGCCGGACGGGGATAATAACCCTGCACTCTGCGAGGTTGGATAAACGAAAGGCGCCCCGGTGCGCCGAATGTTGAACAAATCCTTTTATTGCTATGGGAATCGTATGTATCGACGAGAAACTTCTCGCCGCCTTTACAGGAAGATTGGAAACGCTTTCGGCTCAGGCCCAGCGGTTGGAGAGGCTTTACAGTCCGAAAGCCGCCGATGGGTGAATCGAAGGCGAGGATGTATGCCGGGCGCTGGGAATTACCCGGCGCACCCTTCAGACATACCGGGAAAAGAGGATTATACCTTTTACCCGCATCGGAGGCAAGTATCTCTACCGCGAAAAGGACATTTTGGAGTATCTGCAAAAACATACCGTAAAAAGGCAGGGATAAATGGCAATGGATTATCTCGACTCCGAGAGCGAGGAGGTAAAGCGCCTGTTCGGATTGCTCGGAAAAATAGAAAAGGCGGTAGGCGTAGCTTTGAATCGTCACGTTCCCTCTATAGGCTCCGAACGATACATGTCGGGGAACGATGTGTGCAATTATCTGGGTATTTCTCCCCGCACCCTGCAAACCCTGCGCGGTACCCGCCAGATACCCTTTACCGTTATCAGCGGACGAATCATGCTTTATCCCGAAGCGGGGATAAGAGAGATGCTCAACCGGTATTACAGACCGGTGGAATCCGGTTAAGAAACAGGGTTTCATTCGCTTGACGGACAACAGAAGCCGGAGCGGGGGATATCCGAAAATCCCCTAAGCTCCGGCTTTGGTTGTCCTGCCCTTACGCTTACAGTCTGCGTTACCCTAATTGGAATTTACCGGCTATTCTGTTCTCCAGCGCATCCATATCGCGGCCTATTTTGTCGTTGGTGATTTTGGCGTATATCTGTGTGGTGGTAATATGCTTATGTCCTAGCATCTTGCTGACCGTTTCCAGAGATACGCCTTGCGAGAGAGTTACGGTCGTCGCGAACGTATGCCGCCCGGTGTGAGTCGAAGGGACGAACGATAATCCGGCATACTTGGCTACCTGCTTTAGTGATGTATTCATCGAATCCCTGCTTTTGACCGGAAATACCACTCCGTCGGGCAGGGACAGGAGGCTGTATTTCTCTACAAGCTGCCGTGCTGCCGGCAGCAGCTTCACCCGAAACTGCGTGCCGGTCTTTGTACGATTGTCTATAATCCACATCTGACCGCTCTCGTCCCGGTGAATATCCGAGCGGGACAGTTTCTTTACGTCGGCATAGCACAACCCGGTGAAGCAGCAGAATACGAATATGTCCCTGACGATGCCGGTTTTATAGTTCGGCAAATGCGCGTTCATTACCGCCTGCAACTCCGCCTCCGAGAGAAAGCGCCGGTCGCGGCACTGCGGTTTTACACGGAATCCGGCAAAGGGGTCGGGCGTTATCCAACCGTTTTTGTAGGCGGTATAGGTCATAAGCCTCAACTTCTTAACCGAGATGCGGATAGTGCCCGGACAAAAATCTCTTACCGTGGAAAGATATACCGCATACTTTTCGATAAATTCCCGCTTCAACTCTTGGAACGAAATATCCTTTACATGGTACTCGTATTCCAAAAAGTCGGCAAGGTGACTGTATGCATACCGGTAGCTTCGGAGGGTTTGAGGGGAGCGGTCTTTGCCTACGCGCTTTTCCTGAAACTCCTTCAGATACTCCCCGAAGGTCTGCATCAGCAGGCGGCACTCCGCGCCCATACCGAGCCATGCGTTTTTAACCTTTTCGGCCGTTACATATCCGTCCCGGTCGCTAAGGCGCTGGTACTGCTTGCCGATGTTGGTCTTGATGTTCTCCAGAGTCTCGTTTATGCGCTGCGCCTCCAAGCTCTTCCCACAGGCTTTGTTGGCTTTGGTGTCCCAAAGGGCGGAGCGGACGCTCAGTTTGCAGCTAAATTGAGAAACGGATCCGTTCACGGTTATGCGTCCCATAATGGGAACCCGGCCGTTTTTCTCGGACTGCCTTTTAAGGTAGAAAAGGACTTTGAATGTGCTTCGTGCCATAACTCCAATGTCGGTTAAATTAAACGATTATCAGAGTTATTTGTTGCCGTGAAAAATAGCGCAACAGACGGAAACTTAGCCACTTAAAAGGCAAGCCCGGAAAAGCCGCGGTAACGATTTGGTAACGCAACTCCTTCCGAACTTTGCCTTTTCGTGCCCCCATTACGTTTTTAATGCCTCCGGGCCGACAATGCTAACACCCTATTTCAGTGCATTTTGCATCGTACTGCTCTTCCCTGTGGGTTTTAGAGTTCTTTCTTTTTAATAAACACGCGGAAGTCAACGTCGTCCGGCAAAGGATTCCTGCGCCTGAAGCGACGCAGTTTCAGTCCCCTTGCCACGAACAGAACAAAAGGAACCACAACCGAGGTTAAAATAACTTTTTCCCACACGGAATCGGAGGGTACGGCATATACCGCTATCAGCAATACGCACATTACATCTATATACAACTCCGACCGCCTGTCGTACATCCATTCGAAAAACCAGTCCGCCATAACCTTTGAGTTTTGAGTTATACCACCGAAAGTTCTTATTATAAACAAATATACGCTATTCCGACATTATCCGGAAATATCGAAAGCTAAAAACCGGAATTAACCTTATCTTTGCGACGAATGGGCTGCCTCTAACGGCCCCGGTATTAAAATCGGCCCTACGTCGGCAAAACGAAATTAAAATAGTTTCTTTCAGATATGTTCAATTTTCTGCAACTGCCGCTTCCCACGAACGTGCCCGCCGACAGCACGGTTATTTCCAAACTTTCCGAACAGATAAACGAGCTCAAGGGAATGTCGGCCACCGACCTGTTCAACACCTTGCTGCAAGGGTCGGTGCATCTGGTTATCGACCTTGCGATAGCATTGGCCATATTTTTCGTAGGGCGCTGGCTGATAAAGCGCAACGACAAGTTTCTGGGCCGCGTTTTCAGCAAGCGCGACGTGGAAGCATCCCTCGGCGGCTTTCTGCGAAGCATGATAAAGGCCGTATTCTACATTCTGCTGTTGATTATAATAGTAGGCGTACTCGGCATCAATACCACATCGTTCGTCGCAATTCTCGCTTCCGCGGGCTTCGCCGTAGGTATGGCTCTGAGCGGTACGCTCCAGAATTTCGCTGGCGGCGTTATGATTCTGTTTCTGAAGCCATTCCACGTAGGCGATTACATACAGGCCGAAGGACAGGAGGGAACCGTCAAGGAAATCAAACTGTTCAACACACTGCTCAATACGGTCGATAACAAGACCATCATAATCCCCAACGGCAGCATATCCACCTCGATAGTCAATAATTTTTCCACCGAAAAACTTCGGAGGGTCGACTGGACGTTTTCCATATCTTACGGAAACGATTACGACACCGCCCAAAAAGTGTTGGCAGGAATGCTCGACGCCGACCAGAGAGTGCTGAAAACTCCGCCGTACCTTATAGCCCTGCAATCGCTCGGCGACAACTCGGTAAATATTGTCGTGAGGGCATGGACCCCGAGCGGGGAATACTGGAACGTGTATTTCGACCTGAATAAAAGAGTGTACAAGGAATTCGGAAACTACGGACTGACATTTCCCTTTCCGCAGCTCGACGTGCACCTTCCCGAGCAAAGTTCGGTTCCGAAAGCTCCCAAGTCTGGTCAAGGCGCAGAAGCCTGAATACGGAAACTGCTTCGGGACACAGTTACTGTTTAAGGTCCGCCAACCGGAAACAGTGCGTATCTAATACGGTAAAGCCGTAGCCGTGTGCGGATAAATTCCTATATTTGCCCTGAAAAAACAACTTACAATGGAACTGAAAGATATTCTGTCCGTTTCCGGGCAACCCGGCTTGTTCCGGTACCTTGCTAAAAGCGCCAACGGCATAATAGTGGAGTCCCTGCTTACCGGAAACCGCACCAACTATCCGTCCTCGGCGCGAATCAGCTCCCTTGCGGAAATCGCCATATATACCGACGCCGAAGACGTACCGCTCTGGAAAGTGCTGAACGCCATGTACGGAAAGTATAACGGACCCGCACCGGTTACGCCCAAATCCGACCCGGCAGACCAGCGGAAGACGATGGCGGAAGTGCTGCCGGAATACGACCGGGAACGCGTGCACGCTTCGGATATAAAAAAGTTGATAGCATGGTACAACCTGCTGGTGGAAAATGGAATGACCGATTTTACCGTAGAGGAACCCCGGAAAGAGAATGCGGAGGAACAACCTGCCGAATAACCGCTCTGCCGGATATAAAAGTAAAGGACATTCATCGAATGTCCTTTACTTTTACCCCGCATCCGGCTAATATCCCAGCGAGTCTATAAAGTCTATCGTTTCCTGAGTCAGTACGTCGGTACGGTCGGCCCAGCGACCGGACTCTACCAGTTCCTTGCGGTAAGCGTCTATACGACCCGTCAGCGGAAACTCCGGCCGCGGAAGCCCTTCGTACTCTTCACGCCGCGAAGGCCGTACGGTACGGTCGAACACGTCCTTTTTGGCGGGGCGCCGGAAACCTTCCCACACGAAGCCCGGAAGCGTTTGCGGCTGGTCGGGAGGAATTTTATCCATAGGATACATGGCGAACACCGGGTCGGTACGGTAAATAATGGTTTCCACGTCGTTATCCTTTATCAGAAAGGTAATGTCGGCACACTCTATCACGAGAAATCCCACCGGCTCCGGGTCGTCGCCATCCTGCATATAGTAATACGTCTGGCCGTTGCCGTTCACGTCGGTACGATACATCTCGTTGTTCTCGAAATACGCAAACATTTCCTTGCCTTTCACCTGATTATAGTGCGCAGTATCTATTTCGGCGCTCATTATCGGCTCGCCGGTAAAATAGGCATGGTCTATCTGCCCGTCCTTCGCAAAAAGCTGCACGTACCGGGACTTTATCTGATTGGCACCGTTCCACAAAACCGGGTCGATATGCATGTGAACCGTGGAATCGAAACTGAAGGCCAACAGGGAATCGCATACGGCCTGAAAATCCTGCCGGTATATACGTACGTTCCGATACGCAAGCGCCACCCTGTCCACCGGTTTTTCCCGCACCGAATCGGCCGGCTGCCCTGCGGCAAGGGAATCGGCAAGCGCTTCGGTTCCGAGCGAATCCGGACCCAATATCGGCGGAAGCGTATCCGCAGGCGGTGCGACGCCCTCGGATGCCGTACTGTCCGGGACGGCTTCCGAAGTTCTGCCGGGCCGCTTGCCGGCCCTGCGCTCGTCGCGTTCGCGCTGCTTTTGCAGCCTGCGCTGCGCCTTCTCGTCCTGTTTCCGTCGGCGTTCGAGCGCCTTCTCCTCCTTTATCTGCTCCTTGGTTTTGGGAGCGTTCGCAAGGCTGTCGGCAGGCGGCACACCCGCAGGTTCCATCCCGGCGAGAGAATCGGCCTGTTCGGCTGCCGCGGTTTCCACTGACGAAGGCCCTGACGGAAGCGTATCAGTAACCACTATATCCTCCCCTACGGGAATGGTGTCGGCAGGAACGCCCGGTCCGAAAACAGTGGAGTCTTTCCCGGCACTATGGTCGAACGGTATCTCTTCCGCATCCGCAATGTCCGGTGCAACCGAAAGGCTTTCGTCCTCGGCCCCGTCATCCTGCTCCGGCATACCGGCAAAAGGCGGCATCAGCAATTCTTCCTCTGCGGAAGCCGCCCGAGCGTCCGCATTCTCCTTGGCCTGCGCGTTCGGATGAAATACGCTGGTGCTGTCGATAGTGAACACCCATATGGAATCCGACCGCAGGAAAAGCGTATCCGGCTGTTGGGGGTCGAAACTCGCTACCGACGGATTGTCCGTAAGCATGACTTTTTCCTCCGCTCCCCAGTAACGGCCGTAATCTCCGAATGCCATCGCATCGTGCTCGCGGTCGTAAATCTGGATATTGTCGCGCATTTCCACGTCGTCGGTCGCGGAGTAATAGTCCATGCTGTCGGCCCATATTTCCTGACTTTCGGAAAGTACATAAGCATCGCGCGTGAAACGGTAAAAATCCTCCTTGCTCATGTAAAGCCCTCTCAGGGCGCTCAATATTTCTCCTTTGGTATTCCAGATGTACGTCATGGAATAAAAAGTAGCGGCCTCGGAATCCATATTGTAGGCGACGGAGTCGGACCGGAGCACATAATTCTCGTTGCGCAACTGCACTTTGTCCACGCATACCACCTCGCGGGTATCGGCATAATAATACCCCTTCTCCGATTCGAGCAGGTTGTCGTTTTGCCGCATTGTGCCGCCGCCGTAATATTCCCCTATATTGTCAAGCGTATTGAAAACGAAATTGTAGGTGTACAGCACGGCATCGCCGTCTATCATTTTGATAAGCGGAGAATAAACGCGGGCTATGTTTTCGTCGCCGTTGTAGTCCGCCCGCTCGCCGTAAATATAAGTGCTGTCCTTGTTTATCAACACGTTTCCGAAGCACTCTATACGCATGTCGCTGTAACGCACCATGCTGTCGCAGGTTATGACCGCTCCGTTGTGATAGCATATCACGTCGCCCACGAAGGCATAGGCCGTGGAATCGCCGGCGGGAACCGGGAAAAAGCGCCGGCCTTTAAGGTCGATTACACGCTTGTTCTCTTCCGTATCGTCCGTCCGGCTCGTGCCGGAAGCGGCCGCAGGCTCGCTTCTCTCGGGCGACTGCGGCAAAGCCGTGCCCCACATAAGCGCGATTCCGAGCAATACTATATATCCACGCGTTTTCACCGGCTACTTTACCCAGTGCTTGTTATGGAAATCTCCGTCTCTGAACTCCGGCTCTATACGTATATACATTCCGTCTATCTTGTCGTCGAGCCACTTGTCGAACTCCTCGTCCTGCTTGCGCTGCAAAGCGAGCTGTTCGAGCCTCAGGTAGTCGTTCTTCAGTCCGGCGGGATGCGCGGGAATGACCTCCACGAGCTTGACTATTTTACTCAGAACGTTTCCCACTATATCCGCCGTTTGAAAAGCTTGCGATACATCCCCCGGTTTAAGGCGGCCGAGCATCTGGTAATCGTTCCCCAGCTCGTCCTTGAAGAATTTCGTCTGCGAATAACGGGTATCGTTCGCCCCGGCCAGCTCCAGCATTTCATGATTGGTCACCAGACCGCCGTTCTGTTTGGAATACTTGTCGTCGGAATATTTCAGCGCGGCCTGCTCGAAAGAAACGGAATCGCGGCGGATTGCTCCGGCCAGACTGTCGAGAAAGCGGATGCCTTCGGCCAGCTCGTCGTTCGAGAAAATCGGCTTGAGCAGAATGTGCCTGCTGTGGTAAAGGTTCCCTTTCTTGTCCACGAGCTGTATGATATGATAGCCGTACTCGGTTTCAACCACCTCGGATATCTGCCCCGGTTTCAGCTTGGACATCACGTCGGCATACGACTTGACCAGCCCGTCCAGCGGCAGATACCCCATATCGCCTCCCTTGAGGGCCGAACCGGGGTCGACCGAATACATCCGGGCGAGAGTCTGGAAATCGGCTCCGTTTATGATGCGCTCACGCATCTCGAGCAGACGCTCGCGCACCCGCTGCTTGGCTTCCTTCGTAGAACGGGGATAGCGCGTAATCTGAGCATATACGTACTGCTCCGGAATAATCGGCAAACTGTCGCGGTCCATGCTCCGGTAGAACCTTTCCACCTCTCCGGGGGTTATCCTGACGCGATTCATTATTTCGCTCTGCATCGACTGGGCGTACTGCGCTTCCTCTATTTCGAATCTCAAATCGTCCTTTATGTCGAATATAGGTTTTCCGTGCATGGCTTCGAGAGCGGTTATGGAACCGGCTTCCTCTATCATTTGCTGTACCTGCTGCTCGGTGTATTCGGCAACCGCTTCCCTGTTTATCTCTACGGAATCGACCACTGCCTGATTATAAAGCATCTTTTGGAGCATAAGGCCCTCCAGCGCCTCGTTCATGGGGTCGCGGTCGGAAGTGTAGCCTCTCTGACGGCGGTCTTCGACCACTTTTTTCGCGGTTTCCTCCACCTCGGAATAGAGTACGGCGGAATTCCCGACTACCGCCACTATCTTGTCCACCGTCACCGGCTGCTGCGCATACGCCGCCGAAGTGCACAGCCCTACTCCGGCGCACAGGACTGCGGTCAATGTCCGAATCATGTCTTTCATCGTCTTACGTTTATTTTAACCTCGCCGGCATCGAGCGCAGCCCGGTAAAGGCTGTCCTCGCATGCGCGAATTACCTCGCCGCGCCGCTGATTGAACACTATGCGCCGCACGGCATCCCGAACGCGCTCCAATGGAGCCGCGTCGCCCTTGCCGAGGCGGTCGGTTATTTCAAAATAATATTTATTGTCGGCATCGGCCATTTCCTGCACTCCGCGGCGGGAAAGAAGGGACGTATAATCCGTTCCCCGGCGGGTCGGCAGCCACGACAGAAACTCCTCGAAATCGGTCCATGAATCGAAAACAGTCACTTCGTAACCGTTCTTTTCGCATATATCCCTGAAATCCTGCTGACGGTCGGCCCTCGGCGAAGCCATGTATTCCCTGAGCCGGGCCTGTTGACGGCTGGAATTGGGTATGCGCGCTATGCGTCCCCTTACTATCGGCCGGTCGAGCCGAAGCTCCTGCATATGCTCATCATAGTAATTTCTCACTGCTTCGTCGGACAGCATGG
Source organism: Tidjanibacter sp. (assembly GCA_048214935.1). Taxonomy (GTDB): domain Bacteria; phylum Bacteroidota; class Bacteroidia; order Bacteroidales; family Rikenellaceae; genus Tidjanibacter. The sequence goes on from DBFWXZ010000011.1 coordinate 76,956, forward strand.
TATCTACGCGGCTGTCGGCATAATGCTGGTCCAGCCGGAGCGCCAACAGATTGTTCCGGTAATCGTTTACCATGGACTCTATATCGTATCCGCTGCCGGCCACCAGCGTTTCGGCCTCCCGAAGTTTGACCTGACGCCGCGCCCAATTCTCGACGTAGGCTTCCAGTACCTTGAGGCTGTCGTCCGCCGACAGCGGCCCCGGATATATGCCTGCGGTCTGCGAGCGCATAAGCCTTTTCCCGGCCGCCTCGGCAAGAACTTCGTCCGAACGGACTCCGTCGAGACAGCCGTACGCCGCAAGCAGCGACAGGCATACGAACGCTTTAAACAAATTTTTGGCCATAAACTGTAATGTCGTTATCTACCGGAGATAACGCATCAGACATCCTTATTATTATCGTATGCCGCGGCCGGGACGGCAGTTTCGCTCCGTCGCGTGGCACGCACGAGCGCCCAAAGGGAACCCAGAAGCACCAGCACGCACAAGGCATAGCATATATAATATAAGGTGTCGTTGCCTATAAGCTGCCGCATGGTGGTATCGTCCTGCAATACAATCGTCTGTATATAGGCCACCGCATTGTTCAGGGCATGTATCAGGATAACCGCGAGCAGCGACCCGGTACGCACGTACACCAACCCGAGTATAAGGCCCACTACGAAAGCGTTCACCACCTGCTGGGGAATGACATGTATAATCCCGAATATAAGCGATGAAAGCACTACGGCCCTGACCGTGTTCCCGCTCTCCCGGAGAGAGCCAAGAATCATACCCCTGAAAAGTACTTCCTCCAATATCGGAGCGACGATTACCGTGGTCAGTATGGCCCAGCCGCCCGTTCCTATCGCCTGATTCAGCATTTCGAGATAACGCTCGGGAAACAGCGCGAGCAGCGGCTCGAGCACTACCGAACTTACGACCAGCAGCACGACACCCCAAAGCACGAGCGCCGGATTGGTACGCCGTACGTTAAGATGCATCAGATGTTTCGGTCGCCCTGCCCTGCGGCGCTGCCAGACGATAAAAATTATGGGCAGCGTCATTTGTATGACGTAGGTGACGAACGTGCGGAAACCTTCCGAAAGGTTCCTGTCGAGGCCGAGAAGCAGGAATACGAGCGATGCGAAAAAAGCGGATACGACCAGTATCCCTACAATCGCCAGCAGATGCTCCCAGCGAGGGTATCCGCTACGGGATTCCGAAACTTCGGGCTCGCCGACGGTCTCCCTGCCGGCATTCGCATCCTCGACGGCGGCGACTTCCGGCCTACCGTCCGCTTTGACTGTATTTTTATCGTCGGTATCCATAAACGGTCTGGTTTCAAGTTTCTTTCGGCGTTGTCAGCCGTATCTCTCCGGTGGAGGCATCGTAGCGGGGAACGTCGCTGTATATATCCCTTTGCAGGCAGAACCGTATATCGTCCTCATACCCCCGCGAAAGAATGTCCTCGTAATGAACGGTCCCTGCAAGCCTGCCACGAAGGTCGCCCCCGGTATCCCGATACATGCGCTCCATAAGACCGGCCATATCGGTAGGTTCGTAACCGTAGCGGTCATGAAGAATTTGTACCATGGCTCCGGCGCAAAGCCCGTCTTCGGCCGTAAACTCGTCCTCGCGTCCGGCGCATACTATCGTTATGTCGGCGCCCGTCGCCGCAAGGGCTTCGCACACGGCCGCACAGTTGAGCAGGGAGGCGATATAAACCGCCGCGGCCCCGCGCGAGTTCTGAATGGCCCGCGTACCGTTGGTGGTAGTAAAGATTATCGACGCGTCGCGCACGTCGGCTCCGTATGCAAGCGGAGAATTGTCCTTGTCGAATCCCGCTATAAGAACGGTATTGCGCTCTCCTCCCAGAATAACCTTTTCGTCCGTTATCTTTTTCCGCAGCTCGTAAACCTCGTCCACGCTGACGGTCGGAATCACGCGCCGCGCCCCGTTGTGAAGGGCCTCGACTATAACCGAAGTGGCCCGAAACACATCGACCACGGCGACGGCCCGCTGGTTTATCCTGCGGGCCTTCGCGTCGGAGGCCGAAATCGCTACGTCTACTTTCATAAAAACGCTATTCGTACTTTCCGGCAAGGGTGGCGACCATCACCGCCTTTATGGAGTGCATCCGGTTCTCGGCCTCGTCGAATACTATCGACGCCGGACCTTCGAACACTTCGTCGGTCACTTCCATTTCCCTGAGGCCGTATTTCTCGAATATGTCGCGGCCGATACGCGTTTCGAGGTCGTGGAACGCCGGCAGGCAATGCATGAATTTCACGTCCGGATTACCGGTGGCGAGCATTACGTCCGAAGTAACTCGGTAAGGAGTCAGCAGTTTTATGCGTTCCGCCCATACTTCGTCGGGTTCTCCCATGGATACCCACACGTCGGTATAAAGAAAGTCGCAACCGGCCACCGCCGCGTTCACGTCCTCGGTAATCGTTATTTTACCTCCGGTCCGTGCGGCTATCTCCCTGCACTTGCCTACCAACTCCTCGGCGGGGGCGCAGCTCGCCGGGCAGGCCGCCCGGAAATCGATGCCCATTTTGGCGCAGCCTACCATCAGCGAATTGCCCATATTGTTGCGGGCATCTCCCAGATAACAGAACTTCATCTCCGAAAACGGCTTGCGGGAATGTTCTTTCATGGTCATCAGGTCGGCGATTATCTGGGTGGGATGAAATTCGGTGGTCAGACCGTTCCATACTACCCTGCCGGAATACTCGGCCAGCTTTTCCACCAGCTCCTGTCCGTATCCGCGGTACTCTATACCGTCGTACAGACGCCCCAGCACGCGGGCCGTGTCGGCGATGCTTTCCTTCTTACCTATTTGCGAACCGGAAGGGCCGAGATAGGTAACGTGTGCGCCCTGGTCGTATGCCGCCACCTCGAACGAACAGCGGGTACGGGTCGAATCCTTCTCGAATATAAGCGCTATATTTTTCCCGCACAGCGTTTTCTTTTCGGTCCCGGCTTTCTTGTCGGCTTTCAGGCGGCAGCCAAGTTCGATAAGATAGGCGATTTCCTCGGGAGTGAAATCGAGCAGCTTCAGAAAATTCCTTCCTTTCAGGTCCATAACGGTCTGTCAATATTTTGGGTTTCTCAAATGTTTTTCCGCCGTATTCCGGACTTTAGCGGGTCCGGACATGCTTCGGACTAAATCAACCTCAAAGATAACCATTTTCCTCGAATTCGAGGTTCATCTCCGACAAAAACGCCATGCGCAGCGACATGGGGGTACGGAAGCTCCGGAATGCCCCTGTCTGCCGCAAGCGGCGGACGGAGCAGGACGCGTTTCTCCGTATCAGTTTTTTATTGTATTTTTGTTTTCTCAAACTCAGGGAGCGTCATGGGAAAAATCGTGGCTCTGGCCAATCAAAAGGGAGGAGTGGGCAAAACCACCACGGCGATAAACCTTGCGGCCAATCTGGCCGTGACGGGCAGGAAAGTGCTGTTGGTCGACGCCGACCCGCAGGCCAACGCCACATCCGGCCTCGGGCTGGATATTACGGGGCGGGGAATATACGAGTGCATCGTCGGCGAATGTACGGCGCACGACGTTATTCTGCCCTCCGCTTCCGTAGAGGGACTTTGGATACTGCCCTCGAGCATAGATTTGGTCGGGGCCGACGCAGAGTTGTCGAACCTGGAGGACGGTCATTTCCGACTAAGAAACGTACTGTCTCCCTTGCGGAACGAATACGATTTCATACTGATAGACTGCTCGCCGTCGCTCGGATACACCACTGTAAACTCCCTCGTGGCAGCAGACAGCGTGCTTATACCGGTACAGTGCGAATACTTCGCTCTGGAGGGACTCGGCAAGCTGCTGAGTACCGTGAAATCAGTGCGGTCCGGGCTGAACCCTACCCTCGCGATAGAAGGATTCCTGCTGACGATGTATTCCCGCTCGAAACTTTCCAACCAGGTCATACTGGAAGTCAGGGAACATTTCGGACAACTTGCGTACGATACCGTAATCCAGCGCAACGTGCGCCTCAGCGAAGCTCCCAGCCACGGGCTTCCGGTCATACTGCACGATGCGGCCTCGCGCGGGGCGGCATGTTATATGAGCCTTACCGACGAATTCTTGCGCCGAAATAAATGCTGACTTTTTCCGTTACACGTAAAATGCTATACGGCAATGAAAAATAAAGGATTGGGCCGCGGTCTGGGAGCTATTCTCGACACGGAAGGGGCCTCCCTGCCCGACGGGTTCGGAGCCGCCGGACGGCTTGCCGAGATAAAGCTCGATTCGATTGTCCCGAACCCTTCGCAGCCGCGCACCACTTTCGACGAGGAAGCCCTCTCGGAACTCGCCGGCTCGATACGTTCTCTGGGCGTGATACAACCCGTGACCGTGCGCCGTGCCGGGGAAGAACGATACGTGCTGGTCAGCGGAGAACGCCGCTGGCGCGCTTCGCGCATGGCAGGCCTTCGGACGGTTCCGGCATACGTCATAGAGGCCGACGACAAAGCCATGCAGGAAATGGCTCTCGTGGAGAACGTACAGCGGGAAGACCTCAATCCGCTCGAAGTAGCCGTAGCTCTGAAACGCCTTGTAGAAGAATACGGAGTAACGCAGGATGCAGTTGCGGAACGCGTAGGCATGAAGCGTCCGACCGTGGCCAACTATCTGCGCCTGCTCACCATGCTGCCGGAAGTACAGATGGCGGTGCGCAACGGCCAGATAGGTATGGGACACGCCAAGGCCGTAGCCGGAGCTCCGGCGGGACGCCAGAAAAGCCTGCTTAAAAGAGTGCTCTCCGACGGTTTGTCGGTACGCCGTACCGAGGAACTCGCACGACGGACCGGACATTCCGAAACGGCAGCTCCGCACATGGACGAAGAACTTCCGGAAAGCTATACCCGGCTTACCGAGCGTTTGGCGGCAGTTATGGGCGACGACATACGGTTCCGTAGAAATCCCGACGGAGGGGGCCGGATAATAATAGGCTTTACGGACGATTCGCAAATCGACCGGTTGCTCGCGCTTTTCGAACATCTCACTCATCCGGAATGAACAGGCCGGGCAAAACGTTCAGGTTCCTGACCGCAGCCGCTCTCGCGATGCTGGTATGCACAACCGTATCCGCGCAGGACGGCAAGCCCCGCCGTGAAAAAAAGAGCAAACAGACCGTCTTCGCCGCCCCCGACCTGAAAAAAGGCTTTAAGGTAACCGGCGGCCGAATGGTGAAGCCTTTCGTACCCGACTCCGCACTGTTCGCCGCAGCCGGAGATTCGACCGCTCTGCTGAAGGCGGCCGACTCCCTGTCGCAAATCTATACGGAGGATTACGGACGGGTGGATTCCCTGCTCCGCAAACGCTTCGCCGCAACCGCGGACAGGACGGTGCGGGACTCGCTGCCCGCAGCGAATATTCCGCAGGCAGCGGATTCCGTCAGGACGGCGCTTACCGAAGCCGCACCGGAAGATTCGGTTATGCTTGCCGCTCACGCTCTTCCGGATACGGCGGGAATGGGAATGATGCCTGACACTACCATGAGCCGACGCGAGCTGCGCCGACTGGAACGGTACCGGGCACGTCTTGATACGATGAATTATCGGCACAGTCCGTTTTTCAGGGACTCCATTCCGATTTCCCGTCTCACATGGATTTCCGCGCTCGCTCCGGGTTTCGCGCAGTTCTACAACGGCGACTATTGGAAAATCCCCGTCCTGTACGCCACAGCCGGAACGGCTCTCGGGTTCGGCATAAGCCAGAGTTCCAAATATAAAACCTATAAACGCCAATACGACGACCTCGTAGCGCACAACGCTTCGCGGGACGAGCTGGACCCGGTACAAACCAAAATGATACGCCATAATACCGCCCGCCAACTGCTTTTCTTCGGAGCGGCGGCCTCATATCTGTATTTTCTCGGCGATGGTGTATTGAACTATCCGGGACCGATGACACAGGTGAAAAAGGCCACTACTCTCTCGATGATTTGTCCCGGAGCCGGTCAGATATACAACCGTTCGTACTGGAAAGTTCCGATAGTGGTCGGGGGGTTCGCCACCTTCGTTTACATGATAGACTGGAACAACCGCGGATACAAGCGGTTCGACCTGGCCTATAAGCTACTGACCGACAACGACCCAAACACCGTGGACGAGTTCAATGGTCAGCAGGAAGCGAAATACCTGCTGAACCTGCGTAAAAACTACCGGCGCAACCGCGACCTGTGCATAATACTCACGGTAGCGTGGTACTTCCTCAACGTGATGGACGCCCATGTGGATGCGCATCTGAAAGACTACGATATAAGCGACGACCTTACTTTCAATATCCAACCCTCGATAGACAGATTGTACACCACCTCCCGCGGTTCGGCTAACACCGTGGGTCTGAATTTTTGCATATGGTTCTGAAACGCAACACAGTTCTGGCCGCCACAGCGGCGCTCACGCTCATGTCCGGGTGCAGCATACTGCGTCCCGGCGCACGTTCCGGCGAAAAGGCCCCCGAACGACACGCCGAAACGACGGTACGTCCGCAACCCGCCTCCCCCGGCACCGTTCCGGCCGGCGAACCGGAACCGGTCGTCGGCCAGCCTCGGCCCGACGCGCCGTACTATGAATACGAAGACGCGGCCGTATGCGACCTGAGCCCGGTTTACGATTCGTTGATAACCGTTTGGCACGAGCAAAACGCTATCAACAGTTACGAAAGTTTCTTCCGGGACTTCATCGACATAGACTCCACGGCCGAGCTTACCGGAACGGTTCCGGATTCGGTTTACGAGGCACGGCTCAAAATGATACTGTCGCCGATAGAAATGGCATTCAACGACGTGGTGAAGCGCCATATAGTCACCTACACCACGGCCCGCAAATCGACTATAAGCAATGTTCTGGGACGCTCGCAGTATTATTTTCCCATTTTCGAGCGCGAGTTGGACAGACAGGGCCTGCCGCTGGAACTGCGCATGTTGCCGGTGGTCGAATCGGCTCTGATACCTACCGCGCGGTCCCGGGTAGGTGCTACCGGCCTGTGGCAGTTCATGTACGGAACCGGCCGCAGCTACGGCCTCGAAATCACTTCTTTCGTGGACCAGCGGTGCGACCCGGTCGTTTCGACCCGCGCCGCCTGCCGTTACCTGAAAGACCTTTACAACATGTTCGGCGACTGGACACTCGCAATCGCGGCATACAACTGCGGTCCGGGCAATGTTAACAAGGCCATTAAGAGAGCCGGCGGGGATGCCAAAAGCTTTTGGGACGTATATCCTTACCTTCCGAAAGAAACCCGCGGCTACCTGCCTTCATTCATAGCCGCCACGTACGTTTATACCTTCCACAAACAGCACGGAATCGAACTTACGCCTCCGCCCGTCCCTATCGCTACGGACACGCTGATGATTGACAGGCTCACCCATTTCGACCAGATAACATCTACGATAGGAACCCCTGTGGAGGTCATCCGCTCGCTGAACCCGCAGTATCGTCTGGACATAGTGCCGGCAGTGAAGAAAAGTTATTCGCTGACGCTGCCGTATTCCGACATAGCCAAATATCTGGACAGCGAAACGGAAATACAGGCAAAAGACACCGTCTATCTGGCACAGTATCTGAAGCCGTCGAATCTGGACAGGAGCAAAACGGAATTTACGATAGAATCCTTTTCGTACCGCGTCCGTACCGGCGACACGCTCAGTTCGATAGCCAAGAAACACAATGTAACCGTCAGCCAGCTTATAAAGTGGAACGGCATCAAAAATCCCAACCGGCTGAAAATCGGACAGCGGCTCGAAATTTACCGTTAACGAAATGGAGCGCCGGAAAGGGAGTTACGGAAAAAACGACACCATAGCCGCCCCGGCCACCGCTCCCGGAGGAGCTCTGACGGTAATTCGGATAAGCGGACCCGAAGCGGTAGAAATCTGTTCGAAGCTGTTCAGGCTCGCTTCCGGTATCCCGCTTTCGGAACGTTCCGCCGGCACCGCGTCGTTCGGAAGAATAACCGCAGCCGACGGAACCGTAATCGACGAAGCCGTAGCCACGCTTTTCCGCGCCCCCCGTTCCTATACCGGAGAGGACACCGTCGAACTGTCCTGCCACGGCTCGCCTTACGTAATGTCCGAAACCATGCGTTTGCTGGGCACTCTCGGAGCACGTCCGGCCGCAGCCGGTGAATTTACGATGAGGGCTTTCACAGCGGGGCGCATGGACCTCTCGCAGGCCGAAGCCGTAGCCGACCTGATAGCCGCTTCCGACCGGGCTTCGCACCGTATGGCTCTCGACCAGATGAGGGGCGGTTACAGGGAGTCGCTTGCGGAAATGAGGGAACGGTTGCTGAACATAACGGCCCTGCTCGAACTGGAGCTCGATTTCTCGGAAGAAGACGTGGAATTCGCCGACCGTTCGGGCTTGAAAGAACTGCTGGAAGAAACGCTTGGGCGCGTCGAGTCGCTGGCTGCGACTTTCCAATTGGGCAATGCCCTGAAGGAAGGCATCCCGGTAGCGATAGCCGGACCTCCGAACGCAGGCAAGTCCACATTGCTCAACTGCCTGCTCGGCGAACAAAGAGCCATGGTTTCGGATATTCCGGGAACCACCCGCGACACGGTGGAAGGCAATCTGAATATCGGAGGCATCACCTACCGGCTGACCGATACGGCCGGATTGCGCGAAAGCGACGACCCTCTCGAATTAATGGGCATAGAGCGCGCGCACGAAGCCGTAAACGCCGCAGCCGCAGTATTGCTCGTAGAAGACATCAAAACCTTTACCGATACTTCGGCCGCAGCGGTTTCCGCCGCCGCACGCACCGTTTCACTACTTGCGGAAAACGGGCGGCGGGTGATTCTCGTGCTCAATAAAGCCGATACCGTAAACGAAGACGTTGTCGGAACAGTAATCGCCGAACTCGGCACAGCCCTGCCTTGTCCCGTGACTGCGACTTCGGCACGACTCGGCTACGGCAAAGACGAGCTCCTCCGCACGCTTACCTGCAACCGTACCGCAGACAGCCTGCTGGCCGAAGGCAGTATAGTTTCCAACGCCCGGCATTACGAGGCATTGAATCGGGTTTCGGAAGCCCTGAAGCATACTCTCGAAGCTTTGCGAGAAGGCTTGCCGGCCGACCTTCTCGCTCACCACCTGCGCGATGCCCTATACCATGCCGGCGGAATAACCGGACAATCCGTCATAACTCCCGAAGAGGTCCTCGCCGACATATTCTCCAAATTCTGCATCGGAAAGTAGGTTGCATAAGACATTCGCCACCGATCCAGTTAAAATCAAGCTATTAAAAGAATAGTGTATATAACTAAACAACTTTCAAGCGTCACGTCAGCGATAATACAATAACTCCGTTTTTATTGCTCTGAAAAATCTGAGCAACAAATATATACATATAAAACCATGAAAACCTTTTTATTCGTCCATAATCCGGAAAAATGGCAATGGGAGAATTTACATAATGCTCTTGAAGACATTACAGAAAAGGGAAGTCATCTTGAAAAATGGAGTGTTAGAAGCTATAAGCAGGTTTCGGTCGGCGACAGGGCTTTCTTAATGCGACTTGGAAGCAAGATACAAAATAAAGGTATCGTAGGTTCCGGGTATATTACAACCATTCCCTTCTTGTGGGAGCATTGGAGTAATAACGGACAAATGGTAAATCGAGTGATTATTGAATTTGATGAATTGTCAAAAGAGCCCATTGTTTCCCTTCAGGAACTCCAAGACCTGTCGTCAAGTTACAATTGGATTCCACGGTCATCAGGAATAGAGATACCAAATGGAGTGGCATCAAAGCTTGAGGAACTGTGGTTTGAAAAAACCTTGAAAAGACCCTCCGACAGGATTAATGTTAACTTCTATAAAGAGGGTACGGTTAAACCAGCCATATCAAAACGGTACGAGCGAAACCCTCAAGCACGTTCTTTATGTCTTGAATCCAACGGCTATTCCTGTAAAGCGTGCGGCTTCAATTTCAGAGAGACGTACGGCGAATTAGGACAAAGGTATATCCATGTGCATCATATCGTGCCTATATCTACTATCGGAAAAGAATATGAAATAAACCCCGAAACTGACCTTGTGCCAATATGTCCCAATTGCCACGCCATGATACATAAAGCAACGCCCCCGTTACAAATTGAAGAATTACAAAAACGTATGGGTATCAAAAAGTAAAGGCCTCCGAACTCGGAAAACAGCCTTAAACTCATATTTGTTTCTGACCTGTTGTTATCGAAAAGCAATACCTAACGCTCAATACGAGGTTGCACATTCAACCCTTAACTTTTCAAGTCCCGAAGTAACCCGGCAGCCGGAAAAACTTATCTGTCTTTCAACACGGCTGCCGGAACACAATCCGTCAAATACCGTATTCCTACAGCCTACATTCTCCGTTTCTCGCCCGGCACCGAAAATGCAGGAGAATGAATAGGCATAATATATCTCATAGGATGAAAACGGAAAAAAATCCCCTGAGTACGTTCAGGGATAACGACATAGTCAAAGCATACGTAAACGACGAGTGGTATTTTGCCGTCAAGGACGTAATCGCCGCATTGACCGGCTCTACGAATCCCACGGCCTATTTGAATAACATGCGCCACCGCGAACCGGAGTTAAAAAGCTATATCGAAAACAACTGCCTGCTTATAGAAATGCGCCGACCCTCCGGCAAAACCCGCCGCGTGCTCGCAGGAAACGCCCGCGCCGTTATGCGCATAGCGCAATCCGTCCGTTCGTCCGCAGCCGAGCCCCTCAAACGCTGGTTGGCCGAAGCGGGATACGAGCGGATGCAGGCATCGGAAAATCCCCGGCTCGCACAGCAGAGAATAAAGGAACTGTACGAAAGCAGAGGTTATCCCAAAAACTGGATAGACACGCGCATGCGCGGTATATCGGTAAGACAGAACCTTACCGAGGAATGGAAACGGGGAGGAGTGGAAAACAACGAAGATTTCGCGCTTCTGACTCACGAATTGGCCGTCGGCATATTTGGCATTACGCCTACGGAACACAGGCAAGTCAAGGGCCTTACGAAAAAAGGACAGAGCCTGCGCGACCACATGACCGACCTCGAATTGATATTCACCACGTTGGGAGAGCAGGTAGCCGTGGAACTCTCGCAGCGCGAACGCCCGAACACGCTGGAAAAGAATCTGAATGTAGTGCGAATCGGAGGCAGTGCGGCAGGTAAGGCACGCGCGGAAACCGAACGGGTGCTGGGCCGCAGCATAATATCCGGGCGCAACTTTCTGGACCGGAATCCGGACAGCCTGATAGAAGAGGGGATTTTCGGAACCGGTCCGGAAAAAAAGACAACTACTGAAAATTAAACCCCGAAGTAAGTTACTTCGGGGCCTTTCAAAAAACGGTCAAGCATTATCTATCGTAACCGAACAAGTCAACCTCTATTATGTACTGAGCTATCCCCTCATCATTGGGCTGGCTCATGGTCGAAACAAAACGCTCGGTATCTATATCGACCGTAAGCTCGCCTCCCCCTTCGGGAACGTTCCGAATTTCCCAATAATGAGTGTATAAAGGATTTCCCGGTCCCCAGTTGGCCCGGTCGTACAAATAGGTTCCGGCCTGATAGTAATTGTCGGCATTGGAATAAAATATCTCGCCGCGCTTTTCCGACTCTTCTCCGTTTATCTTTATCGTATAGGTGTTGTAAACAAACTCGGCGGCGTTGTTAGGAACGTACCCTTCCCTATCGGGAAAATCGCCCAAATCGTGGCCGTGACCGCTTATGGCAACCCGCATCTCCAACGAGCGTACATCAGACGGAATCTCGAAAGTCCGCTCTCCCATTCTTTCCGAGTCTTCTATATCGAAACCCTGACACCCGTAAGCCCACGCACGATAACCGGAATTGCCGTCCCGGCTGGTATCGTAGACTTTGGCTGTCCACACATTCAGCCGTTCGGGCTCTCCTTCGTACAAGTCGAAGGTCAGGGTAACCGTATGCGCGCGAGCGGCCGTGGCGTCGAAGCCGCCGTAATATACCCTGAACCGGGTCAGTCCCTCCAGCATGGGCAGAAATTCCGTAACATCCAGATAAAACTCCTTGTACCAGTCCGCTCCGAAACTCCCGCCGTAAGGAGTAAACGCACGTGCTATTTCATACCATTGGTCGTCGTACTTGTTGTACACGAAAAACATGGTAGTGTTGTCCCAAGCGGAAGGCCCCCGGTTCCAAGCGCCCATGCGATACGTAAGAATTGCTCGGTTGTATAAGGTGTAATCCGAAGGAAACTCTAAATCGAATGTCCTGTCGGTCGCTTCTCCCCAACCGAAAAATTCCAACTTTATCGGCTCGGTCGAAACGGTATATTCCCCCCCTTCTTCCGCAATTGCCGGATACGTATTATACCATGCCGGACGGTCGAGCTGTACGGCGGTCATGTCTTCCAAAGGTTGGGGCGGCTGAGCGGGTCCATCGTTTCCTGAGGCTTTATCGTCCTTGCAAGAAAACAGGGCAAATGTCGAAACGGACAAAAATCCTAAAATCCATGTGGATACTTTCATAGGTTTAGTAGCTGTGGGGATTAAATTAAGTTTGCAAAAGAAATAAAAATATTCATAAAATACAAATTCACAAGACATTCCCGGAACATTTAGGATGTACGGCATCGGGATGCCGTACTGACCGACATATAAACAGACATTATACGTCCTGCCCTCTCGTGCAAAGCCGATAAATACAAAGACAAAAGCAAAATAGCCTCAAATAATTTGTTTTTCAAAAACTTTTATCTTCCTTTGCGGTACAGTTTTACTTATTTATTAAATTTCTATCAATGAAAGGCACAGTTAAATGGTTCGATACTGCCAAAGGTTATGGCTTTATCACCGCTGAAACCGGAGGCGACGTATTCGTTCACTACACCGGAATTAACAAGGACGGCTTCCGCGGTCTGGACGAAGGTCAGAAAGTGGAATTCGAAATCGGTGAAAGCAAGAAAGGCGAACAAGCCGTGAATGTAACAGTAATTGGATAATTATAGTATAGACGAATATATTATATTTAACCCTTTACCAAGAAGACCCTTTGCATAGCGAAGGGTCTTTCGTTTTTTAGCGCTTCGTATGCTTCCATAACAGTCCGGCTGCGAACATACATACGTAAAAATTAGTATATTGTCATTCGATGCAATTACATGAAACTAACCTGAAGTCCATTGCCGCCGAAGGTGCACGGACCGGCGGAAATGTCTAACCAAAAACCTGTTGATATGAAAAAATGTCTAATCCTTTTCGCCGGCCTGTGGCTGCTCGGAGCATGCTCTTACGACGACAACGAGCTGTGGGACAAAGTCGGCGACCTCGACCGGCGTTTAGGCTCGGTGGAAGAGCGACTGAACCGGCTCAACGACCAGATTTCACAGCTCCGGACACTCGCCGAAGCTCTCAAAGACGCCAAGTTCATCGTTTCCTACACGGAAACCGATAACGGATGTACCATTACTTTCTCCGACGGGGAAACCGTAGAAATTCTAAACGGCAAAGACGGCGTTACGGCAGATGAAATACCTATCATAGGAATCCGCAACGACGAAGGCGTATGGTATTGGACCGTTACGGTAAATGGCCAGACGGACTACCTGACCGACGACAGCGGAAACCGGATTCCGGTAACCGGTAACGACGGCGAGCCGGGAGCTCCGGGACAGCCCGGGAACGCAGGAGTTACTCCGATTATGGGGGTCGATGCCGAGGGATTCTGGACGGTGGACTACGGCTCCGGGCCGGTCAGGATAACCGACCCCGAAGGAAATCCGGTTCTCGCGACCGGAGGGGGAGCCGACTCGCTGTTTTCCTCCGTAAAAGTGGAAGGAAACTGCGTTGTGTTTACCCTTCGCAACGGAACCGTATTTACCGTACCGCTTAAACTCGACGTGAATATACAGTTGCCCGAAGGAGAACAATATACCGTACCGGCGGGCACGGCCCTCGACATCCAGTTCATTGTCAGCGGTATCGGCGACAGGATGAATGTAAGCGCCGTAGCCGACGGACTGTGGAAGGCCGAAGCCGAAGCCGTCGCCGACCCGCAGACCGGAAAATGGAACGGTACGCTGACCGTTAAGGCTCCCGACACCGGAAACGGCAAAGTCGTACTGCTCGTAAGCGACGAGCGCGGCGGAGTATGGATGAAAGAAATATCCGTCGAATGCGGCGCCGCTCCGTCGACGGACCTCGGAGCCGACGGCGACGCCAACTGTTTCGTGGTAAGCGAACCGGGGCTTTACTCGTTCGCCGCCCGCAAAGGCGACGGCAGCCCGGTAGAAGGAATAGCCAAGGCCGCGTGGATATGGGCCGCAGCCGCGGACTGGAACTACCCGGAGTTTACCGGACAGCCCTCCGCCGATTACATGATAGACCCGGCTTCGGTAAGCTATGCCGACGGGCGCGTAACCTTCTCCACGGCATCTTCGTTACGTCCGGGCAACGTGCTTATAGGTGCCTGCGACGGAGCCGGAACGATATTGTGGAGTTGGCACGTATGGTTTACCGACGTTCCGCAGGGTTATGCGGCTGACAATTCCGGAACCGTATTCATGGACCGCAACCTCGGAGCGGCGTCCAACCGGCCCGGAATGCTTGAAAATATGGGGTTGCTGTATCAGTGGGGCCGCAAGGAACCGTTTATAGGCTCCGACGCCATAACCGCCTCGGAAGAAACGGCCGGGGCCTTCGTTACGGCTACCGCGGCAAGCGTACTCAACCGCGCCGTTTTCGGGGACATATCGTGGGGAACCGTCCTGCCGGACGCTCGCCTGACGTATGACGAAGCCGCCGCCCTACCGACAAAGCTGGTAAGCAGCGCCAACCAATCGCCTTCCTTCGGAGTTGCGGACTGGACCGGAGCGTCCAACCCGTGTCCGGCCGGCTGGACCGTGCCGTCGCAGCTTCAGGTATGGGGACATTTCGGGTTCACCGGTTACAGCCAAAGCCATGCCTGCGTATTCGACGAGCAAAACAAGGGCTGGGTTCCCGACGGCTACGAAAACGAATGGTGGCCCGCCTCCGGCGACCGCGACGCCGGTCTCGGCGGCCGAATACGCGACGTAGGGGAATACGGCTATTTCTGGACAGGCACTCAGGGTTCGAGCAGCAACATGTCGCCCTATGTCAGAATGAACAAGTCGGAAGCCCGCTCCTTGCAGGCATCCAAAGGCTGGGCATACGCCGTACGCTGCGTGCGCACGTAATGCAGGCCGTACGACAACCGAACGGCAGACCCAATCGGGTCTGCCGTTTTACTTGGACTGCGGAAAGGATTTCAGTCCCCTATTATAAGCATGGAGGAGCCGGTATCCACATAGGGGGATGCACATTCCTGCTGATAACCGTAAATCAGGTCGTCGTCCACCGTATAGTTCATCATGGCATACAGGAAAGAATCGTAACCGCCGTAATAATCGTTTATCTTGCGTGCCAGACAGTCGTAAAACGAAGTGAGCTGGTCGCGGTGCATACCGGTAGGCAGCACGCCGGCATCCGTAAGGTCGCGGTATGGAAATATATGACGCATGTTCCGGTGATTAGCTTTCAGGTCGGAAACAATCGTGGTCACTATAACCGCCTGAACCGTATCGTTCACGCCCGGCATGGATACGAAGGTTACGTAGGAAGGATACATGGTTTCGAGGTCTTCGGCCACATTGTCGGTAAATATCACGTATTCGGCGTCGGTCATATTGTCCAGATATACCATGTCGCGGTAGTCCTGAAGATTCTGGCGCATTTCTCGCCGCTGCTCGCGGTTCCAGCGCCCCTGCTGGGTACAGCCGACGGCCATCAAGGCCAGAAGCCCGTACAATAGGCATTTTTTACTCATTGCGTAGCGGATTTAGGTTAAACTATTCAATCGGCCTGAAAAGTGCAAGTTGCGTACCAAGCATTGGCCGAGGACCGAATTATGCCTATCTTCGTGACATGGACATAATGGATATCCGGGAATATTGCCTTTCGCTTCCCATGACGGAGGAAACAACTCCGTTCGGCCCTACCGCACTCGTTTACAAGGTAGGCGGAAAGATGTTCGCTCTTGCCGACCTCGACGGAGGCATGTGGGTCAATCTCAAATGCGACCCGCAGCGGGCGCTGGAACTGCGCGAGCGATACGACGACATAACCCCCGGCTGGCACATGAACAAAAAGCACTGGAACACGGTCAACTTCGGGGGCGACCTGCCCGCAGTATTCGTGCGGCGACTTATCGACGAATCCTATCTGCTGACAGTGCACGGGCTGCCGAAAGACATACGTGCAGAGATATCGGACGCATACGAAAAATTCCGGACGCGGTAAAGCGCCCGGAATTCGTAACGGTTACCGCGCCCTACTCCAGTCCGAACGCCTTTTTCAACTGCGGAACGGCATCGAGTTTTTCCCAACCGAAGAACTCCACCTCTCGGGTAACTTTCCGTCCGTTTTCATACACGGTCACGGCCCCGCAATAGGGTCTTCCGCCGAAATGGCCGTACGAGGCCGTGGGTTCGAATATGGGATTCTTCAATCCGAATTTCTCGACTATCGCGGCCGGGCGCAGGTCGAACATTTCTCCTACCGTACGCGCTATCCGGCCGTCGTCTTCCGGCACGTGCGAGCTTCCGAACGTATCCACGAACACGCTCAGCGGACGCGATATGCCTATGGCGTACGACAACTGTATAAGCACCTGGTTGGCGATACCTGCGGCGACCATGTTCTTGGCTATATACCGGGCGGCATAAGCGGCCGAACGGTCCACTTTCGAAGAATCCTTCCCGGAAAAGGCCCCTCCGCCGTGCGCTCCTCTGCCGCCGTAGGTATCCACTATTATCTTCCGGCCGGTCAGTCCCGTATCCCCGTGCGGCCCCCCGATAACGAACTTGCCGGTGGGATTTACGTGCAGTATGTAATCTTCCCCTATCAGGGCAGCGAGCTTGTCCCCGGCACGTTCCAGCCGCGCCTTTACCCGGGGAATCAAGATATGCCGCACATCGTGTCGGATACGGTCGCCCATTTCCTCCTCGGCCTGCTTTTCGCTGCGCCCGTGACCGGGCATCACGAATTCGTCATGCTGCGTGGACACGACTATGGTATGCACGCGGCGCGGTCTGGCGTCGTCGCCGTACTCTATCGTAACCTGACTTTTGGAATCCGGCCGCAGGTAGGTCATCACCTCCCCCTCGCGCCGTATGGCGGCGAGTTCTTTCAGAATAACATGCGCGAGTATCAGCGACGCCGGCATCAGCTCGCGGGTTTCGTCGCACGCATACCCGAACATTATACCCTGGTCGCCGGCTCCCTGCTCCCGTTCCGCCTCGCGCTCCACGCCCCGTCGTATATCGGGCGACTGTTCGTGTATGGCGGACAGGATTCCGCACGAGTTGGCGTCGAACATATAGTCGCTCTTGGTATAGCCTATGTCGGCGATAACCCGGCGCACGACATTCTGTACGTCCACGTATGCATCGGAGCGCACTTCGCCGGCAACGACTACCAGCCCGGTGGTGCAAAGGGTTTCGCACGCTACCCTGCTGTCGGGGTCGCGGCGCAGAAATTCGTCGAGAATCGCATCCGAAATGCGGTCGGAAACTTTATCGGGATGTCCCTCGGACACCGATTCGGAAGTAAATAAATAACCCATTTTTCCTGTCGTTAAATTAACCTCTCCTGCCTGCGCGATATAAAGCGCAACAGGAACGAACTGACTGAAAAAGGGAAGACGGCCAATGGGGATTACGAAAAAGACTACTGTTTTAGCATTTTTTTACGTGGTAGCAATCAGCCAAATCTTTCCACTTCAACGTCGCAAAGATAACGGTTTTTATCCGGATTTGTTTTATTCGGGCCGGGAATATTATTATGCGGACTTCGCATTCGTACGAAACGGAATGGAACAGTTTTTGGGCCGTACCGCAAAACTTATGACGAACGAATATTTAACTTTACCGGTGCATATCCGGTGACCTGAACCTGAATCGACATGTGTTTTCACAGTTCGCTTGTATCCACTCCGAGCCGGTTGTCGCGGCGTTACGAACGCAGCGATGAAAAAATATCGGGGTTTCGTCCGATATACCATGCCTCGGCATTCACATACCCGGAACTGCCCATAGCGACCGCGGGCCCGGACCTTCTGCCGGCCCGCTGGGGACTTATTCCGTTCTGGGTAAGGGATGCGGAGGAAGCGTCGGAAATTCGCCGGAGGACGTTCAACGCCCGCAGCGAAACGGTCTTCAGCAAGCCGGCATTCCGCTCGCTCGTGGGGCGGGACAGATGTCTGGTTCCCTCTACGGGCTTTTTCGACTGGCGTCACGAAGGAAACCGCAAAATCCCTTATTTCATAGGCATGGAAGGGGAAGAAATATTCTCCCTTGCAGGGCTGCACAGTACATGGAAGCTGCCCGACACCGAAGAACCGGTCGAAACGTTTACGGTAATAACCTGCCCGGCCAACAGGCTGATGCGGTATATTCACAATACCAATTACAGGATGCCGGTCGTGCTTACCCGCGAGGAGGAAGAACGCTGGCTCGACCCGGGCCTGACCGACCGGCAAATCGAGGCTTTCATGCAACCCATAAACGACGAGCTGATGACGGCATACCGAGTACGGAACGAATTTCTGCGGTTGTCGCCTTACGACCCGTCGGTGCTGGAGCCGGCCGACGGAAGCCTCCGCGTTCCGGGACGCAGGAAAAACTCCGGTACGGAAAAAGAAGGCGTGTTAACCGAAGCATCCACCCACGAAAAACGAACCGACTGACATGAAGCTCATATTCCTATACCTGTCGGCAAGCTGCCTTCCGGCATTGTCGGCCTCCGCCCTTTACACGGCTGCCGGTCCCCAGTCCACTCTCGCCCCCTACAAAAGTTCATCCGTATATTACGGTGGAACCGTGATAACCGTGGACGACGCCCGGCCCACGGCGGAAGCCGTGGCCGTAGGCGACGGACGCATAGTTGCCGTGGGCAACACGGAAGACATACTGCCGATGGCCGTTCCGGGCACCGTGCTGGTAAACCTCGACGGCGATACCATGCTGCCCGGTTTTATCGATTCTCACGGTCACATACACTCGGTAGGGCGTTACGACGAATATACTCCCTCGGCAGGGGTCGTTTCGATAGATTCGCTCGTGGAGCGGGGCCGGAAACTTTTCCGGCGCTGGTACGACAGGTCGGTTGCCGACGGCACATACCGGCCCGGCGACTGGTACGTAGGGGCAGGATACGACAATACCGTTTTTCCGGGAGCCGTAAATCCGACGGCCGACGACCTCGACCGCATAAGCGCCGACGTCCCGATAGTCATTGTCCATTCGAGCAACCATTCGGCGGTAGTCAATCACAAGGCCCTCGAACTGCTCGGATACACTCCCGGCAGTCCACTTACCGAGGAGCAGAAAAAATACGTCGGTACGGACGACAAGGGCAATCCCAACGGACAACTGGCAGAAGAAGCCTACTTCAAGCTGTACGAGCAGCCGAACGTAATGATGAACCATGAGGTAACCAACACTCCTTCGGACGAGGAAGTACTGGAACGGGCCGTCGAAATCTACGCATCCCACGGCATCACAACGGCACAGGAAGGAGCAGGAAGCTACATAGCGCAGACCGTGGAACGGATGCGGAGCCGCGGCGACACCCTGTCCATAGACATAGTAAGTTATGGAGACGCCGCCTCGATGCCCGGCCCCAGCCGTGAACAGCGGTACAAAGACGGTCTGAAGCAGGGAGGCGTGAAGATTTTTCTCGACGGCTCGCCGCAGGGAAAAACGGCATGGCTCCGCGAACCGTACTACATAGTCCCCGAAGGAAAACCGCATGATTACAGAGGCCACGAATTCATGACCGACGAGCAGCTTTACGACGAGCTCGTACGGTATCTGCGGGCAGGCTATCAGGTATATGCCCATGCCAACGGCTCCGCCGCCATAGACCAGTTCATCGCCCAGTACGAACGCGCGAAAAAGGACACCGGCATAACCGCCGACCTCAGACCGGTAATCATCCACGCCCAGACCATTACGGAGGACCAGCTCGACCGGGCAGAAAAAGCCGGTATAAATCCTTCGTTCTTCAACGACCACACATATTACTGGGGGGACTATCATCTGGATTCGTCTTTAGGCCCGGAGCGCGGGGCACGCATAAGCCCGCTGAGTTCGGCCCTGAAGCGGAACATCAACGTTACCATTCATCAGGACTCTCCGGTAGTCCCGCCCGACATGCTGTTCAGCATACACAACGCCGTCAACCGTACCACCCGCAGCGGGCGTCCGATAGGCCCCGAATATGCCGTCACTCCGATGGAAGCCATTAAAATGGTAACAATAAACGGCGCCTATCAATACTTCGAGGAAGACGAAAAAGGCTCCATCGAACCCGGCAAGCTGGCGGACTTCGTTATTCTCGACCGGAATCCCCTGTCGGTGCCGCCCGCGGAGATAAAGGACATCCGGGTAATGGAAACCGTAAAGCGCGGACGGGTAATCTACGCCGCGCCGGACAGCAACATTATTTCCATCGTAAAATAGATTGTGCAGCAGGCGGCATTTCCCGGATGTGACGGCTTACTATCGGCAGTCCTTAGGTTTATAATCCATAAAGACCATTATCTCGGACAAAATGTACTACAAATAAGCCTTTTCGTTTTGTTTTCACCGACTATTTTCGGAAATTTGGAAAACAGCGAATACCCGTTTACTAAAAACTAACATTTTAACCTTAAAGCCATGAATGCCCTAAAATCGTTATCCGTTATTGATTGCTGTCCAAGCACGGCAAATACGTTTACTCGTTACAATATTTATAAGCGGGCATATCGGGGACACGAATAAAACACCTTGACAAATGAAACCGGAAAAGGTAAAATTACGGGATTCATCGTTATCGGTTCTGCGATAACGCTTCTGTATTTGTTGGCTCTGGTATTGCCCGCAGGCAAAGCGAAAGACATTCCCTATACCCTCGCCCTGACTGCACTCGTAGCAGCGGTATGTCTGGCAGTCTTGATAAAGGGCGGTATAATCGACGGAAATTATACGGTACTTGCAGCTGCCGCAGCAGGATTTATATTCTGTATGGTAATGCTTCCCAGAACCGTAAAGTCGCTCAAGGTCCGCATGACAGCGGACAAGACGGAGTAACCCTCCCCTGTAAAACAGTGGGCCGCTTCGAGCGGCCCATTGTTTTCGAACGGTTATTCGTCTTATCTGCTCTTCTTCGGCTGCTGGGGTTTGGAACGCTGCTTCGGAACTCCGCCCTGATTTTTAGCCTGCTGCGCGCGCTGCATTTGCTGCTGCTGACGCATGGCCTGCTCGTAGCGTTCCTGCCACCGGCTTTTCTTGCGCGGCTTCTTGGCATTTTCCTGCAACCGCGCATGGAGCTTGTCCTCGTTCACTATATACCGGAATCCGGTCGTCTGGGCTATGGTGAACAGGTTGAAAAGCAGGTAGTAATAGCAAAGTCCGCTTGCATAGCTGTTGAACCAGAACAGCATCATTACCGGCATCAGGTAGAGAGTCATAAACTTCATGCCCGCCATCTGAGGCCCGGCGCTCGACATCTGCGCATAATTTATCTTGGAATACGCGAACAGGGCTACCGCCATCAGCAGGGCGAACAGGCTGACATGGTCGCCGTACCACGGTATATTGAACGGCAGATTCAGCACGCTGTCGTACGACGACAAATCGTCCGCCCACAGGAAATGCTCGCCTCTCAGCTCGATTGAAGCCGGGAAAAAGCGGAACATCGCTATCAGTATCGGAAACTGTATAAGCAGCGGAAGGCATCCCCCCATAGGATTCACTCCGGCCCTTTTATACAGTGCCATTACCGCCTGCTGCTTCTTCATGGCGTCCTCCTTCTTGGGATACTGCTGGTTTATTTCATCCAGCTCCGGCTTGAGTACCCGCATCTTGGCCGAGGACAGATACGACTTGTACGTAAGCGGCGAGATAATCAGCTTTATTATAATGGTAAGCAGCAGTATTATAATGCCGTAGTTGGCGATATACTTTCCGAGAAAGTCGAATACGGGGATTACGAGGAACCGGTTTACCCACCTTACCAGCCAACCGCCCAAGGGTACGATGCGCTCGATGCCTATGTCGTATGTTTTAAGGATGGAAAACTTGTTGGGGCCGAAATAAAAGCGAAAGTCGTACTCGCTCTGGTTGGGATAGTACGGTACGGACGCCCTCGCCTGAAAATCCTTTATTTTTCCGGAACCCGGCTGGTAGGTGCTGTATTTGAGAAAAGCGTTCTGGAACCCGTCGTTGGCTATAAGGGCCGAACTGAAGAACTGCTGCTTGAAATCGAACCAGTCTATGCGGGTGTTTATTTCCTCGCTGCGCACTCCTCCGCCGCGGTCGGCATCGGTGTAGCCAAGCTGCTCGATGCCTTTATCGCCCGGATAGTGGTAAGCTATGGTGGTATAGTTGTTTTCGTTTTTAAACCCCTTCTCGTTCTGCCTGCTTACGGCGTTCCAGTCGAACGTGAAATCGGTCAGATTGGACAGCCATTGCTGCATTCCGACGAAACGCACGTCGAAATCCACCATATACTGCCCCGGCGATACGGTATACCGGTACTCCAGATAGGCGGACGAATCTACGGGAAGACGCAGGGTAAGCGTCTGCGGGCCCGTCGTCGCGTCCGCTCCGATAAGCTGCGGAGCATCCGACACGAAATAATGGTCGGCGGTATTGACCTGAGCGTAATTATAGCTGCGTCGCATGAAAAAACTCATGTCGAATCTCGCAGAGCCGGGTTCGAAAAGCAACAGCTCGCCGCCGCCGTAGCTTTTGTAGTTTTTAAGCTCCACATTCGTGACGGCCCCTCCCCGGCTGGAAACCGTCATCCTGAGTACATCGTTCTCGATGGTGTAGAATTTTTCCTCGCCTTCGAGCGACTCCACCAGACTGCGACCGAGATTCTCCGCCAATACATCCGTATTGTCCCTCGTTTCCGGCGCGACCGTCGGAAGGGAATCGGTGGGAAACTCCGTTTCTTTCGCGTATTTTTCGGGATACCTCACACGGTCGATGGAGTCGGCTATGCGCTGCTCCTCTATCAGTTGGCGCTGCTGCCGGTTGCTGAACCACGAAAATCCGAACAATACGACCGCTATGACCAGCAGGCCCCATAATGAATTCTTATCCATTCTCTCTAAGTAAGGGAGTTACTTCCTGTTATTACAATAATCGACCGCCGCCTTTACGAAGGCCGCGAACAGCGGATGCGGACGGTTCACCGTACTCTTGTACTCCGGATGGAACTGTACGCCCACGAACCACGGATGCCCCTCGAGCTCCACGGCTTCCACCAACTGCGTATCGGGATTGATACCGACGGCCTTCATGCCCGCCTCGCGGAACGCATCCAGAAATATGTTGTTGAACTCGTAGCGGTGACGGTGGCGCTCCATAACGCATTCCGCTCCGTAGGCCTCCCTCATGTGCGTTCCTTCGGCTATCTGGCAGGGATAGGCTCCGAGTCGCATGGTACCGCCCTTTTCGGTGATGCCTTTCTGTTCCTCCATAAGGTCTATTACCGGATAATCGGTCTTGCCCATTTCGGTAGAATCGGCTCCGGCATATCCGAGCACATTGCGGGCGAACTCTATCACGCAGCACTGCATTCCGAGGCATATTCCGAAAAACGGCACTCCGTTTTCCCGCGCATATTTCACCGCTTCGATTTTTCCTTCTATGCCGCGGTGGCCGAAACCGGGAGCGACGAGGATTCCGCATGCGTCTTTCAGCAGCGGCTCCGCCGTTTCGGCCGTCACTTTCTCGGAATTGACGTATTCGAGCCGTACATGCACGTCGTTCACCGCACCGGCATGAATAAAGGCCTCGCATATGGATTTATAGGCATCCGGCAGCTCGGTATATTTACCCACCAACGCTATTTTCACACTGCGGGGACTGTTCTTTACTTTGTTTACGAACTCTTCCCAATGCTCCAGTTCCGGTTCGCGGTCGTACGGGAGCCGGAGTTTTTCCAGAATCACTTCGTCCAGATGCTGTTCGTGCATCTTCAAGGGAACTTCGTAAATGGTGGGAACGTCTATCGACTGCACGACCGCCCGAGGCTCCACATTGCAGAAAAGGGCCACTTTGCGGCGTATGTCGGACGACAGTTCCTTCTCGGTACGCAGAACCAGCACATCGGGCTGAAGGCCGTTCTCCAGCATCGTCTTTACGGAATGCTGGGTAGGCTTGGTTTTAAGCTCGCCCGAAGCGGCCAGATACGGAATCAGCGTGAGGTGGACTATGGCGGTATTGCCGTAACCCAGCTCGTAGCGTAGCTGGCGTACCGATTCTATATAGGGCAGGGATTCTATGTCGCCCACCGTACCGCCTATCTCGACGATTACCACATCGTACGCCCGGTTGCTTCCCACCAGCTTGATGCGCCGTTTTATTTCGTCGGTTATATGCGGAATGACCTGCACGGTCTTCCCCAGATAGTCGCCCCGGCGTTCCTTGTTTATCACGCTCTGGTAGATTTTTCCGGTGGTTACATTGTTCGCCTTCGTGGTGGTAATCGAAGTGAAACGCTCATAATGCCCCAAATCCAAATCGGTTTCTGCCCCGTCCTCGGTCACGTAACACTCGCCGTGTTCGTAGGGATTGAGGGTTCCGGGGTCCACATTTATGTAGGGGTCGAGCTTCATTATCGTCACGTTGTATCCGCGCGCCTGCAACAGGCGTGCGAGGGAAGCCGAAATAATACCCTTCCCCAGCGACGAAGCCACGCCGCCCGTGACGAACACGTATTTCGGTCTGATGCTTTTATCCGCAGCCATTCCTACATCCCCTCTTTGTCTATCAGGTTTATCTTTTCTATGGCTGCGGCCATATCGGCTTTGGTCTTCTCTATCTTGCTTCGCACATCGTTTATCATGGCCTCCGCATTTTTGGATTTGGAGAAAAACCCTATATTGTTCTCCAGCAACGCTATCTCGGACTCGTACTGCCGGACTTTGGCGTAAAGCCGGTCGCGTTCGAACCGCACGCGCCTGTCGCCCGAAGTCTTCATATCCGTAATACGGTTGCGGAACCCTTCGATACTGCGCTCGCGGGCTCCTCCGCGCAGGGTAGCGAACAGGCGGTCTATCTGCTCGCGATAACGTTTTTGCAGTTCCTCCTTTTGCTTTATGGGAACGTATCCTATTTCCCCCCAACGGCGCTGGAATTCCTTTATCTTGTCGAACCCGCCTTCGGCCGTTATGTCGCATGTTTCTATTTCGGACAGCAGGGCGAGTTTGCGCTGCATGTTATCCTCGTGTTCGGCATCCTTGCCTGCGAAATGCGCGGTCTTGCGGTCGAAAAACCGGTCGCAGGCACTGCGAAACCTTTTCCATACCGCTTCGGACTGGCGCCGTGAAACCGGCCCTATTTCCTTCCAACGCTTTTGCAGGGCTATCAGCTCGTCGGTCGTCTTCCGCCACTGTTCGCTGTCGGCCAGAGCTTCGGCCTGCGCACATATTTCCAACTTCTGCTGAAGGTTATGTTCCATCTCGGCCCTGACCTGCTCGTAGAACTTGCGTTTGAGCTCGAAAAAATGGTCGCAGGCGGTACGGAAACGCTCGTATATCTTGGCATTGTCCTTCTTGGGAGCGAAACCGAGAGTTTTCCAGACCTTCTGTATTTCTATCAGTTTGTCGGACGCCCTGTTCCAGTCGCGGCGGGAAGTCAATATGTCGCCGCACAATTCCTCGGCTTTCACGCACAATTCCGTCTTCAGCTCCAGATTACGGCGCTGTTCTTCCTTTATGCCTTCGAAATATTCCTGATGCTGACGGTTTATACGCGAACTGGCTTCCTTGAAGCGTTCCCACACGGCATCCTTGTACTCTACCGCTACCGGGCCGGTCTCGCGCCACTGCTCGTGCAGGACCTGAAGTTTCCGGAAAGCGGTCACTACGGAAGGTTCCAGAGCCAATGCTTCCGCCGCTTCGCACAGTCCTATCTTGGTTTCGTAATTGCGCTTGAGGTCGAGGTCGCGCAGTTCCTTGTTGATTTTGATATAATTGTAAAAGTTCTCCACATGGAGATTATAGGTCTCCCAGATGTCCTTTACATGTTCCTGCGGAACGACACCGGTTTCCCTCCAGCGCTGCTGCAATTCGCGGAACGCGTTGAAAGTATGGTTAAGGGTTTCGTTTCCGCTGACCAGTTCCTTGAGGTCTTCGATTATTTTGAGCTTTATCTTCAGATTGTCCTCCTTGGTGCGCTCCAGATTGGACATATATTCCTCGCGCTTGCGACGGTAAATTCCGAAGAGTTCCTTCAGGCGCGCTTCGTCCGCATCGGCAGAAGGCATAAACTCTTCCGGCGCGCCGCCGGCTTCCACGAATCGCTTTCTGGCTTGTTCGTGTTCGGCTCTCAGCAGTTTATAAAAGGCTATTTTGATAGCTTCTATTTCATAGCGCAGCGTTTGCACGGAACGTTCCTCGAGCAGAGCGGCAAAAAGCTCCACGAGCTCGGCCTTGTTCAGTCCGGGAATACGGTCAAGCATATTGCGGTCGCCGGAAGAAACGGACCGTTCGCTTTCATCTTCTTCTCCCAGCTCGAATTCGGGAGCCGAAGCAGCCAGCTCGGCCTCCTCGTCGGCGAACCCGACCGCGGAAGATACGTCATCCGAAGTATCATCGCCGTTCCGGCGGCTTTCCTTTTCCGGCTCGGCTTCCTCGCAGGCCGGGTCGTGCTCCCGTGCAACGGACCCTCGGCCCGCTGCCGCCTCGTCGATTTCATCCGGCGCAACCGGCCGTTCTCCGACTCCTCCCTCTCCGGCGGATTCCGGGGCCGCGTCCGCTACCTGACGGACATTATCCTGTGCAGGCATATCCTGCGGCTGAGAGCTTTCCGCGCAGGACGCGGATTCGGTTGCCATATCCTCAGCGGGGACAGAAATCCCTTCGCTGACTCGTTCCTGCGGAACAGACGGGCTGTTAACTTCCTCGGACATCTTAGACTGTTTTTTGTTTGCATCATCGTCCCGGCATACTCCGGACAGTTTACAAAATTAACTATTTTTTTCGTAACCACTTAACCCGGCACTGCAAAAACGGCGCACCGGTCAATACGTGAAATATTAAATCGGTAAAAAACAGGAAAGATACCCGAAGTCAGGGTAAAAAATAGTTATTTTGCACTCCGAGCCGACAGCGACATGAGTTACAGAATACTTATAGTGGACGACGAACCGGATATCCTCGAATTCGTAGGGTACAATCTGCGCAGAGAAGGGTACGAGGTTTACACCGCTTCCAACGGAAGGGACGCCGTACATACTGCTCTGGAACGCCTTCCGCACCTTATACTGCTCGACGTGATGATGCCGCGCATGGACGGAGTCGAAACCTGTATGGAAATCCGCCGTCACGACCGGCTGTCCGGCACACTGATAATTTTTTTGTCGGCCCTCAGCGAGGAAGAAACCCAACTGGCCGGTTTCGACGCCGGGGCGGACGATTACATAACCAAGCCTATCAGGATGAAAGTTCTGGTCAGTCGAATCAAAGCGATGCTCAAACGGATTGACGACCCGAATACATCCGGCCGCGCGCCTGACGGCCTCGTAATCGACGAGGAAAGATTCGTGGTAAGCATGGGAGGAAGGGAGATATTCCTGCCCCGTAAAGAATTCGGCCTGCTCAGGCTGCTCCATTCCAAACCCGACAAGGTATTTTCGCGCGAGGAAATCTACAAGGCCGTCTGGGGAAGCGGAGTAATCGTGGGCGACCGTACCATCGACGTGCATATCCGCCGCCTGCGGGAAAAGTTAGGAGACGACAGCATCGCCACGGTCAAAGGCGTGGGCTATAAATACCTCAGCCGAAGCTCCTGAGAATTTCTTTTCGGCTCTCTGCGACTGCCGGCATCGCTGCCGCGCCTTCAAACTCATTTCCGGAACACCATCGCAAACAACCTCAATATGAAAATACTCGTTCTCAACTGCGGAAGCTCCTCGATTAAATATCAGGTAATCGACATGCCCGCCCAGACGAACCACAAGGTGCTCGCCAAGGGCCTCGTCGAAAGAATCGGACTCAAGGAAGGAATATTTACGCACAAGCCCGACGGAAAACCGCAGGTTCGCATAGTGACCGACATTCCCGACCATACCGCCGGAATAGACCTTATAGTAAAAGCAATTACCGACCGGGAGCACGGAGTGCTGGAGTCGCTCGACGAGCTGGGAGCCGTAGGCCACCGCGTAGCCCACGGCGGAGAATACTACAAGGGCAGCATCCTGATAGGCGATACGGACATCGACCGCATAGAAACCTACTACGAAATGGCCCCGCTGCACATACCGGCCAATCTGAAAGGCATACAGGCCGTGCGCAACCTGCTGCCCGGTATTCCGCAGACGGCCAATTTCGATACCGCCTTCCACCAGACCATGCCGGCCAAAAGCTATATATAC
Organism: Tidjanibacter sp.; assembly: GCA_048214935.1. Lineage (GTDB taxonomy): Bacteria > Bacteroidota > Bacteroidia > Bacteroidales > Rikenellaceae > Tidjanibacter. Next base: position 105,373 of record DBFWXZ010000011.1, read on the forward strand.
GGGCTGCCTTACGAATACTACACCAAGTATGGAGTCCGGCGTTACGGCTTTCACGGAACCAGCCACAGATACGTAGCCGAAAAAGGCTGCGCGATGACGGGCATACCGCTCGACCGTTCCCGCATAATAACCTGTCATATAGGAAACGGCGCTTCCATAACTGCTATCCTGAACGGACGCAGCATAGATACGTCAATGGGCTTTACCCCGGTGGACGGCCTTATAATGGGCACCCGCAGCGGAGACGTGGACCCCGGCGCCGTAACTCTGGTAACGAAGAAGGAGGGCATGACCATGGATGAAGCGTGGGAAATGCTGAACAGGCGCTCCGGCCTGCTCGGGATAAGCGGCGTATCGTCAGACCTGCGCGACGTCCACAAGGCGGCCGAAGAAGGGAATAACCGCGCCCGGCTCGGCCTGGAAGCGTATTATTACCGCATAAAGAAATATATCGGAGCCTATGCCGCGGCTCTCGGCGGCCTCGACCTGCTCGTATTTACCGGTGGTGTCGGCGAGAACGACCCGGAAATGCGTTTGTCCGTATGTTCCGATATGGAATTTCTCGGACTGCGGTTCGACGCGGCCGCAAATGCCGGGCTGCGCGGGGAGGACAAAATAATTTCGCAGGCCGCCTCGCGCGTGAAAGCGGTGGTCGCCACAACCGACGAGGAACTCGTCATAGCGAGGGAAACTTTCATTTTGGCGGGCGGCGACCGATAATACTTACAAATCCGCACTAAACGTCCGATTTTTCAGCCGATTTTACCGATAACTTTTTGCCGTTAAGCAAACAATATCTAATTTTAGGCCGCGAATCAAATTTCTCAAATCATGATAAAACACCTCGATGAGCTTATTCCCATGGCCAAGGCTCAGGGCAAGCGCCGCCTTATAGTAGCCTATGGTCAGGATGCACACACGCTGTGTGCCGTAAACGACGCCGTACGGGAAGGCATAGTGGATGCCACGCTCGTAGGCAACCCGACCGAAATAGAAAAGGTCTGCCGGGCCGAAGGCATCGATTACGGACAATTCATAATCGTACCGGAAAACGACGACGTGAAGTGCGTCGAAATCGCCGTTCGCATGATACACGACGGCAAGGGCGACGTGCTGATGAAGGGCCTCGTTCCGACCGACCGCTACATGCGCGGAATCCTCAACAGGGAATACGGTCTGGTTCCGCCGAAAGGCGTGTTGAGCCACGTGACCATTCTGGAAATCCCCGCATATCACAAGTTGTTGCTCGTAACGGACGTAGCTATCATACCCTATCCGGAACTCGCCCAGAAAAAAGCCATGGCCCAGTATGTAATCCAGACGGCGGTAAACATAGGCATCGAGGTCCCCAAGGTAGCCTGCATAGCTCCGAGCGAACAGGTGCTTCCGGGAGTAAGTTCCTCGGTGGAAGCGGTGATAATAGCCAAAATGGGAGAACGCGGCCAGCTCGGACATCCGGTGGAAATCGACGGGCCCATGGCTCTCGACGTGGCAATCGACAAGGAAACGGCCGAAACGAAGAAACTCAAAAGCCCGGTGGCCGGCGACGCCGACTGCCTCGTGTTCCCCAATATCGACGCGGGAAACGTCTTTTTCAAAACCTGCACCAAGTTCCTGCATTCCGAGCTGGCCGCGATAGTGGTCGGGACGAAAGCTCCCTGCGTGCTGACCTCCCGCGGCGATACCACCCGGTCCAAACTTTACTCCATAGCTCTCGGATGCCTCTCGGTGAAGTAGCATGAAAAAGTATAAGATACTTGCCATAAACCCCGGCTCGACTTCCACCAAAGTGGCCATATACAACGGCCGCGAGCAAATGGTGAATCTGACCCTGCGTCACAGCAGCGAGGAACTCGCCGCCTTCCCTACGGTAATGGACCAGTTCGGTTTCCGCAGGGACATCATACTGAAAGCCGTAAGCGAAGCGGGCTTCGAGACGAAAGAACTCGACGCGGTGGTAGGCCGCGGAGGGCTTATAAAGCCTATCCCTTCCGGCGTGTACGTCGTCAACGAGCGAATGATAGACGACCTCAAATACCGCCCGCTCGGCCACCACGCCTCCAATCTGGGCGCTCTGCTGGCCTACGAGATAGCGAATGGAGTGGGCGCGCAGGCTTTCATAGCCGACCCGGTGGTAGTGGATGAATTGCAGGACGTGGCCCGCATTACGGGCTTCCCGCAAATTCAGCGGGCGTCCATTTTCCATGCCCTCAACCAGAAGGCGGTGGCCAGAAGCTATGCCGAAAGCCGCGGCCTGCACTATGAGGACATGAATATTATCGTGGCGCATCTGGGCGGTGGAATTTCCATAGGAGCGCATCGCCGCGGCGAAGTCGTGGACGTGAACAACGCTCTCAACGGCGAGGGCCCGTTTTCTCCCGAACGCGCCGGAACCCTGCCGGTAATGGCAGTTGCCGAAATGTGCTTCAGCGGCAAGTACACTCTCGAGGAAATATCATCCATGGTCAGCGGGCACGGCGGTCTGGTGGCCCATCTCGGAACGAATAATGCCAAGGATGTGTCGGACCGGGCGCTCGCGGGCGACAAACAGGCGCAGTTGCTCGTGGACGCCATGAGCTACAACATAGGCAAAGCCATAGGCGCCATGGGGGCAGTTCTGGAAGGGAAGGTGGACGCCATCATAATCACCGGGGGCATAGCCTACGACAAGTACATATGCGACTATATCCGACGCATGGTGTCGTTCGCAGGAGAAGTGGTTGTGCATCCCGGCGAGGACGAACTGGAAGCTCTTTCGGACAACGCCCGCCGGGTGCTTGAAGGAAAGCTCGCGGCCAAAACGTACGATTAAGCCCCGAACCGAAAATGCGCCGCAGCATGTAAAAGCTGCGGCGCATCGTGTTTAAGCGTGCTTCAGAACCCGTCGCTGTCCGGCGGAACCGCAGTGACCGGCATTTTGCCCGCAGCGAGCATCTTCAGTATGTCGTAAACCTCATACCATCCCTCTACCCTGAAAAGCCGGGAAAGCGAAAGATACACGGCAGCTCCCACCGTTATTTCCGCTGCGAAGGCTCCGAGGTAGCCGATGACGGGCGCGAGAAACGACGTCCCCCATATTCCCAACCACATGGCCGAAGCAAGGGCCGCATATGGAGAGGTGCGTTTCAAAAGCGCCCCGAGCTTCCAGTCGGCATAGCGCCGGGCGGCCAGTGCGTTTATAACTGCGTCCGAACCCGCAATGGCGGTTATTCCCCATGCTATGGCTTCGACGCTTACCGGAATGGTCGCGGCCAGCACTGCGGTGGCAATAGCCTTCTTCAGCAGCTCCAGACGGAAAATAACCTTGCCATCGCTCTTTATTTTCAGTATGTTGTATGAAATGACCGATATCGGGGCAAACAAACCGGCGATGCACAGTATGCGGAAATACGGAACCGTAGGCATCCACCGCTCCGGCAAAAGAGCCCGGAACATATCCGGCGCTACGGCGAGCAGTCCGGTCATAAGCGGAAACATGACGAAGCTCATCACCACCATGACTTTCCGCGCGCCTTCGGAAAACTTCCAGGCATCGTCCTGTACCTTCGACAGCGCAGGGAACGTGACTCCCTGCACCGACAGGATGACCGAAGTGACCGGCATTTCCTTCAGCTTGCGCCCCTGTTCGTAATATCCCAGCTCGGTTTTGCTGTACATTTTGCCGATGAAAAGCTGGGAAATATTGTTGTAAACAGTATTGGCAAGGTCGCTCAGAAGCAACCGGGAGCTGTATCCCCACATCGAGCGCAAGGGAGCCGCAGAAATATCGGCGGTAGGATGCCACCGGCCGCGCGTCCACAAAAAGGTTCCCTTGACCCCTACCGTAAGAAGGCGCTGCCACACCAGCGCCCACACCCCGAAACCGGCCAAAGCTATGCCCACGGCCGCCGCGCTCGACACCAGCGACCCCCAAAACGTATATTTGGAAATGCTCTTGAAATCCATGCGCCTTACCAGAATGGTATTCTGGATGTTGCACAGGGCGCTGAGAGGGACGAGCAGGAACAGCACGGGCCCCACGCGCGATATGGCCGGAGCCTCGAAAAAGCGGGCTATCCACGGGGAAAGCCCGGCAAGCAGGGCGTAAAGCGCGACCGCCGCCAGCATGTTGAAGACGAAAACCGACGAATAGTCCGCCGGTCCTACACTGCGTTTTCTTATAAGCGCCTGCGAAAACCCGCTGTCGCTGAAGATAAGGCTCACGGAAACGAACACGGAGAGGATGCCTATCAAACCGTAGTCGGCCGGCGTCAGGAGGTTCATTATAACCAGACTGACCCCCGCCTGAAGCACGGCCGTTCCGATTTTCTCGGCCGTCGACCATGCCACGCCGCTCGCTACGCTCTTACGCAGTTCCATTCCCCGGGTGTTCGTTTTATCCGCAGGCCGCCGCCCGGACGGCCGCGCGTTATGCCTTGGCGTGCAGCAACGCCTTGTGTTCGAGTTGTACCACCCGCCCTATTTCCATGAACGAAGCACCGGTAGCCGCCCCGAAATCTCCGCCTATCACTACTATCAGGTCTTCCTTGTGCAGGCGGAACTCTTCTTCCAGATGCCCGAGTACGGTTATCAGGAAACTGCTGTGGTCTTCGCACGGTTCTATATACATAGGCTCTATCCCGAACGAAAGTCCGAGCTGGCGCATCACCGTCTTGCGGTAACATACCGCGTAAACCGGTTTCTCGCCCCGGAAAGCCGCTATGTAACGGCCGGTGCGGCCGGTCATGGTATCTATGACTATCGCCCTTATGGGAAGGTTGACGCATGCCCTGACGGCCGAGCGGGCCAACTGTGCGGTTATCTCGTTGTTGATTCTTACCAGATTGGTGTCTATGAAAGGGGTCTGCCGATGTATGTCCTTCTCTATTTCCACGGCCACCCGCGCCATGGTTTCCACGGCCTCCACCGGGTACTCGCCCCCGGCCGTTTCCCCGCTCAGCATCACCGCATCGACCCGCTGGTAAATAGCATTGGCTATGTCGCTTACCTCGGCGCGGGTGGGCCGGGGATTCTCTATCATCGAGTGGAGCATCTGGGTGGCTATTATCACCGGCTTCTTGCTGTCGATGCACTTGCTCACTATATGGCGCTGCACCACCGGCAACTCCTCGGCCGGTATCTCCACGCCGAGGTCGCCGCGGGCGACCATAACCCCGTAGGTTTCCTCCAGTATCTCGTCTATATTGTCTATGCCCTCCCGGTTCTCTATCTTGGATATGACCTTTATGGGACTGTTGTGCTTGCGGAGTATGTCGTAAACCGCCTGCACGTCGGCCCTTTTTCTTACGAACGAATGGGCTATGAAGTCCACGTTCGCTCCGACAGCCCACTCTATGAACACGCGGTCGCGCTCCGTTATGGAAGGAAGGTCTATTTTTACTCCCGGCACATTCACGCTTTTCCGCGGCTTTATAACGCCGCCGTTCCGTACGCGGCATTTCAGAATTCCGTCCTGCTTTCCGACTACTTCGAGCTCCAGCTCTCCGTCGTCGATAAGTACCATGGCTCCCACCGGCACATCGTCGTACAGCCTCGCGTCGTTCATGTATATCGTCCGGGGCGTGGAAGGGGTGTTGTCGGCAGTCCCGCGCACGTCGAGCACCTGACCCTCTTCGACAGGAATCCCGCCGGTCCACTCCCCTTCCATGGAAGTCACGCGGATTTCCGGCCCCTTGGTATCCACAATGATTGCTATCTTGTCCGAAACGCGCCGGACATTCTCGACCACCTTTTCGGCCGAAGCGGGAGTTACGTGCGCCGTGTTTATGCGGGCCACGTTCATGCCGGCCTTGTACAGACGACGGATAAAATCCACGTCGCACCGCCTGTCGGACAGGGTGGCCACAATCTTAGTTTTCTTTTCCATCGAAGTACAGTTTAAAGCTTTCCACGCCGAGGGCATAGGAATCCGGACCGAATCCCATAACCGTGCCCAGACAGTACGGAGCCGCGAGCGACACGCGGCGGAAAGATTCTCTTCCGAGTATCGAACTGAGATGAACCTCGACCACCGGTACCGTCACCGCAGCCACAGCGTCGGCCAATGCTACGGACGTATGGGTATATCCTCCCGGATTCAGCAGCACTCCGTCGTAAACGCCGTCGGCACGCTGCAAGGCATCCACGAGCTCCCCTTCGATATTCGACTGAAAACAGTCCACCGATACGTCGGGATACCGCTTCCGCAACATTTCCATACATCCGTTCAGAGTAACGGTTCCGTATATGTCCGGTTCCCGGCTGCCGAGAAGATTGAGATTCGGACCGTTTATCGCAAGCAGTTTCATTACACTTCAATTCATACGCAAAAATACAACCGCAATCGCACCCCGGAACGCAGCGGCCGCATTAAATTCCGGGTCGGGCCGAAACCGGCGTTTCTATTCCGGCAATATGTACACTTCCTCGCCTTCGCGCCGCAGGTAGAATTTTTCCCGCGCGTACTTTTCCAGAAAGCGGTCGTCGCGCAGGTTCTCCAGAAAAGCGCTGTCCTCGGCGGCGCGGGCGCGGTAGTAATCCTCCTGACGCTCCAGTTCATTAACCCTGTTGCGCAGCCGACGTTTGTCGATAAGCGTATTGTCCCCGAGCACTAACATCCACAGCAGAAACCCTATGGTAACCGCGAGCCAGATTACGAATCGGACGGACAGTTCGCGCTTCATACGCCGTAAAGGTTATGGAATACGCAGATATTTGTGCGTCTGGAGCGAAATGTTCCAGCGCGGATGAGCCTTGACATAATCCACCATAAGCGGAGTCATCCCTTCCGAACGGCTCCATTCCGGCTGAATGTACAGCAAGCACCGCTTGCGCACGCGCCGGGCGCACTGTTCGGCCCATGAAAAATCGTCCGGGCTTTCCAATACCACTTTCAGCTCGTCGGCCATGGCAAAAGCCTCGTCCGCAGGAGGGGCCTGACGTTTGGGGGAAAGGCAAACCCAGTCGAACCTGCCGCTGAAAGGATGCGAGCCGGACGTTTCTATGTATATTTCGAGCCCTCTTTCCGCGAGCCGTTCCGTAAGCGGGCCCAAGGGATACATAAGCGGCTCGCCCCCCGTTATTACGATTGCCTGCGCCGGAAACCCGGCGGCGCGGCTTACAATCTCGTCCACATCGGTCGGCGGAAACAGACGTGCGTTCCATGTAAACTTGGCGTCGCACCACCGGCAGCCCACGTCGCAGCCGCCGAGCCTGATAAAGTATGCCGGCTTTCCGCTGTGAAAACCTTCGCCCTGAATCGTATAGAAATCCTCGACCAGAGGAAGCCTCAAACCGCCGTGTAACAGCTCCTCACTCATCCGTTACCTTGTAAATATCCCTCAGATTGCGGCCCAGCTCGTTGTAATCGAGCCCGAAGCCTACTATAAAGTCGTTCGGAATATCCATCGCATAGTATCGTATGGGAAACTTCATTCTGTAAGAAGCCGGTTTGAACAGCATGGTAGCCACTTCTATGCTCGACGCTCCCAACCCTTCGAGAGCCCGCATCATGTGTTCGATGCTCTGGCCGGTATCGACTATATCCTCCACTATTACGACGTCCCTGCCGCGGATGTCCTTCTTCAATCCTATAAGACTGTTCACGCTGCCGGAGGAACACGTACCGTCGTAAGACGAGAGCTTCACGAAAGATACTTCGCACGGAAAATCCACCCGCTGCAACAATTCCGAAGCGAACATGAAAGCCCCGTTCAGCACTCCGAGGAACAGCGGCACTCCGCGGTCCGAATAATCCGCATTGATGCGGGCGGCAAGGCCGCCGATAGAGCGGACGAGGTCGTCGTGCGGAATGAACAATTCGAACGTCCTGTCCCCCAGGGTCACTTTATCACTGCTCCGGCAACTCATAATTTCCCATTGTTTTTAAGTAAGCGGCGAGTAATTTCCATGCGTATCGCATATCTTTGAATAAGATAGGATGCGTCCGGGCAAAATTCAAGAAAGCTTGGCTTTGCACTCGGCTTTCACTATCTTTGCAAAGATAAGCAAATTTGATATTATTTCTTCCGTACCGCTTCACGCCGGCGAATTTATAGGCACGGCCCGGATAGTTACAGCATAATAGAATATGGACCTCAATGCAGGAACTGCTCTTCTGATGACCCTGCTGGCCGGCCTCGCCACCGGCATAGGCAGCGCGATAGCATTTTTCGCCCGCAAAACGAACAGGCGCTTTTTGTCGTTTTCACTCGGACTGTCGGCCGGGGTGATGATATACGTTTCCTTTATGGAACTGCTGTTCAAGGCCAACACCGAGCTGGGACTGCTTATGGAAAGCCAGCGGACCGGCACGCTCATAGTCGTGGCGGCCTTTTTCGGGGGCATATTGCTGTCGATGCTGATAGACAAGCTGGTTCCGGAGCCTGAGAATCCGCACGAACTGCACAGCGTGGAGGAAATGTCGACCGTACATACCCACCATGAGGGAAGGCTGAAACGAATGGGGATAATCACGGCTCTGGCCGTAGGCATACATAACTTTCCCGAAGGCATAGCTACGTTCATGTCGGCGCTCGAATCCCCCAAGCTCGGGCTGGCCATTGCCGTGGCTATCGCCATCCACAACATTCCGGAAGGGATAGCCGTATCCGTGCCGGTGTATTACGCAACCGGAAGCCGGCGCAAGGCCTTCTGGTGGTCGTTTCTGTCGGGCGTATCGGAACCGATAGGGGCTTTGGCAGCATATCTGCTTCTGATGCCGTTCCTTACTCCTACCCTGCTGTACTGCACTTTTGCAGTGGTAGCCGGAATAATGGTTTACATTTCCCTCGACGAACTGCTGCCGGCCGCACACCAGTACGGGGAAAATCACGTGGCTATTTACGGACTGGTGCTCGGAATGGCGATAATGGCCGCCAGTCTTATAATGCTGATGTAGATATGTGGCGGAAAATAAAATCCATGTCCCGCACGGAGAAACTGATGGCGGCGCTCATAGCGATGCTCATTATCGGCATCTGTCTGCGGTGGGGCTATATACGCCGCGAAGCCGGCGAGGCCGTCCGGAACCGCATCGAACGCATCCGGGGGATTCGTCCGGAAACCGCTGCAAAGCCCGCCGCCGAAAGTCCGGCGGATACCGCCGCCCGTCAGCGGTAATCGTCGACCACCGGTTTTTCCGGAATAAACCGGATAAGGTCCATTCTCTGCCTGTTGGTGACGGCTATCCACTGGTTCTTGAGCATTCCGCCGTGACCGAAGGCTATTCCTAAACGAAGCTGTATCGTACTGAATATCAACCGCTCGTTTTTAATGCGTATTCCCACTCCGAGAGTCGAGAAAAACCTGTTGCGGAACATCTGTTTTTCGGTTCCCAACAAGCCCATGTCGCAATACCCGAACAGCGCCACCCTGAAACCGAGCGGCTGCCACGGCGTAAACCATACCGTTTCGGTATTCAATACCAACCGGTTGGTACCTACCTCGTACTGCTTGAATCCCCGGGGTCCGCTTTCGGGCGTCATCGCTATGACCGCTCCGCATCCTTCCCCACGGTTCCACCCTCTCATATAGTCCAGATTGGCGAACTGGCGGATGCTGCTGCGGCCGCTTTTCAGCAGAGGCGTAAAAAAAGCGATTTTCACGGCCAGCATGCTTCTCCACAGTTTATCGTCGCCCGGCCTGTAAAACGAGCCTATGGACATCTCGCCTGCAAGGTGTCCTATCGGAAGGAAACCGCCCGCGGCAGCTTCCACTCCAACGTACCATGCATCCCAGAACTCCCCTTTCTGCCATCCTCCGGTAAGGCCGGCCCTGTATCCGGAGGCTACGTACTCCTTGGACCCATAACCGTAAACCATGTTGGCGGTGTAGAATTTTTCCCTGTAAAACCCCGTTTGAAACAACATCAGCCGGGAATCGTGAAAAAAACTGTTAAGGTCAGGCCCTACAGCCGGCCGCTCCCAGTAATGCCGGTAGTTGTACCTGAACATCATGTATATGCTGCTTTTAATCCGGGGCAGCTCGAACGACTTGCCCGCCCAGAAGTCCATATCGCGATACCGGACCGAATAAGTGGAATCGTAAAACAGGAGATACATCGGCTCGTGCGTCTTATTGTACATAAGACCCAGTTCGTAGTCTGTGGGCAGTATGAACTCCTTGCGAAGAGAGCCCCCGAGGTCCGAGCGGTTGAACGATTTACCGGCAATGAACTCGCCGCGTACGAAAGTTCCCAGAATGTTGGGTACTTCGTATGAAACCCGGTTGCCTCCGTAGCCTCCTTTCCGCCAGTGGAAACTGGTTTCGAAGCTCAATCGGTTGCCGTAACCCAGCAAGTTGGCTTCGTAGAGTTCGATAGCGGTACGGCCGCCCCAGTGTACATATCCGTCGGCGCTGAGGGTATAACTGTCCCGCGTGACTATGTCCACTCTTACGGAAGCGGTGTCGCCCGGCATCGGGGAAACGATTATATCAGCCTCGTAAATATAGTCGCGGGAGCGAATCAACTGTTTGTTGCGTACTACCGTTTCCGGATTGAGCTCATCGCCGACATGCATCAGCAAATCGCGCCTGACCGTACGGTGTCGGCTACGCCAATGCGTCGCCCGCGCCAGCCGGGGCCACCAGCGGGTATCGGTAGAGTCGTAAACATCCTGCGGAGCTATATTTATCTCGGCTATCCGCTTGCCTTTATATGGAAGGTATATGCGGGTTTCGTCGACGACTTTCTCTACTTCCAAATCGGTGTGCTTTATCAGCAACTTGTGGAGCAGCCGCGGAACGGCCCGGCGGGAAGATTTGGAAGCCAGACTGTCGTAAAACTGCTGGTTTCGCTGTTCGGCCCGGACGGTCAGACTGTCGGGCTCACGCTCCTGCATGCGCTGTCCGTAACAGACCACCGTTACGTGCAGCAGAAGCAGCAGAAGAGTATATAGCCTGAAACTCACCATTCCAAATGTAGTGAAAGCCGAGAGCAAAGACAAGCTCGCTTGCGCTTTGCCGAGGCGCATCCTATATTCTTTAAATGTAGTGAAAGCGGAGGGCAAAGGCAAACTTGCTTGCGCTTTGCCGAGGCGCATCCTATATTCTTTAAATGTAGTGAAAGCCGAGAGCAAAGACAAGCTCGCTTGCGCTTTGCCGAGGCTCGTACTATGTCAAATATAACGAAAAAAATCACGGAATATATATCCCGAATTTCCGGCTTTCGGCCCCGACACGGCCTGCCGTTTCATTTGTAATGCTCTTTGGCGTATCTTTGAAGCACCCGCGGAACACATATCCGACAGATGCCGGAACGTAATTTGTTTCGCGTACGTACCCGTACAGGTGCCGGACACACGTTCTCCCGGGCCGTACGGTACATAAACCGCAGAATGAAAAAGACGCTCGCCATTATTCTGACAGCACTCGCCGCATGTCCGGCGCTGCATGCCGAAGGCCCGAAAGCAAAAAGCGGCTGGAGCATCGCGCCCCTGCCCGCCATAAGTTACAGCACCGACCTCGGACTTCAACTGGGCGTTTACTGCGATATATACGACTACGGCGACGGAGTTCTGTTTCCCGAATACATACATAAGATAAATGCGGAGGTAGCATGGTTTACCAAAGGGTCGGGCATATTCCATGCCTTCTATGATTCCAAGCACCTTATACCCGGCGTCAGACTCACTGCGTCGGCGAGCTATATCATCAATACGATGTTGGACTTCTACGGCTTCAACGGCTATTCCTCTCCCTACAGCCGCAGCCGCAGCAGGGGGTTCAATGCAATCGACCGCAATCTATTGCGCATAATGGCCGATTTTCAGGGGCCCATAGGCCGCGGTTTCGGGTGGGCGGCAGGAGCATCGTTCTGGAATTACGACATAAGCAGAATAAAGCTCGGCAAGTACGCGGACGAGGTGACGCTTTACGACCTTTATCTGAAGCACGGCATAATCCGTCCGCAGGAAGTCCGGGGAGGAAGCCATTTGGAACTGAAAGCCGGAGCCGTTTACGATACGCGCGACCACGAGCCGGACCCGACGCAGGGAATGTACGCCGATATCATCTTTACCGGTTCGCCGGATATTTTCTCGCGTCACGGCAACAGCTACCTGAAAGTCGCTCTTTCCTTCAGGCATTTCATTCCGCTGGCGGGCGACCGCCTTACGTTAGCCTACCGGCTGTCGTATCAGGGAACCCTCGCCGGGCGGCCGCCGTTCTATATGCAGCAAAACCTGACCACGTTGTACCTGCGCCAGATATACTACGAAGGGCTCGGGGGTTCCGTCACTCTTAGGGGGCTGCTTTACACCCGGGTGGTGGGCGACGGTTTCGCATACGGCAACGCCGAACTACGGTGGCGCATGTTCGGATTCCGCCTGCTTCGTCAGGATTGGTACGTGGTGCTGAATCCGTTCTTCGACGCCGGCATGGTCACGCAGCCCTATCGGCTGGAAGCCATGAAGCAAAGCGGCGAACCGCTTATCTACGAGGGTGCATCCGAGCACCTGCACATGAGCGCCGGTGCCGGGTTGAAATTCGTAGGGAACCGCAATTTCGTCATTTCGGTAGAGCTCGGTTTCCCCTTCGACCGCCGCGACGGAACTTCCGGTGTAAATATGGGGCTGAACTATATTTTCTGACCATCGCTCCCTTTGAAACCGAATACGCCGCAGGCCGCCTATTCGAAGGCGGCCTGCGTGCATATTGCGGCACGAATCCGGATTATTCCTTTTCCACCAGCCGCACGCCGTCGTCCACGCTGAAAATATTGTAGTAATCGCGCGTAAAACCTTTCCATACATACACCGTCCCCAGATTCGGGCAATCCGTCAGTATATACATGTTGTCCGGATTTCTGTCCACATCGCTCAGGTCGAGCTCCGTAAAATCGTTGTCCGAGGCGCTCAACAGCCACAGTCCGGTACAGCCGCTCAAATCGAGCCGGGTCAGTCGGTTGCCGTAACAGTAAAGCCGGGCGAGCTTGGCGCATCCCGAAAAATCAATCGTCGAAGAAGGTTCGTCGTCCCGGCGGTTTAGCACGCCGACGGTATGCATGTTTTCCAGATACTTACGGTCGAGCGTAAGGAACAGTCCGTAGTCGCATCCTATCTCGTCCAATCCCGGAACCGGCGACAAGTCCACCGTATTCAACTGAGGGTTGAACTCTACGTGCAGGCTGCGTAGCCTCGGATTCCCGCTCAGGTCCACCTCGGTCAGTTCGTTCCGGTTGACATCCAGATGCCGGAGATACGGAAAATATTCTATTCCTTTCACCGACTTTACGCCGTAGCTGCCCGCATCGAATCCGAATATTCCGGGGTCGATTTCCGCTTCGGCTGCCGAAACCTTCCAGTCCGGCTCCTCGCTTCCTTTTCCGTCGCCTGTATCCACGCCGTATATGGCGCATGAAAGCTGCGCCGCGATTCTCAGATTCTCGTCATCCAGAAACATCAGCATATCGGGGCTCGCCTGCTGGGTAACCGTAAGGCGTACGGCCGACATGCCGGAAACCACCGTAAAAACGGAAGTCCTCGGTTCGAAAACGGGGTTGGCCGGCGATTTGAGCCTGACTGCCGCGGTTCCGCGGCCCGACAGTCCGTCGGCTTCGCGCCACTCCCCGCTCGCTTCGTCGTATATTTCCAGCCAGCGGTCGCCGTCCGCCTTTATCGTCCACTCTCCGTCAGTTTCGACGTAGAACTCGGTTTCCTCGGTATAATAACCCAAATCCAGATTTTCAGGAGTGACGGAAAGCGAACCGGTTTCGCCCGAATCGTCCAGAACGGTTACCGAAACCTCGCTTTCGGCGGAAGCGCCGAGTTCGTCCTCCACACGAAGGCGTATGGCGAGCGGGCCGGCGTGCAGTCTTGCAGAGGGATAAACGTATTCGAACGGCACGGACGAAACCTCGGCAACCGTTTCGCCTCCTACGGTAAGTACCACCGCGGCGATGTTTCCGTCGGGGTCGCGGCCGGTCCCGCGGATTGCAAGGTCGTCGCCCGACATCCAAACCGTCCCCTCGCGGGGGAAAGTTATCCGGCAAGCCGGCGCTTTGTTTTCCACCGGTTCGTCGCCGGGCTCGCTGCATGCCGCCAGCAACATGCAGACCGATATGACAAGTCTTTTCATCTCTACGCTCGTTTTACCATTTTTCCGTTAATCCCTTACGCAACGGATGCTGTAACCGCGTTCCGTCGCCGAACCTCCCTTCGAAAATCTCAGGTCGTAGTAAAGACTTGTAAAGGCGATGGTTCCTCCGCCGGGATTGGAGGGGAAATAAGTATTCCAGTCAGGCGTCCAAAACGTAAGCTGCTGATTATTGGTATAATAATAGAAATAGTCGCCCGTATGCAGCCGGCAGCCGGAAGGTAGTCCGCGGAACCCGAAAAGGTCGATACCGCCCAAAGCAAGCTGCGGAAGCTCGTCTTCGGAATAATCGGCTTTCCAGACGTCTTTTGCCTTCAACGCTCCGTTAACGTTCTTGCATAACCGCATCCCGGAATCTCCGGAAGGACTTCCGCCGTCGTCGGAGTACATCACTCCGTCCTCGTCCGGAATCTGAGCATAGGCCCATTCGTTGAGGATTACCCACTCCGCCCGGCTCGGTACGTGCCAACCGTCGGGGCACGGCCCCTGTACGCCGCTCGGAACGGCCGAAGGGTCGGAACCCACAGTACCGCCCGCCGCAGCATACCAGTTGTAAAGCACGCCTGCGGTTTTATAAGTGTCCGAAGCCTTGGCTTCGGCGACATCCGTGCCGAAATAGCCGTACACGTAATACATCAGCTTGTTTTCGTATCCATCGTCGTTGGAGCCGACATTACCCGGATAAACTTCCGGCAGATAGGCGAGGTTTTCGGCGAACCACTCCTGCCCGCCGAGCTTTACGGTCTTATAGGTTTTGGCATCGCGCGGGTCGGTAAAAGTCCGGTCGCGGCCGAGTATATTCACGGCAACCTTGTCCGAGGCAGTCTTGCCGAAGTCGTCTTCCACCGTAAGCAGGATTACCATTTCTCCTTCTCGGACCATATCCGCGGGAAGCTCGTACTCGAAAGGCACCGCGGTTACAGCCTCCATAACCGTTTCGTTTACGGTAAGAACTACGCTTGCTATGCTCCCGTCATTGTCCGACCCCGTACCGGCTATAACCAAAGGCACTCCGGCCTCCGTTTCGGAGCCGTCGGCCGGAGAAACGATTTTGCAGACCGGGGCTTCGTTCAGGTCTTTCACCGTCACCGTTACCTTGTCCCGGGCCACTTTTCCGGCATCGTTGCTTACGGTAAGGATTATTTCCAATTCTCCATCCGACAGCATTTCGGGGCTGACGGTATAGCTGAAAGGCAGGGCATCCACTTCGCCGACCTCGGTTCCTCCCACCGTAAGCGTCACTCCGTCTATCGCTCCGGTTTCCGTCCCGCCCTCGCCGGAAACGACCAGCGGTTCATGCAGCCCGACGACGGCTCCATCGACCGGCGAAGTAATTCTGCAAACCGGAGCCTGCGAATTGTCCTGAAGCGTTACGGTCACTTCGTCGAATGCCGTGGCTCCCCGGTCGTCTTCCACTGAAAGGGTTATCGTCAGTTCGCCTTCGTTCAGCTCGTCCGCGGGAACGGTATGGCTGAACGGCACGGAGGTCGCTTCTGTAACCGTACGGCCGGCTACCGTCAATGTAACCTTTACGATGCTTCCGTCCGTGTCTTCGCCGGTGCCCGTTATCACGAGGTCGGCGTTCGGGTCGAGCACGGCTCCGTCGTCGGGCGCCGTAATACTGCATACGGGAACCGCGTTTGCCGGCGGTTCGTCGCCTGCACTGCTGCAAGCAGCCGAAAACGCCGCCAGTGTCAACAAAACAAAATAGTTCTTCATCATAACGATAGTTTGAGGTTGTTTACAATATCGTGTTGCACACGAAACTAATAACCGTTATCCGCACTTTATCCTTTGTCCGGCCGCGCTCACGACTCCCCCGCGCTCCATAGCCGCCTTTCTGATTCTTTTCGCAAGGTCGGTATTGGTACGGCCCTCCAGCGCCCGGCGTATCGTTATCTGGCTCACTCCGAAAAGTAAACCGAGCCGTTTACGTTCTCCGTGTTCGACAAGCACTTTTGCCATACCCCGTTTTTTGGCTATATTTGACGGCGAGTTACATTTTCGACACACAAATATCGTGTTTTCTCGCGAACAATGCAAGACCCATAGTGATTTTTCTCGAATATGAAGGATGCCGGAACTATCCACGACAGGCTGAGCGAACTTGTAAAAGTCTTCGGAAAAGGCAAAAATACAGTGTTTTCCAAACTGATAGGAGAAAGCGAAGCCAATATAAGAGGATATAGAACCAATGTCGTTCCGAAACAACCAGTATTGGAAAAAATCGCAACAAGTTTCGATATTTCTTCGGATTGGCTGTTGACCGGCCGGGGAGAAATGCTCAGGAATACGCAGTCGCCCGAACCGGATTCCACCCCGGCCGCAACTGTTCCGTATTATCGTGCAGCCCTGCACAGCGTGCTTTCACCGGATAAGGGACGCGAAAATCCTCATCCGGATGCGTATATAAGCTTTCCGCCATTTGCCGATGCCGACCGTTGGACCGACGTTACGGGACATTCTATGGAACCGTTAATAAACCACGGGGATATGGTGGCGCTAAAACAAATCGACGATTGGAGGGATTTTCTGCTTTCGGGCGAAATCTACTGCATCGTGACCGAGGAATACAGCACTGTAAAGCGCGTCCGCGCGTCCGCGAATCCCGATATGCTTATACTCGAACCGCTCAATGCCGATTACGATGCGCAGGAAATTCCTTGCCGTATTATAAAAAGCGTATGGCAGGTACTGGGATGCGCAAAAAAATTTTAGGAACATCGAACGGGACGCCCTTATAAAAAATTCCGGCCTCGACTGAGGCCGGAATTTGTATAGTACCGACGTACGCTATACCAGTCCGGCGAATCCCATAAAGGCCATCGCCAGAATACCCGCCGTGACCAGAGCCACCGGAACTCCCCGCATCGCCTTCGGCACTCCGCTCAGTTCCATACGTTCCCGCATTCCGGCGAACATTACGAGAGCCAGCGCGAAGCCGACTGCCGTAGCCACGGCGTACGTAAACGACTGGAGCATATTGAACTGCTTTTGCACCAGAAGTATGGCGACGCCCAGCACGGCGCAGTTAGTGGTAATGAGGGGAAGGAATATACCGAGCGCCTGATAAAGCGAAGGGCTTATTTTCTTTATGATTATCTCGACCATCTGCACGAGAGCCGCGATGACGAGAATGAATACTATGGTCTGCATGTATCCTATTCCCAGCGGAACCAGTATGTAGTACTGTATCAGATACACTATAAGCGAGCTGATAGCCATTACGAACGTAACGGCCGCTCCCATTCCGAGCGAAGTATCCACCTTGCTCGATACGCCGAGAAACGGACAGATACCCAAAAACTGGGCGAGAACGATATTATTGACGAATATCGCCCCTATGATTATAATAAAGTACTCCATACGCACTATTTCGATTTAGCCGTAACCTTGTTGAATATAGCCATCAGGTATCCCAATGCCACGAATGCGCCGGGAGCCAATACGAAGAACAGCATCCCGTCGCCGTTCAGAAGAGAATGCCCGAACACCGTTCCGGCCCCCAGCAACTCCCTCACCGCTCCGAGCACCGTAAGCGAAAGGGTGAATCCGAGGCCCATTCCGAGTCCGTCGAGAGCAGAATTAACGACCCCGTTCTTGGAGGCGAAAGCCTCCGCGCGGCCGAGTATGATGCAGTTTACCACTATCAGCGGAATAAACACGCCCAAAGTAGCGTACAGGGCAGGGACGTAAGCCTCCATGCAAAGCTGCACCACCGTAACGAACGAAGCTATCACCACTATGAACGACGGAATCCGGACCTTATCGGGAATATAGTTCTTTATCAGCGAAATCACTATGTTCGACATGACCAGAACGAACAGCGTGGCCAACCCCATCCCCATGCCGTTCACCGCCGAAGTGGTGGTTCCCAGCGTGGGGCACATGCCGAGCACCAGCACGAACGTCGGATTTTCGCGCAGGATGCCCTTGAGCAGAATGGACATCTTATTCATTGCTCTCCCCTCCTTTCACCTGCTGCAATGCCTTGTAGGCGCGGGCTACCGCATCCACGTACGCCCGCGAGGAAATCGTGGAAGCCGTAAGAGCGTCTATATCGCCTCCGTCCTTGGTAACCGCCATTTGCAGTTCGGCCGGATTCTTGCCCCTGAAGCTGACCACGAGTTTGTTATCCGGCTCGGCCATTTTGGCTCCCAGACCGGGAGTTTCGCTCTGTTCGAGCACGGCTATGTCCACGATACTGCCCTCGGCGTCGAAACCTACCAGCAAAGAAATCGGCCCTGCATATCCGGTCGGCGAAACCGTCTGCACGGCGTAACCGGCCAAATCGCCGCCGTTGCTCGCGCGGTAAACGGTTATCTGCATGCCGTCTTCGGTAACTTCCTCGGCATCCTTTACGGGATTGTTGTCGAAAGGCGGCAGTACGGCCGCAAGGGCATTCACGAGTTTGGCCTGCTTGGCTTTGGTTATGGGGTCGAGCGTATATTTGTACACCAAACCTACGGCGGCCGACGACACGAGGGTAATCACCAGCAGCACCAGCACCATATTCTTCAGATTGCTTTTCATCGTTTGCTCGGTTTTAAGGTTTCGCCGAACCTCTTGGGCCGGATGTATTTATCTATAAGCGGTACGAACGCATTCATTATAAGTATGGCAAACGACATGCCCTCCGGATAGTTGCCCCACACGCGTATAATAATCGTAAGAGCCCCGATTCCTATGCCGTAAACCAGCATGCCTTTCCAAGTCATGGGAGAGGTCACATAGTCGGTCGCCATATAAACGGCTCCGAGAATCGCGCCGCCGGTCAGAATCTGAAACATCGGCGACGCATACTGTCCGGGGTCTATTCCCCATAATACAGCACTGAAAGCGGCCATCGCGCCCAACACGAACACCGGTATATGCCATGTAATGACGCGCCTCCAAAGCAGATAGACGAAACCAAGCAACAGCATCACGGACGAAATCTCGCCCATCGAACCGCTGCGGTATCCCAGCCAGAAATCCAGATGCGAGAAACCCGACATTATTTCATTCATCGGCATGCCGCTCTTGAGCGCCTCCCGCACGAATGTAAGAGGAGTAGCTCCGGAAACGGCATCGGCTATCGGCGGATAGGTAGTCATCGCCACCGGGAAAGACACCAGCAGGAACACGCGGCCCACCAGAGCCGGATTGAAAATGTTCTTGCCGAGTCCGCCGTAGGTCATCTTGCCTATACCTATGGCCACCGCGCACCCTATGGCCACCATCCAAAGCGGAATGCTTATCGGAAGGTTGAATGCCAGAAGCACTCCGGTAACTGCCGCGGACCAGTTGTCGATAGTGAGCGGGCCGCGCAGCATGTACTTCTGTATAAGGTACTCGAACACCACGCAGCAGGCCACCGAGAATACGGTGACGGCCAGCACCATCCACCCGTAAACGACGGTGGACATCGCCAGCGCCGGCAGCAGGGCTATAACCACGTCGCGCATCAGGCGGCGCGTCCTGTAATCGCTGTGCACATGGGGCGACGGAGCCACTATAAGTCTATTCTCCATATATTCAAGCAGTTTTAATCGGGTTAGTTGGCCTTGCGGGCACGAATCAGCTTCATGGTCTCGGCCTTGCCTATACGGATGAAATCCAGCAGAGGCAGAGAAGCCGGGCAGGTCCAGGAACACGAACCGCACTCGATGCAGTCCGTTACGGCATGCTTTTCCGTTTCCTCGAACAGACCGTTGCGGCTCAGTTTGCTAAGCAGATAAGGCTCCAGTCCCATCGGACACGCTTCCACGCATTTGGCGCAGCGGATACATTCTTTTTCGGGCAGACGGCTCGCAGCGGCCCCGGACATAATCAACACGCCCGAAGAGCCCTTGGTCACAGGAGCATCGGGATTCGCCATCGGACGCCCCATCATCGGGCCGCCCCCTATCACCTTGTCGTCGCCTTCGGGAAGGCCGCCGCAATGCGCCACCAGAGCGCTTACCGGCGTGCCTATGCGTACCTGTAAATTAGCAGGATTCTCCAACTCGCGGCCGGTAACCGTCACTATACGCTCTATAAGCGGCTTGTTCTTCATAACCGCCTCGTACACCGCATAGGCGGTTCCCACATTCTGCACCACTGCGCCCACATCTATGGGCAGAGCGCCGCTCGGAACCTGACGGCCGGTTAGTGCGGCTATAAGCTGCTTTTCGCCGCCCTGCGGATACTTGACTTTCAGAGGAACCACTTCGATGCCCGGATAACCCGGCGTCAGGCTGCGCAGATGCTCTATCGCATCCTTCTTATTGTTCTCTATACCTATATAAGCCTTAGACACTCCGAGCGCCTTGGCAAGCAGGGAAACCCCTACCAGCACCTGCTCGCCGCGCTCCAGCATCAGCCTGTGGTCGGCGGTCAGGTACGGTTCGCACTCCACTCCGTTGATAATCAACCATTCGGCTTTCTTGCCCTCCGGCACTGACAACTTTACCTGTGTTGGAAAGGTAGCCCCGCCCATGCCTACGATGCCCGCTTCGGCGATTCTGGCTACGATTTCCTTAGGCGTCAGGCCGGTAGTTTTTACAAGCGTATCCGAGCGGTCGATGTCTTCGCGCCACTCGTCGCTTTCCACCGCTATGGTTACGGCGGGGCGGCGTATCCCGCCGGCATCCGCGACAGCATCCACCGACGTCACCGTGCCCGACACGGAACTGTGAACGTTGGCTGACACGAAACCTCCCGCCCTGCCGAGCAATTGTCCGACTACCACCTTGTCGCCTTTGGCCACGGCGGCTACGGCCGGCGCCCCTATATGCTGCGAAAGCGGTATGACGACGGTTCCGGGAACCGGAAAAACCTCTATCGCCTTTCCAGCGGTCAGCTTGTTGTCGGCCGGATGAATACCTCCTATGCGAAAAGTCTTCAACATATCTTTTCGGTTTTTATTCTGGTTAAACGGGCGCCTGTGCTCCTTCGGCAGGCTTCGGGGCGGTCTGCACCGCCTGTACGCCGGGTTCGGCAGGCTTGCGCGGCGGGAAATTGACCTCGTGGATGGCTCCCGTGGGACACTCGGCTACGCATTTGCGGCAAAGTTTGCACTTGTTGAAATCTATGTATGCCAGATTGTTTTCCAAAGTAATGGCTTCGAAGGGACACGTACGCACGCATTTTCCGCATCCTATGCAAGCCACGGCGCAGCTCTTGCGGGCGACGCCTCCCTTGTCCCTGTTCACGCAGGAAACGAATACGCGCCGGTCTTTCGGGCCTTTGCGTCGAAGCTCTATAATGGCTTTCGGACAGGCCTTGACGCATGCGCCGCAGGCAGTGCACTTATCCTGGTCGACTACCGGCAGGCCGGTTTCGGGGTCCATGTGCAAAGCGTCGAACTCGCATGCCGCCACGCAGTCGCCCTGCCCCAGACAGCCGAAGGTACATCCGGTAGGACCGCCGTAAAGCGACGTCACCACGGCGCACGAAGCAGCTCCGTCATAGAAATTCGTACGCGGACGGTTGGCGCAGGTCCCGTTGCATCGGACGACGGCGACCTGAGGCTCTCTTTCCGGAGCGGATTTTCCCAACAGCAAAGCGACCCGCTTCATGGCATCCGCGCCGCAAACCGGACAGTAAAGCGTCGAAATATCGTCCTCCCGCACCAACGCTCCGGCCATGGCCCGGCATCCGGCGAATCCGCAGCCCCCGCAATTCGCTCCGGGCAGCATTTTTTCGACTTCGTCTATACGGGGGTCTTCCCAGACGTGGAACTTGCGCGCCACGACATAGAGCACCGCGGCGGCAACCACGCCCAAAGCGCAAAGCGTCAGTATTGTGTAACCTAATACTCCCATTATGCTTTCTTTATATTAAATATTATTTCCCTTTTTATCCGGTCGCGGAAAAACCAAAGAACAATGTAATACCCGGCAAGCACTCCGAGCGAGGTAAGCCCTGCCGCCGTTTCCCCGGCTCCCAACGCGAACATGCCCAAAAGCGCGGCAAGCATGGCGAAAAACGGATACACGTAAGCCAGCATCACCGCCTTTACGCCCATTACCTGCTCGACGGCGACCACTACCAGTTCGCCCACGGAAAACATTTCCGCTGCGGGCGTTTCCACCATAACCGTCTTGTCCGAAGAATCCGACATCATGCAGGCCGAGCGCACCTTGCACGATGCGCACGCGCTTTCCACGTGCATAAGCACATCGACCCGGCCGTCTGCGACAGCCGTCACTACTCCACTATGCTCCAGTTGACCGCCCACCTGTTCCTGCAAGAATCAAATCCTGTATTTATTGGTTATGGGCATAACCCGCCCCTTACCGAACGGACGGGTGGATACCCGTAGTATGGGACAGAACTGATACCGCTTCTGTTCGTTGCGCAGTATCATATCGTGTATGCGATTCACCGTTTCGGCATCGAAACCGGCCCCTATGATTTCCTCCCTGTGCTGCCCTTCCTCAATCATACGGTAAATGACGGCATCCACCACGTCGTACGGCGGAAGACAATCCGTATCTTTCTGGAAGGGACGCAACTCGGCCGACGGCTCTTTCTGAAGGATACGCTCTGGTATCACCTCACGCTCCCGGTTGATATGCCGTGCAAGGTCGAATACTTCGCTTTTATAAACGTCGCCCAAAATACTGAGTACGCCGGTATTGTCGCCGTAAAGGGTTCCGTATCCCACCGCCAGCTCGCTCTTGTTGGAGGTATTCAGGAGTATGTTTCCGAACCGGTTGGACAGCGCCATCAGCATCACGCAACGGATTCGGGCCTGTATGTTTTCTTCCGTGACTCCGAAGCTCTGGTCGCCCAGAACCGGCTTCATGGTATTCAATACCTGAGCGTAGATTTCCGTAATAGGCGCTACATCGTACGGCAGGCCGAGGCTGCGGGCCATCAATTCCGCGTCCTCCACCGAATGGTCGGACGAGTAGAGGGAAGGCATAAGCAACACCCGCACGTTTTCAGGACCCAAAACTTCTGCCGCTATCGCAGCCACTACCGCCGAATCTATGCCTCCTGAAAGTCCGAGGCACGCCGTTGCATACCCGTTCTTGCCGAAGAAATCGGACAGGCCGAGTTTTATGGCGCTGTAAACATTCGCGGTCTTGTTCTGATACGAAGGCTGGAGCGGGCGGTTGTCCGCGTCGAGGTCAACCACGGCGAAATCCTCCCGGAAACTGCCGAGCAAGGCTACCGCTCTTCCGTGAGAGTCGTAAACCGCCGAAGAACCGTCGTATATGATATCGGTGCTGCCTCCTATCTGGTTTACGAAGACGAAGTTTTTCCCGGCGGTATAGGAAAGCTGCGAAAGCACGTCGTAGCGTTTCTCTATGCAGGCTCTCGAATAGCTGTGGGCCGAAAGATTGACCACCGTATCGGCATAACGCACGTACTCGTGCCGCTCCATTATGTCCCCTCCCACCACGACGGCGACTTTGCTGCCGGCCACCGAAACGTACTCGCAGCCTCGGCCGGAAGAGAGAAAGGGCATCTCGTCCCTCATAGTTACCGACCTCTTGGTTATATAACGGCATATACGGCGGTCGTCTATAAATGCGGCCGCGCTTACCGTACGGTTGCCTTGCTGCACGGGCAGTCCGACCAGTACGGCTATGCCGTCCGAAGCGGCGGCTATTTCCACGAGAGCCGATTCGGCCGATTCCAGAAATGCCACGTTGTTGAGAAGGTCGTATGCAGGGGTTCCGCTGATGGCGGCTTCGGCGAATACCGCAAGGTCGGCTCCTTCGCGGCGAGCCCTGCCGATAGCGTCGATGATTTTGACTTTATTCGCCTCAAAATCGCCTATCGTATAGTTAAGCTGCGCCAGAGCCACCTTCATATTGCCAAGCAGGATTAGTCGAATATTGTCGCAAAGATACAATTTTTAGTTGAGTTGTACCCACGACGAAGTAAATTGTTCCACGTACCGGAAGAATACCGGGCGTTTCGGCACGGCCGGAAAAGGGCCGGATGCCGAATTCGTTTTCCATTACCGTTTGGAGAATAAAATATTCTTAATATCTTTGCCCCGCTGTTCCGGCAAACGGTGCCATAGCTCAGTTGGTAGAGCAAAGGACTGAAAATCCTTGTGTCCCTGGTTCGATTCCCGGTGGCACCACTGGAGAGCGAGAGAGTTGCAGAAATGCGACTCTTTCTTTTTGTCCGTGCGGACCGGTCCGGCCTGTCGGGAAAAACGGGCCCGGAATGGATTTCGACTTTTCGACACCCGGCCATTGACCGGGCGGTATGAATGTTGGAACCGTAAACCAGCCTCGCAACAGAAACCTGTCCTTATACAACATGGCCGGAACATTCGCAGACAAAGCAATAGAATTCAACAGGAGCCTGGACTATACGGGCCGTCTGCCGCCGGGCTTCCGAGTAATCAACCCTTACAGGGACAATCCGGAAACCGTGACGGTTATGGAGCGGTTCTATCGGAAGTATTACGCCGATTCGAAAATGCGCCGGCTTATCGTAGGAATCAATCCCGGCAGGTACGGCTCGGCGATAACCGGCGTACCGTTTACGGATACGAAACGCCTCGAAAGCGTATGCGGTATCGGGATGGAATCGGCGCACACGCACGAAATTTCGTCGGTATTCATATACGACATGATTGCCCGTTACGGCGGAGCGGCGGCCTTCTATCGGGAATTTTATATCAATTCGCCGTTCCCTCTGGCCCTCGTCCGGCAGGTCGGGGAAAATAAATGGGTGAACGCCAACTATTACGATGAACCGTCCCTGCTCGGGATGACGGAAGAATTCATGCTTTCCTCGTTAAAAAAGTTTCTCGATTTCGGTCTGGAAACCTCCGAAGTTTTCGTACTGGGCAGGAAAAACGCCGGTTATATCGCGAAGATGAACGACCGTGCAAAACTGTTCGACCGCTTGACGGTACTCGAACACCCGAGGTATATACAGCAATACAAGTCCGCGGAAAAGCAACGGTATATCGACAAGTATATCGAGGCTTTCAACCGCTCGAAATAAGCGGATTCGCACGACGCACCGTCCCTGCTCCGATTTATCTTTCCCCGTGAGTTGAAAATTCCCGCCCCCGCGCCGCAGAACCGGGCGTCGAAGGACTATCCCGACCCTCCCCCGAACACGAACTTAACCGTCCCCGACGGAACTCCAAGGCCCTTTACCGCCTTAAATTCAATGGTCCTCTACATGATTATTTTTACCTCAAGCCCAAGTCCCAGTTCTTGTGATATTCTGTCCAGAAACCTTTTCTTGCCTTGCGTGGAGCTATGAGTGAGCACGTATATCCCGTTACCGATATTAACCTGTGAATCGGCATACCTGTCGCTTATCTCTTTCCCTACCAGCGGCACTCCGCAACTCCTTATTCCCAAATCCATCACCCGGCGGGCCCCTATCCTATTTATAGCCTCCGCGAAAGTTCTGTATGCATACTGTTCCTCCAAAACGATGCCGTCCGGAAAATTTACGCTCAACCGGGTATTCGGTTTCTTGCCCGGCGCGCCGGAAGGTGCGGGGGCGTACTTCGCTTTTTTAGCTTTCGGAGAAACCGTTTGCCGCGGATGCGACGAGACGCCTGTAAAATAGTCGTTTACCGCCAGTTCGAAATCGGAGCCGAATCTTTTTTTAAACTCCTTTACTGAACCGTATTCCCGGAACAGCACCCTGTCTTTTATCTCCTCCTTGAAATCCCTGATTTTCTGAAGCTGCTCCGGCTGGATGTCGTTAAGGCTGCGTACGGAGGTTTTAAAATAGACCATGGCCGGCTTACCGGCGGCGATATGCTTTTTCAGCTCTTCCACCGTTCCGCTTATCTCCTTTTCCGTCGGGGTTCCCAATTTCGCACCGAACACACAAACGAGCATATCGCTTTTGTCGGTAACGGTATGGTTGATATGCTCCTGAGGATGAACATTCGAGGCCGGATGACAATCCGTTTCCCAGTTGATGGGAAATATAACGATACCTTTATCTTCGGAATGCAAAGGATTCCATGAGTAGATATAACCCCTTATCTCTTTTATTTCTTCCTTTATATCCGAGGGCGCTCCTATCATCACCCGGTAAACCTTGGCTTCGTACATATATCGGTGAACTGAATACGGTTACATTTTACAAATGTAAGCAATTTATTTATTGCATGAAAAGTATATATAAAACCACGACGACTTGCATCCCCATCCCGCATAATCAATCGAACCGAATTATTCTTCCGCAGATGTCGCCGCAGGACGAACCGAACGGCAGCCCGACCCGACGGGGACGTTTCCGAAACAGTAAATTTCTCCCGCCGGATATTCCGCGACAAGCCGGCAATTCCGCGGTTCCCGGCGAACCGGCAGCCGGGGCCAGCGGACCAAATAAACGTCCGGCCTTGAGGCCTAAGGCTCGACATCGCAATTTTTGCTATATTTGTGTCGAAAGACATACATAATGCGTTGCGGAAGCACGCAGGTTTATTCTCTCATGTAAATCTGGTAAATTTTCATTGGGCGGGAATAAGCCAACTCCTCACGACCATATCTCCTATGGCGTGGGCTGTTGCTTATTTAGCCCAAGGGTTTTACCAGAGCCTTCATGATAAATCGAGCGGACGGCCCACGTTTTTGTATGCGTCATCATTAATCCAAAAATTTTAAACCGATGAGAAAAATCAGTTTAATTATCGGCGCATTGTGGGCCGCATGGTCGATTTCGGTTTCCTGCGGAAACAGCGTCGCGGGAAAGGGTAAATCCCCCGATATTCCCGGTTACGCCACCGGAGCGGAACCATATTTCAAAGGCCGGGAAACCAAGACCAGCCACGCAATCTGCGGCAAGGATTTCATAAACAGGGGTCACAAGAAATTCGGCAGCTACCGGAGCTCGATGCTCACCGGGACAATGGTGGAAACGGACGAGGGGGACAACTTCGTGATGCTTCAGGACGGAGGCAACTATTCTCTCGGAAAATACCTCTTCGAAAGAAGCTGTGATTATTCCGTACAACTGCTGTGGCACGAATATGAGGAGGAAAACCCGATTAATTCGACCTTGGCCGCCTGCGACCTTCGGGGATGGGGATTCGTTCCCGTGGAGAACAATTACTGCGACGCTTACTATTTCTTCAACGACGGGGAGTTCGCAGAAGCCGCAGCATGGCTCGAAACGCTCGAAAAACAGCCCAACCGGCCGAGTAAATTCGATGCCGAAAAGTCCGGCGGAGCGAAGACCTACAAGGCGAAAATCGGCAAGGCCGTCGAATATTTCGGCGCTGACGACCTGAAAAGCGACCGTTTCCTTTCTTTATACCTCGACTGCGGCGCCGTCGTGGAACTTCGTTCCAAAAACTACCTGTCGGCCGACGAAGCGAGCGGCAGGACCATCGACTGCGTAACCGACGCGGACAACAAAATCATACGGTACGAATTCGTTTAAACAGTCAGAAAATGAAAACACTTATCAACATCCTTGTCTTCGGTATTCTTACGGTATCGACGACCGCCTGCGGCAGCAGTAAATCCAATCCGAGAGCCATAGCTTTGGAATTTGCCGAAGCATTCGCCAACGGCAATTTCGACAGGTGCAACAGCCTGATGACGGAATACAACCAAGACGAGTTCACGCCCGAAAAAAACATGAGCGCCATAGAGAAAGCCGCCTTGTCACAGGTCCGTGAAAACTCGAAAAAGATGAAATACAGGTTTACGGTCATAGAAGACGAATCCTTCGTAGAAGACGGATACGCCTGCTTTTATATGACCGTCACTTCTGAAGCCGACCCGGAGTTCAAAAAGTACGTAAATGTCGATTTGGACAAAGATTCCGAAACTGGCCGCTGGGGAGTGGAAAGCTATAACCGTATATTCAACGATTTAATAGGATTCTAACCGCTTTTAAATTGGGAAAATGAAAAAGTCAAATAATTTAATATTCATGTTGTTGCTCTCCGCTTTTATTCCAGCCGGATGCGGTGATGATAACGACAACCACGACGGACAAATCGAAATGCCCAACCAATCGGAACAAATCCAAGTGGGGTACGCCGACGACGAAACCACCGGCGGTTTTACTTTTACCGCCAAATCCGCATGGACCGCAACTGTGGCGGAAGCTGCAACCAATCCGGCAAACCTTTCGGCAGTGCATGAAACGAAGGCTTTTTCCGCATCGTGGCTCCGTCTTTTGTATAACGGAGAAGAAAAATACGATGGAGAAGCGGGAACATTTACACTGGTTACTGAATTGGAAACCAATCGCACGGGAGAAACCCGTTCCGCCACTGTAACCATTGAATGCGGAGGAGATAAGGTTACCATAAGAGTAACGCAGGAAGGCACGAACAAGGACGGAACAGTTCCCGAAGAACCGAAATTACTTTACGGCGGAAGCGGAACGTTTACCTACACTCTGCATGACGGCTTTTCTTTCACTTTCGAAGCAGACGGAGCCACTTTCAAAGATAACAGGCTGAATTTCTACAACGACGGCGCAATGATAGACCTTTACGCCGATTTCTATCTTCCTGAAAACAGCCCGCTCTTGGAAGGCATCTATGAATTCAACGGTCAGAGTACCGACGCGAATTCTTTTACCACCACCAAAGGGTATATAGGCGAATATGTATGGTACGGCGTCGATAAGGGAGTGATAGAAGTCTCCATCGACGGCGATATTTATACAATCCGATACTACCTATATATCAGCACCGATGGTTCCCTCGATTATCAGGGAGAAATCGAGGGCACATACACAGGTTATTTGCCAGAGGATAAAGAATGACGACGTGAACAGTTAATATCATTAAAATCACATATTTAATTTTGCTTCTTTCTACTGTCGCTGTACTTTCTTCTTGCAGCGGTTCATCCGACCCTGTCGAAATGGCCGAAGAAGTTGCTGCGGCATGTTTCGATGCAGGTTATGATAAATGCAACAAAACGATGGAGGTCCCTCTTTCGAACGAGATGTCCCCGGTAGAGAAAGCCGTTAAAACGGATAGCGGACGACAATAAAGCGATTTAACAATAAACTAAAAAACAAAACTGATGAAAAGAATTGCAATCAATACTATTGCCGTCCTTATGGCTTCGGTGCTGTGTATGACCATAGCACAGGCGCAGCAAATGCGCGTAGCCCTCAAAGGCGATGCATATCTGATACGAAACGGGAAACTTGCAGCTCTTGAGGTAGGCGGAAAAATCGTTATCGGCTTAGACCAAGAGTTCGCCGAAATAATCACCTCTACAGGAAACTATTTTGCCGCCAGATACGAAGAAGACGACAGCGACTGGTATATATACGACCGTAACGGAAACGAGGTCGAACTCGGAGGCGGTTC
The DNA here is from genome assembly GCA_048214935.1 of Tidjanibacter sp. Classification (GTDB taxonomy): domain Bacteria; phylum Bacteroidota; class Bacteroidia; order Bacteroidales; family Rikenellaceae; genus Tidjanibacter. The sequence goes on from DBFWXZ010000011.1 coordinate 134,708, forward strand.
CTACGGGTGGAGTTTCGATAAGGTGTCGATGGTTGCCGGAATAATCGTGGTGGAGGAAAAAGGCAAAACCTATTATTTTTCCGAAAACGACCTTTCGACGGCCATAAAACCGCAAGTCGCCGGACACGATTTCTTTGAAAAAGAACTCGAAAAGAAAACCGGGCAGTCGGCGTTCAACCCCGAGAAAATGGCTCAGTCCAAAGCCTCCCGTCAGGCGGACTCCCTCAGCAGCCTCGTAAGGGAAGACGGACGCTTCGAGATACGCGCCAAGCCGAATTCGAACCGGCAGCAAATATTCGTGAAAGGAAAAATGCTGCACGAAGCCCAGGAATACAAAGTGGTTTCGGACATCGAATTCTGGAACGAGTACGGATGCTGGGTAATGATTGCCAAAAACGGCGGCTATTACGGCGCCATCATAATCGAAGTTTACGAAGAGGACGGTGAATCCCGTTTAGACTGGATGCAGCTTATTCCGTATAAATACACCTTCGGGGCCCATGAAGTAGGCAACATGATGAAGCTCACGCGCAAGGGCGGCGTTCCCGACTACTTCAACACGAACGGCTGGAGATTCAATCTGGACTGGAGAACCGGAAAGTTCACCCCGACACATGAAAGATGGGTACACAACGATGCTACCGACGAATGGACGCTTCAAAAGCCCGAAAAATAAGACGACGGAGATAGAATAGGAAACGTCCTCCTCGGATGCCCCGGCCCCCGGTCCGGGGCATTTTGCTTCATTTCGACTTGTGGCGGCGTGCCCGGGTCAACCGGGGACAATATCTTAGCGGCAACGTTTCCTTCAGAATCCAGACCGTCCGCGGAAGCCGACGGCAAACAGAATAAAAAAGAAGCCCGATTCCTCGGGCTTCCTTTTATCTCGAGCGGAAAACGGGACTCGAACCCGCGACCCTTAGCTTGGGAAGCTAATGCTCTACCAACTGAGCTATTTCCGCATTTCCTTTCCGGAGGAAGGCCGCGCCGCGAACGGCTTGGCGGAGGCTTCCGGCGGAAGCGGAAGCAAATATACGAATTATTTTCGTCGTCCGTCCGCCGCGGAGTACCTTTTTCTTCGCGGGGACGCAGCGTTACGGCTTACTTGTTCATGGTTACGAGAAGCTCCTCGTTGCTTCGGGTATTTTCCATGTGCTTCTTTATTTCCTCCATGGCTTCCATGGAATTCATGTCGGCCAGATAGCGGCGCAGTATCCAAGTCTTCTGAAGCACATCCTTGCTCAGCAGCAGGTCCTCGCGGCGCGTTCCGGAAGCCACCACGTCCACGGCCGGATATATGCGCTTGTTGGACAGTTTGCGGTCGAGCTGCAATTCCATATTGCCGGTTCCCTTGAACTCCTCGAATATCACCTCGTCCATTTTGGAACCCGTGTCTATAAGGGCGGTGGCGATTATGGTCAGCGAGCCGCGTTCTTCGGTGTTGCGGGCGGCTCCGAAAAAGCGTTTGGGCTTGTGCAGAGCGTTGGCGTCCACGCCGCCGGACAACACCTTGCCCGAAGCGGGTTGCACGGTATTGTAGGCTCTTGCCAGACGGGTTATCGAATCGAGGAATATCACCACGTCGTGTCCGCACTCTACCATGCGCTTGGCTTTGTCGAGCACCATTTCGGCCACTTTCACGTGGCGCGTCGCCTGCTCGTCGAAAGTGGAGGATATGACTTCCGCCTTTACGTTGCGGGCCATTTCGGTCACTTCCTCCGGCCGCTCGTCGATTAGGAGGACTATCATGTACACCTCCGGATGATTGTCGGCTATTGCGTTGGCGATGTCCTGAAGCAGAACGGTTTTGCCGGTTTTAGGCTGGGCGACAATCAGCCCGCGCTGCCCTTTCCCGATAGGCGAGAACAAGTCCACCACGCGCGTGGAAATATTGTTGTGGCCGTTTCCGGTGAGGCAGAATTTCTCGGCGGGGAAAAGGGGCGTCATGTATTCGAACTGCATCCTGTCGCGGATGACTTCCGGGGCCAGCCCGTTTATTTCGAGAGCTTTTACCAGGGGAAAGTATTTCTCGCCCTCGCGCGGAGGACGGATTGTTCCGCGCACGGTGTCGCCCGGCTTCAGTCCGAACAGCTTGATTTGCGACGCCGACACGTAAATATCGTCCGGCGAATTGAGATAGTTGTAGTCCGCCGAACGCAGGAAGCCGTAACCGTCGGGCATGACTTCCAGCACTCCTTCGCCTTCCACCATGCCCGTAGGAAGATTATTTTCAGGCTGTTCCTGCTGGCTCCGGTGAGTACGCGGCATTTCGTCGCTCCGATACCTGCCCGGACGCTCGTATTTTTTAGGCTGCACGTCTTCCGGACGCCTGCCGCGGTCGGCAGGTTCCGGAGCCTGCACCGGCGTTTCGGCAGGTCGCTCTCCGGCCGAAACATCTTCGTTGCTCCCGCCGTGACGGAAAATGCGCTGGCCGTCCGGTTCGGCCGCAGCTTCCGGCCGCTGAAGCCGCGGACGGAGCGTGCGCTTTTCAGGCTCGTTCCTTTCCTCCGCGGATTCTTCCTGCGTGTTTGCGGCGTCTTCCGGCCTCTGCTTGCGGGGCCGGCCCCGGCGGCGCTTCAGGGGTTCCTCTCCCGCTTCAGGCGCGGATATGCCTTCGGATGTCTGCGACGTGCGTACTATTTCGTCTATGAGTTCCTGCTTTTTCATCTGTGTTCTGATTCCGAGCGCCCGGCCTATTTCTTTCAGTTCGGCAAGGCTTTTACCCTTTAAGGTTTCCGTATCCTGCATTTTATCGTAACGTATATTCGGGGATTGTCCGGGCTGTCGGAGCGACGGCCGTTGTGGAGTATTTCACCGCAAATATACTTATTTTTCCGTATCATGCAACTTTAAAGCCCGAATGCGCCCGGTTATACGGTTCAGGTCGTCGGGGGTATCCACGGCTACGGTTTCGGCATGCGTGACTTCGGCCATGATGACGTAACCGTTTTCCAGCCACCTGAGCTGTTCGAGCGATTCCGCCGCTTCGAGCGTTCCCGCCGGAAGCGAAGCCAGACTGCGCAGTACGTCCGTACGGTAGGCGTACATTCCTATGTGTTTCATGTAGGGATACGACCCCTGCCACTCGCCGTTTTCCCTTCCGCGCAGATACGGAATGACCGAGCGGCTGAACCAGAGGGCACGACCGTTGGCGTAAGCCACTTTCGGAATGTTCGGATTGAAAATGTCCTCGTCTGGCCCGAATGGCTTTACGAGGGTGGCTATGCAGGCAGCGTCGTTTACGAACGGGCGCATAATCGCCCTGAGATGCTCCTCGGCCACGAACGGCTCGTCGCCCTGTACGTTCACCACGACGTCGAATTTCCTTCCTTCGGCCGCCTCTATGATTTCGAGGGCTTCGGCGCAGCGGTCCGTGCCGCTGCGGTGGTTCGGGGAAGTGAGGACGACCCTGCCTCCGAGCCGTTCCACGGTTTCGGATATGCGGCTGTCGTCGGTGGCTACCCAACAGTCCCTGTAAACGGCCGAAGTACGGCGCCTGACATGCTCTATCATCGGCAGGCCGTCTATTTCGGCGAGCGGCTTTCCGGGAAAACGGCTGGAACCGTAGCGGGCAGGAATTATGGCGAGAAAATCCATGGGCGTTCAGGAGTTGTTGAAATGTGCGGAGTCTGCGAGCCGGTAATGAGGTTCCGGCGCCGCGGCGTTCTTTTCCGGCTTATTCCGTTTGCACTGCAAATATATGTTTTTTCATGTGCCGTGGTGGCTCCGAACGCTTTTTATGCACCGTTTCGGGCGCCACGGAGTTATATTTGTAAAATGAATTTTCGGACAGGAATATTTGCGGACTTGTTTTCCGCACTGGGCGAGAAGCTGGCCGGCTTCGGCGGCAGCTCCGTGCAGCGCGCCGTAATCGACAGGGCCTGCGCCGCCAATCCGTGGTTCACGCCTTCGGAAGTCGTATTCGCGGTCGAAGCTATTCGGAAGCGGATGCTTCAGCCCGCGGCTTTGCGCGAATGGCTGGAGGCATATCCCGGATGCCCGGTAGCGCTTTCGCGCAGACGTCGCGTAGCGGTGATAGCGGCAGGCAATATTCCGGCAGCGGGGTTTTTCGATATGATGTGCGTGCTGGTATCGGGGCACGAGTGTCTGTTGAGTCCTTCATCCAAAGATTCCGTTCTCATGGGATACATGGTTGAACTGCTGCGCGGTTTGCAGCCGTCGCTCCCTTTGTCGTACCTGTCGGATGCGCCGGACCCCGATGCCGTTATTGCCTCCGGCAGCGATGCGGCATGCCGCGCGCTGAAGGCTGCGTACGGCGATATACCCGCCGTCCTCCGGGGAAGCCGCGGCTCGGCCGCCCTTCTGGAGGGCGATGAATCGGAGCAGGAACTGGCACTGCTGGCACGCGACATATTTACCTATTCGGGGCTCGGATGCCGCAGCGTCGGCATGCTGCTCGTTCCCAGCGGATACGATGTTTCCCGGCTGGTCTCCACGTTGGCGAAAAATGCAACCGGGGTAAATCCGAAATATGCGAACGGCTGCCGTCAGGCCCGTGCGTTGTGCGTTATGGCCGGCGAGCGTTACGCCGACGGCGGATTTTTTCTGCTGGCACCCGGGGACGACATTTCCCATGCCGTGAGCCGCATAAACTGCATGGAATACGAAACGCGCTCCGAAGCCGAGAAATGGCTTGCCGAACACGAGCACGCTCTGCAATGCGTCGTTTCCCGCCGACCGGCGTTTGCACGGAGCGTCCGGTTCGGAGAGGCGCAGACGCCCGGACCGTCCGACTGGCCGGACGGAACGGACCTTTTGGATTTTCTGTGCGGATTGAACTAAAATCGCTATATTTGTTTTGAACCAAAATCCGTGTTATGAGTATGATTTTCAGATTCAGGATGCTCAGCGACGAGAACGATTCCTTTCTGCGGGAATACGAGGTCCCGTACGATATGACGCTGCTCGACCTGAACGACTTTATATGCGACGACCTGAAATACGATGCCGGCAGTATGGCCTCTTTTTTCACTTCCGACGACGAATGGCGCAAACTTCAAGAGTTTACGCTTGCCGACATGGGAAGCGACGAGAACGACGGCCCGCAGCCGCTCGCTATGGCCGACGTCATGCTGGGGCAGCTTATACGCCGTAACCGCGACCGGCTGATATGGCAGTTCGACGTGTTTTCCGACCGCTCGTACTATATAGAACTTGCATCCGCGGCGGAGGCCGACCCCGGCTCCGGCTACCCGAGAACCGTCGCGTCCGAAGGGGAACCTTCTCCGCAGTTCGGGCCGGAGGGCGATTCGGGCGGCCGGTCAATCTTCGACGACGCAATGGAAGAGTTCGGCGACTTTCAGGGCGACGAGGAATATGACGACGAATACTGACCGTACCCTCGCGGTAATCTGCGGTCCCACCGGCGCCGGCAAAACCGACGCGGCCGTTCGTCTGGCCTGCCGGTACGGGCTCCCTATAGTGTCCGCCGACTCGCGTCAGGTTTACCGCGGCATGGCCGTCGGAACCGCCCAGCCTTCCGCGGAACAGCTTGCCGCCGCCGAACATTATTTTATCGGGATGATAGACCCGACGGAGGATTTCTCGTGCGGGCAGTATGCCGCACTCGCCCTTCGCCTGCTGGAAGGGTTGTTTACGAAACACCGGTGCGTTTTGCTGGTCGGAGGTTCCGGATTGTACATCGACGCCCTCTGCAACGGACTGGACGACCTTCCTCCGGCCGACTCCCGGCTCAGGGATTCGCTGTCGGCCATATTGAACGACGAAGGCCCCGAACCCTTGCTCGCGCGGCTGCGGGAGCTCGACCCGGCCTACTATGAAACCGTGGACAAAAGCAACCCCCGCCGGGTTATGCGTGCACTGGAAGTATGTATGTCTTCCGGCAGGCCGTATTCCGAACTTCGGACCGGGCGCAGCCGCGAACGCGCATTCGACGTGGTCAAAATCGGGATAACTTCTCCCCGGGACGAACTTTACGCCGCCATAAACGCCCGCACCGACGCCATGATGGACGCCGGACTGGAATCCGAAGCGGAAAAGCTATACCCGCTGCGCGAGTACAAGTCGCTGAAAACCGTGGGATACAGCGAGTTGTTCCGGTATTTCGACGGGGATATTTCTCTGGACGAAGCCGTAGAGCTTATAAAACGCAACACGCGCCGCTATGCAAAGCGGCAGCTTACGTGGTTCGGCCGGAACAGGGAAATCAAGTGGTTCGGAAGAAACGAAACCACCTTCATCGAAAAATTTCTGGAAAAATTTGCAGAGTAGCCGATAACTACATATATTTGCACACGCAAAACGGCAAACCGGAACATCGGAAGTCGGCGAATGCGGAAATAGCTCAGTTGGTAGAGCGCAACCTTGCCAAGGTTGAGGTCGCGGGTCCGAGTCCCGTTTTCCGCTCAAAAAAGGGCCCCGACGGAATGCCGGGGCCCTTTTCGCATTAATGCCGGAACGGCTTTCCGCCGACCCCGCGACTCTTCCGGAAGCATCTCCGTTCCGGCCGTATACGACCGCCGGAACCCGACGTGCCGCGCCGAGCGGTTCCGCCCGCGGAACGACGGCTTCACGAGGCCGGCCCGGTTTTCCACCTGCCCTTCCTCATATACGCGTACGACAGCACGAACAGAACCGCGACGTACAGTTGCTCGGCAGTCCAATACGCCGCAAGGGGAATATTGCTGAAACGGGTCAGAACGAACAGATATCCCAGATAGAGGGATATGTTTATCATCTGAAACAAAAAAGCCGTCCGGGTGTTCCCCGTCCCTATCACCGCATTGCAGTATATGTAAGCGGGCACGGAAATCAAATATGTGGAAAGCATCACGCAAAACGGATAAAACGCGGTTTCTATAACCGCAGTATCCGCGATAAAGAACCTTAAAATATTTTCCGAAAATGCCAGTGCCGCAAGCGCCAGAGGGATACCGGCGGTATAAGCCAGCGTTACGACCCGGCGGCAAACGGGCATCACCTCGCACGGGCGTCCGCCTCCCGTAAGATTGCCCACCAAAGCCACGGCCGTGGTGGCGAAAGAATTCACTATTACGAAAAAGAGCATCGAAACGCTGCGCACGATGTTGGCAGCCGCAAGCTCCCTTTCGCCCAGATGCTCGATTGCCGCGAAAAACAGAAACCACGGAGCGATGCAGAAGAACGACCTCACCATCGTCCAGCAGGATATGCGGACAAGGTGCAGCGACACTCCGAAATCGAAAACCGCACGAAGTCCGTACCGTTCGCGGTCCGTGCGGCGCCGCATGTACACGGCCAGAAACGACAGCCCGACAAGTTCCGCGAGGGACGACCCTATTGCGGCTCCGCCGATTCCCAGCGGCGGAAACGGGCCGTTGCCGAATATCAGTACGTAATTGAAAACCGTATTGCATGCCACCATGATTACCGAACAGACGGTAAGAATACCCGTGCGGGTCGTTCCGACAAAGAAAGCGCGGAAAGCCAGCATGGGAAAAGCGAACAGATAACTGTAATCCCGCCAGCCGACATATCGTACGGCGGCCCGGTAAACGCTGTCCGATGCGACGGCCATACGCAGGAGCGCCGGAGAAAACAGCCGCGACAGCACGAAAACGACGCCGGCAAACAGCGTCAGGAATATCAGGCCCTGCCAGAATACCCTGCCGGCATCGGCGTACCGTCCCTCGCCGTTCCGCTTCGCGACGACGACCTGCATCCCGAGGCTGAAGCCGAAGCCGAGCATATACAAGGCGGTATAGTACATCGTAGCGATAGCCGAGGCTCCGAGCTCTACTTCGCCTACGTGTCCGAGAAAAACGGAGTCCGTGAAATTAATCAACTGCTCCATAAGAAGGCTTACCATCACCGGCAGGTTGATAAGCCATATCTTTTTGTATGTATAATTCATTGTTCAACTTATAAACACGGCGCGGAGCGGACGCCGCATTCAGGTGCGGCGACGCGATACGCAATAAAATGCAAGCGAAAAACTCTGCGGGGGAAGGGGGAGCCGAATAGCTGCAAAGGCCGGGATTCGATATCCCGACCGCCCCGGAGCCTTTAAGCTATATGCAGAGTTGCCATTTCATAAGTCGAACGAATACCCCGGTATTCCGGGCACAAAGGTAGCGATTTTCGGGAACAACCGCAAAAACAGCAGCGGGCGGGCATGCGGCGGCCCGCTTTCGGTAACGATATACCGGAGCCGCAGCCGGTTCGGATATGCTGCGACCCCGGTATAAATACCGATTATGCCCGAAATGTCCCGGCGACGTCGCGCCGTCGTTCACGGCTTTCGGAAGCCGCCGTCAAAACGGCTGCCGAAACCGCTTCGGGCGCACTACGCCTTAAAAAGTCATTCCTCTACCGGTTTGCGCGGCATCGAATATGCGGGCGGCTCGAACAGTGTCAGAGCGGTATCCGCCATCATCCTGCGCCTTACGAACGGATTGATGGCCCGGGCACGGTTGACTATCTCCTCGAGCCAATCGTAAACGGGAAGCACGATAACCGGCTCGCCTTCTTTCGGCCGGATTTGCAGATGCGACGCATCCACCATAAATTCCCTGCCCTCTATTCTTACGGAAGTAGCCGTGTGGTTGAAGGATTCGTACCTTCCGGGGCCTATCTTGCGCCAGAAAGCAATGGTAGCACCGGGACCGGTTTCGTACCCGAGCGTTTCGAGCCGTGTTTTGACCTGCATCGACACGGTCCCGCAGGTGCCAGCCTGACTGCTCGCAAGGTCGGCCACCTCGTCCTTGATTTTCTGGGCGCCTTCGGTTACACGCGCTGCGGTTTCCTCGTCCAACCCTTCTATCAGCAAAGCCGCGCGCGACTCGGTCGTAGGAAATACGTAACCGTCGCCTCCGTAGCTTCTCATCCCGAAGAAAAACGTCTGCTGCTCAAGCGGTCCGAGGTGCTCCCGAATTTCTTCGAATTCATAAATCGTGCGCTGGGCGGCATCGTCGGCGATGAAAACCAAGCCTCCCTCGTCGGTGACTTCCATGGCCGGTACCCTCAAATACTGGGACAAACCCGGCTGCGGATAGTTGAGGCCTTTTTGAGTGTTGGCGATACGGCGGGGAGCAATCACTATGTATTTCTCCGACGAATCCAAAATCTGCTCGATTGCATTGCGCGTGGACTCGCCGCCGTAGGCCAGAAACTCGTAGTCGTTTCCGGTACTCAGGAAAATACGGTCGTTGCCGCCGAAAGCGAGGATACGAATCTTGTTTTCCCTCGCCTTCTCGAACAGGTTGTAAATAGGCCGCTCGGCATTACCTTCCTCCAGAGTAAGAATGATGCTTTCCAATCGGGCAGACATGTTGCCGGTTGACATGTAAACGGCTATGTCGGCTCCGGCATACTCGTATGGGAAAGTCGTGAAAGCAATGGTGGTCAAGCCTTTATCTACCAACGCCTCCATGTTGTCGGTTACATACTTGTACGTATTGGAAGATTCCTCCAATATTACTCCTCCCCCTTCGACTATGCGTTCGACTTGCTGGGCAGCATCCGCCGCTCCTTCCAGATACGCGCCCATGGTGGGTACGGAATAGTCCCACACACGGAAGTCGAAATCCTCCGACAGCAGGAAGTTATTTTCTATACCGTGAAGGCGCTCGTTTACGGCACGGTTTACAAAACCGGAAGTGCCGTATTTTCTAATCATTTCTATCGCGGGATGCGACTCTTCGGCCGGCCCGATAAGTTCGTTCAGCATCTCGAGCAGGATGCCGGCCTCCTCGCCCAGCCGGGTTCCGGCCTTGCTGGAATGTTCCGAAATAATGAGAGCCAGTTCGCCGTACCTGCGTCCGAGGAATATGGTTTCATCGCTTATAAGATAGAGCGGGTCGAAGCCGTTGGCCTTGCACTTATTCAGTACATGCTCGAATACTTCCCGATTCGTGGTAAGTCCGAGGCCTTCGAATACCGGGCGGCTGGCATACTCTCCGGTCAACTCCGACAGGTGATTCACACTTATGGCATACTTGACCTCCCAGCCTATGGATTCGGGCACGTATCCGTAGAAACCCCTTATGTTGCGGGAAAGCAGCATATCGCCCTCCCAGAACCTTATCAGGGTATCCACAAGGGTCTGGTCCTGTTTAGCCAATCCCTCGAGGCCGCGTCCATAGAGGAACGAAGCGGCAGCGGGGCCTCGGTCGGCCATAGCTTTCATGCACGACTGTTCCAAAGACGACATTCCTTCGGGGAACAAAGACCGCATAATCTGTCCCCGCAACCGGTCGAAAGCGGCTATACGACCCGAATCGGGATGTACGACCTTGTACTCGTCGATAAGGTCCACGACACTTAACCCCATATAATGCTTTGCATGAAAATCGGTACTGTTGTGCATGCGGTCGAGAGCGTTCTGGATATTCCGGTAGCGTGCACCTATGGGCCGGCCTGCAACCGCAGCCTCCTCCTTCAGTTGTTCTATGCTCCAGATACCTTCGAAATTAAGGTCGAAAGGATTATACGGAGCGCCTCCGTAAAGTCCTCCTCCGGTAAGAAACCTTACGCTTCCGTCCTCGTTGAGCACCCGGCTTATCAGGTGGCCGTCGATTTCGTCCATGGTAATCGGGTTAAGACGCAGGTACTTGTTTCCTCCCACCGGCTTCAATACTGCAACCTGATTCCTTTCGTTGGATATGGTGGTCAGATAAGTTTCCGGAAATTGCGGGTCGATAGAAACGACAGGGGGCCCTCCCGGAACCACCTCGTGCGGTTCCACTCCGAAGCGAGCCTTGATATACGCCTCCTCGCCCACTATCTCCGGAATCACCGGGCGCGAGAAAGTACGCAAGCGGCTGCCGAACTCGGTAAACACGGGAATAAGGTTCAGTGCCCCGAACAGCACGGACCCGATAAGTTCGCCTACCCCTCTGGCATGTTCCTCATAGCTGTCCGCATTGAGAACAATATCCGAACTCAGCCCCACGGCCGTAAGGGAAAGAGCCGCGTTAAGCGGGATGCCTATTTCCGGTACGAGCATGTCGATAAACATCAATTGCGAAAGCATGGTTTCGCAGAAATGCAGTATATAGTCGCGAGTAACTTCCGAATTGGACTTTATCTGGGTATCCCCGTCGGATATCATGCGATTGTGCGCCCGGTCGGCTATGGTCTGGAAAACATGCTTGACATCAATCATGTATTCCCTCTCGAGCAGATATTTATTGTAGTCCCACGAACCGTCGCCTATGCCGGCCAGTGCACTGTCCACGCCGGACGTGGTACCGTCCTGACGGTCGTACAGCGACCAGTGTTTTTTAAATGTCTTGCGTTTGGACTCTTCACGGAGCTGCGTCCGAATCCAGCGTTTAAGTTCGTCCACGGACATGAACTCGATAAGCGGAATGGAAGCGCCGGGGATATAAAGCAGAATACGCCCCGTCTGGTCTTCTGAATCGCTTATCAGGATAATATCCGTCGAACCGTAAGTATAAACGTCCAGAATACGGACCTTTACGGACGGAGCCTCGCTGTAAAATTTACGCGCCAGCGCGAAACCGTACTCCGAAAGCAGCTTGCCGGTGTACAGGCTGACCGCCGAGGCAAGGAAGGTATCGGCCAGCATTTCGCCGTAACGGTCCTTGTACTTTCCCCAGAAGGCTGACACCTCTCTGTTATACCTGTCCTGTATGGAGTTATAATATATGATATTATAAACATCCAAAGCGGTTACCGGCACTACGTTGTGCGGTCCCCAAGGACCATCGTCGTGTCCGGCGGTATATATACCTACGACATCGTCATAGCGCAGCCGTCCCCAATCGTCGGGGAACTGCACCGCAAAGATGTTCATCAGGCAGGCGTCGGTAAGACGGTAAGAATAAATCAGCGAACCCAACTCGTGGGTATAGTGTTCTTCGCCCCATTGTTTATGAGCCGAACCGAACCTGTTGACATACACTTGCTCGGGGTCGAGGTCCGGAAGACCGTTCGCAGCGAGGCCTTCCTTTATAACCATGTTGCATGCCTTACGGGGATTCGGCATCTCCTCGAGCATTTCGCCGAAAAGGTTTACGAAGTTTTCCTTCCAGTTGCCCGAAGTAAGAGCGATATATGCCTTGTCCCTGCAAAGCTCGCGGAAGATTTCCTCCTGAGTCTTGCCGGCAACCTTGTAAGCGGTAAAATAACTGTTAACCAAGTTCATAGTTCATAAAAATTTAATTTCAAACACATTGTGCCGGCCAACATGGCCCGGCATGCCGCCGTAAACGGAATGCAGGACACACAGCAGCCGACGGCTTACCACTGCCGGCAGTACGCGGCGGAACCCATGCGGCCGAACCCGTCGGGGCCTTCCGCTGCAGCCGGACGAACCCGCGACCCGCATGATGAAACCGCGCATAAAATCCGGCCTCCCTTCCGGATTATCCTGCACTCCGCCGCAAATATAATTCACTGATTAGCATTTTCCAAATATTTGAACATATTTTTTTCAATTATTTTACATATAAAATACAAATAGCTGAATAACAGCAAAATAAAATTCAATGATTTATCTATTTGGAGTGCGGCGGGATAAACAGTTCCCCAAAGCAGGAAGCCGCTAAAAACCGGAGTAACCGATAAAACGGAAACGCGGGATGCTATCAATCAGCGAAAAACAATCCGGGCGACCATTACAATCCCGGCTAAAAACAACCCGACGGGAACATGGCGAGATTAAAAACAGGAAACAGGCATAACACTAAAAGCAGCATATATACGGTATTTCACCGGGTCGGTGAAACATTAAGGCACTTTTCAAACGGTTGCGGACAGTTATACGGTAAATATCAGACGGTTATATATCAAATTCATTGTTTATGGGACATGCCGAATCTCATCGCAGATTTAAGACCCGGCTCGTTGGGTAAGTATATCTTACAGTTTTTGAGTAAATTACTTATATAAACTTACAAGGGTTAAACCCCGTCCCATCGACGCGTTTCATGTATGTTATACCTCGAACACAGGTTTGTATTTCCTGCATACAATCATTACATTTGTAAAGAAGCAATACGTCCGGACACACCGACAGGCCAATTCCCGGAAAACCAGCATTATATAACAAGCCCGGTTCGGCGTTCCGTACGACAACGGGCCTCGCCGACAGCAAATAAAGACTGAAAAATGTTCTGTATAGACACGCGCGGAACCATATGTAAAAGGAAAATATAACAGGCTTCAGAAGGACCGGGCATCCCGTAAAAAGCCTTCCCCGAGCACGGAAACATAAGAAACTGGAGATTCCTCAACAAACCGAACCCGAAAGAAGGCCCTGCAAAGTTAGCAAAACCCCCGGGGGTAGAATCCCACGGCCGCATAAAAAACGACGAATGTTAAAATGCGGCGCAGGACCCGACCTGCGGCCCTCAATCGGAGTGTAAGCCGAAACACTTTCAAATGAAGCTTACTTAATCTGTACGACAATGAAAAACGACAGACGGACGAGGTTCAGCCTCGAAGCCGAAATGTTGCTCGGCGCCGAAATGAAGGAAATAAAGGGAGCCGCAGGATGCGGCGGAAAAGTAAATCCCGAACAGCCGTTAAAACCGGCAGACCCCTTCAAGCCGTTAAAGCCCGTAACCGGAGGCGGTATGTATGCACCGGACGACGACGAAGTATATCAGGGGCCGGGACTTACCGGGTGTACCGGATGCAACAAAAGCGGATGCTGCATGACTGCCACGTTCTGACATACGTTTAAAAACTACTGAAATTCAACCGGGTGCCCCGGCACCGCCGGGGCACCATTCAACCCGAAAGCCATGAAAGCCGCATTAAACCCGAAATACATGCTGAAGGCGGACCACGGAAGAGTTTTCCTTCTAACCAAAGACATGCTCAGAGCCAAGGAGGACGAGCGTATCGAAACGGTCATACATCCCGTACACGCTATGGTGCTTAGCTTCTTCGACGGCACGCTCGGCCGCACCGAGGCGACGGACAAGGCTGCCGAATACCTTTCCGTCAGCAGGGACACCGTAGAAAACTTCGTAGATAGCGTAACCGAAAACAGGAAGCAGGTTTACGTCAAATGGGAGGACCGGCACATAGTATTCCCTCCCTACACCATAATATACACCGACAGCGCGAACGACCGCCGCTACGACCCCGAGGCTTTCGCCTACGAGAAAGCCGATATCAGAATGGGACGCCACCACACCGTGAACGATATAACCCTGATGCTTACCACGGAATGCCGGACAGACTGCATCTATTGCTACGCCGCCAAGGGCGGACGTGGCAAAGACCTCGGAGAAGAAAAAATCCTGAACCTTATAGACGAGGCCAAAGCATTGGGAGTCCGTTCGTTCGACATCATAGGCGGGGATGTGTTCGCCTACAGGCACGGATGGCGCAACATAGTCCGCAAGCTGTACGATGCCGGCTTCGACCCCTATCTTTCCACGAAAGTGGCCCTGACCGAAGACGACATAAAGTATCTCAAAGACGCGGGAATGAAAGACATACAGATTTCCCTCGATACGCTCGTCAGGGAAAACCTGTGCAGAATAGTCCGGCGCAGCGAAAACTACTTCGAGGATATAAAAGCTACGCTTGCCGCCCTGAACAGACACGGCATAAAAATCAACATACATACCATAGTATGCAGCGTGAACTCTTCCATAGAAGACATGGATTCGATATACGACTGCATAAAGGAGCTGGAAAACGTCGAAATATGGAGAATAGACGCCGCCTCGTACTCGCTGCCGAAAGGAATGGAAGGTTTTCGCAGTTACAAGCCCGAAAAGGAAACGCTCGTACGCCTCCACAAGGCAATATCCGAACGTCGATACGATATAGCTCCGATTTATTCAGGGCTCGTCAATACGGACAAAGCTCTGGAAAAACGCGAAATCAAGTCGGCCGCCTTTTTCAAGGACCGGATACTTTGTTCGGCCCTTTATTCGCATTTGTTCATACTGCCCGACGGACAGGTAACCATCTGCGAACAGCTTTACTGGAACCCGAGGTTTATCGTCGGCGACGTAAGGCGGCAGTCCCTCGCGGAAATATGGAACTCCCCGAGGTCCATGGAGCTGTATAACCTAAGCCGTGCCGACGTTTCGGCTGAAAGCGCCTGCAAGAAATGCAGGTATTTCACCGAGTGCCGGCATGAAATGGGCGGAGTGTGCTGGAAATACGTAGTGGCAGCATACGGCGACGAGCACTGGGATTTTCCCGACCCCTCGTGCCCGTGGGCGCCGGAACCCTTGCACGATGTATTCGTCCACTAAATAAAAGGGATATGAAAGCTGGAAAAAACTTGGCATTGTTGTTCGCGGCGCTGACCGTGGGATTGACCGTAAAAGGACAGGTCACGGGGAGGGTGACCGCTCTGGACGGAAACCCGGTCGCAGCGGCCGAAGTATCGCTGACCAAAGACTCCGTAACCGTGGCCGCGGCGGCTACCGACAGTGAGGGGCGGTTCTCGGTAAAGGCTCCCGACGGAGAGTACGTTCTGAGGGTCGGGCATCTGGGTTATAAACGGGTCGCAATAAAGACGAACGTCAGAGGACCGGTTTCCATAGGGGAAATCGTGCTTTCCGAAGAATCGGTACAGGTGGATTCCATAACGGTAGTGGCATCCAACCCAGTCGTAAGCTCCGAGGCAGGCAAGCTGACCCTGTCGGTCGGCGGCACATATCTCGCGAGGATGCCGGACATAGGCAACGTAATAAACCAGATGCCCGGCGTGTCGGCCGCGGGGGAGTCGGTGAACGTGCTCGGACGCGGTACGCCGCTTATCCTTATAGACGGCCGGCCCATTATGTCCGAAATGGAGTATCGGGCGTTGCGGCCCGACCAGATTGCGAGCATAACGCTCGACAGGATGCCTTCGGCCATATACGAGTCGGAATACCGCGCGGTTATCGACATACGGACGAAAAGACGGCTATCGGGCCTCAACCTGCGCAACGACCTTTATGCCGGCAGGCGGCTCTCGGACGAGGCATACATACAGGCCACGCAAAAGTTTCGGAGTACCACGCTGTGGGCAGGATTCAATCCGCGCTGGAGGAAAAACAGGAACAGGTATGAAAGCACCGAAACCATGTATCTGCCGAAAGGCACTTTCTCCAACATTTACGACGAATCCCTTACGGACAGGCGTGACTCATACCGCGTCAATGCGGGAATCATGCAGGAGTTTTCGGGCAAGCACACCCTGAAAGCATCATACGGCTATTTCCACACGGACAACAGGCTGCGCTATCATACCGTCGGCACATACGGTTCGCCCGAAGGCGAAGACCCGGTCCCTTTCTCGGTGCACCGGTCGGACAGGAACACGGAACACTGGCATCAGGGCAGCCTGCGGTACGACGCTAAATTCAACGAACGCATTTCGCTGGGCATCACGGCCGACTATTTAGGCAAACGCCTCGCCGACAGAACGCTTATCGACGAAACGTCGGGAACGGAAGAAAATCCGGCTCCCCTGCTGACCGACAGGCGCTTCAGGGGAAAGTACAACGTGGCGACCGGACGGGCGGAGATGAAAGCCGAAACGCGCCGCGGCTACGAGCTGCTGGTAGGCGGAAAGTACGCATATATTTCCAACAACTCCCGCTCGCAGACGTCGGGAGCGCGGTCCGAACGTACTCTCGACATAATGAAGGAATCGAACTGGGCGGTATATGCTCAGGCCGGAAAAACCTACGGCATAGCTACCGTGGAAGCGGCCGTGCGCGGGGCATGGTACGACAAGTCGTACACGCAGGACGGAAAGCCGCTCGTCGAAAAGCGCGACTTCAAGCTGCTGCCGTCCCTGAGCCTCGGACTGAATTTCGGTCCGGCCTTTTCCCTGTCGCTGGCAGGCAACATAAAACTGCGGCAACCGGGATTTCAGGAACTCAATCCCATGATATATTACACCAACAGCCGTTCGTACTATCAGGGCAATCCCGGACTGCGCCCTACTCTGCTGCGCGGCCTGCAGGCCGAAGCCGTTCTGTTCGGGATATTCGGCATAACGGCGGAAATGACCGACTACAAAGACTTGATATTAGACATTTACGAACCCGACCGGACAGACAACAGCGTGCTGCGCAACACTCCGGTAAACCTGCCCCGGGCACGCGACTGGGCGGTAAGCCTGATGTGCTACAAATCCTTCCGGAAATGGGGGTTCAGCCTGTACGGAAGAATCGCGTTTCCAGATACTAAAATACCGTTTACGGAAGGCGAACTGCACTATACCGAACCCTTTTATTCGGCACAGGCGTCGTGCTGGGCGCAGCCGGCGGAATTTCTTACCGTGTACGCCAACTTTTCCTACGCGGGCAAAAGCCGCGACAAAACGACCGTAAGCAGCGAAACATACGACCTGTCCGCCGGCATACAGTTCTCGCTCGTCAAAAGCCGTCTGTTCGTCACCGTTTACGCCGACGACATACTGAACAGGGCATGGGGGCCGGTTACGGTAACGTACGGTTCCGTGCGGTACGGAGAAAGACCCGATATGGACAGCCGCAAGATAGGCGTATCCCTCAACTTCATTCTGGAACGACAGCGCGTCGAGCATCGCTGGGACAAGAGCAACGAGGAAGAAGCCGGCAGGCTCTAACAGACAAAAGCGCCGGTTATTTATGCAGTCCCGGCTTACATAAAGGTACGTAGGAAAACGGTAAATCCGGAAACCGCAGACCGAATCCGGCCTGCCGCTCCTATTTTCGGCCCTCGGCCCGTTGCGCCCCGACAGAATATTTTTGCGACTAAATATGCAATTTTATAGGAAAATTACATACCTTTGCAATAACGCGAATCCGACGGATTGAGCCGGGTCCCGGCCCTGAGCGCAAAGCGGCGGACAGAGCTGTTTTCAATCTCAACATATCAAGTTCACTCATGAAAAAGATTTATCTGAAACTCGGCTGCATACTACTGTGCGCAACCCTTGCGGCAGCATGCAGCGATAAGGACGACCCGACGACTCCCGCACCGCCCGACCAGGGGCAGGACCCCGACCCGGACCCGGATGACCCCGACGAGCCGGACGAGCCCCAACCCGCTCCTGTAATGACCGTGTCGTTTTCCGAAGCGGCCCGGACGATAGGCGGCGTTAAGGCGGCCGATTATCTCGCCGCCAACGAAGAATATCTGGTCGAAGGGTCGAACGACGGAAACGTATTCGCCCTGCGTGCGCAGGATATGAACGAAGTTCCTATGATTATGAGAGTAATAGCCGACGGCAAGGGCATAATCGAAGAATTCGCATTCAATCTTCCCGACACGGTAGAGGCGATGCCTGTCTGGCAAAACTACCTTACCGAAGCGGACTCGTACGGTCTGGGCGGCTTCATGGGCACCAAATTCCGCCGTGCAACTCCCGAAGGACTTGTGGGAGGCGTGCTTCAAAGTCCGGAGGAAACGGTAGCCAAGTCGGAAGAATTCGGAACCGAAGGCGTGGAATTCTATCCGCTGTTTTCGATTAACGAACTGACTTACGCCGTGCCCGAACTTCTGGACGGAACGTTCGAATTCCGCCTTATGAAGAAATACTATCCGGTGGAATACGGCGTTCTCGGCGAGCTTATAGGAACCGACCTCGACGAGTTGCTGCAAAGGTACTATGTGATAGGAAACAAAATGCAGCTCGGCACGGCGCTCACATGGGGTTACTTCCCAATGGCGCGCGACGTCAAGGGGCAGCTCTTTACGATGAACGCCGATACCGACAGCAGCCAGAAAACCATCAAGGAACTTTCGGTTTACGTACCCGAAGACATGCCTTCGGAAGATGCCGTTGCCGTATGGAAGGACTACATAACCAACTCGTCGGACTATTCGCTCGGAGAATTCCGCACGGTATATTCCACCGATGTATTCGGCGGAAAGGACCAGGAATTTCAGAGCGTGGCCGAAGCGGTCGCTTTCGTAGAACAGAACGGAAGGCAGAAGGGCGTTATAGCAATATACGCGGTGTCCGGTTGGTACAACAAACTGATTATAAACAAAGACTACGTTTACATGCTCGTCACGGCGGCCGAATAGACGGTCGATAAAATCCGAGGATACCGGCTTTTTCAAGCCGGTATCTTTTTTACATGCCAAGCGAAACGGGAGCTTACGGCCGCGAACAGTCCATAATGAACTTGCACGTCACTCCATTTCGGTAAGATACGGCCAGAAACGCGCCGGCATGCAGCGCCTCTGAAGGCGGGGATTGAACCGCTCTCCCACCGACACGGACTCGAAGTAACCCTTCCACAAAGTCCGGAACTCCCTTTCGCGCTCGTGCAGCAGGCTGTCGTCGGTAAGGGCCGCAAGGAACCGCTCTTCGTCGGGCAGGGTCATTTCGGTTACTTCGTGCGTATCGTAACGGTAGCCGTAATGACGCTTTACATCGTAGATAATCCACTGCTGGTCAGCAAAGCGTTCGGGGAAATAGTGCATGGTCAGGGGCAGAGCGTTGCACTTGGGGGCTACCGCAGCGAACCATTCTCCGTCGGCCGCACGGCGCAGGCGGGTGAACTCCACCAGATAATGCGCCTCGTGCGAAGCGATGCGGGCGCGGCGCCTCACCTCGATTACGGCCGGGTCCGAAAAATCGCATGCCGCCGACGCGCCGCCGTCGAATACAGCCCGCATATATCTGAGCAGCAACGCATCGGTGCCGGGGACTTCCGACAGCCACGCATGGAGCAGCATGTTGCAGTGTTTTTTGGAAAGCCTGCGTTCCAACCCGTGCCATACCCTGCCGGCCGACTCGGCAGAGGGGACTACCTCGTGAACCTCGTCGGCGAAAAGCGGCCCCGGCTCGCCGGGACTCGCGAGGACATCCGGAAACGTCCGGCGCACATAAGCGTCGAACACGGCCGTAAGAAGCCCCTCGAAAGAAAGGTCGTAACGAAAGACTACCATAGGGCTACACGGAAGGAAACAGGGTCAGTTGCCCGGCGGAAGCGGGGTCGGACTTGCGTACGGTAAGGGTGCGCCGTACGTATTCCGGAGTCAGGTCGGCCACGGAGGATACTCCAAGTTCTCCGCAGGTAACGAAGAATTTCGCTTTTTTCATCACCACCCCTATACGCTTCAGAGCATCTGAAGTCAGGCGGCGTTGACGGCGGGCGACGACTATCAGTTTGGCCGACTTTACCCCTATGCCCGGTACGCGCAATATCGTTTCATAGTCGGCCCGGTTCACATCCACTGGAAACAGTTCCGGATGCCTGAGCGCCCAAGCCAGCTTGGGGTCGATTTGCAGGTCGAGTCGCGGATTGGCCTCGTCGGCTATTTCATCGGCCCGGAAGCCGTAAAACCTCATCAGCCAGTCGGCTTGGTAAAGCCTGTTTTCACGCACGAGGGGCGGCTGGCGCAGGGCCGGAAGCCGCCTGTCGTAGGAGTTGACCGGAACGAAGCCGGAATAGTACACCCGCTTCATGCCCGGACGGCCGTAAAGGGCTGTGGAAAGTTGCAGAATGTCGCGGTCGGTTTCGTCGGTGGCTCCCACTATCATCTGGGTGCTCTGTCCGGCCGGGGCGAAACGGGGCGCATGGCGCAGCGTCCTGCGTTCCTCGGCGCTGGCGAGCATACCCTGCTGTATGAAGTTCATGGGGCGATAAATGCTCTCGTGGCTCTTGTCGGGAGCAAGCCGACGCAGGTTGCCGTCGGTCGGTATCTCTATGTTCACGCTCAGGCGGTCGGCGTAAAGCCCCGCCCGCTCGACCAGTTCGCGGCTCGCTCCGGGAATGCTTTTCATGTGTATGTACCCATTGAAGCCGTGAACCTCCCGCAAGTCCTTTACCACCCGTACCATCCGCTCCATGGTGTGGTCGGGGTTAACCATTACGCCGGAGCTAAGAAAAAGGCCCTCGATGTAGTTGCGCCGGTAAAACTCTACCGTAAGCTCCGCGAGCTCGGCGGGAGTGAACGAGGCGCGGGGTATGTCGTTGCTGCGCCGGTTTATGCAGTAGGCGCAGTCGTAAATGCAATGGTTGGTGAGCATTATTTTAAGCAGGGCCACGCAGCGTCCGTCGGACGTGAAACTGTGGCAGATTCCCCAGCCGGCGGCCGTGCCTACCTTGCCGGGACTGCGACCCCGCGAAACCCCGCTCGACGCGCACGATACGTCGTACTTGGCCGACTCGGCCAACGTCTTGAGCTTATCCAGAACCGTCGAGTTCATACCTGCAAAATAAGCGATTTTAAGCCGAAACGAAGCGCAGAAAAAGGGCCCTTTCTTCGGAAAAAATCTACCGCGGCCCCTTACAGAAACTTACGGCGGAAAATTTTTCAAGACCGCGGAAAACAGTTATATTGCGGTTATGCACGATATACGATATGCAGTGGCCGAAGCCTACGGCCCCCGCTACGAAGCCGAACTAGGGTTGCGCGAGGAAGTGTTGCGGAAACCGCTCGGAATGTTCCTGACAATCGACCCCGCGGTGGAAGAGTCGAGCCTTCATCTGCTGGCGCTCGACGGAGAAACCGTGGTCGGAACGCTCCTGCTCACACCCCTGCCGGGCGGCCGCGCCCGGCTGCGTCAGGCTGCCGTCCGCGCTTCGTACCGAGGGCGAGGCACGGGCCGCCGGCTGGTGCGGCTCGCGGAGGAGCAGGCGGCAAAAATGGGGATAACCGTCCTCGTGCTCCATGCCCGAAAGGAAGCGGCAGGATTTTACGAGCGGGCGGGCTACACCCCCGAAGGCGGTGAATTTACGGAGGTCGGCATTCCGCACCGGCTTATGTGCAAACGTTTCTGAACGGAATGCGGCCGGAGCCTCCGAAAGCCCCGGCCGCAAAACCCCGTCCGGTTTACCGCCGCCGCGCAACCGGCGGCATGGCACACGCCTTGACGGACAATCAGTCGTCGATTTTAATCAGATTGTAGTTCAGGTCGAACGTCAGTTCGAGGCCGTTGCCCAGCTTGACTTCGTAATCCCTCGCATCGCGTTCGATTTTCAGTATTTTCACGTCCGGATAGTTCTGAACTACATAGTCGTTTATACGCTGCGGAACGACCCCCGCCGGGACGCCGGTGTACTTGCAGTCGATTTCGGTCCACGCTCCGTCCCGGTCGAACTCGATTTTATTGCCGTTCGTGAAAACCACGTCGTACGAACGGTTCATCATGCCGTCGTTATCCACATTGGCATAGGCCACCTTGAGGTTACCGAAATAATCGGTAACGAAACTCTGCGCTCCGGCAGGAATCTGGTCGAAGCTAATCGGTTTGTCGGCAGCGGCCTTCAGGGTAAACTGAGCGGCCGCAATACACAGCACAACGGTTATAAACTTTTTCATACTTTTGATAGTTGGTTATTTAACGGATAATTGTCGTTCGTACGTCATTCGCCACGGTTTTCCTCGCAGCCGGGACCGTAAACTCCGTCAGTGCAAAAGTCGTACAAAACCCATCCGCCGGCGCAAAAGCGAGGGCCGTCGTTAAACGACGGCCCGAAATCTCAGAAAGCGCCTATCGCCCTGACCCGGTGATAGCAGCGCCAATCGTAATGATAATTGAGATAATGTCGGATAATGCCCGATGTAAAATCCAGACAGTAGGCGCGGCGGCCGTCCGGAGACGTGGAACACCAATAGACCCCGTCGGATAGGGCCTTGCCTCCCGCCGCTACCAGACACCGGTTGAATGCAGCGCGTGCCGAAGGATTGATGGTTCCGGGAGGGCCGCCGTTGAATGCGCCGTACAGCAGGGTCAGTTCCTCCAAAGACGGCAACCACCACTTCCCGGAACCTTCGCCCAACTTATAACATATACTGAAAACAGGAAAATTCTCTTCCCACCCCGGCAGAGTACGAATCAAAGCGGCGTCATTCCTGCCGCCTTCCAACGCCATGGGAAGAGTTGCAATATCTCTACCGGCATACCACGGAGCCGTCCATTCCTCGAGGGAAACGGCCAAGCCGTGTCTGCCGTCGTCACCGACAACCGACACCGCTCCCGCAACGCCGCCTATATTCACTATATCGCCTACCTTGTAGAGGCCGTCGGAACCCGGCACTTCCGTGCGGTATTCCTGAATCGCGCCTTCAATAACTGAACCCGAATATACGGGGGGGGGATTTTTTAGCATACATCGGACCGCCTGATGAAATATTGGATTGCCAAAGATAGCAATTACGGGCAAAAAAATGGCGGCCCCGGATAAAAAAATTTCGGCCTTTGCAATAACATATCACGAAAGACCGAAATCGGACTTTACGGAACACTTACAAGCCTTTTCGGACTATCGTTTCATCGTAAGACGGACGGAAATGTTTTCCACGAATGCTCTCCGCGTACATCTCCCGCGCGTCAAACGCCGGAAATATCCAGCCGGCGCATAAATTCGTCCCCGGTCATGGAACGAAGGCTGTCGTAAAGCATGGCCGCAGGCTGACCGCCCTTTCCCAACGCCTCGGAAGCCGACTCGCTGCAAACCGACATATAGGACAGGGCCGTAAAGGCTCCCATAAAGTCCCTGCGGCATACCGCTGCGAAAGCTCCTATAACCGCCGACGCTGCCGGACGTGTAATGCCGGCCAGTTCCGAAGCCACGCGTCCCATTTTTATCCGTCCGGTATGCACGCCGTCGGTAACGATATAGCCTTCGTCCTCGATAGCTACCACGCAGTTGCGGTTACGGGCGAACATTACGGCATTGTCCACGGCATTGACCGATTCGTATGCCTGCGGGTCGTCGGTGTCGGTTCCCATGCCCGCCACGGCAAGGATTTCCGTCTGATTGCCGAACACGTAATGCGGAGTGGAAGCTTCGAGCAGTTCGTCGATAACCCGGTTGCGGTAAAGTCTGATGCCCGCTCCCACCGCGTCGAGCACCGAAGGACGACCGCCGCGTGCGGAGGAACGCATGGTGCGGGCCGCGCTCGCCACCTCTGCGGGGGTGAGCGTACCGAGGCTGATTACCGCCGAGTCCGACAGGTCGAGCATCTGGTCGATATTCATGCTGGCCTGAGAAATCAGGGCGGAGGCCCCGAGCGCCGAAAGCGTGTCGGCGATAATGCTCATCGAAACTATATTGGTTATAATCAAAACCGTAGGGCCCTTGCTCCGCAACAACTCCACGTTATCCCACATCTGTTCTTTCATCTTAGGCGGATTGTTTCAAACCGTATTCCACACGGCACAATTCGTGCCCGGCCGTGCAAACACGCAATACGCCGGACGAAAAAGAGAGGGCTTTCCAGCCCTCTCCCTCGAATATAGCTACCGTTTCTCAGGCTCGCTCCTTGGCGGTTTCCTTCGCCAGACGTTCCGTAAGCAGCGGAACGATTTTGTTCAGGTCGCCCACGATGCCGAGGTCGGCCACCTTGAATATCGGCGCGAACTTGTCCTTGTTGACGGCTACGATGAATTCCGATTCCTCCATGCCGGCAAGATGCTGAATGGCTCCGGAAATACCGAAGGCGAAGTAAAGGTCGGGACGGACGGTCTTGCCGGTCTGCCCGACCTGCCGACCGTGTTCCATAACTCCGGCGTCCACCATGGCGCGCGAGGACGAAACCTCCGCGCCGAGCGCAGCCGCCAAAGCGCGCAGCTTGTCGAAACCTTCCGTGCACCCTACACCGCGACCTCCGGAAACGAGCACTTTGGCCTGCGTTATATCCACCATGCCCTTTTCCACCTTCACGTTTTCCAACAACCGTACCTTGAACTTCGACTTGTCGAACTTGGGCGTGAATTCGATAATCTCGCCCATACGCTGCGGGTCGCGCTCGCCCCGGCGCATAACGCCCGGACGGACGGTTGACATCTGCGGCCTGTGGTCGGTGCATTTGATAGTGGCCATCAGGTTGCCTCCGAACGCCGGACGGGTCATCAGCAGCTCGCCTTCGTCGGAAATTTCCAGCTTGGTGCAGTCGGCCGTAAGCCCGGTTTCCAGCCGGGCCGAAAGGCGCGGCCCGAGGTCGCGGCCTACGGTCGTAGCGCCCAGCAGCACTACCGACGGCTTGAACTTGTGCACTATCTGCTCCACCGTCTGGGCATAAGGTTCGGTTATATAGTCCTTCAGTTCGGGAGCGTCGGCGACTATCACGCGGTCGGCGCCGTACTCTACAAGCGTACGCGCAAGCGACGACACGCCGTCACCGGCAAGAATCGCCACGACCTTCTGGCCGAGCGCCCCGGCCAAATCGCGGGCCTTGCCCAACAGTTCGAGTGCCACCGGCTGAAGTTCGCCGCCGCGCTGCTCGGCGAACACATATACGTCCCTGTATTCTTCCTTGTTCATTGCGGGTTCGGGATTAAATGATGAATTTTTCTTTCAGCTTGGATATTATGATACCCACGGCCTCCTCCGGGTCCACTTCGTAAACCTCGCCGGCTCCCTTGAGGCCCTTGCTGAACGCCTGCTGCACTTTGGTGGGCGAACCTTTCAGGCCGAGGCGGGTTTCGTCAACCTCTATACGCGAGGCGTTCCATATCTCCACCTCGCGGTCGTAGGCATCCACTATGCCGCCAACGTTCATATAGCGCGGTTTCACGGCCGAAGCGAGCACCGTAACCAGACACGGAGCCTCGGTCTGAAGCATCTGGTAACCTTCCTCGGTTTCCTTGCGGACGGTCACAAGACCGTTGTCGTAATCAATGGAAGCGGCATAGGTTATCTGCGGAATCCCCAGATGTTCGGCTATCTGCGGCCCAACCTGCGCGGTGTCGCCGTCGATGGCCTGACGGCCGGCTATTATAAGGTCCCACTCCAGACGCCGGAGCGCCCCCGCCAAAGCGTGGGACGTGGCCAGCGTGTCGGCCCCGGCGAACTTGGCGTCGGTAAGCAGAATGGCCCGGTCGGCCCCCATGGCGAGCGCCTCGCGCAGCACTAAGTCGGCCTGCGGCGGGCCCATGGTTATGACGGTTACTTCCGCTCCGAGGCTGTCCTTCAGGCGCAGGGCCATTTCCAGCCCGCCCTTGTCGTCCGGATTGATAATGCTCGGCACGCCCTCGCGTATAAGCGTACCGGTGGCGGGATTGATTTTGATTTCCGTAGTGTCCGGAACCTGTTTTATGCAAACTGCAATCTTCATCGTCGGTAGGTTTTTACTTGTACAAAGCTCCGGAGATAACCATGCGCTGCACCTCCGAGGTTCCTTCGTAAATCTCGGTAATCTTGGCGTCGCGCATCATGCGCTCCACCGGATACTCGCGGGTATAGCCATAGCCGCCGTGGAACTGGACGGCCTTCGTGGTGACTTCCATTGCCGTTTCGGCGGCGAACAGTTTGGCCATGGCGGCATCCACCGAGTAGGGCTGCTTCGTATCCTTCTTCCATGCGGCACTGCGCACCAGCAGGCGGGCGGCCTCCACTTTCGTCTGAAGGTCGGCCATCTGGAAACGGGTGTTCTGGAAATCGCCTATCGACTTTCCGA
The DNA here is from genome assembly GCA_048214935.1 of Tidjanibacter sp. Classification (GTDB taxonomy): domain Bacteria; phylum Bacteroidota; class Bacteroidia; order Bacteroidales; family Rikenellaceae; genus Tidjanibacter. Next base: position 161,009 of record DBFWXZ010000011.1, read on the forward strand.
ACTGCTTGCGCTCCTTAGTGTAGCGCACCGTTTCGTCCATGGCGCCCTGAGCTATGCCGAGAGCCTGCGCGGCTATGCCGATGCGGCCGCCGTCGAGCGTCTTCATCGCTATGCCGAAACCGCCGCCCAAACGGCCGAGCAGATTGGCCTTCGGAATCCGGCAGTTCTCGAATATCAGCTCGCGGGTGGCCGAGCCGCGAATCCCCATTTTCATTTCCTTCTTGCCGAAGGTAAAGCCCGGAGTGCCCTTTTCGACTATGAAAGCCGATATGCCCTTGGTTCCCTTGCTCTTGTCGGTCATGGCCATAACCACATAGACATGGGCTTCGCCGGCATTGGTAATGAATATCTTGCTCCCGTTGAGCACCCATTCCTCTCCTTCGTCCACTGCCATGGTCTGCTGCGCCGAGGCGTCCGTTCCGGCATTGGGTTCCGTAAGCCCGAATGCGCCGAGCCACTCGCCGGAAGCCAGCCGGGGCAGGTATTTACGCTTCTGCTCCTCGGTTCCGTGCTCCAGAATCGGAGCCACGCACAGCGACGTGTGGGCCGACACTATCACGCCGGTTGTGCCGCATACGCGCGAAAGCTCCTCCACCGCCATAGAGTACATCACATTGTCGCCTCCCGCGCCCCCGTATTCCTTGGGAACCGGTATGCCGAATATTCCCAGTTCGGCCATTTTCCGTACGTTCTCTTCCGGGAAGCGTTCCGTTTCGTCGATTTCGGCTGCGAGCGGCTTCACTTCCCGCTCGGCGAAATCCCGAATCATCTGCCGGAAAAGCTGTTGGGATTTAGTAAGTTCGAAATTCATCGTTATGCAATTTGGATTACGTTATACGGTCATTCCGCCGTCCACGCTCAGGGTGGCTCCGTTGACATAGGCGGCCTCCTCGGAAGCGAGGTACAGGTATGCGGCCGCTATTTCCTCCGGCTTGCCCAAACGGCCCACCGGAACCTTGGCTCTCATGGCGTCCAATACGTTTTCAGGCATCTTGGCCACCATTTCGGTAGCTATGAAACCGGGAGCGACGGCATTTACGGTAACGCCCTTGCGCCCCAGCTCGCGGGCCATGGTCTTAGTCATGCCTATGATGCCTGCCTTGGTGGCTACATAGTTGGTCTGGCCGAAATTGCCGTAAAGGCCGACCACCGACGAAGCGTTCACTATGCGTCCGTAACCGGCTTCGACCATATACTGCGAAACGACCTTGGCACAATAGAACGTACCTGTCAGGTTGACGTCTATGACCTGCTGCCACTGCTCCGGAGTCATCTTCTTCAGCGTACTGTCGTTGGTTATGCCGGCATTGTTGATAAGAATGTCTATTTTACCGTACTTGTCGAACACACGTTTGGCTCCGGCTTCCACCTCGTCGTACTTACTCGAATCCACCCGGTCGAACTCCACGGCAAGCCCTTCGGCCGCCGCCTTTTCGACCATTTCGCGGCCGCGCTGCTCGTTTCGCGCCCATACGACCACCTTGGCGCCTTCCTGTGCGAAACGCACGGCGGTGGCGGCCCCTATGCCGGCCGTACCGCCGGTAATAATCGCCACTCTGTTTTCAAGTCTTTTCATCGCTGTTGTATTTTAATTGTCATTCCTCTACGAATTCGCCGGTGTGCTTGAGCTTGGCCCGGCCTACGATACACTCCTTCCCCTCGCTGTTGACCAGCGAGCAATCCACTATTCCGTTATGCTTTTCGGTGTTTACCTCAGCCACTTCGAAACGCGCCGTGTAAGGCTCGTCCACGAAGACCGGCCCGGCGAAACGCATCTCCTGCATCATGTAAACCGTGCCCGGACCCGGAAACAGCATCCCGAAAACCTTGGAGAACACCGCTCCCGAAAGAAAGCCGTGCACTATCGGGCGTCCGAACCGCGTCGTGGCTGCAAAAACGGGGTCGATATGAATGGGATTCCTGTCGCCGGTAATCTCGGCGAACGTATTCACCTGCTCCTGCGTGAAGCTCACCTCGTACTCGAACCTGTCGCCGACCCTTATCATGCCTGCATAGGTTTAAGGTCGTCGGCGATTATAAGCCGAGCCTCGGTCGCGGCCTGCACCTGCTCGGGCGTGAATGCCGGATTGATTTCGCGCAGCACTATCCCTTCGGGGGTAATGTCCATAACGCCCATTTCGGTGATGATGCGGTTCACCTGCCCGGCCGCCGTAAGCGGCAGACGGCACTTCTTCAGAATTTTGGGCGCTCCCTTGGCCGTATGCTCCATAGTGAGCACGACCTTGCGGGCCCCTATCAGCAGGTCCATGGCTCCGCCCATGCCCGGAACCTTCTTGCCGGGAATAATCCAGTTGGCCAAATCGCCGTTCTCGTCCACTTCCAGAGCTCCCAGAAATGTGGAATCCACATGGCCGCCCCGGATAATGGCGAACGACACGTCGGATGCGAACGCCGCCGCGCCCGGCATGGCGGTGATAAAGCCGCCTCCGGCATTTACGTAATCGGGATTCTCCTCGCCCTCGGCCGGAGCGGGGCCTACTCCCAACAAGCCGTTCTCGCACTGGAACGTCACCTTTATTCCTTCGGGCAGATAGTCCGGAATCGACGTGGGAAGCCCGATACCGAGATTGACCACGTCGCCGTCATGGATTTCGAGAGCTGCCCTGCGGGCTATCGTCTCGCGGATTTCATTCTTATCCATATCGCTTGGGATTTGATTATTGTTTGTTTTCGTGTCTGCGTACGTATTCCTGAGCTATGTATGAAGCCACATCGTCGGCATAGGTGTTCATGCCGAAACCGGCGTCGTATCCGAGTTCCTTCGCCAACTCGTGAGTGACGCGCGGACCCCCGCAGACGAGGATTACGCGGTCGCGCAGGCCTTCGGCCTCCATAAGCTCCACCAGCTCGACCATATTCTTTATATGTACGTCCTTCTGCGTAACGGTCTGCGAAACGAGAAGCGCGTCGGCGCCGAGTTCCAGCGCCCTGGCCAGAAATTCCTCGTTGGGAACCTGACTGCCCAGATTGTAGGCATCCATCATTTCGTAGCGTTCCAGACCGTAGTGCCCTGCATACCCCTTCATGTTCATAATGGCGTCTATGCCCACGGTGTGGGCATCGGTTCCGGTGCTGGCTCCCACGACCACCAGATGCCGGCCTATATGCTCGCGGATGTACTCGTCCGTTTCGTGCATGTCCATTACGGTGCTTTCGACTTTCGGCACGTAAATGGTCGAATAGTCCACCGTCAGCGACGTGGAGCCGTAACAGTTGAAGAACGTGAACCCGGGAGTGAGTTCCCTGTAAAACACCACCTGCACGTCCTCGAAGCCCATGGAGCGCAACAACTGCTTGGCGGCCTCTACGGCTTCGTCGCCCGCCGGAACCGGCAGGGTAAAACTCAACTGAACCTTGCCGTCGTTCATGGTGTCGCCGTAGGGCTTCACTTTCGTCAGGTCGAGCGTTTTGTCGAAATCCTTCGACGACATCGAATACAGTCCGCCGCTCATATCTTTTCCTCCCCTTTCATCAGTCCGATAAACGGATTAACATAATTTTTTTCCTTCACGCATACGCCTTCCAGCCCCTTGCCGCCGTTGCGCGGCCGCTTCACGTCGCCGAACATGCCTTTTTCCAGCGCAGAGAACAGTCCCTCCTGCGCTATGCTCTCCAACAGGGCCGAGGCCTTGTCCAACACTTCGGCGGCGCGGCGGCGGATGATGCCTCCCTCGCGGAATTCCACCTCGTCGCCTATGGACTGCATGTTGCCGAATATGTAACGGGCATTCTCTATCGAAAGGTATCGGTCGGACATGAACGGCGTGTGTATGGCCTCGGTGGGCATTCCGAGAAGCTGTATGCCCTGCCCGGTCCATATACCTATTATATTGAACAGTGCATCCTGAATATGGCCTCTGAAGATGTTGCCGGTCATGAACTTCGTGGGCGGCATGTACTTGAGCGGCGCATTCGGGAATATCTCGCGGGTCATCTGCGCCTGAGCGAGCTCGTAAAGGAACCCGTTTTCCATCATCGGGTCCATCTCGAACGCATGTCCCAGCCCCATCTGTTCCTCCGGCAGCCCGGCCAGCAGCGCGAGCTGCTCGTTTATCAGGTCGGACGCCAGAACGGTGTGGGCCTCCTCGTAGGCGTCGGCGGTGGTCAGGTAATTGTCCTCGCCGGTATTGATTATAACGCCCGCATATCCGTTTATCACTCTCGAAAAATACTGGTCTATAAGGGTGCGCTGCATGTTTATATCGCGGAACAGGATTCCGTACAGAGCGTCGTTAAGCATCACGTCCAACCCTTCCAAAGCGCCCATTACCGCTATTTCCGGCATGCAAAGCCCGGAACAGTAGTTGCACAGTCGGATGTAGCGGCCCACCTCCTCGCCCACCTTGTCGAGAGCCGAGCGCATTATACGGAAATTCTCCTGCGTGGCGAACGTGCCGCCGAATCCTTCCGTAGTGGCTCCGTAAGGCACATAGTCCAGCAGACTCTGGCCGGTGGTGCGAATCACGGCGATTATGTCGGCTCCCTGACGGGCGGCGGCTTCGGCCTGAACCACGTCCTCGTAGATATTCCCGGTAGCCACTATGACGTACAGGTACGGACGCCTGCCCTCGCCTATCGTGCGCAGGTATCCTTCCCGACGCTCCCGGTTTCCGCGGATTACGGAAATGCTCTTTTCCACATATGGGGCTATCGTGGGCATCACCTGTTGGGCATCGACAGTCATAGAGGCCAAGTCCAGACGGCCCTCCGCCGCCTGCTCGGCTATCTGCTGGGGGCCGAGCCCGGTCGCCTTCATGGCCGCGGCCAGATAATACAGCACGCCCTGACCGAGTATATGTTTTTCTTTCAGGGCATCCACCACCACGTTCGGAAGCGGAACCCCGTCGGCATCCACGCCGTCGATTCCCATAAGGCGGCAAAGAGTGCGTTCCACCGCCACCGTAGTGTAGCCTTCCACGAAGTCCTGCACGTCGGCGGCTATGCGGGCCGCAAGGGCGCGTGCACCGGCAACCTTATCGAAATCAAGTCCTAACTTACTGCGATTCATTATATCTCGTTGATTTGGGTTTCGTTCAAATGTTTTCGGGCCGTTTCTATCCACTCCGTATCCGCTCCCAGCATTTCCGCTACCGCGAGCGCTTCGTGCGGAACCTGTCCGGCTCCTATTTCCTCGAGGGAATAATCCATACCGCCTTCGGTGAGTCCCCTGACTTTCAGCCTTCGGCCCGCGCAGGAATGCAGGTTATAGTGCGTCGTAAGCGCCACCCGCGCTCCGAGCGACCCCAGAACATCCATAAGCCCTTCGGCCAGAGCACGTCCTTCCGCCGGATTCGTGGTACGCGCCGGTTCGTCTATAAGAGCGAGCACTTTCTCTCCGCTTCGTACGCGGCCGATTATAGAACCCATATCCCGCACTTCCCCTGCAAACGACGACAATCCGGCCCGTTCCGGCCGGCAGTCTCCGGAAGCGAAGCATACTCTTTCTACCGGCACTACGGCGGCTGCCGCCGCCGGGACGCCGAAACCGAACTGGCATAACAACTGGCAAAGAGCAAGACACTTGAGTACCACGGTTTTACCGCCCATGTTGGCTCCTACTATACATACCGGCTCCCGTCCGAGCCGTATATCCACTTTCTGATAATCCTTTCCACGCGCTGCCAAATCGGCTTCCACTTCCGGATTGAACAGTCCTTCGTAAACGGTATCTCCCTCGGCCGGCAGACGCGGCAGAACCAAATCCATTCTCCGTATCTGCCGGGCTTTCGCCAAAGTTATATCCAAACGAACGACGACCGAGAAAGCACCTTCCAACAGTTTCCGGAAAGGATTCAACCTTACGGTAAGCCGTCGGCGTATTCCGTCCTCCAAAGCCAGTGCACGGGCCGTAAGTTCGTAAGCATTGTCTGGCTCCGCGGCTATGCGTCGCCGAAGCATCCTCAGCTCGTCGTCATAGCTGTCGTAAACGAAAAAAGAGGGAATCCGCAGGCCGTCCGGGTCGAGAAGGTCGATTACCGGTTCCGTATCGGGGACAGTCAGGCATCCTATCTCCGCCTCGTTCAGCAAAGGTCGCAGTTCCGAGCACAGCATGGCGAACCGCTTTATTTCGAATAAATCCACGTCGTCGAGCACGATGCCGCTGCCCAACCGGTTCAGCACGCCTTTCATGTCTTTGAGAGACGACAGTTTCAACAAAAAGCCGCGCATCGGCGTAGTAACGGAATTTCCGGGTACAAGGCGTTCGAGAAACTCCCGCAAAACTCCGTGTTCCTCCGCTATGCGTTCCGGAAGAGTCATCATCTCCGTTTCGAACAGCACGCGGCGGGAGGCTCCGGAGCACAATTCCAGTTCCGAAAGCATGTATCTCAGCCCGCACGGTATGTCCGTCACTTCTTTAAGCAACATCGTCGCATCTCATTATATCGTAAACCGGTACATCGACCGCTGCCGACAGGCCGGCGCACAACCGTTCCGAATCGAGCCTGTATCCGTTCGGAGCCAACGGATTCACGCACACCGCCAACAACCGGCTGCGTTTCAGGACCGTCAGCCGCACTCCTGCATCGCCGAGCGAGCGCAGCACCGGAGCGGAAAGGAACACCTTCGTAAAATCCGGTACGACCAACTCCAATTCTCCGACGCACGAAGCCCTTATCGCAGAAGCGAATCTGTCCGTCAGAGCACCTCCCACGTACAGAGCCGACGCCCCGGACACCAATGCAGTCACATCGGCCGTACCGAGCGCCGAGGCTATGCCCGAATCCTGCACCGCGCCTCCGGCGTCCACGGTCATTATGCCCGCCGGAGAATCCTCGAAAGCCTCCCTCACGGAAAGCGACGCCTCCGGAAGACTTATAAGCGATACCGTATGCGCCGTCTGCCGGATAAGCGTATCCATCCCGGAAGACAGAGCGGCTCCGGTGGCGAGTATCATCGCCTCGGCAACCGTCGGAGATGCGGAACTCAGACGCGAAAGCGCCCCGTCCACGATGACGAGCTTCGTCCCGAAGCGTCCCACGGCGTCCATCCAACGCCGCAGGGAAACGGTCGTGGAGGGTCCGGAAAGCATCAATCGGCCCGGCAGCAGGCTTCGTGCGGTGACCGTGCGGCCCAAAGCCGTCAGGTCGTCGCCGACATCCAGCACTTCGGCCGTCAGCCGCCTCGAAGCATAATGCTTCTCGCTCGTGGCGAACAGCATCCCTGCCGGCAGGGCTATTTCCGGTTTCGCCCCTCCGGTAAGAGAATCCACCCTCTCGCCGTCCACGCCTATGGAAGTAACCGCCGTAAGGGGATTCCCCGCCGGCAGGTTACGCAGCACGTAGTTCAGGCATTCGGTCTTGCCCGTATTTTTCTCCGTGCCCACTATGGCCAGCGAGCGGCAGCCGAGTATGTCCCTCACCAGCGTCACCGGTCGGCATATCGTTAATCGCGGCAACCTTTGCGGCTCCGTTCCTTTCTCTGCAATCTGGCCGGCTCTATCGACATCGTTTCTCCTTCCAGAAGCGAGGCGACACCTTCGGTTTCCTCCGGTTTCCCGCACGAAGAGTCGGCACGGTAATCCGAGGGCTCGGTGTAAGTGGTGATAACGCCCTCGAAATTGCGCAGCACCACCTTGCCGGGAGCCTGCGAAATCACGTAGGTCGGCATTACCGGTATCTTTCCGCCGCCGCCCGGTGCGTCCACCACGAAAGTGGGAACGGCATAGCCGGACGTATGCCCGCGAAGGTTCTCTATTATCTCTATCCCCTTCGATACCGGAGTGCGGAAATGCTCCAGTCCCATGGACAGGTCGCACTGGTATATGTAGTACGGACGCACTCTTATCTTTACCAGCTCGTGCACCAGCTTTTTCATAACCTCGACGCTGTCGTTCACGCCTCGCAGCAGCACCGTCTGATTGCCCAGCGGGATGCCTGCGTCGGCCAGACGAGCGCATGCGGCGGCCGATTCGGGCGTCACCTCGGACGGATGGTTGAAATGGGTGTTCAGCCAAACCGGATGATACTTGCGCAGCATCCCTACCAGCTCGTCGGTAATTCGTTGAGGACACACTACCGGGGTGCGCGAACCTATACGGATGATTTCCACATGCGGAATGGCCCGAAGACGGGAAATAATATCTTCCAGCTTGCGGTCGCCGACCATCAGCGCGTCGCCGCCGGAAAGGAGCACGTCACGCACCTGAGGGGTGGCGGCTATGTACTCTATGGCCCGGTCGATGCGCTCGGAAGGCGATTCGTCGTCGCGCTGCCCGGCGAAGCGCCGCCGCGTGCAGTGGCGGCAGTACATCGAACACATGTCCGTGATAAGGAACAGCACACGGTCGGGATACCGGTGGGTCAGTCCCGGAACCGGCGAATCCTCGTCCTCGTGCAGAGGGTCGAGCAGGTCTGCCGCCGACACATGGGTTTCCTTTTCGGTAGGAATGGCCTGACGCCGAATGGGGTCGTCAGGGTCGTCCGGGTCGATAAGGCTTACATAATACGGCGTAATGGCCATGCGCAACGTACGCAGGGACGTGCGTACGCCTTCCTCCTCTTCCGAGGTGAGATTGACGAACCGTTTGAGCTGTTCGAGCGTTTCTATGCGGTTCTTAACCTGCCATCTCCAGTCGTTCCACTGTTCGTCCGTCACATCCGGAAAAAGAATGTGCCGTCTGGATTCCTTCATATCTGAACTTTTAATAGATAGATTTTAAACTTACGCCTTCCGCAGCCACGGAAGCCGGGCCTATACATATATTTTTTCAAACAGTTCGCGTATTTCGCGCGATTCCCTGAGTATGTTGAGAGTCAGCTCGGCATGGCCCTTGGCATATCCGTTGCCGACTATAAGATTTATGTCCTTGCCTACTCCTTCGGCTCCCAATGCGGCTTTGGTAAAACTCGTGGCCATGGAGAAAAAGTAAACGCATCCCTGCCCCTTCGTAACCAGAATGGAGGTCATTTCCGTGGAAGGCACATTCACGTTGTTGATGGTCACGTCGCATCCGCGGCCTCCGGTCACGGCCATCACCCGCCGGTAAACATCCATGACGTTGCGGGCATCGGCCACTATGACATCGGTGGCAAGGCCCATTCGCTCGATACGCCGGGCATTCTCCGGACTGTACTCCACCACTATGACCTTTCCGTACGCCCCGACGTTCTGCATGGCCTGATAGCAGCACAATATGCCCGACTTGCCTCCGCCGCCGATAATGCACACCGTGTCGCCCTCCTCCACCAGCCGGGCCGTCTGGGCCGGGGCTCCGGCCACGTCCAGAGCCGCCAGAGCGAGCTTCTGAGGGATGTCGTCCGGCAGTACGGCGTACAGTCCGCTTTCGAACAGGACGGCCTCGGCCTCAACGTCTATCTGCTCGGAGTCGGCCGAAAGGCGCTTGATTCGGTGAAGTTTCAGCGGTGTGAGCGAAAGCGACACCAGAGTAGCTATTCTGTCGCCCTCCTTCAGCCGGTTGCCGGCCGGGAAGCGCGGGCCTATTTCCCGCACCGTGCCTATAAGCATACCGCCGGAACCGGTCACGGGATTCTGCATTTTTCCGCGCTGCTCCACGATTGAAAATATCATGTCGCCCATGCGTGCTTCGTCCGCACCGCATGCCTCGCGTATCTGGGTATAGCTGGCCGAATCTATGTTAAGTGTAGATACGTCGATAAGAAGCTCGTTATCGTAGAGCTCCGTCGAATTGTCGAGCCTGTCGGCCGGCTGGGGAAGAGTCCCCGCCGGCGACAGCACCCGGTGCGTTCCGTATCTGCATCCGCCGACACGCATACGTTCCTAAGCGTAAAGCTCGGTGAATACCTTGCGCAGCTTCTCGCACTCGCGCAACTCCTGAAGCGTAATCTCGGCGTGGCCCTTGGTGTAGCCGTTGCCGACTATCATGGTTACGTCGCTGCCGACGCCCTCGGCTCCCAAAGCGGCCTTCGTGAAACTCGTGGCCATGGAGAAGAAATACACCACGCCGGTATCCTTCGTGCACAGTATGGAAGTCATTTCCGTGTCGGGGATATTGACATTGTTGATAGTCACGTCGCACATTTCGCCGCCGGTAAGTTCCTCTATCTTTTCCAACACGGCAACCGGCTGCGTAGCATCGGCCGAGAATACGTAATCGCAGAAACCGAGCTCCTTCAGGCGGTCGGTACTTTTCTGGCTGTGGCACAGGCCAATCACCTTGCCGGTCACGCCCGCACGCTTCTTCGCTTCGTAGCAGCACAGCATGCCGGACTTGCCGCCGGCGCCTATTATCAGCACCGTATCGCCGGGCTTCACCAGCTTGGCAGTCTGCGCCGGAGCGCCGGCCACGTCCAGAGCCGAAAGGGCAAGCTTTTCCGGAAGGTCGTCCGGAATCTTGGCGTATATGCCGCTCTCGAACAGGATTGCCTTGCCGTCGATGTCCACCTGGTCTATGTCCGGACGTATCTCCTTTATTTTGTCTATGCGCAGAGGAGTAAGCGAAAGCGACACCAGCGTGGCTATCTTGTCGCCCACTTTCAGGTCGGTTTTGCCGATAAGCGCATCGCCGATTTTCTCTACGCGGCCCAGCAGCATACCTCCCGAACCGGTCACCGGATTGCGGTGCTTGCCCTGCTTGGCTACGATGCCGAGCATGATTTCGGCTATCTTCTCCTTGTCGCCTCCGGCCTGCTGCTCTATCTGGGTAAAGCTGGCCGAGTCGATATTGAGCGTCTGGACGTCGATAAGGATTTCGTTGTCATATATCTCGTCCATATTGTTGTCGAGCTTGTCGGCAGGCTGCGGCAGAACGCCTTTCGGCGAAACGACCCTGTGGGTTCCGTATTTATTCCCTTTTTTCATTGTATTTAAGTTATATGTATTATTTTCTGGGTTTAAGACCGAGTATCCGGCGTGCCTCCCCCGGCGTGGCTATTTCGCGGCCGAATTCGCGGGCCAGACGGACTACTTTCTCGACCAGCTCGCCGTTGGAGCGGGCGAGCACGCCCTTGGACAGATAGACGTTGTCCTCGAATCCCACGCGCACATGGCCGCCGTCGATAATGGCCGCAGCCGCAAGCGGGAACTCGTAACGGCCTACTCCGGCCACCGTGTAGGTGGAGTCGGCGGGAATGCTGCCGCGCAGGAACACGAAGTCGCGAAGGTCGCCGCTTATGCCGCCGTTGACCCCCATTACGAAATCGAAATGTATCGGAGCCTGAATATATCCCTTCCTGTGAAGGCGCAGGGCCATGTCTATCATGCTCTTGTCGAATACCTCGCACTCCGGCTTTATGCCGCGCTCAATCATGCGCTCGCCGAAATACTTGATTGTGTTCTCCGTATTCTCGAAGATTTCGTCGCCGCCGAAATTGAGTGTGCCGCAATCGAGCGTGGCCATTTCCGGCTCCAGTTCGGTAGGCTGCAAACGCTCGTCGTTGGTCATCCCGACCGCTCCGCCCGTCGAAGGCTGGATAATCACGTCGGGACATACCTTATATATAGCGTCCATTACGGCTTCGAAGCGTGCCTTGCTCTGCGTAGGTGTACCGTCGTCCTCGCGTACGTGCAGGTGGATGATGCTCGCTCCGGCATCGTAAGCCGACTTGGCTTCCCTCGCACACTCCTCCACCGTGTAGGGCACTGCCGGATTGTGCTCCTTGAGCACTTCGGCCCCGCATATGGCGGCCGTTATTATAAGTTTCTCCATAACTATTTACGCTGACAGTTTTTGGGTACTACGCATGTTCCGCTGGCGCGGCAGACAACCACCGGCTCCGCCAGCACATCGGCTGCCGAATCGGAAATATCCGGACGGGGCACGATTACCTTGCGGGCCTCGAACACCATTTTACGGGAAGTGTTTCCTACGGAAACGATTTCTCCTTCGGCTTCGATATAGTCGCCGGCATATACCGGGGCCATGAACTCGACGTTGTCGTAAGCCTTGAACAGGCCCTCGTCGCCGTCGTTGACGATAAGCAGCTCGGTGGCCACGTCGCCGAACAGCTCCAGCATTTTCGCACCGTCCACCAGATTGCCGCCGTAATGAGCATCGCGCGAGCTCATGCGCAGTCGGATAAGAGATTTTTTCGTCATGATTATTCGGCTTTATAAATATAATCCACGAACATGGCGGGCGTATGGACCGCTTCAGGCGAAATTTCGCCCGGCTCCACCAGCCGTTCCACCTCGGCAATCACCGTATCGGCGGCCGCAGCCATAAGCGGATTGAAATTCTGCGTCGTACCGTAATACACCAGATTGCCGTCGGTATCGGCCAGCGAAGCTCCCAGCAGGGCTATGTCGGCATGGATAGGCTTTTCGAGCAGGTAATCCTTTCCGTCTATGTTTATCACCTGCTTGCCTTCGGCCACGATGGTTCCCAGACCGGTAGGCGTCAGCACGCCGCCCAGTCCCGCGCCGGCGGCCCGGACACGCTCGGCGAGCGTTCCCTGCGGCACGAACTCGACCTCTATTTCCCCCGAATTCATCTTCTGCCCGGTGACGGGGTTCGTTCCTATATGGGAAACTATAAGCCTGCCGACCTGTCCGTTAGCGACCAGAAGGCCCTGAGCCGCATCCGGATAGGCGGTATCGTTGCTGATAACGGTAAGGTTCTTCACTCCGCTTTCGGCCAGAGCGGCAAGAATGCGCCGTGCGCCTCCGCAGCCCAGAAAGCCTCCTACCATGACCGTCATGCCGTCCCTTACCTTAGAGACGGCTTCTTTTAGGGTTATTTGCTTGTTCATTCGGGATATGTTTTTAATCTGTCGGCGATAGCAGTATATTTTTTTACAAATATAGAGTTAAGTGTTAAATTAATCAAGCGATACGAGCCGCCGCGGAAATTTTTTCCTCTTTTTAAGTCCCGGCAGCCGTTCAGTTTTCCGTCGGAAGCGTCGGTAAAGACACCGCCGCATGTCTAAACGGACACCTGCCGGACAAACCGAACGCCGGGAATAAAATTCATCGGCCGCGCCGGCGAAGGCAATTTCTTCGCATAACAGGAAAAAACGAACAATCCGTGCGCACTTCGGAACATACTAACCGTTCCGTCCGGGCGTTGGATAATGCAGGATTCCGACTGTCGAGCAGCTATCGGAAACGCAGGCCAAATATAGCAATTATATGGGTGCGGAACGGAACGAGCGCAAATTTCCGATTTGTTCTTCAAAATAGCCGAAAAAGGTTTAATCATGCCCCCGGCGGAGGGTCAGCCGTTAAAATTGATTACTTTTGCGACGCCCTGCCTGTAGGCGCAGGGACGAAGAACAACCAGATAAAAAGAAAACATATAAACGGAACATATAATGGATACAAGACAGATTTTCAGGCTCGCCATTCCCGCTCTCGCCGCCCTCGCCGCGACCGCGTGCGGAAACAGACAGCAGACCGCCGGCGGCGGCACTCCTCCGGCCTACGCGGTTATGGCCGTGGAGCCCGGTTCCCTCGAACTCAACAACTCCTACCCGGCTACAATACGCGGCCGGCAGGACATAGAAATTCGTCCGAACGTGAGCGGCTTCGTCACCAAGCTCAACGTGGACGAAGGAGCGCAGGTACGCAAGGGTCAGGTATTGTTCGAAATAGACCCCGTACAGTACGACGAAGCCGTAAAGGCCGCCCAAGCTGCCGTGGAGGTAGCCAAGGCCCAGGTAGCCACGGCCAAAATCACTTCGGACAGCAAAAGGGAGCTCAATTCACGAAACATAATCAGCGACTACGAACTGCAAATGTCGCTCAATTCCCTCGCGTCGCAGCAGGCCGCGCTCGCACAGGCCGAAGCGCAATTGGCCAATGCCCGCAAGAATCTGTCTTACACGCGCGTGACGAGTCCCTCGGACGGCGTGGTAGGCGATATTCCGTTCCGTGTGGGAAGCCTCGTAGGTCCGTCCATGGCAACGCCTCTCACGACCGTTTCCGACAATTCGCAGATGTACGTTTACTTTTCCATGAACGAAAAGGAGCTGCTCGGGCTGGAGCGCAAAGGAAAAAACGGCTCGGGAACGCTGTTGGAAAACATGCCCGAAGTACAGCTCCAGTTGGCCGACGGTTCGGTTTATCCGCAGTCCGGGCGTATAGAAACCCTGAGCGGAGTAATCGACCCCACTACGGGTACGGCATCCGTAAGGGCGACCTTCCCCAATCCGCAGCGCATACTGCGCAGCGGAGCGTCGGGAGTGATTCTGATTCCGGTAAAAACCGATTCCATGCTGGTCATTCCCCAGAAAGCCACCTATGAAATTCAGGACAAGAAATTCGTCTATGCCGTGGACAGCAATTCGCAGGTACATTCGCGGGCAATAACGGTGCTGCCGACCGACGACGGAATCAATTACGTAGTATCCTCCGGACTCAACCCCGGCGACCGGATTGTGGTCGAAGGCGTCGGAAGTTCCGTACGGGACGGAATGACCATTACTCCGACAACTTCCGGGCAGGAAGACGCCCGGTTACGGGAAACCGTAACCAGCGAAGAATCCGAAAGCGAATCCGGCAGGTAGCCGCAGGGCTTTGCACAGACTAACCGAGAGGAAAAATGAAATTAGACAGATTTATATATCGCCCGGTACTATCGACGGTGATTTCCATTATCATCGTCATACTGGGCATACTGGGGTTGGTGTCGCTGCCCGTGACGCAGTACCCCGACATAGCTCCCCCCACGGTCAGGGTAAACACGCAATACACCGGAGCCAACGCGCAGACGGTGCTCAACAGCGTGATAGCGCCGCTGGAAGAGCAAATCAACGGCGTGGAGAACATGACCTACATGACCTCTACCGCATCGAACAACGGCGAGGCATCGGTCGAAATACAGTTCAAGCAGGGAACCGACCCCGACATGGCGGCGGTGATGGTGCAGAACCGGGTGGCCAAGGCTCAGGGCCTGCTGCCGGCCGAAGTGACCCGCGTGGGCGTAACCACCAGCAAGCGCCAGACCAGTATGCTGATGGCGTTCAGCGTTTTCAGTTCGGACAACCAGTTCGACGAAACTTTTCTCCAAAACTACGTAAAAATCAACGTACTGCCGCAAATCCAGCGCGTGCCGGGCGTAGGCGACGCCATGATTATGGGCGCCGATTACTCCATGCGCATCTGGCTCAGGCCAGACGTAATGGCACAGTACGGACTGATGCCCTCGGATATAAGCGCGGTGCTGTCCGAGCAGAACGTGGAGGCGGCTCCGGGTCAGTTCGGAGAAAACGGCGACCAGTCGTTCCAGTACATCATGAAGTACAAGGGACGCCTTCAGACCGCTCAGGAATTCGAGGACATAGTCATCAAGGCGACGGACGACGGAAAGGTACTGCGGCTGGGCGACGTGGCCCGCGTGGAACTGGGCGGCCTGTCGTATGCGTTCGGCACGAGGACCAACGGGCATCCCGGCGTATCGGCTATGATATTCCAGACGCCCGGCTCGAACGCCACCGTAATCATAAACCAGATAAAGGAACTGCTCGAAAACTCGTCCAAAGACTTTCCTCCGGGCGTAAAATACGATATACTGCTCGATTCCAACGACTTCCTCATGGCGTCCATACACGAGGTCATCATAACTCTGCTGGAAGCGTTCGTGCTGGTGTTCTTCGTGGTGTTCCTGTTCTTGCAGGATTTCCGTTCCACGCTGATTCCGGCCATAGCGATTCCGGTGGCGCTTGTCGGAACGTTCTTCGTGCTGTATCTTATCGGGTTCAGTATAAACCTTCTGACCCTCAGTGCATTGGTGCTGGCCATAGCCATAGTTGTGGACGACGCCATAGTGGTGGTCGAGGCCGTGCACGCCAAGCTCGACCAAGGCTACAAGTCGCCTCTTAAAGCCTCGGTCGATGCCATGAGCGAAATATCGGGAGCCATCATCTCGATTACGCTGGTGATGATGGCCGTGTTCATTCCGGTAAGTTTCATAAGCGGAACGAGCGGAGTGTTCTACCGCCAGTTCGGACTTACCATGGCCATAGCCATAGGGCTTTCCGCCGTGAACGCCCTTACCCTGAGTCCGGCCCTGTGCGCCATTTTCCTCAAGCCACACACGGATGAGAGCGGCAGGAAAATGACCCTCATGCGGCGTTTCAACCGGGCGTTCAACACCGCTTACGACGCGATGTTGGGGAAATACAAAAAAGGCATATCCACGCTTATAAAGCGACGCTGGATTTCGTTCGCGGCGGTAGCCGTCAGCATCGCGGCGCTCGTACTACTGATGCGGGTCACTCCGACAGGACTCGTTCCCAACGAGGATACCGGCACGTTCTTCATCACCGTGGACCTGCCGCCGGCAACCTCGCTGGAGCACACCGAGAAAGTGCTCGCAAGGGTGGACAGTCTCGTAGCCGCCAATCCGGCCGTAAGGAGCCGCACGGAAATAGCCGGTTACAGCTTTATAGCAGGTCAGGGAAGCGCATACGGTACGTTTATTTGCAAGCTGAAGGACTGGAGCGAGCGCGGAAAGGGACAGGACGTAAATTCCGTAATCCGCCAGCTTTACATGCAGACGCAGGCTTTGGTGAAGGACGGACGCGTGTTGCTGTTCGCCCCGCCGATGATTTCCGGGTATTCGATAACCAACGGCTTCGAGCTCAACCTTCAGGACAAGACCGGCGGCGACCTGAACGAATTTTACAGGGTGGCGCAGAACTTCCTCGAAAAGCTCAACGAGCGGCCCGAAATCGAGGCGGCCCGGACGTCGTTCAACCCGAACTATCCGCAGTATATGGTGGACATCGACGTAGCCAAGGCCAAGCAGGCCGGGATAAGCCCGAACACCATTCTGTCGGTACTGCAAGGTTACTACGGCGGTATATACGCCTCGAACTTCAACCGTTTCGGACGGCTTTACCGCGTGATGATACAGGCCGAAGCCGGCCAGCGCGTCAGCCCCGAAACTCTCAACAGCGTCAAGGTGCGCACGTCGAGCGGCATGGCTCCCATAACGCAGTTCATCACGCTGCGCAAAATATACGGGCCTGACAATATCAATCGCTTCAACATGTTCACGTCCATAAACGTGAACGGCACGCCCAACCCCGGATACAGCTCCGGGCAGGCAATCGACGCCATATTGCAGGTAGCCGAAGAAACGCTGCCTACCGGTTACGACTTCGAATTCTCAGGCATGACGCGCGAGGAACAGCAGCAGAGCGGCGGCACAACGGCGCTGATATTCGTGCTGTGCCTCGTATTCGTCTATCTGCTTCTGAGCGCCCAGTACGAAAGTTACATTCTGCCCCTTACGGTAATCCTTTCCGTACCGTTCGGGCTTATGGGCAGCTTCCTGTTCGCTCAGATGATGGGCGTGGAGAACAATATCTACATGCAGATAGCGCTTATAATGCTTATCGGCCTTCTGGCGAAAAACGCCATTCTTATTACCGAATTCGCCCTCGAAAGGCGCCGTACCGGAATGAGCATAGCCGCTTCGGCCATTCAGGGAGCGGCCGCCCGTCTGCGACCGATTCTGATGACCTCGCTCGCAATGGTCATAGGACTGCTGCCGCTCATGTTCGCCAGCGGCGTGGGAGCCAACGGCAACAGCACTCTCGGAACCGGAGCCATCGGCGGCATGCTCATAGGCATGATACTCCAGATATTCGCCGTCCCGGCCCTGTTCGTGGCGTTCGAGCTGTTGCAGGAGAAGTTCAAGCCTATCAAGTGGACCGATGTGGACAATACCGAAATCAAGTCGGAAATAGAACAATTCACGGATTAGAAGATGAAAAAGTCGCATATAATATTTATCCTTTCCGTGTCCCTTTGGGCGACGAGCTGCTATATCTACAAGCCCTACCAGCGTCCCGAAGTAAGCACCGATTCGCTATACCGCCAACCGGAAACCGAATACCCGGCTTCCGGAAACGACAGCATCAGTATGGGCGACCTTCTTTGGGAGGAAGTTTTCACCGACCCGTATCTGCAGGACCTCATCCGACAGGGACTCGAATACAACGCCGACCTGCGCACCGCCGCACTCCGTGTACGGGAAGCCGAAGCGTCCCTGCTCTCCGCAAGGCTGGCCTATACCCCCTCGCTGGCTCTCGCGCCTCAGGGCGGCGTAAGCAGCTTCGAAAAGCACACACCGAACTGGACCTATACCCTTCCAGCAACGTCGAGCTGGGAAATAGACATATTCGGGCGTCTGCTCAACTCCAAGCGCGGAGCCAAAGCAGCCGTGGAGCAGAGCGACGCCTACCGGCAGGCGGTGCGCACGAGCGTAATCGCCACTGTCGCCAACATGTACTATACCCTGCTGATGCTCGACGAGCAGCTCGACATTACTTTACAGACGTCGGAATTGTGGAAACAGAATGTCGAGACCATGGTGGCCATGAAGGAAGCCGGCATGGTGAACGAGGCGGCAGTGGTACAGAGCCGGGCCAACAGCTACATGGTGGAAGCGTCGATACCGGACCTGAAACAGTCCATACGCGAAACGGAAAACTCGCTTTCGACCTTTTTGGGACAGGTTCCGCAAAGCATCGAACGCGGCACGCTCGACGCGCAACTGTTCCCCGAAATGCTCGATACCGGAATCCCGGCCCTGATGCTGTCGAACCGTCCCGATGTAAGAGCTGCCGAAACCGCGCTGGCGCAGGCTTACTATGCGACCAATGTGGCCCGCGCGGCTTTCTATCCCTCGCTCTCGCTTACCGGCACGTTCGGTTGGACCAATGAGGCGGGAGCAATGATTCTGAACCCGGCGAACATGATAGCCTCGGCGGTCGGTTCGCTGGTGGCCCCGATATTCAACAAGGGGCTGAACACCGCCCGCCTGCGCATAGCCAAAGCGCAACAGCAGGAAACCCTTATCGCCTTTCAGCAAACGCTGCTCGACGCGGGCGCAGAGGTAAGCAACGCCCTTTATCAGTACACGAGCGTCGGGGAGAAAATAACCTCCCGCGAGAACCAGATAAAGGCGCTCGAACAGTCCGTCGAATACACGCAGCAGCTTTTGACGCTCGGCTCCTCCACCTATCTGGAGGTATTGACGGCACAGCAACAGCTTCTGAGCGCCCGACTGTCCGTGATAAGCGACCGTTTCCAGCGCATACAGGCAGTGGTGAACCTGTATCACGCCCTCGGCGGCGGTCGCGGGGAATCCTTAACCGACCTAAAACGTTAAAGCTATGATAAGTCCATTGGCATACGTAAACCCGGGGGCGAGGTTCGGAGAAAACGTTACCGTTCACCCTTTCGCCTATATAGACGACGATGTGGAGATAGGCGACAACTGCATCATTATGCCGTATGCCAGCATTCTGGCCGGCACGCGGATGGGGCACGGCAACACCGTTTACCAGGGAGCCATAGTAGGCGCCGCCCCGCAGGACTTCAAATACAGGGGCGACCGCACCGTGCTGCTCATAGGAAACGGAAACACCATCCGCGAGAAAGTGATAATCAACCGGGCCACTTTCCCCGACGGCAGCACCGTCATAGGCGACGGCAACTTTTTGCTGGAAGGAGTGCATATAGCCCACGACAACCGCATAGGAAACAGTTGCATACTCGGAAACAGCACGAAAACGGCCGGGTGCTGTACGCTCGACGACAACGCGTTTCTGGGACAGGGCGTAATCCTGAAACACGGCTGCCACGTGGGAAGCTGGACATTCATCCGCGACGGCTGCCGCGCCAACCGGGACGTGCCGCCCTACATAATAGCGGCCCACAATCCGATAACATATTACGGCATCAATTCGATAATACTGTCCAAGCGGGCGCATCTTCCGGAAGAGATAATAGACAATATCGCCAAAGCTTACCGGCAGTTCTACCAGAGCGGAACCAGCGTGGAAAACTCGCTCCGCCGGGTGCGCGAAACCGTGCCTGTGAGCCCGGAAATAGAATACATACTCGATTTCGTACGCTGCTCCGACAAGGGCATAATCGGGATTACGAGCGCATAGCCGCTCTCCGGGCTACAAAAAACCGCCTGCGATTTTAGCAGGCGGTTTTTTAACGCATCGGAATGTATCCCTACTGCCTCCGGACCGACTCGTTCAGCAGAGCATGGTCTATCTGACCCGCCAACTGCTGCCTCGACATCGCTCCCTGTATTACCGTCGGTTTGCCCGACAGGGGAATAAGGTAAAAAGTCGGGATGCTGCGGATACCGAATGCAGCCGCCAGTTCCGGCTCCTTATCCACGTCCACTTTGTAAACCGCTATTCTGTCGCCGTACGCGTCGGCCATATCCTCCACTATAGGGGCCATGGCCTTGCACGGGCCGCACCACGTAGCGTAAAAATCTATCAGGGCGGGCCGGTCGCCTTCGTACCTCCATTCTCCGGGATACTTTTCATAGTTATAAACCCGGTCGATAAATTCGCTTCTGGTAAGTTCCTTGACTTCCATTTTTCCGTTTTCAGTTTTTTGGCGTTTCGGGTTGCCGCCGCATGCCGAAAGCACGCTTACCGCAGCTACAGATGCCAACATCAATTTTACAAATCTCATAATCCTTGCATTTTATCCGGCGGCCGCGAGTCGCCGGAAACGGTTATCCGCCGTTTACGTTGCAAATATCGCGACATTTCGCAGCGACGTCAATGACCGTTTTACCGTAATGCTTGACGATTGTTCCCGGACGAGCCGCCCGGAAGCGCTTCAAGGCGGCCTCTATGCCGTAAGTTCCGCGACGCCGTCGGCAGTCCGGGTCAGCTTCATCGCCTTCATGGGACATCTTTCCACGCACCTGCCGCACTCTACGCACGCATCGGCATCGACCGACGGATATCCTTCCTCGTCCTGAGTTATGGCTCCCACGGGACATACTTTTATCAACGGACAAAGGTGGTTGTGGGGACATCGCTCCCTATCCAAAACTATCATACCTGTGCAGTATATAAAACCGGCCGGGTCATGAGGCCCGGCCGGCGGCCGCCTGTCATACTTCTGTTCCCAATTCTTTTTCAATCTGCTCTTTAGGAAGCGGCCTCGTACAGAAGAACCAGTCATAGCATTTCATTCCTCCCGACGTGTCCTGCATACGTTCCCTGGCTGCGCCGCACGAACCGGCGGTAGGAACTATCACCTCGCCGCCCGGACGCCAGTCGGCCGGAAGCGCAACCCCGAACTTGTCGATGGTCTGCAGGCCCACGAGCACACGTTTGATTTCGTCAAAATTCCGGCCTAAAGCCAGCGGGTAATAGATAATGGTACGAATAACGCCTTTAGGGTCTATAAAAAAGACCGCACGCACCGCCTGAGTCTTGCTTTCGCCGGGCTGAAGCATACCGTACATCCGGGCCACGTTCATGGACACGTCGTCGATAAGCGGGAAACGGATTTCGATATTCTTCATACCGTTATACTCGATTTTGTCGTGAATCGTGCGCAGCCACGCGATATGGCTGTACAATCCGTCGATGGACAGCCCGACGAGCTGGCAGTTCAGCGCCTCGAACTCGTCCGCCATTTTGCCGAACGTCATGAACTCGGAGGTGCATACCGGAGTAAAATCGGCCGGATGACTGAAAAGGATTATCCATTTTCCCTCGAAATCGCCGGGAAAGTTGATGTGTCCCTGAGTAGTGGATGCCTCGAAAGAGGGAGCCTTGTCGCCCAGCCTCGGCATCTTGTAGCTTGTTTCGTTTTCCATGACAGTTATTTATTAGGTTATTTTCCTGTTTAGACAATGCAAAAATATTACCCGGATTTTCATTTATCAAACAGATATTATCTATCTTTGCATAGATTGCATCTATAATATGACGATACAACAACTGGAATACATAGTGGCTCTCGATGACACCCGGCATTTCGTCCGGGCGGCCGGAGAATGCGGGGTGGCGCAGCCGACCCTCAGCGCCATGATACGGAAACTGGAGGAGGAGCTCGGAGCGGCCATATTCGACCGAAGCCGTCATCCGGTCGAGCCTACTCCTCTGGGCAGCCGTTTAATCGGACAGGCGCGGGCAGTTCTGAGCGATATGAAGCGAATGGAAGAAATGGTGTCGGCCGAAACCGGAACTCTGTCGGGCCCGCTGTCCGTGGGAGTGATTCCCACGGTAGCGCCTTATTTGATACCGCAATTCATACGCTTGTTCAGGGCCGGTTATCCGGATATAACACCTACGGTACATGAAATGATTACATGCGACATAACGGCCGCCCTCGAAAGCGGAACGCTGGACACCGGAGTACTGGCAACGCCGCTCGGAAGCCCGAAACTGCTCGAAATACCCCTCTATTATGAAAAATTCGCCGCCTATTTCCCTCCCGACGCAACCGCACCGGACGAGCCGCTGAACGCCGGCATGCTGCCGTCCGAGGGCCTGTGGATACTGCGGGAAGGCCACTGCATGCGCAGTCAAATCTTCAACTTCTGCACACGCCGTCCGTTGCAGGACGGTATCTACGAAGCCGGAAGCATAGATACCCTTATACGTACGGTTGACGCCAACGGAGGTTACACGGTTATCCCCGAACTGCACCTGCGTTTTCTTTCCGACGAACAGCTCCGCGGAATAAGACCCATAGATTCGCCTCCGGCCGTCAGGGAAATATCTCTGGTCATCCGCCGGGATTTCGTACGCGAACGGATGCTCAACGCGATAGCCGATACGGTCAAGCGGATAATTCCGGAACACATGCTCGACGGCCGGCTGAAAAAGTATTCCATAAGGCTGTGAATTTAAAAACGGTTCCGGGCCGGAGGATACCCCGGCCCGGAACGAAACGACCCTTACGGGTCTAATAAGCCCTGACGGCTCTGACGGAATAATCGTCCTTTTTATAATACTGCGTCAGGAAACCGTTGAGGAACTGCACGTATTTGGCACTGTACTCGTTCGCCTCGGTAGAGGTCCAGTAATAGTGTCCATTCGTCAGCAAATCCCCTCCTCTGGCCTCCAACCCCGCATTTATCTCCACGTGGCCGGCGCAGATTTTCTTTACCTCGTCCACGGACGGGAGATACCAACCGGTCACGCCGCCGGTGTTTCTGGCTTCGCACCACGCGAACGCCGGATAAAGGTTAATCCAGTCCGGGCGAGCTTTTATAACGTTCATATTGTTCATCCCGTCGCTTTCGTCCGTGGCGTCGGTAACGGCGTATTCCGTGGACCATTTAACGTTGTGCCTTACTTCTATCGAAACTATGCCTCCGTGAAAACCCTGCACGTCGTACACGATTCCCTGCACTCCTCCGACATCGTAGTAATCCCCAACCGCATAGCGGCCCTGCCTTACTTCGAGAGTGCGCTCTACGCCGTCGACCGATACCGTCACGGTAGTGGTCCGGTCGGCGCCGGTGTCGTTAGCTTCTGCCTTTACGGTCACCACGTTGCTGAAAACTTCGCATGTGCACCAGCCGTCGGCGCTCTCGGCCGTCGGTACAAGGTCCACCGGAAGGACGGAAAACGTCTGCTCCGAAGCAGTCCTGTCGAAATCGAGCGCCTCGGCCGAAACGGTATATTCCAGAAAATCCTGCGAAATCACGAGCTCCGCCTTCGCCGAACCGTCCGGAACCGACGCCGTAAGGATTCCTTCGCGCGCTCCTTCGGTTCCGTTGACATCGACCGTTACGACGTATTCGCCCGGCGTGTCGGCCGCTTCGGCCCCGAACCACGAGGAGGAACTCTCAATCGTTACCGTGGACAAATCGACATTGGTTGCAAGCACCACCGTTCGGCTGCCTCCCGCATGGGTCATAGAAAGCTCGGCCGGCTCGAACGTCATATACGGCTCTCCTCCGGATATTCTCACCTCTATCTCGGTTTCGCTTCCGTAAGCGGTCGCAAGCACTACTCTCCCGGACGCTACCGAAGCTAGCGGATTCGGCTCGGCGGTAATCCTGACGCCCGCAGGCAGGAAGGAATAATCCTTCGAATAAACTACCTCCGCGCTGCACCCCTCCGCTTCGACGGTAAAAATCACCGCACTCGAGTTGGTAAGACCGAGTTCGCGGCTTCCGCCCTCGCATCCGAACGTCATCGTTTCGCTTTCCGGCTTCGCAGGCTCGTCGGCTCCGTAAAAAGGAACCAGATATTTTATCTCCGCTCCCGTTACCGCTTCGTCCGTCCCCAAAAGCCGCGACACATAGAATCTGTAAAAACGCTTCTGAACCTCCGAGTAAGCCACATAGCCCGCTCCGTTCACCACAGGCACGGTTTCGGTCCAGCCGGTCAAGGGGATTTCGCTTATGTCGGCGACGCCTTTCATTTCTCCGATAGAAACGAACCGGCCGCCGGCGAAACGGTTGTTCCGGTCGATGAATATTCCGGAATCGCCCAACAAGGTCTTTCCGTTGTCGCTGTTATACATGGAAAGCACCACGGTTCCCTCGGGGTCGGGATACCCGTTGTCCCCTCCGTTCGGTCCCGGAGTCGGCTCCGGTTCGTTGCCGTCCGAGCATCCGGCCGCCAGCATGAGCGCCGCAAACACGGCACAAAACAAAGATTTGGTTCTCATAATATTATATTTAAGCAGGTTGGTAATCGTTCTACAATGCGTCCCATTCAGAAAGCCGCTACGGCACGCACGCTGTATTCATTAGTTTTGTACTGGAAAATATTATAGTGGCCCGTCGACAGCCGCACATTGGAGGCGTCGTTGTTGTTCAACTCGGTGGACGACCAGTAATACTGCATATCGGTAAGGGGATTTACTCCCGCCCGCAGCAGGCCCGAGTTGACAGCCTCGTAATTTTCGCATATGGCCCACAGTTCGCCGAAAGCAGGGAGATACCAAATAGCGTTCCCTTCCGTATTTTCGGCATCGCACCATGCAAAAGCCGGATAGTATTCCCGCCAGTCGGACAACGCACGGATAACGCCGGTGTTGGCGCGTCCGTCGTCCGGGTCGGACGCGCCGGTAGTACGATACACCGAAGACCACTGGCACAGCGTTTCGCGCGGCGATACTATCCCTCCGTGCATCTTATCCTCCGAAAGCCTGTAAATCACCCCTTCCACATTCCCGCCGCGGTAAACATCGCCTACGGCATAACATCCCTGCATTACCGTCAGCGTGCGTACGACGCCGTCCACCGACACCGAAACCTCGGCGGTGCGCTGTTCCGTACCGGGGTTATCCCCCACCTTAACCGTTATCGTTCCGGCTTCGGCCGTCGCCGTGCACCACGGCTCGCTGCATACGAGCGCAGGCTCCGTATCGTCCGGAGCAAACCCGACGGCGAATTCGCCGGCTTTACGGTCGGCATACAGAACGGATTGGTACAATGTAAATTCGGATGTCCCCTGCGTTACCGGCAACGACCGGAGCGCCTCGCCGTCGGTTCCGTAAACCGTCACTATCGCCCGGCGTTCCTCCGGCTCGGAATTTATACCCGTCGAAACGATGAATTCGTCCGGCCTATCTCCGGCCGCGACCGTACACCATTCGGGAGAGTCGCTCTGCGCACTCAATCCGGAAAAATCCACTGCGGAAGCCGACACGATTCTGACCCGGGAAGACGAGGAGCCGTAACCGAAAGTCAGAACGGCAGGCTCCGGCATAATTTTCAAACCGCGCTGCCGTACCGGAAGCGTGCAGAGCGTCTTGCCGTCGGAACCCGACACGGTAACGGAGGCGCTGCGCCCGTTGCGGGAAAGGTTATCCCTCAACCTTACCAGCAGGACTTCGGAAGTTCCTTCCGGCGAAACCGTGCACCAGCCGGGAGCGTCGCTTTTCACCGTCAATCCTGAAAAGTCCATCGGAACCGTGGATGATATTCTCACCCGCGCAACCGTATAGCCGCATCCGGCTTCCAGAAAAGCCGGCTCCAACGTAACGTCCGTATCCGGATAAACCGGTTGTTCGCTGTCGCCGCATCCGGCAAGTGCCGCTGCGAACATTCCGATGAAAGAAAATAAAAAACAGTTTGTCTTCACAGCATATAGTATAAAAGGTTAGTAATCGAACCGTTGCCGCCGGCCGGAAGACAAAATAAAAACGCGGACTGAATTCTCATTGGTTCCTGAGGTCTTAGACTACCTTGCCACCGAATAAAGAATAAAGCCCACGTTGTCCGTAACGTGAACGCTTTGCTCCATTCCTTCGGTGGCGTTTGAAATTGTCTAAGTTTCAGAAACCGAAATATGAGTTTACGCTTCTATTTTGTATGTCCCGTCGTAAATCGCTACATAAGCATTTAGTATTGATTTACGCAAGTATAAGCAAATTTTTTCGATTTTGTATGCCTCGCCTTGCACGAATTCTAATTTAAAAATAAACGGTCGATAAAATCCAAACCGGCACGAAATTCCTATACGGCAATTCCTGCATGTACGTCGTGAATCCTGCAAGGCGTCGGAGCCGGAAAGAACTTAATTTTCGGAGATGTGCCGCCTCCGAAAGAGAAAAGCATTAACTTTGTGTCAGACGCATGGTCTGACATACAGTAAAAACAGTAATCCAATGGCAGTCGTATCACAGGAATCCGGCACGGAGGAAAAAATATTGCAGGCAGCCGTAAAACTGTTTATCCGCGACGGATTCGAAAGCACGAGCATGAGCGCCGTAGCGGCCGAGGCGGGAATCAACCGTCCGGCCCTGCATTATTATTTCCGCACCAAAGACCGGCTGTACGAAGAAGTGTTCTCGCGTCTGGTAAGTTCGTTCGTACCCAGAGCGGAGCCCATATTGTCGGAAAACATACCGTTCTTCGAAAAGGTGGACAGGATAATCGACCGATATATTTCCGTATATGCATCGCATCCTTTTCTGCCGCGATTTATAGTAAGCGAAGTACAGCGCGACCCGGCCCACCTCGTCGCGGTGATGCGGAGGCTCGGCTACGACCGGTTCCTGGCTTCGTTGAAGCGACTGCTCGAAACCGAAACGGCCGGTGGGCGCATACGTCGGGTGCCGGTTCCGGTAGTCGCCGTGACATTCTTCAGTCAGCTTACGTTTCCGTTTCTCACCGGTAATCTGCTGAAGGTAATGTTCGGTACGGAAGCCGAAGGTTTCACCGACATGTGGAAAGCCAGCGTCAAACGGCAGATGAGAGCATTGCTGAACACCGACGGCCCGAAATGAAAACCCCGCAGGTCACGGTTCCCAATCCGCTCGGTACGGCCCCGATAGGCAGGCTGATATTCAAATTCGCCGTGCCCAGCATCATAGGGTGGCTGGTAAGCGCCGCATACAATATCATAGACCAAATCTACATCGGACAGGGGGTCGGCATGCTGGGCAATGCCGCCACCAACGTAGCGTTTCCGCTCACTACCACCGCCACCGCCCTGGCCTTGCTGCTGGGCGTAGGAAGCGCCTCCAATTTCAACCTCGAACAGGGCCGGGGCAACAGCATCCGCGCGGCCCGCATAGCCGGAACCGGCATAACCCTTATGGCTCTCAGCGGTACGGTTCTCGCAGTGCTCGTAATAGCTTTTCTGCGTCCATTGATGACGGCTTTCGGAGCGACGCCTACGGTACTGCCTCTGGCGCTCACATACACCGGAATAACGTCCGTCGGAATGCCGCTGGTCATTTTCACCACCGCATGCAGCCAGCTCGTCAGGGCCGACGGAAGTCCTACGTACTCTATGTACTGCCTCGCGAGCGGAGCGGTACTCAACATGATACTCGACCCCGTTTTCATATTCTGGCTCGATATGGGAATAGCCGGAGCGGCATGGGCCACGGTCATAAGTCAGGCGCTCTCGGCCGTCATGGTGATACTGTACCTGCCACGGTTCAAAACCATACGTCTTACCCGCCGCTGTTTCCGTCCCAGCCGGCGCTGCGTACGCGCGATTGCCTCGCTCGGCGCGGCGGCCAGTTTCAACCAGATAGCCATGACCATCGTGCAGATAACCATGAACAACACGCTCACAGGCTACGGGGGGATGTCGGATTACGGGAGCGACATACCGCTCGCCGTGGTGGGCGTTATCTCCAAGGTGAACGTGGTGTATATGGCCTTCACGCTCGGAATAGCTCAGGGATGCCAGCCCATAGCAGGATTCAACTACGGCGCACATCGCTACGCTCGAGTCAAGCGGACTTATCTTACGGCGGCAAGGGCCGTAACGGCCGTATCGGTGTTGGCGTTTCTGTGCTTTCAGATTTTCCCGCGACAGATAATCTCCGTCTTCGGCGACGGAAGCGAGCAGTACTTTCATTTCGCGGAAAGGTACTTCCGGATTTTCATGCTGATGACGTTCGCCAACGGAATACAGCCTCTTACATCCAACTTTTTCACATCCATAGGGAAAGCGAAAATGGGTATTTTGTTGTCCATGACTCGTCAGATATTGTTCCTGCTGCCGCTTATTATCATGCTTCCCCGCTATCTGGGAATAGACGGCGTAATGTTCGCCGGTCCCATAGCCGACAGCGCCGCCGTCACTCTGGCCCTGTTTCTGATAACCCGCGAATTCAGGCAGCTCGACCGGAAAATCAAGGAAGAAAATCAGGACGTGTCCGTTTCGTAACAAGAAAATTATTCTGAGAGGCGGTCCGTAGATTTTCCTTATCTTTGACCATATTCATACCGTAATGCCCAAACTATGATTATAGGATTGATTTTACCCGGCCTTATTTTCATCGGAATCGGATTCTTGGTACGGGCCGCGCCCGAAATGATAGCCGGATACAACACCATGTCGGCGGAAAAGCGAAAGAACGTGGACATAAAAGGACTCGCCCGCTTCCTGCGCAACGGACTGATTCTTACAGGAGCATCCTCAATCGTTGCGGGCCTGCTGCTGCATGTTATCAAGCTGTATGCCGCTGCCGGTACGGTTTCGCTGGCAATTCTTCTGGCGGGAGTAGTCGTGACCGTCGTAAAAGCGCAGAAATACGACCACAACAAAAGAAAAAACAAAATTGCGGGTTACATAACGGCAGGCATAGCAACCGCGGCGGCGGTCGCTCTCTTACTTTACGGCATGCTTCCCGCGAAGATAAAAACGGACGACGGCTTTATGCAGATTACCGGCATGTACGGTTTCAGCATTCCCGTCGAAGAAATCGTAAATGCCGAACTCTCGGACTCGCTTCCGCGAGTACTTATCCGCACCAACGGTTTTGCTTTAGGCGGCACGCTTAAAGGTTGGTTCGAAGTAGAAGAATACGGCCGTTGCAGGTTGTTCATACGCGCATCCGACAAAGGGCCTTATCTTACAGTCACCAGCTCGCAGGAGCCGCCGGTTATCCTGAGCACGCCCGACCGGGCGACCGCCGAAAAGTTGCTCGCGGCACTGAAAGGTACGGACGACTAAGCTCCCCCGGCACGAGGGCCGACTCCGGCCCCGGCCCGCGCGACGGGCATTCGGTTTCTTCGGTATCGGATAAAGATTCGGTTACGTCTGAAAAATGCTCCGTTCGACAATGGGTAACGACTACTTTCATACAGCAATAAATTTGAAGGGGATTCGATTTTTCCTAAATCGAAGCAAAAGGCAGTCTAATTGGCAGAACTATTATTTCGGGATGAGGCCGTATAAACCTGACAAACTTTCATCTCCCCGCATAACCTTTCCTATTTTACGTAAAACGCCATTCAGTGGCATTTTGGATGATATTAAATTTTAGAATTATGAATGGACTGTTAGCAGGAATATTAATGTGCCCGATTTTAAGTGGCATGTACCCAACGGACAGTATCGCTATCTATTCAGAGCCTTACGGTGAGGAGAAACCGCAATTTTACCGCCAGACCGAGTTCGACCCTACTGAATTGGTAAAGGATTCGGCAATGCTCGCTAAGATTAATGCAGGTGCCTTGTCCGGATTACAGGACGTGTACACGGCCGTCGATTATTTGAATTGGGCGGAATCATACGAAATGCCTCATTACATTAATGCTAATACAGAGATAAGCGAGTTTAGCCTTCCGTCCGGGATAGATACTTTACCGGTTTTTAAAACTAAAGCAGTTATTATTGCCGATAGTATAGCCGGGATGTGCATTAGGAAGGTCGAATCTTCGGATTCCGAGGCATGGGATGTTTCGGCAGCAGGCGTCAAGCTATCTGCGTCTTCTGCAAAAAAACTCGATTCTTTAATCGTAGAAAACCGTAAAGATTTTGCAGGAAAATGGTCCGTCCCGAACGGGCTTCTGCTTTATCCGCTGAATGAGTATCTCGTTTCCGGGAAAGTATTGTTGAACGACAAATTCGACAGTTACATAATTACTTACAGTACATTCAATCCAGCAATCGAAGAATCATATTATGATTATGTCAAAGTCGGTTATTTGGTAAACGTACGCGGCGACCAGCTCGTTTCTGTTGCGTTGCTGACATACAGCGACTATTCCATTGACTGCGGAACCCACATTTACGGTTATTTATTAGACGACGGCGCAATCCTGTTGCAAGAACACTATTTCGGAGGCGTTAATTATGACAACTCAACGGCCACGGCTCATAGTATTAAATTGCCCATAAACTACTATCTGTACCGGATTACCGACGAAGGCGCTTTCCGTCAGCTTCTGCCGCCGGGAGTGGCGGAGGGTGAAGATAAACAGTCGTAGCGGCAATCTTGCTGCGATTGTTTTCAGGGAGCGCCTCCTGTGAAGGCGCTCCCTTTGCTTTATCCAATCCGGTCTTTCCTTCCATAGTTCCGCCTTGCCCAAAAGCCGCAGGCTTTTGTATAAGTTCTTTTTGGTACTTTTTCTTTGTAAAGAAAAAGTACAGTAATCTTTATCTTTATGGTTATAAATGCCAAGCTTATACTTCCTGCCTTCGGAAAGGACGTTAACCAGCTTTTTACATTCACCTATCGGACTGTAATATCTGTTACGCTCAACATGGAATTGCGGACACAGGCTACGAATCTTTCCCGAAGCTATTAAGTTATCCTGACTTAAAATCTTGCAGACGTCATTAAGGCAAATGCTTTCTACCTATCCGTTCTCTCCATGGATAACAGTTATTTCGGTATCCTCATTATACCGAATCTTGCTTTTCATGTTCGTTCTCGGATTGGTTTAGTTATCGATGCCCATTGCTTTATTCCGCCTGTTTTTCATTTCGCGGACAGAGTAATACGCGCGATAGAATCGGAGCAAGCCCGGCTTTGGTTACCCGCGTTCTTCGCAGGTAGAATGTGATTTTGAACGATACTCTTTCCCTTCCCATAGTCGTACTGTTTTAAGTGGCACAAAAGTAATTCGGGAAGCATCGACTATCGCTATGCAAGTTGCAGTAAACAAGTGCTTTGTTGACTAATCCGTAGGCCAAAACCGGTCAAAATTCTTTGGCCTACGTTTTGGCCGGAACTTTTCGGCTTTCGATTGCCGGAACCTGCGGCACTCGAACCCGCGCCCCCGAAGGGCCGACCGGTCGGACACAACGCGTAAAACAGTGATTATTAGCTTTATTGCACCGAATTGCGCAATAAAAAAAGCCTCTCGAATAAGAGGCTTCATTAGGGAAAGCGGTGCGGACGAAACCGCATCTGCGGTATGGACGGGACTCGAACCCGCGACCCCCTGCGTGACAGGCAGGTATTCTAACCAACTGAACTACCACACCGTTTCGCTTTCGCGTTGCAAATGTAATACAAAAAACCCGAATTGCAAATCCGGCGCACAAATTTTATGCTGAACCCTGAGCCAATGAATAATCCTTTGAAAAGGAAGCCATACGGGATACTACAAACCCGTTTGAATTTCTTGGACCGGAAACCAGCCGATTCTCGCCACATCATAAAATTCATCCGGCTCCAGAAGTAAAGCCACAGGCCTATTGCATTTTACTTGTCAAAACCGTATATTGTAACGAGTCCGCACAGTAAACAGGAACCAAACCGGCTAAAGAATGGTTGTGATGAAAAACATGCTTATCAAACTCGCCGTGCTGACCGTAGCGGTTATGGCGGCCGTTTCCTGTTCGCCCCGAAAAACCCACAAACAGGCGTTCGAGGAAAACTATGAAGCCAACGTACGCGCGGTTATGACGCCTTTTATCGACAAGGGAGTGGACTCGGCAAGAGCACGGAGCATAGCCGAATGTCTGGTGAACGAGCTGTTCGGAATCGACTCTACATTCTTCGATGCGGACAGGAAGAATATGGACAATCTGAACGAGCTTGTAGAGCGGCACAAACAGGAGCTTTACCGGCGCTGCATGGACGGCTCGGAGAACTGCGAAGGAACTGCCGAAGCGGATACGGCTCCGTAAAGATTACACAGATTACAAACACCGGATAAGGTACGGTCTTTTCGTGCAGAGGCCGTACCCGGCCGGAGTGCGGCAAACGCAAACGACGGTATCGCTAACCGGCGGCCGGTTCGCCTGCTTGTTCCGGACGGCGGAAAATGGAAAAATTCACGCTGCCGTAATGCCTGTGCTGCACGAACCACGGATGCCGGGAATAATCGCGGCCGGACGAGTGCTCGAAGACCAGCAGGCCGCCCGGCAGCAGCGACCCGCGTTCCTCTACCAAGTCTATAACATCCCCTGCGTCCGGCAGGTCGTAGGGCGCATCCGAGAATATCAGGCCGAACTGCCGGGAGCAACTTTTAAGATAAAGGAACGCGTTGGCCTTCACCACCGTAATATTGTCCGCGCCAAGCACTTCGGCCGTACGCCGGATAAACGAGGCATGTACCGGGTTGATTTCCACCGCCGTCACCGAGCGGACCCCGCGGGAAACGAGTTCGTAGCTTATCGAGCCGGTTCCGGAGAAAAGGTCGAGAGCGTCCGTTTCCTCCCAGTCCACCAGATTGGAAAGCACGTTGAACAAGTTTTCCTTGGCGAAGTCGGTCGTGGGCCGCGCCCGCAGGTTACGCGGCGGAGCGATAGTCCGTCCCCGGTATTTCCCGCCGACTATACGCACCGCAAACGTCTGAAAACGCGTCCGAGGGACGCCTTGTATTCCGCCCCGTGCGGTCCGCACAACAATATATCCGTTTTCCCGCCTTCCGCTGCAAGCACCGACAGTATGTAAACGAGGTCTGCTTCCGACCTGTACGGATACACCTCTATCGCATCCGGCCCTCCCGAAGCGGTGTAACGACTCGCATACGCGAAACGTTCGGCGAGCCATACGGCCACACAAGGGCCGGAGCAGCCTCCGAGAAGTGGAATAATACGGTCGAACGGAGTGAATGCCGAAATATTCTCCCGGCCGAAACGGCCTGCCAGATAAACCAACGGTTCCCGGTCCGCGACAACGGCTACGGAAACATCTTCGGAAGGCTGCGTCACCAATGCGGTTTCGTGTTCCCGAATAGCGAAACCGACAGCGGCAAGGGCAGCCTCGGGAGAAAATCCTGCTTCGGAAGGGAAAACCGTCATGCAAAACGTTTCGAAAAATACGTCTATCCGCCCGGCATAATCCTGCGGCAGGTTCGCGGCCAGATACCGTACGGCTTCGCCTCCCCTGCTTTCCGGACCGCCCTCATACGTCAGCCGGTAGGGCCCGAAAGCAAGTCCATCCGGCGAAAACCGGATGGACAGAGTGTCTGAAACCGAACTTCGGCTATTCCCAGTTGCCCGCATCGTTGGTAGCCTGTTCGAGCGAGCCGACCTTGATGCCCGGATACTTGTCTATGCTCACTCTTTCGTCGATAAGATTGGCAAGCTCCTGTTTGTCCAAGTCGCCGAGGAAAAGGGTATAGGGAGCCTTGGCCTCGAATACCTGCACCACCACTTTCGATTCGGTTTCGAGAGCGCCGGCATCGAGTATGAATTCGTTTCCGCTGCCGTAAGGAATATACCGAAGCTGTTCTACGACCTCCGGAGTCAGCTTTTTGGCTCCGAAAATAGTGTCGATAGCGCGGCGGTAGAACTTCTCGCGCTTGAGCAGTCCCTTGGCTACGGCCACCGAGTCGTCCTCCGAACCGATTGCTCTTTCGTACTCTATCGAGTCGTTCAGCACGAAACTGATAAGAGTGTCGAAATTGTCGGCATACGAGGAATGTACCTGTCTGTAAGCCCTCTCGGCCGAGCGGATATCCTTAATCCGGTCGATAACGGCGGCCTCGCGTATTTTGACCTCCTTCTGGAAACGCAAAGGAGTCATTATCTGCTGGTACAGCACATACGCCAACACTATGACGACGACAGCGAGAACAATCTGGAGAACTCTTTTCATTTCTATTTTTCGATTTAAGTTTGTACCTTTATTCCTTTAAAACATTAAAGGGCCGCACGAGTGCTGACCGATTATATTTCGTTTCAAATTTACGGCAAATTTGCTTTCGAGCCAACTCCGGGGCAAAAAAAAATAGCAGAAAGTCTGGCGGACTGGATAGCCGACCCCGACCACGAACGCATTTTCATTCTGGACGGTTACGCCGGAACCGGCAAAACCACGCTTGTGGCCGCTCTCGTGGCGACGCTCAAAGAACTTAAAATCAAACCGGTGTTGCTGGCTCCGACGGGCCGGGCGGCGAAAGTGCTTTCGGCGCACTCCGGCATGAGCGCCTCCACCGTACACAAACGTATTTACCGGCAGAAAACTTCCACCGGAACCGACGACCGTTTCTCGCTGGACCTGAACCGCGAGCGCGACGCCTGCTTTATAGTGGACGAAGCCTCGATGCTTTCGCAGTACGGTTCGGAAGGCAGTCTGTTCGGCTCCGGCTCCGTGCTCGACGACCTCGTGGAATACGTGCGCGCGGGAACGCGCTGCCGACTGATGCTGGTCGGCGACAGCGCGCAGCTTCCCCCGGTGGGCCATGAAACCAGCCCGGCGCTCGACCCGCACTTCATGCGCTCGTTCGGGCCGGTATCGCACAACGTGCTGGAGGAAGTCATGCGCCACGGAGACGGCTCCGGCATCCTGTTCAACGCGACTCTGATACGCACCATGCTCGAAGCGGAGGACTACCGGCCCCCGAGGTTCGACCTCGGCTACCCCGACATGGAATCAATCGGCGGCTCGGAATTCATGGAAAAGGTGGAGGAATGCTACGCGCGTTACGGCCGGGAGGAAACCATGGTAATCACCCGTTCCAACCGGCGTGCCAACCGGTTCAACGAAGGCATACGGCGTTACGTAATGGGAGCCGAGGAGGAAATAGAGTCCGGCGACATGCTGATGATAGTAAAGAACAACTATCATTTCGCCGAAAACACCGAAGAGTTTCCGTTCGACTTCATAGCCAACGGCGATACCGCGCGACTTAGACGCATCCGGAAATTCGAGGAACTTTACGGATTCCGCTTCGCCGAGGCGCGCCTTACGTTCCCCGACTACGGCGACACCGAGCTCGACTGCAAACTGCTGCTCGACACTCTGTCTTCCGAGTCCCCTTCTCTTACGCGTGAGCAAAGCAACGCACTGTTCAGCGCCGTGTCGGAGGACTACGCCGACATCGGCAGCAAAGCCAAAAGATTCAGGCAGGTACGGGAAAATACCTATTACAACGCAGTGCAGGTGAAATTCGCCTACGCGGTAACGTGCCACAAAGCTCAGGGCGGCGAATGGAAAGCGGTATTCATAGACCGGATGCTTTTCGGAGAGGAGCAAATGACGCGCGACCTGATGCGGTGGCTCTACACGGCTCTGACAAGGGCGACCGAAAAAGTTTATCTGGTAAATTTCGACGAGCGTTTTACCGGTCCGAAAGACTGACCGGGACTAAATTCTATCCGCCCCGGCCGTTCGTAACGATTAAACGCTATCTTTGCAAACGACAACCGAAGGAAAACAAACTCCGCAATATGAAGACCAGAATTTTGAAAAAGATTTTACCGGGCGTCGCGGCGCTGCTCGCCTTTACCGGAGCAGGAACCCTTTCCGGCTGCGATGACGGCGATGCACCGGCCGCGACCGTTATAGGCACGTGGACGGTGGCGAAAACCGAAGGCTACGAAATAATCGACGGTCAAAAAGACACTTTCTGGGATACCTACGAATCCGGGCAGTACACCATGCAGTTCGACCTCGACGAAACCGGCGTCGAAATATTCAAGGAAAAGAACGAAGTGCCGGATTACAAACCCTTCACCTACAAGTACGCCGCGAGCCCCGGCTGGCTGCTCTTAACCTACAAGGGCGAGCAGCAAACCTACGACTACGAAGTGGAAAACCTGACGTCGACCATGTTCGTCATATCGCGCAAAAGCGGCGACAAGGACGGGGTCAACGAAACGTTTATCCGGTACTATATGAACCGGATAAAAAAATAGTATCCGGCCGAATCCGGTCCGCGGCGGCGTTCCCCTAATGGGACGCCACCGGTTTTTTTACCGTGTACAGAATATCGCCGCCTATGCCGTACAGCGCTTTTTCCGCAGCGGGCAATGTCCCGGCATAGTCCAGTGACCGCACCTCGAAACCGGCTTCGCGCAACCTGTCGGCATAATCGCGGCCGTATATGCGTACGTGGTCGGGCTGTCCGAAAGCCTCGCGGCGCCCTTCGGGAGCGGTTATGGAAAAATCCTCGTACGTATGCTCTCGACTCTCGTCCACCGGACAGAGAACTATGCCGGTGGCTCCGGGGGCCATTACGCGGTACAACTCGCGCAGGGCCAGCCGGTCGTCGTCTATATGCTCCAGAATATGGTTGCACAGCACGAGGTCGAAACCGCCGTCCGGAAACGGCAGCGCACGTATATCGGCCTTTACGTCCGCCAGCGGGCTTTCGATGTCGGCCGTTACGTATCCTTCTTTGAACACCCGTCGGAAACGGTGCATAAAGCATCTTTCGGGCGCGATGTGCAACACCCGCAACGGCCTGCCGGCAAGCAGGCCGGTTTCCCGGTTCAGCCACAGCCACAGCATCCTGTGCCGCTCGAGCGACAGGCATCCGGGACATAGCGCGTTTTCCCGCACCTGCACGTAGCCGTAAGGCATGAACTTTCTCCAGCGGCGGCCGCACACCGGACACCGCACCTTTCGGCCCGCGTACAGCAACCCGGCGGCAGGGGCAAGCACATGCACGAAACCCTGTATAACGGGCCTCGGCAAAGCGTTCAGCGCCCAGCGTACCAATCGCTTCATTCCGTATCGGAGGCGAGGATTTTATTCACGTCCTCCTCGGCCTTCATAAGCCGGGTACGGCAGAACGCTATCAGTTCCGTGGCTCGCCCCACCTCGGCGGCAAGGCTGTCCACATCCATCTGCGCATCCTCCAAACGTGCGAGGATACGCTCTATTTCGGCCATGGCCTGCGAGTAGCTAAGTTCCCTGTCTTTCATCGTCCTTGATTTCGGCCTTCGTTTTTCCTTTCATAAATTCTATTTCCACCGTCTGCCCGGAATGAAGCGAGGCGGCATCCCGCACCGCCCGGCCGTCGTTGCGGACCACCGAGAAGCCGAGAGCCATTATACGTTCCGGCCTGCTCCCCGCCACGACCCTTTCGGCGGACGACAATATCCCTCCTGCCGCGGCGATACGATTCCTTGCAGCACTATCCAGACGCACCCGGGCGATTCCGAGGGCGGTACGGTGTGCGGCGACAGACTTCGCAGCCTGCCGGCTCACGCGGCGACCCAGCTCGGCGAACTGCTGTTCGAGCCGGCGCGTCAAAGCGGACGCCCGGCGTCCCAACTCATAGGCATACCGGCGCTGAAGCTGCGCCTGATTTTCCAGACACGACATGGCCAGCCGGTGCAGCCGTTCTTCGGCCGAGGCCAGCGCCCCTTCGAATGCAGCCGCCCGTTCCACGAACCAGCCGGCCACCGCCGTGGGAGTTTTGAGCGATACGGCCGATACCATGTCGGCGATACTCTGGTCCTTGTCGTGCCCGATACCGGCTACGATAGGCAGAGGGAATTGTGCTATATGGCAGCACAGCTCGTAGGAGTTGAAGCACGAAAGGTCGCTTTGCGAACCGCCTCCGCGTATAAGAACCACTGCATCGAACTCGTCCGCACGGTCGTAAACGGCGTCCAGCGCCTCTATAACCGACTTTTCCGCACCCGCTCCCTGCATCAGCGCCCCGAACAGGGTCGCGCCGAAGCGGTAAGGCGACGCCGCAAGCTCCTGCATGAAATCCCTGTACCCGGCAGCCGTAGGCGAAGATATGACCGCAAGACGCTGCGGAACCGCCGGCATGGCCGTCTGGGCATTCAGCTCCAGCACTCCGTCCTCGCGGAGCCGTTCCACGGTTTCGCGTTTCTGGCGTTCCATATCCCCGAGCGTATAGAGCGGGTCGATGTCCGTAACCTGAAGCGACAGTCCGTGCACCTCGTGATAGATGACCTTTACGCACAAAAGCACCTGCATTCCCGCTTCCAGATTACGGCCGGTGGCTCCGGCGAAATACATGGAAACGGCTCCGTAGGACGACCGCCATATGACCGCCGACGCACGCGCCCGCGGCACTCCGTTCGCACCTCCCTTTTCGACCAGCTCCATATAGCAATGCCCGGAAGAACGGTTGACCTTTATCTCCCCTATCTCCGCGTTAATCCATACGGGAAAAGGGAAAGCCTCGCCCAGAGTCTGTTTGAGGACGGATTGCAGTTCGTAAAGGGTCATATGCTCCATGGTCGGGAAGGGGCTGTCGGTAACGGACAAAATTACGAAATTATTTGCGTACCTTTGCATTCCCGTAAACGCAATTCCCCATGACGGACAATCCCATACTCAGCCGGCTCGACGGCCTGAAAATCAAATACGAAGAAATAGGCCAGCAGATGACCGACCCCGAAGTCATAGCCGACATGAAGCGGTTCGTGGCCCTGAACAAGGAGTACAAGGAACTCGGCCCGGTGATAGCGTCGAGCGACCGTTACCGTACGGCCCTTTCTCATCTTCAGGAAGCCAAAGACCTGCTCGCCACGGAAAAGGACGAAGAGCTGCGCGACATAGCCCGCTCCGAAATCGTCGAACTGGAACCGGAAATAGCCCGCCTCGAAGACGAAATAAAACTGCTGCTTATCCCCAAGGACCCGCAGGACGACAAGAACGCCATAATGGAAATCCGCGGCGGAACCGGAGGCGACGAAGCCGCCATATTCGCCGGCGACCTGCTGCGCATGTACACCAAGTATATCGAGAGCCGCGGCTGGAAGTACGAAGTAAACAGTTTTTCGGAAGGAAGTTCCGGCGGCTACAAGGAAGTGGTATTGAAAGTCTCCGGCGACGGCGTTTACGGTACGCTCAAATACGAGTCCGGCGTACACCGGGTGCAGCGCGTGCCGCAGACCGAAACGCAGGGCCGGGTACACACGTCGGCCGCATCGGTGGCCGTGCTGCCCGAAGCGGAAGAATTCGACATAGAACTCAATATGAACGATATCCGCAAGGATACTTTCTGTTCTTCCGGACCGGGCGGACAGTCGGTCAATACGACCTACTCCGCAATCCGTCTCACGCATATTCCGACCGGCATAGTCGTGCAGTGTCAGGACCAGAAGTCCCAGCTCAAGAATTTCGACAAGGCGCTTGAGGAACTGCGTACCCGCATATTCAACCTCGAATACCAGAAATACCTCGACGAAATAGCCTCCAAGCGCAAGACGATGGTTTCCACCGGCGACCGCAGCGCCAAGATACGCACATACAACTATCCGCAGGGACGCATTACCGACCACAGGATAAACTATACCGTTTACAATCTGGCCGCCTTTATGGACGGCGACATTCAGGACTGCATAGACCACCTGATAGTCGCCGAAAACGCCGAACGCCTACGGGAAAGCGAAATATAATACGCTCCCTTTTACGCGGGCGACTATCAGGGGTCACACGATACAGACAATCCCCCTCTATCCCCTTTGAAAAGGGGGACTTCGTTCCGTAACCAACGGAACGGACTGTCGCCGAAAACGCCGAACGCCTTCGCGAAAGCGAAATATAATACGCTCCCTTTTACGCGGGCGACTGTCGGTCGGCGTGCCAGTCGCCCACCCCATTCCTGCGGCTACCGGTTTAGCCGGCCGGGAAACGTCGGAAACTCCTTCCCCTTCCCGCACCCCTCGAAACGGCATTAAAACGCCGTCCGAAGGCTTCTTTAGCATGGTTGTTGAGAAATCCCACGGCGACCGCGGCGGTCGGGATTCAACAGCATCGGAACATGGAGGGGAGGACGATTGTAATTACCGGTTTAAACTCATGGGGTTGCCGGCCCCGCAGCAACGCGCAATCGCTGGCGAGGGAGTTCTCCCGCACCAACCGCGTACTGTATGTCAATCCTCCGTCGGACATATCGGTGCTGCTCGGAGGCTGTTCCACCGTCGAAAAGGAGCACAAAAGCCGTGTCCTGCGCGGCAGCGAACCGGCCATCCGGCGCATAAACTCCAATCTCTGGGTGCTCGAACCTCCGATTATTGTTTCCGCGGCCTCCAAGATATATTCCGACGTCGTTTTCGATTTTCTGAACCGGCGCAATAACCGTCGCTACGGAGAGGTCATACTGTGGGCCATGAATTATCTCGGAATGTCGGACATAACGCTCGTCATAGACAACGACGTTTTCCGTTCGTTTTACCTGAACGAGTATCTGGAGCCGGACATGACCCTGTACTACCGCAACCATAATCTGCCTTCGCTGCCATACTGGAAGTACCACGGACAGCGGCTCGAGCCGCTGCTGGTAAAGCAGTGCGACGCGGTCATAACCAGCAACGAGGCCCTCGCGCAGTCCGTAAGGCCGTACAACAGTTACACTTTCAACGTGGGGCAGGGAGCCGAAACCGACGGATACAACCCGCAGCGGCGCTATGCCGTGCCGACGGAACTGGCCGGCCTGCCGCGCCCCATCATCGGTTCGACCGGCACGCTGGGCGTTCTGCTGCACGACCCCAACCTGATATACCGTATAGCTACCTCGCTGCCTTCGTGCTCGATAGTGCTTATCGGCAACGAGGACAGCGTATTCATGCGGCACTCCCTGCACCGGCTTCCGAACGTGCATTTTCTCGGCTCGCGCAGCGACTCCGAGCTGCCCGCCTACGTAGCCTCTTTCGACGTATGCTTCAATCCCGAAACGCGCAACGATGTAACGGCAATGAACTACCAGTCGAAAATAGTAAGCTGGCTGGCCATGGGCAAACGGATAGTGGCCACCGAAACCGACCCGATGGGGATATTCTACCGGAACGTATATCTCGCACGCGACGAACAGGATTTCGTGCGGCTGCTGCACCTCGCTCTCGCCGCACCGGTGAAACCCGGAGAAAAGGAACGGCGCACGGCCTTCGCCCGCTCGCTTTCATGGAACAACTGTGCGGAAAGAATCTACACGGTGATGGACATGCTCGACGACGAATTCGAATACCTTTACGGAGACTTTTTCGAAGACGAGGACGCGCTGTTCAGTTAATGCGCACGGCGGTTTTCCGCCGGATAATCGCTAACTTTGCAAAAGGAGCGTCCGCTGCTCCGTCCGAACTCTATGACACCGCCTTCCGACACCGAAAAACGCTACTGGGATTTGCTCGAACTGTGCGGGCATACGTACGACGACAGCGAAACCTACTTCGTGCGAAAAGCGTTGGAAACGACCGTCGATGCGCTGGAAGGGCGTATGCGTTACGACGGTACGCCGCTGGCCGACCACGGTGCGGCAGTGGCCCGAACGGTAGTGTCGTCCGTGGGGCTGGACGTACATGCCGTGGCGGCCGCCCTGCTACACGACGTGGCGAGGCTCGGCCTCGTCCCGGCCGAAACGCTCGAAGAGCGGTTCGGGAGCGAAACCGCCGGCATCCTCGAAGGGCTGAACCGCATATCGGACGTGAAGACCAACGCTTCGCAGTCTCAGGCGAGCAACTTCCGCGACCTTATAGTTTCCTATTCGACCGACCCCCGCATAATTCTCATCAAGCTCGCCGACCGGCTCGAGGTGATGCGGTCGCTGGATATGTTCCCTCCGGCCAAGCGGCGCAAGAAAAGCTGGGAGACCATAAACCTTTATGCCCAGATAGCCCACAAACTGGGCCTTTACGAAATAAAAAGCGAACTGGAAGACCTCGCCCTGCGCTGGCTCGACACGCCCGGTTACGGACATATAGTCGAGCGGCTCAGGGAAACGGCCGCCGAGCGGGAACGGTTTATAGAAGGGTTCGTAGCGCCGATTCGCAAACGACTTCAGGACGAAGGGCTGCGCTTCCACATCAAGGCCCGCACCAAATCGGTTTATTCCATATGGCGGAAAATGAAGCGTCAGGGGGTCGGTTTCGACGAAGTTTACGACATATTCGCCATACGCATCATAGCCGACTGCCCGCCGGAGCGCGAAAAGCAGGTTTGCTGGAACGTTTATTCCATAGTGACCGATTTCTACACTCCGAATCCGGAACGCATGCGGGACTGGATTTCCATTCCCAAATCCAACGGTTACGAATCTTTGCACACCACCGTGGTCACTCCCGAAGGCAAATGGGTGGAAATACAGATACGTTCCGAGCGCATGGACGAAGTGGCCGAGCGCGGCATAGCGGCGCACTGGAAATACAAGGGCGTCGATGCCGGAACGCTGGGGCAGGAACAATGGCTGTCGCGCCTGAGGGGGCTTATGGAAGAAACGGACCGCAGTGCGCTCGCCTCGAAGCTGGAGCAGCGACCTTCGTCCGGCGAAATCTTCGTGTTCACTCCCAAGGGCGACCTGCGAAAGCTGCCGGAGGGAGCCACGGTGCTGGACTTCGCATTCGACATACATTCGTCCGTAGGAGCATCATGCACGGGTGCGCGCATCGGACAACGCAACGTTTCCATAAGGGAGAAACTGCGCAACGGCGACATAGTGACCGTGTTGACCTCGCGCAGCCAAAAACCCAAGACCGACTGGCTGGGCATAGTGGCCACCGGCAAGGCACGCAGCCGTATCCGGGCGTTTCTGCGCGAGGAGGAAGCCAAAGCGGCCCGCCTCGGTCGTGAAGAACTCGAAAGACGGCTGAAAAACTGGAAGGTCGGCATCGCCATGGACGACGCGGTGGCGCTTCTGTGCAAGCATTACAAAGTACGCACCGGGACCGGGCTATACGCCCGCATAGCCGACCAGCGCATAGACCTGTCGGAAATAAAGGAATTGCTGACCCGCCCGGTTACGGCCGAAGAAGCCGAACCGAAGCGAGCCGCCGCGCCTCCTCCGGTCAAGGTCGCGGAAAGCGCCGGGGAAACCCTCGTAATAGGCGACTCGGTAAAAGGACTGGATTACAAATTCGCCCGCTGTTGCAATCCCATTTTCGGTGACGACATCTTCGGTTTCACCACGGTAAGCACCGGCATCACAATCCACCGCTCCGACTGTCCGAACGCACGCCGGCTGCGGGAACAGTATCCTTACCGGGTCATAGAAGCGCATTGGCGGGACGGCGCGAAGGAAGGCGGTTTCGTCGCCGCCATAAGGATAGTCGCGGCCGACACCACCGGGATGCTCAACCGCATAACCGAAGCGATTGCCGGCTCCCTCAAAATGAATATCCGCTCCATAAGCGTAACCCCCTTGCGGGGCGGCCGCATAGGAGGCGTCATAAATGTGGAAGTGCCCGGCTCCAAAGCGGCCGATACGGTAATCTACACCATTCTCAAAATAAAGGGGGTGGAAAAAGCCTACCGGGTCGGCAAGTGAAACCCGGCATCAGAACGGATACCCTATTCCGAAATTAAGCGCCGTGTTGCGGGTACGGAACTTGTCCACCCAGCGGTGGCCCGCCGGCCAGTTTGGGTCGTGGAGTTTTATGCCCCAGTCCAGCCGCAGAATAACGTACTTAATATCCACGCGCAGCCCAAGGCCCGTATTCAGCCCCAACTGTCGGAAAAAAGAATCGAAATGGAATATGGCCGCGGGGTCTTCGTAATCCCTGCGCCGCATGAACCACACGTTTCCGCAGTCGAAAAACAAAGCTCCGTGGAAAACGCCCCAAATCGGAAACCGGAATTCCAGATTCGCCTCCAGCCGCAAGTCGCCCACCTGACTGGCGAAAAACTCGTGCGACGGCTCCGGAATGCTGCCCGGGCCGAGAGTGCGTACGGTCCAACCGCGCATACTGTTGATGCCTCCGGCGTAGAACAGCCTGTCGAACGGCATCTGAGCCGTCCCGGAATTGCCGTACGTCAGTCCCGCTCCCGCATAAAACCGGTAAACGAGGGCGGTCACTTCCCCCAAGGCTATTTTGTTGGAAATGCTGGCGTCGAGCCGGAAATACTGCGCGAACCGCGTTCCGAACAGATTGTAGTAATCCTTTCCGCGCACCTTCTTAGAAAACAGATTGGCGAGGCCGTAAATCAGGTTTCCGGCGGTTTCCCAGTTGGTACGGAATACGAGATAGTTGCCTTTTGGAGTGCTTACCGGATTGTTGTAAACATAGCTGCCGGAAATCCCGGCCACTACCTGCGACTTGAAGCTCTCCTGCAAATATCTGTTTTTAAGACTGTCCAGAAACGGCTGGCTGATATAGTTTACCTTTATGATGTTTATGTCTATCGGACGAATCGAATAGTAGCTGTGGCGTCCGTTTCCCCACGTATATCCGAAGGAGGCGCTCGAAAGAACCCGGTGATAGTAGGGGCGACGCTGGGCGTTTACCGACACTTCCAACTGGGTCTTGGGATTGTAGAGCCGGTTAAGCCGGTCGATGCGTATGGGCGAAAGGAAAGTCGGAAAACCCACTGAGGCCGTTATGCCGAATTCGTAAGAGTCGCGGCTTCCCTTGGTTTTCAGTAATTCGTAAGCCCCGGTCAGGCTCAGGTTGAACAGTTCCATGCCGCGGAACAGGTTGCGGTTCTGATAGCCGAGCGTGGCGCTCAGGCCGTAAAAACTCGACGTGGTGCTGCCCTCCAGCTCCACGGAATAGCTTTGCTTCATGGCGGGCGTACACCTTATGGTGCACACCAGATACTTTTCGGCCGTCTGCACAGCGGTCGAATCGTCGGCCGAGCCGATATAGGTCACGTAATTGTCGTCGGACGGCGCTTCCGCCTCGCTGAACATTATGGAAGCGGTCTTGAAGTAACCCAGACGAATGATATTGGAATACGTCCGGCTGACCTCCTGAGCATCGTAAAGGTAGTTTGGATACAGGTCTATGGCACGACGCAGCATAAACGGTCTGACGTTCAGCCGACCGTCGTAAACTATTTTCAGGCCCTTGTAATCCAGCGTATCGAGCCGCTTTTCATAGTCGGGGTCGGAAGC
Source organism: Tidjanibacter sp. (assembly GCA_048214935.1). GTDB lineage: Bacteria > Bacteroidota > Bacteroidia > Bacteroidales > Rikenellaceae > Tidjanibacter. Next base: position 205,884 of record DBFWXZ010000011.1, read on the forward strand.
CGCCGCAGCCGGGTCGTAGTTCGGATTGACTATTATTTCGGATATGCGGTAAATGGCATTGTTCTCGAATACGGGAGCGCCGCGTTCGTTGTAGCCTGCCAGATACTGGCTCACTATCATCCGCAAATCGACAGTATGGTTTCCGACCGTAGAATCCGCTTCGTAGGTTATGTTGCCGACGGAAAAATTATAGTAGCCCCGGTCTTTCAGATAATCCGCTATACGTTCCCGCTCCTGCCCCAGCACGCGGCTGTCGAACAGGTCGCCGGTGCGCAGAAGCGTCGAAGCCGAATCCTGCATCACCACTTTTTCCAGAAACCTGTCGCGGAAAAAACAGGATATACGCCCTATGCGGTACGGTATCTTCGGTACGGCCGTATATGTGACTCTGGCTTTCTGCCGGGCCGTATCGACGGTGTTGAACGCTTCCGCCTCGAAAAATCCGCGCGACCTCATATATCGCTGCATGTTTTCGGAAGAAAGGTCGGCCTGCGAGGAATCGTAAATGACCGGAGGCGTCCCCAGTTTGCGGAGAAGGTTGTTGCCGGGGTCGTGTTTTTCGGGGTCGGCGGAATTGTATATCCACGTAGGGAGGTTGAGGAACAGCAGTTTGCGGGCAGGCCGCTGGCGTATATAGTTATCCAGCTCCTTGGGAGTTATCAAATTGTCCTTTTCGGTTTCTTTCTCTACCTCGATTTTATTTTTGACCAGCACGTATTCGCCCTGCGGAACGTGTTTCGTAACCGAACAGCCGCAGCAGACGGCAGCCGCGGCAAGCGCGGCGGCAACGTACGATATGGTTCCCCTACGCATCGGGGCGAGCGTTACTGGTTGAAAAACCCTTTCTTTTCGAGTTCATCGAAATACTTTCGGGAAAAGCATATATTATCGTCGGCCGTGTAGCGCCGCTCGGTAAAAATCTTCGCCAGATTATCCAGCCCGTTTTCCTTCAATAACTCTGCCGTCTCCGCGGACGCCTCGCGTTCGGCCCACAGCCCGTCTATTTCCTGCGGCGACCAGTCGTGATATTTCTCGCGGTGTACGACAGCTTCCATCGGCAGCCGGTCGGTCATCGGAGGCAGTTCCCGAGGGTAGCCCACGGACACGCTCATTACAGGAATAACGCCCAGAGGAATATCGAGCGCCTCGCTTATCTCTGCGGCGTTGTAAAGAGTAGTGCCCAGATAACAGATGCCCAGCCCATGGGCTTCGGCTTCAAGAGAAGCATTCTGGGATGCCAGCAAGGCATCCGTCGCGGCATTCATGAACCAGCAGAAATTGTCGTAACGCGGTTCGGCCCCGCGCTGCCTGCACCACCGGCTGAACCGGCGCACGTCGGCGCAGAAAGTCAGTATCGCCGGAGCGGTAGCCGCGGCCGGCTGGTTGAAGTGAAGGGGAGCCAACCGTGACAAAAGCTGAGGGTCGGTGGTAACTATTATACTGTAAAGCTGCATGTTGCCTACGGTAGAGGCACGCGACGCGGCCTTCAGGATTTCTTCCATGACCGGCTGGGGAACCGGACGGGGACTATAATGACGCACCGAACGGTGCTGCTCTATCTGAGGAATCATAATCATACGAATTAAGCGGCCTTAAAGCCCGGCCGGACGGTCCGTACAAAAGTAGTAAACTTTGCGCAAGATTGCTATCTTTGCCCCGACTCCCCGTCCGCATACATGGAAACGCTTTTTTACAAATACGAAGGAGCCGGCAACGACTTCGTGATACTCGACAATCGGACAGGACGGTTCGACCCCCGCCCCGGTCTGGTGGCGGCGTTGTGCGACCGGCACACCGGAATCGGGGCCGACGGCATGATGTTGCTCGAGGACGATTCTTCCGCACAGTTCAGAATGCGTTACTTCAACAGCGACGGCCCGGAAGCCACCATGTGCGGTAACGGAGGCCGCTGCATGGCTCTGTTCGCGGAGCATCTCGGAATAGGAGGCCGCATAAAGCGGTTCGCCGCTGCCGACGGAACGCACGAGGCCGCAGTGGAATCCGTAAACGGAGAAACCGGGATAATAAGTCTTGGAATGAGCGACGTGTCGGGGATAACGTCTTACGGAAACGGTTGGCTTCTGGATACCGGCTCTCCCCATTATGTCGAATTTACGGACTCTCTTGCCGACAGGGACGTATTCGCCCTCGGCCGCGCAAAGCGTTACGAGCCCGGACTGGCGGAGAAAGGCGGCGCGAACATAAATTTCGTCGAGTTGCAGGGAAAAGGCCGACTGGCCATGCGCACCTATGAACGCGGAGTGGAGGACGAAACGAGGGCATGCGGCACGGGAGCAGTGGCGGCCGCGATAACGGCAGCGGCCGTTCTGTCCGACGGCGCCGACACTTATACCGTAACGGTCCCGGGCGGCACGCTTACCGTGGCTTTCCGGAAAGAATCCTCGGGGCTTTTTACGAAGGTAAGGCTTACCGGACCCGCCCGCCGCGTTTTCAGCGGTATATTTAAGTCCGATAATTTTATAGGTTCCCGAAGGCGGCTCGAAAAAAATATCTAAAATTGCATTTCGATACCGCTATGCAAATTAACACAGTAAATCAGGTTTACCGGTAATGAAACAAAGCAGGTTGTCCCGCGCAAGCTCCGGGACGGGGGACGAGTTGGTCAAGAGGCCGGCCAAGCTGGAGCCCATACGCAAAAGCGGCCGGGAAAAACAGTCGTTCCTCGACGAACTTTACGAGGACGAAGACATAGAGGACTATAAAAAGCGGGAATCCGTATTGGATTATTTCGACGACGAAGACGAGGAGGAAAACGACGAAGAACTCGACGACGAAGAACTTTACGAGACGGAGGAAACCGTACCGGCCTGAAACATGGGAAAAGCAGTCCAGAAATTCGTAGCGGCCGGAGGCTGCTCGTTCAGAATCACCGATACCGGCGGCGACGGCTGTCCGTTGGTGTTGCTGCACGGATACTTGGAATCTTCGGACGTGTGGGAAGATTTTATTCCTCTCCTCTCCGACCGGTGCAGGGTTATAGCTCCCGACCTGCCCGGACACGGAATATCGGAGGTAAAAGGGCCGGTACATACCATGGAGTTTCTTGCCGATACCGTAAAGGCCCTGCTCAACAAGCTGAACATAGCCCAGGCAGTCGTAGCGGGTCATTCCATGGGAGGATACGCGGCGCTGGAGTTTCTGCACAGGTATCCCGCCTCCACGGCAGGGCTGATACTGCTTCATTCCACGCCCGACCCCGACAGCGAAGCTAAAAAAGCCGACCGGCTGCGGGAAGAAAACCTCGTGCTGGCCGGTCGCAAGGAACTGCTGGGCATGACGGTAGCCAAAGGATTCGCAGCCGGAAACAGGGTACGACTCGCCGACCGGCTCGAAGAGCTCGCCGACCAGATAACCCTGACCGACGATGACGGAATCGTTGCTCTGCTGCGCGGAATGAGCGGCCGTTCAGACCGGAACGAAACGCTGCGTCGGAGCAAAGCGCCTCAGATGTTCGTTTTCGGCTTGAAGGACGAACATATTCCGTCCGTAAAGGCACAAGCCATAGCCGAGGCTCATCCGCAGGCAAGAATCGTATGGCTGGAACACTCGGGCCACATGGGATTTATGGAAGAACCGCAGCGTACAGCCGATGCGATAGCGGATTTTTGCTGCGGGATATGCGCAAAATCCGGAACCTACCGGTAAAATTGCCATAAAAACGACCGGGACGGCGCTGTTTACAGTTCCGTCCCGGTTTCTGTTTCCGAAAACACACGGGCAGCCTTCGTCAATCGGTTCGGGGAGGAAGTCGAAGGCCGCCCCGCATGCACACAAATTAAACTTACACTATATCTACAAAAGCAGTCATAGTCATTTACCATATTTTTACGGCTCCGGAAGCGCCGGAGGATAAAACGGCTCGAACGTACCGGTGCTGCGGTTGGTGACGAGCGAGGAAAAGTCGTCCGTGTAACTGTCCCAGTAAAGCGTCACCACGGCTTTCCTCGCTTCGGACGGCACTGCATCCGATATGCGGAAGGAGCAGATTCCGGACATCAGGGTTAGGTCGGCGACGGCGGACGGGACCTCCCCGTAAGCGTTATGCCTGAGATAAAGCCTTACGGTATCGTCCCCCCCCCGGTCGGTGTCGTCCCATAAAAGTCTTATGTCGTGCGGACTTCCGGTGCCGGAATAAATCTTATAGTCGATATTTATATACTCTCCTCCGAACCACGACCTGTCCACATAAATCCCGTCCGTGCCCAACCCCTGTTCCAGAAACGAATCCTCCACCTGCGAACGCCTTACAGGTTCTCCGCTAATCAGCTCGGAGAAACTGTTGACGCATACTTCGTAAGTCTGCGGAGTACCCGTCAGATTGGGAATCCTTCCTATAACGGAATAACTGAACAGTACGCGACGTCCGTCGACGATGTCGAAACCGGCGGCCAGATTTTCCACCACCCTCAACAATTCCCCTTCGTCGGTATAAATATCGAATGCGCCTTCCGGCCTGACGGCGATTATGTTGCCTATCCCGACGGACACTTCGGCGGGTGGCTGCACGGCATCGTAATCGGAGTCGGAAACGGAACACCCCGCCGGCAGCAGCACCAGCAAAGCCGCAAAAAAAACTATCGCTGTATTATAGGCAACCTTCATTTCACATTAACAGATGACACTGCATGCACAATCGTTGCACGGTCGGCAATTTTTTTCACGGCTTTCTCCTGTACGTCTTTTCCTGCCCGAACGTAAACCGCAGGCCCAGACGAAGAGAAAACGAAAGCGGATGCCGGGTACGGTAGTTGGACGGCTGTCCGGACTGCCCGAAATAATATGCCAGTCCCGGCTCCGCGTACAAGCCCACCGTCGGACTGAAACTGAGCAGTCCTCCGACCGATACATCGACGGAAGGCTGCACGCCCTTCACGTTCATTTTCTCCGAGCTCCGGCCGCTGCCGTCGTTTTCCGGCGAGATATACTCCTTTTCGGCACGGGCATACACGGCCTTCTCGAGCATGAACCCTCCGCGCAGGTACAGGCTGAAATACCGGGTCTGCAACGGGGTGTATGCGACCGAAAGCGGAATGCCCAGATAATGCAGGGCCTGAATCTTACGGTATCCGAACGTCTGGTAATTCTCCGATACCGACCTCAGAAAAGAATAATTCAGCCCCGTCTGGAGCGACAGCCTGCGACCCAGCGGGAAATCGAAAACCACGCCGGCCGAAACCGGAAAATTGTGCCTGAGCGTAGGCTCTCCCGGGTCTGGAGCGGGCGGCTCGGAACTTCCCGGAGCACGCTCTATAATCATCGGGTTGGTAACTACCAGCGAATTCTCGTGTATTACCATTTCCTCGGAACCGGCCGTACGGCCGCCGTGCGACCCGCCGCCCAGATTGCCTGCATAAATCGACGCCGAAGGCCTGCCCCGATAGGCCGTGCGACGTTCTTCTTCGGCCATAACGGCATCCCACAAACGCCGGGCGGCCTTCCACTCGGGCTCGGTATCCTTTGCGTTCGGGAGAATGACTTCCTGTCGACCGACGGGTACGAGGCCTGTTCCGAGCGGACCGCCGGAAGCCAGCGGAGAAAGAAGCACCCTTTCATATGTCCCGGAACCGACGGCCTCGACGGACGCAGTACCGCCCGACTGGGTTTCCTGCAATCCGATGCGCCCGAATATACCGGCCAGCATATCCGAAATCCGGGTATCCTCGACGGGAGGAGCTTCCGGACGTGCCGCAGAACGTATAATACCCTCCGCTTCGGAACAGGCATCCTCCATTAATGCAGTCATGCGACCGGAATCAGTCATGTCCCCGCCCTGACGAAAAGTAAACAGAAGCGCCAAAGCCAGCAAAGCGGCCATTCCTACCGCAGAAAGCCGGTAGAGCCAGCGCCTGCGGCGTCCTTGCGGCAACGTATGCCTTGCGGCTCCCGCCGCTTCTCCTGCCGGAGTTATGAAACCCTGCGGGCGAACGGCTGCGCCGCCGTTTTCGGCCATGGTACGCTCTATGCGCTCCAGCAGTCCTTCGGGCGGCCGGACCTCGTATTCCCTCAGTTTCGAGCCGAGGGCCCTGTCCAGAGCGTCGCGTTCTATATCCTGCATTTCGACTTTACCATTTCCATAAGTTTCATTCTTGCCCGCTGGTATTGCGAGCGGGAGGTATTCTCGCTGATTCCGAGCCGCTCCCCTATCTCCGCATGCGAGAACCCTTCCACCGCATAAAGGTTGAATATCGTTCTGTATCCGGCGGGAAGGCTGCTCACGCATTCCGTCAGTTCCGCGGCGGAAATACGGTCGACAGCCGAAGGGTCGGGAGAATTCAGCGCGAACATCTCTTCGACCGGCCGTGCGCCGCCGAGCGGGTCCCTGTGCCGAAGATAGCCCAAGGCGGTATTCACGAATATGCGCCTGCACCAGCCCTCGAAAGAACCCTCCCCGCGAAAATCGCCTATCCGGGTATAAAGGGTAATGAACCCGTCATGCAGAAGGTCTTCGGCCGTTTCGCGCGCTCCGACGTAGCGCAGCAAGACACCGAACATCCGCGGCGCGTAACGCTCGTAAAGTATGCGGCGGGCCGCCGGGTCGCCCCTGCGGCAACCCTCTATCATCTCCTGCACTTCCAATCCCGGAAGGTTTCTTCGTTATCAATGATGCGCCGGGGCGTCCGGACGTTGCATGCGGCGCCGGCCCGGAACGATTTTGGCAGAATTTTTTCTGTCGGTTCCCTTTCGGAACGGCCGGTATCCGAAACATCCGGCGGTACGCAAGGAAACTTTCGTATATTTACCCCATAAAACCACAGCTATGGAAAATAAAAAATTAGGCATGGCATCCGACCATGCGGGCTACGACATGAAACGGTTTCTGGCCGAGGCGCTCGCCCGCGAAGGCTACGAAATAACCGACTACGGCTGCGACAACGACATCAGTTGCGACTATCCCGACTATGCCCATCCGCTGGCATGCGCCATAGAGCGGGGCGAAGTGCCTCTCGGAATAGCTCTTTGCGGCAGCGGCAACGGCGTGAGCATAACCCTCAACAAGCATCAGGGCATCCGTGCGGCGCTGTGCTGGAACGAGGAACTCGGCACTTTGGCCCGCAAACACAACGATGCCAACGTTTGCTCGCTGCCCGCCCGGTTCATAGACGACGAAACCGCCCTGCGGATAGTCCACGCCTACCTGTCGTCCTCTTTCGAAGGCGGAAGACACGAAAGGCGGGTGGAGAAAATTCCTGTAACGCATTCCTGTTGAAGCCATAGACGCCGGGCGGCCGTATGCCGTTCATTTCGCCGCCGCCCGGCCGGCCATGGCCTGACGGAAACAGTGTCTGCAAAGGGGCTCGTAAGACTCCTTTTCTCCGAGCACCACCAACTTGTCGCTTTCGGTAAGGCGGTACGAATGGTTAGCAAGGTTACCGCACCGTACGCATATGGCGTGCACCTTGGTCACGTACTCGGCTTCGGCCATCAGTGCAGGCATCGGTCCGAAAGGCTTGCCCGTGTAATCCATATCCAGCCCCGCCGCGATTACCCGCACGCCCCTGTCGGCCAGCGAACGGCACACTTCCACGATGGAAGCGTCGAAGAACTGGGCTTCGTCGATTCCGACCACGTCCACTCCGGTAGCGAGTATTTCGATATTAAGAGCCGATTCCACCGGCGTGCACCGTATGGCATTGGAATCGTGCGACACCACATCCCCGGCCGAATAGCGTACGTCCAGCCGCGGCTTGAATATCTCAACTTTCTGATTCGCGAATTTGGCGCGCCTCAAGCGCCGGATAAGTTCTTCGGTCTTACCGGAGAACATGGAGCCGCATATAACCTCTACCCAACCGGCCCGGCTGGCATTTTCCAGAAACATACCTCGTAACAGTTTAACCGGAGGCAAATATAGTGAAAGCCGAGAGCAGAAGCAAGCTCGCTCGTATTCTGCCGAGGCGCATCCTATATTATGTAAATATAGTGAAAGGTGAGCGACAAAGCACAAACTCGTTTGATGCTTTGTCCGAACCGCATCCTGTATTATCCAAATATAGTGAAAGCCGAGAGCAGAAGCAAGCTCGCTTGTATTCTGCCGAGGCGCATCCTGCACCGAATAAACACAACCGGCTGTTATCTTTCGGAAAAAGGCATGCGCCGGAGCCGGACGGTCGGCATGCCGCCGCAGGCGTCTTACTTATGTCCTGCTACCCAACCGGTCAGCTCCACGAATTCGGCGACGGAAAGCGTTTCGGCACGACGCCCGAAAAACGGATGCTCCGCTCCCCCCATAGTTCCGAAAACCGCCCTAAGAGCATTGCGCAATGTTTTGCGTCTTTGTCCGAAAGCGGCCTTCACTACCGCCACGAACAGTTTCTCGTCGCATTCCAGCGCACCGGTCCCGTTGCGCCTCAGCCTGACGACCGCGCTTTTGACTTTCGGGGGAGGCGAAAACACATGCTCGTCAACCGTAAACAGGTATTCCACTTCGTACCATGCCTGAAGCAGTACGCTCAGAATTCCATAGTCCCGGCTGCCCGGAGAAGAGGCTATTCTGAGGGCCACTTCGCGTTGGAACATTCCTACCGCCTCCGGTACGAAATCCCTGTAACGAATTATGTGGAACAGTATCTGCGAGGAAATATTGTAAGGGAAATTGCCTATTATCCTCACGCCGCCCGGAAAGCGCTCCGCCAAATCGAGAGCAAGGAAATCGCCTTCGATAAGCCGACAGGCGAACTGCGGCAAATGCGCCTGCAAAAATGCGATACTTTCCCGGTCGATTTCCGAGCCGTAAAGCGCTATGTCGCCGCGTTCCAGCAGCGGACGCGTCAGGACACCGGTTCCGCAACCTATTTCCAACACCGGAGCAGGCTCGTTTTCCGTTCCTGCGGACAAGGCATCCGCAATACGGCGCGCGATTGCCGGGTCGGTAAGAAAATGCTGGCCGAGCGCTTTTTTAGGGCGGACTCCCTCCCTGCCCTTTCCGGCATCCTTCATGCGCGTTCCGGCCTTGGTTCTGCGGTCTGCCGAGCCTTTCATCAGTTTCCCTGCTCGCAAATAAACTTTATACGCACCAAACGGATTTCATCTTCGCTGAAATCGGAGCCCAGCTCGTGCATGGCTTCGTCCAAGTCATCCGTCTGAGCATCTTCCTTAAAATACATGTAGATTTCGTCGGCTTTCTCTTCGTCGACGGCCTGACGTATGTAGTAGTCTATATTGAGCCTCGTACCCGAATTGACTATGGCCTCTATTTCCGACAGCAGTTCGTCGAATTCCAAGTCGCGTGCGCGGGCTATGTCCTCGAAATCCATTTTGCGGTCGATGCTCTGAATAATGAAGACCTTGTTTCCGCCGCGGCTCAAAACGCTTTTAACCACCATGTCGTGCGGACGGATTATTTCCTTATCCTCGACGTAGGCTTTTATAAGGTCCACGAATTCCCGTCCGAAGCGTTTCGCCTTTCCGGCTCCCACCCCGGTGATATTCTGCATTTCCTCCAGCGTTATCGGATACTGTATCGACATATCCTCCAGCGAAGGGTCCTGAAAAATCACGAACGGCGGAAGCTCCAGCCTTTTGGCCACTTTGCGACGCAAGTCCTTGAGCATCGAAAACAGTTCCTCGTCGGACGCTCCGCCGCGGGCTGCCGGGCCCGAAGCGTTTTCCTCGGATTCGCCGCCGTCGTAGTCGTGGTCCACGGAAATCATTACCGAGCGGGGCGAAGCGAGAAATTCCCTGCCGGCGTCGTTTACGGACAGCAGGCCGTAATTCTCTATATTCTTGTCTATCAAACCCTGTATAAGGGCCTGACGGATAACCGCGTTCCAGAAACGCTCGCTCTTTTCGGCCCCCGCGCCGAACCACCTGAGCTTGTTGTGCCCGTACGACTTTATCATCGCCGTATTCCGGCCCAGCAACAGGTTTACGAGATAGTCCATCTTGAATTTCGGCCCTACGGCCTCGAGCGCGGAAAGCATCATGTGCATGTCTTCGCGCGCTTCCGCTTTCGGACGCGGTTGGAGACAGTTGTCGCAGTTGCCGCAGTTGTCCTCCGGATAATCCTCGCCGAAATAATGCAGCAGCGACTTGCGCCGGCATATGGAGCTTTCGGCATACGACACCGTTTCCAACAACAGCAGGCGACCGATTTCCTGCTCGGCTATCGGTTTGCCCTGCATAAACTTCTCCAGCTTCTGTATGTCCTTGTAGCTGTAAAAAGTGATGCAGCGTCCTTCGCCGCCGTCGCGCCCGGCACGGCCCGTTTCCTGATAGTAGCCCTCCAGGCTTTTGGGAATGTCGTAATGAATCACATAGCGCACGTCGGGCTTGTCTATGCCCATGCCGAAAGCTATGGTAGCGACAATAACATCGGCCTCTTCCATAAGGAAAGCATCCTGGTTCTGCGCCCGGGTGGCCGCATCCATGCCGGCATGGTATGCCCGCGCCTTTATATCGTTGGCTATAAGCAACTCGGTAAGTTCCTCCACCTTCTTTCGGCTCAGGCAGTAAATTATGCCGGACTTCCCTTCGTTTTGCTTGATATACCTGATGATTTCCTTGGGAGCATCTATTTTCGGCCTTATCTCGTAGTAGAGGTTCGGCCTGTTGAACGACGAGCGGAACACCGCGGCATCGAGCATTCCGAGGTTTTTCTGTATGTCGAGCTGGACCTTCGGAGTAGCCGTGGCCGTCAGGGCGATAATGGGAGCGGCGCCTATGTCGTTTATTATAGGCCTTATCCGGCGGTATTCGGGCCGGAAGTCGTGGCCCCACTCCGATATGCAGTGGGCCTCGTCGATGGCATAAAAAGAAATCTGGATTTTGCGCAGAAAAGAAACGTTGTCCTCCTTGGTAAGAGATTCCGGTGCGAAATACAGCAACTTGGTTTTTCCGTCGAGCACGTCGGCACGTACCTGAGCGGCCGCCGCCTTGTTGAGAGACGAGTTCAGGAAATGGGCTATGCCCGGCTCCGAGCCGAAGGTACGCATGGCGTCCACCTGATTTTTCATCAGGGCTATGAGCGGAGAAATCACTATGGCGACCCCGTCCATGATAAGCGCCGGCAGTTGGTAGCAGAGGCTTTTTCCGCCGCCGGTGGGCATAAGCACGAAAGTATCCTTTCCGGCAAGGACATTACGTATAACACCCTCCTGATTCCCTTTGAAGGAAGAAAATCCGAAGTATTCCTTAAGTTTGTCATGCAGTAACGTATCCTGCCCTGTATCCATAGTTTGAGTCAATGATGGGAATATTTAACAACCTAAAGATAGAACCATTTTTCTAAATTTGGCTAACTTTGTGAAAAATATTTGCGAAAATGCGCCTCTACACTTCCGAGCTGGTAAAGAGATATAAGACACGAACGGTGGTGGACCATGTATCCATCGAAGTGAATCAGGGGGAGATAGTCGGGCTGCTCGGCCCCAACGGCGCCGGAAAAACCACCACGTTTTACATGATAGTCGGCCTTATAAAGCCGAACGAGGGCCGCATATTCCTCGAAAGCTCCGAAGGGACGCTCGACCTGACCAAGGAGCCGGTTTACAAACGGGCGCAGATGGGCGTAGGTTATCTGGCGCAGGAGGCCTCGGTATTCCGCCGCCTGAGCGTAGAAGACAATCTGAAGGCCGTGCTGGAGATGACCGACTACCCGAAAGACTACCAAAAGGAGCGCGTGGAAAGCCTCATAGAGGAGTTCCGGCTTCAGAAAGTGAGAAAGAGTCTGGGCATACAGCTTTCCGGGGGGGAGAGAAGGCGAACGGAAATAGCCCGCGCAGTGGCCATAAACCCGAAATTCATCCTGCTCGACGAGCCCTTCGCCGGCGTGGACCCGTTGGCGGTGGAGGACATTCAAAGCATAGTGGGGACATTGAAAAGCAAAAACATAGGCGTGGTAATCACCGACCACAACGTGCACGAAACTCTCTCCATCACCGACCGCACCTACCTTCTTTTCGAAGGCCACATATTGAAGGAAGGTTCGGCCGAAGACCTTGCCAACGACCCCGAAGTACGGAAAGTATATCTCGGACAGGATTTCAAGCTGAGATAAATTTCGGACCGGACATTGCATTCTCCGGTACGCCGGCTACGGCCGGCGCAAAAAGAAGTACGACGATGGAACGGACAATCACCAAAGCGGCGGCGGAAGGATATACGGTTCCGCCCTGCTCGAAAAGTTATGCGCAACGGGCCATGGCGGCCGCGCTGCTGACGCGGGGCACATCGGTTATCGGCAACCTCGGAATGTGCAGCGATACGCGGTCGGCGATGAAGGCAATAGCCGACCTCGGCGCACGTACGGAGCATACGGGCGACGGGATTTACGAAATAACCGGCGGCCTCGCTCCCCGCACGGACATAATAAACATCGGGGAATCGGGGCTGGCGGCCCGCATGTTCACTCCGATAGCTTCCCTCAGTCCGCATCGAATCACGGTCGTGGGCGAAGGGAGCATGCTCCGCCGGCCGGTAGGCATGATGATTCGCCCGCTGGAACGGCTCGGGGTCAAGGTCGAATCCGACGGTTTCCTGCCATTTTCGGTACAGGGGCCGCTCCGGGGAGGGACCACCGACGTGGACGGCTACGTAAGCTCGCAGTTCATAACCGGACTGCTTCTGGCCGCGCCGCTTGCCAAGTACGACACCACGCTTTACGTAAGCAAGCCGGCCAGCACCCCCTACATAGCGATGACCGTGGACGCCGCCTCGCGGTTCGGAATCCGAATCGAGCACGACGGATTCCGGGAGTTTTTCATAGAGGGGTCGCAGACATACCGTCCGGCCCGGTTCGACATAGAAGGCGACTGGAGCAGCGCCGCCTTTATGCTCGCGGCCGGCGCGCTTACGGGCAGCGTCACGGTAGGCAACATGAACACCCTGTCGCTTCAGGCCGATACCGCACTGGTAAGTCTGCTGTCGGCCATGGGGGCCGAGATAACCACCACCGACCGCGAGGTTACGGCACGGCGGCGGAATCTGCTGGCGTTCGATTTCGACGCCACAGACTGTCCCGACCTGTTTCCGGTGCTGGCGGTAATGGCGGCATGCTGTACCGGCCGCTCCGTAATCCGGGGCGTGAAGCGGCTGGAGCACAAGGAAAGCGACCGGGCGCTGGCGATAGTGGAAGAGTTCGGGGAAATAGGCATAAAGGTGGAAATAGAAAACGAGGACTACATGGCCGTCGAAGGGCGTCCGATAGAGGGCGGAACCGTCGACAGCCGGGGCGACCACCGGATAGCCATGGCAGGGGCCGTAGCAGGACTCGTCAGCCGGCGCGGCGTAACCGTGCAGGGCGCGGAATCGGTGGAAAAGTCTTATCCCGGTTTCTGGGACGACTTGTCCCGCCTTACCGGAATCCGTTATGAATAGCCTCGGACAGATATTCCGCATAACCCTGCTCGGAGAATCGCACGGACCGTGCATAGGAGCCGTCATAGACGGATGTCCGGCCGGGATTCCATTGTGCGAAGCCGACCTGGAGGGGGATTTGGAGCGGCGCATGTCCGGCGGCGTGGGCACCACCGCGCGCCGCGAACCCGACCGCCCGCGTTTTCTGTCGGGCATCTACAAAGGGCGCACCACCGGAGCGCCCGTCACCGTAATATTTTCCAACGGTGACGCGAAACCGTCGGACTACGAGCGGTTCGCCGACATGCCCCGGCCGTCGCACGCCGACCTTACGGCACGGCGCAAGTGGAACGGCATGAACGACCCGCGCGGCGGGGGCCGTTTCTCCGGCCGAATGACGGTGGCTCTGGTAGCGGCGGGAACCGTAGCTAAAAAACTTCTGCCCGGAACGACATTCGTTTCGCGCACGGTCGGTATCGGCGGCTCGTACTACCCGGCGGAATGGGAACGTATTATCCGCGAAACCGTCGCCGCCGGAGATTCGGTGGGAGGAATCGTCGAAACCACCGTAAGGGGACTGCCCGCAGGACTCGGAGAACCATTCTTCGACTCGGTGGAAAGCATGATTTCCCATGCGTTGTTCTCGGTTCCGGCGGTAAAGGGCGTCGAATTCGGAGTCGGTTTTTCCGGAGCCGCCATGAAAGGAAGCGATTACAACGATGCCATAATCGATTCCGAAGGCCGCACGGCCACCAATCACGACGGAGGGATAAACGGAGGGATAACAAACGGCAACGCGCTCGTGGTCAGGGTCGCCCTGAAACCCGCACCGAGCATAGGCATTCCGCAAACCACGCTCGACATGCGCACCGGGAAGACGGACATTCTGGTAGCGGAAGGACGACACGATGCGTGCATTGCCCTGCGTGCGGCCGTAATAGTGGAAGCGGCGACGGCCTTAGCGCTGGCCGACCTGTCGCTTCTAGCGCGGGCCACGGGAACGGCGCAACTTTAAAAGGCCGACTGTAAAGGCTGTCTTGAACGTCGTAGGGAAGAGGCAGGCGTTGTAAACGGTATTAAGATTAACACGAGGCATTTAAGTCAGGAAGCACTACTGCATAAAGGCGAGGAAAGCGCAAAAAAAGGCGGCATTTTTCCCTCCCGGCGGACAAACGGATACTCTGTCTTTTGGATTTACGTTTATATTGTATAAATTTGCGCACTGTTTTTATTCCGATGAGACCCGCAGACAAATACGGCATCCCTTACAAGTCGCTGAAATCCGGCAGCCAACGCTTCGTATTCGAAGTCGGCGACAGCCTTCTGGCGTCAATCGAAGGTTCCTGCATCAAGCACGGAGCAGCCGAGGTCACGGTCGATGCCCAGAAATCCGGAACCTCCTCGGTAATACTCGACATAACCGCAAAGGGAGAAGTAACCGTGGAATGCGACCGTTGTCTGGGCGACCTCGTGCTTCCGGTGGATTACGCCGGTCGGCTGAACGTCAGAATTTCCGACGAACAGGGGCCGTACGACGGCGACATAATATGGGTATCCCCTGCGGAAGACTGCATAGAGCTCGGACAGTATATTTATGAAAGCGTGGTGCTCAGCCTGCCGTTGCGCAGAGTACATCCCGACGACGAGTCGGGAAACCCCTCCTGCGACCCGGATATGCTGAGCCGGTTCCGCATAGTCACGGAAGAAGAATTCGACGCCTTGGGCGGCGGTTCCTCCCTCGCCGACAACCCGGCATGGGAAAAACTTCGCGGAACGCACGGCACGACGGAAAAAGATAACAATTAAACCACTACAAACC
Organism: Tidjanibacter sp.; assembly: GCA_048214935.1. Lineage (GTDB taxonomy): Bacteria > Bacteroidota > Bacteroidia > Bacteroidales > Rikenellaceae > Tidjanibacter. Next base: position 221,017 of record DBFWXZ010000011.1, read on the forward strand.
AATGGCACATCCTAAACACAAAGTCTCGTCCACCCGCCGCGACAAGAGAAGAACCCATTATAAGGCCGCGATTCCCACCGTGAGCAGTTGCTCCAACTGCGGCGCAGCCGTGCTTTACCACCGCGTGTGTCCCGAATGCGGCTACTACCGCGGCAAACTCGCAATCGAGAAGAAGGCGGAATAAATACGTACCATATCCCCCTATGCTCAGAATCGGAGTGGATGCCATGGGGGGCGACAACGCCCCCGACGTCGTAGTCAAAGGCGCGCTCGATGCGCTCGGAGAGCTCGACCCGCAAAGCCGTATAGTGCTGTTCGGCGACAGAGCGGCCATAGAAGCCGTTCTGGCTTCCGACGGGCGTACGTCCGACCGGATAAGCATAGTTCCCACCGGCGAGGTCATAGAGATGGGCGACCACCCGGCCAAGGCATACCAGCAGAAGGAAGATTCCAGCATAAAAGTCGGCTTCAACTATCTGAAAGAAGGCTACATTCAGGGATTCGCGAGCGCAGGCTCGACCGGAGCGATGCTCGTAGGCTGCATGTACTCGGCCGAAAACATACGCAATGTAATCCGCCCTGCTATTTCGGCCAAAATCTCCACGCTCGACGGCAGCGACGTACTCGTGCTCGACGTGGGCATAAACGTGGACTGCAAGCCGGACGTGCTCTACCAGTACGGCCTTATCGGGAGCGTGTTTTCCCGGGAAGTCCTCGGCAAACCGAATCCGCGCGTGGCGCTCCTGAACATAGGAGAGGAGAAAGAAAAGGGAAACCTCGCCACCAAAGCGGCCCACGAGCTTATGAGCGAAACCGACAAGTACAATTTCGTCGGCAACGTGGAGGCCCGGGACATACTGACGGGAAAAGTGGCGGACGTGGTGGTATGCGACGGATTCGTAGGCAACACCGTTCTGAAGCAGCTCGAAGGCGTTTACCAGATATTTACCGGACGGGGCATACGCGACGCCTACCTCGACAAGCTCAACTACGAGTATGCCGGAGGTACGCCCGTGCTGGGCATAAATTCCATAGTGATTATCGGTCACGGATGTTCTTCCGCACTGGCTATCAAAAACATGATTATCCAGACCGAAGCTGCGGTCAAATCCGGCCTCGTGGATAAACTCAAAGCTATATTCGACAAACTCTGATGGGAAAAACCACTGCCGCCATAACCGGCGTAGGCGCATACCTGCCGAAATACATACTCGACAATCAGGAGCTGAGCCGCATGGTAGATACCACGGACGAATGGATAATGTCGCGCGTGGGCATCAAGACCCGGCATATCCTGAAAGGCGAGGGACTCGGCACTTCATATATGGCCGTAAAGGCGGTCAACGACCTGCTGGAAAAGACCAATACCGACCCGGCGGACATAGACCTGCTGATATGCGCCACCGTCACGCCCGATATGTTCTTCCCCGCCACCGCCAGCCTGATATGCTACAAGGCGGGACTGAAGAACGCATACGGATTCGATATGCTGGCCGCGTGCAGCGGATTCATATATTCGCTTGTAACGGCCTCCAAGTTTATAGAAACCAAAACGCATAAGAAGGTCATAGTAGTGGGAGCGGACAAAATGTCGTCCGTAATCGACTATACCGACCGCAATACCTGCCCGCTGTTCGGCGACGCGGCTACGGCCGTACTACTGGAGCCTACCACCGACGGTTACGGGGTTCTCGATTCCATACTGCGCGGCGACGGCTCCGGAACCAAGCACCTTTATATGAAGGCCGGCGGTTCGGCCTACCCTTCCACGCACGAAACCGTCGATAAAAGGTGGCATTACGTATATCAGGACGGCAAGACGGTTTTCAAGGCCGCGGTCACGAAGATGTCCGAGGTAACGGTCGAAATAATGCGCCGCAACAAGCTCGCGGCCGCAGACATACGCTATCTGGTTCCTCACCAGGCCAACCTGCGAATCATAGAGGCCACGGCGGAGCGGATGGGGCTGCCCAAGGACAAGTGCATCATAACCATAAACAAATACGGCAATACTACCGCCGCCACGATTCCCCTGTGCCTGTGGGACCATGAAAGCCGCCTGCAAAAAGGCGACAATCTGATTCTGGCCTCATTCGGGGGAGGTTACACTTGGGGTTCGGTTTACCTCAAGTGGGCTTACGACGGCAGCGATTTTTCGAGATAAAAATGCTCCGGCCTTGTAGTTCAATGGATAGAACGTGGGTTTCCTAAACCTAAAATTCGGGTTCGATTCCCGACGAGGCTACCAAAGACGGACGGTAAGATTACCGTCCGTCTTTCGTTTTTACCGGGAGAACTCCGGGGGATAAAGCCGTCATGCACCGGCATCCATATCTCGGAAAGCGCGGCGGCGCACTATCAGATATGCCGTGCCGGAACCGGCCGCGAGCACGAGCCAGAAAACTATGAACGCAACGGACGACTTCACTATCCGCGAGTCGCAACTGTACAGGATAAAGCTGATTACTCCGCAGGATATAAACAGTTTGCCCATCGTAAGCAGCACTTTCATCCACATCCCGCGAACCCGGAAAACATACAGCCTCTGGGCCAGCACGGGGTCGGCCCCTTCGGTAAAGCATTCGCCGCGCAAATAATCGGTAAACTGACGGTAAGCCATCATTCCGCAATAAGCGCACGCGCCCGCCGCAACCGACCATACCGACGAAAGAACAAGAGCATCCTCCAGCCACGTATCGTCGCCCGACCACCTGAGCCACAGCAAGCCCATAAAGGCCGGAAACGATACAGCCGTTACCGCTATCCCGCGCTTGAAATATAATGGAACGAAGTTTTTCATAGCCGATGACTCTCATAGTATCGCTGAACCGAGAGAGCCGAGCAAGCCTCCTCCGATAGCACCTACGGCGATAACCCAAGGAACACCGCTCGCCCATGTAGCCCTTAAACCTTCCATAGCCCAGATGCAGTCGCTGACAAGTATATCTTTCCAACGGTCGTAAAAGCCATTAGCCGGACTCTATCCGCAAAAATAACACGTTTTCTGAATTTCACAATAGCAAACGCAAAAAAATGCACCCTCGCTCGATTTACGACAATCTCTTCTTTTACTTCCGAAACAGGCATGTCGCCGAAAGAACGGATATACCTTCAGGTAAGCGCGGCCATTAAAATGTATCTATCAAACACCGACCTGCCGGTTAACAGAATCGCGGAAGAAATGAATTTCGAAGACCCTTCTTATATGAACCGCTTTTTCAGACGTCGTGCAGGCGTGTCGCCGACGGAATACAGAGCGGAATACAGATGACCGGCTCCTGCCGGCCGCCAACGCATACTCCCTCCGCGCCGAACATAAGGACGGCTTCGGTACAGTCCGCGGAACTGCGGCACACGGCAAGTTTTGGTATATCATTTGAACCGACGATATTTACGGCACAAAGCCGTTCATCGCACAGAACGAACAAAATAATATCGATATGAAAAGTCTTACAGATACTTATACCCTTACCGGAGGGGTAGAAATTCCCTGCATAGGTTTCGGAACCTACCGCATAAAGGATGGAGAGGAAACGTACAACGCCGTGCGCGACGCCCTGAACGCGGGATACAGGCATATAGACACGGCCGCCGTTTACGGCAACGAACGGAGCGTCGGGCGCGCCGTGCGCGAAAGCGGCATTTCGCGCGAAGAAGTATTCGTAGCCACCAAACTGTGGAACGACTCCCACGGCTACGAACAGACGCGACGGGCATTCGACGACTCGCTCCAGCGCCTCGGCTTCGACTACCTCGACCTGTATCTGGTGCATTGGCCCAACCCTGCCCCCGTACGCGACCGATGGCCCGGCCTGATGCTCGAAACATGGAAGGCGATGGAGGAAATACTCCGCACCGGACGCGTACGCGCCATAGGCGTAAGCAACTTTCGGGAGCATCATCTGCGCGAGATAATGGATGCCATAGACGTGGCTCCCATGGTGAACCAGATAGAACTCCATCCCGGATACACGCAGCCAGAAACGGTAGCGTACTGCAAAATGCTGGACATACTCGTGGAGGGCTGGCAGCCCCTGGGAAGCGGCAAGCTGCTGAAAGACGAAACCGTAAAACGGATAGCCGGGAAATACGGCCGAACCCCCTCGCAGGTGCTCATCCGCTGGGCGCTTCAGGTCGAAACGCTTCCGCTGCCCAAGTCGGTGCACACGGAACGCATGGAGGAAAACGCGGACGTGTTCGGATTCGAACTGTCGGAAGAAGACATGGATACTCTCACCGCTCTGCCGCAAACCGGCTGGTCGGGCCTCGACCCCGACAAGGCCGATTTCTGAAAGCATACTGTCCTTACTATGAATGACGCCGGCTGCACATGCAGCCGGCGTCCCGCATTATTCCGGAACCGGTTCAACGGTTATGGTCGAATATGCCGCTATCTATGCTGCGCATACTGTTCAGCGCTATATACGAGTCGGTAGCCGATGCCGAACGGTCGAGCCTCTCGATACACAGCTTCAGGTCGTCCACGAGGAAATTCGCAAGGTCGAGCCCCATTCCCTGACGCACTATGATACGCATGACCACATGTTCTTCCAAATCGGGCGGCAGAGGATATACCGGCAGCATCCAACCCTGAGCCCTCATGCGTTCCGACAGGTCGTAAAGCGTCCACTTGCGGGCCACGCTCCGGGGCAGCGTCACGCAGAACACCGGATTATCCTGCCGGTCGCTCAGGAGTTTAAAGCCCAGCAGGGCCATTTCCTTGCGCAGGTAGTCGCTTACCTGAAGGCAGCCGAGCTGTATGTCGCGGTACCCTGCATACCCCAGACGCAGAAATTGGTAATACTGCACGATTACCTGAGCCGCGGGACGGGAGAAATTCAGTCCTGTGGTAGTTGAATCCTGCCCCAGCAGGTCGGTGTGCCGCGAAAGCTCCTCGGGAAGATACTGCCGGTCGCGCCATACTATCCACCCTATGCTGGGATATACCAGCCCGTACTTGTGCCCGGAAGCGCTTATGGAATGCACCCACCTGAGCCGGAAGTCCCACTTCCGCTGAGGGTCCGTAAACGGAAGCACGAAACCGGCCGCCGCCGCATCGACATGAATGCCTATGCCCCACCCGGTTTTCATGTTCAGCTTGCCGAGCCGCTCGTTCAGGTCGGCCACGTCGTCGTTCAGCCCCGTGTAGGAGGCCCCTTCGATAGCCACCACCATAAAAGTATTCTCGTCGCAGAGCTCCACCGCCCTTTCCGGGTCCAGCGTCAGGCGACTTTCCGTAATCGGAACCGTACGCATTTCCAAGTCCCACAACAGCGCGAATTTTTCCCACACCACCTGATAAGCCGACGAAACGACGAAATTCTCTCTTCCGCTCGCGGTGCGTCCGCCAGCCCGCCGCCGGCGCCTCCACGTCAGCAATGCCGCAAGGCCGCCGAGTATGCATGCCTCGGAGGAGCCGACGGTGCTCGTGCCAGTACAGTAAGGCTGCTCCGGAGTATTCCACAGCGCCGCGATTATGTTCACGCAACGGCGCTCTATTTCGGCCGTCTGGGGATACTCGCTCCTGTCGGCCAGATTCTTGCCTATGTTCTCGTTCATAAGGCGACCGGCATATTCGTCCATCCACGAGGTGACGAACGTGGCCATGTTCAGGCGCGGGTTGCCGTCGAGCATCACTTCGTCGTGCACTATCTGGTAGGCCAGCCTCGGAGCTACCGGCACTTCCGGCATACGGTAGCGCGGCGCTACACGCAGTTCCTGCGGAGAGGCGAAAATAGGCATATCCAGATTTTCCGAGATACCGGTTTTCGACGATTTCATACGGTAAAATTTAACAATGCCGGTAAAATCAAAAATCATACCCCGTAAAAGTCCCGGCTGCAATCCTGAAGCGGCCTTGCAGGACAGGCAGCCGGACCGAAAAAACAACTTCGCCGACGCATGCTGCCGCATAATTAGTAATTTTGCAACCAAAATACACGATATGGAATCCCTGAAAGCGCTTTACAGAATCGGCTCCGGTCCGTCGAGCAGTCACACGATGGGGCCGAAAAAAGCCGCAGGACTGTTCGCCGAACGCACGCCGGACGCGGAAAGCTACCGCGTGACCCTTTACGGCTCGCTGGCCGCAACCGGCAAGGGGCATCTTACCGACCGGGCAATCATGGCCGCGCTGCCCCGGGAAACCGAAATAATATGGAAACCCGAAATCACGCCGGAATATCATCCCAACGGTATGTATTTCGAGGCCGTGCGTAACGGACGTACCACGGAAGATTGGACGGTATTCAGCGTAGGAGGCGGGGAGTTGGCCACCGAGGACGGCCCTATCGAGGCTCATCCGGACGTGTATCCCCTGCATACCGTAACCGATATTCTGGAATGGTGCCGCGAAGAAGGAAAAAGCTACTGGGAATACGTAAACGACTGCGAGGGAGAACAAATATGGGACTACCTCGACACGGTCTGGGCCACCATGCGGGCTGCGGTGGAGAACGGCCTCGACAACGACGGCGTACTGCCCGGCGGTCTGAAAGTAAGGCGCAAGGCGAGCACTTACATGGTAAAAGCCAAAAGTTTCAACGATTCGCTCAGTTCGCGGGCGAAGGTTTATGCCTATGCGCTCGCCACGGCCGAGGAAAACGCAGCGGGAGGAACGGTAGTAACCGCCCCTACGTGCGGTTCGAGCGGAGTGGTGCCGGCCGTGCTGTACCACATATCAACCACGCGGGATTTTCCTAAAATACGCATCCTGCGGGCTTTGGCTACGGCCGGTCTGTTCGGCAACGTGGCGAAAGCGAACGCATCCATTTCGGGGGCGGCGGTAGGATGTCAGGGCGAGGTCGGAGTGGCGTGCGCCATGGCCGCGGCCGCCGCCTGCCAGCTTTTCGGCGGCACTCCCTCACAGATAGAATACGCCGCGGAAATGGCTCTCGAACACTTCCTCGGCCTTACCTGCGACCCGGTATGCGGGCTGGTGCAGATACCGTGCATAGAACGCAACGCCGTGGCCGCGGCCCGCGCGCTCGACGCCAACCTGTACGCCACTCTTTCCGACGGAAACCACATGGTAAGCTACGACAAGGTGGTGAGCGTAATGAAGGAAACCGGGCAGAACCTGCCCAGCCTGTATCGCGAAACCGCGCTCGGCGGTCTTGCCCGCAATTACAGGCGTGCATAGGGAACGCCGCTAAACGCAGGCAGAAAGCATTGAAAACATGCTAACGCAACTCAGGTACTGTCCCAAAGTTCCGAATATATGAACATTCGGTCGGATATTGCACGTATATCACGGGGGGGGGTAATTACACAGGCTATTTCTTAACTTTGTAATCCGGGACTATAAAACCCCGCATACCCGATGACAAAGTACCCGGTTTTCGCTTCGCTGCTTGTTCTGTACGCCGTCACGGCAGGATACGCCAAAAATCCACGCATCCCTGTACGCGGCACCGCCGCCGACTCTCTTACCGGCCGCGGAATCGGCTATGCCACCGCCGCGTTGGCCGACCCGGAAGGCCGCCCGGTTACGGCTGCCGCCGCCGACTCGTCGGGACGCTTTACTCTGCATGCCGATACTGCCGGCACGTACGTATTGCAGATAACGAGCGTAGGCTACGGGCCTGCCATAAGGGAAGTGCAAATCGAAGCTCCGGCAACCGATTTGGGCCGCGTGCTCCTTACCGAAGGAGTGGGAATAGACGAAGTGGTAATCGCCGTCCAAAAGCCCCTGATTACCGCGGATGCGGAAAAAATCGTTTACTCGGTGGAAAACGACCCGGAAGCGTTGACCGGCCGACTGTCCGACATTCTGCGCAAAGTGCCGGGACTGAGTTTCGATGCCGAAGGCAAAGTGCTGCTGAACGGACAGAGCGATTATAAAATCCTCGTAAACGGACACAGCTCGGCCAACATGTCGCGCAACTTCAAAGAGCTGATAGAAAGCATGCCTGCCGGCTCGGTAAAAAAGATAGAGGTAATAACGCATCCGTCGATGAAGTACGAGGCCGAAGGAACCGGAGGAATAATAAATATCATCACTGCCGGAAGGGTGCAAAACGGATTCAACGGAAGCCTCAGCGCACAGTACGCCACTACATACGAATCCGCCAATGCCTATTTCGCCGTTCAGGCCGGACGGCTGGCCCTCTCGGCCTCTTATTACATATCGCATTTCAAAAGCGTCAAGCCGTACCGTTACGAAAGCGACCGGGAAAATTTCGGCAATACGGAATCCAACCGTATCCTGTCCTCCGGCGTTAACGATTACAGCGGTTACAACCAGGGATTGACGCTGAATGCCAGCTATGAATTCGATTCGCTGAATCTGCTTACAGCCGAATTTTCGGTCTATGCAGGCAACAACAAGAATTTTTCCGTTACCGATGACCGAGTATTCGATTCCGAAGGCGCTTTGGTAAGCACCAGCCGTTCGGAATGCGACGGACGGTTTTTATACGACAAGTTCGACAATGTGGAAGCCAGCATAAACTACGAACACCGGTTCGGTGACGAAGACCATACTCTTACCCTGTCGTGGAACATAGAAAACGACCCGGACGACGGACGAAACATCGTCCGCACGCTCGCCGGCGACGCGGTAAGCGAACGGATTTACTACGAATACAACAAGGGACTGAACAATACTCTCCAAATAGACTATGCCAACTCCCTGACGGACATGCACAGCATAGAAGCGGGAGCTAAATATATCCGACGCAATTACCGCTCCGCGAATCCGACCGTTACGCGGCTCCCCGAAAAGTCCGAAGAATATTCCCACACGGCATATACGCAGGATATTCTGGGCGTATATGCCGGTTATACCCTCTCGACGGGCAAATTTTCCGGCAGGGCCGGAGCAAGGGTGGAAGAGAATTGGAATCATGTACGCATCACCGGTGAAGAGCCTCAGGCTTACTCGCCGGAAATGTTCAATTTCATTCCCTATCTTAGCCTGTCGTACCGTCCGACGGAAAGCCATAATGTCAATCTGGCATACACGAAGCGTATTCAGCGCCCTTCGATTTGGGCGATGAATCCCGCCGTCAGCTCCAACAAAAAATATTTCGTTTCGTACGGCAACCCGCGACTCAAGCCCATGACGCTCAATACGCTCACGCTGTCCTACAATCTTTTGAAGTCGCAATGGAGCCTGATGCTGAGCACCGGCATATATCATTCCGACAATTATATCTCCTACTATAAATTTTCCGATGCGGACGGAGTAATAAATCAGGAATGGGGAAACATGGTGAAATACCGGAGCGGAGTACTGAGTGCTTCCCTGAGCTACCGGGCGGGAACAAAACTGTCGGTAAACCTGAATATCAACGGGCAGTACTCATCCTATAAATCCTCCGTGCTGGAACTCGACAACAATGGGTGGGGCATATCGGCCACGCTGTCCACCAACGTCGCCCTGTGGAAAGATGCGACCCTTATGTTGAACGGCAACTACTGGAAGTCGGCTCCCTACCTGCAAAACCGTGTCGACTCCGACAACTACTACTACTCGGTAGGACTGCGGCAAAAACTGTTCAAACAGAAACTCGAACTCGGCGTAAGCACATACAATCCTTTCAACAAATACTCGAAAAGCAAAAGTTATTCGAGCGACAATACATACGCCTCGCACTCGCTCGACCGCTGGTACAGCCGGGGCTTCACGTTTTCCGCCAGCTTCCGGTTCGGCAAAAAGGAGGTGCAGGTAAAATCCACGGCCGGATCGATAGAGAACGACGACATGATGGAAGGAGGGAACAAGTAACCGATATATTCCCTGATACGCATTAAGAACCGAGCTCAAGCAGTAATTCGGGACGCATCCTTGCATTATGCAATGTATAGCAACAAGCATTGCAACTTTCGAAAACCCTTCGCCTACGGTTCCATCAAACGAAAACGCCTTCCCTGCACAGGGAAGGCGTTTTCGTTTAACGTAACCGCCGGCATTACTTTCCGGCGTTGCGCTTGTCGTAGTGCTTCTGGTAGCGGCTCATAAACTTGTCCACGCGCCCGGCGGTGTCCACGAGCTTCATCTTACCGGTGTAGAACGGATGCGACAGGTTGGAAATTTCCATCTTGTAAACCGGATAGGTTTCGCCGTCCACCTCGATGGTCTCTCTGGTAGGAACGGCCGAACGGCACAGGAACACCTGCTCGTTGGACATATCCTTGAAAGCGACCACCCTGTAATTCTTGGGATGAATATCTTTTTTCATTGTCGTGTCGTTGTTGAATGTTACTGCTTGTCGTTTTCCTCGGCGACCACGCTGAAGCGGAGCGTCGCGCGGACGTCGCGGTGCAGCTTTATCTGCGCCTCGTATTCCCCGACCTGCTTCACCGGCTCCACGCTGATATTCTTGCGGTCGATTTCGATACCCTTGCCCGCCAGAGCGGAGGCGATGTCGGCCGAAGTCACCGAACCGAATATGCGTCCTTCCTCGGCCTTGGCCGTGATTACCACCGAAGTCGCTTCGATGCGCGCCTGAAGCGCCTGAGCGTCGGCAAGGATTTTGGCGTCCTTGTGAGCGCGCTGGCGCAGGTTCTCGGCGAGCACCTTGCGTGCCGACGGAGTGGCTACGCGGGCCATGCCCTGCGGCAGCAGGTAATTGTTGGCGTAACCGGGCTTTACTTCCACGATGTCGTTGGCGTAGCCCAGATTGTCTATGTCTTTCAAAAGTATTACTTCCATAGTGCTTGTCCTCCTACTTCATAAGGTCGGTTACGAAAGGCAGGATTGCCAGATGGCGGGCGCGCTTGACGGCCTGCGCCACCTTTTTCTGGAACTTCTGCGAAGTGCCGGTCAGACGGCGGGGCAGAATCTTTCCCTGCTCGTTGAGAAACTTGCGGAGAAATTCCCCGTCCTTGTAATCCACGTACTTGATACCGGCTTTCTTGAAGCGACAGTATTTCTTGCGGCGTACATCGACCGTAGGCGGATTGAGATACCTTATCTCGGACTGCGAACCTTGTGCTGCCATGGCTTATTCCTCCGTATTAACTGATTCGACATTGCGGCCGGCGAGCTTGGCGCGGCGCTTGAGGGCATACTCGTGGGCGTATTTGTCCTGACGGAAAGTCAGAAAGCGCAGAATACGCTCGTCGCGGCGGTACTGGGTTTCCAGAACATCCACAATGGGGCCTTCGCCGGAAAACTCGATAAAGAAATAGTAACCGGTGGTTTTCTTCTGAATCGGATAAGCCAGCTTGCGCAGTCCCCACTGCTCGACATTGTCGATTTGGCCGCCGTTCTCGGTGATAACACCCCGGAATTTGCCGAGCACCTCTTCGAGCTGCGTATCCGACAGCACGGGCGTGGCAATGAAAACGGTTTCGTAATTGTTCATAAAATCTATAAATGTTTAGTGCAAAAATGCGGGTGCAAAGATAACGATAAATTCCGCCTTTACAATATGTCCGGCCGTTTTCACGCGGTCGGACATGCCCGGTCACAGCGATTCCACGACTTCGGCCATCAGGGCGGCTATTTCCCGAATCGTGCCCTTGCCGTGCACTACGTGCAGTTTGCCCTGCCCGGAATAGTATTCCGCTACCGGAGCCGTCTGCCGCCGGTAAATCCCGATGCGGTTGCGGATGACCTCCTCGCTGGAATCGTCGGCCCGGCCGCTCGTCAGCCCGCGCTCCAGCAAACGTTTCACCAGCTCGTCCTCCGGGACGTCGAGCAGAATCATGGCATTCACGCTCAAGCCCTGAAGCGCCATTATGGCATCGAGTTCCTGCGCCTGAGGCATGGTCCGGGGAAAGCCGTCGAAAATGTTTCCCGGCACGTCGCGGTGGTCTGCCACGTACTCGGCCACCATGTCTATCACCAGCTCGTCCGGGGCCAGCTCTCCGCGGGCGATATACTCCTCCATACTGTGTCCCAAAGGAGTGGCGCGACGGATTTCGTCGCGGATGATTTCGCCGGTCGAAATATGGTTGAAGCCGTAGCGGGCTACCAGCAGAGCCGCCTGCGTTCCCTTACCCGCTCCCGGCGGGCCGAACAGCACGATATTCTTCATCGCTTGGAACCTTATAAGTAAAGGCGCGTAAAATTATATATTATTTGCCGCCGCACAAAAGATAAAGTACCTTTACGGCCGGAATTTTGCCTTACGGAGAGCATATTATGGAAAAACGAACCGAAATATCCGCCTACGGCCAGTTCGGCCTCGTCGAACGTCTTACGCAGGGATTCGCTCCCGGCTCCCGGACCACCGTCGCAGGAATCGGCGACGATGCGGCGGCGGTTTCGTGCGGAAGGGACAACATACTGGTGACTACCGACCTGCTTCTGGAAGGCGTCCATTTCGACCTCACCTACTTTCCCATGAAGCACCTTGGGTACAAGGCGGTGGTGGTCGCCGTAAGCGACATACTCGCGATGAACGGTCTGCCCCACCAGCTTACCGTCGCGCTGGGTATTTCGGCGAAACTGTCCGTGGAAATGCTGGAGGATTTCTACGAGGGCCTCAGAGCGGGATGCGCTGAATACGGGCTGGACCTCGTGGGCGGGGATACGTCGCCGTCGCTCACCGGCTTCAGCATATGCGTTACGGCGCTCGGCCGCGCCCCGAAGAAAAGCACCGTTTACCGCAGCGGAACGCGCCTGCACGACCTCGTGTGCCTGACCGGCGACCTCGGCGCGGCCTATATGGGGCTGAAGCTGCTCGAACGCGAAAAGCACGCGCTCGAAGGGCATCCCGACCCGCAGCCGCGGTTCGGGGGATACGAGTATCCGCTGCGCAGGCAGCTCCGTCCAGCGGCACGCATAGACGTCGTCCGCGAACTCGCCGACGCCGGAATAGTACCTACTTCGATGATAGACCTTTCGGACGGTCTGGCTTCCGACATGCTGCAAATCTGCAAAAGCTCCCGCGTCGGGGCGCGGATATATCTCGACCGGCTGCCCATCGCCGCACAGACCGGCGCCCTCGCCGCGGAAATGAACGCCGACCCGGTAACGGCCGCACTGAACGGAGGAGAGGATTACGAGTTGCTGTTCACCGTACCGCTCGCCGACAGGGAAAAAATAGGGTCGGTGGGAGGCATAGAAATCATTGGCCATATCACCGAACCGGCGAGCGGCGCGGTGCTGGTCGCGCCCGACGGTTCGGAAATCGCTCTGAGCGCACCCGGATTCACCGGGAAAACCCAAAAGGAAGATTAGCGCCGACGTCCTATTCCGAGCGCCCTTTTAAGTCTGCGCTTGGCCTTCTGGCAGCGGTCTATATAGGCGCGGTGACGGACCAGAGCCTCGTAACATTCCTCGCCGTCCCAGCCTCGCAGAGCGGCATAACGGGATATTACCGCACGACGCGTTTCGGGCTGCATGTCGAGTATCTTTATGCTGCGGGCGCAACGTTTCGGAGAGAATTTTCCGAAACTCATCGAATTTATATCCACGAGGGCGAACCGGCATTCCGGGCCGGAGAAATCGTACATCACATTGGCCGTGGCATAGTCGTGAGGCAGGAAACCGCTCTCGTGCAGACGGCAGGAAAAGCGGGCGAAGGCATCCGCGACCGCATCGCGGCGCGGGGGTTCGAGCGAGTCTATTTCGGTAAGCATGCGGTAGTCCAGATACCGCGACACGAACCAGCCGGTATGGAACAGGCCGTGCCGCCGTATTTCGATATAGGCCACCGGCTCCGGCGTTTCGATGCCGGCCTCTTTCAGCTTAAAGGCATACTCGTACGCCCTGCGCGGCTTGCTCAGGCGAAAATAGGTATAAACTACCATGTTTATCCAAGTGGGACGCTTGTAGCGTTTCACCACCAGCCGCTCCCCTCCGGCTTCCGTAAGGAACACCTTGTTGCGGTGATTGCAGTAAACATGCAACTCGGGACACTCTTCCCTCGGAAGACTTTCCACGAAGCCCCGGAGCTTCTCGTACGCAGGATTCATCACTGTTTTCATCGCGGATGTTTTCGGGCCGCCGGACGGCGTGCGGTTATCTATGGTTTTACGGTCGTTCGGGAGCGCCGAGATACTCCGCCCACAGCGCCTTCCACTTCTCAGGCAGCGGAACGGACTGTTGCGCGTCGGTATCGAACGCTACCAGCGTACTGGTACAGTCGGCGTTCACCCGGCCGGTAGGTCCGTCTATAAGCCGCTGGAAAAGGGTCATGCTTTTATTGCCTATGCGGCTGACGGATGTTTCGACATATACCTCATCGTCCAACCGTGTCTGCGCATAAAAATTTGCGGAGTAGGACACCATCACCAGACTGATTTTCCCCAACCCCGGACGAGTGCGGATAAGGTGCATGCTGAAATCCGACTTGCCCAAATCGAAATACTCCTGCAAATGGGTGTTGTTTATATGGCCGAGTACGTCAGCGTCGGCGAACCTTATCTGTATATCGGTCTTTCTGACTTTCCCCATCTCACTCGCGGATAATTTTCACTTCGCCGCTCTGCCCCACGCTTATAATCGACGACGGCTTGCGGGTAGGACTGCCTTCGAAAGAGCGGTCGACCACATAGTTCGCAGCGGCAAGCAGCTCCGGGTCTATGTCGGCGAATCCGGAAGGAGCCGGCCTGCCCGAAAAATTGGCGGAAGTCGAAACCAGCGGACGGCCGAGCCGTTTTATCAGGGCCCGGCAGAAATCGTGCTTGGGAATACGCACCGCCAGAGTGCCCTCCTCGGGCATCAGGCCGGAAGCCACCCCGCAACCGGGCAGGATAAGGGTAAGCGGCTTTACGGCGGCCTCGAACAGGTCCCACGCCACCTGCGGAACCCGGCGCACATAACGAGCCGCCATGTCGGCGGAATCGGCCAGCACTATCATGCCCTTCTTGTCCGCCGAGCGTTTCAGTTCGTAAACCTTCCTTACGGCGTCGTCGTCGGTGGCGTCGCAGCCTATGCCCCAGACCGTGTCGGTCGGATAAATTACTACCCCGCCCCGGCGCAGCGCCTCGGCGGCCCTCGCCGCTTCTTCGACCAAAGCGGCCGATACTTCGTCCTCTTTTCTTCGCATATCGTCTTGCTTGATGCCGACATGCAAAATTAGACTATTTTTTGTCAATTACGCGGAAAGGTTATACTTTTGCATGATTCCGGCGGGACTGCCGGAGGTCGTATTCGGACCCTTATTCCGCAGGGTCGCAACCGGACAAACGAAAACTTATGGGAAGGGCATTTGAATATCGCAAGGCACGCAAGTTCAAGCGTTGGGGCAATATGGCCCGCACATTCACGCGCATCGGAAGGGAAATCGAAATAGCCGTAAAGGCCGGAGGCCCCGACCCGTCGGGAAACACGCGCCTGAGAGTGCTTATCCAGAACGCCAAGGCCGAGAACATGCCCAAGGAAAACGTGGAGCGCGCCATCAAGCGCGCCGTATCCAAGGACACGGCAGACTACAAGGAAATGGTTTACGAGGGCTACGGTCCGTTCGGCATCGCCGTGATAGTCGAAACCGCAACCGACAACACCACCCGCACGGTAGCCAACGTACGCAGCATCTTCAACAAGTGCGGAGGTTCGCTCGGCACGAGCGGCAGCGTCGGCTTTATGTTCGAGCACAAGTGCGTGTTCAAAACTCCTTTCAGGGAAGGCTCCGACCTCGACGAGCTGGAGCTCGAACTGATAGACTACGACGTCGAGGAAGTGTTCGCCGACGAAGGGCAGATAAATATTTACGCCCCTTTCGAGGCTTACGGAAAGATACAGGGATATCTCGAGGAACACGGCATGGAAATAACCAGCGGCGAATTCGTACGCATCCCGACCGACACGAAGGAACTGACCCCCGAACAGCGCGAAAGCATAGAAAAACTGGTCGAAAGGCTGGAGGAGGACGACGACGTGGTGAACGTTTACCATAACATGAAAGAAAGCGAGGAGGAATAACCTCCCTCCCCGCTTTCCTGCTCCACGGCGTTCCGTTCGCGCGGAACGCCGTTTCTATTCCGGCACGTAAATTATCTCGCCGCCCTCCAGTTGGTATGCGACCCCGACGCGGCGGCCGCGCGACGACGTTTCTTCGTCCCGGTTTTTGGAAGGAGTATAGCGTTCTATTCTATCGCCTTTCCTCGATATTATTTCCATTTGTTCCGTTCCGGGATTTTTGACTACGGTATAATCCTCCCGGGAGAAGATTTCGGTCATTTCGAACCGGGCGACCAGAGCTACCATAAGGGCTACCGCGAACACCATCGCCACGTCGAACAGGTTCGTCAGGGCGCCCATCGGGTCCTCGCCCTCGCCTCCGATGAATCCGTTACCCCTGCGTGCCATTACTTTTGAGCGTTTCGGCTACGTAAACGAGCAGGTTCAGGTCTTCGGCGGCCCAACGCTGCCTTACCTGAAGCAAGGCATACCCGACGCCTCCTATTATCAGGCCTATGACGGTGGTGGCGAAGGCAACCTGCATGTTGCCGGCCATAGAGGCCACGTCGCCCGTTGCAAGGCCGGTAAGGGCCGGGCCCATCGGGATGAGCGTTCCCATAAGCCCCAGCATCGGGCCTATGCGCACGAGCGTTCTGTAACGCGAAAGCTCCTTTTCGGCGCTCGTTTCGTAATCCCCCACTATTCTGTCCAGCTCCGGGGCCGTGGAAGGAACCGCTGCAAGCCGGCGGAGGGAAGTGATTACGAGCGTCCCGGCTTTTCCTGCCGGACTTTCGAGCAGGGCCGCTGCTCCTCCGTCGTCCAGACGGCGCAGGATTTCCGTACGCGCACGCGAACGTACCGTCCACGAATTCCAGAATCCGCCCAGCATCACGAGCGCACGCACGAAGAAGAAGAGCAGGGCTATGACCGTGGGTATCAACAGCCCGGTGCACAGCCAATACAGTACATTAGAAATTACATTCATATCATTATCATTATAGTTATCATATCGTTATCGTCGTTTTATTCTGAAAAATACCTTTCCGCGCAGCCGTCCCGCACAGTATCCCGCCGCCACCAGCACGGCGGCGACTGCCGCCGCGACGGCCAGCGGCCGCCAATCCACGGGAATATGGCTGTCGGAGCGGCTGTAATCCGTTAACGATGCGTTCACGAATATCCCGGTTAGTAGCATGGCGGCATTCAACAGGACTTTCGCTTCGAGCCGAAGCGTCTGTCCGGGCAGCAGTTTGCGTATCACCAAGGCGGACAGCAGCACTCCGCCTCCTGTAATAACCGCATAGAGGAAGGCCGTGCGTGCGAACGAAGCCCCGACCGAAGCCCTGAAGAATTCCATTTCGAAAGCTGCTACCGCCGCGAAAACGGTTACGCCGGGGGCGGCTTTCAGCGCCTGCCTCCATATCGCACGCCGCCTTACCGCATAGCGGCCTCGTCGGGAAGGAACGGCAGGAGCCTTTCCCAACAACCATACGGCCGAAAATATACCCGCCACGGCTTCGAGCGAAATTACGGCCGCAAGGTTCCCTACCGTCCCGGCATCGGCCAACATTCGGGCAAGCGTGTCCGACGGCTGCCCGACCACCCAAGGCCATACCAGCCATGCGGCAATTCCCAGAACTGCACCGGCCCCAGCGGTTTCCCATGCCCGCCGCAGAAACGACGCGGCAAGGGCATACTTTGCCAGCGCCAGCACGAATATCAGTTGTAGGTACTGTTCCATGCCGGTCTATCGTTTACGCCGCCCCCTTACGGCCAGCCACCCGAACAGAATTGCCAATGCGCCGCACATCGCCCACAGAGCCGTGCGTCCCGGAGCTGAATCCGACTTTCGCAGCTCCTGCACAGGTCCGGCTTCCTTTTGCAGCACGGTGGCATTCTGCGAAACCTCCTTTTCGAGAGGTATCTGCCGGGCAGCCTTAATACCCGCTTCGTAAACCTTTGCCGCATCGGGGTCGAGCCTGTCGGATATATATTTGCGCAGCAAGGCGTTGTCGCACACGAAGCCGCTGCATCCGGCCCTCTTTTCATTCACGAGCCGGACATGCAGGGCGGTTATGTCGCGCAACTGACGGTCGGTAGGCTCCCACATTCCCTTGCGGGCGGCTTCGGCCATGACGGCGGTGATTTCCTGAAGGGCATAGGCATTCTTTTCCGTGAAAGCCTTTTCCAGACCGAGTCCGTAGGAATCTTCCACGTAAATTTCGTAATACTTCTCCCAGATACGGCCGTCGATAGCCGACGGCTTCACGGCGTTCCACCCGAAAGTGTTGCGGACGGTTTCGGCGAAATACTCCATGGAGCTCGCCCCTCCGCCCATCATACGGCTTATATACTCGGGATTGAAAACCGTGGAGCCGGTTTCCACGCCTATGGCCTCCTTCAGTTCCTGAACCCTCGCGCGGCTGCCGTTGCGGAAATCGTTGAAATAACCGGCAGGGTCGTTCCCGGTGACCTGTTGCACGGCGGCCGACATGCCTCCCATAAACTCGTAAACATGGTCGAGGCTCAGAGGCCCCCACATGTTGCTCGCCCGCGGCTGCACCACGGCATCCGTGTTCAGCAACGCGGCCCGGAATACTTCCGGGTCGGATTCGCCCCATTCCTCGGAGTCCGAGTACATTCCGCTCATGCCGGAAAGGTAACGTTCGGCTATCTCGCCGCGGTCTTCCCAGCCGTCTCCCTTTTCCACCAAGTCCATGATGCCGGCTCCGTAATTGCCGTTCGCTCCTCCGAAAACGCGCCTGCCGGCAAGACGCCGGGCGTCGGCCGGGGAATATCCCTCCGCCAAAAGCATCCGCTCGGCATCCTCGACGCCCTTGCGTACATAGTTGTCGCCCTCCTGAGCCGCGGCGGCCAGATTCACCGCCTGCCGTATCAACTCCAGACGCGAGGCGGCTATGTCCCGGAGCTGTCCGGAAGTCTGCACCACGACGTCGATTCTCGGCCGTCCCAGCCTTTCGGACGGAATAAGCCCGAGCGAACGGACCAGGCCGAAGCCGTCGCGCACAGGCTCCACACCCAACAGGTAAAGTATCTGGGCGACAGTGGTTCCCTCGGTAGAAATGAAATCGCTCGACCAGAGCGTAAAGCCCACCTTCTGCGGATAACGGCCTTTCGAGGCCAGCTCGGCTTCGAGCAGGTTATCGGCGAGCCGCCGTCCGACCTTCCATGCCTCGTCGGACGGCGTTCCTTCCGGGTCTATGGAATAGAAATTCCTGCCGGTGGGAACCGCCCGCGGATTTATCACCGGGTCGCCCGCGCTCGACGGCTCTATATACCGGCCCGACAAGGCCCTTACGAGGGCCTGCCGTTCCAAGCGGGTGCTGGCGGCAAGGGCCTCTCGGTTACTCCGTATGTTTTCCAACGCCTCCTTCAATGCACGGAGAGCCTGCACGAGATTCTCGGCCGGGTTTTCTTCCTGCGGACCGGCCGGGCGTGCGGAAGCCATTTTCTCCATTACCGATTCCGCTGCCCGTGCGCTCGGAACCGGTTCCGCCGCACCTTCGATAATACGCCCCTCATCGTCCAGAAAGCGCGGCAGGGGACGGCCATTCGGGACGGCGGCAGCCGTTATGCGGCGCATTCCCTCGGCCGCCGCCTCGCGGCGTGCCGCGTCGGCGACCTCCGCGCGTTCCAGCAAAGCGCGGTCGGCGGCCGAAACGGACTGCATCAACAGGGCGCGGGCCGGCTCTCCTTTCAGGCCCCTCGCTATAAGCCGCTCGGCCGCAGCATCGTAATTCCGGGCCATAAAGGCCAAATCGTCGAGCCTGTCGTAAGAAATCCGGCCGTGCGCGGCGTCGATGCCGGCGAGTGCATACCGAACCGGGTCGAGCGACATAAGCCGCGCGGTATTGTCGAGCTCCTCTCCGGTATAGGGTTCTCCGAGCGTGTAAAGTCCGTCGTTGACCTTCGAGCCGGATATTTCTTCGAGATATATATGCACCCGCTCTATTTCGCTGTCGGTAAGCGTGCGCGCGGTGTCGAGCCCGAGCGCGGAAAGTATGTTCTCCTTGCGGGCCAGCCCGGTTACGCTCTCGCGGCGGCTTTGCTTCAGCGGACCTTCCTCCATGTTTTCCATTCCGTGAATCCGGTCTTCGAGCAGCTTCAGGCCGTCGTACAGCCCGCTGCGCATCAGAGGCGCGGTAAGGTGGTCTATAAGTGCGGCATAACTGCGCCGCTTGGCTATTATCCCCTCCCCGATGTTGCCTATGGTATAAATATAGAAATGAGGCAGGTTCCCTACGAGCGCGTCGGTCCAGTCGGAACCGGAAAGCGCGAGCGCCTTGCCGGGAATGAACTCCAGCGAACCGTGCGTGCCGAAATGCACCAGCGCGTCCGCCCCGAAACCGTAACGGGTCCAAAGGTAGGAAGCGATGTAGGGATACGTCGGAGGGCCTTCGACGCCGTGAATGATTTTCTGGGTATCGTCGCCCACGGCCGGCAACGGCTGCGGAAGCACCGCCACGTTGCCGAACACCATGCCGGCCACGGCCACGTATTTCCGCGCGCCCTTTTCCACGGCCAGATAGTCGCCGGGGGCTTCGCCGTAACGGGCTTCCACGTCCGCGACGAGGGCCGCGGGCAGGGCGTCGTTCATCCAGCGGGCAAGCGTATCCGTATCCACGAGGTACGGCTCTCCGTCGCGCAGGAACTCGTCGAACGCTCCCAGCGCATACGGACCGAGCACGGCTCCGCGACGCTGCACCATATTCTCGAAATCCTGCAGCCCGTCGGGAAGGCCGGAAAGGTCGTACCCTTCCGCTTTAAGCGCGTGCAGGGTGTTGAACAGCGAGGGAAGCGCCTCGAGGTCGGCCGCCGAAACGGCATTCCTGCCCGCTCCCTTATAATAGTAAATAGCAACTTTCTTGTCTGCATTCGGCTTGGTGCGCAGCCGCACCAACTTCTCCGCAAGCGAACAGAATTCTTCGGTTTGCCCGGGAACCACATCGAAAACCCTGCGGCCGCCGCGCTCGAACTGCGCCGCCACCGCCATAGGGACGGTAGCTCCGTCAAGCTCCGGCATAACCACGCTCATGGTAGCCATTCCGCGGGCCGTCATCCCCTGACGGTCGGACATCCACCGGTCGTAAAGCCCGCTTACCGTTACCGGGGCGAGTATCGGAACGTCCAGCTCCCGGAGCGCATCGACCCCGGACTCGCCCGCCCCCATGACCAGACGGCCGTGAGGATTGTTGATTATAAGGTCGGGGCGTACGTCGGCCGTCATTTGCAGGCGTTTCGGTCCGAACGACTTTATCGGATATACGTTAAGCCCGCGGGCCTCCAGCATATCTATCATCCCTTCGATATGCTCCGGATTGGAATTCTGCATGTCGATATTCCCCGCCAGCAGGACTATGCGGGGAGCGCCCTCCCTGTACTTCCCCGAAGTTTCGTAAAAATCCTGATACGCCTGGGCGGTAGCGAAGAAATCGTCTTCTCCCTTGTAAAAATAATAGTCGGAAGGCACGACTACCGGCTCTCCGTAACCGCCGTTTCCGGTCGCCTTTCCGTCGAGCCGACAGCGGGCATAATTGAAAAGGCTGCGATAGTTCTGCGCACACTCGTTTTCCATAAGCGCCGCAAGGTAAGCCTGCTCCGCACCGGACTGCGAATTGATTCGCGCATTGTCGCTTTCGGTGGAAAACACCGCCGCACCCTTTTCGATTGCTTTCCTTACGGCCTCCTGATGCGTAGCGTCGAGCGACGCTCCGTGCACACGTACCAGCACCATGTCGTAACGCCCCAGCCGGAATGCCTCGTCGAGCGGAACGCTCTCTATGCGTATATGGCGGTTGTCGTTGGAACGCACCATTTTCTCCACGGTAAAGTCCGGGAAGTTGAAAGCGGCTATCCGCGTGGGAGCAGCGTACCGTACGTAACACAGCGCCGATGCCGCGGCCAGAAAGGCCGCGGCAGCCAGCGCCGCAATGATTTTACTGTTCATACCGGTATCAAACCTGAGCGAAATGGAACCGGACCTTGCCGGAAACGCCGTCGGCATCCTTGTACCCGGTAAATACGAGCTTGTAATGCTTCCGCCCGTCGGCGGAACGGAAAATATACACAGGCGACTGCATGTAGGCAGGGGGCATGACTTTGCTTCCGTCCTCTTTGAGCAGAAACTTTATCACGGAAGCGTCGGAACGAACCGTCACTTCCGTACCGTTCATGCCTTCGTCGGAATACGTCCTGTCGGCTACGAACCGGGCTCCCTGCGGAACGGCCGTCACCGTTTCGTAGAAAGCCTGCGCGCCCGCATCGGCCCCGTTGCGGTCGCACCGCTCCGAGAACGTATATACGCCCCCCTGCGAACCCGCGGTCGTAGCCTCGCCGCCGTTGGTGCGAACCTTGTAACCGCTTACGGCTATGTCCCAGTCGGTTCGGGCGAACCACCGAGCGTTGGCCCCGGCACTTTCCTCTCCGGCGCCGACCTCCCTGTTCTGCTCCAGAGAATAGTAGTGCCACGACTTGTCCGACGCATCCACTTTGGCTTCGGTCGATTCGACCGGCGTACCGCCGCCGTTATCGTTATCGTCGTCTTTACAGGCCCCGAGGGCCAGCAGCGCAAAGGCTGCAATAAAAATCCTTTTCATCTCGCGTAGTCATTATTTGAATTTGTATCTGAATCCGACGGTATAGGTTCTTCCGGAGTTTATGTACGATTCGTCTTCGAAACCGAGCAGGTTGTCCGCTTTGAAAGTAAACTCGAAGGTATGCTTGCCCATACGGAAAGGTTTGACCAGCACCGCTTTGAGGATTGCGTAAGGTTTGGATTCCGTCTTGGTCACCGTTTGCAGGCCGTCGGAATCCGTTTCTACGGACCGGTAAAGTATCGGCGAACTCAGGCGCGCGGCCACCTGAAGCGAGAAGGGCGAACGCCGTATCGCACCGTTCCATGTAGCCGATACGGCGGCGCTGTGGCGGACGTTGCTTTCGAGCTGAAGTCCGGTGGAATTGTCCACGGCATCGCAAAAACTGTAACTTCCTTTCAGGACTACCCGGCGCAACACGGCGAACGAAAGGCTTACGTCGGCTCCCCGCAGCGTGGCGCTGCCGACATTCTTGTAGTGTTTTTCCCGGCTGCCGTCGTTTATGACCTCATACTGGGTTATCTTGTCGTCTATATCGTTGTAGTAGCCCGTTACCGACAGGTCGAACGCACCCCGGATATATTCCGCCGAACCCGATACGTAAAGTCCCTTTTCGGACTTCAGGTCCGGGTTTCCGTAAACCCAGAACATGCCCTGATGGTCGAAGTCGTAATAAAGCTCCTTGATGCCCGGAGCGCGGAAAGCGGTTCCGACGCCGGCTCGCAACCGCAGGCCGCCGACGACGTACATGGCGGACAGCTTGGGTGTAAAAGAACCCCCGAAGCGGGAATTGTGCGTATAGCGCGCCCCTCCCACAAGCTCCAGACCTTTCAGCACTTTCCACTGCGCCTGTGCGAAAACCGCTCCCTCGCCTACCGCCTTGCGCGTCGGTTCGGGGCCGAGGGAAACGGAGGCGAATAGGGATTCGCGGTTGTATTCCGCGCCTCCGACAAGCTCCCAAGCGGACGCCGGCCGGAACGCGTCCGTAATGCGGAGGGACAGATAACCGGCATCGTTGTCCCTGTCTTTCCTGTCGCCCATTTTTTCCATAATGTCATAATCCAGATACTTGTCGCAGGCTGCAATCAGGGTAAGGCAGTTGCGGCCGTCGCGCGAATCGAGAGCGACGTTCAGCGTTCCCGCCGCCGAACGGGTGAACGTATGCGACACGTTCATGCTCGCGGGCGGGTTGAAGGTTTCGTGCTGAAAATACCGGGCGGTGGCGGTTACGCTCAGGCGCTTCAGCGGCTTCGCGCCCAAACGTAGGTCGGCTCCGTAATCCTCGTACCGGGCCGCATAGGGACCGATACCGTCGGCCCCGAAACCGTCGGAGCTGTTCCGGAAAACTCCGGCACGCACGCTGAAAACCCCGAGGTCTGAACCGACATCGGCTCTGGCTTTCCATGTGTTGTCGCTTCCGTAAGTTACGTTCGCAGAACCCTCGAAGCCGTGCACGGGCTTTTTGGTTATGATATTTATGACCCCGCCCACGGCATCGGAGCCGTAAAGGGCGGAAGCAGCGCCGCTCGTAACCTCTATGCGCTCGATGTTTCCCGCGTCTATGCGGTCGAGATTGACATTGCCGCCGGCCCCTTCGGAAACCATGCGCTCCCCATCCACCAGAAACAATATGTACCGGCTGTTCAACCCCCGGATACGCATGTTGTTGCCCATGCCGTTCCGAGAGAACACGATGCCCGGAACGTTGTCCTCCAACGCTTCGAGCACCGAAGTCGAACCCGCCTTGCGCATATCCCGCTCGCGCACCACCGATGTCAACACTGGAGAATCCGCCAGACGGCGTTCGGTACGGGTTCCTGTAACCACCACTTCGTCCACCGGCAAAGCTCCAGGCCTCAGAAGGAGCACGACGGCAGAGGTGTCGCGCGGAAGGCTTACCTCTTTCGCCGTCGTCAGATAATCGGTATAGTACATCGTGAGGAGGGTGTGGCTGCCGGAGGGAAGGCCGGTAATGCGGAACCGGCCTTCCCGGTCGGTCTGCGCTCCCCTGCCCGAAGCCGTAACGTACACTCCGGGCACGGGCCGGCGGCTTATGGAATCGACCACCGTTCCGCCGACGGAAAACGAGTTCTGCTGCGCCTGCGCGTGGAATACCGTAAATGCAAGCGCAACGGCAACAATCATTCTATGGGCAGTTTTCACCGGATACCGTTTTATTACGGCACAAAAGTATCCGGCCCGGACCCGGCCCGCAATCCGCATTTTCGGGTAAAAAGCCGCTTCCGAATACCTCGAAATAATAAACGAAAGACCCGAAAACGCATACGCGCTTCCGGGTCCGGGGACAAATCGGCTTACAGTATGGGATTATTCTTCTTCGGGGCGGCTGCGTATGGTTTCCTTGACGTCGTTCAACTCCACCAGCTTGTTCACTATCGCATAAATGGTCAGGCCGGCGGGAGAATGTATCTGGAGCTTGGCGGCGATGTTGCGGCGGTGCGTGATGACCGTATGCACCGACAGGAACAGCTTTTCGGCGATTTGCTTGTTCGACATTCCCTTTACCACTCCGACCACTATTTCCTTCTCTCGCTCGCTCAGTTCGCTGCGCCGGTCGTCGGGTACGGTTTCGTCCCCGCCCGTCATCCCCAGAAGTTTCTCGCGAATCCGGTCGGCCGAGTCGTAAATCGAAATCACCTCGTCGTACGGCCTGAGTACCGAGTCGTCGGCGGGACCGTTCTGAAGCGCCACGTACTTGAGCCTGTCGCAGTCCATGCGTCCCTTCAACTGTCGCAGGGAAAACATGCCCAGAAAAGCGGGATTGATTATCAGCACGTCGGGCCGGCGGCGGCACAGCGAGCCGTCGAGCTGCGATATGTCGCTTATCTCGGTTATTTCCACGTCGAGCGCCGCCAGCCTGCGCAGCACCGACAACAGGCCGCTCCTGATGATTAGCGATGGCTCCGCCACGGCTATTTTAAGCGGACGGCCCATCAGCATCCCCCTCCGATTTGCGTTCGAGCGCCTCCACGGCCGGCACGAACAGGTTGTCCTCTATGTAATTGTGCGACGCCAAGTCCTGCTCGCAACTGAAAATATCGTGCATCACCGCATTCATTTCGTTGGTGCTCCGGGCGGGATAGTACTTGATTATTATGTTCTTGAGTTCCGTAAGACGGGCTTCCACCTGGTCGTGTCGGCTGCGGAATATGCCTATGTTGTAATCGCCGGCCGGACGCCCTTCCAGCAGGCAGGCCACATACGGAAACACGGTGGCCTCCTCGTAGCGCATGTGCTTCTCCACCTCGCCCACGTATTCGTCCCAATAACGCAGAATGGCCAGCGACGCGTCCGTTCGGCAGTCCATGGCTTCTATCAACATGCGGCGTATGGCCGGCAGACGGAAGTCCAGAAAATAGTCGTGCGAATTATGGAGATACCGCATAAGCGCCTCGGTCGAAAATGCGTAATCCTGCGGGCGGCGAGGCTCCTCTTCCTCCAGCAGCAGGTTGACCACCGTAAGGAACGTGTCCGTATCCACCCCCGACTGGCGGCACACCTGTCCTATCGACTTGTCGCCGAATCCGAGGGCTATCCCGAAGCGGCTCATTACGAGCAGTATCGAATAGTTCTCGCAGACCATGTCGCTCATCCGGTCGGCGGCGTTGTATTTACCGAGCCTGTGCATAGAAAAGGATTTTATGCCGCAAAGATAACCTGACCGAACGGGAACCGAAATACCTAAAAACCGCTAAAACGCTTCCGGCGCGGTCATACCCGGTCAATCCTGCCGGGATTCTTTCCCTTCCGTCTTTTCGAGTCCCATTTCCGACGCCAGACGCTCCATAAGAGCGTACGCTTCGCCGTAATCGTTGCGGATTGCGCCTTCCAGAATGGCTTCCTTTATCGCGGCCTTTATAATCCCCACGTCGCGGCCGGGCGGGATGCCGTAGGTCTGCATTATAAGCTCGCCGCTTACGGGCGGTTGGAAATTCCGGATGCCGTCCTTTTCCTCTATATCGCGCAGCTTGCGGCGCACGACGGCGAAATTCTTCAAAAAACGCCTGACCTTCGCCTCGTCGCCCGAAGTGATGTCGGCTTCGCACAGGGTCATCAGGTCGTCCACATCGTCGCCGGCATCGAAAAGCAGCCGCCGCACGGCCGAGTCGGTGACGATGTCTTCCGACAGGATTATCGGACGAAGATGAAGCGACACCAGCTTCTGCACGTACTTCATGTGCTCGTTCATGGGGAGGCGGAGCGAACGGAATATTCCCGGAACCATCCGTGCTCCCACCACTTCGTGCCCGTGGAAGGTCCATCCGGCACGCGGGTCGAACGCCTTGGTAACCGGCTTGCCTATATCGTGCAGCAAGGCGGCCCAGCGCAGCCAAAGGTCGCTGCCGTTCATCGCCACGTTGTCCAGCACCATAAGGGTGTGCACGAAATTGTCCTTGTGTCCCCGTCCTCCGATGCGCTCCACCCCCTTCAGACGCGACAATTCGGGAAACACGAGAGGCAGCAGCCCGGTCATGTCCAGAAGCTCGAAGCCTATGGACGGAACGGGAGAGGCGACGATTTTATTCAACTCGGCCGTAATCCTTTCCTTGGAAACTATACCTATCCGCTCCCGGTTGCGCTCTATCGCCTCGAAAGTTTCCGGGGCGATGAAGAATCCCAACTGCGAAGCGAAGCGCACCGCCCGCATCATCCGCAGGGGGTCGTCCGAAAAGGTTACATCGGGGTCGCAAGGCGTGCGCAGGGTTTGTTCTTCCAAATCCTTCATGCCGCCCAGCGGGTCTATCAGCTCGCCGTAATCCTCCTCGCGCAGCGACCACGCCATAGTATTAACGGTAAAGTCGCGGCGCAGGCGGTCGTCGTCGACGGTTCCCGGCTCCACGCGGGGCTTGCGGGAATCCTTGGAATACGACTCCCTCCTCGCTCCCACGAATTCCACTTCCATGCCGCCGGTGCGGAGCATGGCCGTGCCGAACGTTTTGAACACCGTCACCGGCGTTCCCAGCCGCCGCCCAACCTCGCGGGCCAGCTCGACCCCGTCGCCCGAAGTCACTATGTCTATATCGGTGCAGGACCTGCCCAGATACCAGTCCCGCACGAATCCCCCTATCGCATAGGCATCCGTCCCCAGCCGGGCGGCCGCATGCGAAACGAGTTTCAGCACCGGAAGGTCGAGCGGCTCCGGAATCATTTTCCCGCTGCCGGTTCGCCCCCGCCGAGCAGGCGCAGATACATTTGAACCGTATTCTCCAAGCCGAAGTAAAGGGCGTCGGAAATCAATGCGTGCCCTATCGAAACCTCTTTCGTATAAGGTATCCGCTCCACGAAGTAAGCCAGATTGTCCAGATTCAGGTCGTGCCCCGCATTCACGCCCAGACCGGCGGCGTCGGCCGCCGTCGCCGCCTCCACATAAGGGGCTACGGCCCGTTCCCTGCCGTCGGCATAGCCGGCGGCATACGCCTCGGTGTAAAGTTCCACGCGGTCGGCTCCGGTGCGGGCCGCATACTCCACCATTACGGGGTCGGGGTTTACGAACACCGACACCCGGATGCCGCGGCTCTGGAACAGCCTGACTTTCTCGCGCAGAAAACTCTCGTTCGCCCGCGTGTCCCAACCGCTGTTGGAAGTCAGAACGTCCGGTGCATCGGGGACCAGCGTCACCTGTGCGGGAACCGTTTCCAGCACCAGACTCACGAAGGCATCCGTCGGATTGCCCTCTATGTTCAGCTCGGTGGTAACGACGGACGCGAGCCGCCTTACGTCGTCGTATCGGATATGGCGGCCGTCAGGACGAGGATGAACGGTGATGCCCTGCGCACCGAAACGTTCTATGTTGCGGGCCGCCTCTATCACGTCGGGCAGATTGCCGCCGCGGGAGTTGCGTATAACCGCAATCTTATTTATATTTACACTCAGTTTGGTCATTTTGCACCGGATTTAACACTCCAAAATTATGAATTTTTTACGCTCGCTCTTTCGAGAATGAAGTTAATTTTCTTTTCCCGCCCCGGAGTGCCGGTCGCGCCGGCGGATGCGGCGGCTCTGCTGAAAGCCGCCGACGCCTGCGGTATGGACTGGGCCGCGGGACTTCCTTTCGCCCGCGCGGCAGCCGGTTCGGACTACGGTCCGGTTCCTCCGGGCAAAGTTTATACCGCACCCGCCGAGGCGGCCGACCCGGATTCCGTACTGGTTTCCTACGGAGGGGACGGCACGCTTCTGGAAGCCGTTCGGATGCTGGCCGGAAATCCCGTTCCGGTCTTGGGCATCAATTCCGGAAGGCTCGGTTTTCTGGCCGCCGTGCCCCGCGACCGGGCCGTAGAAGCGGTGGCGCAGCTTGCCGACGGACGGTACAGCCTCGAACAGCGGCCCTTGTTGAAAGTAAGCGGCGACTTTCCGGCTCCGCCGGAGTATCCGTACGCTTTCAATGAATTTTCCATAGTACGCCACCGCGCGCAGATGATTGACGTCGAAGTAGAGGCCGACGGCGAGCACGTGGCAGTTTACCGGGGCGACGGAGTGCTGCTGTCCACTCCCGCCGGCTCCACCGCCTACTCGTTGAGCGTGGGAGGCCCGATAGTAGCCCCCGGATGCAACTGCTTCGTGTTGGCTCCCGTTGCTCCCCATAATCTCAATATGAGGCCAATAGTCCTGCCGGACAGTTGCGAGGTGCGTTTCCGGGTGGACGCCCGCGGCACGAATGCCATAGCCAGCCTCGACAACGACATGCTCCGCATCGGAAGCGGTTCGGAGTTCCGGGTGAAACGGGCTGACAATTCGATTTTTTTGGTGAAACTGCAAAATATATCCTTCCTCGACACGTTAAGAAACAAGATGATGTGGGGCCTCGACAGCCGGGACCGCACGGACGCGGGCAAAAAAGAATCCTGCTGAACCGATAATCGGGGCGGAAGTGTTATATTTGCATCTTTGAACGCCCTTATTTTACGGCGGATGACACGACTACGGAACATACCGCGACACGTGGCGATAATAATGGACGGCAACGGCCGGTGGGCCGAAGCCCGCGGCCGCGACCGCAGTTACGGCCACCTGAACGGAGTGGAAAGCGTCCGGGCATCCGTAAAGGCCGCCATACGGAACGGCGTCGAATATCTTACCCTGTATGCCTTTTCGACCGAGAACTGGTCGCGGCCGCGCGAAGAAGTCGATATGCTGATGGAGCTTTTCTGCCGAAGCGTCACCCACGAGTCGCGGGAGCTTCAGGAGCAGGGCGTTCGGGTACGCGCGATAGGACGCCGGGAGAAAATGTCTCCGGACGTGCAGGCGCATCTGTCGCGCATAGAGGAAGACACTTCCGGCGGCGACAAGCTGGCCCTCATACTCGCCCTCAATTACAGCGCACGCGAGGAAATAGCCTGCGCGGCACAGGAGCTGGCCGCGGCGGCCGCGCGGGGAGAACTCGCCCCGGATGCAATCGACAGCGGTATGCTGGGAGCGCGGCTCTGGACGGCCTCTTATCCCGACCCCGACCTGCTCATACGTACGAGCGGCGAACGACGCCTGAGCAATTTTCTGCTCTGGCAGTCCGCATATACCGAACTGTATTTCACCGACACGTTGTGGCCGGACTTCCGCGAAGGCGATTTCGACCGCGCGCTCGAAGACTACGGCCTCCGCGAAAGGCGGTACGGAGGCGTCTCCGCAACCCACGAACAGAACCGAAACAGATGACAGTCATATACAG
Organism: Tidjanibacter sp.; assembly: GCA_048214935.1. Classification (GTDB taxonomy): domain Bacteria; phylum Bacteroidota; class Bacteroidia; order Bacteroidales; family Rikenellaceae; genus Tidjanibacter. The sequence continues at coordinate 251,117 of DBFWXZ010000011.1, forward strand.
AATGAAAAACCGTTTCCGGATACTTGCGACAATGGCCGTGTTGGCCGTTGCCGGGGGCGTCGACCGCGCGGCTGCCGCCGTACAGCCCGTACAGCCGACCGACTCGGCCGCTGCGGCTCCCAATGCTCCCGTTATCGACTATGCCAGCCCGAAACGTTACGTTATCGAAGATATCCGTATTCACGGCGTGCGATTCCTCGACCCGGATATCCTCACGGCTTCGTCCGGACTCCAGCGGGGCGACACCGTATATATACCCGGAAAGGTGGTTTCGCAGGCGGTAAAACGCCTGTGGAGCCAGCGTTATTTTTCGGACGTCAAGATAGAGGCCACCCCCACCGAAGGCATGGGCGCCATTCTGGACATATATCTCAGCGAGCGGCCGAGAGTGTATAACTGGAACTTCGAAGGAGTAAGGCGCGGCGAAGCCACCACCCTGCGCGAAGACCTCAAGCTGCGCCGCGGCACGGAGTTGTCGGACTATGTAATCGACAAAAACGTTTACCTTATAAAACAGCATTTCGCCGAAAAGGGGTTCCGCAATGCCGACGTGCAGGTACGCATAGCCAACGACTCGGTAATCCGCAATGCCGTGAACGTAACCTTCGTGATAGACAAGAGAAAGAAGGTGAAAATAGGCAGCATAGACTTCGAGGGCAACGAGGTGTTCACCGACCGCCGGCTTCGCCGCACGATGAAAAAAACCCACCAGAAAAGCATCAACATATTCCGCAGCACCAAGCTCAAGGAAGACGAATACGAAAACGACAAGGACAACGTAATCGACTTCTACAACTCCAAAGGCTACCGCAACGCGAATATTGTCCGCGACTCGGTTTATCCGCTTTCCGACAACCGCATAGGAATCAAGCTGTGGGTCGACGAAGGCAACAAATACTATTTCCGCGACATAAGCTGGGTAGGCAACACCAAGTACGAAACCTCGCAGCTCGAACAGTTGCTGGGCATACGGAGCGGAGACGTTTACGACAAGAAAACTCTTCACAAGCGGCTCGGAATCGGCAAGGAGGAAAATCCGGAAGACATGTCGCAAATCAAGTCCCTCTACCAGAACGAGGGCTACCTGATGTCGCAGATAGACCCTTCCGAAATCATCGTCGGGCCGGACTCCATAGACCTCGAAATAAAGGTATTCGAAGGCAAGCCGTTCACCATAAACGAAGTGATTATTTCCGGCAACAACCGACTGAACGACGAGGTCATCCGCCGCGAAATATCCACCCGGCCCGGAGAGCTTTACAACCGCGCCCTTATAATGCAGACCATGCGTCAACTGGCCCAGATGCAGCATTTCGACCAGGCCACCATGATGCCGCAAATCATGCCGGTAAGCAACGACGAGGTGAACATAGGCTGGCCTCTGACGGAAACCGCGAGCGACAAGTTCGAAGTTTCCGGAGGCTGGGGAGCCGGAATGTTCGTAGGAGCCGTGGGCGTACAGTTCAACAACATTTCCATACGCAACCTGTTCAAGAAAGGAGCGTGGCGACCGGTTCCGCAAGGACAGAACCAGCAGCTCATACTGCGGGCGCAGACCAACGGCACGTACTATAAATCCTTTATGGCCAGCTTCACCGAGCCGTGGCTCGGAGGACACAAGCCCAATGCGCTGACCGTATCCGCCCACTATTCATCCGAAAACGACAATTACAACATATTCCGCAAGGGGGACAGCTATTTCCATACCGTAGGCGTAGCCGTAGGGCTCGGAAAGCGCCTCTCGTGGCCCGACCAGTACTTTACGCTCTACACCGAGCTCAGCTATACCTCGTACGGGTTGAAAAACTGGAACTGGTTCATGATAAACAGCGGTACGTCGAATATACTCGCCCTGCGGGTAGCGTTCGGACGCAATTCCGTGGACCATCCCATTTATCCCCGCCGCGGTTCCGACATTTCGGTTTCCGTAGCCCTGACGCCGCCCTATTCGCTGTTCGACGGCAAGGACTACAAAAACATGCCTTCCGACGACCCGGCGCGCTTCCGCTGGATAGAGTACCACAAATGGCTGCTGCGCGCCGAATGGTACTATCCTCTTTCCCGCAACAACAATCTCGTGCTTATGGCGCGCGCCGAAATGGGGTATCTGGGACACTACAACAAGTACAAGCCCTCGCCCTTCGAAGGGTTCGACGTGGGAGGCGACGGCATGTCGGGCTACAACATATACGGAGTGGACGTTATCGGCCAGCGAGGCTACGAGGACGGAACCATTACTCCGTACAACACGGAAAACGCATACGCCAACGTGTACAACAAGTACACGGTCGAGCTGCGCTATCCCATTATCCAACAGCCGCAGAGCACGATTTATGGTCTGGTATTTGCGGAGGCCGGTAATGCCTTCATGTCATGGAAAAAGTTCGACCCCTTCCTGCTCAAGCGAGCCGTCGGCGTTGGCGTAAGGTTGTATCTGCCCATCGTGGGAATGCTGGGAATCGACTGGGGATACGGATTCGACCGCACTTCCCACGACCCCACCAAGCGCGGCGGGTCGCAGATACATTTTATGATAGGCAACCAGTTTTAACCGACTATAATTTACGGACGCTATGAAAAAGACGATATTGTGCGCGATGTTCGCCGCCATGCTTTGCGGAGCCGCCTCCGCGCAGGGCTACATGGTAGTCAACAGCGAAAAGGTATTCAAGTCCCTGTCGGACTACAACAGCGCCATAACCGAACTCGACCGGCTGGCTGCCCAGTACCAGAACAACATCGACAATGCCTACCGGCAGGTGGAGCAGATGTATAACGATTACCAGAACGAGAAATCCACCCTCAGCGCGGCGGCGCGTCAGGCACGCGAAGACGCGATAATAGCCAGCGAAAAGAAAATAGCCGACTACCAGCAGGAAGTGTTCGGGCAGGACGGCACGCTGATGCGCACCCGGGTCGAAAAGCTGCGGCCCATACAGGACCGGGTGTTCGGAGTTATAAACAGGTATGCAGAAGGCAACGGTTACACGCTGGTGCTCGACGTGGCCGCAAGCCCGTCCATACTCTACTACGCCCCCGCCGAGGACAAAACCGACGACATAATAAAACTGTTAAAATAATCATCCATGAAAAACGCAATCAGACTAACCCTTCTCGCAGTGCTCCTGACGGGCGCTTCCACCGCTTTCGGACAAAAATTCGGCTATATAAATTCTCAGGAGCTGATAGCCGCCATGCCGGAACGGGATTCCGTGGAAAGCAAGATGAACAAAATATCGCAGGATTTCCAGCAACAGCTGGAGCTCATACAGGTGGAGTTCAACAACAAATACAACGACTATCAAAAGGAATACAACAATCTGGCTGAATCGATACGGCAAATCCGCGAGCAGGAGCTTACCGGACTTCAGAACCGTTTCGAGGAAGTACAGCGCATGGCACAGCAGGAAATCCAGAAGAACCAGATGGAACTGATGGCCCCGGTCATAGAGAAAGCGGATAATGCCATTCGGAAAGTCGGACAGGCCAACGGTTACTTTATAGTCTTCGACCAGGCCGCAGGCCCCATGGTATATTTCGACGAAGCCCAGATAGACAATATCCTGCCGTTGGTAAAAGCCGAGCTGGGAATACCGGCAACGGCCGCCCCGGGCAACTGACATGCAGGACTGCGGACCGTCCGCATACAAGGCTCTGTCCTGACGCAGCCGCGGTCGGTACGACAGGCCGGAATATTTCGAGCGGGAATCGTCCGGCCGGACGGTTCCCGCTTTGCACACAGGCTTACAAGTATCTACCAACTCCGCTTAAAATGAAAACCCGCACCGAACGACTGCTGCTGATTCGCCGGATTATAGAATTCGCACGCGTATCGTCGCAAGACGAGCTATTGAAGTTGCTGGAAAGCGAAGGCGAGCACGTCAGCCAAAGTACCCTTTCGCGCGACCTTAAAGAACTCAAAGTGGCCAAAATCCCCGACCCCGACACGGGATACGTTTACAAAGTCCCGGCCGACGAATCGGGAGGACGACCGTTTTCCGGACGGCTGTCGGCACAAATTTCCGGAAACATACTGAGTCTGTCGTTTTCGGCCAACATAGCGGTGATGCACACCGGCCCGGGATGCGCCAACGCCGTTGCCGCCCTGATAGATGCGGGCGGACATCCGGGGTTGCTCGGAACCGTGGCGGGCAACGACACCGTACTGCTCGTACTGGCCGAGGAAGCCGACAGGCGGCGCTTCATAATGTCCCTGCGAAGCGTACAACCCGATATACACAAGCTCTGTCGATAACGGCCTGCCGAAACACGCAGGCCGTTATCGCGTTCATCCCATGCTTACCGGGGAGGCCTACGTCCGAAAAATTTTCCGGAAAACGTTACGTTTTTCATCCTCGGTCGTCATATTGTCGAAACCGCCGGAAAACCCAAGCTTGCCGATGACCCGCGACGAATTCACGGAAACGTTTCTTCCCCTGAAAGACGGCATGTTCAGATTCGCACTGCGCATGACCGGACGCCGCGACGAAGCGGAAGACATCGTTCAGGAAGTTTACGAGCGGTTCTGGCGCAGGCGCGACACGGACTTTCGCAATCCGGCCGCTGCGGCGATGCAGGCGGTGCACAACCTGTCCTGCGACCGGCTCAGACGCCGTCGCAGGGAACAGGATAACCCGCACCACGACGAACCGTGCCGGCAGTGGGACCCGCTGGAGGGGAAGGACCTTTACCGTATGGCGGAAAGTCTGATTGCACGGCTTCCCGACACGCAAAGGGCGATAATTCACCTGCGCGACGTGGAAGGGTTCGATACCGAGCAGACGGCCCGTGCGTTGAACATGACCCGCGAAGCGGTACGGATGAATCTGTCCCGCGCCCGATGCAGGGTAAAGGAAGAAATGATAAAACTTATGAATCATGGAATCTGAAGATACGGTGCGGCTGCACGACCTGATGAAAGCCTGGCTGGAGGCCCGGACATCCCCCGCCGAAGAAGCGGAGCTTCGCCGGCTTCTGTCGGAAAGCGACGTACCGCCCGACTTCGGATGGGCCGGATGCTTTTTCGAAGGATTGGCGGAAGCCGGAAAGCTCGTTTATCCCGGCCCCGCTCCCGTACTTAAACCGCGTCGGCTGCTTCGGGCAGGCATCGCGGCTGCCGCGGCAGCAGTGATAGCGGTATGCACGGGCATAGGGCTGGCATCGTACGTGTCGCACTCCCGACAGGCCCGCTGTTATCTTAACGGACGGCTTACCGCCGACTACGGCGAAGCCGCCGCAAAGGCTCGCACTGCACTCGCCGCTTTCGGCCGCGAAGCCTCGCGCAGCATGGAAAGCACGCGGGCTCTTACCGAAGCCGGCCGCTCGCTCGAATTTTGCGGGAATACCCTGAGCCGTATTCCCTCGGCCGACGAAACCCAAAAACAATAATACGACTATGAAAAAATCCGTCCTTACATTCGTCGTAATGCTTCTGACCGCAGCGACCGTTTCCGCACAGCAAAAAATCACCGTTTACGAACCTTCGGACATCTGCTCAGGCAAGACGGTGACCGTCGGCAGCGAAGCCGACGACTTTACCGTAACCGTAGGCGGATACGAGTTCTGCTTCGGCGACCGCCGGAAAACCTCGGTCAAGCGTCCGTCGCGCAAACGCTACAACGGTCACATGCCCATTCTCGAAGCCGGATTCAATATGCTGCCCTCTCCGGGCTACAAAAGCTATCCGGCAGGCACCCCCGACTTTATGGACCTGAACAACGCACGTTCGTTTCAGGTCGCACTGAATCTGCTGGACGTAGCCGTACCGTTCAACAAAGCCGGCACTCTCGGTCTTTCCGCCGCCTTGGGCATCGTGTGGGACGACTATGTATTCTCGGACGATATCCGTCTGGTCAAAGCCGGCGGCCGTCTGGAACCCTTGCCGCTCGACCCCTCCTATAAAAAGTCCAAGCTGAACACGTTCGCCATCCGGATTCCGGTCATGCTGGACTGGAGCCTTCCTCGGGGATTCTATGTAAGCGCCGGCGCTTACGGGAGCGCATTGCTGGGCTCCCATACCAAAATCAAATTTCCGAAGGAGAAGATGCGCAATCCTTATACACGTCCTTTCGAGGCGGGCATTATAGCCCGCGTCGGCTACCGCTGGGTAGGCGTTTACTGTCGCAGGGCCGTAACCTCGCTGTTCAAAGCCGACCGCGGGCCCAAGGTTTATCCTACCACGGTAGGGCTGTGTTTCGATTTTTAGAGGGAGCGGTACTATGAAAAAACCATTCCTGACAATCCTGCTTCTGCTCCCGGTCTTTTTGCAGGCTCAAAGTCCCGGATTCCGTTACTTGAGCGAAAAATATGCGGGAGCCGAAGGTTATACCACGATAGAACTGAACGGGCCGATGCTTCGCATGATGAATCCCGAAGGCGACGACGAGGGGCTGAGTACGACGCTGAACAACATAAAGTCCATGCTGCTTCTGGTCAGCGATTCTTCGAACGACACGCTTCGCAGGGACGTAAAAGCCATGCTCGACGAGATAGGGTATAAACGCCTCAGTGCCATACGCGACGCCGAATCGCAGGTAGAATTTTACTGCGACCCGAGTGCCGACGAAGTACCTCCGTCAGAATATATTATGATAATGTACGGCTCCCACGGCGATGTAATAATGTCCCTCGCAGGGGACCTCGACCTGAAACAAATTACTTCCCTGTCGCGCCTCGGGGTGACGGCGGAATAGTCGGAAACGGCCGTAAGGACATACGACCGGTTTGGTTTTGTTTATGTTGTCGTAGCAGGGACCGGAACCTCGAACGAGGTTCCGGTCTTCATTCATCCGGACGAACGGCCGCGCAACCCGGTTGCGCGGGGCCTGCCGGAAAATCTCTACTGCGCCTCGACTCCGCAGGGGTTGCCGTCGCTCGCCACGCAGATAATGTACGAATCGGTATAACATTCGTAAGTGGCGCAGCCGCAGGATGCGCAGTTACCCGTGCCGCAGTCGGCACTCGGAGGATTCACGGGGCAGTTGGTATCGTCCGACTTGCAGTCGCAGCGCGAATGGAACGTGTCACGGTCGAGAATGGAGCCGCCTCCGAGCACTCTTCCGAACTGTTCGTTCGTCAGGGTCGTTACGACCTCTTTCTTCAATTTCAAAGTTCTCATAGATAAAGGTTTTATAAAATAAACAATTATACGGCACCCGAATGCCGAATCATGCCTAATTGACGCAGCTCGTAACGACCACGTCGAACACGGTAGTGGCGGGTACAGGCTCGCATTCATAAAGCGCATTGCTTACCTGACACTTCACCTCGTAAGTGGCGCAGCCGCAGGATGCGCAGTTGCCCGTACCGCAGTCGGCACTCGGAGGATTCACGGGGCAGTTGGTATCGTCCGACTTGCAGTCGCAGCGTGAATGGAACGTGTCACGGTCGAGAATGGAACCGCCTCCGAGCACTCTTCCGAACTGCTCGTTCGTGAGGGTCGTTACGACCTCTTTTTTCAGTTTTAAGGTTTTCATAAGCATAAAAATTTAAGGTTTGAAACTGCAATCGACTCCTGTGGCAGGATTCGATATATGGCAGACGCATTATGCTTCCGCTGCCACCGGCTCGCCGGCACGCTTGCGCTGCTGGGCGGCCACGGCGAGCGCCGACTTGTATCCCCGGCTTACGAAGTCGTATATCACCAATTCGAAAAGCCTGTTGTGCGATTTGAACAACCGGTTCATGCTCATGTGCAGAACGCTGCCGAGCAAGTCGTTCAACTCAACCTCCAAGGTTCCGGCCTTCGCCATTCCACGCAGCCGTTCGCCGAAGCCCCACAAAGCCTCCCTGCGCCGGGCGAACGAATCCTCGCAGCCGGGAGCGAATACATAACTTCCCTTCAGCACGGCATCGGTTTCCGGACGGTGCGCCCTGTACAGGTCGTTGAGCTGACGGGTATAAGCATGGGCGGAGAAACCGAATTCGGCCCGGAATCCTGCGGCCAAACGTTCCATAAGGGTATTTTTAGCCTCCGGTTCCAATCCGAACGAATGCAGGGTATCGTCGATAAGCCTAACCGCGATGCGCCAACGCATGTCTTCCTTTTCTACGGTTGACAATTCCGAAACCGCCGTCAAAAGTTCCGCCACCGCCTCGCTGTCGGCGCGGAAGAGTTCCTCCAGGATGTCTATGCTGCCGGAGCCGTAACGCTCGAGTTCGCGGACATACGTATCGCACATGACTTTGGTAACGGCCCCTCCCTTCGTTTCCGGCTCCAATGCCTCGAACACTGCACGCATGACATCACCGTAATGTTCCCCGTTTCCCATATCGAAACGCAGGCGCAGATGATGGGCCGGGTCGGCATAGCGGATAAAAAACCAACCGTTTACCTTTCCGTTCTCCGTCAGGTTTCTGGCCAGCGGAAGCACGCACCGGGTCAATACGTCGTCGGCGGTTTTGGGACCGGTATAGAGTTTGAAATACAGCCACCTGCTGCCCGGTATAAAAATCCTCCGTTCCATGGTCAGTCTTTTTTGAAGGGGATTATAAATTCGTTGGCGTAAGTATCCTCGCCGCACTTTACCGGCGACCGGCCGTCGGCGAACAGAAATTCCTCCAACGCGACGGTTTTCCGCTTTTTCACCAAATCCAGCAGCATTCTGAGCGACCCGGCTTCCCGCAAATCGAAGTAAAGCTCGTTGTCGGCATCCGAAATCACGACTTCGTGCGGCAGTCTGCGTTTTTCCACCAGTTTCACGGCTGCTTCGGGAAGCAGTTCGTCCGGAAGTTTTTCCATATCCTCCACCTCGTGCTGGCGGAGCATCCAACGCTGGCGCTGGAGTATCAATCCCTTGTACTCGACGCGGGGAAGGTAGTCCGACTGACGGAGCAGGTCGTTCCAGTTCAGCCCGAATCCTGCCGTAAGGCCGTATGCCTGAAGGTCGCACAGGAACTGGTAGGCCGGAATAGGGCTGAGGCTGTAATTATGGGCGCACGTCAGTCGGGGTATAACCTGCCGGCCGTGCTTCTTCGAGCGCAGGTACAGGCGGCCGCTACGGACCGACAGCATCAAATCCGAAAGCGGGATGGCTCCCTCTCCGTCTTCCACACCCGACAAATAGTGTATCACGTAATCGCGTACCGACGGGCGCGACGCTATATTGCCTATCCGCGATTCGGGCAGATGCGATATTTCCGCTACCATACCGTCGCCGACCGCTGCGGCTTCGGCCGCGGCTATTTCCCTTACCAGTCCCTCCATTTCGGAATCGAGGTGACAGAAACGGCCGAGCAGCGCGGCCGCGGTGGCCCCGCCCATAGACCGAAGGTATATCGGACATGTGTCGGGGTCGTCGCCGAGAATACTGCACATCACCGCCAGCGTATCCGGCAGCTCGTGTTCGTAACGAATATCCTTGAAATCCTCGTCCGCAAGCCTTATCACGGTTTCGCCGCTGCGGAAACAATCCAACAGCTTTCGGAGCATCACGGCATCCACGGCATCGTATGCAGTCTGCGACTTGCCCCGGGCGTTTCCCGGCGGAAGCGCCAGCTTGGCTACCAGACTGTCCGGAGCGCCGGGCGACTGGGCAGGATAGCCTATCCCCAACTCCACGTCGAGAGCTTCGGCCAGAGGTACTTCCATTTCCTCGTAGCGGGCGGAAAAAGCATCGCGGAACTGCGTCAGCCTCGTCTGGGAATACGGAGCGCTTATACGTGCCAGAAAATCCGCAAGCTCCGACAACCTTTCGCCGATGCGTTCGGACACTTCAGCCTCTATCGCCGGCTTATAAAGGTCGGCCTGAAACAGGTACTTATCCTCGTATCCTACACCTATCTCCTTTATGCGGCCGGTAACGACATCGTACAGGTCGGTGGTGGTTCCTATCGGAGCACTGTCCACCCGAGCGAGCAAATCGCGGATTTCCACTATCTTTTCCAATACCGGACAGCCCCCGGAAGCCGAAAGCAGGTCTATCAACCGCGTCAGCACGTCGCTGCCCACTACGCACGGGTCGAGTTCGCTTTTGAGCACCTGCGCATCTATGAGCTCCGCCACGAACGCCGACGCATCCTCGAGGCTCACATCGTCTCCTGCGACCGACCGCGCCAGCGCGTCTGCCGTAGCACCCGGAGCCGCGACCTCCAGCAACGTAGAAAGGTACTCCGAAGGTTCGACGGCAGACACCTGATGCACGCGTCTGGAGCCGTTGTAGCGATATTCAATATATCTCAGCCGACCTCCGAGTTCGTAAAGGCTGTCGTTGGGATAATAGCGCAGAACGGCCCGCATTTCAGGCATTTTTTCCACCTCCTGAATCAGGGCGCACAGATATTGCATGTCCAGACGGGTACACCTGCGCCATCGTTCCGCTTCGGCAAGCTCTATCCTCGTGGCTGGCCCCAGACTGCCCACCGTGCATCCCGCGAACAGGCCGAAAGGAGTGCTGCGCGTACAGGAACGGTGAAAATACTTGAGTACGGAATTGTCGTACTTCCAACGCTTTTTTCCGCCTTCGGGCGGTACGGTATTAGCCAGCTCCGGCGAAGCCAGACGAATGGCCTCCCGGAACACCGGGCTGCCTGAAAGCTCGCCTCTTTCGGCCAGTCCGCCGAGCGGGAACAAAGGCGTCCGCAGCACGAACCGGCCGAAAGGCGAATAATGAGGTTTCTTCATCGGGTACGTAGTTTCGGGTTATAAGTTTTTATATCAGAAGCAAATCCTCCCACTGCTCGTCGTACAGGAAAGCCATCAGTGTAAGGCCGACCCCGGCTATCCCTTCCAGAAGGGAATGCTCGTCGCGCCAAGTGCCGTCCTGTCCTATGTAATATTTATATCCGGCCGGCCCGTCCGGGAAACGGGACATCTTCAAAGTCTGCTCCAGCCAATACCTCGCCGCCGAGGCAAAAACATTCTCTCCGGTATCGAGATACATGCGCCTGAAGATAAGGGCAATGCCGGAAGAACCGTGGCATACGCTGGCATCCATCACATAATTGTCGTTAAGTCCGAGGCGATTGCAGTCGAGCCGCAGCACCTCCAACGCCTTCTCCCGCCATTCGGGCCTGTCGAGCGCACCGCCGGCCTGAAATAAAGTCCTGCACACTCCGAGGTCGCCGTAACACCACCCCAAACGGCTTTTGGAAAGTTTTTCTCCCAGCGACATGGACGGAAAACCGGAACCGTACGTATCGAAGTCCATGCGCTGCGCAAGAATGTAGTTCCCGAAATCAGTCGCCAGCTCCGCCGCGCGGCCGTTGCCGGTAAGGGCATACAGCCGGCACAGATAAACGGTTATGGCCGACATTCCGTGCGACAGGGAGATGTTGTATCCCTTTTCCCCGGTCGTATGGTCCGTGACGGAAATAATCTTCCGGCCCTTTTCCTCCGGCTCGGAATTACTTTCCAGATAATCGAGAATAAGTCCGTGCACCGGACTGTCGGCCTCGGCCCCGAGAAAGTAACACCCTATCCCGACGGCTCCGTGCAAAAAGTCCCAGTTTCCCATTTGCAGAAACGCTTTCGCACAGCGGGACAGATAACCGGCATACAGGCTTTCGGCTTCCGCGAAGTCCACTTCGTCGGCATACTCCCGGCGAAGGGTGTGAAGTATCCCGCTCAGTCCGGAACAGTAGGTAGGCATATCGTACCCTGCCCCCACCCTTTCCAGACAGGCATCCATAAGGGCATCGTGCAGGGCGCCCATACCTTCGGCGTGCCGCATATATCGGTGCAGAAACAACATGTGTCCCGCCATGCCGTCGAGCAGTCCCGGAGCCGCGCGGTCGGGGGTTTTCAGGTAGCCGTCTATATGCGCGGCCAAAGCCTCCGCAACGCCTTCCAGCATGGGACGACATTCTTCGGAGTATAAAATTTCTCTCCCGCTTTTACTGTCGGAATCATTCATACGACCTGTTTTTATGTTTACATTTCCCAATGGCCCGATTCGCGGCTGCCGCCCCAGCTTTTGATATTCAGCCCGTAACTGCCATAAAGCTAACTAAATATTTTATCAACTGCAAGCATATAGTACGATAAAATTTATAAGAAAGCTTACATCCGTATCCCGAAAGCCCGAAATCCGGATGAAAAAACACCCCGAAACAATTTCTGCGGGCCGCCGGAGGAAGCCACTGCCTTGTAGATACATAAACCGGGACGGCTTTAGGCCGTCCCGGTATCGGTATCCCGGCAGTTCTTACCGCCGGAAAGGTTCGTCACTATCGGCTATTCCATAGGTATGCCCTGACAGGGACAACTTTTAGGTTTGTTGCTGAAACAAAGCGCATCCCCAACGCTAAACTGAAACTCGCAGGGGGCTGCAGCCGTCATCGGACACGGAAACGACGTGCAGTCCTTCGAATCGGGAAACGGCATGCAACCGTTCGTTTTTCCGGGTCTGCATCCCGCATTCACCGAGGCGCACAAACAATCTGAGGCGAAAGTGTCTTCGGTAGCCCCGCCGTAAACGGCTCCCAATTGGCGGCCAGCCAGTACGGCTACCGTTTCTTTTCTAAGATTAAGTTTCTTTTTCATAATAGTTTCAAGTTAAACGATTAAACAAAACCTGCGGTCGGAATCGTTCCGGCCGCAGGGGACATATTCTCGAAGCCGGTTTCCGGTCGGCCGAGGCCGGCCGGTCAACGCACGGCAACCGTTTCGATTTCGACGGAAGCGCCCATAGGCAGCGCGGCGACCTGATAGCATACCCGCGCCGGCTGTTCGCTGCGGAAGTATTCCGCATACACCTTGTTCACGGCTGCGAAATCGCCCATATCGGCAAGCAGTACGGTACACTTCACTACATTATCGAAGCCCAGCCCGGCGGCGGCGAGTATGGCTCCTATATTGTCCAGCGAGCACCGAGTCTGTTCCTCTATGCCTTCCGGCATGCGGCCGTCGGCAGGGTCAATCGGAAGTTGGCCGGAGATGTAAACGGTTCCGCCGGCTTCCACCGCCTGAGAGTACGGCCCTACGGCTTTGGGAGCTTCGGTCGAGGTTATAATCTTTTTCATTACGGTTTGTGTTGGTTTTCTTCCGTAAATATAACGGTATTTATATAAACCGAAAAACATGGGCGGCATATATATTGCACTCCTGCAATCCGGTTTTTACCGAAAAACGATATCTTTGCACCGACCGGCTCAAACCGGCTTTTCCATACGATGAAAAAGACGATACTGTTTATATTCGCGGCCCTGACCGTATTCATCATGATGTCTTCCTGCTGCAACTGCCGCACATACCAGAAAAAGTACGGCCGGCCGCTGGTCGGAACTACGTGGCGGATGACCCAGTTCGAAGGTCGCGCGGTCGAAGGCTCCAACGGCGACAGTTACCAAATCCTGTTTTCGCCCGACGGGCGTTTCTCCGGACGAGGCGACTGCAACCGCCTTATGGGGTCGTATGTTTACTCCTCGCGCGGCACGATAAATATCGACAACGTGGCCTCGACGAGAATGATGTGCCCCAACCAGCAGGGCGAGGACGAGTTTATCCGCGTACTGGACGAAGCCACCAATTACCAGCTCGACGGTCCCTACCTTTATTTCTTCCTCGATGCCGAGTTATTGGCCGTGTTCGAGGCAATGCCCGAGAAAAAATAGCAGCAATCTATTTGTCCCCGACGGTTTACCGTTTTCCCGGCGAATGCCGGGGAAGGTATTCGACATCCTGCCGCACTTCCGGCCGTAGGAACTCGCCTTATATCCGATAGCGGCGGGGCACGAAACCGAAATGACCATTTACGCGGCGTAACGAAATATTTTATCCGTTATTCGCTCCATACCGCGAACTGTCCGCGGTATGGCAGATATTTTGTTTTTCCCGAAAGCACAGCCGTCCCCGACGATTTACAATATCTTATCCGCAGTCGGCATCAGAGCCTCTTTAAACAGCGGTATTCGGGATGGCGTTATCGTTAAACACCTTAAACTCGAAAAATTATGTTTTTCCATGTAAAGGAACTCCAGTTCAATGCCCGCGTATCCAAACCGGACCCGCGTTTCGCACGCATGCTGCTCGAACAGTTCGGCGGCCCCAACGGCGAACTGAAAGCGGCAATGCAGTATTTCGTACAGGCTTTCGCATGCCATAATCCGTATCCCGACAAATACGACATGCTTATGGACATCGCTACGGAAGAACTCACTCACCTCGAAATCGTCGGCGCCACGATACAGATGCTGCTGGCCGGCGTGAACGGCGAGCTCAAAAACGCAGCCGAGACCGCCGGTTCGTTTACCGACGGCACTTCGCGCGACGAGTTCATCCACGAAGCGGCCGTCAATCCGCAGTTCGTGGACCTGACCGGAGGCGGCCCGCGGCTTACCGACAGCAACGGCGTTCCGTGGCAGGGGGCCTACGTCAACGCCAACGGCGACCTGACGGTGGACCTGCGCTCGAACATAGCAGCCGAGTCGCGTGCGAAAATAGTTTACGAATATCTTCTCAAGTTTACCGACGACCCCGACGTGCGCGAAACGCTCGTGTTCCTTATGACACGCGAAGTGGCCCACTTCCAGCAGTTTTCGGCCGCCCTGGACACTATCAGCCCCAACTTCCCCCCGGGCGTACTTCAGAGCGACCCTCGTTACAGCAACCTGTACTACAACATGTCCCGGGGCGACGACGCCCGCGGACCGTGGAACGAAGGCCAGAGCACGGAGCTCGACGAAACGTGGCAATATATCGACGACCCGCTGGAACAGGTGGAACGGACCGACGGCCTTCTCAACCTGAAGCCCGAAGGGACTACCCGCACGGAAGCATCGGTAAAAAAGGCGGACAAGGCCCTGAGCAAACAGAGGAGCGAAGAGGTAAATTCTTCGATGCCCGACAAGAACCTCCGGTGGAGCGACTATTCCGAAGCCCTGCTGGAAACGCAGGACAAGTAATCCCTCAAGTGCGGCACGGCGGCCGAAGGATGGTGCATACCGCTCCGAATGCCGGCGAATTAAAGGGGAGGCATTCCGAAATGCCTCCCCTTAATTATAAATAGGTACGACTTACCAAGCGAACAGCGGATACTGCTGCATCATTTCGTTCACCTCGCGGCGGACGGCGTCTATGGTTTCCGCGTTCTCATGGTCGGACAGCACCCGGTCGATAAGCCCAACGATATAGTCCATCTTGTCCTCTTTCAGACCGCGGGTGGTTACGGCAGGCGTCCCTATACGGATACCGGAGGTCTGGAACGGCGAACGGCTGTCGAACGGAACCATGTTCTTGTTGGTCGTAATATCGGCTTCCACCAATACCTTTTCGGCCACCTTGCCGGTCAGGTCGGGAAACTTGGTACGCAGGTCTATAAGCATCAGGTGATTGTCCGTACCGCCCGACACGATTTTGTATCCGCGCCGCACGAATGCCTCGGCCATGGCCTGCGCATTCCGAACCACCTGCTGCTGGTATTCCTTGTAGGAAGGCTTCAAAGCCTCGCCGAACGCTACGGCCTTGGCGGCTATGACGTGTTCGAGCGGACCCCCCTGAACGCCGGGGAACACCGAAGAGTTCAGCACGGCCGACATTTTCTTGATTTCGCCCTTCGGGGTGCGGATTCCCCACGGATTATCGAAATCCCTGCCCATAAGGATAATGCCTCCGCGCGGCCCGCGCAAAGTCTTGTGGGTCGTGGAAGTCACTATATGGGCGTATTTCACCGGGTTGTCGAGCAGTCCGGCGGCTATAAGCCCGGCGGTATGGGCCATATCCACCATGAATATGGCTCCGATTTTATCGGCTATTTCCCGCATGCGGCGGTAATCCCACTCGCGGCTGTAAGCCGACGCTCCGCCCACTATAAGTTTCGGACGGTGTTCGAGGGCCATAGCCTCCATGGCATCGTAATCTATGCGGCCGGTTTCCTCGGACACCTTGTAGCCCACCGGCTTGTAAAGTATGCCCGACATGTTCACCGGCGAACCGTGCGAAAGGTGGCCGCCGTGAGCGAGGTCGAGTCCCATAAAGGTGTCGCCCGGCTTCAGAACCGCCATGAAAACGGCCATATTGGCCTGAGCGCCCGAGTGCGGCTGAACATTGGCCCACTCGGCGCCGTAAAGCTCGCAAACGCGCTCTATGGCCAGCCGTTCCACTTCGTCCACCACGGCGCAGCCGCCGTAATAACGAGCGCCCGGATATCCTTCTGCATACTTGTTGGTCAACACGGAACCCATCGCTTCCATAACCTCGTCGCTGACGAAGTTCTCGGATGCTATCAGCTCTATGCCGTGAGTCTGCCTGCTGCGTTCCCTGTCTATAAGCCGGAACACTTTTTCATCTCTCTCCATTTCGGAAGTCTTGTTATGTAGTAGTGATTAACTGAAATATCAGTTCTGCGGAACGGTCAGGGATACCAGTACCTCCACGGACTGCAACTTTCCCTTCTGGTCGTACTGCTCGGTGCGTACGACCCCGACCGAGGGCACGTACCATGCAACCGACTTGAAGGTATTTTTCACCATTCCCATCATCATGCTGACCGTTTCGGTCGTCGTTACCTTCCATGCGTCGAATTTCCCGGCAGGGGTTTCCACCGTTTCATGGGCCAGCACCGCGCCGTCCTTGCCGCTGACTTTCATTGTCAGCAGGTCGGTCGATTTGCCGTCCTGCACCATGTAGGCCGTCAGCTCGGCGGCATAGCCGGGAAGTTTCTCTCCCGCCTCGAGGTCGAGCGGCAGCACGTTGTCGGTTCCATCGGTCCGTACGCTGAACCCTTCGGGAAGGCCGGGAATGCTGTTCAGAATCTCGCTCAGAGCGAACACCATTTTATCCCCGACGACCATGGCGGAGCTAACCGTCACGGCCGGAACCTCGCTGCCGTCGGGCTGCGGCATCATCATCGGCTTGCGGTCGGCGTCGAGCACGGCCGACTCCATTATAATCCGGGTCGTATCGCCCGATACGACTATATCCTTCACTTCGGATACGGTATAAGCCTGCACCTTGCCCTTGGCATCGTCGGTACGGTATTCCAACACGGTTCCGACCACCGTCGGGGCGAACGGCTGCGACGCTTCCGCGAGCGGGCACCAGCCTGCAAGCAAAGCAATAAGAATCATCCTTTTCATAAACTCCAAGCAGTTTTTAGGTTTAACGTGTAAAAGTAGGCATTTTTTTCGAATCCGCTTTCCGCCGGGCGAAAACCGGGCCCGGGCACGTTAACTGAAAAACGGTTATCTCCGTATAAAACAGGATGTCCCGGCCAAGTTCAATCAAGCCCGACTTTACCCTCGGCTTTCGCTATCTTTACATAAGACAGGATGCGCCTCGGCAAAGTTCAAGCAAGCTTGACTTTGCCCTCGGCTTTCACTATCTTTGCCGCAGTGAAATACCCATAACCCTACCCTGCTTATGAAACTTTTGGAAGGAAAAACGGCCCTCGTGACCGGGGCATCGCGCGGCATCGGAAAAGCGATAGCCCTGCGCTTCGCGGCCGAAGGGGCCGACGTGGCATTCACCGACCTTGCCGAAGACGACAATATGCGCGCTACGCAGGCCGAAATCGAGGCCCTCGGAGTAAAAGCCAAAGGCTACGCCTCGGACGCATCGAATTACGAACAGGCGCACGACACGGTAAAGCGCATAGTCGAGGATTTCGGCCGTATAGACATATTGGTGAACAATGCCGGCATAACGCGCGACGGACTTATGATGCGCATGGACGAGCGCCAGTGGGACATGGTGCTGAACGTCAATCTGAAATCGGCGTTCAACTTCATACACGCGGCGGTTCCGGTAATGGCCCGCCAGCGCGGCGGCAGCATAATAAACATGTCGTCGGTCGTGGGCGTGTCGGGAAACGCGGGTCAGGCCAACTACTCGGCTTCCAAAGCCGGCATGATAGGCCTCGCCAAGTCCATAGCCAAGGAAATGGGACCGCGCGGCATCCGCGCCAACTGCATAGCTCCGGGCTTCATCATAACGGATATGACCAACGCGCTTTCCGACAGCGTACGCGAGGAATGGGAAAAGCAAATCCCCCTGCGCCGGGGCGGCACTCCGGACGACGTGGCGGGCGTCGCCGTGTTCCTTGCGAGCGACCTGTCGAGCTATGTGAGCGGGCAGGTAATCCACTGTTGCGGCGCGATGAACTGTTAAGCCGTATTCCGGCCCATACCGAAACGACCGCCCGAAATCCGGGCGGCCGCCTTTTTATTATAAAAGCGCCTCCCCCTGCGGAGAGGCGCATACACAGGCACGGCAAAACACTACCGGAAATTCCTATGCCTTGTTGTCGCTGCCGAGAACCTCAACTATTTTGTGCATATACAGCTCCCTCATCCATTCGCGGGCCGGACCGAGATACTTGCGAGGGTCGAACACTTCCGGCTGCGTCCACAACACTTCTCGCACGGCGGCCGTCATGGCAAGGCGGCTGTCGCTGTCGATATTGATTTTGCATACGGCGCTCTTGGCCGCACGGCGAAGCTGCTCTTCGGGAATACCTATGGCGTCCTTTAGCTTGCCGCCGTATTTGTTGATTATCTCCACATACTTCTGCGGCACGGAGGAACTGCCGTGAAGCACTATCGGGAATCCGGGAATCCGCTTCTCGACTTCCTCCAGAATATCGAACCGCAGGGGAGGCGGAACCAGTACGCCGTTCTCGTCGCGCGTGCACTGCTCCGGGCGGAACTTGTTGGCCCCGTGCGAAGTGCCTATCGAAATCGCCAGCGAATCGACTCCGGTTTTCTTTACGAAATCCTCCACATCGGCGGGGTCGGTATAGGTATGGTGCTCGGCCGAAACCTCGTCTTCCACGCCTGCCAAAACTCCGAGTTCGCCCTCTACCGTCACATCGTATTTGTGGGCGTAGTCCACCACGCTGCGGGTCAGGGCCACGTTCTCGTCGTAGGGCAGGTGGCTGCCGTCAATCATAACCGACGAGAAACCCATGTCGATGCACGAGCGGCACAGCTCGAAGGTGTCGCCGTGGTCGAGGTGCACGCAAATCGGAATATTCC
The DNA here is from genome assembly GCA_048214935.1 of Tidjanibacter sp. GTDB lineage: Bacteria > Bacteroidota > Bacteroidia > Bacteroidales > Rikenellaceae > Tidjanibacter. Next base: position 270,026 of record DBFWXZ010000011.1, read on the forward strand.
TGCCGAGCTCTTTCGCATACTCCACGGCTCCCTGCGAAAGATAGCGCAGAAGCGTCTGATTGGCATACTTGCGTGCACCGGACGAAACCTGCATTATCACCGGCGAGGCGGTCTCCACACATGCCTGCACGATGGCCTGCATCTGCTCCATATTGTTGAAATTGAAAGCCGGCACGGCATAATGGCCTTCCATTGCCTTGCGGAACATCTCGCGGGTGTTCACCAGGCCCAATTCTTTATACGACGTCATTTCGGTCAAGTTTTTAATAAGTAAACCGTTGCCATAGGGCTTTCAAATATAGGCATTATTTTCCAAACAAAAGCCGCGCCGCCGGGCCGCACTGAAAAGGCGCGAACCCCGGCCGCTTTTATGCGCGATGGTAAAACCTGTGCGAGAAAGCGTCCCCTTGCCTGCGGGGAGGATGGGAAGCGGAAAGAGAGGGGGCGGTTAATCGCCCGTGTACCCCAACTCCTCCACCTGCAATTCTACCGGTTCGTCGGCCAATGAACTGTCGATACCTACGGTTAAGCGCCAAGTGACTATAACGGGAAACTGTACGTATGTATCTTCTATTTTTACATGCAATACCAGACCGCCCTCGTCATTACGATAAAGTGAGGGAGTCAATATGTAGCCGGAATGACTGTATTCCTTATGTGCAATCAAAAGCACTTCCTTTCGGAAATCGAAGGAAGGCACAGGAGATGCGGGGAAAAGCTGCCGGAACTGGTCCGCCGACCTGACCTTATATACCTCATGTCCGTACAACACGCCTTCCGGCCTTGTCGCCGCATACCATTCCGAATGGTCGATTTCCAATGTGTATTCGTGAAAAGCAACACTGCCCGGGACAATATTCTTTTCTTTAGACGAATCGTTCTTGTCGCATCCCGTCGCCAATGCGGACAGGAACGCAAAAAAGCACAGCAAAGATTTTCTCATGGGGCGGAGCGGTTAAAGGATTCCCAAAACTATAAAATATTCCGGCAAGTCAACGCTTGGCCGTCCAGTCCCGCAAGGGAAACCGGAAAGGAGAAGCAACTAATCGCCCGTGTACTCAAACCACTCCACTTGCAATTCTACCGGTACGTCGGCCAGCGACTTGTCGATACTTACCGCGACAAGCCAAAGGCTGGAAGTGGGTGCGAAGTTTGCACGGTCTTCCATTTTTATATATAACACCAGACTGCCGTCGGAATTCCGGTAAACCGAGGGTGTAATGATTGGGTGGTAATTACGATACCCTACCGCCGCAAGCAAAAGTACTTCTTTCTGAAAATCGACCGGCGGCATTACAGACGTGGGAAACAGCTCCCCGAACCGTTCGGCCGACCCGATTTTGCAGACTTGTCCATTATACAGCACTCCGCCGGGACTTACAGCTGCATTAAATTCGGCGGTATGACCTAATCCTATTTGTTCTATCCAACACTGCTGAAGTGCCACCTGTTCGGGCGAATCGTTCTTGTCGCATCCCGTCGTCAGTGCGGCCAGGAACGCAAAAAAGCACAGCAAAGATTTTTTCATGGGTCGAAGCGGTTAAAGGTTTCCCAAAATTATAAAATATTCCGGCAAGTCAATGCTTTAGCCGCCACATTCCGCTGGTCCGGAAAAACGTTCAATCGCACACTTCTTGATACGGACCGCGGCAGTCGCAAAGAAAACCGGATTGAAACGGAGCTACATATCCGCAACCGGCGTCGGCTGCGCTTTTCGGCGGAATGCCTTGGTTCTATAAGCCGGAAAAACCGTATCTTTGCACGATACAATACCTGTAAAGGAACCAAAACAAAACATATAAAATGGACGATTTCAAATATCAGACTCCGTTCGAATTCGCGGGTCCGGACGAAACCAAGTACAGGCTGCTGACCAAAGACTACGTAAAGGTCGTGGATTGCGACGGCCGCAAAATCCTGAAAGTGGCTCCCGAAGGGCTGGAGCTTCTCTCGCGGGAAGCGTTCGCCGACGTGTCGTTTTTCCTGCGCGCCTCGCACCTCCAAAAAGTGCGCGACATTCTGGACGACCCGCAGGCGTCGGACAACGACAAATTCGTGGCCTATACCATGCTGCTCAACCAGGCGGTATCGGCCGAGGGAGAGCTTCCGACCTGTCAGGACACCGGAACCGCAATCGCCATAGGCTGGAAGGGCGAAGACGTCTATACCGGAGCCGACGATGCGGAGGCCATTTCGCGCGGAGTTTACGAAACCTACCGCGACCGCAACCTGCGCTACTCGCAGGTGGTTCCGTTCACCATGACCGAGGAAAAGAACAGCGGGACCAACCTGCCCGCACAGATAGACATATATTCCACACGCGGAGCCGAATACAAATTCCTGTTCCTGACCAAAGGCGGCGGTTCGGGCAACAAGACGTTCCTTTACCAGCAGACCAAAGCCCTGCTGAACGACGAGGCTCTCGAAAAATTCCTGCGCGAGAAAATCAAGGACCTCGGCACGTCGGCCTGCCCGCCGTACCACCTCGCGCTGGTAGTGGGAGGCACTTCGGCCGAAGCCAACCTCGCCACCGTCAAAAAGGCGTCCGCCGGTTATCTGGACAACCTGCCTACCTGCGGCAACGAAGGAGGACGCGCCTTCCGCGACCTCGAATGGGAGGACAGGCTTCTGAAGATATGCCGGGAAAGCGGCATAGGGGCTCAGTTCGGCGGCAAGTACCTCGTACACGACGTGCGGGTAATCCGACTGCCGCGCCATGCGGCTTCATGTCCGGTAGGCATAGGCGTAAGTTGCAGCGCCGACCGCAACGTAAAGGCGAAGATAAACGCCGACGGAATATTCCTCGAAGAGCTGGAGAAGAATCCCAAGCGGTTCCTGCCCGAAACGGCTCCGGGGATGAAACCCGCCGTGGAAATAGACCTCGACGAAGGCATGGACAAAGTGCGGGAAACCCTGTCGAAATATCCCATAAAGACCCGCCTCAACCTGAAAGGCACGCTGATAGTGGCCCGGGACATAGCCCACGCCAAAATCAAGGAAATGATAGACCGCGGCGAGCCGATGCCCGAATACTTCAAAAAGCACCCGATATACTACGCAGGCCCGGCCAAAACCCCGGCCGGAATGCCATCCGGCAGTTTCGGGCCGACCACGGCCGGACGCATGGACCCGTACGTGGACCTGTTCCAAAGCATGGGAGGTTCGCTCGTAATGGTAGCCAAGGGCAACCGTACCCAACAGGTCACGGACGCATGCAAAAAGCACGGAGGCTTTTATCTGGGCTCCATAGGCGGCCCGGCGGCCATCTTGGCCAAGGACAGCATAAAGAGCGTGGAAGTGGTGGATTTCCCCGAGCTCGGAATGGAAGCCGTGCGCAAAATATACGTCGAAAACTTCCCCGCCTTTATCATAGTGGACGACAAGGGCAACGATTTCTTCGCCGACTTCAAACACTGACGGCGGCCTGTCCGTTACGGAAAGTCGTTTATGACTTTCCGTAACGGAAAACGGCAATACCGGCACGCGTAATAAAATGACCGGCAGATACGTTACAATCAATACCCGACGCGAAGGCGGGATTTTTGTGCGGTATGCCCCGTACGCCCCGCACGCAGGGTTAACGACAAACCCCCACGGATGAAACACCCGGCAGCGAAAATAATGCTCGTGCTGGCCGCCCTTTTCGGAGCGGGCGGCGCGGCGGCACAGAAAGTGAATTTCGAGGCTTCGGCGCCCACGGTGGTGGCGGTCGGCGAAATGTTCCGTGTGGAATTTTCGCTCGACGCCCGGCCCTCCGAATTCGTGCCTCCATCGTTCGAAGGCATAGACGTGCTGGCCGGCCCCTCGGAATCCACCGGCAAAAGCGTAAGCATCATAAACGGGCAGGTCAGCGAAAAAATACATATAGCCTATACTTACGTGTTGCAGTGCAACGCTCCGGGAATATATACCATAGGGCCGGCAAAGGCCGTAGTGGACGGAAAAGCCTATTCCGCCAAACCGGTAAGCATCGAAGCCGTTGAAGAAAAGCAGGCGGGCGGCCCGCAATCCGCCGGCGACAAAATCCCGGAAGAAAACAAAACCGCCATAGCGGCGGACGACATAATCCTGCGCATGGACGCCGACCGCAGCCGCGTATTCAAAGGACAGCCGGTCAGGGTCGCCATAAAGCTGCTCACGAGGCTGCCGCTGAATACCATAAGCGGCATCGATGAAGTCAAGTATCCGTCGTTCAACGGCTTTTGGTCGCAGCGGCTTTCCGAAAGCGATTACCGCTGGACGAGGGAAACCGTGGGAGGCAGGATTTACAGTTCCCGCGTGTTGGTGGAGTACCTGCTGTTTCCTCAGGTAGCCGGAACTCTTACCGTCGACCCGGCGCAGCTTACGGCCATAATCCAGCTCGTAACGGCACGCAGAAGCCAGTCGATGTTCGACGACCTGTTCGGAGGCATTCCGGATGTGGAAGAGGTGCGCCGTAAGCTCAAGGCCCAGCCGCTCAAAATAACCGTCCGGGAGTTGCCGGACGGAGCTCCGGAAGGATTCTCCGGCGCAGTCGGAGAATTCAAGATGGACGCCACTCCGCCACCGCGGCAAATCCGCGCCAACGCGGCGGCTACCTATACGGTGAGAATAAGCGGCAGCGGCAACCTGCCCCTCGTGCAGGCGCCGGAGCTGGAACTGCCCGCATCCTTCGAACAGTACAATACGAAAACCACCGAAAGCCTTCAGGCGGAACGAGGCGGAATAACCGGCTATCGCCAGTTCGAATATCCGATGATAGCCCGCGCGGAAGGTGCTTTCGACATTCCGGAGTTGGAATTTTCCTATTTCGACCCCGGCACTGCACGGTACAACATCCTGCGCTCGCCGGCCATGGAACTGACCGTGCTCCCCGACTCTACCGGTTCCGCCGCCGCTCCCGGAATAGTGAGCGGCATATCAAAGGAAGACCTGCGCATACTCGGTCAGGACATACGCTTCATAAAACTCGGTTCGCCGAAACTGCACCGTTACGGAAACGCCTTTATGTGGAGTCCGGTCTGGTGGTTGGTTGCCGGCGCGCTTTGTGCGGCTTTCGCGGCTGCCTACATATTCCTGCGGCGGCATCTCAAACAAGTGCGCAATGCCGCTCTGCTCAAAGGCAAACGGGCCAACAAAATGGCTTTGCAACGCTTCCGCGCCGCGGAAAGCCATATGAAAGAAGGCAACCAGCGGGGTTTCTACGAAGAAATGCTGCGCGCGCTGTGGGGTTACCTGAGCGACAAGCTCAATATGCCGGCAGCCAATCTTACCAAAGAGAACGCCCGTGAAAAACTGGTCCGCCGGGGAGTGTCGCAGGCCGATGCCGAACGCTACGTAAGCATAATCGGCGACTGCGAGTACGCCCAGTATGCGCCCGCCCGAAGCGGAAGAATGGAAGAGAACTATGCGGCCGGGATAGAAATAGTGTCGAAACTCGACCAGCAACTGGGAAAACGGTTATGAAAAGGTGGTTCGTAATATCGTGTGCAGGTCTGTTGCTTGCATCGTGCGGAAGAACGGGCGTAGAATCGGTACGGCCGGAGAGCGGCCTTCCAGTGAATACCGGGGACGACAGCAGCCGTACTGCCGCTTCGGGACCGGCCGTCAGGACCCGTATAGCGCCTACGCCGGAGGAAGACGGCCCCGTGGAAACAAGGCTCGCACAGTTGTGGGATTTGGCGAATACCCTCTATGTCAACTCGGACTATGCCGGAGCCGTCGCCGCATATGATTCAATCGCTTCCATGGGTTACGAAAGCGCAAAGCTGTGGTACAACCTCGGGAACGCGCGTTTCAAGGAAGGAGCGATAGGTATGGCCATAGCCGACTACAACCGGGCGTTACGGCTGGCTCCTTCCGACCCGGATATACGCTACAATCTTGCGGTGGCCAACGGTTACACCAAGGACCGCATAGAGCCCGTACCTGAATTCTTCCTGTCCGCGTGGGCCGGAAAAATGCGCTCGCTTTTCAGCAGCGATACGTGGGGAATGCTGGCGCTCGTGTTTCTCGCCGCCATGCTGGCGCTGCTTGCGGTGTATCTGCTGGCCGAAAAAAAGTCCGTGCGGAAAACGGGTTTTTACGGCGCGTTGATTGCAGCGGTAATGTTACTGTTGGCGGCCGGTTTCGCCTCCGCCGAACGGCGTGCCTTTCTCGATACCAGCGAAGGCATAGTCGCGGCGGCATCCGTATCGGTCAAAAGCTCGCCCGACAAAACCGGACGCGACTTGTTCATCCTGCACGAAGGTACGAAAATCAGAGTCACGGCACGACTGGGGGAATGGGCCGAAGTGGCGGTAGCCGACGGCAACAAAGGCTGGCTCCGGTATTCCGCACTCGAAATGATTCGGCCCGGAGAAAGCCGTAACCGAAACCGTTAAACACTCGAAACCGAATGTCCAAGTTACTGGAAGACGCCGTAAGCGAACTCTCCAAACTCCCCGGCATAGGCCGGCGTACGGCTCTGCGCCTCGCTATGCACATGCTGCGCATGGACTCGCAGGAAGTGGGGCAGATGACCGCCGCCATAGACCGGTTCAGGGGAGGAATCAAATACTGTACGCGATGCAACAACTTATCGGACACCGATTTGTGTCCGATATGCGCCGACGCGGGACGCGACCGGAAAACCGTGTGCGTGGTGGAACAGGTGGGCGACGTGCTGTCCATCGAAAACACAGGCCAGTACAACGGCCTGTATCATGTACTCGGAGGCGTTATCTCCCCGATGCAGGGAATCGCGCCTTCGGACCTGAAACTCGACCTGTTGCTCGACAATGTCGCTCGCGGGGAAATAGAGGAAGTCATAATAGCGGTAAGCGCTACGGTCGAAGGCGAAACCACGCAATTCTACATAATGCGCAGGCTCGACAGGTTTCCCGGCCTGAAGGTTACTTCCATAGCCAGAGGCATAGGTTTCGGCGACGAAATAGAGTATGCCGACGAACTTACAATCGCCCACGCGCTTCACAACCGCACTCCGCTCAGATAAAAACCCGCGCCCGAATCGGGCGCGGGCGGTATTACTCGGAACGGAGACTCATGCCCAATCCGTGACGCACATATGAGCACCCCCTTGAATTATCGTTTTCAAACATTCTTGTGTAGCAGGTACACATCCTCGTACGGTAGGAGGATGACACTCTTCTGTGCGCGGACACGTTAAGGAATCCGCACAGTTTGCGGATTCACACCGATAGCCCGACTCGCACGGACTCTTGGTCATGACTACGCAGGGAGCAGACACGTCCACTGCAACTCCGCCCAGCAAGCTCTTCATGCCGCCGTCGAGCAAAGCCACCGTTTCCTTTCTCAAGGTTAGTTTCTTTTTGATTTGGATTAAAGGTTTTAAATTAAATATTCAAGCTGCCGTCGCCGCTGCCGAAGCAGCGGCGTTGCGGCATTTTAAGTCCCGTATATTTACCAATGCAGTTCGGTGCAGCACTACATTTCCACCTCGCAGTTAAGGCACGAAGGACCGTCGTACGTTACGAGGCATATATCCGCCCCGCCGGAAACGCATTTATCCGTTATCCGACAAAGCGCACACATCGACGCGAGAGTGTCGTCGGTCTTACACTTAATCTGCATAGTGTTGCAATCACCGGATACGCAATCCTGCGTTCTAATACAGAGCATGCTGCCGGTGGTTACGTCTCCGCCGAGGACGTTTTTCATCGTACCGTCCAGTATGGAAACGGTTTCCTTCCGTAAAACGAGTTTCTTTTTCATTTAGGTTTGGTTTTAGTGGTTTAGGTTATTGATGCCGCTGCTCAGGCAGCGATGTAAATTTCACGTTTTATATATTGACGGAATCGGGTATAACGGTCCCTAACCCGTTCCGGCATCCGGTCTGGTTTATGCCAGACGGTGTCTTGCCGTAAAGGTTTCGCCGCTGTCACCGGCGGCAGCTCGTCCATTACTGGATGGCAACAGCTATCCATTGCCACATTTAGAATCTGTGGGTGCGCCCCACGGTTCCCGGGGAAATCCTGTTGTTGTAGTTGTTAGGCGGGAGGTCGTTTTTGATGGTATAATCTCCTTCCGGCGGTTTGTTGACAATGGTACTTTGATTCTGGTCAATCTCTCCTCCGGAAATTCTCCCGCTTTCTCTTCTCGAAATACGGTCGAAAAGATTTTGCTGTTCCTTTAAAGACAAATCAAATTTCTTTTTCATAACGATTTGAAATTTAGCTTTTAATTGTCGGCGTAATCTATTAAGGCGCTTTCGGTTTAAGTATTCGGAAGGCAGCCCGGAGATTACTCTGCAATAAAGTACATATCCAGAAAATTAATGGTCAACCGGCTGAATCCTTCGGGCGGTACGACGCCCCACGTACCGTCGAACGGTATCCCCATCAGGTCGGAATGAAACAGTCCCATGATGACATAGGGATTACGCATCACCCCCGTTCTGCCGGCTACCGCGACTTGAACCTGCGGCAAAACAGCATATTCGAGATTCGGATTGTTACCGGTAATGGTCTTGGCCTGCTTGCGCCCACGAGCCTGCAATGGCGGAAGGCGGTCTCTGTACCGATTATAGAAATCCGGCTCGATAGAAGATTTGGTACCGCCCGTATCCCACATCATCACGGCAGGGATGTCTTCCAACTGAACCTGAACATAAGGAACTTTGTTCAAAAACATGTTGCGCGGCTGGTCCGGACGGCTTGCCGGGCGGGATTTAAGATTCAGGTCGCGGAGTTCATAATCCACTTCTATCTCGGGAAACAGTCGGAGTATATCGTTTCCGAGTATAATGCTGCAATCAGTGACGCCCGCTTCCCGGGGCGACAAGACCACGCAGGGGATATTAACGAACGTCGCGGAACCCAACTGCAGGGTATCAAGTAGAGCAAGCGGGCAGCGAACTTCATTGAATGCGACTGAATCCGCAGTAAGTTTCAGGCCGAGGTCGATGGCCAGTTGTTTGTCGATTACCGTCATCTGGCCGCCGGAATCCAGCATGGTCTTTATCGGTTTGCCGTTACGGACAGCCGTGAACCGAATCTGCTCCTCCATCAATCCGAATGGGACGCTGTAATCCGAAGGATAGTCCAAGACCCCCATTTCGGGCCATTGAGCCCTCGCGCCGAAAAGGACCGCATTGGTTTCGAAGGCCGTAAGCGTACCTTCATCCATTTGGTTCCGACCTTGCGAGAGCAGGCTCGTACATATATTCTCTGCCGATTTGAAGTGTCCGAGTTTTGCCAGATTATCGGACATCATCCAGAATAACGAGAAGAAGTTTCCTCCCATTTCATCGCCGTGTCGGTCGTACATTTGCTGGATTTTCTCAACCGCACCAGCCGGATTATTGAAATGATGGTCAAGTAAGGCTCCGGAAAACAAGCGCATAAAGTCGCTCAGGCTGTCCGCTTCCTGTTCGTAACAGGCTCTCACGGCAAACCAGTCTCCTTCGGAGATAGCAGAACCTATTATGCTGTCATGCGAACCGTTTTGAGCAAAGCCGCTCTGCAAGCAAAAAACTACAAGCAGCAGTCCCGATAATTTGCGCATATTCATCTTGTTTCTATTTAGAATTGGATATATCGACGATTGCGACGATTTCCGAATAATCGCAATTATGATATATTAAACGTTCTTCGGTCAAATTATCTATAATTGTTTTCATGTTGTCTTCGCTGTCGGAACATTCTTTTGCCAAATTTTCGAGAGAAACGACCTCTTCATTGCTTTTCTGCAATACGAGCCACTCGTCCGAGTCCATATCGAACTCCAATTCGTTTATTTTAGCATCATTGCAAAATTCTCTATAGGTAGCCTTGTCGTTATGGATGAAGAAAAAGTAGGAATAATTCTGGTTTATATAATACTGTTCTATCTCGATAAATTTATCCCACAGCAGATTTTGGGACAATTTTAAATGCTCGAGAAGAATAATCTTGGTTTCCTCCAACAAGTAGTTTCTCGGCAAGAGAGTAACCATAGGATTTTCTATCCAACGGCAAGGCAACTCTTCCTTTATTTTATTATAGTACGGACTCGATTTTATAACAGCTATTTGGGACATGTTATGCCTGAAAAATCCATCGGAATAAAAAAATCTCAAGCAGTGTAAGTTATCAATACTTTCGATTATGTCCCTTTCTTCCTCCTCGATTAGTCCTCGCAAGACATTAGCCCCATTTACTTTGATTTTATATTTAAAAGCAAATTTTATAAAAAGAAGGTTGCTGCTGAAAGTATTTTTCTTGTCGATTTTTTGCAGAAGATTGTCGCTGGGAGATTCATACCCGATTTGTACGTGATTGAATCCGGCCAAGGACATCTTCTTTATAATATTTGCATTTATTCCATGCGATATGATTTCACCCAAATCTATAGACAGCCGGGGAATCCGGTTGCGAACCTCTATCAATCCGTCAAGAAACGAGTCGAAACGCTCAAAATCATTGTCTATAAGGTCGTTATCCAAAAACTGTATTCTATATACATCATGTTTTTTTACTGCGCTCACAATCTCGTCCAACGTAACCGAAATATCCTTTTTCCTGAATTTGTAACCCGCATTCAAATAGCAAAAATGACACTTTTTCCAATGGCAACTACGACTATTTTCGAATGAAAGCAGGCTGTATTCCTTAGGAATATTGTACATTTCTAACTTATCGAAAAAGTCCGAGTAGTCGGGTCTTATAAGAGCGGAAGACAAATCTATAAATTCTTTATTCGGCACTTTAGAAATATGAATTTGACCATCCGACCTGTAAGCAATATTACCGACAGTCGACAATTTGTCCAATTCATGTTTGCGGATTAACTCGCTTAAATGAAGTAAAGGCGACTCGCCCTCTCCCCACATGGCAATCTCGAACTGAGAAAAATTCTGAAGATATGCAACAGCGGCTTCTCTTGTTCCGATACCCCCGACAACAATAACAGTCGAAGGTTTTTTCTCCTTGACCTTCTCTGCGATAATGCTTGAGCAGACCCACTGATACAAATTAACTTCCAGGCCTAAATACAAAGTATTGTCCAAATCATACCCTCCGATAATTTCATCCAAAAGGCACTCGAACTTTTGAACATATCGGTGAATATGGTCGTCGAAATAGTTCGAAGGCAGGTTGAGATATTGAGGCTTTTTTGCCTTCAACAAGGTTTTCAGCCGATTGTATGCGGAATTATCTTTATGCTTTATTGCCAAATAAGCATAATACAGCAACAAATTCTCCGGCCCTTCGTCCATCAGGGCCTCGGAACTCCACATGAATTCATTCTGCAACTTTCCCAAATGAAGGTTCCAGTATTCGATGCGGACGTTAAATCCGAAATTCTGGAGATAAGTCTTCAAAACAGACATGGCGGGCGCAGGCATATAGACATTTGCTGGTGGCGCCCAACCCAAAATAATTTGTTTATCAGATTTTAATCCTTCATTTATCATAGCAGTATCAATTACTGGCGCAGAACGTGCAGTACTATATTTCCACCCCGCACTTAATGTACGAAGGACTGTCGTACGTTACGATGCATACATACGCCCCGCGTGTAACGCACGCTTCGGTTTTCCGGCATAACACGCACAAGGAAACCACCGAATCGGCGGGAGTACAAATAAGTTCCCCTGTTTTACAGGCTACGGTCTCGCAAGTCTGAGATTTAATGCAGCCTATGGCGACGGTTACTGCGCCGCCGCCGATGACGTTTTTCATCGTACCGTCCAGTATGGAAACGGTTTCCTTCCGCAGGACGAGTTTCTTTTTCATTCGGGTTAAATTTAGATTAAAAGTCAAGTTACCGCCGCCGCTGCTTCGGCAGCGGCGTTGCGGCATTTTACGTTCTGTATATTTACTAATGCAGCTCGGTACAGCACTACATTTCCTCCTTGCAATAAACACACGAAGGACCGTCGTGCGTTGGAAGGCATATATCTCCACAGTGGGTAACACACGATTCGGTTATCTGGCATAATACGCATACGGATACCCGTGCATCGGCTGTATTACAATTAAGGTCTTGTGTTTTACAAACCACGGTTTTGCACACTTGAGTATAATAACAAGCTATACTGCCGGTATCCGCGTCGCCGCCGAGGACGTTCTTCATCGTACCGTCCAGTATGGAAACGGTTTCCTTCCGCAGGACGAGTTTCTTTTTCATATAAATACAAGTTTGGATTTAACATATAAACATTACAGTACCGGACAAAACATCGTGTCTTTCCGACATTCGGAACTGACCATGATGCACTCGTCGCTTAACCCGCAAATCCGGACGCTTTCCGCACAGGGCTGGCTGTTGCAAAGCCCGAAGTCGGACACGCAGTAGTTGCTGCAATCCATCTTGGTTATACGAATGACCACTGGGGAATTTCCCCATGTTTCCGGAATACCGCCTCGGATACTGTCTGCACCGTTCCCGAGCAGGGCTACGGTTTCCTTTCCGAGTACGAGCTTCTTCATAGCTTTACATTATTTCGCATGCGGCGCATGTACGGTACTCGGTCGGAGGAATTACGGCGCACGGCTGAACCGTGTGGCAATCGTTCGTAAGAGCCGGACAGTAATCCGTGCCGATGACGCATGTCGGCTCAACCGATAGCGGCCAGAGCTTGCACGTCGCCAGCTCTGTAGTGGCGCACGGGCCGGTCGCGCATATTCCGACATCGGAACGCGCTCCGCCTATGACATCTTTCATTCCCGGAGCCAGCATCGCCACCGTTTCTTTTTTCAATAAAAGCTTCTTTTTCACAGCAGTAAATTTAAAGGTCGGTAAATCCGGCCGACCGAAGCCGGCCGGGATAAAACTGTCGTTCGACAAAGGGTTACAGGCAAACAGCTTTCATAAAGGTTTTCCTGCACTCGTCGACAGGCATCGAGGCCGGGCAGTTGCACGTATAATCGTACGTCTTGATACACATGTCCGTATCTACGCAGAGTTTGGCCACGGACGGAGCGCACTTGAATTCGCCCACATCGGTTACCAATACGCACGGAGTGGTTGCTATTATATCCACTCCTCCGCGGACATCGGCCAGCATGGCGACCGTTTCTTTCTTCAAAACCAATTTCTTGTTCATTTTCGTAGCTTTTAGGTTGTTATATTCCAACCGACATTACGAGCCGGTTATCTGCACTATCGACCGGTGCGGCCTAATTGCAAAAAACGGTGCGGAGGCAGTCCTCCCGGGACACGGCAACGAAACAATCGGTGTCGTCGCTCAGTTTAATGCATTTCTCCGTTACCAGTGGAATAGGGCAAAAATAACTTTCGGGACATGTGTAAGTGGCAAGACACAATCCCCTGTCGTCATAAATATAGGAGTTGCATTTGTCGCTCCCTCCCCCGCCCCGGACGGCAGTCATGGCGTCCCCGAGCATAGCGACGGTTTCCTTGCGTAAAAAGAGTTTCCTTTTCATAATAGCATAAACCGTTAGCGAAGTCAGGCCGTACAGACATGAAGGCTTATTATACAGTGGGTGGGCACGGTAGCAGCAGCCGTGCACAGGTTGTCAACGGACCTGCGGATTTCACCTCCGCCGCGGACGTTCTTCATGCCCTCGTCGAGCATCGCGACCGTCTCTTTCTTCAGAACCAGTTTCTTTTTCATCGAGTAAAGTTTTAAGGTCAGTACGTACCGTACGAAAATTCTATCCGGCTCATTTTGCTCCGAAGCACAGCCTCGAAGCGGTAATCATGAAGCGCGGATATCGGATTTGTCGTCGGCTTGTCAACAAATATAACAAATAATGTAAACAGTTCTTATATTTAATGTTAACAAATCGCTAAATCTTCGGAAAATCCCTCCAGAGGGCGCTCAAACGAGTATTGCCGCAGAACCGAGATTCATTCACGAGAATAAAGGCGGACCGACGAAGCACACGGCCAATACGGCTGGTCGAAAGAGTGCGTGCGCAGCAGTAAAAATCCGGCCGGCATTCAGGAACGCCGGCCGGAAAAAGATACGGTTACGCGGACATGCACTTCGAATCGCAGCTATCGCCCGCAAGCGTCTTACAATAATCGGCGGCCATGGACTCGCAGTTCATAGTCTTGCTGGGACAGAACGTAGTTGTGCCGCAATCATAGGAAAGCTCGCATCCATCCGTCTTGTTCGCACCGCCGCCCAAAATCCGATGCAATGCGCTGTCGAGCAGTGCTACGGTTTCTTTTCTGAAAACAAGTTTCTTATTCATTTTACAGGATTTCAAAAGTGAGGGAAACGGAAGAACCGTTCGGTACGGCTCTTCCGGGCAAACTTTCGCACCGGACCGTGTCAACTGCCGACAAGCCGCCGGCAACCGCTTCGACGGATTTATTGCCCCGATGCAGGCGACGTCTTACATATCGACACAACGACAAGTGTTATTTTCCGTAGCTGGAATCCATACGCACACCTTCGGGTCGTAAGTTTCGCAAGTACACGTTTTCAGATACGTGTTCACAACGCATTCGCACATCGTAGCGCATGTGTTTAGCTCGGAAAGACAGGCCGGAGTGCCCACGCAGTCGTAAGTCCGGACAGCTCCGCCGCGTACGACATTCATCTTGCGGTCGAGCATGACGACCGTTTCTCTTTTCAAAAACAACTTCTTTTTCATTTCGGTAGAAATTTCAGGTTAGAATTAAAACGGCCCGATTGAGTTACACAGGTCGGTCCCTGCGCCGCAGACTATCGCTTGAGGGAAGGCTGGGGATAAAAGTTTTATTCGAGGTCAGCAATTACGCGGAGCCTGCGATACCGTCCGGGTTTATCCGGCCCGTCGCGGTACTGATTCCTTTAGCGGCTCCAGCCAAATATAATAAATTATTGTAGCATAATCTTATATCTGTTTGTCTTTTTAATTATAAAAATGTCCGTTCCCCATCGAAATGCGTTTAAAGCGGCCTTCGGGCGGCTAAAATAATTTGCCGTTTTTCCGTTTTCCGGCATGACGGCATCCGCATGGTTCCCGATAGTCACCGTTCCCGACAGCCCGGACGCATTCGGATACGGCACGAAACCTGCCGATGCGGAAATCGCATAATAATCGTAACTTTGCTGCGTTATCGAAACGAGCGATGGGAAGAATAATGGCTCTGGATTACGGTACGCGCCGTACCGGAGTGGCGGTCAGCGACCCGCTGCGAATCATAGCCGGAGGCCTGGAAACGGTGCTCACCCACCGTCTTTACGAGTGGCTCGACGGTTATCTCTCAACGGAAAGCGTGGACGTAATCGTAGTGGGGCTTCCCACGGGGACGGACGGCCAGCCGAGCCGCACCGCTCCGGGGGCCGATATTCTTGCGCGTACGCTTCAAAAACGCTATCCCGCACTGCGGGTAGTACGCTACGACGAAAGGTTCACCAGCGTACTCGCCCACCGGGCCATGCTGGAGGGCGGCATGAAGAAAATGCAGCGACGCGACAAGGGAGCGGCGGACCGTATCAGCGCGACCATAATTCTTCAGGACTATATGAACAGTCTGTCTTATCGCTCCGACAACGAAAAGGACACAGTAAAATAAAATGATATATCCGATTTACATATACGGTTCGCCGATACTCCGGACGGAAGCGGCGGAAGTCGAGGAAAACTATCCCGGACTCGAGACGCTGGCCGCCGACATGTTCGAAACGATGTACGCATCCGAAGGAGTCGGACTGGCGGCTCCGCAAATAGGCAAAAGCCTGAGGATGTTCGTAGTGGACGCATCTCCTTTTGCAAAGGCGGACCCCGCGGCCGCAGGATTCAAAAGGGTGTTCGTAAATCCCGAGATATACGAGGAGTCGGAGGAGGAAGCGGTGATGAACGAGGGCTGCCTGTCGCTTCCGGGAATACACGAGGACGTGATTCGTCCCATAGCCATTCGGATACGCTGGCGCGACGAAAAGTTCGAGGAACACGACGAAGAGCTTACAGGCTGGCCTGCCCGCATAGTGCAGCACGAATTCGACCATGTGGAAGGCACGGTATTCACCGACAGGCTCGGGGCGCTCCGCAGAACGCTTTTACGCAACAAGCTGACCGCGATGAGCAAGGGAAAGTACGCCGCAGACTACCGCACCAAGCTCGTACGCTGAATGCGGTTCTGTCCGCATGTCGGACGGGCATGGGCGTAACCGGTTTTACCGAATCGGATGCCCGCTGCTTCCGGCCGGTCAGAGCGACGACGGGCATTCGTAGGTATCCGGGTTTTCGGCCACCACGGTAAAGGCTTCGCCGGCCTCGTCCGAAGGAATATCTTCGTCGCCGAATCCGGAATTGCCGGAAATTCTGGGAATTATCTTGTTTCCTTTGCTGTTTATGTAATATCGCCTGCCGTTGTAAACCACCAGTGCGCGGCCGTCACGGAATGCGAACGTTTCGTCGTACCTGAAATCAGAAAGCTGTTCGCCGTCGGTACGCAGAAAACCGTAATTGAAACCACGCCGTGCGGGGATGAATCCCTCAGAGCATTCTCCCATCCAGTCGTAGCCCATTAGAGTCAGGCGCCGTCCTCTACGGTCGTAGATATGCCATTTGCCGTCGGAAAGCGCCGTTACCACGTTATACTCGCCGTACCAAACCAAATCCTCGTAACGGGGTTCCATCACAAAATCTCCGTAGCGGTCTATAAGTCCGTACTGGCCGTCCTCGACCTGTACCCGGGCACGCCCTTCGTAAAAATCTCCGGCGGAAAGGAACATCCTGTCGGTAATCCGCCAGCCGAAACGGTCGGCGTATCCGAAACGGTTTCTGCATTCGAACCTTATAATAGTATCCTGCAATGCTCCCACCCAAGTGCATTTCTCGAAGTCGATTTTAAGCGTATTGTCCGAAGCCGCGGAAGGAGCGGGAGCCGAAGGCAGCGGAAGCCGCCAAAGCCGCCGGGCCCGGCGGCTTTCGACCTCGGTTTCCATAATCAGCATCTCTTCCAGATTTCCCACCCGCCGGAACGGTTCATAGCACAGTTTTTCCACGAGTTTGCAAATCGAACGCATGTCGTGCGACGAAATATCGGCGATGGCGTGTATCAAATTGCTCAGAGAAGGAATGCCGGCATAATCGGCCTGGTCGGCCACGTTGCGAAGCAACTTGATGGGAATAGGCGAAGTAAACGAGTTTTTTTGTCCGAACAGATTCCACAGGTGGCCGTTGCATCCGAACAGATATACCAGCGCGGCCATGCGCGCCACCGCAAGACAGTCGGCGATGGGGTTGCAGGAACGGCTCAGGCGGTAGTTGAGAGTCACCGGCATCCCGTCGCCCATTACATAGATGTTGTAAGGGGACAGGGCTCCGTGCACTATTCCTCCTTCGGCAAAGCTCTCCCCCATGCGAAGCAATCCGTTCAGCAGGCGGCGGAAAGGCCCTCTGTCGGGCGAGAGCAGGTTCAGCCTGACATAGTCGGCCAGCTTTTTGCCTTCCGGATATTCCTGAAGCAATACGTCTTTCCATTCCGTCTGAATATCGGTTACGAACACCAAAAGCTCGTTTTTCCTGTACGTTACCGGAGTAATGTAAGGATTGCGGCTTATCCGGGTTTCCGTACATGCTTCCACAAGGCGCATGGATTCATCCGCTGTCAGCGAAAACGGACAATACATGTAATAGCGTACCTTGTTCCACTCCATTATAAACGTAACGCCTTTCTCGCCGGTCGTAAAACGCAGTTCGCCTACCGGATTGGTAACCGGATATATGTACGACAAGCTGCGGAATCTCTCGGCAGAATTCAGGACGCTTTCTATGTATGCACTTACAGAGGGAGCCATAAATCCGTAGCGGTTATACTATCTGACCTATGCTGGCCGAGCCTATCATAAAAAACGAAAAGAGGGAGTCTATCGAACAGTTGTAACTCATGGCCTTGAAGGGCGCGCAGCAGTTTACTTTTCCCGCCTCCGACAAGCGATTGTTGTAAAATTCCGGAATGGTGCTCGACATGTCGTACATGAGCCGCGCATAACGAAGCGGCGGCAGCTCCGTCAGGGATGCCGGAAAGCACACCGAATCGTACTTGTCTTCGCTGCGGCTCGTCGCCAGATGTATATTGAACAGCAGCGTGGAACCGTTGCTCGTACCGGTAGCGCGTATTTTTTCGGAGTTTTCCACTAAAAGGGAATAGTCGGCGTCGGAGGCTTCTCCGTCGGTAATGTTTATGACCACCGGCGGAAAAGTATCGGCTCCCGGACTGCGGCGGCACCATGCACGCAGCAGTTTTTCGGTATAGGCCAAAGCCGCTCCGAGCGGCGTGCTCCCCTGAGCGTACGGCTCGACCCAGTAGCGGCATTCCGTGGTGGACAAATGGGTATTGCCGCTCGGCAACCGTCTTTCGCGGCTTATAACCTGAGTGCGCACGGGCATCCGTATAAGCTGCGAGGGACGCAGGAACGCCTCGTCGGGGCACAAAAGCGGCTGTACGGTATCGGCTCCGTAACCCAGCACGGCTATGTCGAAATAGTCGCGTATGCCGTCTTCCCGGCAGCAATGGTTGATAAGCTCCTGAATGAACTGATTGGTAATAGCCGCTACGGCGTCCGCTTTCGACCTGCGTACATGCTGGAAAACCACCTCTTCCTGCATGGAGCCCGAACGGTCTATCATAATGACGAATGCCGTAGGATGCTGTCTGGTAATTCTTGCAGTATACATGGGAAAAATATTAAGGTTGACAAAGACGGGACACGACCCCATCCAGCACCTCGGTTTCCCTAACCATACCCGACTGCTCCCATACCCGGATACGACCGTCGCGTACGCTCGAAGCCCGGAGGAATGCAGGTTCAATAACTTCCCGACCGTCGTGGTTTATGTAACCCCAACGGCCGGAACGCTTTACAGCGGCCAGCGTACCGGAAAACGACTTTATGCTCTCGTATCCGCTCATCGCCAAAACCGTGTGACCTGAAAAATCTATATAGTGATTGTAGCCGCCGAGACTTACGGCGGCCACTCCTTCTGAAAATTCCAATGCCCAATCGTAACGGGCAGGTATAACCGTACTGCCGTCGGACGCGCGGTATCCCCAGCGTCCTTCCTCCTCGAACGAGAACAGCCCGGTATCCCCTCCGTCGTCCCGGTCACGGCTTTCCGTCACCGATTTCACCGCCTGCCGCAGGCCCGGCAAAGCGGGAGAACGGCTTTCCAGCATCGTGGCGAGCGAATAAAGCTGCCCCGAACCGGCTTTCGCAAACAGGTCGAGCACATCCCGATATGCACGCGACTTTCCGGATATTACTTCCTCGGGGTCGAAAATTATGTTATCGGTGGTATTGTAAAGCTCGTATAACCCGGGACATAGAGCAAGGGCATGAAGGCTGACTGATACAAGGGCTGCCGGATAATCGTCTATCCATTTACCGGCCGGTTCCGAAATCCTGCGGGGATGCCGGTATTTGGGAGTGCCGCATTCCAAAGGGTCGGGGGAAGCCATACCGGGAACGAACACCGCGTCGTAATCCACCAGCCGCATGCGCCCTCCTTCGAGCATGACGTTCTCGGGCTTCAGGTCGCCGTGCGCCCAAGGCTCGTCCAGAAGCTCCAGAACCGTGCGGTCGAACATCGATGCCAACCGTTCGAGGCGACGCGTATCCCCGGTACGGACCGACGCGCATATTTCCGACTCGAGGGTAGAGCCGTTCAGCCACGGCATTACGACCGCATCGTACCATTGTCCTTCGTCCGAACCGTCGTCGAATATGAAAATTTCCTCCGGAAGAAAACTTATCGGCGCCACCAGCGAACCGGCGCGGCCGGCCATATAGGCGCATACTTCGCCTGTACGGGGATGCGGTTCCGTATAGCATTTCAACGCCAATTCCCTTCCGCCGCACTCCACCCGGAAAATCACCGAGTTTCCTCCGGCGCACATCGCCATGCCGTACCTTCCGCGCAGGCATGTCGGCTCTCCCAGCGTCCGGAAAAGACCGAACGGAGAGCGCACGCTCGCGGCATACTGCGAAATGGAAGGAAACCTTACACCCGGCAGCATAGCATATACTTATGTAACTCAATGGCACTAAACAACATGGCATCAGGAATATGTCGCCGACAGACGCAACCATGCAAAAATAATAAATATAATGTACTTTGTACACGGCCTAAACGATTTAAAATTAAGCCACGGGGGAAAGAACCTGTACCGGTATTACCGACAAAAACCGTATCTTTGTATAATAGGGAAAAACTGAAAAAGCGATATTATGACCGAAGAATACCGAACCGGGGTGGACGAGCTGATAGCTTTGGCCATCCGGGAAGACATAGGCGACGGCGACCATACCTCGCTGGCCACCGTACCTGCCGGACACCGGGGCAGGATGCGGCTGCTCGTAAAGCAGTCCGGCATATTGGCGGGCGTAGAGATTGCGCGTACGATACTGCGCACGCTCGACCCGGATATACGGTTTGAAAAACTTGTTTCCGACGGAGCCCGGGTGGACCCCGGCGACGTGGCCTTCCGGATAGAAGGTCTTACCCGCTCCATGCTTCAGGCCGAACGGATAGTGCTGAACGTCATGCAGCGCATGAGCGGCGTCGCCACCGAAACCGCCCGCTACGTATCCCTGCTCGAGGGACTGCCGTGCACCGTGCTCGACACCCGCAAGACCACTCCCGGAATGCGCGCGCTCGACAAGGAGGCCGTGCGGTTGGGAGGCGGAGGGAATCACCGCATGGGGCTGTACGACATGATTCTCCTCAAAGACAACCATATAGACTTCGCCGGGGGCATAACCGCCGCCCTTGCATCCGTAAGGAGCTATCTCAGGGAAAAAGGAAAAAACCTCAAAATAGAAATAGAGGTGCGTTCGCTGTCCGACATAGACGAGGTATTCGCCGCCGGAGGAGCCGACCGGATAATGCTCGATAATTTTACGGTCGAGCAGACGCGCAGAGCGGTAGAAAAGATAGGCGGAAGATGCGAAACGGAGTCATCCGGGGGTATAACCGACCTCAACATACGAAACTACGCGGAATGCGGGGTGGATTTCGTATCCGTCGGCGCTCTCACCCATCAGATTAAAAGTCTCGACATGAGTCTGAAGGCCTGTTAATCCCATGAAAATGCACGGACTTGCACTTACAGGGGCGGCCTTGTGTCTGTCGGCGGCGGCAGCGGCGGCACAGCCCGGATTCACCTACGAGGATATCGCCGCGGGGAGATTCACCCAAAAAACCGTGTCCGGCGTACGCTCCATGGCCGACGGCCGCCATTACACCGCCGTAAAGGACGGGCTGATAATACGCTACGCCTATGCCGACGGAGCGCCGAGAGACACGCTTTGCGATACCCGCAAGGTGGTGGGCGACGCTTTCGCCGACTATTCTCTCAGCCGCGACGAAAGGATAATACTGCTCAGGCACGACGCCCGGCCATTGTACCGCCGTTCCGCCTACTCCAAATACACGGTTTACAACCGCGACACCGGTACGGCCTCCCCGCTCACCGAACGCGACAGCGTAAGGCTTGCGGTAATATCGCCCGACGGCCGCAAGGCCGCCTATGTATGGCGCAACGATATTTATATCGTCGGGTTTACCGCCGGCAACGAAGAACGGATTACGGACGACGGCCGGCCGGGACATATCCTGAACGGAGTCCCCGACTGGGTTTACGAGGAGGAATTCGGACTGGAAGGCGCCATGAGCTGGTCGCCCTCGGGCGATTATCTTGCCTTCCTGCGCAGCGACGAAAGTGACGTAAAGGAATTTACGATTTCCCGTTTCGACAAGCCGGAATCCGACAGCGCCTTCAGGCTGCCCCGGTATTCGACGCCTTACACGTACAAGTATCCGGTTGCGGGAGAACGCAATTCCACGGTCAGCCTGCATGTGTACGACGTAAAGGGAGGCGTGTCGAGGCGTGCGGATACCGGCTCCGAAACCGACCTGTACGTACCCTATTTCGGTTGGACGCCCGCCGGCGACCTGTATTTTTACAAACTCAACCGTCGCCAGAACGAACTGGATGTCGTACTGGCCGAACGCGACGGTTCCGGCGGACGGATAATTTACAGCGAACGCTCGCCCAAATATATCGACCAGATTTCTCCCGGTACGATACGCTTTCTGTCGGATTCGAAACGATTCGTAGTCCGCAACGAAACCAACACGGGGTTCTATCACCTGTTTCTTTACCATATAGACAAGGGGGTATTGAAGCAGCTTACCGACGGCGAGTGGGAAGTGACCGAAACGGTTTACGCCGACGACGCCCGGGTAGTGTACCTGTCCGCGGAAGAATCTCCGCTTCGGCGCAGCCTGTACAGCATAGGAACCGACGGACGCGGCAAGCGCAAACTGTCCGGTAAGGAAGGCACGTACAGGATAGCTCCGAGCAAAGGATTCCGCTATTACATAAGCTATTTTTCAAACGCCCGCACCCCGAACACGGTCACGCTCCATGACGGAAACGGAAGGCTTATACGCGTGTTGGAGGACAATGCCGCCCTGAAAGACACCATCGCCCGCGTCGGAGTGCCCGCAAAGGAATTTTTCAGGGTCACTCCGCCCGAAGGAAATCCGCTGAACGGCTATATAATACGGCCGCCTGATTTCGACAGCACGAGGCGCTGGCCCGTACTGATGACGCAGTATTCCGGCCCCGGCTCCCAACAGGTAGCCGACAGGTGGAGCATCGACTGGGAAGACGTGCTGCCGCAATACGGCTACGTAGTGGTGTGCATAGACCCGCGCGGGACGGGATACAGGGGTGAGCAATTCAAGAAAATGACCTACGGACACATGGGCGACTACGAAACTTCCGACCAGATTTACGCGGCGCGCTGGCTGGCCTCGAAACCGTGGGCGGACCCGGACAGAATCGGCATATACGGCTGGAGCTACGGCGGTTTCATGGCTCTTAACTGCATCCTGAAAGGAGCCGACGTGTTCAAGCTGGCCATAGCGGTGGCTCCGGTGACATCCTGGAGATTCTACGATTCGGTCTATACGGAACGCTACAACGGGCTGCCGCAGGACAATGCGTCCGGGTACGACAATAATTCGCCGGTAAACTTCGCGGAGCAGTTAAAAGGGCGGCTGCTGATTATCCACGGCACGGCCGACGACAACGTTCACATACTCAACAGCTATAATATGGCGGCCGAACTCGTAAAGGCCGGAAAGCAGTTCGACATGGCCGTATATCCGGACGACAATCATTCGATGCTGCCCAACGGCAGGCACAACGTGCGACAGAAAATGGTGGACTACATACTCGATAACCTGTAAACGAACTCCGCTTTCCGCAAAAAACCGGGCCGCAAAAGCGAGCCCGGTTTTTTTATGTCCGCAGAAAGCGGCCGTCAGAGGAACCGTTCCTCCACTATACGCCAGTCTATGCGCTCCATGTGCCTGTCCACCGCTTCCGGACGGCGGTTGCGGTAATCTATATAATAGGCGTGTTCCCACACGTCCAGTCCGGCCAGCACGGTGTAGCCGTCCCGCATGGGATTGCCGGCGTTCGACTCGGCTATTATCTGCAAACGGTCCTTGCGGTCCTTCACCAGCCACGCATAGCCCGACCCGAACAGGGTAACGGCCACGTCGCGCATCTGTTTCTTGAACTCGTCGAAAGAACCGAAATCGCGGTCTATGGCATCGCCCAGCGCACCGGTCGGCACAGATTTTGGATTCGGGGACAAGGTGAAAAACAGAAAGGTATGGTTCCAGACCTGAGCTCCGTTATTGAATATCGGGCCGTCGGCATGTTTGATGATATCCTCCAAAGAAGCGTTTTCGTAGCGTGTTCCCGGAATAAGCTCGTTCAGGCGGTCCACATAGCCTTTCAAATGTTTGCCGTAATGGTACTCCATGGTCTCGCGGCTTATCTGCGGAGCGAGAGCGTCCAGGTCGTACGGCAGGGTCGGCATCTTGTGTATGGTCGCTGTTTCTGTCATGGCTGATAAATTAAAGTGGTTGCTGTAACAAAGATACGTACGAATGGGCAAATATTATACCATATAATCCGATAATTTACAGCATGAAAGACAATATCTTCCGCGGAACCGAAACCGAGCGGAACCTTCTGAAGGCCTTTGCCGGAGAAGCGCAGGCTCTGACCCGCTACGGTTTTTTCGCCGAAGCAGCCCGCGACGAGGGCTACGAGGAAATAGCCCGCATATTCCGTGAAACGGCCGAAAACGAGCGGCATCATGCCCGGCAGTTTTTCGGGCTGCTCGGCGGAGGACTGCTCGAAATCGACGCCGCCTATCCGGCCGGATACGTGGGGAATACGCTGGAGAATCTCGCGCAGGCCGCAGCCGGAGAATACGACGAGTGGGCCGACCTGTATCCGGTTTACGGAAAAACGGCCCGCGAGGAAGGGTTTCCGCGCGTGGGGATGTTGTTCGACCTGATTATCCCCATAGAACAACGGCATGAAATCCGTTACCGGACCCTGTTCGACCTCGTTCGGGAAAAGGCCTATTTCTCGTCGCCCGAACCGGTGGAATGGGAGTGCATGGAATGCGGCTTCCGGTTCGACGGAAAGAATCCGCCGGAACTTTGCCCGGTATGCGGCTATCCGAAGGGTTATTTCCGGATGACCGGCCGACCGTATTGAGGAACGCCCGAAACGTCAGACGTACGGCTGCCTAAAGGAGCTCCGGGGCTCGTCCACGACTGCCCCAGCCTACCTTTATACGGATTTTTCCTATCTTTGACCCGCATCCTGCGTGCAGGAAAAACCCGCCGCCATGAAACTCAAACTCCTATCGCCGCTTCTCTTCCTTACGGTTTTCGCACAAACGGCCGCAAGCCGCCCGGAAATTCCCGGCGCGGAAACGGACTCGCTCGGCTCCTACGACATGGAGGAAATGGTCGTAACCGTTACCCGCACTCCTCTGTCGGTGCTCCAGTCGCCGGTAATCACCCGCGTCATAACCGCCGCGGATATAAGCCGGACGGGAGTGACCGACCTGCCGCACCTGCTGGAAAGGGAACTGGCTGGCGTCGAATTCCACCAAGCAGGCTACGGCACATCCATGTCATTTCAAGGTTTGGACGCCCGGTACGTGCTGTTCCTCGTGGACGGCGAACGCATGGCCGGCGAAACTTACGGAAACCCCGACTACCAGCGCATCCCCCTGTCGAGCATACAGCGGATAGAGGTGGTACGCGGAGCATCGTCGGCGCTTTACGGCTCCAATGCCATGGGAGCGGTGGTGAACATCATCACCCGGCGTCCCGAACGGCCGGTCGAAATCGGCGCCAGCGTGCGGTACGGAACCAACTTCCAGAACGACGACAACGAAGCCGCCCCCGGAAACACGGACGACGCCGCCGGGGATTACCGGCGCCTGCTCGACCGTCCGAATCTGTCCGCGGACCTTTACCTCGGACTGCATTTCGGGAAGGTGCGCCTGCGCACCGCCGGATTCTGGCGCTCGACGGACGCTTACCGGTTGCGCAGCCGGGAACCGGAACTCAGGCATTACGATACGCTGGATATGATGCGGCCGAAAATGTCCGTCGGCCCCGGCGGCATGCCGATGCCCGAAATGCAAAACGGGATGCCGGTGTTCGCGGTCGGGCGGCGGGTGGCGGACACATCCATACTCGTACCCCCGGACCCGCGCGGGCTGAGCGTAAGCGGGCTGCGGGTGGCCGGCATTTCGCAATCCGTGGAGTACGAACCGTCGGACAAATTCCGATTCACTCTTTCCGGAAGCTACTACGACAAGGAACGCTACGACTATGCGGCAAGCATAATGGACGACAACCCGCTTTCCGGAGTCGTACCTTCGTCCAAACCGTGGACTTACGAAACTTGTCGTGCCTATAACTTCAAGGCGCTTATGGAGCACGCTCCGAACGACCGCAGCCGGGTCAGCCTGTCGTATGTACGCGACGGCTACCGCCGTTCAGAGCGTACTTTGCATGGCCCCCGGACGCCCAAGCAGGACCATTCGTACGACAACCCGCGCTTTCTGTGGACAGTCGGCATAGGCGGCGCGAACCGCCTGACCGCCGGGGCCGAAATGCTGCGCGAACAGCTTCGCTTCGACCTCAATCCCGACGGATTCGACGACCGGAAAACGATGACCACCGTTTCGGTCTTCGCGCAGGACGAAATACTGTACGGCCGCCCCCTGAGCTTCACGGCCGGAATAAGGGGAAGCTGGTCGGACCGGTTCGGCTGGCAGGCGTCGCCCACCCTTTCGGCGAAATATACGGTCGGCGCACTGTCCCTGCGGGCGAACTATTCCCGCGGATTCCGGTCGCCGTCGCTCAAGGAACTGTATATGGACCTGGACGTGCCGCTGCCCGGCTCTCCGCGCGTAGTGGGCAACGATGCGCTGAAACCGGAAACCAACAACTACTTGTCGCTGTCGGCCCAGTACGCCGCGGGACGTCTGATGCTGTCGGCCGCCGTGAACGGCAGTTTTTTCCGCAACAAAATCGACGTGAGGGGCACGACTGCCGACGACGGTTCGTACGTGCTGCGCTACGAAAACCTCTCCCGCAGCAGATATGCCAGCCTCGAACTGACCGGAAGGGTCAGAATAGCCCGCGAACTTTATCTGAGGGCCGACTACAACTACATCTTTTCCCGCGACGACGGGCCGTCGGAATCCACGCAGTATATTTTTCCGAGCCCGCACAGCGTCACCGTATCGGCCGACTACGCCTTTATGCTCGCCGGGCTCAGAATCGGCCTTAACGCCGACCTCAGATGGACCGGCCCGAAGGACTACGAGGACTTTATGCCCTATCTGGACGGAATGGATGCGGTGCTGCGCATACTGGAAGGCGACATGTCGGCCATAGCCGACATGAAGAACGTCAAATACTGGCAAGGGTCGTACTCGGCCCGTCACGAAGGTTACATAGTCTTGGACGCATCCCTGAGCATCGGGTTCCCGCGGTTCGGTTCCCTGACGTTCGGAATGGAGAATGTTACCGGTTACAGACCGCCGGTGGTCAATTTCAACTCGGCCTTGCTGCCGCCCCGAAGCGGGTTCGTAAAGCTGAGTTTCCGGCTTTGAAGCGTAAAAAACGGGACGATTCTTCGGAAACCGTCCCGCTATCCGTAAAACCACCCCGTACCCTCAGGAGAACGAGCGGGCTATATCGATAAATTCGGCAGCCTTGAGCGAAGCTCCCCCGATAAGGCCGCCGTCCACATCGGGCTGCGCCAGAAGCTCGCGGGCATTCGACGGCTTCATGCTGCCTCCGTACAGTATGGGCATGCTCTGCGCCGCCGCCCCGAAGCGTTCGCCCAGACGCTCGCGGATAAAGGCGTGCATCTGTTGCGCCTGCTCCGCCGAGGCCGTGCGACCCGTACCGATAGCCCATACCGGCTCGTAAGCCACTATTATATTCCTCAACTGTTCGGGAGCCAACTCGAAAAGCACTTCCTCGATTTGCCGGCCGACCACATCCTCCTGCCGCCCGGCCTCGCGGTCGTCGAGCTTCTCGCCTACGCAGTATATCGGCGACAGGTTGTTTTCGAGAGCGAGGGCCATTTTACGCCTCAACGCCTCGCCGCCTTCGCCGAAATACTCCCGGCGCTCGGAGTGTCCGAGGATAACGTATTCCACCCCCAGCGAAGCTATCATTCCGGCCGATACCTCGCCCGTATAAGCCCCCCACGCTTCCGAAGCGCAATTCTGTGCTCCGACCGCCACGCCCGCGCCGCGCACGGTGCGCATCACCTCCGAAAGGTGCGTGAAAGGCGGGCAGACTATAAGCTCGACGCCGGCCGGCAGCTCCCGGCGCTCCTTCACTATGTCCCGGGCCAACTCCACGCCCTCTGCCGGGGTGGTGTTCATCTTCCAGTTCCCCGCGATTATTTTCCTTCTCATAATTCCGAAAGTATTTGCGTTTGCGTTTCGTTTCGGTATTCGTTATCTCCCTCGGCTTTTCCCGCTACGGCCTGACGGCCCACATGCGGGCCTCGGTCGATGCTTTCGCCCGTCCGCGAAGCCGCGGACGACCTCAGGTCCAGTTCCCCGCGATTATTTTCCTTCTCATAATTCCGAAAGTATTTTCGTTTGCGTTCCGTTTCGGTATTCGTTATCTCCCTCGGCTTTTCCCGCTACGGCCTGACGGCCGACAGGCGGGCCTCGGTCGACCCCTCCCGGCATACTTTATGCCGGGGCGCGTTCCGCCGTTATTTCGCCGGACAGTCTTCCGGCCCCGCGGTCCACGCCTTCACCTCGTCGGGCGAGGGGTTTTTCAGCCCGAGTTTGTTCTTTTTGTTGAAACCGCACAAGTCGTTGAACAGTTTGCCCGGCGACAGCTTGTGCAGAGTGTCCACCGTCAGATAACCCATTCGCTGAAGCACTTCCGCCCACTCGGACGGTATGCCGACCTGTTCGTACTTTTCCATCGGGTCGCGCACCTCGCGCTTCTCCGGGCGCATCTGAGGGAAGAACAGCACGTCCTGTATGGACGGCTGGTCGGTCATCAGCATCGTAAGCCG
The DNA here is from genome assembly GCA_048214935.1 of Tidjanibacter sp. Taxonomy (GTDB): domain Bacteria; phylum Bacteroidota; class Bacteroidia; order Bacteroidales; family Rikenellaceae; genus Tidjanibacter. The sequence goes on from DBFWXZ010000011.1 coordinate 298,373, forward strand.
GTCGATGCCGATGCCCATGCCCGAAGTGTTGGGCATTCCGTATTCGAGCGCGCGCACGAAATCCATGTCGATGAACATCGCCTCGTCGTCGCCCTTCTCGCTCAACCGCATCTGCTCCTGAAAGCGTTCCAACTGGTCGATGGGGTCGTTAAGCTCCGAGTAAGCGTTGCAAAGCTCCTTGCCGCACACGAACAGCTCGAACCGCTCGGTAAGCTGCGGGTCGCAACGGTGACGTTTGCACAGAGGCGACATCTCTATCGGGTAATCCATTACGAAAGTGGGCTGCACGAGGTCTTCCTCGCAACATTCTCCGAATATGGCGTCTATCAGTTTGCCTTTGCCCATCGACCCGTCGTGCGGGATGCCCAGCCTGTCGAGCTCGCGCCGCAATTCATCCTCCGTACGGCCGGTTATGTCGAATCCCGTTTTTTCGCGTATGGCATCGGTCATAGTCACGCGGCGGAACGGCCGGGCGAAACTTATCTGCCGGCCGCCTACCGTGAGTTCGGTAGTGCCGTGCAGGGCGAGAGCCACCCGCTCCAGCATCTCCTCCGTAAAGTCCATCATCCAGAGATAGTCCTTGTAGGCGGCGTATATCTCCAGCACCGTAAATTCCGGATTATGGGTGCGGTCCATGCCCTCGTTGCGGAAATCGCGCGAAAACTCGTACACGCCGTCGTAACCGCCCACTATCAGTCGCTTCAGGTAAAGCTCGTCGGCTATGCGCAGGTAAAGCGGAATGTCGAGAGCGTTGTGGTGGGTAATGAACGGACGTGCGGCCGCTCCGCCCGGAATCGGCTGAAGCACCGGGGTTTCCACTTCCAGATAGCCGTGCTCGTCGAAAAACCGGCGCATGGTGGCCACTATCTTCGCCCGTTTCACGAATACGTCGCGTACCCGCGGGTTCACCGCCAAATCCACGTACCGTTGGCGGTAGCGCATTTCCGGGTCGGTAAAAGCGTCGTAAACCACTCCGTCCTTTTCCTTCACCACCGGCAACGGACGCAACGACTTGCTCAAAACCGTAAGAGAGGTGCAGTGCACCGAAATTTCCCCGGTCTGGGTCACGAACACGAAGCCGCGCACGCCGACGAAATCCCCTATATCGAGCAGCTTTTTAAATACGGTGTTATACAGTGTCTTGTCCTCTCCGGGACACAAGTCGTCCCGTTTCACATAGACCTGTATGCGTCCCGTATGGTCGGCAAGCTCGAAAAACGAGGCGCTGCCCATTATGCGCCGGCCCATAATGCGGCCGGCAAGAGATACGTCGGAAAAATCGCCCTTCTGCGGGTCGAAGTCCCGGAGGATTCCGGCCGCGGTGGCCGTCACCTCGTACCGGGCAGCGGGATAAGGGTCGATGCCCAGTTCGCGCATTCGCTCCAGCGAAGCGCGGCGCAGTTGTTCCTGTTCGCTCAGTTGAGTCATGCGGGAATGAAGTTTGCTTTAGGATTTGTCAGGCAAATGTACTAAATTGCGGTGAGATTCGCGTATAGCCATTCACTAACCCTTTAACCTGAAAAGTATGCAAAAATATTTCCGTCTTTCCCTTAAAGGCAGTACAATATTCCTGTGGTGGCTGCTTTATATCGTCGGCATAGTCATAACCGCAACGTTGTTGCGCAACAATTCCGTTACTCCGGAAATGATGGTGGACGGCGCCGTAGGCCGGATGTTGTTGATGCAGGGGCTCGGCATGCTTATTATCATGCTGTTCGGCCTGTTGTTCATGTTCTTCCTCGTACGGGCCACGGTGCGAAGCCTGTCGCTGGAAGAAGAGCCTTTCTCCGAAGACTACGACATGGGCCGCTTCCTCGGACTGGCCGTCAAGGGCATACTGCTGACCGCCATAACGCTCGGCATTTATTTTCCTTGGTTCGCAGCCTCCCTGATGCGTTACTTCGCCGCGGGCGCGTCGTTCAGGGACACTCCCCTCTCGTTCTCCGGCAAGGGCCTGACCCTGTTCGGGATACTGGTGCTCGTAGTGGTGCTTCCATACGGGCTGATGATATTGTTGCTGTTCCCCATGATGATAGCCGCCGCTACTTTCGACTACCGGATGTTCGTACTGTGGCTCGCAATTTTTCTCGTCGCGGCGGTTCTGATACAGTCCGCCTACATGTATCTGCTGCTGCGCTGGTCGATAGACCTGCGCTGGAACGGCCGGCGGATTCTGTTCCGCGCCCCGGCGGGAGGAGGCATCGGGTTTATTTTAGGCCAGATGCTGCTGACTATTATAACGCTGGGGCTTTATGCTCCGGCCATGTATATCCGGATATGGCGCTATACCGCCTCGCATATCATAGCGGGGGAACAGACGGTCGAAAGCCGTTTGGGCATGGCTCCGGAAATTTGGAAGGACTACTTCTATATTCTCGGACAGTTCCTGCTGACGCTGATAACGGCAGGCATATACGGCGCATGGGCCGTGGCCGGAATTATTAGGCGCCTCAGCAGCCGAACTTACGTGCAGGAATCCGAACCGCTGCCGATGCCCGAAGAATAACGTTCAGGAACCGGCCGACTTTGAAAAGTCGGCCGGTTTCATTTTAAAACTCCGAGGTAAAGCGGAATCTGACGGCCGGAAACTTTTCCATAGCCGTTTCGAGCGCATAGGAAGTATCGGCCAGAAAGACGTCGCGGCCGTGCTTGTCCGTGGCTATCGACAAGTGCTTGCGGCGCTTGAAATCGGCAAGCTGTTCGGCGTCGTCGGATTCTATCCACACCGCCTTGTATATTCCTACCGGTTCCCACCGGCATATTGCGCCGTACTCGTGCTCCAGACGGTACTGGATGACCTCGAACTGGAGGGCGCCGACGGTTCCGACAATCTTTCGACCGGTGGCCCGGCTTACGAACAACTGCGCCACTCCTTCGTCCATAAGCTGGTCGATGCCCTTGGACAACTGTTTGAATTTAAGCGGGTCGCCGTTTTCGATATAGCGGAACAGCTCCGGGGCGAACGAAGGAATACCGGTGAAGCGCAGCTTTTCCCCCTCCGTAAAAGTATCCCCGATTTTGAACATGCCGGTATCGTGCAGGCCCACTATATCGCCCGGCCATGCCGTGTCTATAACCGATTTTTTTTCAGCCATAAATGCGGTAGGCGAAGCGAACTTCAGCGAACGGCCGCTGCGTACATGAAGATAGGGCTTGCCGCGCTCGAACATGCCGGAACATATTTTCAGGAAAGCTATCCGGTCGCGGTGATTGGGGTCCATATTGGCGTGTATCTTGAACACGAAACCGCTCATCTTTTCCTCGGACGGCTCCACTTCCCGCGTTTCGGCGAGAGAAGGTCGCGGACACGGAGCGGTTTCGATAAAGCAATCGAGCAGTTCGCGGACTCCGAAATTATTGACCGCGCTGCCGAAAAATACCGGAGCGAGCTCGCCCCGCAGGTAGGCGTCGCGGCTGAAAGGGTCGTAAACCCCGTCCACCATTTCCATGTCGGCCCGCAGGCGGGCAGCGGCTTCCACCCCTACGTGGCCGTCTATCTGCGAACTGTCCAAAGGCAGCTCGAAAGAATCCGTCACGCGCTGACGGTCGTGCGACACGAACAGGGAAAGACTCCCCCGATAAATATCGTAAACACCCCGGAAGTCCGGGCCGCTGCCCAATGGAAAGGCGAGCGGGCGCACTCTAATCTTCAGTTCCTTCTCCAGCTCGTCCAACAAGTCGAACGGGTCGCGGCACGGCCTGTCGAGCTTGTTCACGAACACAATGACCGGCGTGTTGCGCATACGGCAGACGTTCATCAGACGGCGGGTCTGCGTTTCGACTCCCTTGGCTCCATCGATGACTATTACGACGCTGTCCACGGCCGTAAGAGTACGGTACGTGTCTTCCGCGAAGTCCTCGTGACCCGGCGTGTCGAGTATGTTTATCTTGGCTCCGCCGTACTCGAAACCCATTACCGAGGTGGCGACCGAAATGCCCCTCTGGCGCTCGATTTCCATAAAGTCCGAAGTGGCCCCGCGCTTTATCTTGTTGCTCTTGACCGCTCCGGCCACATGGATGGCTCCGCCGAACAGAAGCAGTTTTTCGGTAAGGGTGGTCTTGCCCGCGTCCGGATGGCTTACTATCGCGAACGTGCGCCTACGGGCGATTTCCTGCTGCAATCCCATTACGCCTCCTGTTTTTCGAGCGGGTAATCCAGCGAATAGTGCAACCCTACGCTTTGGCGCATGGCCTGCGCGTGCTTTATTATAAGGTATCCCACGGCTATCATGTTGCGCAGCTCGCAGAGGTTGCGGTCGAGCTTGGACTTCTGGTAAAGGTCCTCCGTTTCGCGGAATATTATTTCCATTCGACGCATGGCCCTTTCCAGACGCAGGTTGGAGCGCACTATGCCTACATAGTAGCTCATAATCTGCTGCATCTCCTTATAGTTCTGGGTAATGAGTATCATTTCCTCCGGGGTGCTCGTACCCTCGTCGTTCCAGTCGGGAATGCCGCGCCTCAGTTCCGTGCCTTCCAGCCGGGCGACGGCATGTCGGGCGGCCTGGTCGGCATACACTACCGCCTCTATCAACGAATTGGAAGCCAGACGGTTGGCTCCGTGAAGCCCCGTGGACGAAGCCTCTCCCAAGGCGTAAAGCCGACCGATGGAACTCTCGCCGTTCAGGTCCACCGCTACTCCGCCGCAGCAGTAGTGGGCGGCCGGAGCTACCGGAATCATGTCCTTCGTGATGTCTATGCCTATGGACAGACACTTCCTGTATATATTAGGGAAGTGGCTCGTTATCTTTTTCGGGTCGAGGTGGGTCACGTCGATATAAAGATACTCGTAACCGTGGATTTTCATTTCGTAATCCATACTCCGGGCGACTATGTCGCGCGGAGCCAGCGAACCCATGGGATGATACTTGCTCATAAACTCCGAACCGTCCTGAAGCCGCAGTATGCCGCCGAAACCGCGGATAGCCTCGGTTATGAGAAACTGGGGACGCTCGCCCGGATTGTACAGGGCCGTAGGATGGAACTGGATAAACTCCATGTTCTCCACTTTTCCCTTGGCCCGGTGCACCATGGCTATGCCGTCGCCGGTGGCGACGGCGGGATTGGTGGTGTTGTGGTATATGTTCCCCACCCCTCCGGTGGCGAGCACCGTGAACTTGGAGAGAATCGTCTTGATGCGCTTGCGGCGCTGGTCGAGCACGTATGCCCCGTAGCACTCTATCCCTTCCGTGTGCTTGGTGACGAGCTGTCCGAGGTGATGCTGGGTGAGTATGTCCACCGCAAAATGGTGTTCCAGAATCTCTATGTTCGGATGCTTCTTAGCCTGCGTCACGAGCGCGCGCTCTATCTCGGCTCCGGTAAGGTCCTTGTGATGCAGTATGCGGTGCTCGCTGTGGCCGCCTTCCCGGTTCAGCTCGAACCGGCCGTCGGCAGATTTGTCGAACCGGGTTCCCCACGCTATAAGGTCGCGTATAAGTTCCGGCGAACGGCGTACGACCAACTCCACGGCATCCAACCGGCACTTGCCGTGGCCGCACACCAGCGTATCGCGTATATGTTTCTCGAAGGTGTCGGGCGGATAGGTCACGGAGCATATCCCTCCCTGAGCGTAATTGGTATTGCACACGTCCAGCTTGTCCTTCGTAACTATTATGACGTGACCTTTCTCGGCGGCCTTCAGGGCGAAACTCAGACCCGCCGCCCCGCTGCCGATAACCAGAAAGTCGGTTTCCAGATTCATCGTAAGGTTATTTTGCACCGGACCATGCGACCCGGCGTCACAAATTTACTAATTCCCGGCCGAAGCGGACTCCGGCCCATTCCCTTTAAAACACTCCAGACAGCCCCAGCCGTCTTCCGACCGGTACGGTCCGGCCTGCAACCCGGCTTCAGCCGCGGCCCGCTCCACAAGCCGGGCATCGTGCTCCAGAAAGCCGCTCATAACGAGGCGTCCCCCTTCGGACAGCAATGCAGCTACCGAAGGCATCGAAGCCATCAGCGTATTGCGGTTTATATTGGCCAGAATCAAAGCATATCTCCGGCCCGCGACCGATTCCGCGCCGCCATGCACTACCCGCACCACATCGGAAACGCCGTTGAGCGCGACATTTCTCCCGGCATTGGAGCAGCACTGCAGGTCGGTATCCACGGCATCCACCTCCACGGCTCCCGCACGCGCGGCCCCGATTGCCAGAACCCCGGTTCCGCATCCCAAATCCAGAACCCGAAGCCCGGCGGGAACCTGTTCGAGCATACGTCGCATTACCAGACGCGTGGTGACGTGATGCCCCGTTCCGAACGCCATACGGGGCTCGATTATTATATCGAGCCATCCCCGCGGCGGCGCTTCGCAGAACGGAGCGCGTATGCGGCACGCGCCGTCGATATCGACCGTCCGGAACGAAGCCTCCCACTCGGCATTCCAGTCCCGGTCGGCTACTTCCGCATACCGGGCCTCGCCCTCTCCGTAACGGAATACGACAAGGTCGGCCACGGCCTTGTGGACAGCCATAAGCTCGGAAGGCATGCAAGCCTTCAGATATCCGTCCTCGTACCGGAATCCTTCGAACGGCAGGTCGGAAAGCATGGCGGCGAGGATTTCGTACCGCGCCTCGTCGGATACGGGTGCGCTCAGTTCCGTAAAGCTCATAGTAAAAACTTTCGCTCGGCATGTTTAACGGTGCAAAGTTACTAAAACATCGGGCCGTACGAAACCCGACCCGTTTCTTTCCGCCGTTTGCGGCCGGGACAGCCAAACAATTCCGTAACTTCGCGGTACGGTGAAAAGCGACTGGGACGACATATTAAGGGAGTACAACGTATATATAAGGCTCGAAAAACGTCTGTCGGCCAATACGGTGGAAGCCTATATGCGGGATGCGGGAATGCTGGCGGAGTTCGTAAGGCATACCTCGGGCGTTTCGCCTGCGGAAGTGACCGCCGATACGGTAGAAACGTTCATGGCCTTCCTGTTCGACCGCAACGTGGTAAGCAGCACCCAGAGCCGGGTGCTGAGCGGAATAAAAAGTTTTTTCCGTTTCATGCTCGTCAGCGGATATATGGATTCCTCGCCGGCCGAGTTTACCGACCATCCCAAAACCGCCCACTTGCTTCCGGATACGTTGAGCGTGGAGGAAATCGACGCCGTAATCGAAGCCATAGAGCCTGCGGAGCCGCTCGGCATACGTAACCGGGCCATTATCGAAACGCTTTACAGTTGCGGCCTGCGGGTGTCGGAACTGGTGGAGTTGCGCTACCCGGATATTTTTCCCTCGGAAGGAGTGCTGCGCGTAAGGGGCAAGGGCGGCAAGCAGCGGCTCGTGCCCGTAAGCGAAGAAGCGCAGCGCAAGCTGGACGCGTGGAGCGCATGCCGCCTGTCTTTGCCTGTAAAGGAATCGGAATCAGACCGCGTGTTCCTCAACCGCCGGGGGCGGAGACTGTCGCGCATAATGATATTCAACATAGTGCGCGACGCGGTCGCGGCGGCGGGGATAACCAAAACGGTCAGCCCGCACACTTTCCGGCACAGTTTCGCAACGCACCTGCTTATGGGCGGAGCGAGCGTAAGGCAGGTTCAGGAGCTGCTGGGACACGAATCCATAGTCACCACGGAAATATATACGCACCTGAGCGCCGCCCATCTGCGCCGAACCCTCGACGAGCATCATCCGCTGGGCTGAACCTCCGCATGAAAAATTATCTGGCCGGAAAGGTGCACGGTTCCGGCGAATTACATATATTTGCACCGCAACAGGTTCTCCGGCCGCCCCGCGGCCGAAGGGATTAAAAGGGAAGGCCGTGGAAGTCGGCCGCAGTACCCGCTGCTGTAAGTTCCTGTACCATAGGTACACAAAAGAAACGGACATTCTTTAGCCACTGGCCGCCGCGCGGCCGGGAAGGCGTCCGGGACGGAACGAGCCAGAAGACCTGCCTGAAGCGGACAACGATTATCACACCTGCGGGACAATGGGTGGAGCGTTTTTCGGACGGTCTTCTCGCATTATTTATCGGGTGTGACGATGGTTGACAGAAAGGAACCTTTTTGTTTAACCTGATAATAACACCTAACCATGAAACGAATTTTCAGGATTCAGGGCATGGCTCTCGCAGCCGCCGCCACGTTTGCCTTCTCGTGCAACACGACCGATGAATTTCCCGAACCGGCGTCCGCTCCGCAGAACGTAACGCGTGCGGGCAACACGGTAGTCACTTTCGAGAACGCGGGCCGACAGTATCTTGCCGGTCCCACTTCCTACGGGGCCAACCTTTACGACGGTTACGAGCCCTCGCAGGGTTACTCCCGGTTCGTCAGTTATACGGACCCGGCCACCGGTCTGGTATTCGGCATCAACGAAACCGGCTTCGGAGGGACGTACAACTACTGGAACGGCGGATTCGCCGTTTCGCGCTGGAACGACAAAACCGCTGGAGATTACACGAACCAGTGCAGCGTGTACTACGGAAACAGCGGCTCCGGCAACGGCGGTTACGGCAATTCGCAGACATTCGCGGTAGGTTACGGCTACAACGACACCTACTCCGGATTCGTAGGCACGCCTAAGCTCTACTTCAGCACAGCCTCTACCGAAAAAGTCATCCGCGGAGCCTACATCTGCAACTCTACCTACGGCTATATAACGATGCGCGACGGCAACAGCTTTTCGACCAAATTCGGTCCCGACGACTGGTTCAAGCTGGCGGCCTGCGGCTACAAAGCCGACGGAACCAAGGTAGCCGCCACGGCCGAACTGTATCTGGCCGACATGCGCGAGGACGAGGAAACCGGCGAGGCGCTCGGCATTACCGATACGTGGAGGTGGTTCGACCTGTCGGTACTGGGCGCCGTCCACAAGATAGAATTCGACATGCTGGGTTCGGATACCGGTGCATACGGTCTGAACACGCCCGCCTACTTCTGCATGGACAACCTCGAAGTGGAAATGTAATTCCCCGACTTCCGGGAAGGGGTTTCTCCGAGGGCCCTTTCCCGGTTAATCCGAACCCGACATGACGGCTTTTCCCATACGCATCCTGCTCCTCTGCCTTATTCTGCCTCTCGCGTCCTGCATGCGCTACGGGCCGCTGGACGAGGAAGATTTCGACATCCCCGCCCATCGGGGCGTATTCGTCACCAACGAAGGTAACTTCATGTACGGCAACGCTTCTCTTTCCTATTACGACATCGAAACAGGAGCGGCGGAAAACGAAGTATTCGCGCGTGCGAACGGGATTCCCTTGGGCGATGTGGCCCAGTCGATGACCATGTACGGCGGCCGCGGCTACGTGGTGGTGAACAACTCCGGGGTGATATACATCATCAATCCATACGATTTCAAACTGACGGGCCAGATTGAAGGCTTTACCTCTCCGCGCTACATTCATTTTCTGAGCGACGAGAAGGCATACGTAACCCAGATATGGGACCCGCGCATATTCATCGTCAATCCTGAAACCCGCGAAATAACCGGATACGTCGAAACCGACATGGATTTCGAAACCGGCTCGACCGAGCAAATGGTACAGTACGGCAAATACGTCTTTACGAACTGCTGGTCGTACCAGAACCGGATTCTGAAAATCGACACCGAAACCGACGAAGCGGTAGATGAGTTGACGGTAGGAATCCAGCCTACTTCGCTCGTTATGGACAAATACGGTAAAATGTGGACCATAACCGACGGCGGCTACGAGGGAAGCCCCTACGGACACGAAGCGCCGTCCCTTTACCGCATCGACGCCGAAACTTTCACCGTCGAAAAACAGTTCAAATTCAAATTCGGGGACCGGCCTTCCGAAGTGCAGCTAAACGGAACGCGCGACACGCTTTATTTCATCAATAAAGCGGTATGGCAGATGTCCGTCACGGCAGAGAAACTTCCCGTCAAACCGTTTCTCGAATACAACGGAACGCTTTACTACGGCCTCTCTGTGGACCCGGCGACTTCCGACGTCTATATAGCCGATGCCATAGACTACGTGCAGCCGGGAATAGTGTACCGCTACTCCCCTGCGGGTAAGCTGCTCGACTCGTTCCGTACGGGTATAATCCCCGGCGCATTCTGCTTCAGATAGATAGGTCAAAACAAAACAGGCATGAAAAAACTTTTTCTCCTCTCCGCTATAATAATGCTGGCGGCCTGCAACAAGGACGACGTCATACGGATAGAAGTCGACCCGGAGCCTCGGCCGCCCGCGATAGAAACGGGCAGCGAAACCGACACGTTCGTTCTGAAAATAGGCGGGACGCTCAGAATAGAGCCGACCTATACGAACGTGGAAAACGCGATATACTCGTGGAAAATCGACGGCCGTATTCTCTCCACCGAGCCGGTTTTCGTACATACGTTCGAGGAAGCCGGCGATTTCCTCATAGAGCTGCGGGTAGTGAATCCCGACGGAGAAACCGCGGCCTACATGGAGGCGCAGGTGTCCGACCTCGCTCCCCCGGTAATTTCGTTGGCTGTTCCGCCTGCGGGCCTCACCATAGCGGCGGGACGTAAATACGAGTTCAGACCGGACGTACAGAATGCCGAAAACGCGACTTTCCACTGGACGCTCGACGGCAGGGAGGTAGGCAGCGAAAAGGATTACACGTTCCTTCAGACCGAAACGGGAACCTATGCTCTTTCGCTTTATGCCGAAAACGAGGACGGCTCGGACACCAGGGACATAACGGTGAACGTGGTCGGCTCGCTGCCGATACGGATAATATGGTTGGCGCCCTCGTTCTATTCCGAAGAGGCCGCCGCCACCGTGGCGCTCGGCCGCAGCGTGTGGCTGGAGCCGATAGTGGAAGACGCATACAAACCGGTTTACAGTTGGAGCATCGACGGCGAAACGGTCGCCGGAGCGACCGGCGCTTCCCTGAAATTCACGCCCGACCGGGAGGGTACGTACGATGTGAAATTCACCGTGACGGACCGGGACGAAGAACCTTCGGCGATTACCCGCAACGTCGTATCCACCGGCGAAGGAGAGGTTACGCTCGGCATAACCGTTACGTGCTGCCCGGAGGAAGGCACTCTCCGCCGGCCGGCCGGGGGTTCCTCGTCGGCAAGGTGGAACAGGGTGTACGAGTACCTGCCCGCGCCGGGACAGTTCATCAACGAATTGAATACCGGCGGTTTCTCCGGAGAGAGCACCCGGCAAGCGGCCATAGCGTACGCCGAGTCCCGAATGGGAGGAGAAACGCCGGTATGGGTGTCGCTCGGCGGTTTCGGGGGCTACATAATAGTGGGCTTCGACCACAGCATAGACAACTCGTCGGGCTACAAGGGAGGCTACAACTTCTCGATACAGGGCAACCAGTTCGAAGGTTCCTCCGAACCGGGCATAGTCTGGGTAATGCAGGACACGAACGGCAACGGACTGCCCGACGACGTATGGTACGAACTGAAAGGCTCGGAGTACGGCAAACCCGAAACCGTACGCAACTACGCAGTAACCTACTACCGCCCGGCCGGAGCGGCTATGGACGTACAGTGGACCGACAATCTGGGAAACGCCGGAAGCATAGACTATCTTGGTGCGTATCATACGCAGGACTCGTATTATCCCCTCTGGGTCGAGCCTGACGCCTACACTCTCTACGGCACGCGGCTCGAACCGCGCGTAACGCAGAACCCGACCACCGGACGCTGGTACAACGGCGCGTACGAGTGGGGATATGCCGACAACTTCGGCAGCGACCGGCTGTCCGACGACACGAATCCCGGAGCCGCAGCCTGCAAGACCTATTTCAAAATATCCAACGCCGTGAATCCGGACGGCAGTCCCGCCGAACTGCAATACATCGACTTCATCAAGGTACAAACCGCAGTAAACTTCAAAGCGGGCTGGCTGGGCGAAAACTCCACCGAAGTCTATACGTTCGTGGACGAGAACATAAATCAGGGAAAGAAGTAAAACAATGCAAAAATTATCGACAATCCTGCTCGTCGTATCGGCCGCTTTCGCATGTTCGGACGACGACCCCGCGCAGCCCTCTAAAGAGCCGCAGTTCGAGGGTTCCGACAACTATATAACTGCGTTCTCCCTTACCAAGGATGGAAAGACCTATCACGCGGTCATAGCGGACGACAGGATAACCGTAACTGTTCCTGCCGATGTCAGCCTCGACGGGGCCGCGCTCGACTACGAAGCCAGCGAGCTCACCGCGATACAGCCCGACCCGGCGTCCGTTACGGCATGGGACGAGGAATGGAGGTTTCTCGCTACTTCATACAACGGCACGAGCCGCGCATACTTTTACACCGTAGAGCGCACCGACCTCGAATCCGGAGGAACGGTACTGGCCACGCAGGCCGACGTGGACGCTTTCGGCGACAGCGGCGTGTCGGTAGTCAGGGGAAATCTGACAATCGGAATTCCCGGAGGCGAAACCATAGCCGACCTCACGCCGCTGCGCTGCATAAGGGAGATTAGCGGAAGCATAATAGTGAACGACAGCTACGCCGGAACCGACCTGACCGGGTTGGAAAACGTGGAGAAAGCCGGCGGCGTCAAAATTGGAACGGCACTCGTACCGTCCGCGGCTCCGGCCCTGTATTTCATATCGCTGCCCGGACTTAAAGAAACGGTTTCCGATTTCACAGTGATGAACGACAACGTGCAGTGGGTGCAGGCCGACAATCTCGTGCGGATAGGCGAATCCCTTACCATAGGCTCGGCGGCATTCGCCTCGGTTACGATGCCCGTGCTGGAAACGGTAGGAACCGACCTCATACTTATGGGTACGGCCGGAAAAGAACCCGCCGGTCAGGCCGGCAGGCTGGAACTGCCCGCCCTCGCCCGCATCGGCCGAAACATGGAGCTCTCGGGCTTCAAGGCACTTCAAAGCATTACGCTGGAAAAGCTCGGCGAAATATCCGGCGACCTCGCATTCCGCAACATGGAAGCATTCGCCGAAGCGTCGTTACCGTCGCTGAAGCGCATAGGAGGAAACATGGAGTTAGAATCGCTCGGAGCCTTCGCAGCCCTGAAACTGGATGCGCTCGAAAGGCTGGGAGGCGACCTGCTTCCGGGCAAGAATCTGCCATCGCTCACTGCCATAGAACTGCACGCGCTTACCGAAGCCGGAATAATAGGCATAGACTACGAGCTGTCTTCGCTGGAAACCGTTTCCTTGCCGTCGCTTACTTCCTGCGCCGCCTTCGACACCGGCTACGGCAGGCCCGATGCGGGCTACCTGACCATGACCACGAACGTACGGGCGATAGACATGCCCTCGCTGCGGACAGTCGTCGGCGACCTGCGCATAACCCGGAACGAAATGACCGGTATAGGCCTGTCGGCGTTGGAAAGCGTGGGAGGCGTCCTGTCCCTGTCGGGGCTTCAGAAAGTAACGGAACTCCGCTTCCTGAGCAATCTGCGCGACGCACAGGGGCTGGAACTGAAAACCCTTACCGGACTGACCGAGCCGGTGGACATTTCCGGCATTCGGCTTCCGGCAGGCTATACGCTGATATTCGAGTCGATAGCTGCGCCCGAAATAAACGGCCCGGCTGAGTACGACGGTTCGCTGAAATTCATGCAATGCGCTCCCGATACAAAAGGCTTCGGGCATGTAACCGGTTCCGTAACGTACGAAGGCGCCGAAGCATCGTTTATCCGGGACAATACCTGCTCGTTCGCCTACGGCCGTATCGACGGCAGTCTGACGCTTTCCCCGCTGGAGAACCTTACCTTCGACCTGACGGAGCTCGAAAGCGTAGGCACGTACCTTTACTGCGACGCTTCCAGCGGTACGAAAAAGAACGTAACGCTCGACGCGCCGAAACTGAAAAAAGTAGGCACGCAGCTTTACCTGCACAATTCGCTGCGCTGCTCTTCCATAACGCTGACCTCGCTCGAAGAAGTCGGCACGGAAGAAGGAGAAGTGAAAGGAGAACCGTCCACATACGGCGTTATGTATATCAACGCCGGGTGCTGCCCGGCGCTGGAGCTTCCGGCCCTCGAAAAGGCGGGAGGCGACGTGTATCTGTACGCCTCGCCCGGCTCGGTCGCCGCGGGCAGCGTCCTGACCCGAATCTCGGCTCCGCGGCTGGCGTCGGTCGCAGGCAGGCTTACTCTGGGCGGGCGTACTTCGTCCACGGCCAATGCAAGCGTAACACTGACCGGCCTCGACTTTTCCTCTCTGGCTGCCGTAGAGTCGCTTTCCATTCAATACTGCAAGGAACTGCGGAACTACTCGAAGTTTGCAGGCATCATACCCAAACTTTCGGAGGACACATGGAACGTCACCGGTTGCGCCTACAATCCTACATGGCAGCAGATGATGGACGGACACTATACCGACTGACGGTACGATGAACAGAATCCTTTGCGCCCTGTCCGTATTCGCACTGTGCGCGGCGTCGGTCCGCGCACAGCCTCCTGCATCCGAGGGCGACCCGGAATACGGAATGGACATAGAACAGGTGGACGTAGTCGCTACCCGGCCGATGAAAGAAACAGGAGTGCAACAGACGCGGCTGGACACGGTGATTCTGCATGAGAACGTCGCTCTCTCCATGGCGGACATCCTCGCCTACAACTCCACCGTTTTCGTCAAAAGCTACGGCCGGGGCACGCTGGCTACCGTTTCGTTCCGCGGAACCTCTGCCTCGCACACGCAGGTGACGTGGAACGGCATGAAAATAAATTCGCCCATGCTGGGAATGACCGACTTTTCGATGATTCCCTCGTACTTTATAGACGACGCCACACTGTTGCACGGCTCGTCGTCGGTAAACATAACCGGCGGCGGGCTCGGAGGGGCGGTAGTGCTTTCGACCGAACCGCTAACCGGCGAAGGGTGGGGACTGCGTTTCATACAGGGCGTCGGCTCGTGGGACACCTATGACGAATATCTTCGCTTCACATACGGGAGCGGCAAATGGCGACTCTCCACAAGGGCGGTCTATACTTCGTCTGACAACAACTTCAAATACCGTAACTACCACAAGAAAACGAACCTCGTTTTCGACGAAGACTACAACCTCGTGGACTTCGAATATCCCGTCGAGCGAAACCGCAACTGTTCCTTCCGTGACCTGCATATACTTCAGGAAGCGTACTTCAACTCGGGGAAAGGCGACAGGGTAAGGTTGGCGGCATGGTACGTACACTCCGACCGGGGCGTGCCCATGCTGAGCGTGGACCACAGGAAGGATGCGGAGTTCAGCAACGAGCAGCGCGAGCGCACCCTCCGCATGGTGGCCTCGTGGGAAAGGATAAGGGGCCCGTTCAGGTTCGGCCTGCACGGCGGCTATATCCGCACCGAAACCGACTACGACTATTCCCGCGATAAGGGGAACGGCGTCTGGGCTGACATGATACGCTCCCGAAGCCGGATAAACACGGCCTATGCGAAAGCAGACGCCGAGTATGCGGCGGGCGAAAAATGGCTGTTCACGGCCGGGGCATCCCTTCACCAGCATTTCGTCAGAAGCGCCGACAGGAACATAATCACCCAGCAGGGAGGTTCCGCCGTGGTAGGATACGACAAGGCGCGGCCGGAAGTTTCGGCAGATATTACCGTAAGGTGGAAACCGGCCGAAAGAGTCGGCCTTTCGGCCGTGCTGCGGGGCGACATGTACGGTCACGAATTCACGCCGCCGATACCGGCATTCTATGCCGACTGGGTCGTTTCCCGCCGGGGAAACATAACCCTCAAGGCATCGGTATCCCGCAACTACCGCTACCCTACTCTGAACGACCTCTATTTCCTGCCGGGCGGCAACGATTCGCTGCGTTCCGAAAGCGGATTCTCGTACGACGGCGGCGTATCGTTTTCCGCAGGGAACGAGAAATTCGCCTTCCGGGGCGAAGCGACGGCGTTCGACTCCTACATAAAGGACTGGATAATATGGCTGCCGACCACAAAGGGATTCTGGTCCCCTCGCAACGTGAAGGAGGTACATGCCTACGGAGTGGAGCTGAAAGGAGGAGCGGAGATACGTCTGACGCGGAAACTGCGGCTTTACCTCGACGGACTGTTCTCGTGGAATCCCTCCATAAACCACGGCGACCCGGTGAACTGGGCCGACGAGTCCATAGGCAAACAGCTCGTGTATGTTCCCCTGTACCAGTCCGCCGTTACCGGACGCCTGACATGGAAAGGCTGGACGTTTATGTACAAATGGTGTTACTATTCGGAACGCTATACCACCTCCAGCAATACTACCGATACCAAAATAGGACGCGTGCTCCCCTATTATATGAGCGATGTTTCTCTGGAAAAAAGATTCCGTTTCCGTTCGTTCGAGTTTTCCGTCAAGGCTGCGGTAAAGAACCTCTGGGACGAATGGTACGAATCCGTGCTTTCTCATCCGATGCCGCGGCAAAACTATCAGATTCTCTTGGAGCTGCATCCGTTCGGGAAAAAATCATCCCGCCACCGTCCCTGACATGCGACAAAATATTCCATAAACCGACGCCGGACGGAAATTAATGCTAACTTTGTACGAAACGCCGCATGGATTCGGCGGATAAACGCACAGGCGAAGAAAAAGCATCAACCATCATTAATACTTTGCGTATATGAAAAAGACCGAAGTGCTTTTCGCCCTCGCCCTCGCATGGGGGGGGGAATTTTAGCCGGCTGTTCCGACAGCGGCCCGGACTGTAATCCCGACCTTCCAGCACCCGAAAAACCCGTCCTTGTTCTTATTCCGAACGCTCCGCTGGCTTTCGACGCCGCGGGCGGCAGCGCATTCGTAAAGGTCGAAACCGATGCCGACAACTGGACGGTGCGGTGCGACTGCGACTGGCTGGAAACGGAACGCCAACCCGACGGGTTCACCGTTACAGCCGCGGAAAACCATTCCACCGAATCCCGCGGTCCCGAATACGTTACGGTAGAGGCCGTTACCGGCCCCGACCGACTTACGGCCGTCGTCGAAGCGAGCCAGAGCGGAACGGCGGCGGCGGCTCTTACCGTTTCGTCCGAAAGCCCCCTGACGTTCGGCTCCGAGGGCGGCACGGCTTTCGTAACGGTGCAAACCAATCAGACCTCGTGGAACGCCGTGTCGGATGAAGAATGGTGTGCGGTCGAAAAATCCGCCCGAGGCTTTACGGTTACGGCAGTGCCCAACGAACTTTACGACCCCCGCAATGCTACTATAAGCATAACCGCCGGAGGCGGAGAGAACACCGCCTCGGCGTCGGTTGACGTCGAACAGTCTGCAGCGGAACCGCAGGCCGCCGACCTGAGCGCAACGGGGACCGCCAACTGCTACGCGGTCGCTTCGCCGGGACTGTACTCGTTCGATGCCTCGGTGATTGGCAACGGACAGAGCGGCATTATTCCCGGAGCCGGTTTCCATACCGAAAACGCCTCGATAAATCCCGACGGAGCAAGGCTCGTATGGCAGGACCATTACGATTCGGACGGCGGCCTGATACGGTCGCTCGACCTGCGCAACGGCCGCATAATATTCGAGGCGGCCGAAGGACCCGGCAACGCGGTTATAGCCGCCACGGCGGGGAACGATATTCTGTGGAGCTGGCATATATGGATTCGTCCGGAGATACCCGACATACGGCAAACGAATCACGCAGGCAGAGCATTCACCGTGATGGCCATGAATCTGGGCGACTGTCCGGATGCGTCAGGCGGTCTTCCGACCGGCGGCATGTTGTACCAGTGGGGCCGCAAGGACCCCTTCCCGGGCGCATCCTCATTGCAGTCGTCCGCCTTCCGGCCGATTTACGACTTCGAAGGCGCCCGCCTCGAACGCCGCGGAGATTACAGCTATGAAGGCATAAGCGTCGGCGCCTCGGTGCTGAACCCGGACATGTTCGCATCCTTCAACGAATCGGATTATTCGTGGACGACCTTACAGAACAATTCCCTGTGGGGCGACCCGAAAGGATACGAGGACGGTGCGCCGCGCGTCAAAACAGTTTACGACCCCTGC
Source organism: Tidjanibacter sp. (assembly GCA_048214935.1). Lineage (GTDB taxonomy): Bacteria > Bacteroidota > Bacteroidia > Bacteroidales > Rikenellaceae > Tidjanibacter. The sequence continues at coordinate 316,234 of DBFWXZ010000011.1, forward strand.
CCTTATGGTTATACGGTCGCTCCGCGCGACCTGTGGACCGGTTTCACCGCCACCGGCGAAACCGCATCTTCGCCCGAAGAGTTCAACACCGAGGGCGACTTCGACTACGGATACACTTTCAAGTGCATCGGCGGCACCACTTTCTATCCCGCATCAGGATTTATCGACGGCGGAAACGGAACGATGTTCAACGTAGGAAGCCACGGATACGTCTGGTCGTCGGCGCCGCTGGGGGCCACGAGCCGCGGAGCGTGCAATTTCGGCTTCGGCTTCGACTGGGGACGCGGCTACATCGCGCCACGCGATGGGCAGTACGGCTCGTACGGTCTGGCGGTAAGGTGCGTAAAGGAATAGCGGCGGATAAAAATCAACCGGGCAGGGACAAGGATTCCTGCCCGGCGTTTCATATCTCCGGGCGCATTGCCGGAGCGTATTCCAGAAAGGTAAGGATATGCCCGATTATGTAGTCGTCGTTGGCTCCGTCGCAGTCGAGGGTCATGTTGGCACGCGCATAAAACGGCTCGCGCAGGACGAGCAGGTTTTCCACATACTCTTTCAGTCCGTCCCCGGCTACGCCGGCGAGCATCGGACGGCGCGTGCGGCTCCGTTCCAGCCGCCGCAGCAACTTCTCAGGGCTCATCCTTAGATATACGGTCAGGCCCGCTTCTCTCATAATCTCCAGATTCTCCTCCCTGCAAGGCGTTCCGCCCCCCGCCGCAACGACGAGATTGCGTCCGGCATACTCCGCGACCACCGCTTTCAGCGTTTCGCTTTCCAGTCGACGAAACCCTTCCTCTCCCGCCGAGGCGAAAATCTCCGTAACGGCGGCTCCGCCTCGGCGCTCTGCCTCGGCGTCCATGTCCAGAAAGTCCCAACCGAGCCTTTCGGCCAGACGGCGGGCCACGGTGCTCTTTCCGCACCCCATAAAACCGGTAAGGAACAGTATCATCCGAATAAATTCAGTTGGGGAGTTCCGGAATCGTCGTCCTCCCCGTCGGGGGACGGCCGTTCTATTACAAGCGTATCTCCGTCGTCGTGCAGTACGGTAGTGCGCTCCGGCGTCGCTCCGGCCGCCTCCTCCCGCCCGGACGGACCCTCCTCTTCGCCGTCGGGAGATTGCGGCGCGTCGCCGCCGGTTTCCGGTTCCGGACCGTCGAGAAACCTGAGCGAAGCCACTTCATACGTGGTAAGGCGCTTGCCCTTGGCCCGGTGGCTTTTGACTCCTATGAACTCGCAAGCATCCACGGTATCGACCGGGCGCGTGGAATGCCGGCCGCCGTAAACAACCTCCAATACCGGCTGCCGGTCGGTGCTCAGCGCCTCGGTACGGCTGTTCGGATTTTCGTCCACGAACTGCTGTACACGCTCGCTCTGCTCGGCCGTAAACCGCTTCATGTAATAATATCCGGCATCGGCGTCCCAATACACCACCGTATATATCCGCGAGGGGTCGTATTTCTCGACGCGCACGGCATCGTCGGGGAAATGGTGTCCCACATCGAACGGGGCGGTATAGTAACGGTTGGAAGCGGTCAGCACCATGATGCGGTCGCCGCCTTCGAACTCGCCCAAAAGCCGACCCCTGCCTTCGGTGTTCAGCCTCCTCACATCCTCGTCGTACCACACGTTCTGGCCCGACAGCGTGGATGCCCCGCGTTCCTTGAACATGATGCGGTGAATGGGATAGCGCGAAAACAGGTTGCCCTGCGACTGCCGACTGCGTATGGCCACCGTGCTGAAATCCAAATCGACTATCGCCCTTTTAAGCCTCAGACGCTGGCGGAACATCACCTTCAGGACTTCGGCCTCGCCGTTCGGATTGACGCTCATATAGATGATACGGCTGCCGGGAGCGCCTTTGGTAATATCGTACTCCTTGTCGCGCGTGATGCCCTTTATAGCACAGCGTTTGACCATATATGCGCCCTCCGCTCCGTCGCGGTAGAGTATATTGTAAACGGTGCGCTCGTCGCCCCGCTTGAACACTCCTATATAATATATGTCTGGAGCGAAGAACGCCTTGCCGCTCACTTTGGTAATAACATAGCGTCCCGACCGTGAAAATACTACGACTTCGTCCAAATCCGAACATTCGCACACGTACTCGTCCTTGCGCATGGCAGGCCCTATGCCGAAGAATCCGCCCTTACGGTCGACGTACAGCTTGGCGTTGGCGACCACCACCTTGGCCGCTTCTATCTGGTCGAAGGCGCGGATTTCCGTACGGCGCACACGGCCGTCCCCGTATTTCTTCCCTATGTTGCGATACCATGACACGGCGTACTCGGTCAGATGCTCCAAATCGTGCCGCACCTGTTTCGCCTCTTTCTCGATTGCCTTTATCTGGCGGTCGGCCTTGTCGGCGTCGTAGCGCGAAATACGGATAAAGCGCAGTTCGGTGAGCTTCACTATGTCGTCTTTGGTCACCTCCCGGCGCAGCCGGTCCTTGTAAGGCTCCAGACGCTCATCGACCGCCCGGTAAGCCTCCTCCCGGCTGGCGCAGCCTTCTATCGCCTCGTATATCTTGTTCTCGACGAAAATTCGCTCCAGCGAAGCCATATGCCATTCGTCGTCCAGCTCGCCGAGCCGGATTTCCAATTCCCTGCCGAGCAGGTATTTCGTGCGCTGCGCGGAACGGCGCAGGATTTCGCTCACGCCGAGGAAATGCGGCTTGTCCTCGTAAATGACGCACGAGTTCGGCGAAACCGACACTTCGCAGTCCGTAAAGGCATACAGCGCGTCTATGGTCTTGTCGGCGGATTCGTCCGGGCTTACGTGGACTATGATTTCCACCCGTTCGGCCGTATTGTCGTCCACCTTTTTGATTTTGATTTTGCCGCGCTCGTTCGCCTTTACTATGGATTCCTTTATAGACTCCGTGGTAGTGCCGTAAGGTATCTCCGTAATGGCGAGCGTACGCTTGTCGGCCTTGGTTATGCGGGCGCGGATTTTCACCGCTCCGCCTCGCAGTCCGTCGTTGTACCGGGTGAAATCGGCCAGACCGCCGGTCGGAAAGTCCGGCAGCAGCTCGAACGGTTCTTCTCTAAGGGCGGCGATGCTGGCGTTTATCAGCTCGTTGAAATTATGCGGCAGTATCTTGGAGGCCAACCCCACGGCAATGCCCTCCACTCCCTGCGCCAGCAGCAGCGGAAACTTTACCGGCAAAGTGACCGGCTCCTGATTGCGGCCGTCGTAGGAAAGCATCCACTCGGTGGTTTTGGGGTTGAAAACCACGTCGAGGGCGAACCGGCTCAGGCGGGCCTCGATATACCGTGGAGCGGCCGCCTCGTCGCCGGTAAGGATGTTGCCCCAGTTTCCCTGACAGTCCACCAGCAGGTCTTTCTGCCCCAACTGCACCAGTGCATCCCCTATCGAGGCGTCGCCGTGAGGGTGGAACTGCATGGTATGCCCTATCACGTTGGCCACCTTGTTGTACCGGCCGTCGTCGAGCCGGCGCATCGAATAGAGTATGCGCCGCTGCACCGGCTTCAAGCCGTCGTCGAGGTGCGGAACCGCCCTTTCGAGTATCACGTACGAGGCATAGTCGAGAAACCAGTCCTTATACATGCCGGTGAGCTTGTAGCGAGAACCCCCGCCTTCCAGCGACAGCCGCTCGAAACGCGCCGCACGCCCGGAATGCCGGGGCGCAGCTTCGTCCGCCCCCTCGTTCCGGGCGGACGTTTCGTCCGGGGATTCGTTACCGGAAAAGCCGCCGTTGTCCGGGACGTTCGCTTCCGGTTCGTATGTTTCGTCGTTCATCTTCATGTGTCGTTACGAAAGGTCGTTCACATAGTCGGCCTCTATGCGCAGGTTGTCGATAATAAAGCCCTGCCGCTCGTAGGTGTTCTTGCCCATATAAAACTCCAGCATTTCGTGCACCGGGTCTTCGCCGGTAAGCCTCACGCGTTCGAGCCGCATGTTGCCGCCGATGAATTCCCGGAACTCGTCGGCCGATATTTCGCCCAGACCTTTAAAACGGGTTATTTCGGGCGAAGCGCCCAGCTTCCTTACCGCCTTCTGCTTCTCGTCCTCGCTGTAACAGTATATCGTCTGCTTCTTGTTGCGCACCCGGAACAGAGGAGTCTGGAGCACGAACAGATGTCCCTTGCGGATAACCTCCGGGAAGAATTGCAGGAAGAACGTCAGCAACAGCATCCGGATATGCATGCCGTCCACGTCGGCGTCGGTGGCTACTATAATCTTTTCGTACCGCAGTCCGTCTATGCCGTCCTCTATGTTCAGCGCGGCCTGAAGCAGGTTGAATTCCTCGTTCTCATAGACTATCTTCTTGGTCAGCCCGTAACTGTTGAGCGGCTTTCCGCGCAGGGAAAACACGGCCTGCGTCTGCACGTCGCGGCTTTTGGTAATGGAACCGCTGGCGGAGTTGCCCTCCGTAATGAATATCATCGTTTCGTAACGCCTATCGGAACGTTCGTCGGTAAGGTGTATCTTGCAGTCGCGCAGCTTGCGGTTGTTCAGGCTGACTTTCTTCGCCATTTCGCGCGCCTTTTTCTGCACACCCGAGATGGCCTTTCGTTCCTTTTCGTTCTCTGCGATTTTCTTGCTCAGAACCGTGGCGGTCAGGGGATTCTTGTGAAGGTAGTTGTCGAGTTCCTGTGTCAGAAAATCCATTATAAACTGCCTGACCGTAACCTCGCGGGCCGGGGTCATGTATTTGGAACTCAGCTTTATCTTGGTCTGACTCTCGAACTCCGGCTCCTCAACGCTCAGGGACACGGCCGCCACAATCGAGCCTCGCACGTCGGCCGGGTCGTAGTCCTTGCCGAAAAAGTCCTTTATGGTCTTGGCTATGGCCTCCCGGAAATACATCTGGTGCGTGCCTCCCTGCGAGGTGTACTGGCTGTTTACGAACGAGTAATAGCTCTCGCCATAACCGGTTCCATGGGTAATGGCCACCTCTATATCCTTGCCTTTGAGGTGAATCGGAGGGTACAGCGGCTCTTCGGTAAGATTTTCGTTCAGCAGGTCCAGCAGTCCGTTTTTGGACAGGAAGGTTTTGCCGTCGAGCTTAACGGTCAGTCCGGTATTGAGGTAGGTATAGTTCCTGACCCGCTGCTCCACGAATTCCTGCACGTAATCGTAGGGACCGAAAATTTCCTCGTCCACCACGTATTCCACCAGCGTGCCGTCCTTTTCCTGCACGCCGCTTTCGCTGCGGTCGCCGGTTTCGATGCCGGCCCGGTAAGTCACCGTCCGGGCCTCCCCGCCGCGTACGCTGCGCACGGTGAATTCGCTCGAAAGAGCGTTTACGGCCTTCACGCCGACGCCGTTAAGACCCACGGTCTTGTTGAAGGCCCCGGAGCCGTACTTGCCGCTGGTATTGATTTTGGAAACCGCGTCGGCCAGCTTACCCAACGGTATGCCGCGGCCGTAGTCCCGCACCGACACCCGATGCCCGTCTATGGTTATTTCGATAAGCCTGCCGGCTCCCATTATAAACTCGTCAACCGAGTTGTCGATAACCTCCTTCAGCAAGGTGTAGATACCGTCGTCCGGCTGGGAGCCGTCGCCAAGTTTGCCTATCCACATTCCCGGCCGCAAGCGCATCTGCTCGCGAGTACTGAGGGTGGTTATATCCTTATCCGTATAATTGGCACTCATAAATCACTTTCTTTCGGCTCTCTCCCGGATTTCCGTCAGAGCCTTTTCCGTCATTTCCCTTACTTCGGCAGCCAGAACGGAAGGCTTCCCTTCCCGCACGCGCTCCGCCGACAGCGGCGGCATAATCCGCACCGTATATTTCACCGGCCGGGTACGCCAGCCTTCGAATGCACGTCCCGTGCCGTCGGCCGCGCACGGAAGCACCTGCACTCCCGCCTCGCGCGCCAGTGCGAACGCTCCGTCGCGAAAGCGACCCAGCCGGCCGTCGCGCGAGCGGGTCCCTTCCGGGAACACTATCACGCTCGTGCCCTTTTCCAGATGCCCGCGGCCCCGGCTCGTCATCCGGCGAAGACTAAGGGGCGAATGAGGGTCTATTGCTATGTCGCCGTGCATCCACAACACCAGCCCGAAAATGGGCCACCGGTAAACGTCGCGCTTCGACACCCATTTGAAATTCAGACCCGGCAATGCATACATAAGCGGAATGTCGAGCATGGAGGCATGGTTCACCGTAACCACGTATGTTCCTTTCCGGTCCACATTCTCCCTGCCTTCGACCCTGACCCGCCACAGCGGATTGAGCCAGAAGAAACTCCGGGCCCACATGGCGGACATACGGTGAAGCGCCAGCCGCTCCCGGTCGAACGGTACCGTCAGAACGAATACTGCAAGCATAATCAGCAGGTAAGCCAGCGAATATACCAGCATAAACAGATAGTACAGAACCGAAATCACAGCCATTGGAATATTGTGGACAGCGCCCGTATAATCTGCGAATTTAACGATTTTTTCCGGTATTTCCCAATCCGAAGCCCCGGGGACGTCGCTGGGCGCGGGGTTCAAATTGTCCTCCCGCTTTTTTCACTAACTTTGCCTGCGGAAAATTACAAACCGTAACCAAAATGAAAGCATTTGTATTTCCCGGACAGGGAGCGCAGTTTCCGGGTATGGGACGCGAGCTGTACGACAACGTGCCTCAGGCACGCATCCTGTTCGACGAAGCCGACCGCGTGCTCGGATTCGGAATAACGGACATTATGTTCGGCGGCACGGAGGAAGACCTGCGCCAGACGCGCGTCACCCAACCCGCCGTATTCCTTCACTCGGTCGTTCTCGCCCGTGCCATGGGCAGCCGTTTCGCTCCCGACATGACGGCGGGCCACTCGCTCGGAGAATTCAGCGCCCTGACCGCAGTCGGCGCTTTGGATTTCGCGGAAGGCCTTACTCTGGTAGCTAAACGCGCCGCAGCGATGCAGAAAGCGTGCGAGGCCGCTCCCTCGACCATGGCGGCCGTATTGGGACTGCCGGACGAACAGGTAGAGGAAATATGCGCCGCCACGCCGGGCACAGTAGTAGCCGCCAACTACAACTGTCCGGGACAGTTGGTCATTTCCGGCTCCGTCGAAGCCGTGGACGCGGCATGTGCCGCGCTCAAAGCCGCCGGAGCAAAGCGTGCGCTGCGTCTGAGCGTTGGAGGAGCGTTTCATTCCCCGTTGATGGAACCTGCCCGCGCGGAGCTCGAAAAAGCCATAGAGGAAGCCGTCGTACGGCGGCCGTCCTGCCCGGTGTATCAGAATGTGGATGCCATGCCGCAGACCGACCCGGCCGTTATCAAACGCAACCTGATAGCGCAGCTCACCGCCCCGGTGCGCTGGACGCAAACGGTACGCAACATGCTCGCCGACGGCGCCGACCGGTTCGTGGAAGTCGGCCCGGGCACGGTACTTCAGGGGCTGGTGCGCAAAATCGACCGTGAGGCCGAAGCAGAATCCATAGCTACGCTCGGGTAGAGCGCGCAAACAGGTTTCGGACAGCCCTTACGGGGCTGTCCGGACTTTTCCGAACGGACCGGATATTATTTTATCCGGTTCCCGTCATTCAGCCATAAAATAATTTTCGCATCCAATGCGTATATAATTATAAAAAAGTTCGGCAATCCGTAAAATACCTAAGATTAATATTAATCGTAACGAGTTTTTATTCCTATATTTGTCAGTGTTACTGAAACCCAACCGCATTTATTAACAGGACCCGACCGCATGACATTATTGAAGGACTTTTTCAATCTGCAGGATGAAGAAAAGCTAAAAGGCATAGCCCAGAAAAACATCCTTATTAAAAGGAACATAATCGCCCATATGGCAGTAAGCGGACCCTGCACGCTCGCCGACCTGACGCACAAGCTGCACATCAGCGTACCCACGATGACCAAACTGGTAAACGACCTTGTGGAAGAACACATAGTCATAGACAACGGAAAGGTGGAAACCTCCGGAGGCCGGAGGCCCAACGTGTTCGGCCTCGCCAACACGGCCATCTATTTCGCGGGTATCGACATCGGCCGCGACAACATCCGTTACGTGATGACCGACCTTAAAAACAACGTGGTTGCCTGCGAGGCCGAAACCGACTTCGCTCTCGCGGACAGCGCCGAATGTTTCGCCGACATCTGCGACCGCATAACATTCTTTCTCGACAGGTGCGGCATAGAGCGCGGCCGAATTATGGGCATGGGCGTGTGCATCGCCGGCCGCGTCGACCCGGCTACCGGACGCAGTTACCTGTATTTCAATACCGAAGACAAATCGCTGAGGGAAATGCTCGAAGAAGCGACCGGCGTTAAGGTATTGCTCGAAAACGATACGCGGGCACGCTGCTACGCCGAATACTTTACCGGCGACATAAAGACCGAGAAGAACATAATATACCTCCATCTCGGTTTGGGCGTGGCCATAGGAATAGTAGCCGACGGAAAACTGTACTACGGGAAATCCGGTTTCGCCGGCGAATTCGGGCATACGCCTTTCTTCAACAACGAAATCATATGCGCGTGCGGCAAAAAGGGATGCCTCGAAACCGAAGTGTCGGGCATGGCCATAGAGGAAAAATTCGTGAAGCAGGTAAAAATGGGCGTGAACACCATCCTGCGCGAAAAGTTCGACAGCGGCCGTACCATTCGCATAGACGACATAATCGGAGCCGCCCACAACGACGACAACCTTTCCATAGAGCTTATCGAGGAAGCGGGCGAAAAGATAGGAAAAAGCATAGCCTTCCTTATAAACATATTCAATCCGGAGCTGGTAATCATCGGCGGGAATCTGGCCCGCGCCGGAGACTACCTGATGCTTCCGCTCAAGTCGGCCACCAACAAGTATTCGCTCAATCTGGTTTACAAGGACACCCGCTTTCGCCTGTCGCACATGGGCGGCGAAGCCGGCGCCTTCGGCGTAGCGATGCTTATGAGGAACAAGGCCATAGGACTGTAAAACGAATCTGCCGATGAACGCGCTGGAAACCGACCTTATCCGACTGCGCGCCCTCGAACCGGAGGACGTCGAAACGCTCTACCGCTGGGAGAACGACACGGCCGTATGGAAACTCAGCAACACCGCCGCGCCGTTCTCACGGTATATTCTGCGCCGCTTCATCGAAAACCAGAAATACGATATTTACGAAACCAAGCAGATGCGCCTTATAATAGAGTCGCTGAAAAGCAGGTCGCCGATAGGCGCTATCGACCTGTTCGACATCGACCCCTTTCACCGGCGCGCCGGAGTGGGTGTGCTCATATACGACAGGCACGATATGGGACAGGGATATGCGTCGAGCGCCTTGCAGGCCCTTGTAAGGTATGCTTTCCAGATATTGCAGCTCAACCAGTTGTGGTGCAACGTGCTTGCTTCCAACACGGCCAGCCTCAATCTTTTCAAAAGCAAAGGGTTCACGGTAATAGGGCTGAAAACGGAATGGGTGCGCTCCACCGACGGCTGGCTCGACGAGTACATGCTCCAGCTTATAAATCCGGTGAAAGTCTGAGCGGCCTGCCCGTATCGGCAGCGCAAACCGTATAACGGGAAACGGCCTTCGGTATCGAACGCCCCGAAACGAACCGGAGCCGGCGGCACATGCCGTCGGCTCCGGACATAACGGACAGTTCGGCTAAAGGTCGCCGCAGCCGCAGTTCTTGTGGAATTTCTCGTCGTCCTCCTGCTCCCGGTCGCACCCGCACGAACAGTCGTCGCCGCAGCCGTCGTGCTCGCAGCCGCATCCCACGGTCTGCGGGAAGTCGCTTTCCACCGCATCCCGCACGGAAATTATCTTCCCCTTAAAGTCGAGGGTGTTGCCCGCCATAGGATGATTGAAGTCCATTTTCACGGCATCGCCGTTCACTCCGACCACGCGCCCCACTATGTGGTGGCCGTCGGAGGTCATCATGGGAATCTGGCTGCCCTCTTCGAGCAGGCCTTCCTCGATTTGACCGTTTACCATGAAGGCATCCTTAGGGACTTCGATTATCATTTGCTCGTTTACCGGGCCGTAGCCGACTTCCGGGGTAAGAGTGAACTCGAAGGTATCGCCCGGTTCCAGCCCACGGATATTCTTCTCGAATTCCGGCAACAGGTAGCCCATACCGAATACGAATTCCAACGGACGCTCGGCCGTAGCCTCGTCCGCAACTTCTCCGTTCACAGTCAGCGTGTAGCTCAGCGAAACGAATTTTTTGTCGTCGATTTTCATTATATTCTTTCTTAATAGGTGTATCGTGATTTTTCCGCGCCGGAAACGGTCCCTCCAACCACCGCAAAAGTCAGGCCCGGACGCTTCCGTGCCGGGTCACCGAAAGTCCCGGCACGGAAACCGGTTGTCATTAAAGCGGTTACATTATTTCGTCGCAGCAGGTGCATACGAGCTCCCTGTCGCCGCGCCCGGCATCTATCTTCGACACGTAAGGGAAGAACTTGCCGGCGGCTATCCATTCCAGCGGAAAAGCGGCCTGCTCGCGCGTATAGGGATGCGACCAGTCCGACGAAGCTATCTCGCGGGCCGTGTGAGGCGCATTCACCAGCAGATTGTCGTCTTTCCGTCCGTCGGCGGCAAGCGCCTCGCATTCGCGCTTTATGGAAACCATGGCCTCTATGAACCTGTCCATTTCGCGCTTGGACTCACTTTCGGTGGGTTCCACCATAAAAGTTTCGTGTACCGGAAACGAAAGCGTAGGGGCATGGAATCCATAGTCCATCAGGCGGCGGGCCACATCGGCGGTTTCCACTCCGTATTCCTTCCGGAAACCGGTAAGGTCGAGTATCATTTCGTGCGCCACGCGGCCGCTTTCGCCCGTGTAGTACGTACCGAACTCTCCCTCGAAAGCTTTGGACATATAGTTGGCGTTCAGAATGGCTATCTCCGTAGCCCGCTTCAACCCTTCGCCTCCGAGCATTTTTATGTACCCGTAAGTTATCGGCAGCAGCATGGCGCTCCCCCACGGAGCAGCGGCCACGGCGGTTATCCCTTCGCTGCCGCCCGTGCTTACGACCGGGTGCGAAGGCAGGAACGGAGCCAGATGTCCGGCCGCACATATCGGACCCACGCCGGGGCCGCCGCCGCCGTGAGGCATGGCGAAGGTCTTGTGCAGGTTCAGGTGGCATATATCCGCTCCTATATAGCCGGGATTGGTCAGGCCGACTTGAGCGTTCATGTTCGCTCCGTCCATGTAAACCTGTCCGCCGGCATCGTGCACGATATCCACTATCTCGCGGATTCGGCTCTCGAAAACGCCGTGCGTGGAGGGATACGTAATCATTACGCCGAACAGCTCGTCCGCGTTTTCGCCCGCCTTGCGGCGCAGGTCGTCCACGTCTATGTTTCCGCGTTCGTCGCAGCCTACCGTCACTATCTTCAGTCCGGCCATGGCGGCCGACGCGGGGTTGGTTCCGTGCGCCGACGAAGGAATCAGAACCACGTTGCGGTAACCTTGGCCGCGACTCTGATGCCACGCACGTATAGTCATCAGACCGGCATACTCTCCCGCCGCGCCGGAATTGGGCTGAAGCGAGGCGGCCTCGAAACCGGTTATCACCGCAAGGTCGTGCTCCAGATTACGTATAAGCTCCATAAAGCCTTCCGCCTGCCACTGCGGCGCGTATGGGTGCATGTTTCCGAACTCGGCCAGCGAAAGGGGCATCATGGTTGCGGCCGGATTGAGCTTCATCGTGCACGAACCGAGCGAAATCATGCTGTCGGCGAGAGATATATCCCTGTGCTCCAACCGCTTTATATAACGCATCATCTCGGTTTCGCTCCGATAGCGACCGAATACCGGCTCCGTCAGATAGGCGCTCCGGCGGCGCATGGAAGGCGCTATATCCTCCCTGTCGGCCGGCTTGACGGCCTTCGGAGCCTTCTTCCCGGCAGCCTCTGCGAATACGGCCGCCACGGCGGTCAGTTCTTCCGCTGTGGTCAGCTCGTCGAAACTCATCCTCACCCGGTTTTCGCCCGGATAGAAGAAATTGATTCCGCGCTCGAGGGCCGACTGCTGCACTACGGCCGCGTCGGCTTCCACCTCCAGAGTATCGAAGAAAGCGCGGTTGACCGGCTCGAAGCCCAGCGCCTTCAAAGCGTCGGCGACAGCCAGCGCACAAGAGTGCGCATGGCGTGCAATCCTCTCCACTCCTTCCGGACCGTGCCAGACCGCCCACATGCCCGACATGGTCGCCATAAGCGCCTGCGCGGTGCATATATTGGAAGTGGCGCGTTCGCGCTTGATATGTTGCTCGCGCGTCTGAAGAGCCATGCGGAGCGCCGGGTTGCCGAGCCTGTCCACCGATACTCCTATTATGCGGCCGGGCATGTTGCGCTTGTAAGCCTCGCGCGTAGCCATGTATCCGGCTCCGGGGCCTCCGAATCCCATAGGCAGCCCGAAACGCTGCGTCGAGCCTGCGGCGATGTCGGCTCCCCACTCGCCGGGAGCTTTCAGCAGAGCCAGAGAAAGCAGGTCGCACACGGCCGTCACTTTCGCTCCGGCCGCATGGGCGGAGGCGGTGAAATCTTCATAGTCGCGCACCTCGCCGTCGGCCGCCGGATACTGTACCACCGCGCCGAACTCACGGCCGGTAAAGGTATAGTTGTCGTAGCTGTCACGTATAATCTCTATGTCGTGGGCATCCGTACGGGTCAGGATAACGTCGAGCGTTTGCGGAAAGATATTCTCGTCCACGAAAAGCACGTTCGCTCCCGCCTTCTGCTGCTCGCGCGAGCGCAGGGCGTACATCATCAGCACGGCTTCGGCCGCGGCCGTGGCCTCGTCCAGCAGCGAACAGTTGCCTATCTCCATACCGGTCATAGAAATGACCATGGTCTGAAAGTTCAGAAGAGCCTCCAGACGGCCCTGCGAAATCTCGGCCTGATAGGGAGTATAGGAAGTGTACCACGAAGGATTCTCGAAAATGTTGCGCATTACGACCGCCGGGGTGGCCGTGGGATACCATCCCATTCCGATAAACGAGCGGTGCGGCCTGTTGCGCGAGGCGAGCTCCCGAATATGGGCGGCGAACTGCCATTCGGTCATTCCTTCAGGCAGAGCCAGCGGCTTGCGCAGCCGTATCGCCTGCGGAATGACCTGCCCGATAAGCTCGTCCACGCTGCCCGCGCCTATCGTTTCGAGCATCTGCGCGATTTCCCCTTCGGACGGTCCTATATGTCTGTCCATGAATTTGTCCTGTACCATAAAAGACTGTGATTTAAGTTTCGGATTCGTATAGGTTTTTACAATCGGCTGTGTACGCGGGACGCCTTTCGCGGCGACCCCTGCAAAGCTAACAATAATTTGCCGACCGGCCTGCGCCGCGGAGCAATATTTGCACTTGTATCCGAAGCGGGCATTACTCCAGCTCCGGAAGACTGTCGAGCGCCTCGTAAGAGCCTTTTACGGTGCGCCGGTAAACATAATGCCGGATACCGTTGGTAAGCATGACGAGCGGAGCCTTCACCACGTTGTTGTAACGCACGGCCTGAGAGAATGTTTCCGAACCGATTTCCACGTCAGGAGCCTTGCATTCGGCCAGCAGGACGGGACGTCCGGCCCTGTCGAGAACCACGACGTCGGCCCTCTGAGGGTTTCCCTCCAGCGGAACGGGGTATTCCTGAGCTATCCGGCCGGCCGGAACTCCGCACTGCGAGCAAAGCATCCCTATCAGGTGACGCCGCACCCACTCTTCCGGGGTCAGCACCAGCCAGCGTCCCCGCAGGGCGTCCCAGACCACCGTGCGGCCGCCCCGTTCGGCGGCGCGCAGACGGCACGGAGGAAAATTAAGTTCAGGATAGTCTTTCATTTTCGGCCCGAAAGCATTATTTTTATCCCGTACAAGCCGTAAGGCGCACCGCAAAATTAACTCCGCAAAGCCGGACGGCAAAATCCGTAACGAACAAAAACCGACAGACGATGACACATATACGCTCCACCGCCATACTCGCCCTCGCGGCCGCTGCCTGCCTCGCCGCCCCGCGTGCATTCTGTGCGCCTCCGTCGGCGGACCCGGTTCAGGGAACGGTTTCGGAAAACAGGCTGCTCCCCCGCGGCGAAATCATTCCGAAGGAAACCCGGGACGCCGCGCTTGCACAGACGACCGATTCAGGAAGCTACTATGTTCCCCTCAGCCGCTGGTCGGAAAAGCCGTCGGGGGGCGAAACCGCCTATTCCTCGAGGTTCAAAGTGCCGTACAAATGGAACGACCGGGCCGTACTGCTGCGCGTTAACGGAGCCGACGCTCCGTTCCGTCTGTACGTCAACGGCAAAGAAGCCGGCTATTCTACCGCCGGAACGCCCCGGAGCGAATTCGACGTTACGCCGCTGGTAAACGAGGACTACAATACGGCGGAAATTCGTTTTCTATCCGGCACGCAAGCGAACCGGCTCATTTCGTCCCGCACGGCGGGCAAGCCGTCGTTCTCCTCCGCCGCGGTCGTATCGCAACCGGCGGTAAGGATAGACGAAGTGCTGGCCACCGGCCGAATCGAGGATGGTCGGGGACTGTTCTCCCTGAAAGTAGTTATGCAGAGCCGACTGCTCAACTCCAAGAATTTTACGGTGCGCTACGAGCTGCTGTCGCCTGCGGGAGAAGTGCTGGCCACCGGGCGGAAGGGAGTGCAGACCGGAATGCGCAGCCGCGACACGGTGAGCTTTTCGGCGGTAATAACCGACCCGCTTCCGTGGAACCACGAAACTCCGTATCTTTATACCGTGCTGGTAAGCACCGTGTACGAAAGCCGCATCAAGGAATGGGTACGCGCGGACTTCGGATTCCGTACCGTGGGCCATGCCGGAGGGAGCCTGCTCGTGGATTCGGTTCCGGTGCGCCTTTACGGCGCGGAAACTGTTTCCAGCGGAAACGCGGACAAGGACTACGCCCGCATAATGCAGCTAAAGGCGCAGGGCGTAAATTACCTGCTGGTAAAAGACCGTCCGCAGCCCGATGCGCTTTACACGGCGGCCGACCGGGCCGGGGCCTACGTCTGCAACCAGGCGGACATCAATACCTCGTCCGGCCCTTCGCGCATTACCAAAGGAGGCAACATTTCCAACGACCCCGCATGGGAAGCGGCGTTCGCCGAGCGCGCCGCCGACGCCTATTATTCGTTCCGTACGCACCCCTCGTCAGCGGCCCTCTCGCTGGCCCGTCATTCCCGCAACGGCTACTGCCTCTACGAAACGTACCTCCTGATGAAGTCGCTCGAACCCTACATGGCTATAATCTATCCGGAGGCCGGGGGCGAATGGAACACCGACACCTTGCGTTACAAGGCTCCCGCCGGATACATCGAGCCGGTTTCGGCGGACCTGTCGCGTATCGCCTCGGAACGGCTGCTGCTTTTGCGCAACAATCTGGCGCTAACTCCTATAAAAGGCACGATGACCTACCGCTTCCGCAACGGCCGCCGCGAAGTGCTGAAAGAAACCGTACCGGTGTTCATTCCCGCCGGCGGCACCCAGTCCGTAAGCCTGCCGGCATCGGCGGTCGAAGGAGACAGGCGCAGCGTAGAGGTGACAATAGCCCGGCAAAAGCCTATATACCGCCATACCGTCGCTCCGGCCGAACTTCCGAAGCCTACCCGCCGAGAACGCCGCGCCCTGCGCCGGGGCGATTTGGCTCCCGGAATGGAAACCGTGGCCGTTATAAAGGAAACCTTCTGACGACCTCCGGCATATTCCAAACACTGGATGCGGGGCCCCGAAAGGGCCCCGCATCCATAAGCCGGAAGCCTGCCTTTATTCGGACACCTCGTGCGTGATTTCCATTTCGAAAGAAACCTCCGCCGTTTCCGGTATAACCGGGGCAAGCACTGCAAAAATTTCGTCGGTAATGACGCAGGCCTCGTTCATCTCCACGCGTACGTAATAATCGTACCCGGCCTCGGTTTCGGACAGACCGTAACGGAGCCGGTGCAGGCCGTAGGGAGCGAAAACCCTGACCAGCAGCATCGTATTACCGTCGAAATCTATGGCGGAAGGCGAATAGGATTCTTCCGTAACCAGAGCTTTCAGCTCATACTCGCTGCGTACTACACTGAGCCGGTCAGGTTCCATGTCCACCCATTCCCACGTATCGGTCGGAGTGAATACCGTCAGTTCGATATCGCCCGTGTCCGCGCCGGGCGCGGCGGGCCCGCAAGGGCCGTTTCCGGCATCGTCGCTTTCTATCAACTTGTTTTCGCTACGAACATATTGCAGAAACCTGTTCCAGCCTTCGGCTCGGGCAGCGGCATTGGCCAGTCCCTCCTCGGTCTGTCCGGCCCACGCCGGATACCCGTCGTTTAGAAAATACCTGTAACCTTCCGCCCGCTCGATATAAAGCACCAGGTCGCATATAAGATGACTCGAGGTAGGCATGACGGCGGTAACGGCGGTGAAAAGGGTTTCTCCGTCGAGCTCGAATGCGACAGCCTCGTAAGGCGTGATGGCTTCGGCAGGCTCCGCACCCTCGAAGACAATCTCGCGGGTCACGCTGTTGAACGACCGGATATCGCTGCCTCCGAAAATCACCCGACCGTCGTCGCCGGAAACGCTCGTACCGTCGGACACGGCCGAAGAAGGAGCGGCGACGCCTCGCACCACGATACCGCGGCTGCTCACCGCATCCGGCGTCGAGCCCTGAATTCCGGCTTCGGCCGGGTCGCCCGCACCGTGGCATGCGCCCAATGCCAACACGGACAAAAGCGCGAAACGGTTTACCGTAAATGTCCTCATAATCTTCACTTTTTAGTGGGAGAAATACCAACTGTACAAATATAGTGAAAGGTGAGAGCAAAGCCAAGTTTACTTGTGCTTTGCCGAACCGCATCCTGTATTATCAAAATATAGTGAAAGGTGAGAGCAATCTTGCGGGCAAGCCCGCAAAAATTCCCGAACCGCCGTCCGTATTATAACAACATAGCAAAAGACGGGGTAAACTTTGCAATCTCCGCTTTCCATACCGCACAAAATCTAAAAACAATCCGTGCGGACAGGAGTCCGCACGGACGCAGTCGGGTTAACGAACGAGCCGGTCGAACCGCATTCTTTCCGAATCGCCCGCAGTGGGCTGCGGACCGAGGCTCCGACCGGACAGCGCCG
>DBFWXZ010000012.1:0-1140 GCA_048214935.1 Tidjanibacter sp.
TCATCGAATTAAACCACATGTTCCTCCGCTTGTGCGGGCCCCCGTCAATTCCTTTGAGTTTCACCGTTGCCGGCGTACTCCCCAGGTGGAATACTTAACGCTTTCGCTTGGCCGCTTACTGTATATCGCAAACAGCGAGTATTCATCGTTTACTGTGTGGACTACCAGG
This sequence comes from Tidjanibacter sp., assembly GCA_048214935.1. Taxonomy (GTDB): domain Bacteria; phylum Bacteroidota; class Bacteroidia; order Bacteroidales; family Rikenellaceae; genus Tidjanibacter. The sequence goes on from DBFWXZ010000012.1 coordinate 170, forward strand.
GTATCTAATCCTGTTTGATACCCACACTTTCGAGCATCAGCGTCAGTTACACTCCAGTGAGCTGCCTTCGCAATCGGAGTTCTTCGTGATATCTAAGCATTTCACCGCTACACCACGAATTCCGCCCACCTCTACTGCACTCAAGACTGCCAGTATCAACTGCAATTTTACGGTTGAGCCGCAAACTTTCACAACTGACTTAAACATCCATCTACGCTCCCTTTAAACCCAATAAATCCGGATAACGCTCGGATCCTCCGTATTACCGCGGCTGCTGGCACGGAGTTAGCCGATCCTTATTCATAAAGTACATGCAAACGGGTATCCATACCCGACTTTATTCCTTTATAAAAGAAGTTTACAACCCATAGGGCAGTCATCCTTCACGCTACTTGGCTGGTTCAGGCTCTCGCCCATTGACCAATATTCCTCACTGCTGCCTCCCGTAGGAGTTTGGACCGTGTCTCAGTTCCAATGTGGGGGACCTTCCTCTCAGAACCCCTATCCATCGAAGACTAGGTGGGCCGTTACCCCGCCTACTATCTAATGGAACGCATCCCCATCGTCTACCGGAATACCTTTAATCATGTGAACATGCGGACTCATGATGCCATCTTGTATTAATCTTCCTTTCAGAAGGCTGTCCAAGAGTAGACGGCAGGTTGGATACGTGTTACTCACCCGTGCGCCGGTCGCCATCGGCCTTAGCAAGCTAAGACCATGCTGCCCCTCGACTTGCATGTGTTAAGCCTGTAGCTAGCGTTCATCCTGAGCCAGGATCAAACTCTTCATTGTAATAATATCTTTTCCAACTGTTCAGTTGATAATCTGCTCAAGGATTCCAAATCTATCAATATCAATATTGACGGTTCTTGTTTTTCCGTACACCATATATATATTACATACGGTGCACCGGCTTGTACTACTTGTTTGTTTATCTTAAATCTTTCAAAGAACTCTCATTTATGTTT
>DBFWXZ010000013.1:0-1731 GCA_048214935.1 Tidjanibacter sp.
AACTCAGATGGGGCATGAAAGCTCAAAAAAAAAGTCGGCAGAAAGAAAAGGCCATCCCGGAAAGGTTTTTAAAAAAAAGGTCTTTAAATCTAGCTGAAGCATAAAATTAGAAGTTTAACAAACTAAGTAGCAGAAGTATATGCAAATCATTCAATTTGTTTTTTCGGTCATCATCGCTCTTTGTGCAGTGGCTATGTTTGTCGGAGCGGTAATAACGCCAAGTCCGATAAAGGTTGTGTCGGTTACATTGTTGGCTCTTATTTGCCTATTCTCCTTGTTTCTCGTGAAATTGGCTTATTGTGAAATGAAATCTAAAAATGATATACTATGAAAGTGTCAGAACAATTTAAAAGTACCATCAAGGCATACCTTGATAATATGGCAGCGGTGGATAGTCTGTTTGCTCCAGTCTATCAAAAACCTACAAAGAATATAGATAATTGCATTACCTATATTTTAAACCAAGTGAAGAAAAGCGGTTGCTGTGGTTTTAGTGATGATGAAATTTTTGGCATGGCATTGCATTATTATCAGGAAGATAACATTGAGGTGGGTAGCCCATTGAAATGTAATGTAGTCGTAAATCATCATGTTGAATTGTCAGAGGAAGAAAAGAAAGCGGCTCGTGAAGCTGCTATCAAAAAATTGCAGGAGGAAGAATTGGCAAAGTTGAAAAAACGTCAACAAGCCAAACGTGAGAACAACACCGAACCACAAACCCAGTTAACTCTTTTTTGATATGAAGCCTAGGACAAAATTACAAATGGAAATCGTGAATGGGAGCAGGAAGTTGGCTCCCATTTCAGAGGCTCAAAAGCGTTATGCCTATAAGCATTGTTTTGTGCATTATTTCAAGCGTGATGCAAAAGGAAATTGTTGTTGTTTGGAGTGTGGGCATACATGGCGGGATAAGGAGGATAAGAAAGAGTGTAGGTGTCCTCATTGCGGTATGAAGCTGAAATTGGAGAATAGCAGGAAAAGGACGGCTATATATAAAGAATATTTTTGTGTGATTACTACATACAAGCAATATCAAGTTATCCGTTTTTTTATGGTGGACTGTCGGTTGAAAAAAGGGTCTCCGGCAAATTACTTTATAATTGAGGCGGTACAGTGTTGGATGAATAAAGAGGGTAAGACAGAAACGCTGTCTTTGCTGCGGAGCATGTCTATATTTTATTACGATGCATGGATATATGGAAGTTCTTTAGAATTGCGTAAGCGGAATGTGCATCATGACTGTATTTATAATATTTGCCCGGCAGTCATCTATCCGAGAATGAAAGTGATACCCGAACTTACGAGGAATGGGTTTAAGGGTGTCTTTTATGATATTTGTCCGAGTTCCTTTTTTGCGACATTATTAACTGATAATCGGATGGAGATATTATATAAGGCAGGGCAAATGAATTTGTTCTTGAGATTTTTAGAGAGAAAATACGGTATGGATAAGTATTGGACGTATATAAAAATCTGTTTAAGGCATGACTATGTGATACATGATGCGGACTTGTGGCTGGACTATGTGGATATGCTGATAGAGAATAAATTAGATGCGAGGAATCCTCATTATTTGTGTCCGTTGAATGTAGAAGAAGCGCATAATTGGGTGATGGGGAAATGTAAGAAAAAATATTCTGAAAAGGATGAAAAAGACTATATTGCTGCCAAATCACGTTTCTTTAATCTTTCGTTTGCGGATGGAAATATTATGGTTCGGGTATTGGAAAG
>DBFWXZ010000014.1:0-54814 GCA_048214935.1 Tidjanibacter sp.
TCTTTGTAGAGTAAATCCAGAAGCACACCGATTCTGTGCCCCAGGCGAAGCCTGAAACTCCGGCGCTCGCGGAGGCTTGTTTCCCCGCCGAACAATTCCGCGCCATAGTCGGCAAAACACGCGGTGGCCGCAGGGTCTAAGTTTATATTGACAATGGGATAAAACGGGTGCATTGACCGACGAACGAATGGGTGAATGATTCCCGCGTCCGAAAATAAAAAAGCTCGGGCGCAGACTACAATCCCAACAGAAGGCTTTGCAGGGCCCTGAAATGGTGATTGTCCTTACGCCCAAGCCAGCCCCGACCGGAATCGGGGCATGACAAGGGTTCCAGACAAAGTTTACGCCATTCCATAATACTGCTGTATGTTACAACAGTCTGCAAATTATCTGTTGGCATAAAGGTTTTGTCCTAACCTTTATCGTACGTTACGGCCTATACCGTACTATGATATTGCAAAGTTAGCATTGTTTTTGGTTTAAGCGGTACGCACAAAAATAGTTATAAAAGGTCGCAACAACAAATTTGTTATCGTGTTTGGAAGGCTTAATGTATTTTTTTGTTCTGTGAAACATCCGCAAAGAAAAGATACGCTTTTGATGAAAGCCGTTGCGAACAAGCTACGTAAGCTCCGTAACGAGCGCGGCGTTTCCCAGAAAGTTGTCCTGATTGATACCGATATAAATGTCGGCCGGATTGAATTGGGAAAGCAAAACATATCTTTAAGCACCCTTTCCATTCTTTGCGATTATTATGGGATTTCGTTGGTGGATTTCTTTCTGGATATCCAAACTGATTCCAAGAAACTCTGGCAGTAACATTACAGAATCACCCTCCTGAACGATTTCTTCTTCCTGCACTGTCTCTATGCTCCGGCCATAAAAAAGCAAGGGACGCGATAACAAAACCTTTCAGGAGGTATTGGGATACCCGGAATCAGGAAATACACCGCGCCCTTGCAGTCCTGCCCGAAGGCAGGACATAACAAGGACTGGCAACATCAATACCCGATTCCTTAAAACTCCCAATTTTCCTAAAGGGTATAAAGAGTTGCTTACTCTTATTATGTCCGTCGGCTATGCCGAGCTATGATATTGCAAAGTTAGCATAATTAGTCCATTTACATTAACAAGGCAAATCTACTTATTTTATATGAAACTTGTACATGTTCAAGCGTATAAAAATTCGGGTTTCTCTTTTTTTGTAAAATGGACAAAGGAAGAAAGAAACAACGCCGCGACCAAGCACTTTTCGACAAAGTTATTTTACGGGTAAAGGAATTACGCAGGATAAACGGCCACTCGCAGGAAGAATTGGCTGCATATACCGAAGTTGACATTTCTAACCTCGAATCGGGCAACAATTTTCCCAATTTGACGACTCTTTCCATAATCTGCAAATTCTATAATATCACTCTCGACGAGTTTTTTGCCCCGCTGCAATACCCTCCCAAACGTTAGCGTAAAGCAAAGCGGCCGGATAAGTGCCTGACGATAATCCCCCCGCCGAAACCGCCGCGGGACATATATCCGCCCTCGACGGATGTTCTTCGATGCAGACTTGCCAAAAGGCGCAACGGTTGTCCTGCGCCTTCGATACGCGGGGAGGGGGTAAAAAGAATCAAGCCCATCGTAAAAAGGCCGGAGCCGTGCAGTGTCCGGTACGGCGGTTGCATGACTTTACCGGAAAACCGGACGCATTATGAACTGGTGCTACATAACGGCCGGAATACTGCTGGCAATCGGGTTTCTGGTCCACATGACAGCCGGCAACGCCGCGTGGACTCTGCTCGACCCGGCCCGCCGTCCCTCTGCCGCCGACCCCGTTCCCGCGGCGGCGCTCAGGCGCATATGGCTTATGGGCCGCGGCGGATTTCAGATGATAGGGGCCGACCTGCTGGTAGCCTCCGTTTACCTGCTTCTGGCCGGGACGGGCGCCGTTCCGGCGAGCCCGACCGCCGGGGCGCTGCTGGCCGCCCTGTTCGGGCTGTATTTCGTGGGGTTTCTGCTGGGGCAGTTGTTCTCCCGCGCGCCCGCCGGAGCCTATCTGACCAATATCCAGTGGATTCTGTTCCTTGCGGTGTTCATCCTCACGGTGTGTGGGCTTTACAGGTAGCCGGTACTCCCGCTTCCTGCGGCAGTCCGGACACCTTCAGCCCTCAGCACGCGGCAGCGCCGCCGGGACTTTCCGGCCGAAAATTATTTGCGGAAACCACCGGCCGAACCGAAATTTTCCGTATTTTCATCCCTGTAAAGCATAAGCCAAGGCCAAGCCCGCGGAGAATCCGAGGTTTTTGGCTGTGTTGCAGTAACTTTACCGGAACCCGGCTTAACCGGAAACGAAACCCTACCCAAACATGAACATTTCCCCCGTAACCCGCGCCGACATTCCGCGCATCGCCGCATTGCAGGACCGACTGCTGCTGCCTGTAAAAAATCCCTCCGACGGATTTCTCGTTTCCGGATTCAGCGAAGAGCAGTACGGACATTTCATAGAAACCTACGAATATTTCTACAAGGCCGAGGAAGACGGGATGCTGCTGGGCGTACTGATGGCCTACCGTTCGGAGCACATCGCTCCGGCCGATACGAACAACATGCTTATAAAGGCGACCGTTATCGGCGACTTCATACTCGTCAAACAGATTTTTCTGGCCCCGGAAGCCGCGGGAAGGGGTGCGGGGAAGCAGCTATACCGCCGACTGTTCGCCGATGCGGGCGAGGAGCTGCCGTTCGTCTGCGCCATAGTGCTCGAACCTTTCAACCGCCGCAGTTGCGAGTTCCACAAGCGGTTGGGATTCCACGAGTTTCTGAACTTCACGCCCGTGCCCGACAAGGACGGCACGGTGCGCAAACGCTCGGCCTGGCTCCGGCCGCCCCGCGGGTCGGAGGAAATTCACCGCCATATCAGGTTGTCCAATATCGCGGAAGTTGACGGCGACGAAGGCGAAGTGCTGGCGAGCCGGGCCGCGACGCTGGTGACGCTCTACCAGCACGAAGACAATCTCAACTGGACTAAATTCGGGATGCAGACCACGGTGCTGTTCGCACTGTTCGCCTCGTTCGCGTTCTTTTACGAAAAATCCGTCACGGTGGCTACGGCTCCCGTGCTGGCGGTGCTGGGAGCATGGGGAGTGGTGGTGAACATACTCTTTATGCTCAAAATCCGCAGCGGCCTCTGCTATATGAAGACCTACAAGCAAAGGATTCAGGAGTACGACGAACTGCTGACGTTCTACTATCCGAAGGTGGAGAGGATTTTCCGGCAGGGGGAATACATAGCCCGGACTTCGCTCACCTGTCGCCTGTTGTTTTTCTTTTCGGTGTTCGGTCTTCTGAGCTGGCTGTTCGTTACCGTGCTCCTGCTGCTCAAGGCATACAACTGTTACGTTTGCTTCTGACGGCCGGAAGGCTCGGCCGCCGCTCACTTTTTCGGAAAATACACGGCGTACTTGGCGTCGAAAAATTCCTCCGTAAAGAAATCCGACAGAGGCCACGATTCGTACGGCCTGCCCGCAGCGTCCAGCTCGGCCCGCAGGTCGCCGCCCTTGAGGCACAGAAGTCCGTTCGGAAGCGTACCGGCCTGCCCGCGCCGTATGCCGTTCCACACCCAGCGGACGAGCTGCGCCGCCGGAGCCACGGCCCGGCTCACCGCATAGTCCCACGGCCCCCGCAGACTTTCCGCCCGCGCGCACACCGCCTCCAGATTGTCCAGCTCCAAAGCCGAGGCTATCTCCCGCACCACCCGGATTTTCTTTCCTATGGAATCCACGGCGGTAAAATGCGCTCCGGGAAACATTATCGCCAACGGCACGGCCGGAAATCCGCCGCCGGTTCCCACGTCGCACACACGCGCTCCGTCGGCCGGAGTCCACACCTTCGCCAACCCCAGAGAATGCAAAACATGGCGTTCGTACAAGGCATCCGTATCCCGGCGGGAAACCACGTTGAGCCGCGCATTCCACTCCGCATACAGCCTTCCGAGTTCCCCGAACCGCTCCTTCTGCCGCTCCGTCAGAGAGCCGAAATACTTCTCCACGATTTCCACGGAATCCATACCCTATCTGTTTTTCACGGCCTTCGCGACCGCCTCGGCCACCCGCTCCCCGTCCAGCGCGGCCGAGATTATTCCGCCCGCATATCCGGCCCCTTCCCCGGCCGGGTAGAGCCCCGGCATCCCCGGATGCTCCAGCGTCGCCGGGTCGCGCGGAATCCTCACCGGAGCGGAAGTACGCGATTCCACTCCCGCCACCAGCGCACCGTCGGTAACGTATCCTTTCATCTTCCGGCCGAAATCCGCGAATCCGGCCCTGAGCGTCCCGGAAATAAACGGCGGCAGCCATTCGTCCAGACGCGAGGAAACCAGCCCCGGCAGATACGACGAGGCCGGAAGCGAAGCCGACCGCCTGCCCGCCATAAAGTCCGTAAGCCGTTGGGCCGGGGCACGGAACCCTTCCGCGCCGCCGCTCCCGGCGGCCTGCCTGCGGGCTTCTCTTTCCAGCCGCGCGCGCAGCTCCAAGCCGGCCAGAGGACCGTACTCCGGAAGCAGATGCGCGTAATCCCTTTCCCGGACTTCCACGACTATGCCGGAATTCGCATACGGCGAGTTGCGGGCCGAAGGCGACATGCCGTTCACCACGCTCTCGTCCGCCGCGGTCATGGCCGGAACCATAAAACCGCCCGGACACATGCAGAAGGAATACACTCCGCGGCCCCCGGCCTGCGCGACCAGCCTGTACGACGCCGCGGGCAGGTATTCGCCCCGCTCCGGCAGCCGGTACTGGATACGGTCGATAAGCGCCTGCGGATGCTCCGCCCGCACGCCCACCGCGAACGGCTTGGGCTCCAGCGCAACACCCTCGCGGGCCAGCATCCTGTACACGTCGTCGGCCGAATGGCCGGCGGCGAGCACCACAGCAAGACCCTCTATAACCTCATCGCCCGACACTACTCCGGCTACCCTTCCGCCGCGCACGGCAAGGCCGTCGGCCCGGCGTCCGAACAGGATTTCGCCTCCCGCGTCCAGAATCGTGCGCCTGACGCTGCGAATCACTTCGGGCAACCGGTCGGTCCCGATATGGGGCTGCGCGTCGTAAAGGATTTCCTCGGAGGCTCCGTGAAAGACCAGCACCCTGAGCGCCCGGTCGCAGTCGCCGCGCTTCTTGCTGCGGGTGAACAGCTTGCCGTCCGAGAACGTACCCGCGCCCCCTTCCCCGAAGGCGTAATTCGATTCCGGGTCGAGGCCGGCATTCCGGTTCAGGGCGGCTATGTCGCGCTTGCGCGACGACACGTCCCGGCCCCTTTCCAGTATCACGGGCCGCAGCCCCGACTCGATTAGGCGCAGGGCGGCGAACAGCCCGGCGGGGCCGGAACCTATTATCACCACCGGCCGTGCCGCGCCTACATAAGGGTAATCGAACGCGACCGGTGGCGGAGGGGGCGCATCGTCTAGAAACAGCTCCACGGACAGCAGCACCTTAACCGCCCCGCGGCGCGCGTCCACACTGCGCCCGACCACGCGCGAAAAAGCCACGCGGCTTTGCGCTACCCGCGCCTCGCGGGCCGCGCGTGCGGTGTACTTCGCCGGGTCGGAGGCTTCGACTGGAGTAAGGACAAGACGAACGGTAACTGTCATAAGGTTTCGGTTCGGACCGTAAAGATACTGCAATTCCGCATATCCCGTGCCCGCGCCGCAGCAGGGCAGGGCCGCCGGGCCGCACGCAAGCCCGGCCTTTTTTATCCCGCCGCGGCCCCGATTCGCGGAAATTGCGCTATATTTGAGGACGAGTAATCCGCATGAAAATGAAGAAGCTGGTCATAATTCCCACATACAACGAGCGGGAGAATATATCCGCCATGGTCGACAAGGTGTTTTCCCTGCCGGGAAACTACGAGCTTCTCGTCATCGACGACGGTTCGCCCGACGGCACGGCCGACATAGTCCGCGCACGGCGGCACGACTATCCCGGCCGCCTGCATTTGCTCGAACGCGCAGGCAAGCTCGGACTCGGAACGGCCTATATAGCCGGCTTCCGCTGGGCTCTGGAAAGGGACTACGACTACGTTTTCGAAATGGACTGCGACTTTTCCCACAATCCCGACGATTTGGAACGACTGTACAAGGCCGCCCTCGAAGGGGCCGGCGTGGCGGTAGGCTCGCGTTACATTCAGGGCGTGAACGTGGTGAACTGGCCCATGTCGCGGCTGCTGATGTCGTACTACGCCTCGCGCTACGTGCGCATCGCCACCGGTATGCCGGTGCGCGACGCCACGGCCGGATTCGTGTGTTATTCCCGCGAGGTGCTCGAGAGCATAGATTTGGACGGAATACGCATGAAAGGCTACGGATTCCAGATAGAGATGAAGTACACCGCATGGCGGTTGGGATTCCGTATCAAGGAGGTGTCGATAGTGTTCACCGAGCGGCGCGAAGGCACGTCCAAGATGAGCGGCGGCATATTCGGCGAGGCGTTCTGGGGAGTGATGAAACTGCGCTTCCGCCATATTCGCGGACGCCGGTCGGCAAATCCCTGACGCCCGGTCCGTTTCTCCGGCCGCACGAGTGCCGGATTTTGAATAACCGCCGAAAAGAGCTATATTTACGCCCCGACTTGCCGGGTGATATGAAGAAGCCGTTTTTCATCCTCATACTACTCGCCGTAATTCCGACGAACAGTTGCGACCGTCCGCGCGTTATAAAAAGCGGACAGGTGGCCGAATATCATAAAGCCATGACTATCTTAATGCACGAACCCACCGAAGAGCTTTTTCCGGGCGTCATACATCCCGACGCGGCGCTTTTTTCGGATTACTTCGACATCGACAAGGCTGCCAAGGAGCACGCCAATTACCGCGCCGAGCTTAAAAAGTTCGGGGCCACGGTGCTGACCGTGCGCGAAATCCTGCTTCAGGGCACGCTCGACAAGGAAGGGAACGCCATTCCCGGCCCGGCGCTGGACAGCCTGAGGGAGTTCGCATCGCAGTTCCTCGAATACAACACGGACAGCATCCCCGAGGAGGAAAAGGCCCAGCAACGCTACAAGAAAATGATAATCGAGCGGGCCAATCCGAAAGACCTCGTGAGGATGATAATGCTCCAGCCGCAGGTCATCCTCTCGCGTACCGACACCAACACCGGCTTCGCGGCCACCTATGCCGAGCGGCCGATTATGAACATCTTCTTCATGCGCGACCAGATGATTTCCACGGCCCGCGGAATAGTCATCGGCCGGATGAACTCGCCCCAGCGGGAAACCGAAAACCGCGTGGCGGAGTTCTGCCTCGACAAAATCGGTATGCCTCCCATTTACAGGATAAGCGGCGAGGGTGCGTACCTCGAGGGCGGCGACTTCCTGCCGTTCGGAAACACCGCTTTCATAGGCCGCGGACTGCGCACCACTCAGGCGGCCATCGACCAGCTTATGGACAACGACCTGCTTGGGGCCGACACCCTCGTAGTGGTCAAAGACCGCTGGCTGTCGCAGGAACAGATGCACCTCGACACCTATTTCAATACGATAGACCGCGATTTGGTCACCCTTTCGGAAAACCGTTACAAGGCGGGTTCGGACAATCCCCAATACCTGAGCTGCGACATTTACGTACGCGAGGGCAACACATACCGCAAGGCTGCCGAGGACGAAAATTTCGTGGACTATCTGGAGGAAAAGCTGAAAGTCAAGGTCATTCCCATTTCGCGCAACGACGAGCTGACCTACGCCAACAATTTTCTGACGGTGGCTCCGCGCCGCATAATGGCCGTGGCCGGACAGTCGCAGGCCTTGCAGGACACTCTGGAAGCCAACGGCGTGGACGTTACGTGGATACCGCTCGACAATCTTACCAAGGGCTACGGAGCCGCCCACTGCATGACCCAGGTGCTGGGGCGCGAAGACATACTGTTCTGACGCACTTCCGGGAATGCAGGCCGGCGAAAGATGTTTCCGCCGGCCTGCGGTTTTACGGCCGTCAGAGCGGAGCGGGCACGAGCCGCTCCGCAGGCCGCACGAAGCGCGGTTCGGCCCGCACGATTTTCCGGTAAACCGATTCGGCGAGCTCCGGGCTTCCGGTTTCCTCGCGGTACTGCGCCAGCACGGACAGCAGGTTGATATAGAACCAGTTGTTTTGTGCGAGGCCGGCGCTTTCCAGTTGTGCGGCCGCCTCTTCCAGATACTCCATGCCCTTTTTCCTGTTTCCGCCGAAAACGGCCGGGCAGTGGTAGAGCATGTGCCCCATGTCGGCCAACACCTGCGGGCTTTCCGGAGCGGCGGCATACGCCTTCTTTATAAGCTTTATGCAGCGCGGGCCGAGAATGGGAGCCTTTATTCCGCTGAGCTGCATTTTATATCCGAGAAACACTCCCTTTACCGACAGCGCCTCCGCGCAACCGGGGTCGGAAGCCAGCAGGCCGTTCAGCAGTCCGTCGGCGCGGGCGATGTACTTCCGTGCCTCCTTCCTCTCGCCGGAGTTTATCAGATAGGCGGTGTGGCCGTAATAGTATTCGAGCAGCTCCATGCTGTCGGCTCGGACGGGAGCCGGCTCCCGCTCGAGAGCCCGGATAACTTCCGACCAACCGTCCACGTCGCCTTCTATGTATGCGCCGTACATACGCTCTGAATATCTTTTCTGGGCCGTCGCATTGCAGAACGCCGACAGAACGAGCGTCGCCATTGCGACTGTGTACAGGATACGGTTCATCGCGGTTCGTTTTTTGCTCCGTACGTTCGCGGAGCCGTCGCTGTCGGCAAGTGCAATTTCCGGTCCCTTTTGCTTCGGGACCGCCGACAGGCGGACCGCCTAAAACCCGATGCCATGAAACTGCGATACATACTGACCGTGGCGGCCGCGGCCGTCCTTGCCGGGTGCTCGGACGACGAACCAGTGCCGGCCCTGAGCCTCCATCCATCGTCGCTCGTCTTTACCTCGGCCGAAAGCGCCCCGCAGCAGGTCACGGTCGATACCGATGCCGGAGAATGGGGAGCCTCGGCCGACCGGAGCTGGATATACCTGTCGCAGCAGAACTTCACTCTGCTGGTAAGCGTGACGCGCAACGATTCGCCGCAGGAACGCAAGGGCACGGTAACGGTAACGGCCGGAACAGCGCAAACCACTCTCGCCGTAACCCAGCAGGGAGCTCCCTGACTCCCGCCCGCCGCAAAACGGATGCAGAGCATATAATACCGGACGGACCGCGTTTTAACCGGCTCGTCCCGGTTTTGTCATAGTCTTCAAATATCACTCTTGTTCGTCCGAACCGCACAAGACGACAAATATATTTTCACCGAAACGTCCCGTTCTGAATCTTTTTCATATTTTTGCATCCGAACCCCAAACTTCCGCACTTTGCGGAATAATACCAATTTACATAAAATTTATTATGAAAAGACTCCACTCGCTCGCATGGCTTCTGCCGGCCGCCGCAGCCGTAATACTGAGCGCATGCAAAGACGACGACGACCCGGCCTCGCTTTCCCTTTCCGCACGCTCGCTGGAATTCGGAGCGGCTGAAACGGCCGCGAAGGAAGTAACCGTAACCACCGACGCAGCCGTATGGAAAGCCTCGGCCGACAGGGAATGGATAACGGTTACGCCCGCCGGGAACACGTTCTCCGTGACCGTAAGCGAAAACACGCTGCCGGAAGACCGTACCGGAACCGTCACGGTAACGGCATCCGGAGCCGCCGAAACCGTATCGGTACTCCAGCACGGCCGCAACCTCAATACCTTGACGGTCGAACCCGAATCGCTCCGCTTCTCCGGCTACGGAAACGAAAAGCAGCAGGTAACGGTAACGACCGACGCCGACGCATGGAGCGCCGAACCCGGAGCCGACTGGATAACCGTTTCGACCGACGCCGACATCCTGACCGTAACGGTTCCGACCAATCCCCTTTACGAGGAACGCGCAGCGACGATAACCGTCAAGGGTGGCGACGCCTCTTTCGAGCTTCCCGTGACGCAGGACGGAAAAGCCCGCCTGACTACCGAAATAAAAATCTTTTTCGACCTTATGGGTTCGCAGTTCAACAGGGTCAGCACCAACGGACGGTATGCGATAGGATTCGTTTCCGACAATCTGGGCTTCAGGTACGATATTTCCACCGGCACGCAGACGACCATTCTGGGACCCGAGGGAACCGTGGAAAAAAACCAGCTCTTGGAGGGGTGCGAAACCACCGACATAGCCGATGACGGGACCATGGTCGGCACGTTCCGTTCGCCCGATGCCGTACTGTACCACAAGGACGAGAACGGCAACCAGCTTTACGACGACAGCGGCAACCCGGTCATAAGCAATCCCATGGTTCCGGGAGTTTACCGGAACGGAATGTGGACCGAGCTGGAGCGGCGGGACGACCTGATACCGCTTTGGGGAGAAAAAATAGACGGTTGGGCCACTGCGGTAACGGCCGACGGCAGGTATGCCGTGGGAGCCGTGCATATGCCGGGCGGTCAGGGCTGGGGCCTGATGAACGCATGCATCTGGGACAACTCCACCGGCAAGCTCAAGCAACAGTACGACGGCTGCACGCAGGGACAGGGAGGCAATCCCTACAACTGCTCCGACGACGGCACGAAGGCGGTCGGCTGGGTGGACAGGGGCGACAACATACGCCGTCCGGCAGTATGGATAAACGGCAGCATGACGTCGCTCGACGACCCCGGTGAAATGTGCGCGGTAAGCCCCAACGGCAAGTATTTCGGCGGTACGTCGATGGATATGCCCGTGCTGTGGACGCCCGCCGAAGGACTGAAGGAAGTGCCCGTACATTTGGGACAGTACGGAGGCGCCGTAACCGCTATCGCGGACGACGGCACGGCAGTAGGTTACAGCTTCGACGACTGGGGCACGACACGCCTTCCGTTCATAATCACTCCGGACGGAACCTTCCACGACCTCGTGGAATATATGGAAGACGTTTACGGCTATACCCGCCCCGCCGACCTTCTACCGCCCGATTTGCAGGGCGTTGACCTGAGCACCTACATGTTCGTACCGATGGACATATCCGCCGACGGCAAGGTAATCTGCGGTTACAGCGCCCTGTTCGAGCCGTGGATAATCACCCTCGGCGAGCCGACCGCGGAATAGCCAGCGGTCAGCAGCCATAAAACGGAAGGGGACGCAACGGATGTTGCGTCCCCTTCCGTTACGGGCTTCGTGCAGGCCCGCGCGGTTCCCGGCTCCCCGCGACCGGAGGCGCGCTACCGGGCCGCGGAAAGCCCCAGCTTCTCCAACAGGGCGGAAGGAGCGGGTCGGCGGCCCCGGAACCGCACGTACAAGTCCATAGGGGGCTCGCTGCCTCCCTTTTCGAGTATGTTGCGCCGGAACGAATCCGCGACCTCGCGGCTGAAAACCCCCTTCTCGCGGAAAAGCGAAAAGGCGTCGGCCTCCAGCACCTCGGCCCACTTGTAGCCGTAATAGCCCGCGGCGTAGCCTCCAGAAAATATATGTCCGAACGAAGGCGAAAACGCCGTGCCGGGCACATCGGGCAGAATGCGGGTCTTCTTTACGGCCTCTTTCTCGAATCGTTCCACATCCTGCGGCGCCGGGCCGACGAGCGTATGCCACGCCATATCGACGAGCCCGAACGAAAGCTGCCGGACGTTGGCATAGGCCGCCTGATAGTTGCGCGAGGCCACGAGCCTGTCCACCAGCTCCGCAGGCATCCGTTCGCCGGTGCGGTAATGCACCGCGAAGGTATCGAGAAACTCCTTTTCGGTCGCCCAGTTCTCCATAAGCTGCGAAGGCAGCTCCACGAAATCGCGTCGCACGTTCGTGCCGGTAAGCGACTCGTAGCGGCCCCGGCCCAGCATTCCGTGCAGCGCATGGCCGAACTCGTGCAGGAACGTGGTCAGCTCGCCGAAGGTCAGCAACGACGGAGTATCCCCGGCCGGCTTGGTGAAATTCATCACCAGCGACACCAGCGGCCGCGTTTCCCTGCCCTCGGCATCGACGGAAGCGCCCCTGAATTCGGTCATCCACGCCCCGCCGCGCTTGGACTCGCGCGGGAAGAAATCGAGGTACAGAACCGCGAGAAACTCCCCGGCCTCGTCCCTGACCTCGTAAGCCGTCACGTCGGGATGATACGCCGGTATATCGGGGTTGCGCGTAAAGGACAGCCCGTACAGCCGCCCGGCCAGAGAAAACACTCCCTCGCGGACACGTTCCAATTCGAGATATGGTTTTACGGCCTCGTCGCTGACCGCATAGTGTTCCTTCTTGTAACGCTCGCTCCAGTAAGCCCAGTCCCACGGCATGAACTCATGGTCGGCTCCGTTGGCGCGAGCATACTCCGCTATGACGGCATACTCGCCGCGGGCGTGTTCGGCGGTAAGCCGCAGCAGCTCGCTCAGAAACTCCTCCACGGCCCGGCGGCTGCCGGCCATGCGACGCTCCAGCGCATAATCCGCATAGGTGTCGTATCCGAGCAGACGCGCCGTTTCGAGTCGCAGCTCCGCGAGCCGTCGCACGATTTCCGTATTGTCGTGCCGCCCGCCGACGGCGCGGGTGTTGTACGCCCTCCACAGGCGCTCCTTAGTCGCCCGGTCGGGCGAATAGGTCATGTACGGAAAATAGCTGGGAGCGTGGAGCGTAACCGTCCACCCCTCTTCGCCGCGGCTTTCGGCGTCGGCCGCCATGGTGCGCCGCACGAATCCAGGCAGGTCGGCCACATCCTTCTCGTCGGTGAAGTTCACGGCGAAATCGTTGGTAGCGGCCAGCACGTTTTGCCCGAACCGAAGGGTAAGCCTCCCCGACTCTTCGCTGACGGCCCGGTACCGGCTCTTGTCCGCCTCGGAAAGGGCCGCACCCCCGCGCACGAAATCCGAATACGTTTCCTCCAACAGCATCGAGTCCTCGGCGTCGAGGCCCAGCTCCGCCCGGCGGTCGTAAACGGCCTTTACGCGGCGGAAAAGCCTTTCGTCGAGCATTACATCGTTGGCCAGAGCCGTCAGCTCCGGCTGTATCTCCATGGCTATGTCCTCCATGCGGTCGGAGGTGTCGGCTTCGCGGAGATTGAAAAATATGCCTTCCACTCGCGAAAGCAGCTCGCCCTGACGCTCCATCGCGGCCACGGTGTTCCCGAACGAAGGCTCCTCCGGGTCGGCGGCTATGCGCTCGAATTCGGCGCGGGCGGCGGCGATGGCCTGCCGGAAAGCCGGAAGGTAGTGCTCCTCCCTTATCGAATCGAACGGAGGTGTGTCGTAAGGCGTGCCCCGCTTTTCCAGAAGCGGGTTGCCGCCGGAAGGGTTCTGCTTTTCCATATCCTTACATCTGGTCGAATATATTGTCGTAATACGAGGACTGCTTGTCGTACTTCAGGTCGCGCAGCAGAGCCGACTTGACGCTGATATTGAAGCTCCAGCTCTTGCGGAACCCGATGGGAACCCAGTTGAAGCTCATTTGCCAGCAATGCAAATCGCGTGTCAGAGTGAACACTCCGGTGGTGAGTTTCTTGGCCACGAAGTCGTAGCCGCTGGTAAACGTAATGCCCCATTTTGGAGTGAGATTCACGCTGGCATTGAAACCGAGCGTCTGGGTCACGTTTTTCCTTACGCCGTTGTTGGAGTAATTCACGGAATAATTGAAACCGAAATTCCACGGTATGTCGAAGTTGTAGTACGTCGCGGTCATCATCTGCCGCCTCAGGGTCGGGTCTATGGGATTGTCAGGGTCGAAATAGAACGGATTGGTGTACTCCGGGAACTGGCTGTTTATGTCGTTTATGGCCGGCGTGGCCGACTTGTTGGAATTGAAAGTGTATCCGAACGCCCAGTTGAACGACGCTATGCGGCCCGGCTTTCCGCGCCGGAACATGAAGCGGTTGATGCGGCGGCCGGTGGACTTGTCCACCTCGTAGGGGTCGAGGGTGGCCGAAACCTGAAGGCCGATATTTCCCGGCAGCGTGGAGCGCCAGCTCAGGGAGATTACCGACAGGTTCAGGGAGTCGGCGAGGAAATTGTACGAGCCGCGTATCGACAGGTCGTCTATCAGCTTGACTTTCTTTATGCCGGCGGTGTCGGTCTTGCTCAGAACCTTTATTTCGAGCGTCTGCGACAGTCCGAACGACAGGTTCATCTGCCGTCCGCCGCTGGGCACGCCGTACAGGACGTCCGAGAAAGGCGTGTACCACCGTATGTCGCCCTGCTCGTTGCTCTGTACGGGTTTGTAGTAACCGTACTTCTGCTTGGTGAAGTCGGGAACGTACTGGAAACTTATCGTAGGCGTCAGCGTATGGCGGACCGCCTGCAACGGAGATTTGGGATTCTTGAACTGGTAGGTTCCGTAAATCTTGGTGTTGGCCGAGGCCGAGAAGCTGTAATTATAGACCCGGTAAAAACCGTAGGTGGTGTCGGACGGAACCACGCTTTTGCGCACCGGGTCCCACTCCTGCTCGATTTTGCGGAAATACCACCGCTCGGTGTATTGCGCCTGCGGGGTTATGTTGATGTAGTTGAAAAGGTTGAACGACGCCTGCACCGGAATGTTGTGCTGCACGCCGCTCTTGATTTTCTTGAACATCTCCGTCTGGAACATCTCCTCCTCCTTGGACACCACGCTGTTGTTGAAGTTCATGGTGTACTGCATGGAGATTTTCTCGTACCAGCGCTGCTTGCCTATGGCGTTCTTGCGGCGGAACGGAAATATTCTCGACATGTTGAAATTGATGTTCGGCAGCGAAAACGACATGGTGGTGTCCACGGCGTTCTGCGATACCTGCATACTCATCGAAAGCGAAAACGGCGTGCCGGCCCAAGTGTGGGAGTACGACACCGAGGAGTTGGTCTGGGTGTTCAGGTAGTCGGCGATATTGGTGCTGCCGTATTTCTGGTAGCCGGCGGTGGTAAAGTCCACGCTGGCAGAAAAAGTGGAGTTTGGACGGAACTTGGGGTCCTGCTGATGCGTCCAGCGAAGCTGAAAACTTCCGTTGTCTATATAGTTTTCCGTACCGGCGTCGCCCAGCACGTTCTTGGCATAGTGGGCCTGAATGTTTCCGCTGTACTTGTAGCGCCTTATGTAGCGCGACTGCACGCGGGCCTCCCACGAACCGAGGGTATATATTCCCCCCAGCACCGTAAGGTCTATGTAGTCGCTTATGGCGAAATAATAGCCGCCGTCGCGCAGGAAGAACCCTTTCTGGTTCTCCTCCCCGAAGCTCGGCACGATGATTCCCGACTTGCGGCCGGTGGTCATCGGAAAGAACCCTTCCGGCAGTCCGGGAAAAATAATCGGCACGTCTTCCATGACCATGTAGGAATAGTCGGCTATCACCTTCTTGCCCGGAATGACCTTGGCGCGCGACATCTGGAGGTAGAAGTGCGGGTGGTCGATATTGTCGCAGGTGGTATATCGCCCCCGCTTTATGTTTATGGTGTTGTCGCTCATTTTCTTGACGTTGTCGCCCAGCAGGTATCCTTCGCCCTCCTGGGTGGCCACGCCCTTGATTCTGGCCTTCTTGGTGTCGATATTGTAGGTTATGGTGTCCATGGTGTACGACGCGCCGTTGTCGATGAATTCGGGCCGGGTCTTGTTGCCCAGCGAGTCGGTGACCCCGTAGGCGAACAGTTCCTTGGTATCCATTTCCACCCTCATGAAGTCGGCCTTCATGTTCATGGTCTGATACTTCACGTCGCCGTCCTTGTAGATGTAAACCACTTTGTTCTTTACGTCGTACACCAGCGAGTCCTTGCTCGTGCCGCTTATGGGGTCGTCCAGAAAACTTTTTTTGCGGGTGGTGTCGGCCGCGGGCAAGCTGTCCGGGCCGAGTATCGGAGCGGAAGGCTCCACGAACTCGGCGTCGGTGACGATAAGCGTATCCCTTTCCGGGCCCGGGGGCGGATAATCCGTGGGAGGGTCGGTAAGATAGTTGTAAATGGTGTCGGCCCCGCCGAGATGCCGGATGGGCGGAAGGGGCTGCATATCGCTGGTATCGGCTCCGGAAACCGCGCGGGCACGGCTTGCGGCGCTCCCCGCCGCGGGCAGGCTCCGCCCGAAAACGACCCCGGCTGCAAGGCAGGCGGCGGACGCAAGGAGAGTATATTTTAAGGCCCGTAAGCTCAAAACAGCCGAAATTTCGTTACCTTTGCCGACAAGGTCGGCAAAACCGCCCGGATATGCTCTTCGGAGCCCCGGCGGGAGCGATTCAACCAACAAAAATAGTCAAAAAACCGCAGATATTAAATATCCCCTATGAAACTTTACCTGCTCAGGTTTTTAACCGTAACGTTCTGCGCGGGCATGTTATTTTGTCCCGCAGCCGCGGAAAACCCTTCCGGGGGAGCCGTGCGGAAAATAGTAATCGACCCCGGCCACGGAGGCAAGCATCCCGGTACGAACTACAAGGGCATAATGGAAAAAGACATCACCCTGAAGGTGGCACTCCTTTTGGGGGATATGATAAAAGCCAACTTTCCCGACGTGGAAGTGATTTACACGCGCACGACCGACAAATACGTGGACCTCGCCGACCGGGGCGACATCGCCAACAAGGCCGGAGCCGACCTGTTTCTGTCGATTCACGTCGATGCGGTAGGCAATACGTCCGTGGGCGGCAACTCGTCGTGGATAATGGGTATGGACAAGTCGAGCGCCAACCTCGACGTGGCCATGCGCGAGAACGACGTTGTAAGTCTTGAGGAAGACTACACCACGAAGTACGAAGGCTATGTTCCCGGTTCTCCGGAGAGCTTCATAATTTTCTCCCTTATGCAGTATGCGTATCAGGACCAGAGCATGCTGCTGGCCGAAACCATTCAGAAGCACTACCGCCAGACGACCCCGCTGAAAGACCGGGGAGCCCGGATGGGCCCCTATCTGGTGCTGTGGCGCACGGCGATGCCCAGCGTGCTGACCGAAATAGGATTCCTCTCCAACGAGTCCGACCGCAAATTCCTGACTTCGGCCGCGGGGCAGAAGAAAATAGCCACCGCCCTGTTCAACGCCTTCAGCGAGTACAAGAGCAAGACGGAAGGCCGCTCGCAGACAATCTTCATGAAGGACGACGCGGCGCAGCCCGCGCAGGTCCCGGCGTCCGCGCGGACCGCCGCTCCCGAACCCGCTCCTACTCCTGCTCCCGCACCGGCCGAAGACAAGGGCATAAAATTCTACGTGCAGCTCTGCACGGTGTCGGCCCGCAAAAGTCCCGACAGCCGCGACTTCGGTTCCTTCCGCGGCAAGGTCGTCGAGCGGCGCACCCCGAAGGGGCTGTACCAGTATTTCGCCGGAGGAACCCCGTCGTGGGAAGGGGTGCTCGACCTTCAGGCCGCGGCCCGCAAGGAGTTCAGGGACGCCTTCGTGGTGGCTTATCGCAACGACAAGCCAATCGCGGTGGCGGAGGCGAAACGGCTGCTGGGCATAAAATAATACGCTGGGTATGAAAAAACCGGTTATGAAAAGAGAATTCAAGATAGGTCTGTTCGCCGTGCTGGTACTGGCCGGCCTTTACTGGGGCATCAACTTTCTGAAGGGGCGCGACATCTTCCGGCGCAACATGGACTATTACGCGTGGTACGACAACGTATCCGGAATCCAGCTCTCCTCGCCGGTGGTGATAAAGGGAGTCAAGGTGGGCAACGTGAGCGGCATACAGTACGACCCCTCGGTAAGCGACATGGTACGCCTTACGCTCAGCATCAAGTCGGCCTACCGCCTGCCTTCCAATTCGGTGGCCCGCATCTTCATAAACGGGCTGATGGGCGGCAAGGCCATCGAGATAGACCTCGGCGACGACCGTACCTATCTGGAGGACGGAGCGGTCATAAAAAGCGAAACGGACGTCAACTTTCTGGAAACCGCTTCCTCGGATATGGAAGCCATAAAGCAGAAGGCAAGCGCGCTCGTGAACCAGCTTACCGAAACCCTTACCGGAATCAACTCCATACTCGCGCAGAACAGCGGCGAACTGAACCGCACCATGCACAACCTGTCGTCGATAACGGGCAATATCAACGAAGTGCTGGCGGCGGAGAAAGCCGAGCTGAAAGAGATAATAAGCAACGTCGAAGAGATAACGGCCGCTTTCGGCCGCAACAGCGCGCGCATAGATTCCACTCTGGTCAACGTTGACCGCTTCACCTCGCAGTTGGCCGCTGCCGACGTGGGGGCGGCGGTCGAAAAGCTGGACGGAGTGCTGTACGGACTGAACGAAATCGTCGGACGCCTCGAATCGGGCGAAGGCACGGCAGGGCTGCTGCTGAACGACCGGGCCCTCTACGACTCGCTGACCTGCGCGGCAGGCAATTTGTCGCTGCTGCTGGAGGACCTGCGCGAGAATCCGGGCGATTACGTCCACTTCTCCCTGTTCGGCAGGCGCAATAAAAAGTAGTTTCACGAAGTGGTATATCCCGAGGATTACGAATCCCGCATCGGCTACGACCGTATCCGGTCGCAGGTGGCCGCGCTGTGCACCACGGCGGGCGCGCGCGGGCTGTGGAACGCCGAAGGCTTTCTGGACGAAGCCTCCGCCGTGTCCGCACGTCTGGCCCCGGTCGGGGAAATGATAACCGTGCTGCGGCTCGAAACCGGATTCCCGGCCGTCGGCGAAATGGACGACCTCGCTCCCCAGGCCCGCAAGTTGGCCGTGGAAGGCTCGTTCCTCGAACCGGCCGAACTGCTCGTACTGCGCCGGGGGCTGGCCGCGGCCGGGGAACTCGGCGCCTTTTTCGCCGAACGCCCCCAGAACGCCTACCCTTCGCTCAGGGCGCTGAGCGCGGACATCACCGGATTCCCGGCCATAGTGAACCATATAGATTCCGTAATCGACCGCCACGGCGAGGTGCGCGACAGCGCCTCAGCCGAGTTGTATTCCCTGCGCCGCACCATACGCGACCGCGAGGGGCAGGTATCCAAGCGGCTTCAGGCCGTATTGGCGGCGGCCCGCAGCGCCGGGCTGGTGGACGACGACGCTGCCGTAAGCATCCGCGACGGCAGGCCGGTCATCCCGGTTCCGGCGACCAACAAGCGCAAGGTCAAAGGATTCATCCACGACCAGTCGGCCACGGGCCGCACTTTCTGGGTCGAGCCGGTCGAGGTGGTCGAAATCAGCAACGAACTGCGCGAACTGGAATACGCCGAGCGCCGCGAAGTCGTAAGGGTGCTGACCGAACTGGCCGACGCCCTGCGCCCCGACGCGGAAGGCATCGGGCTTACCGCGGAGTACCTGTGCGAAGTGGACCTGCTGCGGGCCAAAGCCCGCTGGGCGCAGGACAACGGGGCCGGAGTGCCGGTACTTTCGACCGACGGCCGTCTGGAACTCCGCCGGGCCGCGCACCCGCTGCTGCGGCAGGCGCTCGCCCACGAAGGGCGCGAGCTGGTTCCTCTCGACCTGAAACTGTCGTCCGCGGACCGCATAATAGTCATATCGGGCCCCAACGCGGGCGGAAAGTCGGTATGCCTCAAAACGGTCGGCCTGCTGCAATACATGTTTCAATGCGGGATGCCCGTGCCCGCGTCGGAAAATTCCGAGCTACCGGTATTCCGCAGCATCTTCATCGACATCGGCGACGACCAGTCGATAGACAACGACCTGAGCACGTACAGTTCGCACCTGCGCAACATGAAGCGAATGCTGGCCGGAGCCGGGCCTCACTCGCTGGTGCTGATAGACGAGTTCGGCTCCGGAACCGAGCCGGTCATCGGCGGGGCGCTGGCCGAGGCCATGCTCGAACGCCTTCTCGCAAGCGGCGCGTACGGCGTGGTCACCACGCACTACTCGAACATAAAGTATTTCGCCTCCGGGCACGAGGGCATCCTGAACGGAGCCATGCAGTTCGACGTGCAGAATATCAGGCCCCTGTTCCGCCTCGAAACCGGAATACCGGGCAGTTCGTTCGCCGTCGAAATCGCCCGCAAGACCGGCCTGCCGGAAGACATAATCCGCTCGGCGTCCGAGAAGGCCGGCAGCGACCATATAAACATCGAAAGGCAACTGCGCGAAATAGCCCGCGACCGCCGCTACTGGGAGCAGAAGCGCGACCGCATCCGGCTCGCCGACCGCCGCGTGGAGGAGCTGGAGGCCGACTACCGCGAGCGCCTCGAAGCCTTGCGCGCCGAGCGGAAGGAAATACTCGCTTCGGCCCGCGCCGAGGCGGAAAGGCTGGTTGCCGAAGCCAACCGGCAAATCGAAACCACCATACGCACCATCCGCGAAACGCAGGCCGAACGCGAGGCCACGCGGGAGGCCCGGCAGTCGCTCGGAAAGTTCGGCCGGGAGCTGTCGGCCGTCCCGGAAACCCCGGCGGAAGCTCCGCAGGCCGACGACCGGATAGAGCGCGAGCTCGAGCGGCTTCGCCGGCGCAGGGAAAACCGGGAGAAGCGCGGCCGCGAGCGGAAAGCCGATGCGGCTCCCGAAGCGAAGGAGCCGGAAAAACGGCCCCTCGAAGTGGGCAGCAAAGTGGTGTTGCAGGGACAGGACACTCCCGGAGAGGTCACGGCCCTGAAAGGCGGCCGCGCCACGGTGGCGTTCGGGCAAATCATCACCACCGTCCCGGTCGAACGGCTGGAGGTCGTTTCCTCCACGCAGTACCGGCGCGCGAGCAGGCCGTCGGCGCCCCGCACGGTTGTGTCGGCCGACATATCGGAACGCCGGCTGAACTTCACGCACAACCTCGACGTGCGGGGAATGCGCGCGGCCGAGGCCGTTCAGGAGGTAATGGACTTTATCGACGACGCCGTAATGGTCGGAGTGTCGGAAGTGTATATCCTGCACGGCAAGGGAACCGGGGCGCTCAAGGAGGAAATCCGCCGATACCTGCTGTCGGTGCATGAAGTAGCTTCGGCAGCCGACGAGCATCCCGACCGCGGCGGAGCCGGCATAACGGTCGTAAGGTTCCGCGGCTGAGCCGCCTGCGAAAATATCACAGCCTACATAACCTGCCATGAGAACACCGAAGGAATACCTCTACCGCCTGCTGAAAAAACAGTCGGAGAAAGCCCACAGGCCGTACTACCGCGACTACTATAAAAACTACCTCGACGCGTACGAAAAATGCCCCGACAAAAAGGACGGGGCCGTTATGCACCGCGAGCTGAAAGCCCTGAGCCGCCATTGGGGCACGGAACCGCTGCAATACTACCGCTACGGCCTCTACCGCCGCGACTGTCCGCTCACGACGGAGCAGATGAAGGAGTACGTTCCGGACTTTTTCGCCTACTACCTTTTCTTCCCTCTCTCGTTCCGCGACCGGAACGTGCTCTGCGAGGACAAGAAACTGATGCACGCCCTAAACGCAGGCATGGGCATAGCGCAGCCGCGGGCGCTGTTTTTCACCGGCGGCGGCCGGGTGCTCGACGGCGGATGCGAGCCGGCCGGCCCGGAGCGCCGCCGCGAAATCCTCGCCCGGAGCCGGGCGGACAGGATATTCGTAAAACCTTCCTTCGGAGTGGGCGGCAAGGGCATCGCCGTGTTCGAGCGGGAAAACGGCGGGTTCATCGAGCGGGAAACCGGCCGGACGCTCGACGCCGCGCTGCTCGAATCGCTCTCCGGCGAGGACTGCATCGTGCAGGAAGGCGTACGCCAGCACCCGCTGCTGGACGATATATATCCGCACGCGGTCAACACTTTCAGGATAGTCACCCGGCTCAGGGACGGCCGGGCGGAGGCGGTTTTCTCCCTGCTGCGCACCGGACGCGGCGGCATGAGAATAGACAACGCCAGCAAGGGCGGCCTTTACCTGCGCATCGACGACGGCGTACTGGCCCCCGCGGCGCTGGCCGACGACCGCAGCGTTTACGCCGAGCATCCCGACACCGGTTTCCGCTTCGGCGGCTACCGTCTGCCGATGTGGGACGAGGTGAAGGCCTTCGCCCTCGCGGCCGCCGAAAAGTACGCGCCGATAGAGTATGTCGGCTGGGACGTCGCTTACTCGGCCGACGGGCCGGTGATGATAGAGGGCAACAACGGCCCCGGCGTGGAAATCATTCAGGACGTTTACGGCGGCATAGCCCCGGCTCTCGGCATAAGCGACCCTTCGCGCTACTGGTATTCGCGCAGCTATTCCCTGAAGAACCTCTGAATCCGCCGGGGATTTCTTTACCGCCGTACGGCGTTTTTCTTAACTTTGCCTAAAAGGACGGCCCATGAAATACACCCTATCCGAAGCGGCGCGGCTGTGCGGAGGTCGGCTCGAAGGCCCCGACCGTGAATTCGACGAAGTGCTGACCGACAGCCGCCACGGCATCGCGCCCGACTCCCGGCCCCTGTTCGCGGCCTTGCGCGGAGCCGGGCGCGACGGACATGCGTTCGTCGGGGAACTTTACGGACGCGGAGTGCGGGCCTTTCTGGTCAACCGGCCCTTTCCGGCCGACGAATACCCGGAAGCGGGCTTCATAATAGCGCCCGATACCGTGGCGTCGCTTCAGGCTTTGGCCGCCGACCGCCGCGCCCGGTTCCGCGGGATTGTGGCCGCCGTGACCGGTTCGTGCGGCAAAACGGTGGTAAAGGAATGGATTGCCGCTCTCGCCCCGGCCGGATTCCGGCTGTTCCGCTCCCCGCGCAGCTATAATTCGCAGATAGGGGTTCCGCTGTCGCTGCTGATGATGCGCGGCGACGAGGGGGCGGCCGTCATAGAAGCCGGAATTTCCCGGCCCGGAGAAATGGAGCGCCTGCGCGACACTATCCGGCCCGACATCGGAATCTTCACCGCCCTCGGCCCGCAGCACGACGAAAACTTTCCCTGCCGGGCCGCCAAGCTCGACGAAAAACTGTCGCTGTTCCGCGGATGCCGCACCGTGATATTCGACGGCTCCGATTCGCATGTAAAGAACCGCATGGAGGAACTGTTCCCGCTCGCGCGCAAAATCGACGTGTCGTCCCGCATCGCCGACCCCGCATTCCGGGCGGCAGCGCCGTTCGCCGACCGGGAGTCGCTGGCGGATGCGGCGCTGGCCGAAGCCTTCCTGCTCGAAGCCGGATGCTCCCCTGCCGGCATAACAGCCGCTCTGGGCTCCCTGCGCCCGATGGACACCCAGTACCAGCGCACCGAAGGGCTTTACGGCTCGCTGCTGCTGCGCGACGAGTACGACCTCGACCCGCTCAGCCTGCGCCCGGCTCTCGACGAACTTTCGTCCGCGGCCCCGCGTCGGCCGCTGCTCGTGCTTACCGACCCGCCCGCCGCACTCCCGGAGGAAACCTTCCGGCAGGCGGCGGCGCTTACCGCCGACGTGGAAACGGCAGGCGTCGGCCCGCAGCTATCGGCCCGCGCCGCGCTGTTCCCGGAAAGCGCCGTATTCTATCCGTCGGCCGCGGCCATGCTCGCCTCCCTGCCCGCCGAACGGCTGCGCGGCCGTGCGGTCATGGTCAAAGGCTCGTCGGCCGAAGCCGAGCGCATAGCCTCCGCCCTTGCCAGAGGCACTCACACCACCGTTATGGAAATCGACCTCGACGCCGTGGCCTTCAACCTCGCGGCCTTCCGGGCGGCGGCAGGAACCGGCACGCGGCTTATGGCCATGGTAAAAGCCTCGGCCTACGGGCACGGGGCGCTCGAAACCGCCGCCATGCTGCGCCGTCAGGGGGTGGACTACCTTGCTGTGGCTTTCGCCGACGAGGGCGCTGCCCTGCGGGAAGGCGGTTGCGACATGCCCATAGTGGTGCTCAACGCCGACGCCGACAGCTTCGGGGCGATGCTCGCCGCACGACTGGAGCCGGAAATATACAGCTTCGCCTCGCTGGAACGGTTCGCCGCCGAAGCCCGCCGGCGGGGCGAGGAAAACTATCCGGTGCACATCAAGCTCGACACCGGCATGCACCGCCTCGGCTTTGCCGAATCCGAAACCGGACGGCTCGCGGAACGGCTCGCTGCCCTGACGCCGCCGCTGTCCGTGCGCTCGGTATTCTCGCATCTGGCCGCCCCCGACGACCCGGCGGCCGACGCTTACACCCGCGGACAAATAGCCGCGTTCGACCGCATGAGCGCCCGGCTCGCCGCCGCCCTGCCCGGCCGACCGCTGAGGCATCTGGCGGCAAGCTCGGCGCTCGTCCGCTTTCCGCAGGCCCGCTACGACATGTGCCGCCTCGGCATAGGGCTTTACGGCTACGGGCCGAGGCCCGGAACGGCACTGCGCCCGGCCGCACGGCTCGTTACACGCATAGTGCAGATACACGCCCTTTCCGCCGGAGAAACCGTGGGTTACGGCCGCGCCGAAGCTCTGCGAAGGGATTCCCGCATAGCCACCGTACCGGTGGGATACGCCGACGGCCTCGACCGACGGCTGGGTTGCGGACGCTGGAGCATGCTCGTAAACGGCAGGTCGGCCCCTACCGTCGGCAGGATATGTATGGACAGCTGCATGTTCGACGTAACCGATATTCCCGACGCAAGGGAAGGTTCGCCGGTAAGCGTGTTCGGCCCCGAGCCGGGGCATACGGCCGCCGACATGGCCGCCGTGCTGGACACGATACCCTACGAAATCCTGACTTCGGTATCCCCCCGCGTACGACGCATTTACATAAAAGACTGAAAACCATGCCCGAACCGAACAGACCCGGAACGCTCTACATGATACCGTGCCCCATAGCAGAAGGCGAACCGCAGGACGTGCTCCCGGAGGGAACGCTCGGCGTACTGCGCCGCCTCGACCGCTTCATAGTCGAGAACGCACGCACCGCACGCCGCTTCCTCGGCCGCGTGGGCACTGAACGTCCCATACGTGAGCTGGAAATAACCGAGTTCAACGAACATTCCGACCCCGCCGAAGCGGCGGCGCTCGCGGCTCCCCTTCTGGACGGACGCGACGCCGGATTCCTGTCCGAAGCCGGCGCGCCCGGCGTGGCCGACCCCGGCGCGGCCGTGGCCGCCGAGTGCCACCGGACAGGCATAAGAGTCGTGCCGCTCGCAGGCCCCTCGTCGCCGCTTCTGGCGCTTATGGCCTCCGGGCAGTGCGGGCAGTCGTTCGCCTTTGCGGGCTATCTGCCCGTAAAGCCCGACGAGCGGCGCGCCGCCGTGCGCCGTCTGGAGCGCCGGGCGCTGGAGGAAGGGCAGAGCCAACTGTTCATAGAAACGCCGTACCGCAACCTGAAAATGTACGCCGCTCTGCTGGAAACCCTCCGTCCGGAAACGATGCTGACGGTAGCTTCCGGCATCACCGGCCCGCAGGAATTCATCCTCACCCTGCCGGTGCGCAAGTGGCGCACTCGGCCGGCTCCGCCCATAGACCGCACCCCGGCGGTATTCATCATCGGAAGCCCGAAGCCGAGAGTATAAAAACGGCCGTGCCGCAAGCCTGCCCGAAACATTCCGCCCCCTGCGGAGTCCGTTCCGCAGGGGGCGTTTTCATTTCCGGGGCCTCGCCGTACGACCCCTACCGCAAACATGCCGCTCTACCGCATGGGCGGTTCCAGCTCGTCCATCCGGGTAAGCCTGCGCAGGGAATTTTCCTGCGGCTCCGGCAGCGGCTCCATGAATCCGCGCGAACGCAACAGCGGGTCGCGCGAAGGCTCCGCCCCCCGGAAATTCACGTAAAGGGTCATGCCGTCGGCTTCGCCTCCCCGCGAAAGCACTTCGCGGCGGAAACGCGCGGCGGTCTTCCTGTCGAACACGTCGCCCGTTTCGCGGAAAGCCTCGTAAGCGTCCTTGTCCAGCACCTCGGCCCACAGATAGCCGTAATAACCCGCCGCGTAGCCGCCGTCGAAAATATGGGCGAAATACGGATAGCGGTAGCGCGGCTCGATTTGGGGAATAAGCCCGCGTTTGTCAGCGAGCATCTCCTTCTCGAAAGCGTTGACGTCCAGCGGCTCGAAATTCTCTATAACGTGGATGTCCATATCGGAAAGCGCGGCGGCCGCCAGCTCGGTGGTCGCGAACCCCTGATTGAAGCGGGCGCTCTCCCTAATCCGGTCGATGAGATAATCCGGAATGACCTTGCCGCTCTGGTAGTGCACGGCGTACGAGCGGAGCATTCTCGGCTCGACCGCCCAGTTTTCCATTATCTGCGAGGGCAGCTCCACGAAATCCTGCTCCACGTCGGAAAGCCCCCTGTACGGAACGTCCTTGAAAAGCCCGTGCAGCGCATGCCCGAATTCGTGGAAGAACGTTTCCGTTTCGTCGAGGCTCAACAGCGCCGGAGCCGTCCCGGCGGGACGGGTGAAATTGGCCACGATGCCGATTACGGGCGTAACCTTCTCGCCGCCCCGGTAACTCTGGATTCTGTACTCGCCGCACCACGCCCCGGCTCCCTTTCCCGGCCGGGGAAACATGTCGAGATACACGACGCCCAGATGCGAACCGTCCGCGTCGAGAACCTCGTAGGCCGAAACCTCCGGGTGATACACCGGCACGTTTATGGGGCGGAAAGTCACACCGTAAAGCCGGTTCGCCAGACCGAACACTCCGGTCTGCACGTTGGTAAGCGAAAAATACGGACGCAACTCGTCCTCGTTGAGACTGTAACGCTTCTTGCGGAGCTTTTCGGCATAGTACCACCAGTCCCACGGCTGGAAATCGTCGTTGCCGGTTTCGCGTTTCTTTATTTCCTGCATGTCCGACAGCTCCTCGCGGGCCTTGTCCAGAGCGGGCGTCCACACGGCGTCCAGCAGCTCGTACACGTTCTCCGGGTTGCGGGCCATCTTGTCGTCGAGCATGTAGGCCGCATGGGAAGGATAGCCCAGCATATGAGCGCGGCGGTTGCGAAGGCCGGCGATTTCGTTTACGAGAGCCTTGTTGTCGTTGGCGTCGTCATGGTTTCCGCGCTCTATGTAACCCCGGTAGAGCTTTTCGCGCAGTCCGCGGTCGTCGGCATAGGTCAGAAACGGCAGCATGCTCGGCTTGCTGGTGGTGAACAGCAACTTACCCGGCTTTCCGGCTTTCTTCGCTGCTTCGCGGGCTGCGCTCTTCGCCGACGAGGGAAGGCCGGCCGCCTGCGAATCCTCTATTTCCAGCACGAAACCCGCGTTCTCGGCCAGCAGGTTCGCCCCGAACCTGAACGAGGCGAGGGCAAGACGCTCGTTTATATCTTTCAGTTCCTCCTTTTCCTCCGGGGAAAGGGCGGCTCCGGCACGCACGAACCGGCGGTAGGTCTTTTCGAGCAGCCGCGCCTGAAGCTCGTCGAGCCCAAGTTCGCCGCGGCGCTCCCATACCGAGCGCACTTTCCCGAACAGCCGCTCGTTCATCAGTATGCTGTCCGCATGGGAACTGAGCATCGGAACGATTTTCTCCTGCACCTGCTGCATTTCGGGCGTGGCCTCGGCCGACACCACCATGAAAAATACGTTCGATACGCGGTCGAGCAACTCGCCGCTCTCGTCCAGAGCGAGTACGACGTTGTCGAATCCCGGCTCGGCGGGATTGTTCGCTATGCTGTCCGCCTCGGCCGCATGTCGCCGCATGGCCTCCTCGAAGGCG
Organism: Tidjanibacter sp.; assembly: GCA_048214935.1. Lineage (GTDB taxonomy): Bacteria > Bacteroidota > Bacteroidia > Bacteroidales > Rikenellaceae > Tidjanibacter. The sequence goes on from DBFWXZ010000014.1 coordinate 27,337, forward strand.
GGCATATAATGTTCGGTCCGTATCAGGTCGAACGGCGGAACTCCGAACGGGGTCGTCCACTCGGTCAGCAACGGATTCTCCTCGGCCGGTCGCTGCCGGTCGCATGAAATTAAAGTCGCATTCATAATAACTGCACAGATAGGAATCAGGGCCACCAGTTTCTTCATGTTGTAATGCGGTTTTTGAGTTACTTTTGCAAAGTTAACGCATGTCCCGCCTTACGCAACGGCATACGTCATATTTTATGCAAAAATAAAACTTTCCGAGGAAAATGCAACTTTTTTACGCCCCGCTTGTAGAAGAAACCCCGCATTGCCTGCCGCCCGACGAGTCGGCCCATGCGGTGCGCGTGCTGCGGCTCGGCCGGGGTGCGGAAATCGCCGTGACCGACGGCCGGGGAACCCTGATTCGGGCCGTTATCGAAAGGCCCGACCCCGAATGCTGCGGCGTGCGCATTCTTTCGGCCGAAAGGAACTGCGGCCGCCTTCCCTACCGCCTTACGCTGGCCGTGGCTCTTACCCGCAATCCGGAACGCTGGGAATGGTTCGCGGAGAAAGCCGTCGAAACAGGCGTGGAAAGGATAGTCCCGCTCGATTGCGAGCGCGGCGAGCGCCGCCGGTTCAGGGCCGACCGGGCCGAGCGCATCATAACGGCGGCTATGAAGCAGTCGATCAAAACATTCCGCCCGCAGCTCGCGCCGCTCTCCACCGTCGAGCAGTTGCTCGGCGAACCGGCCGAAGGCGCAAGGTTTATAGCCCATTGCAGCCCGGAGCTTCCGAAAGTCTATCTGGGCGACGCCGTGACGCCCGGCTCCGCGTGCACGGTGATGATAGGGCCCGAAGGCGATTTCTCGCCCGCCGAAACCGAAGCCGCGCTCGCCGCCGGATGCCGGGCCGTTACTCTCGGTCCGCACCGGCTGCGCACGGAAACGGCGGGCGTCGCTGCCGCCGTCATAGTGTCGGCCGTAAACTGTCTGGCGCGTTGAAGCAGCCCGGATTATTTCGTACCTTTGAATAAGATAGGATGCGGTTCGGCAATCTTTGCGCGCAAGCCCGCACGATTGCCCTCACCTTTCACTATCTTTGAATAAGATAGGATGCGGTTCGGCAATCTTTGCGTGCAAGCCCGCACGATTGCCCTCACCTTTCACTATCTTTGGCCCGCGATGACAAGCCGTACGGTCAAAATACTGCGCCTTTTCTGGTCGTTCCTGAAAATCGGCACGTTCACTTTCGGGGGCGGCTACGCCATGATACCGCTTATAGAACGGGAAATCATCGAGCGCCGGGGCTGGATATGCCGCTCGGACTTTCTGGAACTGCTCACCCTCGCCCAGACCGCGCCCGGCCCGATTGCCGTGAACACGTCCGTATTCGTCGGCTACAAGGTCGGCGGCTACCCGGGCGCGGTCGCGGCCACCGCCGGAGCCATCCTGCCCTCGTTCGTAATCCTGCTCGCAATCGCCGTGTATTTCGCCGACATACGAGAAAACCGCTGGGTCGATGCCGCCTTCAAGGGAATGCGCCCGGCGGTGGTGGCCTTGATAGCCGTCCCTGCCATCAATCTCGCAAAGGGCATGAAGTGGTGGAAAATCGCGGCCGCAGCGGCCGCCGCCCTGCTTATCTGGCGGTTCGGTCTTTCTCCGGTCTGGTTCATCGCCGTCGGGGCGGCGGCGGGCATCGTCCACGCCATGCGCGGAGGAGGCGCGCGGAAGCCATGATATACCTCCAGCTTTTCATCACCTACCTGAAAATCGGATTCTTCGGTTTCGGTGGAGGCTACGCTATGCTTTCGCTTATCCAGAACGAAGTGGTCGTTCAGCGGGGCTGGCTCACCTCCGCCCAGCTCGCCGACATCATAGCCGTGTCGCAGATGACCCCCGGCCCGATAGCCATAAACAGCGCCACCTACATAGGCTACGCCGTAACGGGCAACGTATGGGGCTCCCTGCTGGCCACGGCCGCCGTGTGCGCCCCGTCGCTGACGCTGATGATGCTCGCCACGCGCTTCTATCTCAAACTGCGCGGCAACCGCTACGTGCGCTCGACCATGTCGGCCATAGAGCCCATGGTGGTCGGGATGATAGGGGCCGCCGCCCTGCTGCTTTTCACCGCCGACACCTTCATAGACTGGAAAAGCTGGCTTCTGTTCGGAGCCGCTTTCATAGCCTCGGCGAAAAAGGTGAATCCCATACTCGTCATCGTCCTGTCGGCCGCGGCCGGAATCCTGCTTTACTGTTGACCGCAGCGGAAGCGGGACGGCCCCGAAAGACCGCCCCGCCGCAAAGAGCCGGACCGCCCGGCCTAACCCTGTATGCCGCTGCCGCCGTGTCCCCGGCCCGGGCCGCCCTTCCGGGTCGTTCCGCCCGGCCGGGAAGAACCGCTTTCCGACTTGACGTGGGAAGAAGACGTACGGGAGCGGGCGGAACCCGTGCCGTCGGCCTCCTTCCGGTGCGTTCCGGACGCTTCGTGTTGACGGCCGCTGCGGGAAGTCCCGGCGGTCGTGCGGGTATTCCTGCTTTCGTCCCTGTCCGGCGTGCGGTCGCGCCCGGCGGCATCGTGCCGGCGCCCCGTATCGTCGGAACGGGTGCTTTTAACGCCGGTGCGTCGGTCGTCGCCCGTGGAGGCGTGGTGCGCAGCGCCGCGGCCGTCGTCGCCGGCAGAAGAGCGATGCGAACCGTCGTCGCCGTGAACCGTGCGTTCGGAATGAGCCCTTGCCGGCTGCACGCCTTCGTGCCCGGCGCTCCGCCCGCTTTCGGCGCGTCGGTGCGTTCCGGACGAAGCGTCCTTGCCCCGGTGCTGCGACGAAGCGTGCGAGCCGCGCCCGCCAGCGGAAGCGACCTCGCGGCTGCGGCCCGCTCCGTCGTCCGCAAGAGGCGCGACGGCGGCCCGCTTATGGTCGAGCGAGAAGCTGATTATAAACGGCACGGACACGAACACCACCGTGCCTATGACCACCAGCCATGTGTACATCGCCGGACTTCCCACCGGAAGCTGCGAAGGCGGAAAGAAAGTGACTATGAATGCGAAGAACACCGCGAGGAACCCGACGCCCGCTATAATCCACATTCCCGCCTTGCCTCCGGGCACGCGGTAGCGCCTTTCGAGGTCGGGCTGGGTGTAACGGAGCCTGATGCCCGCGGCGTACATCATCATGTACATCACGAGGTAAAGGCCTATGGTAAGGGCGCTCAGAAGGAAGAAGGCCACGTTGACGTTGCTCATGAATATGTAGAACGACGAGAGCACCGTCACGATACAGCCCTGAATGATAAGAATGTTTATCTGTATGCCGTTTTTATTGGTCTTGGTCATCATCCGGGGGAGCTGTCCGTCGCGGGCCGTCCACAACAGGCCGCGGCTGGGCCCGGAAATCCACGACATCACGCCCGCCAGAGCGCCGAACGCCACCAGCAGGCAGAGTATGTTGGTCATCCAGCTTATGTTGTAGGCCCCGAACGCCTGCGCGAAGCTGACCATAAGGCCGTCCTGAAGGGTAATCTGCTCGTAGGGAACGATTAGGGCCACGGCCAGCGAGCCGAGCGTGAAAAGCAGGAACGAGATTATGGCGGCCGTCAGAATCGCCACCGGAAACTGCTTCTGAGGATTTTTAAGCTCCTGCGCGTGCACGGCGTGAACCTCCACTCCGGCGAACAGCAGCAGTATTCCGGCGAGGAAGGCTATGTCGTTCAGCCCGGTCATGTGCGGAAATGCCCGGGGATGAACCTGCCCACCGGCTCCGACGTTGACTATTTCGGTGACGCTCGCGGGAATGGAGCGGATGCCGAGCGGATGCCCGGTGGCCCACCAGATGATTGCGAGAATGACGATTACGGCTCCCGGGATTACCGTTCCGAGCAGGAATCCGCGGCTGGTAAGCCGCGAAACGGTGTTCGTGCCGCGCAGGGTGAGCAGCGTGGCGAACCAGTACATCGCAATCGAAAACAGCCCGACGTACACGCCGTTCAGAGCCAGCCGCGGAATGCCTATGGTGTAGGCTATGGCCGCGGCCGCGAAACCGAGCACGGTCGGGTACCACACCACGTTCTGAATCCACTGGAGGAATATGGCGGCGAAGCCCATGCGCTTGCCGAACGCCTGCCCGACCCAGGTGTAAACGCCGCCTCCCCTGTCGGCGAACGCGCTGCCCAGCTCGGCGGCCACGAAACCGGCCGGCACGAGGAACAGGAACGTGGCGAAGAAAATGTAGAAAAACATCGTCATCTCCTCCTGCGCCATCATGGGCAGGCCGCGGAGACTGATTATGGCAGCGGCCGTCATCAGGGCGAGCTGCATCGTAGTGATATTCCTAATGATTTTTTTCATACGCTGTACGGTTATGACCTTCATGCCGGCTGAGGGCATTAATTGTGCCATATCCGGCCCGCAGCGGAGCGGTTCCGGTCGCGGTGCAACGTTTCCGGCGGAGCGGGCATCTATCGTATGCGGACTTCAGTTCCGGTTCGCACGGAAAAGGACGTTCCTTGTTCCGAAAATCAAAAGCGACATTATGAGAATCGTAGCTTCATCCCTGTCCGTACTTTTCGCGGCGGCCTGTCTGGCCGGGTGCGACGACGGCAACGACGGCCCCTCGGCGAAAGTGACCCTCGAGGCCGGCGGCGAGAACATCTCCATTACCGACGCCCGCACGGTAAAATTCGCCTCCACGGCCCCGTGGACTGCCGCCGTCGAGGAGGGAGCCGCATGGCTCGCGGTCGAACCCGCATCCGGAGCGGCTGGCGAGGCCTCGATAACCCTTACGGCCGGTCCGAACGGCACGGGCGCCGACCGCACGGCCCGCGTATCCGTAACCCCCGAGGGCGGCCCTGCCGCCGTAATCACCGTCACCCAGCCGGGCGCAGCCGCCCCGCGCATATCCGAACTCGTAATCGGCGACGGCTACGAAACCCATACCGTAAGCCTTGCGTACGACGCCGAAGGCCGCATATCTTCGCTCGGAGACTTCCGGTTCGAGTACGGCGAAGACCGCCTCAGGGTCACTGCCGACTATACCGACGAGGGCGACCGCACCACCGAGGAATACGTCTATACCCTTTCCGGCGGCCGCGCCGTCAGCGTTTCGGGCGTGGAAACCGACCATTCCATACCGGAAACCTTCTATCTGGCGCATACGTACGTTTACTCCGGCGACTGTCTGTCCGGCGCGGAATACACCAAGCCTTACGCCTTCACCGAAACGAACACGTGGGCCGAGGGCAATATCGTGAAAATCGACCGGCCGGATGAGGAAGGCTATCCGGTGGCCCTCTCCTACGGCGACACCCCCAACGACGCGAACATAAACCTGTACGCCCTTCTGGACGGCATACTGAGGGAAGACATGGACTATGCGGCTCTGGCGGGCCTGACAGGGCAGCGGTGCAGCCGCCTTCCAGTCAAAGCGACCGGCACGCTGGTCGAAATAAACATCTCCTACACTCCTGACGACAACGGCCGGCTCGGAAAAATAAATATCGAAAGCCCGGACGATGATTCCATGGAAATACTGATAACCTATATGTAGCATACCGTTCCCTTGCAGGCTCCGCGGCTCCGGCCGGGGAGCCTGCGTTTTATCCCCGGCCGCGCGGTTCCGGAAAAATTGATTACCTTTATCCTGCAAACCGACAAAATACTGATTACCATGAAAAAGCTCGTTCCCTTTCTGTGCGCCGCCCTGCTTGCGGGCGCACTGGCGGCCTGCGACAAGAACGACGACAACGGCTCCGCTCCTCCTCCCGGCGACAAGCGAATCGTCGGGATGGCGATTATCGACGAAAGCGGCGTAATCGAGGAAAACTACACTTTCGGCTACGATGCCGGGGGACGCATGTCGTCCATGCCCCCTCTGGCCTTCTCCTACTCGCCCGACGGCTTCGTGGCCGCCGGTGCTCTGACCGGCTCCGAAGATTATCTTCGTTTCGAGTATGCCCTTTCGGGCGGCCTCGCCCGGTCGCTCGTCTGTACCGAAACCGACGGTGACTATACCTACTCCTTCCGTCAGGACTACGCCTACGAGGGCGGCCGCCTGTCCCGAATCGACTGGGCGGAAGACGACTACGACATACGGTACTCTTTCGGGTGGACCGGCGCGAACATAACCGGCATCGACATAACGGACGACGGCGACCTCGAAGAAGTGAGGATAATTCCCGGCACGACTCCGAACAATATGAACCTCGACCTGTTCGGCATAATATTCATGGACTTTACCGAAGGAATACCCGACTTCGCCATGCTCAACGGCTTTGCCGGCGAGCGCACCGCGATGCTTCCCGCCGCGTTCTTCGATACGGTTTACAACGAGGCTTTCGCCGAATTTTCCTACACGCTCGACAAGGACGGCTACATAACCGACATACGCATGCGCTGGGAAAACCACTACGACCGGCTGCACTTCACCTACCGGTAGGGCCGCGTAACGGCCACAGGCGGCGTGAAGATTGCCTGCGGCGACAATAAGCTCGAAGCGTCCGGAACCTGGGCCGAGCCGGGCGACTCCTATACGGTCGATTTCGCCTACACCCTCTCCGGGGGCAAGGCCGTTGCGCTGACGGGAACCGAAAAGGGAAGCTCGTACACCGAGTATTACGAGCAGGAGTACGGCTACAACGGCGACTATCTCTCCCGTGTCGTGGATACCTCCGACGAGGAAGAACCCGTCACCATCGATTTCGAATGGACCGGAAACGATATAACCTCCCTGACGGCCCGGACCGAGGACGGTCCCATAACCATGGACATCACTCCGGGCAGCGTGGCCAACGACATGAACATAAACATGTTCGGAATCGTTTACGGCATTATGAACGGCGCTCCGGACTATGCCATGATACTGGATTTCACCGGACATCGCAGCGCCCGCATGCCGCAGAAAATAGCTTATCCCGGCTATTCTACCGATTTGAAGTACGAAACCGATGCCGACGGTTACATAACCTCCATCACCTTTACCGAGCCGGAGGAAAAGCCATTGGTATATACCTTTACCTACGAGTAACCCGCCCCACGGCGAAAACGGCCCCGCCGCATCCCTTATGCGGCGGGGCTTTTTCATGGTTCGGGTTTTAGGTTCGACGGACCAAGGCAATACCCCCCCCCGTTTTTCCAAATCCGGACGCGTTTTTCCGCCGACCGGCCGTAAAAACCCCGCCGCGCTCGAAGCGCGGCGGGGCCGACTGTGCTACAAACCTCAGCGGAGACGGAAACTTATTTGAGAGCCGCATGTGCGGCGGCCAGACGCGCTATGGGCACGCGGAAAGGCGAACAGCTCACGTAATTCAGTCCGGCCCAGTGGCAGAACTCCACGCTGCTCGGCTCGCCGCCGTGCTCGCCGCAGATTCCGCACTTGAGCTCCGGCCGTACGCTGCGGCCCTTGAACACGCCCTCCCTCACGAGCTGGCCCACGCCCTTGCGGTCGAGTATCTGGAACGGGTCGGCCTTCAGAATGCCCTTCGCCAGATAAACCGGCAGGAACTTGCTTATGTCGTCGCGCGAAAATCCGAGGGTCATCTGCGTCAGGTCGTTCGTGCCGAACGAGAAGAACTCGGCCACCTCGGCTATCTGGTCGGCCGTCACGGCCGCGCGCGGAACCTCTATCATCGTGCCCACCATGTACTCTATGCGGTCGTTGCGCTCGGCGAACACTTCGGCGGCCACGCCGTCGATAATGTTCTTCTGGTAGCGCAGCTCCTTGTGGTTGCCCACCAGCGGAACCATGATTTCGACATGCACCGGAATCCCCTGCGCCTTTACGTTCATGGCCGCCTCCAGAATGGCGCGGGCCTGCATTTCGGTGATTTCCGGATAAGTGTTTCCGAGGCGGCATCCGCGGTGGCCGAGCATCGGGTTCACTTCGTTCAGGGCCTCCACCTTGGCCTTTACGGCCTCGTAGCTCACGCCCATCTGTTTGGCCAGCTCGCGCTGCTCCTTCTCGAAATGGGGCACGAACTCGTGCAGGGGCGGGTCCAGAAGGCGCACCGTCACCGGATAGCCGTTCATGGCCCTGAACAGCCCCTCGAAGTCGCCGCGCTGCATCGGCAGCAGCTTGGCCAGCGCCACGCGCCGCCCGTCCTCGTCGTCGGCCAGAATCATCTCCCTTACGGCCATGATGCGGTCGCCCTCGAAGAACATGTGCTCCGTGCGGCAAAGACCGATGCCCTGCGCCCCGAAGCGGAAAGCCTGCTCGGCGTCCTTCGGAGTGTCGGCGTTGGCGCGCACGGCAAGGTGGGCGTACTTGCTGGTCAGGTCCATCAGCTTGCCGAAGTCGCCGCTCAGGTCGGCGGCGCGGGTGGCCACCTGTCCGAGATAGACCTCTCCGGTCGAGCCGTTGAGCGAAATCCAGTCGCCCTCGTGCACGGTATATTCGCCCACGTTCAGAGTGCGGGCCTTGTAGTCGATTTTAAGCTCCCCGGCTCCCGACACGCAGCACTTGCCCATGCCGCGCGCCACCACGGCCGCGTGCGAAGTCATGCCGCCGCGCGCGGTCAGAATCCCGGCCGCGTCGAGCATCCCCTTCAAATCCTCGGGCGACGTTTCGATACGGACCAGAATGGCCCTCGAACCGGTTTTCTCAAGGATTTTCTCGGCGTCCTCGGCGAAGAACACCACCGGCCCGGTGGCGGCTCCCGGCGACGCGGGCAAGCCCTTGGTCATCACCTTCGCGCCCTTTATGGCGGCCTTGTCGAACACCGGATGCAACAATTCGTCGAGCTTGGCGGGCTCGCAGCGCAACACTGCGGTCTTTTCGTCGATTAGCCCCTCGTCGAGCATGTCCATGGCGATTTTCACCATGGCGGCCCCGGTACGCTTGCCGTTGCGGGTCTGGAGCATCCAGAGCTTGCCGTCCTGAATGGTGAACTCCATGTCCTGCATGTCGGCGAAATATTTTTCCAGATTGCGCTGGATTCCGTCCAGCTCCTTGTAAACCACCGGCATTGCTTCTTCCAGCGAGGGGAACTTCTCGGCCCTGTCCTTCTCGGCGACGTTCTGGGCCTTGGCCCAGCGGCGCGAACCCTCGAGGGTTATCTGCTGCGGGGTGCGGATACCGGCCACCACGTCCTCGCCCTGCGCGTTAATCAGGTACTCGCCGTTGAAGAGCTTTTCGCCCGTGGCGGCGTCGCGCGAGAACGCCACGCCCGTGGCCGACCTCTCGCCCATGTTGCCGAACACCATGGCCTGCACGGTCACGGCCGTGCCCCACTCGGCGGGTATGTTGTTGAGCTTGCGGTAAAGGATGGCCCGCTCGTTCATCCAGCTTCCGAACACGGCGCACACGGCTCCCCAGAGCTGCTGCCACGGGTCGGCCGGGAAGTCCGAGCCGGTATTCTTCTTTACGGCCTTCTTGAAAAGCTGCACGAGTTCCTTGAGGTCGTCCGTGGTAAGGTCGGTATCGTTCTTCACGCCCCTTCTGGCCTTCACCGAGTCGATTATTTCCTCGAACGGGTCTTCGTCCTCCTTGCTCGCGGGCTTCATTCCGAGCACCACGTCGCCGTACATCTGCACGAAACGGCGGTACGAATCCCACGCGAAGCGCGGATTCCCGGTGCGCTTGGCCAACGCCTCCACGGCCTTGTCGTTCATGCCGAGATTCAGAATGGTGTCCATCATGCCGGGCATCGACGCGCGCGCGCCGCTGCGCACCGACACCAGCAGCGGGCTGGCGTCGCTGCCGAACTTCATTCCGGTCAGCTCCTCTATGCCCCTTACGGCGGCTTCCACCTCCGGACGAATCGTTTCGATAACCTTATCGCGTCCCTGCTGGTAATATTCCGAACAAACCTCCGTGGTAATCGTGAATCCCGGAGGAACCGGTATTCCTATAAGGTTCATCTCGGCGAGATTGGCTCCCTTGCCTCCGAGCAGCTCCCTCATTTTTCCGTTACCCTCGGCCTTCTTGTCGCCGAAGGTATAGACTCGCTTTGCTTTCAACATCTTCCTGTTACGTATGATTTGGTTTTATTTTCCACTTTTATAAAGCGCCCGCGAAGTTACCGATTTTCGCGCACAATGCCAAATCCGGAACCCGAGCCTTTCACGGTCGGCATTCCCTTTTCCCGCAGGCGGTTCCGTCGGGAATCCCGGAAGGCTCCCCGCGGCCGAACACGGCATACACCGGCAGGTGGTCGCTCGCCCCGGCAGCGCCCGGCGACGGCGAGGCCGTGCGGCGCGGCGCTCCCCTCGCATACGGAGGCACGCCATCCCCGCCGAGCGATTCGGGCGTAACGTAAACCCCGGCCCGCAACAGCCGAAGCTCCGGCCCGGCATCCTTCGCGGAAGCCCCGGCCGCGGCGGAACCGCCGCAGTCGTTTTTCTGTTCGTCCGGTGCGGCCGCCCGAGCGATAAACGCCCCGGAAAGGAGAATATTGTCGTAAAGCAGCCACCGCCCGTCGTACACATAGGTTCCGGCCCAGCGGCGACGGCCGTACGAACCCTTCCGCCGCCGGACGGAAGCGCCGGAATCCGCCGTTACGGGCGCCTCTTTCCGGGCCATTCCGCTCCGCGGCCCGACGGTTTCGGTCAGCGGCATGAAAAGTCCGGTACGCCCCAGCGTGGAGCGGAACTCCGGTTCGGACGGGTCGCAGTTCATATCGCCGACCACCACGAGCCGGGCCTGCGGGTCGGCGCGGCGAAGCGAGTCCGCGAACGCCGCCACCCTCCGCAGCGCCGACATGCGAAGCCGCCGCGGGGACAGCTTCGAGGGCAGGTGGCAGATGAGCAAATCCACGCGGCTTCCCGCCAGCGTGCCCCGCACGTAAAGCGGCTGGCGCGGCCCGGCTCCCTCGATTTGTCGTACGGAATGCGGGAAGAACCTGTCGGCCCGGTAAAGGAGCGCGAGGTCCACTCCGCGCCGGTCGCCGGTGGTGCGGTGGATGTATGAATAGTCGTCGGCCAGCGCGGCGGCGAGGTCGCGCAGGGCCGCCTCGCTTTCCACTTCCGCCAGCCCGACCACGTCGGCCGACAGCCCGTCCAGCACGCGGGCCAGAGCCTCCAGCTTGGCGCGGTAACGCTCCGTGTTCCAGCGCCTCCTTCCGGCGGGGGTGAACTCCGCATCGCCTCCGAACGGCGAGGGGACGGTATCGTAAAGGTTCTCCGCGTTCCAGAAAGCCACCGCAACCGGCGTCCCGGCAGCAGCCGAACCGCACGCCGACATGCCCGGCGCATTTCCGGGAACCCCCTCCGGCCGCTCCGCCGGAAAGCGCGGTTCCTGCGCCCGCAGCGGGGCGCAAAGCGACAGCATCAGCGCGGACACAATGGCCGCAATAGTCTTCTCCATAATGTTTCCGCGCGGCAAACCGCGCCCATATACTGTTCGGGAGCCTGCGGCCGGTCATTCCGGAACGCATCCGAATCCGACGGCCCTCCGCACCGGAACAGCGCCGCGGTTCAACGGTCTATCGTTCCGGAGCCGGTAAGCTCGTCGCCCTCGTACCACGCCGCGAACTGTCCGGGCGTGATTCCCCGCTGCGGCGCGTCGAACACGAGCCACCCGCCCTCGCCGTTCACGTACAGCCTCGCGTCCTGAAGGGGCTGCCGGTAACGGATGCGCGCCCGCACCCGGCGGCTCTCCCCGGGCTGCAAAGCCCGGTCGGGCCTGACCCAGTGCATCTCTTCCGGCAATACCTGCAACGCCCGGCGGTAAAGCCCCGGATGCTCCCGGCCCTGTCCGACATAGACGATATTGCGTTCCACGTCGGTTCCTATCACGAACAGCGGCTCCTTGCGCCCACCCACGCCGAGGCCCTTGCGCTGTCCGACGGTATAGAAATGCGCCCCTTCGTGCCGTCCGACCGTGCGGCCGTCCTGCGGAGAGTAAACGTACGGAGCCGCCAGCCGCCGCAACTCCTCCGGCTCCGGCGTTCCGTTCACGGCCGCGGCGGCGGAAGAAAAGCCCGGATAATCCTCCGGAATTTCCATTATATCCCCCTCGCGGGCGGCCAGCTTCTGCTGAAGGAACACCGGCAAATCGACCTTCCCGACGAAACATATTCCCTGCGAGTCCTTCCGGGAAGCCGTAGGCAGCCGACGCTCGGCAGCTATGCGGCGCACCTCGCTTTTGAGCAGCCCGCCCACCGGGAACAGCGCCCCGGAGAGCTGCTCCTGCGACAGCCCGCACAGGAAATAGCTCTGGTCCTTGCCGGGGTCGGCTCCCGCCAGCAGGCGGTAAACCGGCTCTCCGTCCGGCCCTCCGGCGACCTCGCGGCGGCAGTAGTGGCCGGTGGCCACCAAGTCCGCACCCAGCCGCCGCGCTTCGCGCACGAAGGCGTCGAACTTTATTTCGCGGTTGCACATCACGTCCGGATTCGGAGTGCGGCCGCGCCCGTACTCCCCGAACATGTAGTCAACCACCCTGCGGCGGTACTCGTCGCTCAAATCGACCGTGTGGAACGGAATGTCGAGCCGCCGCGCCACCATATCGGCCAGCAGGCGGTCTTCCTCCCACGGGCAGTCGCCCGACAGGGTTCCGGCCGTGTCGTGCCAGTTCACCATGAACAGGCCGACGACCTCGTAACCCGCGTCGAGCAGCAGCGCCGCCGCCACCGACGAGTCCACGCCGCCCGAAAGCCCGACGACTACTTTCTCCTTCACTTCCTACTGCAAGTTAATCCGCCGACACCCGCAGGCGCGGCCGCGCCGACGCCTGCTCGACGGTCTGCGCCTGCGCCTCCTGCAAGGCCGCACAAGCCGCCGCCAAAGAAAAGAGCAAAGTTTTTTTCATACGCACGATTTTACGTTACAAAAACAAAGATAGCGAAAGGTGAGCGACAAGCCGAATTTATTCGAGCTTGTCCGAACCGCATCCTATCTTATTCAAAGATAGCGAAAGGTGAGGGCAATCGGGCGTGCTTGCACGCAAAGATTGCCGAACCGCATTCTATCTTATTCAAAGATAAGAATAAAAAATGAGAGAATGAGCAGATGAGCGCAAGAAGGTTGTAAACAAGGGGTTTAGAGGAAAATGGACTGCAAGGACGAAGCCAAGCGAAACCGCCGAAAAGCCACATGAAACCGGAGTTACGTTACTATCCCGTTACTCTTTTCAAAACGGCGGCGGAAATTTTAGGAGGATTCCAACACGCTGAATTACAAGCATAATTTGGAGGATTCCGACTGCAAATGTAGCAGGAATTTCGGATTATGGGTTGCGCACCGCGAAAAAAGTCGGTTTTCGGGTGCGATTGCGCTGATTCGCTGCATTTTGCGTATCGACGAACGGCTCTACAAGAAATAATTTTGTTCACTTAAAAATTGTAGAGTTATGAGATCGACTTTCAAAGTTTTATTCTATCTGAAACGCAACGCCCCGAAGAAGAACGGGCTTGTTCCGGTGATGTGCCGGATTACAGTAAACGGCAAAATCGCACAGTTCAGTTGCAAGCTGGACGTGGAGGAAAAATCGTGGAACGTGGAGTTAGGCCGCGTGTCTGGTCGCAGCGTGGTGGCGCAGGAGGCCAACCGGATGCTGGATAAAATCCGCGTGGGTATCAACCAAGCCTATCAGAAGATTGCCGACCGGGACAACTATGTAACCGCCGAGAAAGTGCGCAACGCCTATCTGGGATTGGGTATGAACCATGAAACGCTGCTGGCGGTATTCCGGCAGCATAACGAAGATTACGAAAAGCAGGTAGGCAAGCTCAAAAGCCTGCGCAGCTATTGGAAATACTGCACCGTGTATAACCACCTCGCGGAATTTATCGAAAAGCGGTACAAGGTCAGCGACATTGCCCTACGTGAGCTTGCGCCCGCGTTCATCACCGACTTCGAGCTGTTCCTCAAAACCGAAAAGAACCATTGCAACAATACGGTTTGGTCATACATGATGCCGTTCCGGAAAATCATCTACATGGCCGTCAATAACGGACTGTTGCAACGCGATCCGTTCTTCGCGTACAGCATCACCAAAGAGGAAACAAAGCGGGGTTTCCTGACCAAAGAGGAAATCAAGCTCCTTATCAACGGTACGTTCAAAAAGAAGAGTTACGAGGTCATCCGCGACCTGTTCATCTTCTGCACCTTTACGGGGTTGAGCTGGACGGATATGGCGAATCTGACCAAAGCGAACCTGCAAACCTCGTTCGACGGCCATCTGTGGATTATCACCAACCGCCAAAAGACGGGTACGGAATCGAATATCCGCTTGCTGGACGTTGCCAAGCATATCATCGAGAAATACGAAGGCATGGCCGAGGGCGATAAGCTGCTGCCCGTTCCATGTTATGCCAACTGCAAGAACAGCATTAAGGTTATTGCGAGAAAATGCGGTATTGAGAAAAATGTCACGTGGCACATGAGCCGCCACACCTACGCGACGACCGTATGCCTGTCGAATGACGTGCCCATCGAAACGCTCTCGAAGATGCTCGGACACCGCAGCATCCGCACTACGCAGATTTACGCCAAGATTACGGCAGAAAAAGTCAGCCGCGATATGGAAAAGTTGTCGCAGCGTATCGAGCAAATGGAGAATTTTATTTGTCAAACTATCTAAAAACGAATGCACGATGAAAAGAGATAAAATCACAATCAGCGAAAACGGCGTAACCCTGACGGGGAGCAAGGTATGGATGACGGCAATGGAGCTTGCCGAATTGTTCGGCACGACTGCCGGAGCGGTAAACGCGGGTATCAAGGCAATCATCAAAAGCGATACGCTACACGATTACGAGGTCTGCAAGTACGTCCGGCTGGAAAACGGAAACGGCGCGGACGTGTATAACATGGAAGTGGTGGCCTCCCTTGCGTTCCGGCTCAATACACGGGGTGCGGCGGTGCTGCGCAAATGGCTAATCCGACGGGCTACCGCCCCGGCACGGGCAGCGGCTCCGATTATCATTCAGTACAAAGAGGGATTCATCTGTTAAGAACGGCGGGCAGGCTTCAAAACCTGCCCGTTATCGTTTTCATCTGCCGGGTATTATATCGACAAATTCTTGTATCTTACTCTGATTGGTTTGTGTTCGAACATCTGCGAGTCCCACGACAATACGACAGTAAATCCGTAAATCTGTACGACAACGCCTCTTTACTGTAATAACTATTCGAACCGCCCGCTCCATAAATCGGCAAGGTTTTGTGGCAACACGTATGCAAAGACTCAAATTGCTGTATCTTCCGTTCCGTATCTCTGTCGTTATTCAAACCTACCTAAAATATCGCTTGCATCGTTTTTAACGGTAGTTGGCGTTTTAGAACTCGGAAAAGTAGCCTCGGAAATCTCTGCCTTGCACCCGAACGACAAGGCGTATCGCACGGCTTCATGAAACGGTCGAAATCCGTTCTTCCTCAATCCGACTTCTGTCGGATTTTTATGTACGTCGGAACATAGGAACATAGCAAGGTGTGTATCGAGTTACTCGATACCTTTCGGGTTACTCCGAAAGCCTTGCCCTGACGGGGAGCAATCGCCCTCCGAAGTCGGGCGATTCAAAGATAACAATTAAAAAAAGATAATTTGTTTCCCTTAATTCAGATAAATCAATATATTTGTAGTAGATTCAATAAAATGACTAGAATGAAAGATATAAATCGGCTTAAAATAATTCTTGTTGAAAAGAAGAGGACTGGCAAATGGTTAGCAAAAGAATTGGGCAAAGATCCGTCTACCGTTTCTAAATGGTGTACTAACGTTTCGCAACCCGATCTGGTAACTCTTTCAAGAATAGCTGAGCTATTGAATGTTGATAGAAGAGATTTAATCAATAAAAGCAAATGATATTTAGTGCGTATAATCATACTGAAACAATATAATAAAGATGACAACTATAATTCAAAGGGATGAGTTACAAGCCAAGATATGGAAAATAGCCAATAAAGTACGTGGTGCTGTTGATGGCTGGGACTTTAAACAGTTTGTGCTGGGAGCACTTTTCTATCGTTTTATAAGCGAAAATTTCTCTAATTATATCGAGGGAGGCGATGATAGCATTAACTATGCTAATTTACCTGACAGTGTAATTACACCAGAGATTAAAGATGATGCAATAAAGACCAAAGGGTATTTTATATATCCGAGTCAGCTTTTTGTGAATGTAGCCAAGACAGCAAATACAAATCCGAATCTGAACACGGAGCTAAAAAACATATTTAATGAGATTGAGAGTTCTGCCACCGGTTATCCTTCGGAGGAAGATATAAAAGGATTGTTTGCCGATTTCGATACTACCAGCACCCGACTTGGTAATACGGTTGAGAACAAAAACAGTCGCTTAGCTGCTGTGCTGAAAGGCGTGGAAGAGTTGAATTTTGGGAACTTCGAGGATAATCAGATAGACCTGTTTGGTGATGCCTATGAATTTCTCATCTCTAACTATGCCGCTAATGCAGGCAAGTCGGGAGGTGAGTTCTTTACCCCGCAACACGTTTCTAAGCTCATCGCACAGCTTGCTATGCACAAACAGACAAGCGTGAATAAGATTTATGACCCAGCCTGTGGTTCTGGCTCGCTACTTTTACAAGCTAAAAAACATTTTGATAATCATATTATTGAAGAGGGTTTCTTTGGTCAAGAGATAAATCACACGACCTATAACCTTGCTCGTATGAATATGTTTTTGCATAATGTGAACTACGATAAATTTAATATTGCACTTGGTGATACGCTTAGAGATCCTCAATTTGGAGATGATAAGCCTTTTGATGCCATTGTTTCCAATCCACCTTATTCGGTCAATTGGATTGGCTCGGACGACCCTACGCTGATTAACGACGACCGTTTTGCTCCTGCTGGAGTGCTCGCGCCTAAGTCAAAGGCGGATTTTGCCTTTGTAATGCACGCTCTGAGCTATCTTTCGGGTAAAGGTAGGGCGGCTATTGTCTGTTTCCCCGGTATTTTCTACCGTGGTGGTGCAGAGCAAAAGATTAGAAAGTATTTGGTAGATAACAACTTTGTGGAAACAGTTATTTCATTAGCTCCAAATCTATTCTACGGCACTTCAATCGCTGTAAATATCTTGGTACTTGCTAAGAATAAACAAGATACAAAGACACAGTTTATAGATGCAAGTGGTGAGGATTTCTTCAAAAAGGAAACCAACAACAATATTCTTGAGGATAAGCATATCGAGAGGATTATGGAGATATTCGACCGAAAAGAAGATGTTGATCATGTTACTAAATCGGTAGACAACAAACTTATTGCCGAAAACGACTATAACCTTTCTGTTAGCTCCTACGTGGAAGCAAAGGATAATCGTGAGAAGGTAGATATTGCGGCACTGAATGCAGAAATTTCACAAACTGTGGCGAAGATAAATGCACTCCGTGCTGATATTGATACTATTTTAAAGGAGATTGAGGCATGAGTTATTTAGATAAATTACTAGACGGTGTCGACGTTGAGTGGAAGCCATTGGGAGAGGTTTCGGAGCTTGATAGAGGCAAAACGATAACCGCAAAAACTAAAAGCGCTGGAACCATTCCTGTAATTAGCGGAGGTCAAACACCTGCGTATTATAATTCCGAATTCAACCGTGATGGCGAAACTATTACTATCGCAGGCAGTGGTGCATACGCTGGTTTTGTTATGTATTGGAATGAGCCAATATTTGTATCTGATGCGTTTTCTGTCAAGCCAGATCTGTCTGTTTTGAATACAAGATATGTCTTTCATTTTTTACTGAATAATCAATTCTGGATTCATAATTTACAAAAAGGTTCAGGTGTACCACACGTATATCCGAAAGATTTAGCAAAGCTTGAAATCCCTATTCCATGTCCAGATAATCCAGAAAAATCACTTGCAATCCAAAAAGAGATAGTTCGTATCTTAAATACTTTTACGGAGCTTACAGCGGAGCTTACAGCGGAGCTTACAGCTCGTAAAAAGCAGTATGATTACTATCGTGAAGAGCTTTTTAATTTTGATGATAGTGAGATTCAATATCTACCTTTAGGTGATGATAGCATTGGCAAGTTTACTCGGGGTGGTGGACTACAGAAGAAAGACTTTACCGAGACAGGAGTTGGCTGTATTCATTATGGGCAAATCTACACGCACTATGGCACACATACAGACAAAACCAAAACTTTTGTTTCTGAAGAGTTTGCGAAGAAAGCACGCAAGGCTAATTACGGAGATTTGATTATAGCAACAACAAGTGAAAATGATGAAGACGTATGCAAAGCAGTAGCATGGTTAGGTGATGAAGACATAGCAGTTAGCAGTGATGCTTGTTACTATACTCATAAATTGCACCCTAAATATGTCGCTTATTTTTTCCAAACTGAGCAATTTCAAAAACAAAAGCGACCTTTTATTACAGGTACAAAAGTCAGACGTGTTAATACTGATGATTTAGCGAAAATAAAAATTCCAGTCCCTTCATCAGCGGAACAAGAACGTATCGTTTCAATCTTAGATAAATTCGACACCCTCACAGCTTCAATAAATGAAGGTCTGCCAAAAGAGATTGAGTTACGTCAGAAACAGTATGAATACTACCGAGATATGTTACTAACATTTCCAAAGGAGAATTTAAGGGAATAATATGGGAAGAACATTAACGGAAATAGCCCAAACGCTGAGAGATGCCAATAAAAAAGTACAGTTGATTTACGCCTTTAATGGCACAGGAAAAACGCGTTTGTCTCGTGAATTCAAAGAGTTGGTCGCACCCAAAGGCGATGAAGCAGAAGATAAAGAAGAATCAGGCATTAAATTACTTTACTATAATGCCTTTACAGAAGACTTGTTCTACTGGAATAATGCTGACTTGAATCGAAAAATAAAAATACAACCAAACAATTTTACCAAATGGGTACTTCAAGATCAAGGGCAGGAGAATAATATAGTATCGCATCTTCAGCATTACACCAGCGATAAACTAAGCCCTCGTTTTAATGAAGAATATATAGTTAAGGATAAAGATAATAGAGAAATTACTATAAGTGCATATTCTGAAATCACCTTTTCTCTCGCAAGGGGAAATGACCAAGTCATTGACAATATTAAAATTTCAAAAGGGGAAGAAAGCTGCTTAATTTGGTGTGTATTTTATAGCTTGCTTGAACAAGTTGTCGAGGTTTTAAATATTGCAGAACCCAACGAAAGAGAAACCGACCAGTTTAATAGCTTGGAATATGTTTTTATTGACGATCCGGTGAGTTCTTTAGATGACAATCACTTAATAGAATTAGCTGTTAATCTGGCGACACTTATAAAAAAATCGAGTGGCTTGAAATTCATTATTTCAACGCATAACCCACTCTTTTACAACGTTCTTTTTAATGAGTTTAGAAATGATGGTAACAGCATAAAGATGCGTTTGGAGAAAATGGATGATGGAACTTATACAACCGTAAAATCTAATGATTCTCCTTTTTCCTATCATCTTATGCTTTTATCTGAAATTGAAAAAGCTATTGAATCAAATAATATTCAAAAGTATCATTTTAACTTTCTACGCAATATACTTGAAAAGACTTCTACCTTTCTCGGCCATGCAAACTGGAAAGAACTATTGCCTAGTGAAGCCCGCGAAGCATACTATAAACGGATAATAAACCTATATAGTCATTCTAAACACAATGGGGAAGAGGTCTCAATTGTAGATGAAAATGACAAAAGCGTTTTGAGATACCTCGTACATGATGTTATAATCCCCACATACCATTTCAGGTCAAGCATTAACAACAACAAAGAAATTGAATGAAATGATACAATATAAACCCATAGCGGAGTCGAAAAATTTTATAGTTCTTGACGATTACGCCAAGTACTCAATGGTGAGTGAACCTCCTGTTGGTTATCAAACGGAGTTTGCCCTCGAACGAGAACTTATACAAGACCTCGTTAACCAAGGCTATGAAAACCCCTCAATAAAGAGTGCTGAAGCTATGCTTGCCAATGTAAGGGAACAACTTCAGGTGCTTAATAATGTGGTATTTAGCGATGGTGAATGGGGGCGTTATGTGGAGGAGTATTTGGATAAGCCAAGTGACAACCTCGTTGAGAAGACAAGAAAAATACACGATAATCACATCCATGACTTTGTGTTTGACGATGGGCACATTCAAAATATTTACTTAGTAGACAAAAAAGATGTTACTCGTAACAAATTACAGGTAATATCACAATTTGAGCAGACAGGAACGCATGCCAATCGTTATGATGTTACCATATTGGTCAACGGGTTGCCGTTGGTGCAAGTGGAGTTAAAAAAGCGTGGCGTAGCTATCCGTGAAGCGTTTAATCAAGTACACCGCTATACGAAAGAGAGTTTTAACCGAGAAAATTCTCTATTCAAGTACCTGCAAATTTTCGTTATTTCGAACGGAACAGATAGCCGATATTTTGCAAATACTACAGAGCGAAATAAAAACAGCTTCGACTTTACGATGAACTGGGCGAAAGCCGATAACACGTTAATCAAAAATTTAAAGGATTTTACAGCTACATTTTTCCAAAAGAACACGCTCTTAAATGTGTTGCTCACCTACTCGGTTTTTGATACCAGCGACACGCTGCTAATCATGCGACCCTATCAAATTGCAGCAACTGAGAGAATCCTATGGAAAATTAAAAGCTCATTTCAAGCAAAGCAATGGTCTAAGCCCGAAGGTGGCGGATATATATGGCACACGACAGGATCGGGCAAAACCCTCACCAGTTTCAAAGCGGCTCGACTGGCAACACAGCTTGACTTTATCGACAAAGTATTCTTTGTAGTGGATCGGAAAGATCTTGACTTTCAGACGATGAAAGAGTATCAACGATTCTCTCCCGATAGCGTCAATGGCTCTGAGAGCACAGCAGGGCTAAAAAGAAACCTCGAAAGAGACGACAACAAGATTATAGTTACCACCATTCAGAAGTTAAACAACTTGATGAAGAGCGAAGGTGAATTATCAATCTATCAAAAACAGGTAGTATTCATCTTTGATGAATGTCACCGCTCGCAGTTCGGAGAGGCTCAAAAGCTCTTACGGAAAAAGTTTAAACGATACTATCAATTCGGTTTTACTGGAACGCCTATATTTCCTGAAAATGCTTTGGGAGATGAGACAACCGCAAGCGTATTTGGTCGTGAGCTGCACTCATATGTCATCACAGATGCAATCAGAGATGAAAAGGTATTGAAGTTCAAAGTTGATTACAACGATGTTCGACCTAAATTCAAGGGGATTGAGTCAGAGCAAAATGAGGAAAAACTGAGCTCAGCAGAGTATAAAAAAGCAATGCTTCACCCTGCTCGCATAAAAGAGATATCGCAATATATCTTGCAGAATTTCAGAATCAAAACCCATCGTAACCAAGGAGGAGGAAAAGGTTTTAATGCGATGTTAGCAGTTAGTTCGATTGATGCCGCAAAATGTTACTATGAGGAGCTGAACCTTCTGCAAAAGGATAGTGAAAAACCGCTCAAGATTGCGACTATCTTCTCTTTTGCTGCCAACGAAGAGCAAAACGCTATAGGCGAGATAGTTGACGAAACCTTTGAGCCTACGGCAATGGATCTGAGTGCTAAAGAGTTTCTAACCAAGGCTATTGACGATTATAACGCAATGTTTAAAACAAGTTATGGTGTTGATAGCAAAGAGTTTCAGAACTATTACCGTGACCTTGCCAAAAGAGTAAAAAGCAAAGAGGTTGATCTTGTTATTGTTGTAGGCATGTTCCTTACGGGATTTGATGCTCCTACACTCAATACGCTATTTGTGGATAAAAACCTGCGCTATCACGGACTTATGCAGGCTTTCTCTCGTACCAACCGAATTTATGATGCTACCAAAACGTTTGGTAATATCGTTACTTTTAGAGATTTGGAGGCTGCGACAATTCAGGCAATTCAAACATTCGGGGATAGTAGCACAAGAAATGTAGTACTCGAAAAGAGCTACAAAGAGTATTTGGAGGGCTTTACGGATATTGTGACAGGCGAAGCACGTAGAGGTTACATAGAAGTTGTAGCGGAGCTAAACGAGAAGTTCCCAACGCCGGAAGAAATAGTTACCGAGAGCGATAAAAAGGAGTTTGTAAAACTATTCGGTGAGTACCTGCGTGTAGAAAATATCCTGCAAAATTACGATGAATTTACGCACCTAAAGGCTCTTCAAGCAATAGACATAAACGATCCTCAAGCCCTTGAAGCATTCAAAGAGGCGAACTTTGTGACAGATGAGGACATAGCCACAATGCAACAAATTCAGGTACTACCCGATCGGACAATTCAAGATTACAGGTCTACCTATAATGATATTCGTGACTGGTTAAGACGTGAGAGAAGTGGCAAAGAAGAGGAGAAGTCAAAGGTTGATTGGGATGATGTAGTCTTTGAGGTCGATTTGCTAAAATCTCAAGAGATAAACTTCGACTATATTCTTGAACTAATCTTTGAGCATAACAAAAAGACCAGCGACAAAGTTGCATTGATTGAGGAAATCCGCAGGGTTATCCGTGCAAGTATTGGCAATAGAGCAAAAGAGAGCTTAGTGGTTGATTATATCAACGAAACAGATTTAGACGCTATCTGCGATAAACCAAGTATTCTGGATTCCTTCTATAGCTATGCACAAGAAAAATTGAGAGTAGAGGCAGCACAGTTAATTGCTGATGAGAACCTAAATGAACAAGAGGCAAAACGTTACATCTCAGTCTCTTTAAAGCGTGAGTATGCAAGCGAAAACGGAACGGAACTTAACGCTATTTTACCTAAGATGAGTCCTCTGAACCCACTGTATTTGACGAAAAAGCAAAGCGTTTTCAAAAAGATTGCTTCATTTATAGAAAAATATAAGGGTATAGGTGGACAACTTTAGTTAGATAGAATGCAGGTGATCTTTATTCTAATAATAGAACAGGTATATTAGACTATATTAAAATCGTGGCAAACTAATTGCCCAATCAAAAAATTAAGCTATTTTTGTATTTGAGTTGTTTGACGAGATGCAAAGTGCAGCAGTTCAGCGCAGTTACATTGTCGCTAAATCGTTACCGACAACTTTCTTTCTCACTACTCAACGCTGTAATTCAGACAGATACGCAAAAGTTTCTTATCCACTACAAAGATAGTGAAAGGTGAGGGCAATCGGGCGTGCTTGCACGCAAAGATTGCCGAACCGCATCCTATCTTATTCAAAGATAGTGAAAGCCCCGGGCAAAGTCAAGCCCTCCCTAACTTCGCCGACGTACAGCCTTAAAAACGTTCCGTCCCCATGTGCGGCAGATACCGGTTTCGCCCGTCCCCTCCGTCCGGAAAGCCCCCACTTTTCCGAACGGCGAGCGCCGTCACCGCACTTCGCCCCGGCCGGTACGAGCATAAGGCTGCGCATCGAAGCCGGCACAAATATACAACGTTATTTCATAAATTGTACCCTTCGAGATACATTTTTTGAAAAATATTTTTTGTCCTCGTGATAACACAATGAACATCAACAATATATGTGGAAGCTAAAAGTACAGCCTTACGTAAAGAGAAGGCAGGCAGGGTCGGCGCAGTGGAGGAAGGAAGGCGGAACTCCGCGGCAAGGCGGCCGGGAAGGGTCAGGGAAAGAGGGGGCCGGGAAGAGTGGCAGAGGCAAGAGCGGGAGGCGGCGGGAAAGGGGCGGAAAAGAGGTTCAGGGGAAGGGCCGGAGCGACGGCAGGCGGAGCTTTGCGGCAAGGCGGCGGAAGTGGGCGGAAAAGAGGTTCAGGGGAAGAGCCGGAGTGACGGCGGGCGGCAGGAGGAGCTTTGCGGCAGGGCGGCGGAAGGAACGGCCGAAAAGCGCCCGCTCCGGAAAGGCGCGGGCGCAATGGTCACACGGTTTCCGCACGCTGCGGAATCAGGCTCCGGGAGCCGGTATATCCGGCGTGCAGGCTCCGTTCACCGCATCCGACATCCATCCCGGGCAGCCGGGCTCTTCGGACACCGCCGCACATTGCCGCAAAGTTCCGGGACAATCGGTAAAATCGGACACGATAGCGCAGGAGCGCCTGTACATGGTTTCGCACGGAAAGCAGACCGTGGCCTCGCAAGTTCGGGTAAGAATCGGCCCTACTTCGCTGCCGCCGCCCAGAATGCCGCGCTGCTCGACGGCGAGCAGCGCGACGGTTTCCTTGCGGAGTTCGAGTTTTCTTTTCATGGCATCCCATTATCAACCGGCCGGCTCCGCACACACATCGGTGTTCAGACAAGGCCGCGAGATAATGCAATTATCCGACACGAGGCATTTGAAATCGTCGGAAACCTTGCATATATTCACGGAAATACACGTATCGCCCTGCCGGCTGATGATGCAGAAATCGGTTTCTACGCACCAGTTCGTCATGGGACAGTCGGGAGGCACGTTATTGTGCGTGGCACAGGCCATGGAATAACGCTCGCCGCCGTAAACGCCGGCTTTCTCGCCGTCGAGCAATGCGACGGTTTCCTTGCGGAGTTCGAGTTTTCTTTTCATAAGTCACGCGGTTAACAGTCGGTCGTCATTACGCATACTTCCGTTCTCACGCAGAATTCGCTTACAAGGACACAGTTGGACTGTTCCGTGAGTATGCACGTTCTTATACTCTGGCAAAGCTCGGTGGCCGGGGTAACGATACAGGAACGCGCGTATCTCTCGGTTTCGCACTGGGCGCTTTTGCATCCGTTACAATCCGTTAACAGAGTCCGGGTATCGGGGAAAACCGAAGGGTCGCCGCCCAAGATGCCGCCCTGTTCGCCGTCGAGCAATGCGACGGTTTCCTTGCGGAGTTCGAGTTTTCTTTTCATAAGTCACGCGGTTAACAGTCGGCCGTTGCAACGCATAATTCCGTTTTTACACAGTAGTCGCTTGCGGCCTGACAATCGATTTTTAGGGTCATTACTATACACTGCTGCGCCGACTCCGGACAGGTAAAGTCCGAGATAACCGCGCAGGAACGCATATACATCGTTTCGCAGGGAGAACATACGGTCGCCTTGCAGGTATTGGTAATATAGGGCCGCTCATCGAATCCGCCCAGAATGACGCCCTGTTCGCCGTCGAGCAGCGCGACGGTTTCCTTGCGGAGAAAGAGTTTCTTTTTCATAAGTCACACGGTTAGCAGTCGGCCGTCATAACGCATACTTCCGTCTTTACGCAGGCGTCGCTTACGAGGACGCAGTCGGTTCCCTCGGTCAATATACATCGACGCACAGTAAGAACGCAGTCGGTAAAGTCGGAGGTAACGGCGCAGGAACGCATATACATCGTTTCGCACGGCCCGCACCCGGTCCGGCACGTCCTTGTAAGAGCGGGCACTACTATGGTGTCGCCGCCGCCCAGAATTACGCGCTGTTCGCCGTCGAGCAGCGCGACGGTTTCCTTGCGGAGAAAGAGTTTCTTTTTCATAATCTTAAAACAATTAACAGGTATGGGTCAGGATGCAGATTTCGGTTTCCGGACATGCGCCGGAAACTATGCAGCCGTCGGTTTTCATACAGAGTTCGGAGAGAATAACGCACGGTACGTCGTCCGAAAGTTTGCACGCATTGTAAGACATGCAGTTGAAGCAGGTCTTCTGACGTTCGGTCACGAGGCAGTAGTCCGTATCGACGCATCTGCCGGTTACGGGGTCGGCCCCGCCCAGAATGCGGCCGCCGGAGTTTCCGAGCAGGGTCACGGTTTCCCGCCGGAGAGTCAGTTTTCTTTTCATAGGGCTCAATGGTTATCGGTCATTATACACAGTACCACGGATTCGATGCATCCGTTCGTCTTGCATACGTCTGTTTCGCGGCATACGTATCCGTTGCTTATCAGGCATCCGTCGGTTTCACGGCATACCTCGGACACCGGACACTCGAGAACTTTCACCGAAACGGTCACACAGGGTACAGGCACGGACATACATGCGCCCGCTCCCAGAGTACGCGCACACAAATCGGTGTTTCCGGCAGCGCCTCCCATTACGGAGCCCTGCTCGCGGCCCAGCAAAGTCACGGTTTCCCGCCGTAGGGTCAGTTTCTTTTTCATAAGGTCAAGTTTTAAGGAAAGAGAAAAATGCGGTTGAGTCGCACAGACCGCGTTCTGCGCCGGCTTCGTCCGCATAAGCGAAGGAAACCGGAGGACGTATCGTAAATTTCGGAAAATTAGGCCGGTGCAGCAAATCCTTCCGGGAATTTCCGGGGCAGGAAAAACCGGCGAAAAATGGAATAAAAAGGCCGAAATCCGGCCGGAAGGCCGTCCGAGGCGGGACGGGACGCGCGGAATACGTCATCCGGAGCACCCGCATGGAACACAATTAAACCTTAATACGATATAACCTTCAAGCATACTGAAAGTTACAAAAAGAAAACGGCCGGAGCGGCGGACGCCCTACGCAGAGCAGGAGTTCGCTATGCAGGAAGGCGAGTAAAGCGGTAACGGGCCGGACTTCGGGGATAACGGAGGGCCGTTTCGGCTTCGGGGATAACCGTTGAAACGCGAACCGGCCCCCTTTAGGAAAGGGGGCCGGAGCGGATTGCAGGCGGGGCGCGTCAGAACGCGAGTATCGGGCGAGCCACGCAGTCGCCGTCGGCATACTCCTCGTAAAGCTCTATCGTACCCTTTGTTCCTATATTTATTATGCAGGCCGTTTCGCCCACCGTGCAGGGAGTGGAAGCCCAAATCGAGCAGGTGCTGTAATACTCCGAAGAGGTTACGAACATCTCCTCCTTGCCGGCGGCCGGAATCATGGACATGGATTCGTTGAAACGGGCGATTACGTCGTAGCCGACGGTTTCCGAAGCGTAGCCCCAGCCGGCGTTCAGCGATTGGGTGCTCCATTCCTTCATGCAAACGGCCACTTCGTGTCCGCACAGGTTGGCTATCATGTCCCACAACTGCCCGGTGCTCGGCAGGAACCAGCCGCTGGTGTTGTCCGGCGCGGCGAGCGGAAAGTCGTTCACCGTCCAGTCGAAGGCGGGGCACTGCGCGAGGTTCGTGCCGTAAGTGCGGCGCACGGTCATGGTTTCCTCGTAGCCGTTTACGTTCTGATACCATGTATCGGAATTCTTGGCCCCGCGCAGGCAGTCGAAGTCGGTGTCGAGGGAATAGGCCGTGGTCGGCTTGGCCGGAGAATGGGCGTTTTCGACCGCCATAACGTAGCCGTGCACGTAACCGGCGGCCCGGTCGCTTTGGGCGATGCGGTCCGGGAAGGTCTGGAACACTATGCCGATAACCTCTTTTCCCGCTTCAGGGGCGGGTTTCGGGTCGCTCCAGACCGGGTTCAGGCCGTCCGGCTCGATGCCGACCAGGCCGCCGTCGCTCCACGTTCCGTCGGAATAGAAGTAATCGCCTATCTTGGGAGGAGCCGGGGCCGCGACCGTTACCGTACAGGATGCGCTGAATCCGCCCGCGGAGGCGGTTACGGTGGCCTCGCCCGCGGCCACGGCAGTTACAGTGCCTTCGGATACCGTAACCGTCGACTCGTCGGACGACGACCATTCGACCGTTTTATCAGTGGCATCGGCCGGTTCGACCGTCGCCGTGAGCACGGCCGTCTGTCCGGTTTCGAGGGAAAGTTCCGTGCGGTCGAGGGTAATGCCGGTTACGGCGATAAAATT
>DBFWXZ010000015.1:0-81665 GCA_048214935.1 Tidjanibacter sp.
CGAACGAGCCGGTCGAACCGCATTCTTTCCGAATCGCCCGCAGTGGGCTGCGGACCGAGGCTCCGACCGGACAGCGCCGACCGGGACGGCTTAACGGGATACGCCGCCGATTCGCTGTAAAGTTTTCCGGCGCGGCCGGGACGGGGAACCGCGCCCATGGAAGACATAGTTATCTCGCCGGTGTAGGTGGCCACGTATTTGGTATTCTCCGTGGTCACCGCATCCACATCTACAGTATAGACGGCATCCGCGCGGCTTACCACGACGGTTCCGGACTCGAACTTCACCTCGCTGCTGAGGCCGTTCTCATACCAGTGAACCCCGTTGGAAACTTGCGTGCTGACCATACCCGCCTCGGAGCCGCGGGCCAATATATAAGTACCGTCCGGGATAATTGCGTTGCCGGGGTCGGCTTCCGTATTCGAGTAAAGGTCGAGAACCAAGCGGTTGCCCTCGCCGCCGTGGGCAGGTACGACCGACTCGTTGAACTCGCAGTCCTCCATGGTAAAGATATAGTTGTACGCTCCTCCGGAAGTCCTTCCCCAATAGGTGGCGCCCGCTATGCGGTCGAAGACTACGTTCAGGTCTTCGGTCAGGGGCGGCTTATATTTGAAGGAGATATTGAATGGGCCGGTGAAGGAGGCAGTAATTTTGGCTTTATCGGTGGTAAAATTGCAGTCCACGGTTATGTCGTCGCCGCTGCCGGAAACGGAAAACTCTCCGCCGGAAACATAATACGACCTTTCGTTGCCATCCTCCAACGTCCACAGATAAGTTCCGAAATCGACAAGGCCCCACATGTTTCCTCCGGGATTAAACGTACCGGGGGTGGTGACATTTCCGTTGTTGACGACGAAAGTGCCGTTGGGTATGACGGGGTTCATGGGGTCGCCGTAAATTTCCGACCAGCAGTCTATCGTCAGCTTCATCGTCGGGTTATCCTTATTGTCGTACAAATGGAACAACCATCCGTCCGAATCGGGATTATCCTCGCCCGTACCGTAATAGATTCCCTCCGCATAGGTCGCCACCAGATTCTGGTCGTCCTCGTCCGGCTTCGCCCTGTTGACGAAGTTTATAACGCCGTTGTAAGTGACCCTGAAAGTCTTGTCCATATCCGTAACGCCGGTCATTACCACCTCGTAGGTATCGCCGGAACGGGTCAGGGTCATCTCGGCCTCGGAGTACAGGCCCTCCATGACCTTCCATCCCTGTCCGTTGGTTTTGAACCACCAGGTGTAGTTGTTGTCGCCGATTGTCCATTTCTCGCCCGAATCGACGCCGGAAACGAACTTATAGGTTCCGTCGAGAGGGGCGGGATTCTCCGGGTCCACGGCCTGGTCGGAATAGAAACAAAACTGATGGTGGGAACCGGCGCTGACGGCAAAACCCTGCGAGTCCCACGTAATATCGTCCATGCCGAGCACGAACTGGCCGGTTTCCTTGTCGGGATGGAAATCGTTGGACTTGTAGTCGGCGATAACGAATGTAGCCTCGAACTGCTCGTCGTATTGCCAAGTGCTCATTTCAACAGTCGCCACGCCGGAGTAAACCTCGCCGTTGACCGCCGCCGCGGCGATTACGTAAGCGGTATTGCGTTCCAGACCGTCCACGGTATATTCATTTTCGCCGTCGGGGAGGGCCTTGGTGCCGGTTTCGAGTATGGCGGCCGCTTCCGGCACTGTTTCGCCCCTCTTTAGCACAACGTAAGCCACTTCCTCCGCATGGGCAGAAACGAGGGTAAAGGACAGGGAGGAAACGCTCGTTTCTCCGGCCTCGAGCTCGACGGCGGGACGCTCGGGCTCCGGCTCCGGAACGGATGCGGGAAGGGTGACCATTTCTGTCTTGGCCACGGCGGAGTAAACGTTTCCGTTGACCGCGGCGGCGGCAATCACGTAAGCGGTTTCGGAATCCAGACCGGTGGCGGTGTATTCCCCGGCGGCGTCGGCCTTGGCCTTGACGCCCGTTTCGAGGATGGCGGCCGCCTCGGGTACGGCTTCGCCCTTCTCGACCACCACGTAGGCCACCGCCTGCGCATCGGCCGGGGTGAGGGTAAAGGTCAGAGCGGAGGCCGCAGCCGTCCCCTCCTTCAGCGAAACCTTCGGAGCGACCGTAACCGGGTCGTCCTCGTCGCATGCGGTCAGCGTAACCGTCATGGCTGCGGCGCAAGCCGCGACGGTAAGCCATGATAAGTACTTCTTTAACATACTTTGTGACTGTTGTGCCCGCCGGTCCGCTGCGGACGATTAACGTTTGGAATCAGGTAGTATTTCACATAATCATCCGTGGAACGGAAGCGAACCGGCAAGCAGCGCTTTCTCCTTTTTTCCGGGTTGCGTATGCGCAGTTCCACCTAATCCGGAAAACCGCAGAAAGTCGGGCTGCTCTCCTCCACCGACGATTCACAAACATAAGACAATATTCACAAAACAGCAAACGGGCGCAAAAATAAAAGCAGACAGTCAAAAAATTATCAATACATACATTACTTATCGTAATAATCCGGCGCGATTATTTTGCGATTCGTAACCTGTACGCTTTAAACGCTTACGAATAATCCGATTATAAAATTTTCAGGGTCGCGACATAAAGAAACGTACGACGCTCCGCATGTAAGACGGTTATGCGCAGTACGCGCCCGGACCGTTACGGACAGTCGCGGAAGCAAAACGAAAAAACGGAGGCCGCGCCGAGTTTCCGGCCGGCGAACCGTCAGTATTTGAAACTGCTGCCGCCTATGAATTCGCGCAGGACGGATGTGGGAGGAATCTCGTCGGGCTTTATCACGAGGAAGTTGTCGAGGAACTTCAGCAGCCTTTTGGCCTCGCCGTATTCCGGAACGGTGTTCGGAACCTCGTGCAGCAACGGCTCCACGAACGGTTTCAGCACCGGTATTTCGTAGAACAGCGAGCTGTTGAACATGACGTCGGCGTTTTCCTGATACGGAAAAATATGCCTGTCCTCGCCGCGCCTTACGCTGTCCCACCGCTTCAGCGTGGATTCCGCATCGCTGCCGCGCGTGCTGTTGTCGCGCACTATCCGGCGCAGCAGACGGTTGTCGGTAGTTGAAATGCGTGACAGGTCGTCCATGGAAATGGAAGTGAAAGCGGATATATAAATGCGGTACTTGTACCGGTCGTCGATTTGCCCGGTAAGGCGGGGATTAAGACCGTGGATTCCTTCCACCACCAGCACCGAGCGCTCGTCGAGCTTCAGCGGCGACTCGTGCCACTGCCTCCGCCCGGTAATAAAATCGTAGCGGGGTATGTCCACGCTTTCCCCGGCGAACAGCCGGGCGAGGTGGTCGTTGAAGGTGGCCAAATCGAGCGCCTCCAGAGCCTCGTAGTCGAGTTCGCCGTTCTCGTCGCGCGGGGTACGGTCGCGCTCCACGAAATAGTCGTCGAGCGAAACGAGCACCGGGTCGAGGCCGAGTATGCGCAACTGTATTCCCAGCCGCTTCGCAAAAGTGGTCTTGCCGCTCGATGAAGGGCCGGATATAAGCACCAGACGCGCTCCGCGCGAAAGGTTGGCGTCGGCAATGGAGTCGGCTATGCTGCCGAGCTTCTTCTCATGGAACGCCTCGGCTATCTTTATGAGTTCGCTGGCGTCGCCGGCGAGTATCTTGGTGTTCAGGGAACCTATAGTCGAAACCCCCATTACGTCCACCCATGCCCGGTATTCCTTGAATATATCGAACATCTTGTCCTGCGGAACCATGGGCTCCAGCCGGTCGGGGTCGGAACGCATGGGCACGGCGAGGTAGAGGCCGTTGTAGTAGCGGCGCAGGTCGAACAGGTGCAGGTATCCGGTCGAAGGGGCCAGCGCACCGTAAAAGTAACCCGCCATATCCGCCATTTCATACACCGTCACGTACAGGTGCGGGCGCGTTTCGAGCAGGGTTATCTTGTCGTCGAAGCCCAGACGTGAGTATATTTTCTCGGCTTCGGCCTTGAGCACCTTGCGGCGCACGATGGGCAGGTTTTGCGACACGAGGTCGGCCATCCTCTCCTTTATGCGTTCCACCGTCCGTTCCGACACTTCGTCCATGCCCTCTATTTCGAAATAGAATCCCTTGGACACGGCATGCCGCAGACGGAACTTGCGCTCCGGAAACAAATCGTGCACGGCCTTCTGGAGCACGAAGAACAGCGTGCGCTGGTAAACGCGCATTCCTTCCCAGCCGGTAATGTCCACGAACCTGACCGAAACCGGTTCCCATATACGGTAATCCAGCTCCTTTATGGAATTGTTGACATAGGCGGCGAGGAACGGGTGGTCGCCGTCCCGGCGAAGCGGCAGCATGTCTATGATTTTACCGATAGGCGTACCCCACTCCACATGCACCTCGCTGGAAGTGTTCTCGCAGATTATCTTTACAACGTCATTCATCCTCGACTCCGGTTTACGGCCGATAAAGATAGCCCGAATTTCACTATTTTTGCAGTGAACTCAGCCATAAATGACAAAATCCAAGCCGTTATGACCCTAAAACGCCTGCTTCTCCTGCTGGCCGCCGCTGCGGCCCTTCATGGTTGCCGTTCCCACGGCGAACAGACCGTTCACATAATTTCGACGAACGACATTCACGGAGCCATGCAGCGGCTGCCCATGCTGGCCGCGGTGGTCGGCGACTACCGGTCGCAGGATACGGCCGCAGTGCTGCTCCTCGACGCCGGCGACCGCTGGACCGGCAACGCCTATGTGGACATGAACCCGCGTCCGGGCAGCCCGATGATTGAACTTATGAGCGCCCTCGGCTACGACGCCGCCACCTTCGGGAACCATGAGTTCGACCGCGGGATGGACACCCTCGACAGGCGCACGCGGGAGGCCGCCTTTCCCGTAATCCTCGCCAACGTCGATACCGGCACGTCGGCCCTTTCGCAACCGGCTCCGTACGTAATACTCGATGCCGGCGGCATCAAAGTAGGCATAGTGGGCCTCGTGACCAACTACGTGAACGGACACCCCGACGGCGTGGACGAAATTTTCGAGGGAACCGAATTTTACGACCCGCAACTGACGGCGGCGCAGTACGCCGCCCTGCGCGACAGCGTGGATTTGCTCGTAGCCCTGACGCATATAGGCTTCGACAGGGATACACTGCTGGCGGCCGCCCTGCCGCAGTACGACCTCGTAGTGGGCGGACACTCGCATACGGTGGTTCCCGGCGGGCACAGAGTGGGAAACACTCTCGTAACCCAGACCGGCAAGGACCTGCACTACGCCGGCGTCACCACCGTAACCATGCGCGACGGCAAAATAAAAAGCATGACGAACAGGCTCGTACCTCTCGACGGCATAGCGCCCGACAGCTCCTTCCTCGCCCGGCTGGAACCCTATTACAACGACCCCTACCTCAACCACACGGTAGGCGCGCTTGACGGGGGCGCATCCAAGGCGGGGCTGGCCAACATAATCTCCGATGCCGTGCGGGAAGACGCGAAAGCGCCGATAGCATTCTATCATATAGGCGGGGTGCGGCTCGACACGCTGCCTTCGGGCCGGGTTCCGCGCGCCGCGCTTTACAATCTGGAACCGTTCCGCAGCCGCGCCGTCGTCCTGCGTATGACCCTGCCCCAGATACGCGATATGATAATCGCGAAGTACAACGAAAAGGACGAGCAGGGGCATCCCGGCAAGGAGGCCCGGCGGGCCGACCTGATGCCCTCGGGACTCGAATACACCATAATTACCGATGCGGAGGGCGATGCCGTGGACGTTCGTTTCAGCGGCCCCGCCCTGCACGGCGACGGCCCTTACCGGGTGGCGCTGTCGGATTACGCCTCGAAACAGTACAGGTATGAAGGAACGCCGACCGGGGATACCACAGCTCTCGTGACCGGGCTGCTGAGCCGCCGGATGGAGCAGGCCGCCGCCCGGGGCCGGGCGGTAAAGCCCGACAACCGGATGCGGGTCCGCATAGCGGGTCCGCATTAAGCCGAAACGAAAAGCGGGCGCCCGGAAAGGCGCCCGCTCGCATATCGGCTGAACCGGAGGGTTACTTTATCCTTTCCCCCAGATGCACTATGTAGTTGGCGTACGTGCCGCCGCCGAGGTGATAGTACCCCACAATCGTCTTTCCGTCGGCAGAGGCGCTTATGGGCTCGCCGCCGCCGTGAGGCATGTCGATACCGTAATTATCCTTCAGCCACTGCGGCATGGGCGTAATCGTACCGTTCTCGTAAACCATCGCGTCCTCGGCCACGCCGATTCCGACCGTGTCGAAAAACGTCACGCCGTCGACGGTGGTAACATTCCCGCGGCCGTTCTCATAGTCTATAACCGTGGAGGTCCCGGTCTGCAGGTCGCAAACCATCGGAAAAGCCCTTGCGAACGGCGGGTCGTAAACGCGCTCGCTGGTATCCCAGTAGGTGGTGGCGATATAACGGCCGTCGGGTGAAATCGAATTGAAATCTCCGTAGTAGTTGATTATGTTCCAACCGGAATCGTCCAATATGAAACGGTCGGGGGCATAGTAGCTGAACTTGCCGTTCTTGTCCCACATGCAACCGGTCTGCAAACCGTTGTCCTTGCCCACGCATATACCGTCGGCCGACATGGTCTGAACGAAGAAACCGGCATAAGGTTCGTCCCCGAGGAGGTCGGTAGCGGGCATTTCGAGTTTCGCAAGCGCATTTCCGCGCCACTGCGCCGGCTCTGGTGCGCCCCCTACCGAAATGTAACCGGCCATCAGGGTTCCGTCGGGAGAAACGGCATAAATCGAACCTTCGAGGTTATCCGGATTGCTCACTCCGGACCATGTGCCGTCCTCCAACACCGAAGGGTAGCCCAGATAAGACCCTACCGCCATGCCGTTGTCGGCCACATCGTACATATTGAGCAGCGTGGCTCCCCCTTCCTCTCCGGCGGAATAGTAAAATGCTTCGCCCGTCGCTATATTATACAGAATCCCGTTGCCGGACGAGGCTCCGCAGGCCCAGAGGCCGTTGTCGGATACGGCGGCGAACGGTGCATTGTTCTCCGGGACGAATTCCCTGTACCAGCTCAACCGCGACATGTCGGGATTCTGGGTAACGGTCAACTCGGCGGAAAGCAAGCCGGCGGACACGGTAACGGCAGCCGTACGGGCTTCGGAGTCGGGATTCTCGGAAACCGCCACGTCGAAGCCGCCCTCCAGAACGGTAACCGTAATCCACTCGGCGCCCTCGTCCACCGTCCATACCGTGGCATCGGTATCGACATCCACCCGCTGAGGCTCGGCATCGTCGAAATCGAAAGTAAGTTCGGCCGGTTCGATTTCAAGACGCGTGGGGTCTTTGGCGACCTGAAAAACCTTTACAGGCGCCTGAAGATAGGAGCCTCCGGTAGCGACCACTATAAGGGACTCGCGGTCGGCGCCGGTCGTATTTTCGGAAACCGTTACGGAAAACGACCCTGCGGTATTTTCGGCAACGGTAATCCATCCGGCATCGGGCACGGCCGTCCATACCGTCGCGTCGGTAGTGACCTCGACCGTCAGCGTCCGGGTATCCTGTTTGCCGAAAACGAGCTCGACAGGAGTTACGGAAAGAACGGTTCCCTTTTCTTCGGAGGTCGCCTGAGGCTCGTCGTCATCGTTGCAGGCAACAGCTCCGAGCACGAAGGTTCCGATTAAAAAGGGATGCAAAAGAAACTTCAGATACTTTTTCATAATGTCAGGTAGGTGAGTTTATACTACGCCGCAATATTAGCACGAAAAAAATTAACCGCCCAACTTTCGGCCAGAAAAAGCATCGACGGCAATTCCCGTCGTATATTTTATTACATATAAAACCCGCTGCGTTAAAATACTGACATTCACGCGACAGTTCCGGAAAAGAGATAAGGATTCACCGGCTGTCGCAAACCCGCTTGTCATCGGGTTCCACATGGATGGTGACATGCGTTCCGACACCGAACCGGCGCCGGATGCGGCGTTCTATATTCATGGTAATCCTGTGGGACTCAGCTACCGTCATATCGGCCGGGAGGCGTATATGGAACTCTATCGCCGCGGACGAGCCTATGCGCCGGGTCCTCAGGCCGTGCGGGTCGCTCACCTCCGGCGTAAGGGAAACCAAATCCAGTATCTGCCGCTCGGCATCCTTGGGCAGCGAACGTTCCAGAAGCTCGTTCAGCCCCGGCACGATAAGGTCGATGCTGACTTTCAGTATGAGCACCCCGACCAGCACGGCGGCCACCGGGTCCAGCACCCTCCAGCGCGGCCCGAGGAAATACGCCCCTCCGATGCCTAAAAGCGTGCCGACCGACGAAAGCGCGTCGGAACGGTGATGCCACGCGTTCGCGGCGAGCATGGGGCTTTTCAGTTTGCGGGAAGCCAGAACGGTGTACCAGTACAAGGCTTCCTTTACCGCTATCGACACCCCGGCAGCGACTATCGCTATCGCACCGGGACGTACTATCTCCTCGCCGGCGATAACGTCCCTTATCTGTCCTATGCTGCGCACCAATATGC
Organism: Tidjanibacter sp.; assembly: GCA_048214935.1. Classification (GTDB taxonomy): domain Bacteria; phylum Bacteroidota; class Bacteroidia; order Bacteroidales; family Rikenellaceae; genus Tidjanibacter. The sequence goes on from DBFWXZ010000015.1 coordinate 8,459, forward strand.
CGACGGCGACGGCTCCGAGCACGAGCCCGATAAGAACCGTCGCAAGGGTTTCGTACTTGCCGTGCCCCCACTCGTGCGTGTCGTCGCGCGGACGGGACGATATGCGCACGAATACCAGCACCGCGAGGTCGGTAGCGAAATCCGACGCCGAATGCACGGCGTCGGCCACCATGGCCCCGCTGCGCCCTACTATGCCGGCGGCGAGCTTTCCGGCCGTGAGCAGCAGGTTCACCGCGGTTCCCGCGAGCGTTACCCGCGTAATCCGAGCCGCCCGCAGTTTATCCGGGGAAACCGCTCTGTTTTCCGCTTCCGCAGTCATGATGCAAATATAACGTATTCATGCAAAACCCCGGCCGCATAACCTTCCGCGTGTTTGGATTTGAGAATGCGAATGGTTACCTTTGGTGGTTTTTAATCCAAACTCCTCTAAAATCCTTATAACGAAACCTTAACTATGAACGCACAGGACTACATGGACCGCGAGGCCCGCTACGGCGCGCACAATTACCACCCGCTGCCGGTGGTGCTTTCCAAAGGCGAGGGCATATGGGTGTGGGACACCGACGGCCGCCGCTACTACGACTTTCTGTCGGCCTACTCGGCCGTCAATCAGGGCCACTGCCACCCGAAAATAGTGAAGGCCATGACCGACCAGGCCCGGAAACTTGCCCTTACCTCGCGCGCCTTCTACAACGACGTGCTGGGCGAATGGGAGGAATTCGTGACCCGCTACTTTGGCTACGACAAGGTGCTGCCGATGAATACAGGCGCCGAAGCCGACGAAACCGCTCTGAAACTGTGCCGCAAGTGGGCCTACATGAAAAAGGGCATTCCCGACAATCAGGCCAAAATCATCGTGTGCGACGGTAACTTCCACGGACGCACCATAACCATAGTGTCGCTGTCCAACGACCCGGAGTCCTACGCGGGTTACGGCCCCTTCACGCCGGGCTTTATCCGCATTCCCTATAACGACATCCCGGCGCTGGAAAAGGCTCTCGAAGACCCGAACGTAGCCGGATTTTTGGTCGAGCCGATTCAGGGCGAGGCCGGAGTGTACGTTCCCGACGAGGGTTTCCTGCGCAAGGCCGCCGAACTGTGCAAAAAGCACCGCGTGCTGTTCATAGCCGACGAAGTCCAGACCGGCATAGGCCGGACCGGGCGGCTGCTGGCGTGCGACCACGAGGACGTGCGTCCCGACATCCTCGTACTGGGCAAGGCTCTGGGCGGCGGCGTGATGCCGGTGTCCTGCGTGCTGGCCGACGACGAGATAATGCTTTGCATCAAGCCCGGCGAGCACGGTTCCACGTTCGGGGGGAACCCGATAGCCGCAAAGGTATCGGTAGCCGCGTTGGAGGTAGTCCGCGACGAGAAGCTCACCGAAAACGCCGCCCGGCTGGGCGAAATATTCCGGGAGCGCATGGGAGCCGTAAAGTCCGACATGGTGGAACTCGTGCGCGGCAAGGGATTGCTGAACGCGGTGGTCATAAAGCCCAAGAACGGCAAGACGGCATGGGACGTATGCCTGCGTCTGCGCGACAACGGCCTGCTGGCCAAGCCTACCCACCAGCATATAATCCGGTTCGCCCCGCCGCTGGTAATCGACGAGGAACAACTGCTCGAAGCCGTCGGCATAATCGAAAAGACGCTCGCCGAATTCGACTGACCGTTCCGCCGGCAATGCAGGCCCGCTCCTTCGGGAAGCGGGCCTGCGCCGTAAAAAGAATCGTCCGCACCTGCCCTCTCCAAGCCGGGAAACGCGGCCCGTAAATTTTCCGTTCCGCATTGATTTCCGGAATATTATAGGTATATTTGCGCGCGTTTCCCGTAAAGGGAACTCTACAAATAAAGTCTAACTTGTTAGTGAAAAGGAATTTATCTAACTAATGGAAGAAAACAGCAACATCGCTCAGAACGCTGCCCCTCAGCCCCAGCCGGCTCCCGAACCGCAGTATGTTCCGGAGGAAGAAAAAACCTCCGCTCCGGCCGCATCCCTGTCCAACGAGGATTTCGACTGGAACACTTATGAAAACGACCTCGACCTTTACGGCGGACAGTCGCGCGAAACGGTAGCCGACGAATACGACAAAACCCTCTCGAACGTGCAGGTGGGAGAAGTGGTCGAAGGAACCGTTATCGCGGTCGGAAAACGCGAGGTGGTGGTAAACATAGGCTACAAGTCCGAAGGCATAATCCCGGTTGCCGAATTCCGCTACAATCCCGAACTCGCCCCCGGCGAAAAGGTGGAAGTGTACGTGGAAAGCGCCGAGGACAGGAAAGGGCAGCTCGTGCTGTCGCACAAGAAGGCCCGCCAGCTCAAGTCGTGGGACCGCGTCAATCAGGCGCTTGAGAACGACGAGGTCATCAAGGGTTATATCAAATGCCGCACCAAGGGCGGCATGATAGTGGACGTGTTCGGTATCGAGGCGTTCCTGCCCGGCTCGCAAATCGACGTGAAGCCCATCCGCGACTACGACATGTACGTGGACAAGACGATGGAATTCAAGGTGGTCAAAATCAATCAGGAATTCCGCAACGTGGTGGTATCGCACAAGGCCCTTATAGAGGAGGAACTCGAAGCCCAGAAGAAGGAAATCATGTCGCGTCTGGAAAAGGGCCAGATTCTGGAGGGAACCGTCAAGAACATCACCTCATACGGCGTATTCATCGACCTCGGCGGCGTGGACGGCCTCGTACACATCACCGACCTGTCGTGGGGCCGCGTCAACCACCCCGAAGAGGTGGTGCAGCTCGACCAGAAACTCAACGTGGTCATTCTCGACTTCGACGATGCCAAGAAGCGCATAGCACTCGGCCTCAAGCAACTCTCGCCGCATCCGTGGGAGGCTCTCGACCCCGAAATGAAGGTAGGCGACACGGTAAAGGGCAAGGTGGTGATGATGTACGACTACGGCGCATTCATCGAAATAGCCCCCGGCGTGGAAGGACTCATACACGTATCCGAAATGTCGTGGAACCAACACCTGCGTTCCGCTCAGGAATTCATGAAGATAGGCGACGAGGTGGAAGCCGTCATCCTGACGCTCGACCGCGCCGAACGGAAAATGTCGCTCGGCATCAAACAGCTTACGTCCGACCCGTGGGAAGGCATAGAGGAACGCTACCCGGTAGGCTCGCGCCATACCGCCCGCGTGCGTAACTTCACCAATTTCGGTATCTTCGTAGAGATAGCCGAAGGCATAGACGGGCTGATACACATATCCGACCTGAGCTGGACCCGCAAGGTCAAGCACCCGGCGGAAGTGACCCAAATCGGGGCCGATATCGACGTAGTAGTGCTCGGCATCGACAAGGACAACCGTCGTCTGAGCCTCGGGCACAAGCAGCTCGAGGAAAACCCGTGGAACGAGTACGAAAGCCGTTACGGCACGGACAGCGTTCACGACGGAACCATAACAGAAATAGGCGACAAGGGTGCGGTGGTAATGCTCGACGGAGGCATAGAGGCTTTCGCTCCGCTCAAGCAGCTCGCCAAGGAGGACGGAAGTCAGGCCAAGGTCGGCGAAACCCTGCCGTTCAGGGTGACGGAATTCTCGAAGGTGACGCGCCATATCACCGTTTCGCACAGCCGTACGTACGAAGCCGCACGCCGTTCCGAGGAAAAGGCCGAAAAAGCCGAGAAAAAAGCCTCGGCCGACGCAGCCAAGTCCACGGTAAAGAAGCTGAACGCTTCGATGGAAAAAACGACGCTGGGCGACATAACCGGCCTTGCGGAGCTCAAAGCCCGGATGGAACGGCAGCAGTCTGCCGCCGAACCGCAGCGGGAAGAAGCTCCCGTCCAGCCGGAAGCATCCGGCGAGCAGGAACCGACGGCCGAATAAGCGGCCCTGCCTTACGAACGGAGCGCCGTACGGCGCTCCGTTTTCTTTGGCTCCGGCTTCGGATTCTTCGGCAAAACTATTGCAGATACGTAATCTGACCATGCTGTTTGCAGTGACCATACTCGGCAGCGGGTCGGCAAGGCCCGACCCCTCGCGGCGGCACACGGCTCAGGCCGTACGCCTCTGCGGCCGCCTTATGCTGGCCGACTGCGGCGAAGGCACGCAACTGCGCCTTATGGAAGCCGGCCTGAACATGATGAAAACCGAAGCGGTGTTCATTTCCCATCTGCACGGCGACCACCTGTTCGGACTTTTTCCCATGATTTCCTCCATGGGCCTTATGGGACGCGCGGCTCCGCTGAAAGTGTTCGGCCCCGCACCGCTCGCGGAAGCGTGGGAAGAGCACCGGAGGCGGTTCGCCGAGGGCTTGCGTTACGAAGTGACGGTTTACGAGGTGAATACGGCCGTGTCCGAGGTCGTCTTTCGCGCACCGGGAATGGAAGTGCTGACTGTTCCCCTGCGTCACCGCGGACCGGCGGTCGGCTATATATTCCGCGAGCAGGAACCGCTGCTCAACCTGCGCAAGGAACTTATCGACCGTTATTCCCTGACGGTCGGGCAAATGCGGGCCGCCAAACATGGCGAGGACATACGGCTGCCGGACGGCCGCACCGTACTCAACGCCGAACTGACCTACCGGCCGTATATTCCGCGCAGCTATGCCTATACCGCGGACACGATGTATTCCGGCAAGGTGACGAGCCTTGTACGCGGAGTGGATTTGCTGTACCACGAGGCCACCTTTGCGGCCGCCGACCGGGACCTCGCGCTCGAAACCGGACATTCCACCGCGCTCGACGCGGCCCGCACGGCCGCCGAAGCAGGCGTCGGACGCCTGCTTATCGGACATATCTCCGGCCGCTACACCGACCCGGAATCCCTGCTCGCCGAAGCGCGCACGGTGTTCCCGCATACCGACCTCGCTCGCGAGCTGCATACCTACGAAATCCCCCGCCGCTGCAAGTGAACGGCTCCGGCCGATGCCGCACGAAACACGAAAGCCGGCCCTTCGGGACCGGCTTCGCCTTTGGTAAGTAAGGGCCGCTTGCCGCGGTTTCCGTAAAACTTGTCGGGCGCGGGCAGACCGTCGTAAACTCCGAACGGAGCGGCACGGATATACCCGCTCGCTTCCGACCGCTTCGCATTCGTGAAGGCGTGCTTGCAGCCGGGATTCAGGGCACTTCGGAAACTACAACCCCTGTCCGTGGCACTGCTTGTACTTCTTGCCGCTGCCGCAGGGACACGGGTCGTTGCGCCCAACCTTCTTTTCGATATGCACCGGCGAGGGCTTGCTGCGTTCGCCCTGTCCCGCTGCGGCCGCCGCCTGCATCCGCGATGCCTGCAGCTTGTTTACGTCCACTTTCGGCCGCTCGCTCTGCCGGCGCTGTACCTGCTCCTGCGAGGCGTTCCTTACAGGAATAAAGCCCTTGTTCAGTACCGACAGCACCTCGCGGTTAATCTTGTTGAGCATCTTGCTGAACAGGTCGAACGATTCGAGCTTGTATATCAGCAGCGGGTCCTTCTGCTCGTAGGAAGCGTTCTGCACGCTCTGCCGCAGGTCGTCCATGGCGCGCAGATGCTCGCGCCAGTTGTCGTCGATAGTGGTCAGCATCACTATCTTGGTGAACATTTTGTAAACCTCGGCTCCTTCGGTTTCGAGCGCCCTGTTTATGTTTACCGGCACGTTATAGCCGAGAATACCGTTGGTAATGGGAACCGAAATATTCTCGAACTGGTCGCCCTTCGATTCGTGCACGCTGCGGATGACCGGCAGCGCAGTCTGGGCCGCAAGCTGGGCGCGGCGGGCGTAGGTGTCCTGAATATCCTTCACCACGAGCGCGGCAAGCTCCGCTTCGGACGCTTTCTTGTACGTTTCCTCATCGAACGTAGGCTGCACGGCCACCTGCCTGATAAGCTCCACGCCGAAATCCGAAAAGTCCGTACCCGCATTGTTCTCGACGAAAGAATCCGCGAAGTCCAGAACGGTATTGTTCAGGTCTATCTCTATGCGCTCGCCGTACAGAGCGTGACGGCGGCGGGTATAGATGACCGTACGCTGGGAGTTCATCACGTCGTCGTACTCCAGCAGGCGCTTGCGCACTCCGAAATTGTTCTCCTCCACCTTTTTCTGGGCACGCTCGATAGCTTTCGACATCATTCCGGCCTGTATGACCTCGCCTTCCTTCAGTCCCATGCGGTCCATAAGGCCCGCGATGCGTTCCGAACCGAACAGGCGCATCAGGTCGTCTTCGAGCGACACGAAGAATTCCGACGAACCGGGGTCGCCCTGTCGGCCCGAACGGCCCCGAAGCTGACGGTCCACGCGCCTCGATTCGTGACGCTCCGTGCCTATGATTGCCAGACCCCCCGCGTCTTTCACTTCGGGCGTCAGCTTTATGTCCGTACCGCGGCCGGCCATATTGGTGGCAATCGTAACCTGTCCGCTGCGGCCCGCTTCGGCCACGACCTGCGCCTCCTGCTGGTGGTGCTTGGCGTTGAGCACGTTGTGCCTTATGCCCCGCAGCTTCAGGATACGGCTCAAAAGTTCCGAAACTTCCACCGAAGTGGTTCCGACCAGCACCGGCCGGCCTTCTCCTACCAACCCTACGACCTTATCGACGACCGCGTTGTACTTCTCGCGCTTCGTTTTGTAAATCAGGTCGTCCGTATCCTTCCGGATTACCGGGCGGTTGGTGGGGATTACCACCACGTCGAGCTTGTAGATGCTCCAGAATTCGCCCGCCTCCGTTTCGGCCGTACCGGTCATACCGGCAAGGCGATGGTACATGCGGAAATAATTTTGCAGCGTAATGGTGGCGAACGTCTGCGTGGCGGCCTCGACCTTTACCCGCTCCTTGGCCTCGATGGCCTGATGCAGTCCGTCCGAGTAACGGCGGCCCTCCATGATACGGCCCGTCTGCTCGTCCACTATCTTGACCTTGTTCTCGATTACGACATATTCGACGTCGCGCTCGAACATGCTGTAAGCCTTCAGAAGCTGGTTGACGGTATGCACGCGCTCCGAGCGTATGGCGTAGTCGTTCACGACCTCGTCCCTTTTGGCCGCCTGTTCCTGAGGCGTAAGGCCGCTCTTTTCTATTTCCGCCACTTCCGAACCTATGTCGGGCAGCACGAAAAAACGGTCCTCGCCCACGCTGCGCGAAAGCATGTCGTGACCCTTGTCGGTAAGCTCCACCGAATTGAGCTTTTCGTCGATGACGAAATAAAGCTCTTCGGTGATTTCGGGCATCCGTTCGTTATTGTTTACGATATACTCCTTCTCGGTTTTCTGCATCAGCGACTTGACGCCTTCCTCGCTCAGATATTTTATCAGAGGCCTGTACTTGGGCAGTCCCTTGTGGGCGCGGAACAGCAACTTGCCGCCCTCCTTGGCGTCGCCGGCGGCTATCAGCTTCCGGGCCTGCGCCAGAAGCTCGTTGACGAACTGGCGCTGGGCATTGTAAAGCTGCTCCACGTTGGTGCGGTACTGCTCGAAAAGCTGGTCGTCGCCCCGCGGAACCGGGCCGGATATGATAAGGGGCGTCCGGGCGTCGTCGATAAGCACGGAGTCCACCTCGTCCACTATGGCGTAATGGTGTTCCCGTTGCACGAGGTCTTCCGGAGCTATGGACATGTTGTCGCGCAGGTAGTCGAAGCCGAACTCGTTGTTCGTGCCGAACGTAATGTCGGCCATATACGCCTTTCTGCGTGCCGGGCTGTTCGGCTGGTGACGGTCTATGCAGTCCACCGACAGTCCGTGGAACTGATACATCGGCCCCATCCATTCGGAGTCGCGGCGGGCCAGATAGTCGTTGACGGTAACGAGGTGCACTCCCTTGCCCGCCAGCGCGCGCAGGAATACCGGCAGGGTAGCCACGAGGGTCTTGCCCTCTCCGGTAGCCATTTCCGCTATGCGTCCCTTGTGAAGCACCACGCCTCCGAAAAGCTGGCAGTCGTAGTGCACCATGTCCCATGTAATTAGATTGCCGCCGGCAATCCACTGGTTTTTGTAAAGGGCCTTGTCGCCCTCTACGGTCACGAAATCGCGCTCGGAAGCCAGCGTCCGGTCGAAATCGGTGGCCGTAACCTCTATGACGGAATTTTCCTTGAAGCGCCGGGCGGTGGATTTCATAATCGCGAACGCCTCGGGGAGTATTTCGTCCAGCTTTTTATCTATCTTTACGTTCACCTCCTTGGCGAGCCGGTCGGTTTCGTCCGACAGCCTGCTCTTTTCCTCCAAAGTGGTTTCGGGTTTCTCTATGACCGCCTTGAGCTCGGCTATGCGGGCCTCGTCGGCGGCTACGGCATCCCGCACGGCCCTGCGCAGAGCGGCGCTGGCCTCGCGCAGCTCGTCGTTGGAAAGGGCGTCGATACGGGGATATTCCTTCTGTATTTCCTTAACTATGGGTTCTATTTCCTTGCGGTCCTTGTCGCTCTTGGTTCCGAAGAAGACTTTCAGCAAGCCGGAAAGTATGTCCATATAATCTTGAGATATTTATTGGCGTAAAAATAACTATTTTATCCGATTCAGACTGCCGAAGCGGGATTTTATTAACCTTCGCCCTATGCGGCACACCGGGCAGCGCCCGCGGTCGCAGTATTCGGCCGAAAGCTGCACGAGCGCCTGACTGTCCATAGCCGACCGGGGCGACACGTCGTAAGCCGTCCATCTTCTGACCAGGGAATTGGACTCGGGCGGAAGACTGTCCATCAACTCCAGAACTTCATCCTTCATCCGCTCGTTGCCCGTCCTCGCGGCATAGAGAAACTTCAGGGGAGCGACCACGTTTATTCCGAGCACTCCCATTTTCTCGCGCGTAAGACGTTTGCGCAAGGCGGCTCCCGGCTTGTCGAGGTCGCTGTGGCTGAGCCAGTAATCCGAAGCCTCGGCGCTGAAAAGGCCGTAAACGTCCTTTGCGCATCGGGCGGCGGTCACATTCTCGAACACGAACCGGGCATTCATGAAAAACGAAGCGAGTTCCGCTATTCTCAGCACCGGCCGGTTGTAATAGCTGAGTCCCCGCCACTCCCACTGTTCGCGGGCGAACGGCTCGATTCGGTACTTGCGTCTGAGATAATCGAAATTCTCCTTCAAAAGAACGGTATAATCGTCCTGTAAATTGTTTCCGAGCAGGCCGGCGGTTCCCAGAAGCAGCGCCTCCACGTTTTCCGGATACTCGCTCTCGCGCGACACCATGGTATAAGTTACCCGGCGCGCCAGACGGGCATACATGGCGCCGTTCCTGTCGCCGCCCACGTATCTGAACATCAGTATGTAAAGCGTCTGGTTCCAATCCTTGTCGGTTTCGAGCCAGACGGCGTTCGCGTCTTTCACCTTGCGCGAAAGGCGTTCCACATACAGTCCTTCCATAAAAGACCTGAGATGAAGCGGTCCGAGCCCGCACATATAGTTCCCGCACATGTCCCGCGAATTTCTGTAATTCGCCGATTCCAGATAATCCTTGAGCACGAGCGGCAACTCCACCTCCACGCGCGACACATACCCCGTGTCCGGCGCGGCGAGCGGCGCATGTTCGGAAGTGCAGAGCTGAAGCACGACCTGCTCCGGCTCGGAACTCTTCCGCAATTCCTTTTCCGGGTCTGCTCCCGCCGGTCCGCACGGACGGTCCGGCTTGCCGTCCGTAGCAGAACGGGCTTCCGCCGAACATCCGAATACCACTCTGCCGGTCCGTTCCACGCCGTTGATGTAAACCTTGGCCTCTTTACATTCGCCTTCTACCGGGTCCCATATACCGGAGTCGAGCACCACGGCGCGGCCGCCGCCGGACAGAACAAGCGAGCGGCCCATAAAATACCCCTCCGTCCAGAGAAGGGCGAGCATGTTTTCATCGGAGTCGTTCATGGTTCGGGTCGAAGTTTTCCGGAACGGACGAAGGCGCCCGGCAATTAAAGCATTCCCAGTTCCAACAGGGCTTCGTCGCTAATCATGCTTTTGTCCCACGGCGGGTCGAACACGAGTTCCACATTCACCGCACGCACCCCGGCCACGGCTTCCACCTCGCGGCGCACGTCGTCCACGAGCTGGTCGGCGACCGGACAGTTCGGAGCGGTCAGGGTCATGCGTATGTTCGCCGTATGTTCGGGAGTGAAATCTATTTCGTATATCAGCCCGAGGTCGTAAATGTTGACCGGAATTTCCGGGTCGTATATATTCTTGAGGGTGGCCACTATTTCGGCCTCCGTCCTGAGTATTTCCTGCGGTGTCATTCCTTCGATGAGTTTTGGGGCCTGCCTGCGGAGTCCGACATTTCGTATGCGAGCGCGAACATCCTTATCTGCCTGAGCATCGCCGCAAGTCCGTTGGCGCGAGTGGGCGAAAGATTGTCCCGCAGTCCGATTCTCTCCACGAAATAAGGTTCCGTATCAAGCACTTCCCGGGGGGCGCGGCCCGAATATACCCTTACGAGCAACGCTATAAGGCCCTTGGTTATTATGGCGTCGCTGTCGGCCGTGAAGTACAGCTTTCCGTCCTCCATGCGGGCGTCTATCCACACCCGCGACTGACAGCCTTCTATAAGGTACTGCCCGGTGCGGTGGGCCGGGTCTATGGGCGGAACCTCGTCCGCCAGAGAGATAAGATACTCGTATCTGTCCATCCAGTCGGAAAACTGCGAGAAATCTTCGATGATTGCCTCCTGAACCGGGTCTTCAATCTGAGCCATGGTTTTACCTTTTATCTGCGAACGCTTCCGAAACCTCCGCTACCGGCTCGGCAGTGGAAGCTATCGGACTGTCTATACCCATTATACGTGCCAGAGTCGGAGCCACGCGGGCCATGTTCACCGGAGCGTCCACATGCTTCGGGCTTATCCCGCAGCCGTAGAACACGAGGGGCACGTGCCGGTCGTAACCGTAGAGCGAACCGGCCGACGACCGTTCCGGCCCTTCCTCTATCCAGCCCGCCGCGAGGTCGATGGTTACGTCGCCGGAGCGTTTGGGATAGAAGCCGTTCTGAATGAGCCGGCCGTACGAATCTCCGAAATACGAGCCTTGCATCGCGGTCGAAGTCACGGCATGGGCCACGCCCCGGAACTGCAAAACGAAAGCGGCCACCTGCCCGAGCACCTCGTCGAGCTGCCGTCCGGAGGCGTAAACCTTCGTGCGGTCTATCCAGAGCTGCCGCTCCCCGTAGCGGCGCACCCATTTCTCGCCCCCGTACTGGGCGCACAGGAAACTGTTTACAATCACGGCGAACTGCTCCGAGTTGAACCGCTCGCGCGCAGGCGCGGAAACGTCGTACGAGTCGCTCGTCCCGTGGTCGGAAGTCAGTACCCACAATACTTCCCCGGGCGGAAACTGCGCCTCCACGAAATCGACGAGCTCGCCCAGCGCCTCGTCCAGACGGCAGTAAACCTCTTCCGTTTCCACCGACTCCGGGCCGTACAGCGAGGCCACCGTGCGGGGCGTATCGAAACAGACGTTCAGTACGTCCGTAACATCGTCCGCGCCGAGATTTTCGTATATGACCGCCTGCCGCACGAATTCGGCCGTAAGTCCGACTCCGCCGGGCAAAGCGGCGAGCACCCCGTATTTGGTTCCGGCCCACGGCATCGCGTCCGGGGCGGGCATTTCTATGCGGCGGAACTCCGCGCCCGTTACCGGAGCGTCGGCGCAGCGCCGCGAAACATACGACTGCACCGGCAGGGAGAGCTTCCAACCCTCCCGCAGAAGCCTCTCGGCCGAACGCAGCGCGTTATACTCCGCCGTCCACTCGGGCAGGTAAAGGGAATACGCCGTCGAGGTAGTCCATATTCCTCTCTGGGGGTCGAACCAGAAAGCCTTGCCTCCGGTTCCGGCCATCACCACCGCCGACATGGGGTCCATCGCGACCGATACGTACTTGGCCCTCGGCCGCTCGTGCCGCAGCCGGTCGCCGAGAGTCGGCACGGTCAGATTGACCGGTGAATAGGCGTTGGCTCCCGGCTCGCACTCCAGTCCGGCGGCCTGCGGGTCGTCAATCAGCTCCACTTTCCGGCCAGTGACGTAGTCCACCCATCCGGGGCCGGTCACGCCGTGCATGGCCGGGTCGGCCCCGGTGGTAAGCGTGGCGAGCGTGGCCGCGCGGTTGGTCTGCATGAATTCGTACCGCGCCTGCCCGAACACGGCTCCGCCGGCCAGTAGCCTGCGGAATCCGCGGGTGGAGAAATGGTCGGCATAACGGTCGAGGTAATCCGGCCTCATCCCGCCCACGACTATGTTGACCACGAGCCTCGGCGTACGGACCGTAACGGAAGGAGCGGAAAGCGGAAAATCGCTCTCCGCCTGCGCCGTCGGCTCCGTATCGGGAACCGACCCTGCGGCCGTCAAAAAGAAGAGCGCCGCCGCAATGCACGGCCACGATATTGTATTGCGTTTCATCGGATGCTTATTTAATCCGTAAAGATAGCGTTTAATTTCGGAAAGTATAACATCCGGGCCGCCTCATGCCGCAGTGGGTCCTGTTCGTAGGCTTCCGGCCGTCAGTCCGCAGGGGGAGCCGGTTTCCGTTTCGGGGCTGTGCGCTGCCGTTCTTCCTCGGTAGGCACTATGTAAAATCCTCTGTTCGGCGACCATTCCGCACAAAAGAGTTTTTCGGGGTCGTCGCAGCCCTCTTTCGCAAGCTGTCCGCGCAGCCAGCGTTCGGACTTGCCGCTGCGTTCGAGAGCGCCATCCATGATTTTACCTTCGTTCACGAAAAGAAATGATTCGGGAGGTTCGTTGCGCCGCGTTACGGTAATCTGGCCGTTGGACTCGAACCGAACGTCGTCCACGTCGAACATCGAGAAGATTCCCTTCTCACGCAGCATCGTACGGAACTGTTCCATTTCCAAGCCGTTGCGGCGGAAGGCCCGCATAACGAGCCGGCCGTCGTGCACGAGCATCACGGTGTCGCCCTTGATTGCCTTTCTCATGCGCCTGAAACGCATCAGATAGCGCAGCGCAATGTTTATCGCCGTCCACACCGCGAATGCGAACACCAGATACCATACCGGAGTGGCGGGATTGTATATCACCCCGCCGACCAGCGCCCCCAGCACGAACGAATTTACCGAGTCGAGAGGCGTAAGCTGCGCCATCTGGGTCCTGCCCGAAATGCGCAGGAACAGAATGATGCCGGCCATGCCGATAAGCAGCTTGAGAGCAATCGAAAGATACATGGAACGCGGGTTTTCCGGCCTTCCTGCAAACTCCGTGCAAGGGGGTCGGTTTTACCCTGTCCATCGGCGCTTCGGCATCCCGACAGCCGTTTTCGCACGAACAGCCTGAAATCCCTGCGCCGTCGGCAGCTCCGGCGGAATTACGGCTGCAAAGGCGGCTCGCCGCATCCCTCGCGCCCTTTCTTAATCCGCAGGGCTTCCTGCCGGAAATGCTCCAGCTTCCGGAACCGTTTTTTGACGACTGTTTTTTCGAGGTCGCCGCCGATATACACCGCCTTCAGCCACAGGGGCGACATGCCGCCTTCGAGCAGTATTTTCCGCCGCAGGTTGTACGACGCGAAATGCTTCATGCAGCCAAGGTACGAATTCATGCAGGCCGCGAACTCCTCCGTGTGGTCGAACACAGAGCCGGGGTCGCTTTCGGCGAGTGCGTTGAAGCGCCGCAGAGCGTCGCGGCAGAAACCGAGCGTCCGGTTCGAGAGGTAGCGGCGGCCCGGCTGCCGGAACAATCCCCGAAACGAAATCCGCCGCGACCGTCGTCGGGGCCAACTGGTTCAGCAGCCGGGAAACCGCTCGGAAAATCGGAAGCTCCTCTGTCAGCGCCATATTAAAATATTACCGAACTCATCCAGCAAAAACCGACAAACCACACGAATAGATAAATAGTTAAATAGATAATTAAAAAGCGAAGGCGCAGCGAACGCGGATGCTGTAGTTCTTAGCGTCATACTGACAGCCCATTTGGCCGAGATTGTTGATGTAGACGCGGCGCGCCCACGAGCGCGTGGCGGCCGACGATGTCCAGAAATAATCATAGTCCGGGTAAGCGGTCTTGTCTTCGTCCGGTATCGCGCTCATCGCCGCGTTCAGTAGCGCCGGTACGTCCACGTTGTTCGTCCAGTAAAAGTCCCCTTCGTCCTCGCCCATCACATTGTCCGAATTCAGGTTCGCCCCCACGATGTTCCGCAGAAAGTCGAGCCACTGTCCGTTCGACGGCAGATACCAGCCGCTCGTAAACGCTCCCTGCGCCGGCCCGCCCGCTTCGGTCGCAAAATCCGCCGCGGCCCTGAACGCCGGATAAAGTCCCGCCGAAAGGTCCGCAGAATGCCGTACCTTTATTACCTCCGTGTTGAAATAGCCGTTTATGTCGGCGTCGGCAAGCTCGTAGCATTTCTTGAAATCCGTATCGTAAACATGCGGAAGGGTGTATCCCGGAAAGTTCGCATCTTCGATACTCTCGTCGCGGATATAGTTCTCCGGGTCGGGCTTAGAGCCGTCGAAGTACCAACGGTAAGACGCGTCGTTCCCTGCCGACTTTACCGACATCGCAACTCCGTGCAACGGTTTGCCCGCTCCGGCGAACAGCGCCTTCTCCGCCGCGCTTATGCGGTTCAAATCCGTCTGGAACACTATGCCGACAACCTTTCCCCCCCTGTTCCGGAACGGGTTTGGGGTTGGCCCAGACCAGCCGGCCGTCCGGATACCTCGTCCGCAGGCCGCCGTCGCTCCACGAGCCGTCGGCATACACGTAGTCGCCCGGCTTCAGCGCGTCGGCGGTGTAGTCGGTGCGGCTGCCCACGTCCGCCGAACCGCCGTCGTTCCAGTCGCCGGGGCTTACGGGTTCCACCGTAATGCCCTCGCGCACGGTAACGTTATAGGTGTAATGCCTGCCGCCCTCCAGAACCGCTTCGCCCGCCCCGGGAGCGTAGGCGTATTCGAGGCCGTCCACCGTAACCCGGATAAACGCCTTTCCGGCCATATCCTGCGGCACGAGCAGCGCCGCGTACGAGGCGTCGAAGCCTTGGGCGGCGACAACCGCAAGCGGAGTAACGGTTCCTGTGCCGCCCGCGGCCTCTTCTATCGTTTCGGTAGCCTTGTTCCACACTCCCGTGAGGGCGAGGTTGCCGTCGCCCAGCCTTGCGCTCTGCACCGCCCGGCCGTCGGCCCTTACGTTCATCGTCACCTTCACGGTCTTGTGGGCGAAGACGAGGGTCGGGTCCGACATCTCCACCGTGCCGGAGGCGAACAGAAAATCGCTCGCTCCGTAACCCGCGCCGCTCTGGTCGGGCCGCACGGTTATTTCCTCCGGTTCGGCGGACAGGTAGGCGCCGAAACGCCATGCCCGCACTTGCTCCTGCGGACCGTGCCAGTAGAACGGGGTCTCATTCGGCGCGGCCGACATCGTGCCGTCGGCGCTCACTACATACTTTTTGACCGTACCGCCTATATCGACGGCGACTTCCTCGCCGCCGTTCCACGCGTTGTCCGTCGTGGCGCGGCTGAAGCCCGCGGGCGGAGCCCCCACCGCGGCCCTGAAAGTCATCGGCCCGCCGGCTCCGGCGTCGGCCCGCTCGTCCTTGCTGCATCCGGCCAGCGCAAGGGCGGCCGCGGCAACTGTTATGGCAATACGTTTCATGGTTTCATTCCGTCTGAGTGCGCCCGAAGCGCACGCGTTACTGTTTTATTTTCCATATCCTCCGGAATTAAAAAGCGAAGGCACAACGGACGCGGCCGCCGTTGCCCTTATCGTCCCCCCGACAGGTCACGCCACCGTTGCCGTACATGCCTACGCCGCGCGCCCACGCGGGCGTGGCGGCCGACGATGTCCAAAACCAGTTCCCTGATGCGTACACCGACTTGTCCCCGTCCGGTATCGCGCTCATAGCTGCGTTCAGTAGCGCCGGTACGTCCCCGTTGTTTTCCCACCGGAAATCTCCGTCGCCCCAGTCGATAAGGTTGCCCTCGCCAAGATTCGCTCCCGCAACGTTGCGCAGAAAGTCGAACCACTGCCCGTTCGACGGCAGGTACCAGCCGCTCGTAAACGCTCCCGGTTCCGGCCCGCCCGCTTCGGTTGCAAAATCCGCCGCTGCCTTGAATGCCGGATAACGGCCCGACTCAAGGTCGGACGCACGCCGCACTTTTATCACCTCCGTATTGAAGTAACCGTTTATGTCGGCGTCGGCAAGCCCGTAGCATTTCGCGTAATCCGCATCGAAAATATTCGGCAGGGTATAGCCCGGATAGTTCGCATCTTCGATGCTCTCGTCCCGCATATAGTCGTCCGGCGCGGGCTTAGAGCCGTAGTAGTACCAACGGTAAGTTGCGTCGTTCCCTGCCGACTTTACCGACATCGCAACTCCGTGCAACGGCTTGCCCGCTCCGGCGAACAGCGCCTTCTCCGCCGCGCTTATGCGGCTCAAATCCGTCTGGAACACTATGCCGATACAGCCGGCCGGAGCGGTTCCGGCGGCAAGCAGCGCCGCCGTTTCCGCCGGAAGTATCGACCCGTCGGCATAATAAAGGTCGCCCGCCTTCAGCGCCCGCTCTCCTCCGTCCGCAATGCCGCCGTCCACACGGTAAACCTTGTAGCTTCCGGACGCGGCATCGGGAGTGAAGGAAAATGACTTGTTTCCGTTCGTCGCCGTGCGGTAGCCACCGGACACAGTCTTGGCAGCGACCGGATTGTAGAGTAGCCGGTAAACGCCTTCCACGCGGTAAGGCTTGCATTCCGCGCCGCCCCACTCGAACGTCGCCCCTTCCACCGGCGTAGCATACACGAAACCGTCCGGCGCGGCGTACCTCGTTCCGGGAAGCTCTACGGCAACCACCGACATCCGGTGCTCCATGCCCAGCGTCAGCGGACGCGTTCCGTCGGCCTGCACGGCGCCTACCGTTCCCTCGCAGGTCATCAAATCCCACCGCGTGTAATTATCGTGCGTGCCCTGGTTCCGCAAGGGAATCCACCCCGCTTCGAGCGGAGCGAAGAACCCCTCGACCGTCGCGGCCGCGGCATCGGTCATGCCGTCCATGTCGGCCTGCCACGGATAGTAGGCGTAGTAAACGGCCCCGGCCTCGTAGTACAGCGGTTCGACGGTCTGAGCCGTCCACACCCCGTTTTCTCCGAGCGTCAGGCACAGGTTGTCCGTTATCACGCCTTCGGCCTTGACAACGTACAGCCCCACCCGGTCGCCCGCCGTAAACAGCGTCCGCCAGCCATCCTCGGAAGTCCGCGTACCCGCGTAGCCCGCGTCCGTCACCTCCACCGCGAGCGCCCCTCGCACCGGCGGCCCCGGCTGCGGCGTGTCGTCCGCCGCGCCGCATCCGGCGAGTACGGCCCCGCCGGAAAGCCACGCCGCAACAGCCGCAAGCCTTATGATAAAATTATATCTGCTCATAACTTGCATCCATGTAATTACCCGATAATTCGGAATTTATGCCCGGAACCCCGGCTGCGTTACACCGTGGCGTCCACCTCGCCGCCATTGGGCACGTCGCCCGGAGTCCAGTCGCTTATGGTCGCGCCCGACACGACGATGCCGGTCCTGTTGACCGTCACCTTGTAGTCGTAAACCTTGCCCGGTTCCAGCGTCAGGTTGCCGTCCGTGCCGTTCGTAAGGTCGGCGCTGTACGTAACCAGCGGATTGTCGGTAATTCTCTCCAGCTCCGTCACGGTCAGTTCCAAGCCGCCCGCCACCGTTTCCGGAAAAAGTATTATGGAATAGTAAACCCCGACGTCGGGCCTTTCCCTATCGACCACGGCGGCTATATTGTCCTGATGCCGGAAGGTAAGGGTCTGAGGATTGCCGGTAACGGCCGTCGAGCCGTCGGCGGGGTCGAAAGTCCCTTCCGCATGGAGCTGCGACAGTCCCAGCCGGTAACGCTCGCTTATCTGACCGTACGGCATTCCCGTTCCGGGATACATGTGCAGCACCAGCTTGCTCATCCGGTGCGCGAAGACGAAAGCTACGTCGGGAGCATCCTTCCGGGCCTGCGTCTGCGGAGCGTACAGAAAATCGAAGGTGCGACTCTGGTACTGGTTCACGACCGAGGCCGCGATTTTTCCGCCGGTCATCCCGCTTTCCTTCGCATAGGGGTAATAGGCCGTAAAGGTTCCGGTTTCGTCGCCGAAATAAACGGCCGACCCGGTAGGCTCGAAAATACCCGTAACTTCGTTGGAGCATTTATACGACACGTTCGTATAGTTCAGGTTCCCGCTCTGCCCCGATATGCCTATCTGGTCGTTCCGCTCCCAATGCGTGTCGTAGGCGCGAGTCGCTCCCTCGACCGAAGCCGTGACCCGCAGCGGAGTGCGCGTTCCGTCGGTTGCGGGAATATCGTTTTTGCCGCACGAAGCCAAAGCGGCCGCGGCGAGTGTAAAAGTCAAAATCCGTGTTTTCATATCGTATGCGTTTTCAAATTATTGTCATGTTTCCGTCAGTCGGCCACCACATCGCCCTGTCCGTCCGCAAGACCGCTTTCCCAGTCGGTAATGGCAGCCGCGGCTCCGGCGGCCGTCGGCGCGTGGAGATTTCCGGTCAGCAGCAGCGGCCGCGTCATGTCCGAGCCGAAGCCCGCAAGCTCCCCGCTCAGGTCGCTGCGCACGGTCTGCTCCTGCCCGTCGGTATATACGAGCGTGATTTCGAGAATCTGCCCGGCTCCGGGAACCACTCCCAGCAGGTTCGCGGAAGCGGTGATTTTGCCGCCCTGCCGGACGAAGGCCGGAGCGGTCGAGGCCGCCTCGGTTCCGACCGCCGAGGAAGCCAGGTCGAACGTGCGGGCTACTCCGCCCAGAACGCCCCGGACTTCGCTTATGTATTCCGCGTCGCCCTCCGAAACGGTCAGCTCGAAGCGCAGGCCGCGCGTGCGCTGACGCATCGCGACATCCACGCGCACGGTATCGTCGGCCACGACCGCAACCGTCCGCGCGGCGGCGAACAACCGTCCCGGCAGCGGGTCTATCGTAACCCCGTCGGCCGACACGGCCACCGAGGCCGTCGGCCAGTCCACCGTCATGAGCTCCGGAACGTTATACGCGTACAGGTTCGCCTCGCCCGGAGCGAACAGGCCCGGCATAAGCACCGTTTCTGCAGCAGCTTCGGCGGACTTGTCGCCGAGCCGCACGGTATAGGCGGCGGGGCGTTCGGTTCCCTGTTCCCGGTCGCTCCAGTCGGTAACGACCTCGACCGCTCCCGCAAGAGGATGCGGCGTATCGTAAAGGTTGGATTTCACGCACGAGGCGAGCGCGGCGGCGGACAGGAACGCCGCGCACGACTTTGCGGCGATGCTGCGCCCGCCGCTGAATTTCGGGGCCGTCCGGGGGCCCGCGCCGTCAAGGAATCTCACGGTTCTCATTTTCCGGTCCCTCCCATTTTCCATACGAGCGTTACGCCCGCCTTGTTGATACCCCAATAGTTTTTCGTGCCGCTGCCACGCCGCACGTTCACGCCGTCCACGTTCTCATACTTGTCGTATTTCGCCCGCGTGTATCCCGCACCCAGCGCGAAGTCGAGCGACAGGCAGCGCCCTATCGGCAGCACGTACCCTCCGGTAACGCCTCCGCCCAGACAGTCGCCCTGCCTGCCGGTCTTTCCGAGCTTGTAGTCGAACGCTCCGGCATGGAACATGATTCCCACGTAGCCGTCGGCATTGCGCCCCTGATACCAGCGGGCCTCCGGCGAAACGTTCCAGAGCGCGTATCTCCGGTCGCCGCCGTTCCATCCCCACACGGTCCACGCCGCGTTCACGAGCACCCCGGCCCGGCGGCTTATGCGCCACTCCACGCCCATGTCCGGCGTCAGCGTCGCCCAGCGCAGCAGGTTGAAACGAAGCGAAAAACCGCGTTCGTCCCGCACGTCCGCAACCGGCGCGGACACGGGTTCCGGTTCCGGCAAGGGAAGCGGTTCGGGTTCCGTGGCGGGCGCGGGCTCCGGCGCGGGCACGACGACAAACGGCGGCTCTTCCTCGTCCGGCTCCTGCGGTTCCTCCGGCTGCGGAGCCGGGATATGCAGCGTAACCGCCACCGCATCGCGCAGTCCTTCATAGGACGAAGCATGGTTGCGCGTTACGAAACAGTCCTCGGTTATGCCGCAGCGCATTATCAGTTCCGACTTCACGCGGTTGCTGCGCACGGCGGCCAGCCGACGGTTGGCCCGCGCGTCGGATTCCGAAAGGGAATACCCGTCCACGCGTACCGGAATCTCCCCGCCGGTTATCCGGTCCCTGTAAGCGCATATAACGCCCGCAAGGCTGTCGAGCCGCTCTCCGTTGCCGCTCCACGGCACGTAGAACATATCCGAGCACGGCACGAACCGGAACACGTAAACGCTGTCCGGAGGCGCAGCCCCGCAGGTAAGCCATGCCGCCGAAAAAAGCGGCACGAAACATAGCAACAGTTTCCTCATAGTCCAGAGCTTTTAAATTCCCCGGCCGCCGGAAAGCACGCATCCGGGGCGGCGGCGCCCGGACACGATTCCGGACAGCGAGCCAAATTTAAATCCGGCGGCCCGGAATGGCGTGCCGCTCCCGCAAAAACTCGTCCCGCGGAAGCAATGCCTTATGTTATAACAGATTGCAAAAAAGGCATCCGGAAGGACGCCTCGGCTTGTCCGCCCTGCGGCGGCTACCCTTTCACCGACAAATCCCTGAACCGGGCGGGCGACATTCCGTACTGCTCGCGGAACAGGCGGAAGAACACCGAGCGGGACGTAAAACCGCAGTCGGCGCACACGCTGTCCACCTGCACGGCGTCCGACTCGGCCAGCAGCCGCCCGGCGTGTTTCAGCCGGATATGGTTAAGATACTGCCTTACGGTAAGCCCGTCCGTGCACGCCCTTACCGCATCGCTCAGATAGGTGCGGTTCGTTCCCAGCCTCGCGGCCAGCTCGTCGCGCGAAAGCGCGGGGTCGGTGTAAAGCTCCTCCGAGCGCAGCAGCTCGTTAAGGCGCATGAACAGCCGAAGGTCGCGCGAAAGATTCTCCTCCGGCAGCGAGCGGATAACCTGCTCCACTTCGGTTTCGAGATGCTCCCCCTCCCTTATCCGCCGGTAAAGCGCCCGGTTCTTCTCGCGCAGGCGGCGGGAATAGACGACATAGCTCGCCAGCAGCATCCCCAGCAGAAGGCAGGCTACCAGCGCCCCGGTCGTGCGGTGCTGCGACAGGCGCCTTTCTGTTTCGAGTTTGTCCACTTCGTAAAGCGTGCGCAGGCGGTCGAGCCGCCCGGCTATATCCACCCGGTTTACCGAATCGGCGGCCCGTATATAATCGCTGTAAACATCTGCGCTTTCCCCCGTCCTTCCGGCCATGCCCAGCAGCCGCGCCTTCCGCAACATGTCGTCCAGACGGAACGGATAGTAGTCCCGGTGGGTGGACAGCAGCGTGTCCGCGTCGGCCACGGCTCCTTCGTAGTCCCCCTGAATACTGCGAAGCTCGCGGCGCGCCTCGTAGAAATGCTCGTACGCCCTCGCCGGAATATCCGGCCGGATACTCCCGGCAGCCTCGTCCAGAAGCGCCTGCGCCTCCGGATACCGACCCCTTCCAAGCAGCGTCATGGCCTCGAAGGCAAGCGCCGTTACCTTGTAATGGCCCGTAGGGTCGGGCATTCCGGTTCGGCCGTGCCACTGCACGTACTCGCCGTAAAGCGGCGCATAAACGGAAATCCTTTCGTAATCCCCGGCCCTGAAGGCGGTGATTACGCCCCATTCGCACAGCAGCCTGTATGTCGTGCCGCTCTGATTGTCCGGCACGCCGTACGGCGGACATATCCGCAAACCCTCGTCCAGAGCGGCGTACGCCCTCCCGTACAGTCCCAACTTGCAGTAGAGCGTACCCTGAACGAGCAGCGACATCGCCTTCCCGTTCGGACAGTCCAGCAGGTCGGCCTGCTCCGACATGGCCTCGGCTTCCCTCCGGGCGTCGTCGTACAACTGCTGCTGCGCAAGGCAGTCCACCAGCAGCCGGTACACGGTGAAGTAAGTGGTGTATCTTCCGAAAGCGAGTATATCCGGGAGCTCCCTGCGGGCCTCGGCGACCGCCAGCTCCGCGGAGGAGAAATTGGAAAGACAGATTATCCTGTTCAGCTTGGCCACGCACATGGCCTGCGTGTCGCGCCTGCCGGCGGCTTCGCGCTCGACGGTTCTCCAGTCGGCCGTGTCGTTCGTGGCCATGGCCTTCCTCATCAGCTCGGTGTAACGGCCGCGGTCGTCCGGCTGCGCCGACGGCATCGGGTCCTGCGGCCCGGCGCATGCCGCCAAGGCCGCCGCAAGCCCGAGCAGCACGGGCCTTATACGGCCGTATTTTCTACGCATCGCAAGTAAGGACAAAAAGCCGACGGCGGCTCGTTACGTCGTCTGCAAAGATACCGCTTTTCGTTCTGAAAATAAAATTCCGGGGCATCCTATCCCTTCCCGAACCGCTCCCGCACGGCGGAAAAATCGGCCTTCGGAAACAGCTCGGCCAACTCCCGCGCAAGGGCGAGGGTACTGTCCCGGAAAGCGTCCCATCCCGGCGTTCCGGGATGCAGCGGCCGGTGGCGCAGGGCCGCCGCGAGCTTCTCCAGCCGGGGCAGCCGGTCGAGCGTACGAGCGCCCAAGTACGTCCGGGCGAATTTCTCCCACACGTACCCGGCAGCCTGCGCGGTCGGATGCACCATGTCCTCGCCGTAAAAGCGGTAGTCGCGCAGGTCGTCGTTCACTATCTCGAAAGCGGGAAAGTATTCCACTCCCTCGTAACCGTCGGCCAGCCTCTGTGCGGCGAGCCTCAGCACGGACTTGCTCAGGGAGTTGCCCGCGAAGCCGTCCGCCAAATGCCTTACGGGGCTTACGGTCAGCGCCACGCGCTTTCCGGCCAGCGGCCCGCGCAGCGCGCCGTCCCATGTGGCGCATATTTCATCGACGCCTGCCAGCGAACGCACGAACCGGGCGGCGGGCTGCCTGTGGCAGTTGGCAACCGGGCGGCCGCCGTCCGCAAGGCGGTAAACCCACGCCGTGCCGAAAGTCGCCACCGCGGCCGAAGCCCGCTCCAGCGCCGCGGCCGCCCGCACGGCCGAAGCGTTCATCGCCTCCAGCGCCTCGTCCCTGTCCGGCCCGGAAAACGAGCCGTGGTGGTCGAAACCGAACCACATTCCTCCGTCGCACTCCAAATCCTCCGGACCCCAGCGCCGCCCGGCGTGCAGGTCGCCGAGCATCGCGGCTATCGAAAGCGGGTTGAACAGTATCCCCGTCGGGTTGGCCTCCACCTTTATCCATGCGCTCCTGAGCCGCTCCACGATATGCTCCGCGAAGCACGACCCCGCTACGAACACCTCGTCGCCGGCCTCCAGCTCGAAGCCGCCCCTTGCGGCCGTATATTCCGTCCTGAATTTCATAACCCCGGTCCCTCGGCGCAAAGATAGGCATTCCGCCGCATAAAGGGCGTCCGGAAAATCCCTACCTTTGCGGAAACGCCTCCGGAATGAAACTCGACGCACCCTGCAAAATCAACCTCGGCCTCGACCTGACGGGCCGCCGCGCCGACGGCTACCACGAAATCGCCACCCTGATGTATCCGGTCGCGGCACTGTCCGACACGCTGGAAGTGCTTCCCGCGGCCGAAACGTCCCTCTCCGCCGCCGGAATCCCGCTCGACTGCCCTCCGGACGACAATCTGGCCCTTCGGGCCGCCCGGCTGATGCGGGAGCGGTACGGCGCGGGGCATGCGGACATCCGGCTCGAAAAGCGCGTGCCGTTCGGCGCGGGGCTGGGCGGAGGCTCGTCCGACGCGGCTGCCGTAATCCTCGCCTGCAACGCTCTTTTCCGCCTCGGCCTCGACACGGAGGAAATGGAACGCGCCGCCGCGAGGCTGGGCAGCGACACGGCGTTCTTTATCCGCCGCACGCCCGCCCTCTGCACCGGACGGGGAGAAATCGTCGAACCCCACCCGCTGCGGCTCGACGGTTTCGCCGCCCTCGTAGCCGTCCCCAATGAAGGGGTCGGCACCAGCGAGGCCTACCGTCTGGTACGCCCCCGCCGGCCGGCCGTCCCGCTGTCCGAAAGGCTGAAGCTGCCGCCCGAAGAATGGAGAACGGCGGTCGGAAACGCTTTCGAGGAGGCCCTTTTCCCCGTCCGGCCCGACCTCGCGGCGCTTCGGGAAGCCCTTTACGCGGCCGGGGCCGTGTACGCATCCCTGTCCGGCTCCGGTTCGGCGGTTTACGGATTGTTCCGCAGCCTGCCCGACATTCCCGCCGAACGGCTTTTTCCGCATGGCGGAGGCCGCCTGTTCGCCTGCCCGCTCTGAGCGCGGAAAGAAGCCCGCCCGGTCCGAGCGCATGAAGAAGGCCGCCGGACCGCAAGGCATAGACCGCCTTCCCGCTCCGCCCGCAAGACGGAAACCGCCCCGCCCGGCCTCCTTCCCTTCCGCCAACCCTACAAAAAGCCCCGCTTCCGACGGAAGCGGGGCCTGCCGTTTCTCCGGAACCGCTACTGTTCCACGGCCACCTTCACTATGGCCTTGCGCACGTTGCCGGGACCCTGTCCCAGACAGGGCATATGCACGTCCGAAGGCAGGAACACCGCCATTTCCCCGCTGTCCACCACGAAGAACTTCGTCGGGAAATCCCCGAAGAAAACGAGGTCGGCCTGCTCGTCGGTTTCGAGTACGTCGTAACATCTGGCCCTGTCGGCCCATCCGTAGGTTTCCTTGCCCTGAATGACTATCTGAACATCCATATAGCGGTTATGCGCTTCGGCCCGCGCGCAGGCCTCGTCGCGCAGGGCGTAATCCCCCACATCCATATAGGCCCGGTCGCCTTCTATATGGTAGCGTCCGTCGGGCATCATCGTGAGGTCGTTGGAATTCAGGTACTCCGCCACTACTCCCAGCAGCGGGTTGATGTCGATATACTCGGTGAGTTTGTTGACGCTGTCGATTATCATATCATATCCGGTTTAACTGTTATCGGTCGGTACTGCGGCCCGCGGGCTCGTCCTGAAGGTCTTCCACAACCATGCCAAACAATCCCCGGAGCCGCGTTTTCATACATTCCGGAACGCAAGGCGGACGCACACCGGACTGTGGTCGGAAAGCACGACTTCGCCGGTGCGGTATCCGGCGACGTCAAGTTCCGGGGGCACGAATATAAAATCTATGCGGAACATGTTGAAAAATCCGTAATACGTCCCCGACGTCCCTCTGCCACGCTCCGCGAAAGCGTCCCGGCGCTGGCCTCGCACGGTGCGGTAAACGTACGACATGGGGGTGTCGTTCAGGTCGCCGCATACGAGCGCGGGGTGAGGCGAGCGTTCCGCGGCGGCGGCCACGCAGTCGGCCTGCGCCGCCCGAAGGCGGTAGTTGGCGGCCAGCCGCGAAACTATGTCGCGGGTGCGGGCCTGCGGCATGGAATCGCGCACGAAGCCCCGCCGGGAAATGAAATCCCGGTCTGCGTCGTTTATGGAGGTGTTCTGCAAATGGCAGTTGATTACCCGCAGCGTATCCCGCTTTATCCTTATATCGACCCACATGGCTCTTACGGCGGCCGTGTCGGCGTCTATGACCCCGTGCCCCGTTATCGGCCATGCGCTGAAAACGGCCAGTCCGGTGCGGCCCTCCGGGTCGCCGCCGTCGTAACTTTGAAAGCGGCCGTACCTGAGCCGCGGTGCGAGCGAGTCCATAGCCTTGCGCACCCCGACTATGTTTCGGTATTCCTGAATACAGACTATGCCGGCTCCCGATTCGTGGAGCTGCCGGGCTATAAGCTGCGGAGTGCTCATGGTATCGGAGGCATAGCGGGTACTGAATCCCCTTACGTTGTAGCTCATCACCGTCAGGTCGGCCGGAGCCTCTTTCCGGGTGTCGTATTCCCTGAAAACCGAAGGCCGGAAAAAGAGCTTCACATTCCCGATTCCCGCCGCCAGCACAGCGGCCGGCAGCAGTGCGAGCCACTTCCAGCGCACTATCCAGTAGAGCAGCAGCATGAACTCGAAAGTGTAGAACATCGGATAAACCAACCCGGCGAACGCCGTCGGCGCCCATCCGGCCGGCACGGTCGAGGGTGCGAAGAGCCCCGCCGCCACCACCGCCGAGCAGACCAGCGTGGCCGCGGCCATAACCGCGTCCAACACCGTCGGCAGTATGCTCCGCCTTCTGCGCCGCGGACGGCGGCGCGGGCCCTGCCCGTAATATCCGTAGTCCGCCACCCGGTCAATAGTAGATTATACTCTTGCGCCTCCAGTACCAGAGCAGTGCCCAGCCCCACAGCATGCCGCCCACATGGGCGAAGTGGGCTACGCCGCCCCCGGAACCGGCGATTCCGAGGCCGAGTTCCAAAAGGCCGTATATTAGCACGAACCATTTGGCCTTCAAAGGAATGGGCGGGAAAAGCAGCATTATGACGTTATTCGGATGCAGAAGCCCGAAAGCCAGCAGCACGCCGAAAATCGCCCCGGACGCACCCAGCGTGGCGGCATTTGCCGCGCGGTAAAGCGCCGCCGGATTGACATAATCCGAACCGGCCACCGACGCGTAATCGAGCCAGTTGACGCCCAACTGTATCAGTCCAGCGCCTATGCCGCACACCATGTAATAGACGAAGAACCGGCGGCTGCCCAAATCGACCTCCAGCACGCGCCCGAACATCCACAGGGCGAACATGTTGAAAAGCAGGTGGGTGAAATTGGCATGCAGGAACATATACGTCACGAGCTGGTAGGCCCTGAACTGGCCGCCCTTCCAGAAATGCAGGGTCAGATTTTCCATCATCCAACTGCCTGCGCCCCGCGGCAGGAGTATTTCCGCCAGAAAAACCACGCAGTTTATTATCAGCAGGTTTTTCACTATAGGCGGCATCATGTAGTAATTTCTCGAATATGCCATTTTTTCCGTGTTTCGTTTGTCGTACGGCCTCCGGGGCCGTGTCTAATCCTTTCCGTCGAGCAGCCGCTTCAGCCGCGAAGGTCCCAGCCGGGCCATTACCGGCAGCCCGCGCGGGGTGAAAGACGCTCTTCCGCAGTCGGCCAGGGCGTCGAACACCGCCCGCAGCTCGCCTTCGGAATAAAGCCCGCTGCGGATGCGGGCTCCGGCAGCGGCCATTTCGGCCGCCAGATACCGCCGCCGCGTATCCTCCGGACGGCCCGTCTGCTCGCGCACGGCCTCTACGAGCTTTTCGAGCAACATGCCGGTATCCTCTATCCTGAAATCGGCGGGAATCCCGGTAAGGTACACCGCATCGCCGTCCGTACGGAACTCGAAGCCGAAGCTCTCGAAATCGCCGCGCCGCTCCTCCATCAGAGCCATGTCCGCGGCGGACATCGGAACCGGCTCGGCATACATCAGCCGCTGGCTCACCACGCTGTCGTTGCCCAGCATAAGCATGTAACGTTCGAACAGCAGGCTTTCGCGTGCACGCGAAAGGTCGATTACCGCCAGCTCGCCGCCCTGCCGTGCGGCGGCATAGCCTCCGGCAAGCTGGATTATGTCCTCGAAGTCCCCTTCGTGCTTCAGTTCGAGCTCGGCCTGAAACGGCGCGCCGCTTTCGGCGAAATCCAGTCCGCCCGCGGGCGGAGCGTCCCGGGGCGGCACGCCTATATCCGCCATCTCGGCCCTGAAACGCTCGATTGCTTCGTCGCGGCTCCCGAACGACTCGTAAGGAACCGAAGCGTCCCCGCTCCGCGGCTCCTCCGCCGCCCGCGCGAAGGGATTGTACGACGGATTGACAGCCGTGGGAGGCTCGTGCAGGGGAGCGTCGCCGGAGGAAGCCACCGGTATCTCTATGTCCTGTTCCCGGTCGAAATCCATGAGCGACACGTAACCGGTCCGTGCCAGCGCCTCGCGCACGGCAGCGTGCACTATCTGCCACAGCGCGGGGCCGTCGGAGAACTTGACCTCCGTTTTCTGCGGATGCACGTTCACGTCGATGCGCTCCGGAGCCACCGTGAAATACAGGAAATACGAAGGCTGCGTCCCGGCCGGAATAAGTTTGTCGTACGCCTGCACCACGGCCTTGTGGAAATAGGGACTGCGGAAAAACCGGCCGTTCACGAACATGAACTGGTCGCGGGCCGTCTGCCGCACGGCCGAGGGCGGAACCACGAAACCGTTTATCCCGCCCAGCGTGGTTTCGGTGGAAACGTCCAGCAGGTTCTGCGCCCACGAACGCCCCATGACCCCGACCACGCGCTGCCGCAGAGTCCCGGCCGGAAGATTGTAAACCGGGGCCTCGTCGTTGTAAAGCGCGAAGGCGACCTGCGGATGACACAGCGCCACCCGCTGAAACTCGCTCGTGACATGCCTCGCCTCGGTGGTGCTCTTGTCGAGGAACCGCCTGCGGGCCGGCACGTTGTAGAACAGGTTGCGGACGGTGAACTGCGTCCCGGCGGGACACACGGCCGGCTCGCTGTCGCGGAAACGGCCGCCCTCCATGCGGATGCGGGTTCCTATCTCCTCGTCCGCCGGGCGGGTGGTCATTTCCACCTGCGCCACCGCCGCTATCGACGCCAGCGCCTCGCCCCGGAACCCGAAAGTGCCGAGGCCGTATATGTCGTCCAGCGAGGTTATCTTGCTGGTGGCATGTTTGTCGAACGCCAGACGGGCGTCCACGGGCGACATGCCGCAGCCGTCGTCCACCACCTGAATCGACTCCAGACCGCCCCCGCGGAACCGGACGGTGATATTCGCCGCACCGGCGTCCACGGCGTTCTCCATGGCCTCCTTGACCACCGACGCCGGCCTCCCTACGACTTCGCCCGCGGCGATTTGGTTGGCCACCGCGTCGGGCAGCACCCTGATTCTGTCCGCCATTCTCAGATTGAAAGTATAAGCCAGAGCGTCAGCCCCAGCAGCACCAGCACGGCCGCGGTCATAAGGACGGATTTCTTTCTGCGCCGCTTTTCCTCCTGCCCGAAACGCTCGCGCTGCATGCCCATCCGCTCGCGTATGAGGCTGCCGGGTACATACCCGCTCTCCCCTTCGCCCGCGGCGTCCGGGCCGAGCAGCTCTTTCCGCCGCTTCTCGCGCTCCTCCTTTTCAGGGTCGTAATACAGTGGCTTGTACTTGAACTGCCGGGGCTTGCGCCCGAACACTCCGCCGAAACCGAACATAAGCAATCGTTTTACCGGATTATCGAACAAATATAGTGAAAGGTGAGCGACAAGCCAAGTTTACTTGAGCTTGTCCGAACCGCATCCTATATTCTTTAAATATAGTGCAAGCCGAGCGATAAGCCAAGCTTGCTTGAGCTTATCCGAGGCGCAGCCTATATTCTCCAAATATAGTGAAAGGTGAGCGACAAGCCAAGTTTACTTGAGCTTGTCCGAACCGCATCCTGTATTATGTAAATATAGTGAAAGCCGAGAGCAGAAGCAAGCTTGCTTGCATTCTGCCGAACCGCATCCTGTATTATGTAAATATAGTGAAAGCCGAGAGCAGAAGCAAGCTTGCTTGCATTCTGCCGAGGCGCATCCTGTATTCTTTAAATATAGTGAAAGGTGAGCGACAAGCCAAGTTTACTTGAGCTTGTCCGAACCGCATCCTGTATTCCCGGAACAGGGCGAAAGCCGGGAGCGGAATCGAACCTGCCCGGCCCGTGCCGGAGCGCCCGCGCCTTTTCCGGCGTCAGCCGTTGAAGAAACTCTTCATCCGGTCGAATATGCTTTGCTCGTTCTTGGACGACTGCCGGGGCTGGAAAGCCGGGCTTTTGGCCAGTTTTTCCACCAGGGCCTTGTCGTCGGCCGACAGGCGCGACGGTATGTCTATGTCCACGATAACCAGTATGTCGCCCTTTCCGTATCCGTTCACGTCGGGCAGTCCCTTTCCCTTCAGGCGCAACACCTTCCCCGCGGGCGTGCCGGCCGGAATGGTAATCTTGGCACGCGCGCCCACGGTGGGAACCTCCACCTTTCCGCCGAGCAAGGCGGTGGTGACCGGAATTTTCAGATTGTGAATCAGGTCGCTGCCGTCGCGGATAAGCTGCGGGTCGGGCTGCTCCTCTATCACCACCAGCAGGTCGCCCGGCTCGCCGCCGTGGTGCGCGGCATTTCCCTTTCCGCGCACGGTAAGCTGCATACCCTCGCCCACGCCGGCCGGAATCCGGATTTCCACCACGTCCTCGCCGCGAAGGGTTCCGTCGCCGTGGCACTTCGGACACGGCTCGGTGATTATCCGCCCCTCCCCGTGGCACTGCGGACACGGCCTCGTGGCCTGCGTGGCTCCGAAAAAGCTGTTCACCACCTGCGTTACATATCCCTGTCCCTGACAGGTGGGACACTCCTTGAACCCGGCGCTGTCGCGGGCTCCGCTGCCGCCGCACACGTCGCATGCCACCTGTTTATTGATTTTCAGTTTCTTGGTGGTTCCTTCGGCTATTTCCTTCAGGGTGAGCCTTACCTTTATGCGCAGGTCGGCGCCCCGGTTCCGGCGGGGAGCCCTTCCCGACGAGCCGAACCCCTCGAATCCCCCGAAACCGCCGCCCGACGAAAAGCCCCCGAAGTGGCCGCCGAATATATCCCCGAAATTCCGGAATATATCCTCCATGGTGAATCCGCCGGCTCCGAAGCCGCCCCCGCCGGGACCTCCGGCGGCTCCCTCCATTCCGGCATGGCCGAACTGGTCGTAGCGGGCGCGCTTGTCCGCGTCGCTCAGCACGTCGTACGCCTCGGCCGCCTCCTTGAATTTATCCTCGGCCTGCTTGTCGCCGGGATTCTTGTCCGGGTGGTACTTCAGGGCGGCCTTGCGGTACGCCTTCTTTATGTCGTCGGCGCTCGCATTGCGCTCCACCCCGAGCACCTCGTAGTAATCTCGTTTTTCCGCCATAGTCCTAATATGCAGTTCTTACGGCCTTCATACTGTTTATCGTTATCTGTATTCCTTACCTACCGGCGGGCGGAAAACGAGATTTTCTCAAACCCCCTTTATCCCCCTTGTTAAGGGGGACTTGCGCGGACAACGTCCGCGCGGCCCTCCGGTTCCATTCGTTATTTCGCCGCCATAATCCGATGTTATGCTGTTTATTCTTTTACGTTAATCGACCTTTGCGCCTACTGGAAACCTTTACGGATTATGGCTGAAAAAGAGATTCCACTTCTACAATCCCCCTTTATCCCCCTTTACTTCGCCTTCGGCTTCGTGCTTTCACTGCGCCGCACCCTGCGCGGCGCAACTCAGGTGAAAGGGGGACTTGCACGGACAACGTCCGCGCGGCCCGCACCCGAACGTGAAACCGCTATTCCCCGACGACTACCTTGGAGTGCCGTATAACCTTGTCGCCCAGACGATAGCCTTTCAGAACCACGTCCACTATCTTTCCCTTCAGCGATTTGTCCTCCACCGGAATCTTGGCTACCGCCTCGTGCATGTCGGTGTCGAGCGGAAGCCCCATGGCCGGAATCTCCTCCACGCCTTTCGAACGCAGCACGTCGCGCAACTTGCTGGCTATCAATACCACGCCCTCGCGGATAGCTTCCACGTCGCCGGCGTTTTCGGTCGCCTTCAGGGCGCGGTCGAAATCGTCGGCAACCGGCAGCACCGCTTTTATCGTGTCCTCGCATCCCGACGAAACGAGGTCCATTTTTTCTTTAAGCGTACGCTTGCGGTAATTGTCGAACTCGGCCGAAAGCCGCAGGTATCTGTCCTTCCACTCGGCCGCCTCGACTGCCAGCTTTGCCGAAATGTCATCCTCTTCGGCTTCCTCGTATGTCACGCTGTCACAGGGCTGCCCTTCGCAGTTGGGGTACGCCTCTCCCTGAATAAATCCGTCGTCCACCACAACGTTCTGCTTTTCAGACGATTGCTCGTCCATATTCTTCTTTGCCATATTCGGTTACGGTTTTTCCCAGCTATGCGATTCAAAATACATACCAACCCCTGCTGGCCGGACAGGGGCAAAGTTACCGCGATTTTCCTATTTTTCAAACCGATGCGCCGGGGCAGAGTCCGGGGCCGGACCCGCGGCCCGGACACGGAATCCCGGCTCGAAGCTCCGGCCGCCGAACCGGTTCGGCTGCCCGCATCGTCCCCGCTCCGAGCTCCGGAACGGAGCCGGTGCGGCCGCCCGAAACCCGCGGCCCGAAACCCCGGATACGAAACCTGCCGCCCCGGAAAGGAACGGCAGGTTAGGGCGCCGCACGCGCAGGCGGCTCAGAAATTATATCCGAGCGTAATCATAAAGCAGTGGTTGCGGACTTTCAGCGAACCGGAGTTCTTGCCTATGTTCATCAGGCTCGGCTCGTACGCCAACCCGAGGGAATAAGCCCTCCAGCCGACCTCGGCGCCGAACTTGAGCCCGAAATCGGAGCGTTTCAACTGTTGGTACTGTCCGCTCAGTATATCGACGCTTTCCTTTCTGCCGCCTTCCTTCACCTTGAGCCTTCCCGACAGGCCGAGGCCGTAGTAAAAGCCGAAGAACGGCTTGATTGAAACCACGTTCCGGATGTCGAAACGGTAGCTTACCGTAAGCGGCAGTTCGAGATAGAGCATTTTGTAAGTGGCCTTCACGCCGCCCTCGCTGTTCCGCGAGCCTTTGCTGTTGAGCATCAGGCCGGTCTCCAGCGCGAAGGGAAGCGAAACGGGCATGTCCCAGCGGTACGACACCCCCACATGGTATCCGGCACGCGAACCGGGCGTCAATCTCGTTCCTCCGTCCTTGAAGGCCATATCGGTGACGTTCAGTCCGGCCCTTACGCCCCACGGTCCGGCGGTCTGCGCGCCGAGCGTTCCCGCGGCCAGCACGGCCGCGGCCAATAGCGGTAAAAATTTCTTCATTTCCAAAAATCAGGCTGCCCCGCGTCCCGCCGGGCGTTAAACATTTCAAGGAAAGCATGGGACCGGCGAGTTGCGGAACGGTCGCCCCTTAAACGCCCGGCCGGACCTGCGGCCCGGTATTCCGGCTTCACGGCGCGGCCCCTTCGCAGCCCGACGCTTTCCGTACGGTTCTATATACGGCCGTAAAGATACGAAATTCCCTTTACCGTCCGACACGGCGTCCCGCCCGAAAAACACGCGCCCGGAAAGCCGTACGGAAGTTCCCGGAAAAAATTTCTCCGGCGCATTGCGCACAAGTAAATTTGTATTAAATTTGCACCGCCTTCAGGCACTGCTTTGGCCTATGGTGTAATGGTAACATCACAGATTCTGGTCCTGTTGTTCCAGGTTCGAATCCTGGTAGGCCAACCGAAACGGAACGTCCGGTTCATCTCGAACCGGATGTTTTTATGAAACCGACGGCACGGGCACGGAAATTGTCCGGGGCAGGGGCGAACTGAAAAAAGATATGTTTCCGAAAAGAACAGACGAAGGAGGATTTATAAATCCCGCGTGGGAGCGGTTCAACCGCGTTATGGGCTCGCTGACTGTCGTACTCATCCTCGGCGGTCTGGCCGCGATGGTATTCGCACTCTTTTCAGGCACTGCGATATGAAGCCGTTGCCCGGGTGCATCCGGCCCGCTCTCATTCCGATATTATGCGCCGCGCTGTGCGGTTCCGCAACGCCGCCTCCGTCCCGGGCCGAGCTTACGGGCCGTGCTTCTACGGCCGACGCCGCCGTATGGGAAAACCGCGGAGGCACGGTGCTGCGCCGCGACGCATGGAGTGCTTTCGACCGTATGCGGGCCGCGGCCGCCGCAGAAGGCGTAAAGCTGTGGGTGGTTTCGGGCTACCGCGGTTTCGCCCGCCAGAAGGCTATCTGGGAACGCAAGTGGAACGACCCTTCCCGCGCCGCGATGAGCGACTCGTCCCGCGCCCGCGACATCCTGCTTTACAGCTCCATGCCCGGAACCTCGCGCCACCACTGGGGCACGGACCTCGACCTGTGCAGCGTTTCGCCAGCATGGTTCGACACGCCGCAGGGCCGCCGCACCTACCGCTGGCTGACGGAGAACGCCGCCCGGTTCGGCTTTTTCCAGCCCTACCCCGACGGCCGCGACCGCGGCTACGCCCCCGAAAAATGGCACTGGAGCTACGCCCCGGTGTCCGAAGAATTTCTGCGCGAATACCTCCGAACCGTCCGGAACGAGGACATAACCGGATTCGCCGGGGCATCCGCGGCCCCGGTGCTCGACATCGTGGGGCAGTGGGTGGATATCCGCCCCGATTCCCTTCGCTGAACCTTGCGCCGGAACGGAAAAATCCCGACCTTGCGGGCAGCAAAACATCCGGAATCATGTACGAGTGGGCCGAAAAAATGGAATGCGCCGTCACGGTATGCGACCGCGAGGGCACGATAATCTATATGAACGAGCGTTCGCGCCGCACTTTCGAGCGCGGCGAACCGCTGACCGGCAAGAGCCTTATGCCCTGCCATAACGAACGGTCGCGAGGCATTATCCGGCGGCTGCTGGCCGAAGGCGGCCGCAACGTCTATACGATAGAAAAGGGAAGCGTTCGCAAGCTGATATTCCAGACTGCATGGCGTGACGCGGCCGGCGAGGTTGGCGGCCTCGTGGAGCTGTCCATGGAACTGCCGCCCGAAATGCCGCACTACGTGCGCTGAACCGCAACCGTCCGCAACCCGCCCCTGAACCGCCCGGAACGCGTCCCGCGGGCAGCCCCTAACCTACTCGCTCCCGAACAGGGCCGCCGGCACGGCGCGTATGCCGTCGGCATACACGACCTCTATTTCGTCGGGAATGCGGATACGCGCCCGCTTCAGATACGAGGGCACGATTATGCGCCGGAATCCCAGCCGCGCGGCCTCGGCTATGCGCTGCTCGCTGCGCGGGGCCGGACGAAGCTCGCCCGAAAGCCCGACTTCCCCGCAGCAGCACGTCCACGGAGCGATGGGCCGGTCGAAATACGACGACGCCACCGCCGCCACCACCGCGGCGTCCAATCCGGTGTCCTGCACCCGGAATCCCCCGGCGAAGTTCAGGAATACGTCCTTCATGCCGAGTTTCAACCCCAGCCGTTTTTCCATAACGGCTATGAGCATTCCCAGCCGCCGCGAGTCGAACCCTGTGGCCACCCGCTGCGGGGTTCCGTATGCCGCGCCGCCCACCAGCGCCTGCACCTCGATTAGATAGGGCCGTATGCCGTCCACGGTGGCCCCGACGGCCACTCCGGGCAGCGCCTCGTCGTGGTGCGTGAGCAGGATTTCCGAAGGGTTGCCCACTTCCCGCAGGCCGTCGCCCCGCATCTCGAACACCCCGATTTCCTGCGTGGCCCCGAAACGGTTCTTCACCCCTCGCAGTATGCGGTACGAGTTGCTGCCGTCGCCCTCGAACTGAAGCACCACATCGACTATGTGCTCCAGAATCTTCGGCCCGGCGATGGCTCCCTCCTTGGTTATATGGCCGATAAGGAGTATGGGCACGCCGGAGGTCTTGGCCTGCCGCAGCAGCACGGCGGCGCACTCGCGGATTTGCGACACGCTTCCGGCCGAGGAGTCTATGACCCGGCTGTAAACCGTCTGTATGGAGTCCACCACCACCAGTTGCGGCTCGGTGGCCTCGATTTGCGCGAGTATGTTTTCGAGCAGCGTTTCGCCGTACACGAGGCACTCCCCGACCGGCTCCTTCCCTCCGGTAAGACGTCCGGCCCGCAGCTTGATTTGCGCCGGCGACTCCTCGCCCGACACGTAGAGCGTGCGCAGCCCGGCGGCCCCGAGGGCGATTTGGAGGCTCAGAGTCGATTTGCCTATTCCCGGCTCTCCGCCCAGCAGCACCAGAGCGCCCGGAACCATTCCGCCGCCCAGCACCCGGTCGGCCTCTCCGACGCCGAGGCTTATCCGGGGCAGCTCGTTGTCCTGTATGTCGGCGATTCTGACCGGCCGCGCCGCCGGCGAAGCCTGCCCGGCCGGACGTGCCTCCGTTCCGCGCGATACGACCTCCTCGGTAAAGGTGTTCCACTGCCCGCACGAGGGGCAGCGCCCCAGCCACTTGGGAGCCTCGTATCCGCAGGCTCCGCAGAAATATGCTTTTTTGACTTTCATTCGCTCTTTTTTGTTCTAACCGGATAAATCCGCTAACTTTACGGTGAAACCGACAACCGTTATGAAAAAACTTCCGACCCTGTTGCTGTGTATCGCCGTCGCGGCCCTCGGCTCGTCGTGCAAGAACGACGGCGTCCGATTCGACCTTATTCCCGGAATGTGGCAGTCCGAATACTGGTTGAACGACCTCGGCGAATGGGAACCCAACGAAAACCTGCGGCTCGACATGCGCGACGGAGGCGACTGCCTGCACAAAGGCGAAGTTTATCACTGGAAACGCACCGGCAGCAATATCGTGATTTACACTCCCGGCTACTCGGCTTCATACATCCAGCTCGACCTGCTGAGCCTTTCTCAAGACAAGGCCGAAGCCGACGTGCGCCGCGGATTGAAAACCAACAGGGTGAGGTTCTCCATAACCCGCTACGGGCTTACCGCCCCATAAGCCGCATTATATCGTTCCCGGTGGCGTATATCATCAGCGCCACGAGCAGTACGAGCCCCACGCTCTGGGCGTAAATCACGAACTTGTCGCTCGGTTTGCGGCCGCTGACCATTTCCGCGGCAATCATCAGGGCGTGCCCGCCGTCGAGCGCCGGAATCGGCAGCACGTTCATCACCGCCAACACGATTGAAAGCAGGGCCGTAATGCGCCAGAAGGTTTCCCAATCCCAGCGTCCGGGAAATATTCCGCCTATGGCTATCGGGCCGCCTATGGATTTGTACGCTTCCGTCTTGGGCTTGAACAGCATTCCGAGCTGCCGCCAGTAGTCGCTTATTTCGGCCCCCACGCGCTTCACTCCGGCCGGCACGGCCTGCGCGAGAGTGTATTCCCTCGTGCGCACCGGTATCTGCCCGGCTATGTCCACCGCCACGCCGATTGTTCCGGTTTCGGACACCTCCACCGGAACCGACGTGCGCACCGCCGTCCCGGCGCTGTCGCGGGCCGCGCCGACCGTCACCGTGCTTCCGGCCGCCGACGCCAGCGCGCCCTTCCACTGGTCGAACCAAACCATCGGCCTTCCGCCAAAACTTACCAGCGTATCCCCGGCCCGCAGTCCCGCGGCCTCGGCCGGACTGCCGGGAACCACCTGCCCGATTACGAACCGGTAACGGGGCAGGGCGAAATCGGGCTGCCGCATGTACTCCGCCACCGGCCCGGCGGGCACTTCCACCTCCAGCGTGTCGCCGCCGCGCACCACGCCGGCGCTGCGCCCTTGGTTCATCGCAAGCTCCGGCACGAGCCGTCCGAGGTCGCTGACCGCCTCTCCGCCCACGCTCACCACCATGTCGCCGTTACGGAATCCCATATCCTGCGCGAACTCGTTGAACATCAACCCGCCCGGCATGTCGCGCATGTCGTAGTACGCGTCGCCCCACGTCCGGCTGATGCCGATATAGATGACCAGAGCCGCCGCGACGTTCATTATCACGCCGCCCAGCATGATTACGAGCCGCTGCCATGCAGGCTTCGAGCGGAACTCCCACGGCTCCGGAGCGCGGCCGAGATGCTCGGTGTCCATGCTCTCGTCTATCATTCCGGAGAGCTTCACGAACCCGCCGAACGGAATCCAGCCGATGCCGTAAAGCGTTCCCTTGCGCCGGAAACTCACGAGCGGCCGCCCGAAAAAGAGCTGGAAACGCTCCACCCTTACCCCGAAGATTTTCGCGAACATGAAATGCCCCGCCTCGTGCACGATTACCAGCAGCGAGAAGCACAGCACGAACTGCAATATTTTTACAAGTACCTCCATATCCCAATATCTTTCCGACCCGGCCCCGAACGCCGCCGCGCCGGGCCGTTCACTATTTTCCTTTCTTTGCGGGCCGCCGTTACTTCCCGCCCGCCGGAACCGCGTCGGGCCGTACGCCCGGCGGCTTCCTCCGCCGACGCTGCCGTACCGTCCCCGACCCGGCGCGCCGTCCGTTTCTACAACGGTCCGATGCAGGCATATATTATGCCGTACCATTTTATAGGGCACGCCCTATGCGGTTGATTATCAACAAAAACCCGCCTGTTGCCGATAGCGGGCGGAAAAATCCGCTCGACGGCGGCCTTCAAGCGCAAAAGTAACAAAAGACCGCCGCCCGCAAAAACGAAACGGACGAAAAGGGAAAGCCCGCTTTTCTTTTCATCCTCACGCATGTTTCGTTATCCGCGCAAACAGGCCCGCTCCGGCCATTCGGGCAGAAGTCCGCACCGAACCCGTTTCTTGCCCCGGCGGCGCCCGGTTGCCGGGCGGTGGCTACGCTTTATCGACCGACAGTTCGAAGTCGTGCTTTTCCAACTCGTTTCCGTTGACGATGACGGAAATCCGGTGAAGCCCGGCGTGGAACGTCCTCGTAGTTACCGCCCGGAAAGACCGTTTTCCGGTAATCCGGGTTATCGAGTTTCCCGCATATTCCCTTTCGCTTGTTTTATACACTTTCTTCGACAGGGCGCCGTTCGCTTTTCGGTAGTAAAGCCCGTACTCGAGCCGTATTCGGGTTTTCTCCCCGTTGCCGTTCGACAGTTTGAAGCCGAACTCCAACGACCCGCCGACGCTCACCTTCGACGTCGAAAGCCGAAAGTCCCGGATGCTTATGTTTTCCGCGCCGCTCGACCCGAATATTTCCAACGCTTCCGCGTTTCCCTGTTTCAACAGCGTTCTGCATCCGTGCTTGACAATCCGGTAGGTGTTTTTCGATTCGCCCCGCCACTTTTTCGCCAAGTCTATAACCGTCCGGGGATTATCTTTGGCTATGTCGTTCAAATTGTTGGCGACGCTCTTTCTTACGATTTCGGAAGGGTCGTTTTTAAGATTTTCCAAAATCGGAATGATGGGCGCGGGATTTTTCTTCAAACCCGGCAAAGCCGTCGCCCAGGGAAGTCGCGGGCGGCAACCCTCCGAAGCAAGCCGCCTCACTTCCCAATGTTCGTTTTTCGACCAGTCGAGCATCCGCTTCATCATTCTGTCCGGATACTTCGCAATGAAAGGCCGGACAGCGAACTCGCAAGTGGTAAACCGCGTGATTTTTTCTATTGCCTCGACCGATGTTTCGTAGTCGTTCGAACCGTACATCTGGACGAAATCGGCTAAAAACAAATATTCCAGCGACAACCCGAACGCCGAATCCTTTACCGGTTCCCGATACCGCGCGGCTTTCACGCAATCTATTAATTCCAGAATCTTACCGGTCGCCTTTTTATAATCGGCGGGCAGAAAGTCTTTCATAACGGTCGCGAGATGCACTCTTCGTTGCGAGAACCCTTTGTGTTCCCATTCGTCGTCCCTTATCCGGGACAGAAAGAGCCGCGCGTCGAAACCGTCGGCGATACATCCGAGGGCTTCGGTAAATTCCCCGAAAAACCGCTCGTCCCATATGTTCTTAAAAAGTTCCGCCATATTCTCTATATCCCGGCCGCGTTTCATTCCTCTTCCGGCGCACTGGCTCCGGCTCCGCCGTTTCCGCCGCAATCCTTCCGGGCTTCCGCCCGCCTTCCGACCCGTATTCCGCCGCCATTCCGGCTTCCGCCCGCCATAGCCCGCCCGCATCCCGGCCGCCGCCCGCTTCTTTCGTTTCCGTCACACTCGTACCCCGGCCCCGCACGCCCCGCCGAAACCGCCCGCACAAGCCGCCGCCCCGCGGTCGCCACTCCGACCCCGCCGCCGAAGCCGTCCGCCCCGGCACGATGCTCCGTAAAGGCCGCCGCGTCAGCGAACCAGCCCGGCCGCTATCCCGCGTGCCTGACGGTCGGCCTCGGCGAGCGTCCCGACCGAGGGATGCCTCTCGAAATCGGCGGCCGCCAGCGTCCGCTCCACCGTGTGGGCTATATCCGTGAACCGTATTTTGCCATCGAGGAATGCGGCCACGGCCACCTCGTCGGCGGCATTCATGGTGCATCCGGCCGTACCGCCCCTTTCGAGGCAGTCGGCGGCTATATCCAGCGCCGGAAACCTGTTCCTGTCCGGCTTGCGGAACGTCCAGTCGCCCCAGCGCCCGAAGTCGAACGCCTCTCCGCCGAAGTCGGTGCGCTCCGGAAAAGTAAGGGCATAACAAATGGGCAGGCGCATGTCGGCCGTTCCTATCTGGGCCTTTACGGCTCCGTCTTCGAATTCCACCATGGAATGCACGGCCGCCTGCGGATGCACCAGCACGTCTATCCGGGAGGCTTCTATTCCGAACAGCCACCGGGCCTCCATAACCTCGAATCCCTTGTTGAACATGGTGGCCGAGTCGATGGTGATTCGTGCGCCCATCGACCAGCGCGGATGCCGCAAAGCCTGCGCGGGGGTTACGTCCCGCAGCCTTTCGGCCGGGGTATCGAGGAAAGGGCCTCCGGAAGCGGTTATAATAAGGCGCCTCGCAGGCGAGGGTTCGCCCGCGAGGCACTGGAAAACGGCGCTGTGCTCCGAGTCCACCGGAATAATCCGGATTTCCCGGGCCGAAGCGAGAGCCGTAACGGCTTCGCCTCCGGCAACAAGGCTTTCCTTGTTAGCCAACGCGAGAAACCGGCCGGCGAGCAGAGCGGCTACCGTAGGAGCCAGCCCTGCAAAGCCGACCAGCGCATTGAGGACTACCGTTTTTACGCGGTCGCAGTCCTCGCCGCCAGCGGTCCGCCAATCCCCGGAACCTACCGAGCAGGTCCGGTTCATATCTCCGCCCCCGTAGTGCCCGGCCGCCACGGCCCCGAGCGCTTCGGCTCCGGCGAGCACTTCCACGGGCAAGCCGCGGAGGGCCTCCCGCAGAGGGGTATAGTATCTTTCGTCGGCCACCGCCACGACGCGGGGCAGAAATTCCCGCGCCTGCGTAGCCAGCAGTTCCCAATTCTTTCCGGCCGTCAGGGCCTCCACCGTAAAGCGGCCCTTTCCGGCCCGCACCACTTCCAACGCCTGACGTCCTATCGAGCCGGTCGAACCCAGCAGCACCAGCCTGCGGCTCCTTCCGTCCGCTTCCGATGTCCTCCGGCCCGCGTTTTCCGCGCTTCGGCCCGCCGCCCGCACATCTTCCCGGTGCTCCGGCCCGCTTCCCGCATCAGCTCCCGGCTCCTCGCAGCTCCCGCATTTCTCTCCGGAACCCCGCACAGCCGCCTGCCCGCTTCCGCCCGACAGCTCTCGGCCCGCGTTTTCCGCGCTTCGGCCCGCGGCCCGCGCACCTTCCCGGCGCCCCGGCCCGCTTCCCGCCTCCGCTTCCGAATGCTCAGGAGTCCGGCTCTCCGCGTCCGGCCTCAGCGACACCGCCCTTCGGCCGCTCTCCGAGCCTGTTATCCACGGCTCCGCCGCCCGGCTACTTACACCTGTTTCAGCCGTCGCCCGACGGCTCTCCATCCGTGTTTCCGGTCCGCGTCCCGCGCCGTTCCCCGGCACGGCGGCCCGTATCCCGAAGCTGTTTTCCACGGCTCCGCACGTCAGCGCATTATACCGGCTTCCGCCATTGCCCGTCGGCTCTCCGCCCATGTTCCCGGCATCCCGGCCCGCGCCGTTCCCCGGCACGGCGGCCCGCATTCCGCTCCCGTATTCCACGGCTCCGCGCCACGGTTCCTCATGCCTGTTTCCGACGGCGGCCGCCGGCGTTCCGCGCCCCTTCCCTGCGCTCCGGGCCGGCTTTCCGGAACCGGCTTCCGCTCCGGGCCGCCTCATGGGAACGCGATGTATTTTTCGGGGTCGACGCTGCGGCCGTCTTCCCACAATTCGAACACCAGTCCTCCCGGCTCGCCTTTCGAGGGGTCGTACCACCCGACCGCTTCTCCGGCGGCCACCCGGTCGCCCTCGCCCTTGAGCAGCTCGGTGGCGTTCCTGTAAACGGTCAGCATGTCGCCCGGATGCTGCACCTGAAGGACGTATCCTTCGCCGGGCGTCCACAGGGCCAGCGTAACCGTGCCTTCCCTTACCGCCAGCAGCCGCTGCACCGAGTCGGCCCGTACGGTCACTCCGGAGACTCCGGCCGCCGGGTCGAATCCGGCCGTCACCCGGCCCTCCAGGGGCCTTACCAGTCCGAGCCCGTGGGGCAGCCTTCTGGCGGGTTCCCTCTGGAGCCCGTACCTTCCGGAACCTTCCATCTGCCGCCTGAGCAGCGAGTCCTCGGCCGAAGGGGGCACGAGCGCCTTGTCCGCCGTTCCGGCCTCGTCGGTGCGCACGATAGTGCGGATAACCGGCGTTTTGCCTTCCATTATCAGGCGGACGTTGTCGCTGTAAACCCTCATGCCGTTCAGCACGCGCTCCAGCGAATCCACCCGCTGCATTCCCTTCGCAAGCTCCGTCCTCGACCTCTCGCCGGGATAACCGGGAAGCAGGTCTATCAGAGGAGTGTATATTATCAGCGCCGCGACCGCCGCGGCCAGCACCAGCGCCAATCCCAGCCCCGCCAGCATCAGCCGTCCGGGACTTATATACATGTACCACACTTCCTCGTCGTCGTGCTGCGAGCGTACGCTCAAACGGTGCTTGTGGTTGAAATTCCTTAAAAGATAGGTAAAGTTACCTTTTGTTTTCATTATACGCAAGAAATCCGGTATATTTTTTCACCGAAAATGCTGTTATTCGGACTTTTTATACTATTACCCCTCTCCGGGCGCACTGTGAAGGGGTCGTCGCCCTCCGGGGTTCCGAAGCCGTTCCGGCCGCCCCGGCAGGTTTCGCCGTCCGCCTTGGGTCGGCAACCGGGACGCCGCGCGGCCGCCTTCCCGAATCCGCCGTTACGCCGCCGGACTCCGCCGCGGCAAAGGGATTACGGCGCACCCGGAAACCGCCGCCGGCACGCGCCCGAAGCCTTCCGAATCCCGGACCCCCGCGGCAAACCTTCCGCACATCCGCAACACCCGCCGTCGAAGCCTTCCGAACCCCGGACCCCCGCGGCAAACCTTCCGCACATCCGCA
This sequence comes from Tidjanibacter sp., assembly GCA_048214935.1. Taxonomy (GTDB): domain Bacteria; phylum Bacteroidota; class Bacteroidia; order Bacteroidales; family Rikenellaceae; genus Tidjanibacter. The sequence continues at coordinate 51,042 of DBFWXZ010000015.1, forward strand.
ACACCCGCCGTCGAAGCCTTCCGAATCCCGGACTCCCGCGGCAGACCTTCCGCATATCCGCAACACCCGCCGCCGTCCGGCCCTTACGCGCTCCCTTCCGGCCAGCCGAGATTTACGGCCAGCGTTTCCGCCGCACGCGCCGCCGGGCCTCCCGCAGCCAGAGCGCGCTCCGCCGCGGCCTTCCACCGCTCCGCATCCAAAGGGCGGCCTTCCGCCGCCGCACGCGCCGCGGCCAGCAAGGCGGCATAGACGCGAAGCGGCGCAGCCGGCTCTTCGGCGGCCGCCAGAGCCGCCGCCTCCCAACCGGGAAGCCTTCCCAGCACATGCCGCGCGAACGCCTCCGCCGTTTCCGGGCCGCATATCCACTCGTCCCAGTCCCCGCCGGCCGCCGTTCGGGGGTCGGCCAGCATCGTGGCCGCCAGACGCGACTCGCGCTCCGGACGCCGGGCCAGCTCCGCGGCCGCCTCGTGCACGCCCGGAAGCCCGGCATACCCCGCCGCCACGGCCTCTATGGCCGGAAGCTGCACGCCGTAGATTATCCGGTAATCCGCTCCGCGCCGACGCATCGCTTCCGCCGCCGGGCCGCAGGCCAGTCTTCTGAGCTCCGCCGCAATCCGCGCGGCCAGCGCCTTTGCGTCCCGCTCCATGCTATTTCCCCGCCGGAACCGTCGCCTGCCGCCCCAACTGCTCTATTTTCACCGCCGAGCGGCCCAATTCCCGCTTGCCGTCGTAAACAGCGCACTCGGCCACGGCCGGAATATTCACCGTCGCCACGGCCTCCGCGGGCCGTCCGTTGCGGTCGCGCCTCACTTCGGGAAGCTGCGGCTGGGGCTGCGGCAAAACCCTCACGTCGAGCGTAACGGGCTGGCCGCCGAGGTCGCTCGCCGGCAGAAGGCCGGCCGCGTCCGAGAAGCGGCATATTATATAGGTATTCTTCCCTTTTTCCGGAACCACCGCGTAAGTCGCGCTCAGGGTGTCCGAAACCTGCATTCCGAAGAACAGGGCGAGATATTCCTTCTCCATGCGGGCGATGCCTTCGAGCATGGCGGCGGTTCCGCCGCCGATTTCCGCATAGTCGGTCTGCCCGGTCAGAATGTCGGCGCGGTGCTTGCGCAGGGCGAAAACCGTGCGGGCCGCCTCGCGCGCGGCCTGTTCGAGCGGCGCGTCGGCCGCAGCCAGCCTGTCGGCCGGCACTTTCGGAAACGCCGCCTGTGCCGTTCCCGCCGCCGCGCTTTGCGCGGGACAGTCGCCCAAAACGTCCACGGCGGCGCTTTCGAGCGTCCACGCCGTCTTGTCCGTCAGCGGAGCTATGGCTCCGAAATATTTCTGCGCGAACCGCGCGTAGGGGCCGCTCGCAACCGCGGTACGCACGGCCGTAACCTTTACTTCGAGGGCCGTAACGCCCGGAATGCTCCCGGCGGTCTGCGCCTGCGCGAACAGCGTTCCCGCAGCGGCGGCCGCCGCAATGACAAGTCTTTTCATACTCCGCTCCTTTATATGCGCACGCGCGGCCGGAAAACCGGCGCGCACGCGCAAATATATCGTTATTTTCCGTTTTCCCGCCGCGGCGGATAAAATGCGCCGGTCAGCTCCAGCCACCGGGCCGCAGGGACTCCGTTTCCGTCCGTAAGGCAGAACCTCTCGCGCACCGTTTCGCCGGTCGGGCCCTTGGCGAACTCCATAAGCGAACGCGCCGCGGGCTTTCCGGGCGCAGCGGCTACCTCGGCTTCCCGCTCCAGCGCGAAACCGCAGGCCCACGCCGCCTCCAGCATCCTGCATCGCTCCGTGAAGGGAACCACTACGGACAAACGTCCGGCAACGCCTAAAAGCCCGAAAGCTGCTGCCGCCAAGTCGGCATAGGTCATCGTAATGCCATGCCGTGCAGCTGCCCTCCTCTGCTTGGGGCTGCGCGTGGCTCCCTCGAACCACGGAGGATTAGACACCACGAGGTCGTAACGGCCCTCGCCCGGTGCATCCGATTCATTTTCCGCCGGACGCTTCCGCGCCCGCGTCGTAACTTCAGTGTTCCGCAGTCCGGCCGGAGCCTCCTGCGGCGTTTCTTTTCCCGGAATGCGGGCCTCCGACTCCGGCCCTACTCCCCGCGCACGCATCCCGGCCCGCGGGGTTTCCCTTTCCGGAAACCGGGCCGCTTCCGGCATTCCGCCGACCGCAGGACAATCCTGCAGCCCCGGCATCCCTTCCGCCGTTCCCGGAATACTGTCGGCGTACGCCCCGGCAATATACTTAAATTTTTCTTCCCGTGCAAATGCTATTTCCCGACATCCGCCGGGGAACCCCTGCAACGGCCCCTGCCATACGCGCATCCTCCGCGCCCACGGCGAAGCCGCGAAATTCTCCGCCGCGAGCGCCGCACTCGCAGGGTCGAGCTCCACCGCGTCCACCGCCGGCCCCGCAAAGCCTACGCACCCCGGTTCCGCGAAACTTTCGCACTCCGGCCCGGCAAGGCCGCCGCACTCCGCGCCGCACGGTCCGGAATCCCCTCCGCAGGCCGCCCCGGTACGCTGCGCGGCCATCAGCGCCAGCACGCCGCAACCGGCCCCGGCGTCGAGTACGCGCCGCATATCCGGCCGCACGCCGCACCACGCCCCCAGCATCACCGCGTCCGTGCCGAGCCTGAGCGCCGCCCCGCCGTGCCTTACGGCAAAGCGCCTGAACCGGAACACATCCTCTCCCGGCCTCATCCCGCCGCGAATCCCGACCCGAATTTCCACCTTTCCATACCCGCCGTCAATCCTTCAGGAATCCGTCGATTCCGGCCCCGAACAGCGAGAAGTCGAACCTCGCCGGGTCGGCGGGGTCGAACTCCCTGAGCCGGGCCGTGATTTCCTCCACCGCCTTCCAGTCGTTCTGCCTGCGCGAGAGCAGCCCCAGCGCCCGGCCCATATCGCCCGCATGTACGTCCAGCGGCAGCCGCAGGGCCGACATGGGCACTCCGTCCCATATGCCGAAGTCCACGCCGCGGCCGTCGCGGCGCACCATCCAGCGCATCCACATGCACAGCCGCTTGCAGGCCGCCCCGCGCTCCACCGACGACACGTGCTTCTCGCAGTGCTCCCCGTGCGGGCCGTCGAAGAACTCGCGCCTGAACGCGGCCAGCACGGCGGCCATGTCGCCGCTCTCGGCCCACCGGGCTGCGAAGAACGCCCCCAACGTCCCCCAGCGGCGGTACATGCGCCTCAGGGCCAGCACGAAATCTCTGAGGTCGCGGCCGTTGAACGTGCGGTGCACGAACCCTTCCAGCCGGGCCAGCTCGCCGTCCGAGGCGTTCATCACGAAGTCGTGCGGCGCGTCGTCCATCAGCCCGACCATGCGCCGGGCGCTGCGGACTATGGCCTTGCGGTTGCCCCACGCTATGGTTGAGGCCAGCAGGCCGGCCGTTTCGCGGTCGCACGCCCCGGCGTAGCGATGCGGAACGCTGATGGGGTCGTCCCCGATAAATTCGGGACGGTTGTATTTGTCGTGCAGCCTCTCCAGCAGGGCCGCCATGTCTTCCTTGCAGGTTTCCATTCGGTTCGGTTTAAAATGAACTGCCCCGCCGCTCCGCCCGGCAGGCATCCCGGCTGCGGCGCAATGCCCGCACTGCGCGGCTCCGGATAGTTTTTTCGCCTCGCCGGAACGCCCGCCGCGCACCGTTCCCGCCGCCCTTAAGCCGTCGTTTCCTCGACTGCGAGGCCGTCGCGCATGGATATTCGCAAATCGGCCCCGGCGGCCAGCGACGCGTCGTGCGTCACGATTACCACCGTCTGCCCGGTGCGGTCGCGCAGGTCGAAGAACAGCCGGTGCAACTCGTCGCGGTTGCGCGAATCGAGATTGCCCGACGGCTCGTCGGCCAGCAGCACGGCCGGAGAGTTTATGAGGGCCCGCGCCACGGCCACCCTCTGTCGCTCGCCGCCCGAAAGCTCCGCGGGCTTGTGGGCCGCGCGGGCCGTCAGTCCGAGCTGGTCGAGCAGCTCCCGCGCCCGCCGCTCCACCTCTCCGCGCTCCCGGCGGGCTATGTAGCCGGGTATGCAGATATTCTCGAAAGCCGTGAACTCCGGCAACAGGTGGTGGAACTGGAACACGAATCCGATTCTGCGCGCCCTGAAGGCGGCGAGCTCGCGCTCTCTCATGGAGCCGACGTCGGTTCCGTCGAGCCGCACCTTTCCCGCGTCGGGAGCCGACAGCGTACCTATAATTTGCAGCAACGTGGTCTTTCCGGCGCCCGAAGGCCCCACCACGGCGGCCACCTGCCCGCGCAGCACGCGGAGCGACACCCCGCGCAGCACCTCCACGTCGCCGTAACTCTTGCGCAGCCCTTCGGCCTCTATAACGGTTTCACTCATCGTCGTTTTCAAAATCGCCGGCGGCCGCCCCGATGCGACCGCCGGACTCCTAACCTAATCAACAGTCGCCCGGGCGGCGGCATACATGCCGAACACCCTGAGCACCTGCACGGCCTCGGCCGTATCGTGCACCCTCAGGAGCCTCGCGCCCTGCCTGAGAGCCTCCCAGCACAGGGCCCCGGTCCCGGGGAGAGCCTCCGCGGGAGTGATTCCCAGAGGCTTGTATATCATCGACTTGCGCGACACCCCCACAAGCACCGGCCGCCCCGCGGCCGCCAGCAGCGGAAGCCCCGCCAGAAGCTCGTAATTCTGCGCGGCGGTCTTGGCGAACCCGAATCCGGGGTCGAGCACCGCTCCGCGCACCCCTTCCGCCTCCAGCCGCGCGGCCGTCCGGCGGCCCCAGCGAGCCACCTCCGCGGCCACCCCGTCCGGATAGTCCGTCATCGACTGCATCGTGGCGGGCGTGCCCCGCATGTGCATCGCTATGTACGGAACCTCCCAGCGGGCCGCAAGGCGCACCAGCTCCGGGTCGGACCCGCCGTAGATGTCGTTCACGATGCACGGCCCGAACTCCTCCAGCGCGCGCCGCATCACCTCCGACCGGAACGTGTCCACCGACACCGGCAGACCCGGAGCTCCGCGCCGCGCGGCCTCCAGCCCCTCCCGCACCCGCCGCCATTCCTCCTCGGGCGAAACCTCCGCGGCCCCCGGCCGCGACGAATAACCGCCCACGTCGAGTATCGCGGCCCCGGCCTCGGCGGCCGCCTCCGCACGCCGCGCGGCCTCGGCCGCGCGCGGCGTGCGGCTCCCTTCCCAGAAGGAGTCGGGCGTAAGGTTCAGGACCGCCATCACCGCCCCGCGGCTCAAATCCACCTCCGCGCCGCCGCGTCCCATGCGCAGCGGCGAACCGCCGCACCGCGCGCTTCCGTATTCCGTCCGTTCCGCCATACCGTCGTTTCACCTGCGAAACATGCGGTCGAGCTCCTCGACCTGCTCCCGCAGGGGATGTTCTCCGTCGTTCACTATTATGTACTGCGCCAGCCTCGCCAGCTCCCTTTCGTCGAGCTGCGCCCCGATGCGGGCCTCGACCTCCTCCGCGGTCAGCCCGTCGCGGGCCGCCACGCGCTCTATCCTTACGGCTTCGGGGGCGATTACCGCCACGCTGTGGTCCACCGAGCCGGCCATGCCGCTCTCGAACAGTATGGCGCTTTCGAGCGCCACCCACACCGCGCCGTCCTTTTCCCACCGGTCGCACCAGTCGGCGAAGTCGCGCCCGACGGCGGGATGTATCAGCCGGTTGAGGGCCGCCAGCTTCGGGGGCGACGAGAACGCCACCCGCGCGAGCGCCGCACGGTCGAGCCGCTCGCCCTTCCACACCCGCGCCCCGAACAGCCTGCGTATGCCCTTTCGTATGTCGGGGTCGGAATCGGTAAGCTCGCGCCCGCGCTCGTCGCTGTAATAGACCGGAACGCCGTACTCCTCCAGCATTCTGCACACGGTGGTCTTGCCACTGCCCATTCCCCCGGTTATACCCACGCGAATCATTCCCCGCTTGCGGTTTTAAGTTCGGGAATACGCCCCAGAGATACTATGCGCAGGTCGCTCACCCGGCGCGATATGGCGTTCTGGAGCGAATAGGGGTCGAGCACGACCACGGCCGAATCCGTGGGCGAAGGCTGGAACTGAAGCTCGTCCCACCGGAGCCTTACCCTGTCGCGGCCGTAAAAACGGTTCGAGAACAGATTGTACCCGGTTCCCTCCACGACGCACTCCACCTTGAACTCCTGACCGCCCACATCGACCTCTATCGGCACGGTAGCGGTGTAGGTATAACCCAGCTTGCTGACGTACCACAGCACGAACGACAGCAGCAACGCCAACAGCAGCGGAGGCTTGACGTACTTCCCCGCCGCATTCTTTATGTATGTCGAAATTTTTTTCATACTTCTTTCCGTGCGCCTTCGCGCCTTTCCGGTACGCGGCTTCGGCCGTCGCTCCCTTACCTCATGGGCAAAATATACACCACCGACATTCCCATATCCCGCGCGCCCGCGGCTTTCAGTCCCTTCCGAACTTCTACCCCGCGCGGAACGGTACGCGCTTCGGACTGCCCGCTCGGTATTGTTTCTTTTTTCCTGCGGGGCTCCGGCTTTCAGCTTGTCCGGTTCCGAACCGCTCCACGGCCGACAGCCGCCCCCGCTTGCATCCCTGCTGCTTAACAGGGTGTTTTCAGGACTCGCCCTTTACCGGTCGCCCCACAACCTCCGGCCTTGCACAACATCCGGTCGCGGCCGCACGGCTAAACTTTCAACCGCCCCTCAATCCGGCCGCCCGGCCTTCGCGTGCGGCTCCGGCTTCCGACTTACCCGCTTACGAACCGCCCCAACGGCCGACAGCCGCCCCGGCGGTACTTCCGACGCTCACCGCCATTACAATCTCCACGCCTTCGTAGGCAACATTAGACTTCATTAATATCCGTTACCCCATGTTCCGCGCGAGCAAAGCCTCCGGCCCCGCCGATACCTCCCCTCCGCGCGGAACGGCAATTCCGGCCGGAGCATTTCCGTCCTCTTTCGGACCCGACGCGGCAACCCGCCCCGTCGCCGGCGGCTCCCAAGACGTACTTCCTGCCGGCAATAACAGCAGGGGCGACAATCCGCCCCGTCGCGCTGAAACCGGGACGAACGCCCTAAGCATTTTTTATATTACGCAAAACAAATATACGGCAAAATATTATATTTGCATTCGGGAATACGAAGAATAGTATGGGCGTGCGTATAGACAAGTGGTTGTGGGCCGTCCGGGTATTCAAAACGCGTTCGGACGCAGCCGAAGCCGCCCGGACGGGCAAGATTACCCTGCGCGGAACGGTATGCAAGCCGTCGGCCGAAGTGCGTCCGGGCGATACCGTAACCGTGCGCCGCGGCCCGGTCACCTACTCCTACCGCGTGGTCGAGGACGCTTCCGTAAGGCGGGGCGCTCCGGAGGCGGCCCGCGCGGCGGAGAACATCACCCCGCCGGAGGAGCTGGCGAAACTGAACCCGCCGCGCGAAACGGTATTCATAACCCGCGAACGGGGTTCGGGCCGTCCCACCAAGCGCGACCGCCGGCGCATCGACGCCCTTGCCGGCGAGCTGGAGTACTTTCCGAACGACGAGGACTGACCGTCCGTTCCCGCGCACTCTTTCAATATACAGCCGACGCCTTCGCTTACGGCTCCGTCTTCCGACTTACCCGCCTCCGAACCGCCCCGCGCCTTTTGCGTGCGGCTCCGGCTTCCGACTCCCCGGTTTCCGCACCGGCTCCCCCGCCGGCCGCTTAAAGGAAATCCGCGGCGAACAGCTCCCAGCCGCGGTCGAGAGCTTCCGCATCCGCTTCCCGGCCGCACTCCACATACCCTATCGCCCCTGCCAGCGGAACCATGTCGTCCCGGCGGCGCCAGTCGAGAGGAACGTGCGGACCGCGTCCCGTCCGCCGGCACACTGTTTCGATATATTCCTGCGTACGGTTCTCCGAAGGGGGAGCCCAGCGCGCAATGATTTTTTCCACCGTATCCAGTCCGTATCTGACCGAATATGTACGCAACGTCGTCATAACGGCCCTCCAGCCCCATTCGGGAGCCGTAAACTGCCTGAACTCCGGGTCGGACGAAGGAATGCGCTCGCCCCGGAACGGAATGCCCCCGAGCCTGAGATTGCCGGGGTTGTTGTTTCTGATGCCCCGCGCCGTCATAACCGCAAGGCCCCTCCTTCGTGCCCGCACTGCGGAGCGTCTATATCCTCGCTGTAAACGAACGACCGCCGGGCGTCCCGCGCAGGCGCGCTTCCGAAAGCGTCCTCCGCCCCTAAGCCCGCGCCTTCCGCGAACCCGGAAGCCGCCCCGGCAATTCCGACCGCCTCGCAACCCGAACCGTCCTTCCCGGCCGATGCGCTTTCCCGGCCCTCGCCCGGACAGCCCGCGCCGCCCGAGCCTTCGGAACCGTCCGCTCCGGAGCCGCCGGGCATTTCGCCGTCGCGCGCGCCGAGCTGCTCGAATATGCGCCTTCTCATAAATCGCCCCAACCGGCCGAACAGCCTTCCGTCGGAAATTTCGGCGGCGTTTTCCAGATAGCTCCAGAACTCCACGCCGCACACGAACCCGGTGTAGAGGTTGGCGAGATGCAGATAGGCGAAGTCGATTACGAGGCCGTCTATTATCCACGCCATCATGATTCCGGCCATAACGAGCCACAGTTTGTGCACCGTCCGCCACGCCCTGCGGGTGTCGAACGCCCAGCGGCGCCCCCTCAGCCGGGCGCGGTGACGGTCGGCCAGCATACCGGTGACGAAATTGACCAGCACGAAAACGGCCGCACAGAGGGCCAACACCCCGACCGGGGCGAAAAACCCCGCGATTCCGGCGACCGTTCCGGTAAAGTATTTCATAAAAGTTTCCATAACCATGATATTTAATAACATTAAAACATTTTCTTTTCCGGACGGTTTTCCCGCACGACCCCCGCCCGCCGCCCCGCTTCGCGCCGAATCCGTCCCGGCGGCTTTCTCGTCCGACCCGCCCGCCGAACCTTTCCCCGGCCGCCTTCGCCGAAACCGGCCGCTGCGCCGCGCCCGAAAATCCATGCGCCGTCCCGCCTGCGCAACCGAGCCCGTCCCCGCCGAATCCGGCCCGGCAGCCTTCCCATCCTGCGCCCCGCCCGCGGCCCCGCGGAGCCTTTTTTATCTCGTCCGGCCGCCCCGAACCGCACGGCGGCTTTACCCTCTCCGCGCCCCGGCCGGCCAACCCGGCAAACCGCCCGCGCCCCGGCAGCGCCCCTTTATCGCCGCCCCAGCAGCACCCCGCATTTCAGAACCTCGCAGCCACCGTCCGCAGGCTTCCACTCCGGATAATCCTGCGGCGAAGCCTTCAGTATTTCCAGAGCCGCCTGCATCAGCGCCCCGGCCTGCCTCCGCGCGGAGGCCGCAAGCTCCCGCACTTCCTGAGCCGATGCCGCCCGGAACGTATCCCCCTGCACGCGGCCCACGCCTCCCGCTCCGGCCTGCACGGCAAGCTCCGGCAGCATCAGACCCCTGACGTACAGGGCCGAAGCGGGCTTCACCCGTTCCAGCAGTTCCGGATACCGCCCTTTCCGCAGGGCCGCATACAATTCCCCGCCCAGCGCGGGAACTATGTAGATTCTCTCCGCCGCTTCTATCGCGGCCTCCGTCTGCGGCCTTCGCAGGGCCGCCCCCGCCGGGCCGAAAGCATACTCCGCGACCTCGGCGGGCGTAATTATGGTTTTCATACCGATAATCTGTTTCCAATACCTGTATTTACATACCGCCGCCCCGGCTCCCGCTCGCCACCCATCCCCGAACGCAGTCCCGTTCGGTTGATATGTTAACTTACATATGGTTACCTGCACATCGACCTCTCCCGCCCGTTTCCCCTCGCAACTCTCCGCTCCTAAACCCTTCCCCCGAAGCGGCCCCACAAAACTTACAGCGCCTTCATTTGCATGTCCTTTTCCGGATTCATCCGGGCCGTTTCGCCGCCCGCGTCGCCCGACAGCCGCCCCAGCCACATGCGCTGCGCCGGGTCGCCGGGGTCGTAGTCGAGTCCGTCGGCCCTCCGCGCCTCCCACACCCGCATGTAGGCAGGCTTGGAACGCACCGGCGGCAGGTTCACCACCTCCAGCGACGAGCAGTCCTCGCCGAGAATTTCGGTGGCTATGCGCCTCACCGGCTCCAGCAGCTCGGCCTGCTCGGCGAGAATCACCGTGTTCAGGGCGATTTCGTATTCGTAGAGGATTCGCTGCGAGCTGAAACCGCTGCCGTAGTCGAGTCCGCTCAGGGTGCGGAACCACGAGTGCGCGGCCACTATGTCGGCCGTGGCCTGGTCGTGCAGTCCGCGCCAGTCGCCGTCGCTGGCGACGTCTATGGGCACGAAGCGGGTCGAATCCTCCCCGCGGCCGTCCCGCACCACGAACATCACCTGCCCCGGCCGCCCGGCGAACTTCTCCTCGGCCAGCCGGGCCAACTCCCGCGCCTCGGCGTCCGAACCGGCCGAGCCGTCAATCATCATCACCCCCGAAAGCTGGAACGAATTGTCCAGACGGCTGATATTCCAGCGGTCGGTCTTCCACGCCACGGCGGCCACGTCGAGCCCGGCCACATAGGGCGGCACGCCATAATGCGCGAACCCCGGCTCGTAGTCGCGGTAGTGCACGGCCGAGTGGAGCATTCCGTCCGCGCCCACGGCCTGCCGGGGCCACAGCGGAATCGTCCGCGCCCCGGCCGCCGAGAATCGCCGCCAGTCGTGGTGCAGCACCGCGGCGTCGTCCCCGCGGGCTGCGCGGCATCGGGTGGCGTCCTGATGCCACAGGGCGAGAAAGCCGCCCTCCCGGTCGGTCACGGCCTCCAGCCATGCGTTTCCGAACAGGGCCTTGTCGTACGCCAGACGGCCCAGCAGCCGCCCCAGCGACTCCCCCGACGGATTCACGCACTCGACAAGACGCTTCAGCCTGCCGCGCCCGGCGTCGAAGGTGAATCCCTTGCCTGCTATGTAGTCGGCCTTGTCGTTCAGCACGCGGCGGTGCACCGGCGAACGGCGCGAAAGCAGCGCCAGCGCCTCCGGCAGCATGTTGTCCGTCCCCCAGCGCCACACCCGCTCCGCTGCGGCCGCCGGCGGAGCCTGCGCCGGAAAGTCCCCGCCCGCGCCCCCGAACGCCGCGATTCGCGCCGGCCGGCTGCGCTTGGCCCCGCTTTCGGAAGACTTCTCCCACGGAGCCCCGCCTTTCGCGGCCGCCCCCGCGGCCCGCGCCGAATCCCTCGCGCCCGGCACGCCTCCGGCTCGCCGGGAAACCCCGGTCCGCGCCGAACCCTCCGTAACGCGCCCGGAACCCCCCGCAGCCCTTACAGAATCTCCCGCGCGGAGCCTTTTCCTCTTCCGTCCTCCTCCGTCGTTCGTATCCATAACCGTCATATTTCAACGTCGTAACTTCCGCCCACGCACTCCACCGTCAGCCGCGCCGCGGAGGGAGCCGAGCCGCCCAACGCGCCCGACCAGCCGTCGGCCGAACGCGCCAGCGCCACCGGCTCGCCGAGGGCCGCGCCGTCCGCTCCGAGGCCCTGCGCGGTAATGCCTTTTATCAGGCATCCGCCGTCGGCTGCCGCGGCCGTCACCGCCGTACCGGACAGCGTTCCCGCGACCGACGGCCGCCCGAATCCGATGCACAGCATTTCCGGCAGCAGGTAGTCGCACCCGGCCATGAAAATAGCCCTCTGGCGATTCTCCATCAGGTCGGGATTGTACCACATGCGCACCTCCGTTCCCGGAAAGTCGCGCGTGTTGACCGCCAGCGCCAGATTCCGGCGGTCGGTCAGCAGCGCGAACGAACGCGGCATGTCGGGCAGCGCCTCCAGATAGGCCGACACGCCCGTGTCCGTTATCGGTATTCCCTTGTAACTGAGCGATTCGTACCCTTCCTGCCGGGCGAAATAGGCGGCCTCGGCCTGCTGCGCGTCGAGAGCGTTCTCGTAGGCGGCATAGATGTCGGACGTGACCAGATACACCAGCGACCCCTGCCCGCGACTCTGGCGCAGCTCCTCGGGGGCCGAGTCGCGGAGCGACTGCAACAGCGCGTCGGCCTGCGCGGCGGGCCGCTCGTAAAGCATGGCGGCGAACTCGCCCGGCGCCTCGGCGGCGTCGACGGTTATGCGGCGCAGAAAGCCGTCGAAGGTGTTGTACGGCCCCGCCGCGCGCGCCCGGTCGCCCAGCCACATCGTAACCCGGATGCTTTCGGCCACCGCCTGCCGGAACAGTGAGGTTTCGGCAGCCTCCAGCTCGGTTCCGGTCAGGTCGTCGAGATTCACGTCCGGGCGGTTGGTCACCAGCTCGTACACGAGGGAGAAATAATCCTCGGCCGTGTACGACGCCTCGGCCTTCACCTTTTCCAGCCTCAGGGTTTTCTGGTAGCGCGAGGCGGCCGGGCCGCCCTTCCACCCGGCGTGCTCGTAACGCTGGAGCACGTCGCCGGAACGCTTCCAGAAATGGAGCGTCGTCGGCACCGGCACGTTGTACATCACCTTGATGCCCAGCGCCGCGGCATCCGGCCCGGTCAGCATCGGCCGGAAGAAAATCGTTTCGAGGTCGCGCCCCTCATAGGCCTTGACCTGCTCTATTCTGCTCATAATTCTTTGTCTTTAAGTCGGTTGATAATGATTACGTTTTCCTGCCCGAATATGTTTTTATACTTGCTTCCCCGGCCGCCCCACTTGCATCCCTGCTGCTTAACAGGTTAGTTTTCAGTACTCCCCCTTCACCGGCCGCCCCACACCCTCCGGTCCTGCACACCCTCCATTCGCGGCCGAACGGCACGCGCTTCGGACTGCCCGGCCCGCGCTATCCGAGGCTCAGAAGCCGCCGCAAGTCGCTCCGGTAAGCGGTTTCGTTGGCCGACGCCCGGCGCTCCCCGAGCGGAGGGTCCTCCACGGGCTCGGTAGCGGTCGGCCGGGCCGATGCGAACGCGCCTTCCTCACGCGGTTTACCGGCCCGCGTCCGGGCGGCGGCTTCCGGCAAACTCTCCGTCCGGACGGCGGCTTCCGGCAGGCCGTACGCTTCCGCATTTTCCGCCCCCGCCGCAACATCCGCCGCAAGGCCCCCGGCCGCACGACAATCCGAAACCGCCCCCGCGGCGCCGCCTATACGGTCGGCCAGCCCGGCCGCCACGGCCTCCTCGGCCGTCAGCCAGCGCCCGCGGCCGCCGTTGGCGTCCATCAGCTCCCTGTACCGCTGCTCCGGGCCGCCGCCGTGCGAGGCATAGATTCGGGCTATGCGCAGGTCGGTCTTTTCGAGCATTTCCCGCGCGGCGCACATCGAGTCGGCGGTTCCTTCGGCGGCGCTCTGCGAACGATGCACGAGGTAGAGCGTCCCCGGAGCCAGCTCGCGGCATCCGGGCGAGGCGGCCTGGGCGATTACCGTGGCTGCCGAGGCGGCATAGCCGCAGCACCGCGTGACCACCCTTCCGGGGAGCGAGCGCAGGGCGTCGTAAATCAGCAGCGCGTCGCCCATGTCGCCGCCGCCGGAGCGGATATTTACCGCCACTTCGGCCGCGTCCAGCGAGCGGATGCGCTCGCACGCGGCGCGGAACCGTTCCCAGGTGGCCACCCTCAGCCCCGGTTCGGCGAACTGCGCCTCCTCCGGAACCCCGATAACCCCTTCTATGTCGATTACCGCGCGCCCGGCGCGGTTTTCGATTCGTATTTCCGATTTCATAAGATTAAAGGTTGACGTCGCGATAAACGTACATGCACTTCGACACGAACGAGCCGCTCGCCCCGAACCGCCGTGCGGCCCTGTGCATGGCCTCGCCTCGGCGCATACCGGCCGCGCAGTCGCGGAAAACGCTCTCCCTGACCGCAAGAACCAGACAGCGCCGACGGTCGGCCACGCCCGCCGCGGCCAGCCACGCGAACGCCCGCCGCGCCGCGCCGTCCGGAAGCATCCTTTCGATTTCACGGCAGGCCGCGGCGAAGTCGCCCGGCAGCTCCGCCGCGCCTTCCGAAGCCCGCGCCCCGCCCGCAGACTCGGCCCGGAATTTTTCGCAGGAGCCCGTCCGCGCCCCGTCCCGGCCCTCGCCTTTTCCGGGGCGGTTTCCCGACCCGCAAAAAGACTTTCCGGAAACTCCCGGCGGCTTTCCCGAACCGTCCGACCGCTCGCCGCAACCGCCGTAAGGCTTTCCAGAAAACGCGAACCGCGCTTCCGAACCGCCGTACAGCTTTACGGAAGCCACGAGCCGTTTACCCGGCTCTCCCGATGATTTTCCCGAACCGCCCGAACGCCCGGCCTCGCCGCACGCTCCCGGCACGGCCGTAAAGCGGCCTCTGGCATCCCTCGGCCGAGGCGCACGGCGGCCGCTTCCGGCCGGACGGCGGTTCCCGCCGCACTTCGCCGATTCATCCGGAACCGCATTCCCGGCCGAACCCCCGGCCGGAACCTTATCCGCAACCGAACCCGAATCCGACGACCCGGCAACCGTCCCCGGCGCATCCGGCCCGGAACCCGAACCCGCGCCCCGGCGGCCTGCGGAAACTCCGTCCCGCATCCGGCGCACACTTTTCCATATATTCAAATATCTCATAATCAAATATTTTTAATAAACACACACTGCGCCGTCCGCCCCGCCGGGTCGTAATCCCCGACCTCCAGCAGACGGTAAGTCCCCCTTTCGCCGCCCGCGTCGAGCCGCCACGGAGCGCGGAAATCCGCCCCGGCGGAGGAAGGAGCCGCCAGCGCCCCGAACTCCTCCGGCTCCATCCGCAGCCGCACCCGAAGCCGCCGCGCCCGCTGCGCCCGGCGCAGCGTCGAGGCGTACCGCGTTCGCAGCCCCTCCGCGCCGTCCGAATCCCCGAACGACAGGGTAAACGGTTTGCGAACGCCGTCGCCGGGCCACGAGAACGCCGCCAGCGGATACTCCGCGCCGTACGACGGCCATCCCCACCGCTCTCCCGGCGGCAGCGCGGCCATGCCCGGCAAGCGAACCGCCACCGGCTCGAAATTCAGGTCGTCCGGCGGCCCGTCGCCCTCGGCTCCCCCGACATAAACCAGCCGTGCCGAAGGCGCTCCCGGAACCGTCCCGGCCACCGAAACGGCAGCCGCCAGCATCGGATTTTCCGAGCGCAGCTCCCCCGGCAGGCCGCCCGAAGGCATATCCGCGCTCCAGCCGCCGTCGGGCCGCACTCCGCCCGGCAGCCCGGCTCCGGGCCGGTAGCGCAGCCTCACCCTTCGGGGCAGCCCGGCGCCCGGCTCCTCCAGCCGCACGGCCGAACCCGGAACCGTCCGCCCGGTCATGTCCGCCACGGGGCCGGAGCGGTAAAACTCCTCCGCGGGCTCGGCCAGCACCCGGCCGCGCAGCCGGTCGGTGTAGAACCGCAGGTCGAACATGTGCGCCGCGGCCCGCACGAAGTCGAGGCGGCTCGCGTCGTGCGAAAACACCTGCCCGAAGGTCAGGAACGCCCCCTCGCCCGGATGCGGCGAGAACACCGGCCGCACCGACGAGTCCCGCCGCAGGGTCAGCCGGTCGCCCTGCCGCGCCCCCGAAAAGCGCAGACCGTCGAACCGGAACTCCCCGCCCGCCCCCAGCGTCGCCGGAGCGCCGCGCAGCACGGCCCGCATCTCGCGCGCGGATTCTTCGGCCACGAAACCGTAGTACAGCGCCCAGTCGTCCGTACAGGCGGCCCACGCCGCGCTTTCGGCCGCCCGCCACTCCAGCCGCATAATCCCCGAAACCCCCGCCGGAACGGAAACGAGAACGCTGCGGCCGGTGAAAACGGCCAGCTCCGCCGCGCCGCAAACCACCCTGTACATCCCCGTCCCGCGCGGGGCGAACACCAGCGCCCGGTACTCCGTTCCCGGCCGCCAGTCCCCGCGCATGTCCTCCCACGGATTCGGAATCCGCAGCCGCCTCACGTCGCCCGGCGCGAGGGTCACGGTGTCGAACCCCTCCAGCCGCTCGCGCGACAGGATGCGGCACGTCCCCGACCAGCGCAAATCGTACTCGAAGGCCACCGTCGCGCGCCCGGCGGCCGTAAACGTCGGAACTCCGGCCCGGAGCCGGAAGCAGCCGCCGATGTCGAACACCCCGTCCGGAGCGTCGTCCGCACCCGCCGAGGCCGTGTCGAACGCAGCGCCCACCGACGAGTAGTGCGAGGCGGGGTCGGCCCGCACGGTTCCCGAAGCGTCGGCCGCGGCGGAGGAATCCGCCGAACGGGCCGCCCGAAAGTCCATGCGTCTTTTTGCGGCCCCGGCGTCGCGCTGCGGATAGCGGCCGCTTACCAGCAGCGAGCGGAACCGTGCGGAGGAAAGGAACTCCGACTCCAGTCCGAAACCCGATTCGGCGAAGATGCGGTCGAGCACGTCGGCCATGCGCACGAACGGATGATAGTCCTCGGCGGTCAGCATCCGGCCCGCCGACAGCGCCCCGGAATGCCTTTCCACCGGCAGGAACACCACCGGGCCGCCCGCCGTCCAGCTCTCACGCACCGTTTCGGCGGTCAGCTCCGCCGACCAGTCCACGCCCAGCGCCGACAGCGGCCGCGAAGCCATGTCCGCCGCCCACGGATGTCCGGCGAAGTCGAGCCTGAAACGGCACGAGTCCGGCACGCCGTCCACCAGCGAACAGCCGTCGAGCGAAAGCCGCCCCTCGGCCAGCGCCGCCCCGGATTCCTCCAGTCGGCCCCATGCCCCGCGGGCGGAGAATCCGGGAGCCTCGTCGGGCATGTCGGGCCTTCCGGCCGCATCGAGCACCGCCCCGGTGGCCGGAACGTCGATTTCCGCCCCCGCGGCGTACGACGTTCCCGCTCCGGAAAGCGGCTTTCCGTGAAGCGCCCTTTCGAGCGGCCCCGCAAGCGCCTCCGGCCCCGGCCGCGCCGACAGCCCCGAACCGGGCGCGATTTCCGCATCCGCGGATATATGTCCGACAAACAGTTTCATAGCGTTGAATATCTATACGTTACAAATACCTGCCCTTACAGCCCGAAAGCCCCCTGCGGAACGGCGTGCACATCCCGCAGCGCAAGCTCCAGCCGGCAGAATCCGTCGGCGCGGAACGTCGCCTCGCGGGCTTCGGCCTCGACCGGAACGTACGCTCCCGCTTCGACGCGCCACACCGCGGGCGACGAAGCCGCCCCCGACAGCCTTTCGAGCCGCTCCGGCGGCAGGTAGTCCGACGCCGCGCGAATTACTCTCCGCGTCAGGCAGCGCACCGCGGGTCCTCGGCCCGCAATGCGGCGGCGCTCCGTTTCGGCTCCGTCCGACAGCAGGCGCGGAAAAGTGCAGTATTCGATTGCCCCGCGGGCCGACAGCCAGCACAGCCTTACCGCTCCCGCCGGACGCGCGGCCGGGATGAACGTAAATTCCGACGCCGCCCCGCCCGAAGGCGCCACCAAGGCCCTTACCGAACGCAGCCGCGAAAAGTCGGCCCCGGCCGCACGGAGCGTGGCGCGAAGCGCGTCGAAGTCCACCGTAAGGGTCGCGCTCCCGGCCTTCGCCTCCAACGGCGCGAGCGGCAGGGTCACGGCCCCGGGGCACATACATTCCAGACGCGCTTCCACCGTGCAGGCCGGAACCGCAAGCGATATTTCGTCGCGCTCGCCGGGCGCGATGCTTCTGACCCCGGCCAGCGACTGCGGCGCATACGGAGCCACCGTTTCCGAAGCCGCCAGCACCGTAACGTCGCGCGGGCGGACCGAACCCCGGCTTAAGCGGAGCGCAAGCGCCCGGCCCGGCCCGGCTGCAAGGGCGCATCCGGAGGCCGCCGAAGGCCGCGGCGACAACGCCCGCGACGCGAACCGCGAAGCGTCGATTTCCACATCCCCGAAATCCATCGCGGTGCGCACGCCCAGCAACGCGCCGGTATCGGCGTCCGAGAACGCCATCTCGTTTATCGAGCCGTCCGCGTCGCCGGAAAAAACGAAGCGAAGGGGAAGACCCGCCGGGGAAAGCTCCGGGGGCCACGACGAAAGCGTAAGCATAACTATTTGTTTTTCAGTAAGTCGATATATCGAACATTGCGTCGAGCACGATTGAGCCGCCCAGCGTGGGCGCGCCCCTAACCGCGGCCGAGAAGTCCGTGGCCGCCTCCACCCCCGGCGTTCCCGCAAGGTCCCGGCACAGGGCGAGGGCATGGCGGTGAAGGCCCTCGGCCGCCGCGTCGAACACCGCCGGGCAGTGTTCGATATTGCAGCCGAAGTACGGACAGGCTCCGTCCGGAAAAGCCGTGCAGCCGTATTCCGGCGGGATTCCGCCTGCCGGAGTCATGTCCGCCACGGCTCTATTAGACGGAGCTTCCGCCGGCGGAAACGGACTCGCCGGGGAACCGAAACCGCAGGATTCCGCACCGTTTACGGCTTCGCAGGCACGGTTTCCCGGCGGGGCCGAAACGAGTGTGAGAAACGCCCGCAGTCGCGGCCGACGGTCGGAAAGCCGCTCGGCGCTTACGGTGCGCAGCTCCGTCAGAATAACCGCCGGAAGCCCGCACACACCGTAGGGCGACACCATGGACGTTATCAGAAACGCTCCTCTCGCGCCGGTGGCGTCCGTAAAGCGGTAGCCGGCCGAGGCCGACAACTCCCGCAGGCGGCGCTTGACCGCCCGGGCGACGGACATATCCGGGCCGAAATCCCCGGAGATTGCCGGACCGGGCGCCTCGCAGGCTGGCGGCGCGCCGGACGCCGCGCAGGCTTGCCGGGCGACCGATTCGCACGCCGCCGTACAGGGCGCGTCGGAAACCGCCGCCGGAGCGGATGCCGCGGCGCAGGATTCTCCGGAAAAGAGCGTCCCGGATTTTCCGGACAGCGCCGCCGGGCCTCCGGTTCCCGAAGGCTGCGGACGGTCCGGCCCCGTCGAACGGGATTCCGAAGGCGTCGTGAACATTATCGCCGCCGTACGGGCGCCGGGCGAAGCCGGAAACGAAGCCGCCGTCCCGGCGGCAGGGTTTCGGGGCGACGCCGCGTCCTCGCAAAAACCCGCTTCGCCGTATGCGGAGAAAGCACTCCGGCCGGCGCAGGAATCGTCGGGCAGAGCGGCCGAAGGTTCCCAGAAGAATGAATTGTCAAACGATTCTTTCATAGTTTCCAATGTTTTAAGTTCGGGCATCGCGGCGAGGCCGTGTTGAGGCCGCGCGGGGCGGTTCGACGAATTACGGCGGTCCGGGCAAAACCTGCCGGAGCAGACCGGACGCCGGGCGGACAAAAACGAAACGGCACAGCCGACCGACAGCCGAAGTCGAGCCTCGCCTGCGCGGCGTTCCGTCGCGGACACCGCGCGGGTTTCCGCGAAGGGCGGAACGAAATCTCCGGAAGCCCGCCGCATCCCGCGGCCGAAATCTCCGGAAGTTTCCCGCAGGGTCGGGCCGAAACATCCGAAGGTTTCCCGCAACGGCGGCCCGAAGCTCCTCCGCAGCGGCGGCCCGAAATCTCCGAAGCCCCCCGACGCCGGGCCGAAACTTTCTTGCAGCGTCGGGCGGCCCGCAGGAAAAGCAGTCCGTAACGGCGTCGGAACGCGGGTTGCAGACAGTGCGGTACTTCAGGAGGCCGGCGGATTCGGATAAATCCTTCCGCCACGGACGATTGTAAACACGCCCCGGACGGAAACGGAAACAGCCGGAATGCCGTTCGACCACCGATATATCCGGATAAGTTACGGCATAATTACGTAAATTCCAAAATTTCACGCACTTATCCATGTCATTCGCCCGCTCCGCGCCCGATTCCGCGCCTGCGGGCAAAATGCAGGCGGTTGCGGTCCCGGATTCGGATTCCGCCGTACGTACGGAACATGCCGAATACCCTTTCAGAACATGAACGGGTTCGTATCCGTTTTCGTCCACGGCCGTATTTGCACAATATGCGACACGACCCGGTATGGGCCCGGCAGTCCTGTTTACCCGATACGCCTCGAAATCCGGAACGGTTCCGGCGGTCGGAGTCGCAGGAGATGCCCCGCGTTTCCGTGTGGGTTCGGCGGATGTGTCCGACGCAAATATCCCATACTCCGGCACGGCTACCGCCGCGCTGGCCGCATTGCGGAATATCGCCTGTCCCGGATAATACAGGATGCGGTTCGGCAAAGCACAAGTAAACTTGGCTTTGCTCTCGGCTTTCACTATCTTTGTTGCTATGCGGGGATGCCCGGACAAAGTACGGGCGGGTCCGTTCGCGTTTCCGGTTCCGGCCGTGTCCGCGCCGTACCCGGCCGATTCCGACACGCGGGCGGTTCCGCTTCCGGCTTTCCATATACCAGATATGCCATGATGCCCAACCTTAAAACATGCTGTCAGACGAAAGTCCCGGAAGCCGGATGCGACGAGGCCGGACGCGGATGCCTCGCCGGGCCGCTGGTAGCCGCGGCCGTGATTCTGCCGCCCGACTTTTCCCATCCCCTGCTGAACGACTCCAAACGCATGAAGCCCCGCGACCGCGACTACATGCGCGGCATAATCATGCGCGAGGCCGTGGCATGGGCCGTCGAGGAAGTGTCCGTGCAGGAAATCGACCGCATAAATATCCTCCGCGCCTCTATCGAGGCCATGTCGCGGGCCGCCGCACGACTCGTTCCCCGGCCCGGACTGATTCTGGTGGACGGCAACCGATTCTACACTTCCCTCGATATTCCGTGGAAATGCGTGGTCGGCGGCGACGGAATCTACGCCAACATAGCCGCCGCTTCCGTGCTGGCCAAAACCCGACGCGACGAAATCATGGTCGGACTCGACGCCGAATTTCCACTCTACGGCTGGCGCGACAACAAAGGCTACGCCACCCGGATGCACCGCCTCGCTATCCGCCAGCACGGCCTTACTCCCCACCATCGCATCACCTTCAATTCCGCGGCAGCCGACCCCGCACTGTTCTGAACGCCACTGTTTCGCAGCGGACGGATACAAGGGGGCGACGAGCGGAAGAGCGGCGGAGGACGGTTCGGAAGCGGCGGCCGAACGAGATGTCGCCGGATGCAAGAGAGCGGCGGGCGGGAAAACAGGCGAAGCCGCGGCGGATGGAGCGACGGGCGGGGCCGAGCAAATCCGCTCCTTACCGCCGTGCCGTGCCGCGCGGAAAGAGGGTGCGGACGAAGCCGCAGGTTCCGGGCGCGCGGATATAAGGCAAGCATCGGTTGAAGCCGGGCTATATTTTATCGTGTCGGCGGCAGGACAGCAAACATCGCCGGATGATAATGCTGCCCATTTAGCGACTGTGGGTACGGAACAGGAATCCGTTTCTTCCTTCGGAAGCATCGTTCGGGCGGCTGTCGGCGCGAGAGCCGGTTGAGAACCGGAACAGCTTGACGCCGGAGCCGCACAGGATGCGGCCGGAGCCGCGCTGGAAGCGGGGCGGCGGGGAGCGAGGGTGCGGCGGACGCAGAGTAACATGGCTTTCGGGATTTCAGACGTTTGAAAATTTTATCGCCAGTATGCGGCTTTCCGAGGGGTCGGAGCATTCGCGTTCGACTATGCCGGTCAGGGCGTCGGGCGCGTCGTGGAACCGGTTGGCGCGGTAGCGGCGAAGGTAGCCGGTCAGGTGGCGGGCGAAAAGGCTCCAGCGTTCGCGCCAGTCCAGAGGCATCACCGTGTGACGCAGCACCGCCGCCGCGTTGGACATGATGCGGGCCTCCTTCCCGGCGGACTGGTGGAACCATCCCACCCTGACCTCCGGCACGAGCCGCTGCACGGCACGGGCGAAGCCCCGGCCGCCGTTGTTGCTCTCCACCACCGGAGTGCATTCCGGGCGGCGGCGCAGCATGGCCGCCACGAGTTGCTCGGTGACTTCCATGCGTTCCTGCGAATAGACCACGTCGGTTACGTATATATCCCCGGCGCGGTCCACGGCGTAAACGACCGAGCAGAGGTAGTCCTCGCCGGTGTCGGCCGTGTCGGTGTAGCAGCCCCAGCGGTCGATTTCGTCCGGCAGGGCCGTGTAAGTGCGGAAGCGGTCGCCGTAGAGAAGACCCTCGGCGCAGGTGGGCCGCCCCTGATACATGCACTCGAAACGGATGCTGTCGAGCCGGCGTTTCGCCAGCAGCAGCCCGGCGCTGTGGCGCGACGGCCAGAGCGGTTCGCCGGGCGCGCGCGGGTCGATTTCGGTGGGCGGCGACTCCTTGAGCGCCTCGAAGTTCAGGTACAGCCATGTTTCGGGCGGCGCGGAGCCGAGCTGCTCCCAGCGGGTCAGCTCGGCGACCGGCTCGCGGGAGCGGATGCGGCCGATGAGGTCTTCCTCGTGCCAGCGGGTAAAGACCACCAGCTCGCGCGAGAGGTTGTGCATCCGCGTGCGCACGACCGAGGTGTACCACTCCCAGCAATTTTCGCGCACGGCGGGCGAGCCGGCTTCGAGCGCGTCCTTGTAGAGGTCGTCGATAACGACCAAATCTATGCGGTTGCCGGTAAGCGACCCTTCGCGACCCACGCAGGTAAGGCTGCCCGAGGCTCCGATAATCTCCGTAAGCTCGGCGCTGCGCGAGTAGGACTGCGGCCGCCCGGCCCCCTTGATGACCGTGTGCGGAAACAGCGAGGCATAGGCCGCACTGTCCATAAGCCGCTGGATGCGGCGGCCGAACCGTTGCGCCAGCGACGCGCTGTAAGACGCCACGGCCACGGAAAGTTCCGGGTCGAGGCCGAGCGCGTAGGCCGGAAGCAGCACGGAGGAGCCGGTGGACTTGCCGTGCTGGGGCGGCAGGGTGACGATAAGCCGCCGCACGAGGCCCGATGCGAAAGCGTCGAGCACGCGGTAGTAGGCCGCGTGGAAGCCTTCGAGCTCCAGCGACGGCATCGCGGCCGCGGCGAATTCCGGCAGCGAGAGTGCGGCCGGAGCGCCCGGAACGGACGCCGGAGGCGGAGAAGGTGTCTGCGGCCCGGGGCGTTCGGGCGAGGCGGCCCGGGCCGGGGTGCGACCGGGTGTGCCGGGTGTGCCGGGTGTGCCGGGCGTGCCGGGCGGGATGCGGTCGGGAGAGGCGGAGCGGTTCATAGCATGGAAGACAGAAAGAAAGCGAAAGCGCCGAAGTCGAAATCGTTGGGGATTTCCCGGCCGGACGCGTCGCGTGTATTCATCTCCCACCATACGGGACACACCTCGCAAATGCCGTCGGAGCGCCGCACGACAAGGGTCATCGAAAGCCGTCCGGTAAATCCCTTTCCCTCCAGCGTCACGCCTCCGTTGAAAAAACTCCCCCGGCCCAACTGCCGGGCCGTGCGGCGGGCAAGCTCCGCATAGTCGCCGCCGGAAAGCTTCGCTACGGCCGGCGGACGCGAAACGGTACACGGTCGCAACAATCCCTGAACATGCCGCGCAACTCCCGCAAGCCGCCGCAGCGACGCCGAAACTTTCCCGCAACGGGTCTTTCCGGCGCAAAATAATCCGTCTGGTCGATATTTCATAATAAATCAGTATATTGGTTGGCAGTTACGCTCAATACGCTTAACTTTGCACTACAAATATACATTCAAAAAATGAATTTGGTACTCGGATTGCAAAAAATATTTTAACTTTTTTATTCAATAAGTGTATGAAAGCACGTATCAAACAGATTCGCAAGGAGTTGGGGATGACCCAGGAAGACCTCGCAAATATACTCGGCGTAGGCAAAAGCGCTCTGTCCATGATTGAAACCGGACGGTCGGCTCTTTCGGAGCGCAACAAAAACATTATGGTCCAGCAACTGAACGTCAATCCCGAATGGCTCAATACCGGCGAAGGCGACATGTTCCTCGGCCCCAAGGAAGAGTGCATCCAGTTCCTCCGCAGAACCGACAGCACCCTCCCCCGACAGAGCGTCCCCCTCTACGACATCGAAGCTACCGCCGGACTCGTTCCGCTGTTCCTCGGAAAAGAACCCATGCAACCGGTGGACTATATCCATATCCCCAACCTCCCCAAATGCGACGGCGCCATTTACATCGTCGGCGACAGCATGTATCCCCTGCTCAAAAGCGGCGACATCGTACTCTACAAGAAAATCCAAAACTTCGACGACGTGTTCTGGGGCGACATGTACCTCCTCTCAATCGACATCGACGGCGAGGAGTACATCACCGTCAAGTATATACAGAAATCCGATATGGACGGATACGTAAGGCTCGTCAGCCAAAATCCGCACCACGCCGACAAGGACGTGCGCATGGACCGTATCAGGGCACTCGCCTTCGTCAAGGCCAGCATCCGCATGAATTCAATCAAGTAGCGCGGTTTCGGGCGGTTTCGGGTTTCGCTTCGGGTGCGGGTGCGGAGTTCGGCGCGGGTGCGGCTTCGGGTTTCGCTTCGGGAGCGGGCGCGGAGTTCGGTGCGGGTGCGGCTTCGGGTTTCGCTTCGGGAGCCGGGGCGGAGTTCGGCGCGGCTGCGGCTTCGGGTTTCGCTTTGTATAAGGCTCCGGGCTGTGCGGAGCGGGGTACGGTTCAGGCGGTGCGAGGCTTGGGCCGCGCGGAGGGAAGGTTCGGGAAGGGCCGAAGGTTACGGGCGCGCGGATAAACGTTGACACGGGGATTATTCGTACAAGCGGCCGGTTGACAGGTAGAGGAAAAACAGAAGCGTTCCGGAAGCGCGTACCGTTCCGCGCGGAGGGAAGGTTCGGGAAGGAATCGAAGGATTTGCTCGCGCGGGAAAAGGGGGAGCAGACAAGTTGTCCGGAGAAATGGAAGATAAAAGAAAGGCGCTCCGGAAGCGTGTGCCGGGCCGCGCGGAAGGGAGGTATCGGCGAGGTCGAAGGTTCCGGGCGCGCGGAAGAAATGGGAAAGGCATATCGCTCTAAAACAAAGGAGCATCCGGAGTGAAAGAAGCCCTAAGCTGTTGGCGAAGGGCCGGAGAATGGAAGGGCGGTGAGCGTCGGAAGCACCCTTCGGGCGGCTGTCGGCCGAGGGGACGGTTAGGAGCCGGAACAGCTTGAAGCCGGAGCCGCACGCATAGGTTCGGAAGGAATCGAAGGCCGCGAGCGCGCGGAAAGCGGGGAACGTCGCCCATATATAATAAGGAGCGGCAAGAAAAATAATCGTCGGCGCCGGAGAAGGCAAGACACAAAGGCAGAGCGGACGGAAATGGGAGAGTTTATAAAGCGCGTGCCGGGCCGCGCGGAGGGGAGGTTCGGGAAGGAATCGAAGGCTTTGCTCGCGCGGGAAAAGGGGGAGCAGACAAGTTGTCCGGAGAAATGGAAGATAAAAGAAAGGCGTTCCGGAAGCGTGTGCCGGGCCGCGCGGAGGGGAGGTTCGGGAAGGGCCGAAGGTATCGGGCGCGCGGACTTTGGGGACAGCCTGTTTATATAGGGTAACGACAGCATAAATACAAACGGACTGAAAGTACCCTCAAGGTGTGCCGTTCCGCGCGGCTGGAAGGTTCCAACGTAGCCCAAAGTCTTGCTCGCGCGGGAAAAGGGGACGTATTTAAAAACCCATATAAAAGAAATTTACCGACCGATTCTCAGGCGCAGGAATGCGAAGAGGGAAAGCTATAATATATAATATGAGTACCTCGGAGTGGCAGCGGGGATAAAAGGCGCGGAGCGGGAAGCGGCAGGGGGCCGGTTCGAGAGCGGCCGCCGAGGCGGCGCATAAATCCCCGTTTACCGTCGGAAGCACCGTTCGGGCGGCTGTCGGCCGAGGGAACGGTTCGGAACCGGACAAGCTCGAAGCCGGAGCCGCACAAACAGGCGCGGAATCCGGTTGAGAGCCGGAACAGCCGAAAGCCGGAGCCGCATACCGGCAAGAACATGAAACCCCATAAAGAAAGACGGGGAAGATATCGCATCTGCCCCGTTTCATCAGGTTAGGTTAGTTAGGTTAATGAGGTGCGGGAAGGACTCCCGCAAACATTTACGCAAATATAACCACCGCAATCCGTATTTCCAAGGAAAACGGCAAAAAAGTCGCGGTTTCTTCATTCAAAATCACTCCGTTAGGATTCGCCCCTATTATTTCCGGCTGCGAAATCGCCATTAATAAAATTTTGAATAATCTTTTCGGAAAGCAAACCTTATTCCGGATGCTCTGCCGTCGGGGGAACGGCTTGCTTCCTACCGTCCGGAAATACGACGGTGCAGTGCCCGGCCTATTATTAAAATTATTTATTAATTCTCTCGTCTGCGGACACAGGGTTTGCGCGCGGGAACAGGTTAACGCGAGGGTTACACGCACAAGCGAGCGGGACGGAAAAAGACACGGCCGCCCGGTGGGGCGGCCGTCGTTATCGTCGGATGGTTGGCGGACCGTACCCGAAGATGGCCCGGCGTCAGTCGGCCGGTTCGGCGACGCGCCGGGGGCGCGAACCCACGGTCACCATGGGGCGCGCAGTCGAGGTGCGGCTGCGCTCGTTACGGTTGCGGTAGGCCGCCGGAGTGGCGCTGTACTCCTTTTTGAACAGTTTGATGAAATGCGACGTGTTCGGAAAGTTGCACTCGTTGCCTATTTCCGAAATCGACTTGCCGGTAGAGATAAGCAGCATCCGCGCGTGCATCAGCCGTTGCTTTATCAGCCACTTGTGGGGCGGTTCGTTGAAGTGCTTCTTGAATTCCTTCTTGAACGACGTCAGCGAGCGGTTGCACTTGCGGGCAAGCTCCTCGATGGAAATGTCGTCGAAAACATGGTTGTGAATCGTCTGTTCAAAACTTTCGACGGATAAATCGATGTCGCTCAGGATACGGCTCTTTATGCAGCAGTCGGGCTGGGTCACGATTAAGTATATAAGCTCCGACATCTTCAGTTGCTCGGCCGTGGTGTCGCGCGAGAACAGGTCGTCCTTGATGTAATGGTTGATGGTGACGAAGAAATTACGAATCGTGTTCCACGCAGGATAAATCACATGCGAGGTTTCGGCGCAGTTGGGACACTGGTGGTCGTTCTCGATGTCGAGCTTGTAGTTCAGCGTCAGCTTCGTGAGTATGTCGCTGATTTGCTGCGGAGTATAAAAGAACATTATCTGCTCGAAGGAGCGGTTGTTCTCCGGAATATCCTCCGTATAGTGGCTGCCTGTATTGAGATAAAACAACTCTCCCTGATTCACTTCATGGCGCACGTCGCCGTAATAAATATATTTCTTACCTTTGAGAATATATCCTATGCCGTGCCGCGAAAGGTTGTGCGACTGCACACCGTTCCGGAACGGCTGGACATATTTAACTATCATCGGCTGCGAGGATGAGTTCTTTTGGTTTTCCATAGTAGCGTGATTTTTTGCTGTGGTTAGGGTTTATGGGTATTTCACTACTCGAAAATAGGTAATTACGCTAACAAACAGTCCATTAGCCGAACCGCCTGTTTCACTCGGAATACCTCAAGTTTCCAACAGCCGCTATTTTCATCACATTCAATGCAATACCCTCTTGCATACTTACCGAGTAAACTTTTAACATTATTATTCAAATCATTGCCGCTATCGTTCCGACGCCCGTTGACTTCGCGGCGGTTATTACCATTATCCGTGCCCACGAAATGAAAAACTATTAAACCTTCTTATTACAAAAATTTTTCGGGGCTGCGGGGTTCCCGAACCCCGGATACCGGTTTTTCCGAATATCGTCCGAATTCCTGTACGGTAAGCTCAAGCCGGCGGACCTGTCGTCCGAGCCCGGAGTAGCGGAAAATTCAGTGCGAAAGCAGATTCGCCGCAATAATCCATGCAAGCAGCAGGACATACGCCCCCGTACCCGCAATGCTGCGGCTGCGCAGGAATTGTCCGGTAAGAAGTACGGACAGCGCAGGAGCCAGAATCCCCAGAGCAGCCGCAGGAGCGGCGGAGAACGGAGTCCCCGCCAGACCCAGAATCAGTATCCACAAACAGTGGCGGTAGATTTTCCGCGGTCTGGTGCGCAACTCCCGCCAGCGGCCGACAAGCCCCGCCGCGCCGATAACGACCGATGCGGCGACGAGTGCCAGAGTAACCAGCGACACGAATCCGGCTCCGAACGGATTCCCGAAGTTCGTGAACGGCTCCCAAAGCCTTGCCGCCGCGTCCGCGACGGAAACGTTTGCCGCCCACAGCCCGAACGCTGCGAGCGCCGCCGGAAGAACGGCTCCCACGGCTCCGACGGCAAGCTCTCTCGCCGTGCGGCCGTACAGCAGCGCGGCAAGGGGAACGAGCAGCACGAGCGGAAGCGCCGGAGAGTAAAGCAGCGGCAGCACCCCCAGATAAAACGACGCGCGGAAAAACGCACTGAAACGATATGAACGCCTGAAAGATTCGACCTGTAACGAAGTTGCCGCCGTCAGCAGCGGCGGAACCAGCACGGAAGCCGCTCCCGGAACCGCGACCGACGACGGAAACGCCCAGAAGCCTCCGCCCGGAAGCCCGGCCAGCGGAACGAGTAAGCCGCATGCCGCGGCCACGTAAAACACCAGAGGAAGATAAACCCGGATAACGGCGACCGAATAGCGGTTCGCCAGCCGGGTGGCCGCCACCCCGCATGCAAGAGCCGACAGCGACCATGCCGCCGCCCGTGCCCACACCGGCAGCGCGGCGAACGCAGGTTCGGTCCACACGGCCAACGGACCCTGACAAGGAACCGGCAAAACATGCGGAAGCCTTACGACGGCGACCGCCGGAACCGCGGCCAGAACCAGTGCCAAAAAAACCGTTACGGCAAGCGGCTGACGCGCGATATCACTTTTCATGTAAGAAACCTTCCATTTTTCGCCCCTCGAAAGTGTCCGAATTTGCTATTGCTCCTTCCGATTGTCAAATTTAGCAATTAATCGGATATATTACACTCTACCGGTGAGCTTTTTGTTCAGTCAGACAGTAAGTTGTCTTCAAAAAAATGGCCGGCCGCGCTTGCGGAGAATGGCATGAAGGACTGTTTTATAAACCGTTCGGACTGAAAAACGCGCCCGAACAGCCCTCGAAATGCCTTCCGGATACCCGGAAAAAGGGGTTTTCGGACTAAAAACGGTATAAGGTAATGTTATAACGCAGACAGGCCGAAATTCCGTTTTCCGGACTTCCGCACGGTAGCCGGAAATCCCGGATTCCCGCATGGAAAAGCCCTGCGCCGGGGTCGATGTTCCGTTAGCTCCTAATTATAGCACTTTCGGGCCCGGCCGTACAGAACCCGCGGATTTACAATAACTTTGAGAAAACCGTGCTCCGGCGCGGCATGTATGCGGCCGGAGCGCGGAAAGTTCAACCGTCTAATCCAAACGTCATGAAACATTCAGCCATTTTGCTGGCCGGGGCCGCGCTGTTGGCGGCCTGCCAGAAGGACATCCCGCAAGAGGGTCTTACCGCGGCAGAACAGAACGCCGTGTATGCCGAGGAAGCGTTTCCCGACATGCCCAAGGAATCCGTAACCCTGCCCGGCGGCATGAGGGTCGAGCGGGCCGGGGATGCGTACGTCTATCAGGGCGACATGCTGCTCACCCCCGAACAGGCCGGGGCTCTCGACGGGGCCGCCACGCGCGGAGCCGCCACCACCGAAGCCGTGCGGCACTGGCCGCAGGGTCGAATCCCCTACTACATCTCCCCTTCGCTGCCCAATGCGGACAGGGTGACGAACGCCGTAAACCAGATGACCTCGGACGGCAGACTCTCCTTCCAGCGCCTTTCGTCGGCTTACGGCGACTGCGTGCGCTTCGTGAGGGGAACCGGCAACTCCTCCTATCTCGGCCGCAAGGGCGGCGTGCAGGACATCGAGGTGTCGGACAGCGCCTCGGTAGGCGTAATCATGCACGAGATATGCCATGCCGCCGGACTGTTCCACGAGCACTCCAGAACCGACAGGGACGCATACGTGCGCATTTTCTGGTCGAACGTGCAGCCCGGAAAGGAAGGGGTGTTCGACAAGTACGCCGACGCCGGCTATTTCGGTAGGGACATAGGAGCTTTCGATTTCGGTTC
Organism: Tidjanibacter sp.; assembly: GCA_048214935.1. GTDB lineage: Bacteria > Bacteroidota > Bacteroidia > Bacteroidales > Rikenellaceae > Tidjanibacter. The sequence continues at coordinate 80,722 of DBFWXZ010000015.1, forward strand.
GCTGATGATGCTGCCGCAGAACGCCTTCTCCGCCGCAGGAAACACCATGGCCAAGCTGAACGGCTCGGCCTACACCGTGCAGCGTCAGGAAATCTCGTTCGGCGACCTTCAAACCATAGGCTATCTGTACGGTCCGCCGTACGTAAAGATTACGAAATCGCTCTACATGGCTACCGCCGCTCCGACGCTAGTCGACAAACGCGGATACAAAAACATTATTTATTTCTACTCCGATGCCGCCATGACCAACAAGGTGTCGACATCCATTCCGCGCCGGGTGCTGGTAAGGTACGACTACCTCGAACGAAATGCGGTGAAAAGGTCCCATACCTTCTCGGTGGACATACCCGCGTACAGCAATTCCTACGAACTCGACGTTACGTTCACCCAGTACAGCCAGCCCGATTACGACTCCGTGTTCACGATGGACTACGAGGAACGCCTGACCATAGTGGGCGTGGGAAGATAAGCGAGCTGCCCGCAAGGGTACGGTGCGGGGTATGCGTCGAGCCGGGTTTCGAGTTTCGGTGCGGAGTATGCGTCGAGCCGGGGAGGGTTCGGGGAGCGTGGAGCGGGAGAGATGTAAAAGGAAGGCGTGGGCGGGGATAAAGAGTGGGTATCTCAGTAGGTTCCCTCTTACTATGGCGTGCACGGATTTCCTTTCCCTATGGCGTGCACGGAGAGGCCGCTGGGAGAAAATAAAACAAGAACCTACATCCCAAGTGCGGCCCGGTAAAGGCCGCGGGTGTGGTTCGTCAAGAAGCCGGGCAATAAAGGCGAGGAAGCGGGCCGAGCAGAGCAGCCACCCGAACACGGCACAAAAAAATGGGCATAAAAAAAGAGGGGTTCCGCAAACGGAACCCCTCATAATTGGGGCGGCTACCTACTCTCCCACATCTTCGTGCAGTACCATCGGCGCTCGCGGGCTTAACTTCTCTGTTCGG
>DBFWXZ010000016.1:0-3945 GCA_048214935.1 Tidjanibacter sp.
ACAACAAAGGCACGCCCCGTACCAGTTTCATACTGGTACAGGCATGCGCCTGTTGTTGTTAATTCCTTAACGATAGATGCCACTCTTTTGTTAGACAGACGGACGTATGTAAAAAGCGGACTGCCAATTTCCTGACAATCCGCTGCAAAGATACTATTTTATGATTTTTGTTCCAACTTTTAGGGATTTAAGTTGACGGCAAGGTCTTCTGGGCGAATGCCCACTACCTTTATATAGGTATCCCGGTAGATGTTCTCCTTAATCTCCTTGTCCTCTTCAGAATAAAGCCATGCGGTAAATTCATGGTAGTATTCGCCGGTGCCGAATTTGAAGAAATCCTTATATTGATAATGCCTGCTCACGGGAATGCCTTTCTTGTTTAACAAGAAGGATGATTTGAGCGCATCGTGATATTGCGAGGTCAGTATCGCCTTTATCTTTTCATCGAAATATTCCAATGTTTCCTGATCAAAGAAGAACTGTACGGTGTAGGGCCACCTCTCCCCTTTTCCTTTGATGTACTGGTATTGGAATTTGGTTCTTTCCAGCTTTTTGTTGATACCGTTTAAGATGCTGGTCACCTTCTTCTTCCGGTCATGGTTGTCCTTTACCGTTACATCAAATTCCTTGGCAAGCTGATCTACCGTAACGGTGAAATAAGGTGCTTGTCCTTGGTCAATCTTATACTTGATCAAGTAAATCATTTTCGCTAGGTTCAGATAAAACTTGCGGTAGCCTTTGCGGTTTGGCAGGTTACGGTAGTCTTTCAGTTCCAGCAGATTGTATTCGGTAAGCAAAGTATTCATCAGATCTTTGCTCAGATGCACGTTGTAATTCCGCTTGGTGCGCTTTTTCGTGCCGAAGTCATCCTTTATCTCAAAGCGATCCAGTATTTGAATGAACTTATATTGCGTCTTGCCGTTCATGGCGTATGCTACACTGAGGTTGGATGTCCCTAAACGGTATAACGCCGCTTCAAAGGTGTTCTCTATCGGATGCTCTATCTTTTGCCCGTTCTGTTCGGTGATATATACCGGACGTTGGTTGCTGAACAGGAAATCAAGCTGCTTCTCGGTCAGTTTTCGTTGCAACTTGGTTCGTTCATACCCCATGACCTCACAAAAATCGTTGATGGAGAACCAGCAGTCGCCGAACAGATCTTTCATTTGTGAAGATGCCACGTAAATGATAATGTCAGACATGACAGTGCCGCCTGCATCAAATAGAACTTCCAATACTTTCGTGTTGGAAGACTCGCTGAGAGTCCTGGGGACTCTGCTCAACTCTTTTTGTGTATTACTTTCCTTCATAGGCGGACACTTGTTGTTTACTGATGCAAAGATACGTTTTTTTACGGAGATAGTGTATCTAACTCCCTATAAATGAAGATCCCAAAGCATTTTTTTCGTGCTGTTTCTTGATTTAGTTGTGTAAAAGTGTCCCGACTACGGCTGTTTCCGCTCCCCCAGTTGTGTAAAAGTGTCCCGAATGATCGGTTTAGTTGTGCAGAAGTGTCCCGGATTCCTGATTTAGTTGTGTAAAAGTGTCCTGAATGCAGATTCTAGTTGTGTAAAAGTGTCCCAGATGACCGATTTAGTTGTGCAGAAGTGTCCCGAATAGTCGGTTAGTTGTGCAGAAATGTCCTGGTTGCGAAAAGATGCCATCAAGTGCTAACTTGCAATAATATAGTTAATTATACGGAAAGCCTCCCTTATTAGTTGTGTAAAAGTGTCCCACAAATACTTAAATTCCTAAAAACCTAAATAAAACGAAGAAATGATTTTGTTACTGTATTCTTACTTTCGGAAAAAATTTTGAGGTGGAAACAAGTAGAAGTTTGAATTCTTTAACATATTGTCCGAGATAATAAGCAAAGGGATTTTTCCGCAGTTGTGTAAAAGTGTCCCGGTTCAATGCCGGCCTTCACTAAAACGGTGTGCAAAAATAACGCCTGCCCGACAGATGCAGTCGAACAGGCGTATATATATTTTTCCGAAAGTAGAATCAGATGCTCATATACTTCTTCAGTATCGCTTGAATTTCCTTGTTATGGCTGGTCAATATGTCTTCAAGAATGTTGTTTGCGATGTTGTGCATTCCTAATCCAGTGGCCATAGCAATCTGCTTCAGCTTTCTGTGGGTTTCGCTGGATATCCGGATTACTTCGGTGTTCTTTAATTTTCGCTCTTCCAGATATTCCGAGAATTTTTTTCCGCAGACTTTGCTTTCTTCTGTTCTTGGAGAAGACTGCACGGAAGGTTTGGATTCCGGCTTTTCCATTTGTTCCGGCTGAGGTTCTTGGACGGTTTCTGTGACCGGAGCCGATTCTTTCACCTCTTCATGAATGGGTTGCTCAATCGCAGGTTGGGGAATAGTGCTTTCCGCAACACTTCCGATCTGCTGGATTTCCTGCTCTTTCTTACTGGCGCTTTGCAGCAAAAGTTTTCTCATGGCGGCTGATGATGTCTTTTCTTTGTTGGTTGCCATAGCTTTATTCTCCTATATGGTTACAGATTAATTCCAATACCTCTTCACAGAACGCATCACAGGGATGATGGTACGCTTTACTCAGCGTACTTAAATTGCGTTGATAGTCAACCCTTGAATCCTTGATGTAGTTTTGCATCAACTCGAAAGGCAAGGTTTTTTTATTTTTCAAAATTTCTTTGAACTCCAGCACATTCGGAAGAACACGGTTCATAACACCACGCACGGTAGTCTTTTTGCCAATCTTTTGGCGGCTTTCAATAATCCCTTCATAGATGTTATAGTAAAAGGTCAATGTAGGTCTTAAATCGGTCTGGTTCGGTTCAAAGGGGATAATGATCACGTCAACGAAGTGCAGCGTTTCAACTACACCGTTCTGTTTCAGGTTCCCCGGAAAATCGACAAGTATAATGTCGTAATTGTCCTGAAGGAAATCCAGTTGGTTGATGAACTCAGAGGAAGAGATATTGATAACCTCATATTCTTCTTCCTTTTTCATGATTCCGTCCTCGGCTTCGTCCTCACGTAATTTTCCGATAGTGTTCTGCATGTCGTCGATATCCACCACGGCAATGGATAAGCCACCCTCTTCGTTTGACTGCGAATGAATATAACCTGCAAACAAAGCTGTCAGCGTAGACTTCCCTACCCCGCCCTTGGGATTCTCAAAAGCTACGACTACTCCTGGTAATATTTGTCCCATAATGTACGTTTTTAAGTATGTGCGCAAATATATAAATAATAAATTAAATAATTGCATACTTTTATAATTAATTTATTATACACTTTTTTACTTAATTGTATAAGTAATTACATATATAAATATAAATATAAATATGTACATACTTAATCTTATAATTAAGTATGTATGTTCATACTTTGTAATAATATAATTAGTAATTATGTATTTTGTAACTAATGGCTTTCCGTTCGCCTGTTACAATGTGCGTAGTTACTTTGTAACAAAGTGAGCGGTTAATCTGGATTAAGAAATCAAGACTTTTGTCTGGTTTTGTTTCACAGCTGAGTATTATTGTATATCTTTGCTAATGCAAGGTATGTTTTTGTGGGTACAAAAAACCTTGCGACAGCCGAGCTGCCGACCAATGTTCGTTACACTCACATACTCTGTATATATGAAAGAGAATCGAGATATAAGTATAAAGATCCGCTTGACGGAAGCCGAGAAAGAACAGCTTCTTCAACGTTCAAAGGAAGAGGGAAAATCCCTTTCTTCCTTTATCAGAGAGTCTGCCTTGAAAGGCAGAAGCATATCGAAAACCGATGTGCAAATGATATATGAACTTCGTAAAATAGGAGCCAATATCAACCAGCTTGCCAAACATATCAATACGCTTCCGTCCGATGAAAATATATTGTATTCATTGGATCGGATTAACCAATACCTTTCGGATGTAGAAACCATTAACCGGAAATTGTTATGATAGCCGAGATACA
>DBFWXZ010000017.1:0-91621 GCA_048214935.1 Tidjanibacter sp.
AGTGGCATCGGCCGGTTCGACCGTCGCCGTGAGCACGGCCGTCTGTCCGGTTTCGAGGGAAAGTTCCGTGCGGTCGAGGGTAATGCCGGTTACGGCGATAAAATTTTCGGAAACGGTTACCCGGCAGGATGCGCTGAACCCGCCCGCGGAAGCCGTGACGGTAGCCTCGCCCGCAGCCACGGCCGTTACAGTGCCTTCGGATACCGTAACCGTCGCCTCGTCGGACGACGACCATTCCACGGTTTTATCCGTTGCATCTGCCGGTTCGACAGTTGCGGTAAGCCGGTGCGTTCCGCCCGTCGGCAGTGCAAGCTCCGTACGGTCGAGCTTTATACCGGTTACGGCGCGGATGTCGCCCTCGTCGTCATTACAGGAAAACAGCAGAGAGGTCAGTAAAATCCCCCCCCCGTAAGTTTCAACAAAATGTTTTTCATGGCTTTGAAATATTGCTGTTAGTAAGTCCGCGGAACCGTCCGTGCGGCGGACGGAAAATCCGCGGCTGTTTCAAAGATATGCAAATGAAGGCGAAAATGTTCCCGCAGGGCGCGAAAACGACGATTCCGGTCAGTTCAGATAGAGTTCCAGCAATCCTTCCGGCAGCGAAAAGACAATCGTGCGGGCGGCATCGTCGATGTCCGAGATAAACTCGTCGGCGACGGGAACCAGCACTTCGCGGCCAGCGACGTCCACCACGAAAAGCGGGTTGGCATCGTCGGCGACCACGCTTTCTACGACTCCCTCCGTTCCGGGGGCCAGCACGGCACGGTAGCCTCCAAGAGCTCCGTAGTCGGGTTCCGACCCGGAAACTTCGCCGTGCGGAGCGGAATCGTAAAGTTCGCGGCCAAGCAGCAGGGAGGCTTGCGCCGCGGTTTCAAAATCGGAAAAGCGCACGAGCGCCCCGGCACGGCCGCGGCGCTCGAAACGCTCCAAAAAAAGGGGAACCGGCAGCGAATCCACAATCGCATACAGCGGTTCCCCGAAATCGGGTTCCGTGCCTAAAAAGGCGTCGTAAAGGACGACGGCAAGCGTACCGTCGGGCCCGAAAAGGCGCGTGGCCTTGGCGACGGCCTGCACGGATTTCATGCCGTCAGGCCTCCGGAGCGGCCTCTTCCTCCTGCCGTTCGGCGGCGGCGGCTTCCGCGGCCGCGGCCGCTGCGGCAGCGCGGCGCTCCTCTATTTCTTTCGCCCGCTTCTCGCGGACCTTGGCTTCCTCGGCCAGCCGGGCTTTCGTCGCCTCGCGGAGGTCGCCGGCTATCTTGCCGGAACGGGCCGCTATGCGGGCTTCCTTGTCGGTCATCCACTTGGCGAAACGGGCTTCGGCCGCGTTCTCGTCGAACGCGCCCTTGGCTACGCCGCCCAGCAGGTGCTTCTTGTAAAGCACTCCCTTGTAGGAAAGGATTGCGCGGCAGGTGTCCGTGGGCTGGGCCCCCTTCTGAAGCCAGCCGAGAGCCTTGTCGAATTCGAGTTCTATGGACGCGGGATTCGTGTTGGGATTGTAAGTGCCGATTTTCTCGATAAACCTACCATCACGTGGCGCCCTGCTGTCGGCTACGACTATATGGTAGAAAGCGTATCCCTTCTTACCGTGCCGTGCCAGTCTGATTTTTACAGGCATTTTTAAAAGTCTTTAATATTTAATCGGAACGAAGCCCGCATCCGCGATGCTTCGGGGCGCAAATATAAACATTTGTTTCCGCAACGCCAAACGGTTGCAGGAAAAGGGCCGCATATCCCCGCAACGCCGGCGCGTCAGCGGCCGCGACCCGCCGCCACGGCTACGGACATAAAGTCGCAATAACCGACACGAATACGCAATATACCGGTCAAACCGGCAGAAACCGACAAAACATCACGTCTATTTTTCCGCCGTAAGGGATGGCATCCGATTTGTTAAATCCCTATCGAAGGCCGCGGACGGAGCGGCGGAAAACAATGCAGTGACAATCACTTAAATATAACCATAAAACAAGGAGGATAAAATTATGATGCCTGTAAGAAGGTCGCAGAATTGGCTGCCGAGCATTTTCAACGATTTCTTCGGAAACGAATGGACCGAAAAAACCAGTTCCACCGCTCCGGCCGTGAACATTATGGAAACGCCTCAGGAGTACAAGGTCGAAGTAGCCGCCGCCGGGCTGACGAAAGACGATTTCAAAATCAACATCAACGACGAAAACCAGCTCGTCGTCACGATGGAAAAACAGCAGGAAAACGACGACAAGGACGAAAAGGGAACCTACCTGCGCCGCGAATTCAGTTACAGCTCCTTTACCCAGAGCATGATACTGCCGGACGACGTCAACAAGGACGACATCTCCGCCCGCGTGGACAACGGCGTACTGACAATCGAGATTCCCAAAATAAGCCCCGAGGAAAAGCAGAAAGCCGCCCGCCGGATTGAAATACAGGGTCCGTCGGATTCCCGGCAGGAAGGCCGCCGCTCCCAAACGCAGCAGGGCGGCATGGAGGTGACGCACGAAGGACAGCAGACGCAAGGCCACTCCCGTCAGCAGGAACAAGGCGGCCACAACGGACAAAACGGGCAGCAGGAAAAGCAGCCCGAATACGCCCACGAAGGGCAACAGAGCCGGTAAAACCGCGTAAAGCCGCAATTTCGAGGCGGGGCCTTCCGATGAAGGCCCTGTTTTTTTGCCGTTTTATGAAATGGCGGTCCGGAGCCTGTTGTCGACACCGTACCCGAAACCACTGCAAAAAGAATGGCCGCCGGAAAATTCCGGCGGCCGTTCACAGTCGATATATCCGCGTTACTGCGGTAAATAAACCTCGAAATAAGCAGAGGATGTATTTATGCTCACGAATTTAATCTTGGTCGGATTGGCGTCGTCCGAAAGGTTCTCCATACGCCAAGGCGAGTAAAATTCAAACAACCTGAGCGGACCCTTGAACGAGCCCAGGTTCTGCGGGTCTTCGTAAGCGAACTGACCGGGCCAGCCTCCGTCGTTCAAACCGGAACGGTCTTGCAAGTATTCGAAGGAAAGCACATCTTCTTCCTCCGGGTCACATGTAATACCTATCGGAAAGGCACTGTTAAAGGCTTTACGCTCAGCCTGGTCATACCATCCGTAAATAAACATATTCCCATCGTATACATCGTCCGGCCACGGAGAGTATCCCAAATACATAGTAGTGAAAATCGTGTAAGAAGTTCCGTTGATTCCTTCTTCGCCCCATTCCTGCATCTGGCGTATGCTTCGCTCGAAATGGCTGGACCATGCGGTAGAATCTATATTGAAGAGCTCGGTATTCCGCTTGAACAGCTCGTTCATAGGCATATCCACTATCTCCATAGTAACGGCCCCATCGCCCTCTATGGATGTCAGCGTACGCCCATTAGCCTCTACCGTAAAGCCCTGAATCTCGTACGAATCCAACTCAACGGGCTTGGACAGGTACATGGCATCGTCGAGGTTGAGGTTGAAGCCGTAGCGCTTGGAGAACTGCTTGCCTTCGGTTTCCTGCATGTAGAAAACGATGCTGCGGCTAACGATGGATGCTTCCGCAACCTTCACTCCGTCGACATTGACGTTGTAGTATGCTCCCAAAGTGCGGCGCGTAGTCTTGAGCTGCTGGATGAACTGGTCCCATGTGATATCCTCCGGCATCGGCTCCATGCTCATGATGCGGCGCGACTTCTTGCCCTTGAGCTCGATACGGTCGTTGTCGCCGCTCTTGAATATAAATCCTCTGTCGCCTTCCCCTGCGCCCGCAGATTCGGGAGTGGAGAAATAATGGAAGATGTCGTTATAGGTCACGAAATTGAGCGAAGGCCCCATATCCCCGCCGAGGTCGTAAACGCTCGTGTAGGTCGAACCTGCCGGATAAGCCGGCCACTCGGCTCCCTGCCCGCCGGCAGGGTCGACGCTCTCCCTTACATCGTAATCCGCAGCCACGGTTACGTTATACTCGTCGTCGAACTTCATCAGAAGCGTATAGCCGTTCTTTTCCGAAGTATAGCCGGTATAGTAGTTGACTATCCACCCGTTGGGAGCGGATGTCAGAATTTCCTTATACCGGGCCAATTCCGCGTCCACGCGGTCGGTGGGATATTCGTCGTCCCATATATAGTCCTCCTCGACCGTACAGGAAAATGCAACAGCCGACAAGAGTCCTATCAACAACAGATATTTCAATTTATTCATAACGTGTCGGTTTTTTAATATACGTGTTCGAGGTCAAGAGTGCCTATTTCATTCTGGCGGCGCTGTACTATCTCGTGCAGCTTGTCCAAATCGAGCTCCCAACTGTTCTTGAGATACTGTCGGCAAATTTCCAACTTCTGAAGGATGATGCTGGCCTTGTCGCCGGCGGTGGTAAGAATGGCATTCCAAGCCTCGTCGGACTTGACCACGTAGTTCGCAATCGTTTCGACGAAGTCCTCCTGAGGCTCGCTGCTGCCGTAGCTGGTAACGAACCCGAGCTTGTTGGCCTCCTCGTCCGTACGGTTAATCCAGCCGTTGGGAGTGTAGTCCGAAGCGGTAATCAGATTGAACTCCTGCGGATAATCCTTGGTCTGGTGGAGAATATGGGCGAACTCGTGGTGCATGGTCTTGAAATAATACTCGTTCATAAAGTCCACGTTCGTCACGTCAATCCAGTTCGTAGCGTACAGGGTGATTTTCAGACCCCCTTCAGCAGTACCTAACTTGATGCTGCCTTCCTCGTAACCGACGGTCCCTACCAGATAGAGAACGCGGGGCGCATACCGGCGCAGGAACTCCTGTCCCATCAGCTCGTCGTACGCGTCGCACCACAGATGCTTGCATATCTTGGCTATCTTGAGCGCGTCGGCATACCGGGCGGGAACGAGGTCGTAGGTATTGTCGTTCTCCATATCGTTCATCCTCCAGATGAAGTCGATATTGTACGGAGAGGTATAGTTCTCGTAAAGCCACCGGTCGAAGTCGGTTTCCCGAGAATCGTCTATCGGCTTGAATATGCTCTCCGAGTCCGGCTTGTCGGCCTCGCAGGCGGTGAAACCGAATCCCGCAGCCGCAAGCAACAACGAATATATAACTATCTTTTTCATATATTATTGTCTGTTATATGGTTAATCTTCACGGGGATTGGGTTCCATTCCGGCGCTGATAACCTCTCCGGGCAACTGTATGGCCCTGCGCAGGTCATCATACGTCAGAATATCGGAATCTCCGTCCACGCCTATCGCATGTTCCACTTCGATTCCCCACCGCTTGAGGTCCAGCCAGCGAAGGCCTTCCTGTACGAACTCGACCCTTTTGGCATGAAGCACGGCGCGTATGTACGGTTCCTGCTCCGGAGTAATCAGGAAGTCGGGATACAGCGGCGCTACATTGTAACGGCCCCGGTCGCCGGCATCCAGCTTGTAGAAATCCCTTATATCCTTATCCGCTACGGTCTTTTTGCTGCCGCGGGCCTTGTACCATATGTTGAGGTCGCTCAACGCCGTGGAGAAATCGTTCAGCATAACCGACGCTTCGGCCCGGATGAACAGCACTTCCTCCATGGTGAATGCCACGTTTACGATATGTCCGAAACCCGTCTGGGCAACTATGTCGGTAAACTCGAACAACTCGCCCAGCTTGGGGATAAAGGTTCCCTGCGAAGTGTACTTCCAAGTACGGAAAGCCGGCAGGCTGCTCCCCCACGGCCCGGCAGAACCGTAGGTTTCGTTGTCGTTCTTGGACTTGTTGTGGCAGAAGCGGCGATTGCTCGATGCACCGGTAGTCATGCGGTCGAGCCACGAGCTGTACTGAATCAGCATCAGGTTGCACTCCAGCTCCGGCCTAATCCACATATTAACTATGTCGTCGCCCTGAGTAACCGCATTCACCGCATCCATATCGCGCAGCTTGCTCGACGGGTCGTTGCCCAGCACCTCGTTGGCATATTCCAGAGCCTTTTCGTAGTTCTCGTAGAACAGATTGAAACGGGCCGCGAAAGCGTATGCCGCATTACGGTTGAAGTGATACTTGGGCTGCTTGTAAAGTCCGTCGTTTATAAGCGGCAGACCCGCCTCTATATCCTCGTTTATCAATTCGTAAGTTTCGGCTATCGTACCGCGGTCGTATTCCTGGAAAACCACGGTTTCCGGTTTGGTAACGTACGGTATGCCCAGATGCTGGTCGCCGCTGTCGGCGCTGTACCGCTGGCAGAACATGCTGGCCAGCAGGAAGTGGTTGTAAGCACGGCACATGTATGCCTCGCCGAGCTGGGCCGCGCATTCCTCCTGCTGCCCGTTTTCCTCTATGGCCTCGATTACGTGGTTCGCAGAGGCGATAGCCTTGTAGCACGCAATCCACAGGTTCAGGGGAGTATCCTGATTTATTTCGGTAACCGGCTTCCAGTGATACAACTGCTCGACCAAAATGTAGTCGTTGCGGAAATTGGGACCGTTATCCGTATAGTTGTCGGATGACATTTCAGCCATTACCAGCCATGTATATTCCGGATAGGCCGAAACCAGCAGAGATGTATATTTATCCGGGTCGTCCAACTCCGTACGGTTGTCGGGAGTCTCGTCCAAGAACTTATTGCACGAGGCCAACGCCGCAGCCGCAAGCAGCATTATAGGTATGATTATCTTTTTCATGTCTTAGTGCAAAGTTTTGTTAGAAACCTATTCTCAAGGTAAGCGTAAACTGCTTGGGCACAGGGACCGAAACGCCTCCGGCATTGAAGAATTCGGGGTCCTGTCCGCGAAGGTTCTTGTCCGCATATATCAGGAACAGATTGGTAGCCTGAAATTTGAGAGAGAGGTTGCTCATCTTCCAGCGGTTGACGAGCCTCTTGGGGAAGTCGTACGACAGGGAGATTTCCTTCATACGGATAAAGTCGCCCTTGGCAATACGCGCGCTCGAATAGTTGTAAGCATTGTAGGCGCGGGAAAGATTCTGGAAAAGCTCGTTGCTCCATGCATCGACGATAACCGGAACATCGGTCTTCTTCTCGTCGCCGGGCATCATCCAGCGGTTGCGGAACTCGCGCGGCATGGCGTCGAGGTCGGAATAGGAACTCCTGAAATAGGGGTCCAGACGAATGACGTTGCCGGCGGAATAGGTGATGAACACGTTAAGACGCAGTCCCTTCCAAGAGAATACGTTGCCGAACGAACCGCTGATGGTCGGGTCGGTCGGGCCTTCGTATTTGAGGAAATCGACCATATCGCGCTCCTGGAAATTCAGGTCGGAGTAATTCTCGTACGATACGATGTTGCCTTCCTGATTCAGGAACGTGGGCAGACCGTCGTCGTTCAGTCCGAGGAACGGAATCGAGAACAAACCGCGTACCGGATAGCCCTGACGCGCGTAACCCACATTGGTAATCAGGTCCAACACGCTCTGTTTGGTATCCAGCTGGGTAATCTTGTTCTTCGAATAGGAGAAGATGAAGTCGGTGGTCCATGTAAAGTTACGCGTCACTATGTTGCGCGTCGAAAGGGTCAGCTCTATACCGTGCGACTTCATCGAGGCCATGTTGGCGTACTTGGTAACCTCGCCGCCGACGCCCTGAGTCGTAACCTGACCGATAAGGTCGTAGTTGTTGCGCTTGTATGCGTCGATGGTCAGATTGATACGGTTGTCGATAAAGCCCATATCAAGGCCGACGTTCAGCTCGTGCTTCTTTTCATAGGTAAGCTCGCTGTTTTCGAGCTGGTCTATGGTAAGGCCCGGTTCCTGTACGTTCGCGGACGGACGCCAAGGCTTGTAGTTGGCTATCACGACCCTCGAGTTGGAAACCCATGCGGGACCGCTGTCGGCGGTAAGCGAGTAGGAAGCGCGCAGGCTCAGGTGGGAAACGGCCTTGCGGATATTCTGCATGAACTTCTCGTTATGGATATTCCATGCTCCCGATACGTTCCATGTGGGCAGCCAGCGTGCGGAACGCGACTTGCCGAGCTTGTTGGTTCCTTCGTAACGTATGGTAGCGTTCACTGCATAACGGTCGTCGAACGAGTAGGCCGCATTGGCATAGAACGCCGCGATGCGCCCGCGGGTGTTGGCAAGCGAGAAGTAATCGCTGTTGGCCTCGGACGACTGCTTGAAGGCGAGATAGTTGTAGAAAGGCATTTCGCCCATGTCGTACTGCATGCCCCAGCCGCGGAACCAGTCGTTGCTGCGGTTGACCACGTTGACCTCGGCGCCGCCGATTACGTTGAAGATGTGGTCGTGGCCTGCATTGTCGCGCCACACGTTGTTATAACTCAGAGTGGTACGGAAGTCCCAACCGAACATCCGGTACTCGCGCTTCTCATAGAAACCGCCGTTGGGCAGCACGGTAACGGGCAGGGAGTTGTTCACGTCCGGGTCCTTGTAGAGGAACGGATTGGAGTCGCGTATGGTGGCGTCCGCCATCGACCGGTAAGCCAAAGACTGGTTGGAGTTGTCCATAATCTTGTGGGCGTTCGAGGTGGAGGAATACTTAACGGACCCCAAAGCGGTAATCTGGAGATTCTTGAGAATCTTCCATTTCAGTTCGCCCTGAAAGCGCATGTCAACCACGTTCAGCTCTATGAAGTTGTTGGCGAGCTCGTTCAGAATGTTGAACGGAGCGTAGTTGCGGGTATAGAACTCGTTCGGGTCGAGGGTTCTCGACGTGTTCAGCGCATAGCTGTACGGGTTTATATCGAAGTCGCGCCGCACCTCGCCGTTAACGGGGTCGGCCTCCTGCGAAAGAGTTCCGGGAGCCTTCTGCTTACGGTACGAAGCACTTGCAAGCAGGTTGAGGGTCAGCGGCTTGACGATATTGAAAGACGAGTTTGCATTGGCCGTGTAACGCTGAACGTCGCTGGCCTTGGTCCACCCCGGGTCGTTCATGGCGCTCATCGAGAAATAGGAAGTGGCCTTCTCGTTGCCGGTCGAAATGCTGACCGAGTGGTTCATCATGACATTGTTGCTGAACAGCAGGTCGAACCAGTCGGTATTGCGCATTTCCGCCTGTTGCAGATAAGCCTGCTTGGCAGCCTCGGTGTTCTCCAGCATAAGGTCGCCGGTAACGGGGTCGTAAGTGTTGATAAGCTCGTACATCTTGCCGAACACGCCGCTGCTTCCCCTGCGCAGAGTCGGAGCCAGATTGAGCCAGCCCTTGGTCCGCATTTCGCGGTAAACGTCCATCTGCTCCTGAGAATTCATAATGTTGAAATCCCGGTAGGAGGGCTTCATTCGCGTGGTAAACTCGCCCGTGTAGCTTATGCGGCTCACACCGGCCTGACCGCGCTTGGTAGTCACGACAATCACGCCCGCCATGGCGCGCGCACCGTAAATGGAGGTGGCCGAACCGTCCTTCAGAATCTGGAAGCTCTCGATGTCGTCCGAGTTCAGACCCGCGATAGCGGAAGAGATAAGCGTCACGGCGTCGCCCGACGAAAGGTCGTCGGCGCTCACTTCCGTCACGTCCTCCATGATGACTCCGTCCACCACCCACAGCGGCTTGGAGTCGCCCAGAATGGAGGTGGCTCCGCGGACACGGATTTTAGGAGCCGTACCGAACGTACCGGATACGTTCTGCACGGACACGCCGGCCGAGCGGCCTTCGAGCGCACGGCTGATTTCCGGCATACCATCGAGCTTTACGTCCGAGGCGGCCAGTTTGTCCGTAGCGCCGGTGGACAGACGCTTGTCGATATTATACACGCCGGTCACCACTATGTCCTCCACCATCTGCGTGGCTTCGGAAAGAGTGACCTTCATATTTGGTGCGGCCTGAACGTCCTGAGTCTCGTATCCGAGATAAGACACTTCAAGGGTCTTGTTATTATTCGGCACATTAATCACAAAGCTGCCGTCCGGGTTGGTCGTCACGCCGATTTGAGTGCCCTTCACAAGAACGGTAGCACCTATAACCGGATTATTTGACTGGTCGACGACAGTACCCGTAATCCTCTGGGTCTGCGCAACAGCCAAATTAATGCTTATTAGCAAGCACGTTACGAAAAATGTAAATTTTCTCATGAACTTTAGTTTTGATTTTGTTTTGAGTTGTAAGTTATCTGCTCATTCCTGTCACCCTACGGGGGCTGCTTTTTGCCGTATCGGTTTCGTATCATAAACTATATTTTGGTTCCACATTCATTAATCCATCCTAACCCTTACGCCGCCCTTGCATACCGTACGCCCATGCCGGGCTCTTCCCCGGCAGGGCGGCGACATGCTTCCGCACCGCTTCGCCTTCAGTATCCGCTCTGCTCCCGACACGCTTTCAATCTTCTGACCGTCAAGCCAATACGGGGGGGGGCAGCGCCGCCCGGCTTCTGCCGGGAACGGCCGCGGAACGAGTCCGCCCCCTTGTATTCCGCCTTCAAAAACCCTATTCGGAAAGCTTTCGAGAGGATTATACGGATTACAAATATACGAAAAAATCTTCAATCCGCATATGAAGCCTTCTATTTTTTTTGTCCGGGACGGATAAATTTTCCTGCCACCGGAGGTAAAACTCCGACGTTTTGTAAAAATAGGCGCATAGTACTAAGTTGCTGACAATTTTTACGATAACGCGGCCCCGCCGGGAAAAACGACCCCCGGTAGTTCCGCAGTCGCCGGAAAACATTCCGGAAAGGAACGTTTTTTGCCCTTCGTGCGGTCGTGCCCGGCAACCAGAACGGGCATGCAGATACCGCGTATGGCCGAGAAAAAGGAAAACGACAGGCTCGACGCAGCCGAGAGGCACGAACTGCCCGACAGCGATTTCGGTCTTCCCGAAGACCGCGAATACCCGATGCCCGACGCCGCCCATGTAAGGGCCGCCGAAGCGTATTTCCGTTATGCGCCCAAGGGCAAAGAATCCGAACTCGCCCGCAACATCCTGAAAAAAGCCGAACAGTACGGCGTGGACGTGCGCAGCAAAACCATTCTCGACTGGGCGGAAAAAGGCGGGAAAAAATAGGCGCGGCCGACACGCTGCGGCCGCGCATCGAAGGGATGTCCGTCACGCCGAGGCTCCGGCAGCCCGCGGCATCAATCCGTAGGCAGTCCGCAGCGGTTGACCTCGCCGCGGGCAATCATGCCCCTTACCTCCTCCAGTCCGCGCTCCAGCACCGGGTCGCGGCCGGAGAATACGTCGTCCATAGTGCGCGCCACCTCTATATCGGGGTCTATGCCCTCCGTAAACGGCTTTCCGGAATACGGAAACATTATCCGTAAGGTGCATATCAAAGCCGGAACCTTGTGCGGCAGCCACAGCACCAGCGGAGCGCCGGTCGTGCCGGCCGTCTTGCCGCCTACCAGAAGCGGCCGACCCGGAACCTCGTATATGTTGACGAGGAAATCCTCGCACGCCGAGGCGCTTTCGGGGCCTACGAGCACCACTACCGGGCAGTCTATCCTGCCGACGCCCTCGTAGCGCCGTTCCCATTCCGGCGCTTCGGTGTAATAGGCGCGGTAAAGGTAGTCGTCCTCGTACTCCTCGCGGTAGTTGCCCTGCGCACGGCCGTAACCGTTGTTCGAGCGGCTCTGGGAACCGAAGCACAGCACCGAATCCCCCTCCTGCAACCACATCTGGAGGTTAAGTGCCTCGAGGGTGGAACCGCCTCCGTTCTCCCGCAGGTCGATGACCATGCCCTTGGCACGCGGGGCCGCCAGCCTCATCAGCGAATCGACCGCCGCGGAGGTCTGCCAGAACCCGTCTATCCTGAGCACCGCCACGTCGCCGTCGGCCCAGCTCAGTTCGACTTCGCTGCGGTCTTCCTCTTCCTCAAGGGCTGTCCAGACGTAGTCCCTTTCGGAATCCCATGTTTTAAGCAGGTCGTATGAAAGCCTGTAATCCACGACTTCGCCGCTGCGCTTCCTGAACTTGACCTGATGTACGGTTCCGGTAGGTTCCAGACCGAAAAAACTGGCCGCCGCCTGAAGCCGGGGCATACGGCTGCGGATTCCGATTAACGGAAACAGGTTGCGCTCCATATATTCGTTGGTCGGCACCCCGTCGATTTCCACCACCTCCGCCCCCATAAACGAAGAATCGACATCGTTGCGCAAGCCAACGACATACATTTTCTCCCCGAAATAATCGAAGTGCATCGGCACGGTGTCTATATAATCGTTCTGCTCGAACGGATACTGGTATATCAGGTATGTATGCCCGTCGCCGAAAGCGGCCATAAACCGGCCCAACTCATTATAGTATTCTATATCGTCGGGAGCGTCCAGCACCCTTTCCAGCGCGGCATGGTAAAGACTGTCGATATCGAACTCCACCCGGTCGATGCCCACGAAATTGTATTTTATCTCCGACCACAACATGCTCAGCCCCATTACCCTGTCCGCCATGGTATTCACCCGGGGGCCCGGTTCGGCGGAAGCCCCCGCCGCCCAAGAAAGGGTCAGAAGGCAGATACGCCAAATTTTACCGAGAGTTTTCATAAAAGCTATTTTTAATGAAACAATTAAGTACAAGCAGTTAAACGCAGGCGAGCACAAACCGGCCCGGCAAATGCCCCAAGGCCGCCTCGACACTCACAGTTACAAATTTAAACAATTATCCCAAAAGGCAATACGATTGCGGAGCCGGCGCATTTTTTATTACGTGCGGGAAAGGCGGCCGGTCAATGCGGCGGCGGATAATCGCCGGTCGCACGGGGCGGCGGGGAGGGACAGGGCCGACTTCAGGCCGCACGGGGCGGCCGGACATACCGGGCCTATTTCGGGCACTGTACGGCATCCGGAGGTGGCCGGGCCGGTTCCGGGCCGGGGAGGAATATCGGGAAGGGCCGAGCGGATTTCCGGACGGCATGTGCATCCGCGAGGTGGCCGGGCCGGGGCGGAATAGCGGGAGGAATCGGGCGCGCTTCGAGTTGGCCGGGCACACTCACGTAACGCGTCCGGTTCCGGGCCGCGGGAAGGCCGCTTTGGAGAAATGGAATAATTGCCCTAATTTTGCCTTCCGTAACAGGGTTCCGTAGCTCAGTTGGATAGAGCAACAGCCTTCTAAGCTGTGGGTCGCGCGTTCGAGCCGCGCCGGAATCACTGCGCGGGCCGCGGAAATTCCGCGGCCCGCTTTCGCAAAACTCCCCGAAACATGCCGCGGGCGGCCCCGCACTGCGGACGAAGGCAGACGAACGCGGGCGGGCACAAAAAATCCGGCGCCCCCTTCGGGCGCCGGAATACGCATCGGAATAAATCCGGTCAGTCCTTCAGCGGTTTGAACTGGTCTTTTCCCACGCCGCACAGCGGACACACCCAATCGTCCGGAAGGTCCTCGAAAGCCGTACCGGGAGCTATGCCGTTATCGGGGTCGCCTTTGGCCGGGTCGTAAACGTACCCGCACACTTCGCATTCGTACTTTTTCATAACAGTCTTTTTTGGTTGCCGAAGCACAAATATATACAAACATCCCGGATATGCCAAGCCGCGGAAAGCCAATCAGAAATCCGTCCAGCCGCCGTCGGTGGCAATCACGGAACCCGTTATGGCCGACGCCTCGTCGGAAACGAGGTACAGCATCGTGGAAGCCTGTTCCCACGGATAGGACGCCCTGTGGCCGGAATCGGTATAAGTAAGCAGGCTCATGGTCTTTATGCTTCCCATGCCGAAACCCTCCCCCGCCCTCTTCTTCGCGGCGACGAATTCTTCGGCACGCTCCACCATGGGAGTGTAGGTCTGGGCCATATTGACCGAGTTGACGCGGATGCCGTACGGGGCGCAGTCTATGGCCGCGCTCCGCACGAGGCCGTTCACCGCGTGCTTGCTGGCCACATACGCCGGATTGCCGGCAAGACCGGTCAGGCCCGCTATGGAAGACACCACCACGACGGCCCCGCCGCGGCCCTGCTTCATCATCTGCCGAAGCACGGCCCGCATGGAACGAAAAGTTCCGGATGCGTTGACGCGCATTACCCCTTCCCAGTATTCGTCGGTAGCTGAGGTTATCTGCGCCGGCATCAGCCTTATCTGCGCACTGTCGAAGCGGAACGGCTCGCCCGAATAAACCGCGTCCATAACCCCCGCGTTCAATACGGCGTAGTCGATTTTTCCGAACCTTGCGACGGCCTCCCGCACCATGCGCTCGCAGTCCTCCGCGGAAGCGATGTCGCCATACACGAACAGCGCCTTTCCGCCCGCACGGTTTATGGAATCGACCGCGGCAAGGCCTTCCTCTCGCAGCCAGTCCATAATCACGACCTCGGCTCCCTCGCGGGCCGCCCGCGCCGCCGTCCAGCGCCCCATGCCTCGCGCGCCCCCGGTAACGACTATCGTTTTTCCGTCGAAACGGTGCGGGATGAAGTAATCCGGCGAAAGCCTCGCCACATCGCGCCGGGCCGCCGAATCGAGCGCAGCGCCCGTCTCCTGCGCCGCGGTGGCGCACCACGCGCATGCGGACAGCGCGAACACCGTAAAAAATTTTTTCATGTTCCCCTGTTTTAAGGGCCGCAGTCGATGCGGCTTCCGGAGGGAACAATCCAAAAACATGCCGTAACAGCCCTCCGCAAAAAAAGGGGCGTCCGAAAACGCCCCCTCTCCTACACTCCGAAAGCTACATGCAGTTTTCGAGTATGCGGCGAGCCATCGCTCCGTCGATGTTGCCGGCCTCGCCGTAGGCTGCGCCCCGGCTGTCGAACCGGCGCTCCACCTCGTCTATCGTTCCGGCGCCGATGCCTTCCTCGGACAGCCTAGTATGAAGGCCCAGACTGCGGAAAAATTCTTCCGTACGCTCTATGGCCGCGTCGATGCGTTCGTCCTCCGTACCTTCCGCAATATCAAGAACCCGCCCGGCATATTGCAGTATCTTGCCTCTCTTCTGTTCGCGCAGGGTGCGCATCGTACCCGGCAGCACAATCGCCAGCGTAGCGCCATGGGTCAGTCCGTGCAGCGCCGTGAGCTCGTGCCCTATCATATGAGTGGCCCAGTCTTCCGTAACGCCCATGCCGATGAAGTGGTTCAGCCCCATGGTGGCGGAAAGCATGAAGTCGGCCATAAGGTCGTAATCCTTCGGATTGCGCCGAATCAGCGGCGCTATTTCCATTACGGTGCTCAGAAGGCCCTCTGCCCAGCGGTCCATAACGCGCGACTGTCCGGGCACGGTAAGGTACTGCTCCATTACGTGCACGAACGTGTCGGACAACCCGCAGGCTACCTGATGTTCGGGAAGAGAGAAGGTCACTTCCGGGTCGAGCACCGAGAATACCGGATTTCGGCTGTAAAAAGCCAGCTTTTCGTGCGTTTCCGACCTCGAAATCACCGCTCCGTCGTTCATCTCCGAGCCGGTGGCCGGAAGCGTGAGCACGGTTCCCAGCGGAACCGCCTCTTCGGGCCGGCGGCCGGCGAGCACGAGGTCCCATGCGTCGCGGTCGGACTTCAGCGCGCAGGCGAGCAGCTTGCTGCCGTCTATGACCGAACCTCCGCCCACCGCGAGCAGAAAATCGACCCCTTTTTCCTTTCCGAGCGCCACCGCCCTGCGCAGGGTTTCGACCGTAGGGTTGGGCTCTATGCCCCAAAACTCCACGAAGTCGCGGCCTTTCAGGGCCCCGGTCACCTGTTCGTAAACTCCGTTGCGGCGCACGGAGCCTCCGCCGAAAGTAAGCATTATGCGTTTCCCCTCCGGAATAAGCCCGGCGAGCCGGGATATGGTTCCGCGGCCGAATACCAGCCGGGTGCAGTTCTGAAATTCAAAATTGTTCATGGGTCTGCAATTTGGTTATCGCAAATATAGTGAAAGGTGAGGGCAAAGCCAAGTTTACTTGTGCTTTGCCGAACCGCATCCTATATTATTAAAATATAGTGCAAGTCGAGAGCAAAGCCACCCTCGCTTGCATTCTGCCGGCGTTTCAGCTTTTCCGGTAACGGTTGGGCGAAGTGCCCGCATAGCGTTTGAAGTAGCGGCCGAAAAAAGAAACATTGGGAAAACCGAGCGAATCCGAAATTTCCTGCACGGTCATCTCGGTGGATTTTAGCTTGGCCTTGGCATCCGTAACCACCACGTCGGCTATAACGTCCGACACGCTGCGGCCGGTGACTTTCCGAACGGTCGCGCTCAGGTGCTGAGGGGTTATCCGGAGCTGGCCCGCATAGAACGCGATTTGCCGGTGGGAAGCGAAATGCCGCATCACAAGGCGGGTAAGCTCCCTGTAAATCACTTCGGCGCGGCTGGCGGGCCTGCCTTCTGCCGGACGGTCGTGCAGCAATTTCCCGACCTCGACCAGCATGGAAGCGAGCACGCATCTGAGCGTTTCCCGCTCGTCCAGACGTCCGCGCTCGGAAGCCTTGCACAAAAGGCGGAAATAATCGGCATACAGGTCCGTAAGCTCGGCCGTCAGGCGGAACACCGGGTTGTCGGCCGCCGCGGGATAAAATTCGAGCATGGACTTGGTGAGGTTGAGCAGGTCCAGAAACTTCGACGAAAAGCCTATGACATATACGCTCAAATCCTCGCTCATGCCGCGGAACTCTATAATGCTGCCCGGCGACAGACACAGCAGGCTGTCGGCATGTATGGTCACTTCGTTGAGGTTGACGGAAGCCCGTATCTCTCCCGCCGTGCACAGTACGAACAGGCCGGCCTTGATTCGGCACGGATAGCTGTAAGGAACCAGAATATCCCTCGCAATGCCCTGAAACGCGATGAAATCGACGGGCAAATCCACATCGGGCATTCTCTTTTTCATGGATTCGATTTAATTTTCCGACCACTAAATTAGGAAATTTATCGTCGTTTTCTCAAAAAATCTTAAAAAAAGGCCAACGAATATGCGGAATGGGGCTTGCCGGTTAAGCGAAAAATCCGGAGATTTGCAGCGAAATAACAAAACCTAAACGGACATGCTTATGAAAAAATCAGTCTCCCGTTTTATTCAGGTATTGCTGTTGAGCGCCGGAGTGTGGGCCGGAACGTCGTGCAGCGACGACGACGATATTCCCGTGCCCGATGCGCAGCCCACGCGGGCGCAACTTTTCAGCGGTTCCTATTCGGGCAGGCCCTACATGCCGAACGTACTGAAACTCAAGTTCGGAGATGCGGACCTGTTCGGCCGCGACGCCGATTTCAGCGTGGACGACAGTTGCAAGTGGGCGAGCGTTACGCTTTACCGGGTGTTCCCCGGCGAGCCGAAAGTCACCATAGACTCGTTGCCGCTCGTGCCGGCCGACATAGATACCGTTTCCATGCGGATAACCAACAAACGCGGAACCACTCCCATGGGAACATCCTATCTTCTGGCCAACGCATCGGTAGAGGAGGGCATGTTGGCTCTGGAACTGCTTTCGGTGACTTACGCTCCCAACGAGTTTACCGAAATATCCAACTGGTGGGCTCCGGCTCCGTTCGACGACGCCACTTACAGCGGGTGCATGCATATGAAATGGCACGTTCCGGCCGGCACTTACGTATTTCCCAACGAAGGGGCCCCGGCGGACACCATAGTTATAGCAGAGGGCGAGGAAGACAATCCTCTCGGCATTATGGATATGGTTCCCATGCTGGCGAACCAGATTCTTCCCATGTTCCTGCGCGACATAAACCTCGACCCGTCGGCCATGCTGCGCGCGCACTACGCGAGCGACGCCTTCAGCGGCGGCCCCACGTGGCAATACTCTCCGCAAAAGAACCTTTGCCAGTACTATGTGGCCGACGGCAGACTGCACCTCGTTCTGAACGCCGAGGAAATAATAGCGGAAGTAATGTCCGACCAGACCAAAGCCGGTACTGGCCCCGGCATAACGACCGAGCAGATATGGGTCGTACTCGAAGTGCTGAACAAGGCCATGACCGACGGCATTCCTCTGGGTATAATCCACAACGGCGACGAAGCCGGAAGCGTCACCGTTTACCTGACGTGGGAACAGCTCCGCCCGGTGCTCGGACTGCTGCCGCTCGTGAAAGGACTGGTAGGCAGCGGCGACGACATGATAGGAAGTCTGGTAGGCTCGCTGCTGGATACGTTCACGCGACTGATACAGATTTCCGACAACATAGAGATAGGACTCAACCTGGTTCCCGCCGGGAGACCTTCGGACATCTGACCGGCAATAAAGGTTAAAGAGATATGATGAAGAAACTGTTCATAACGACGATATGCCTTCTGAGCGCCGCGAAGCTGTTCGGTCAGAAAGTGGAAGGCTATATTTACGACGAAAGCAACGCCAACGCTCCACTGCCGGGCGTTACGGTATATTATTCCGATTCCAGAGGGCAGAAGGGAACCGTATCGGATTCCAAGGGACACTACCAACTGAGCGTACCCGAAGGAGGCATAATGCTTACTTTCAGTTATCTGGGGTATGAAACCCAAAGCATTCCGCTGGTAGTGGAACGCAAGGGAACCCTGCAACAGGACGTTATCATGCGCCCGGCATCGGAGATGCTGGATGCGGTGGTGGTCAGCGCCGGACGTTTCGACCAGAAGCTGAGCGACATCACGGTATCCATGGAAGTGCTCAAGAAAAACGATATTCTGAAGCAGAACCCCTCGGACATACGCGCCACGCTGAACACCATGGCCGGAGTGGACGTGGTGGACAAGCAGCCCACCATTCGCGGAGGCTCCGGCTGGACCTACGGGGTGGGCAGCCGCTGCCTTATAATGGTGGACGGAATGTCGGTTCTATCGCCGAACGGCGGCGAAATAAACTGGAACTCCGTGCCTATGGAGAGCATCGAGCAGGTCGAGGTAATCAAGGGCGCTTCGAGCGTGCTTTACGGTTCGTCGGCGCTGAACGGCATTATCAATATCCGCACCGCGCGACCGGGTATAAATCCGGTTACGCGCATCAACGCCTATATGGGCGTGTACGGCACTCCCGACAACAAGGATTACGTATGGTGGGACCGCACCTTCTGGAAGGAAGGGAAGTACGAGGTCAATCCGCTGCTGCGCAGAACGGTATTCTACGGCATCCGCAACCCGATGTACAACGGCATAGACCTGTCGCATGTGCGGCGCATAGGCGACTGGGACGTTTCCGGAAGCATCAACCTGTTCTCCGACGAAGGCTACAAGCAGGGGGGCTACAACAAGCGCATGCGCGTGGGCGGCAATGTTACGCACCACAGTCCCTCGGTCAGCGGACTGCATTACGGATTCAACGTGAATTTCATGTCGGACGAGGCGGCCGACGTGTTCCTGTGGCGTTCGCCCGAGGAGGCGTACCGGCAGTCGCCCGTCACGAACATGTCGCGCCAACGCAACGATTTCCGCATAGAGCCGTTCATTTCGTACTACAACACGGACAACAACACATCCCACAAGATACGCGGCAAAATCGAGTTCACATCGACCACGCTCAACACCCGCTACACCGACAAGTCCATATTCGAAATCCTCAACAACATGGGATTCGACTACGACGGAACCATAGCGGACCTCACGGCCAACGGCGGCCAGATAATAGGCGGCCTGCTGCCGGAACTGACCGACAACCTGCTTAACAAGAATTACACGGGCCTCGTGGAACTGCTCCGACGCGTCGGGGGCCACTATTTCCCCGATGCGAAGCCGGCCGACTACATGGATGCCATTTCGTGGATAATGGGACACGGACTGCCTTCGGGTACGGACAACATCCTAAACTGGGTTCTCGGCGCGGACAAGGAAAAGCCGGAGGTTTACAAGCGTCCCGACCGCACATCGGCATACTATCTCGACTATCAGTTCAACAAGGGATTCCTGCGCCACGGCCAGATAACCGCCGGACTGACGTACGAGCACCTCAAAGTCACCGCCCCGAAGACGCAGAACCATTACAGCGACAACGCGGCCCTGTACTTCCAGTACGACGACAAATTCTGGGACCGCCTGAACCTGTCGCTGGGCGTGCGTTTCGAATATTACCGCGTGGACGAGCATTACAAGGAAGCCGAAACGCGGGTATTCGGAACGGATATTCCGGTCAAGCCGGTGCTGCGCGCAGGACTGAATTACCAGCTCGGAAGGGCCACCTATCTGCGGGCATCCTTCGGGCAGGGCTACCGCTATCCCTCCATCACGGAGAAATTCATCCGTCAGGACATAGGCGGTATCGGCGCGTTCCCCAACGACCTTCTGAAGGCCGAGCGCGGCTATAACGTGGAGGTAGGCATAAAGCAGGGCTACAAGGTAGGCCCTCTGGCCGGCTACCTCGACATAGCCGGATTCTACACCGAATACAAGGACATGATTGAGTTCAACATCGGCCTGTTCGACACGGAATATCCCTACAACATGATAACCAACCTCGGCGACGCGGTCGGAATGATATTCGGCGGACGGATACCGGGGCTGGGCGCGCAGTTCTCCAATGTGAACAAGGCTCGTATTTATGGCGTGGACGTATCGCTCAACGGTATTCTGAACATCAATCCGCAGCTCAATCTTACGTATGCCTTGGGATATGTATATACCGAGCCGGAAGACGCCGACTACAAAAAGCGCAACGAAATCGAGAACGCCTACACGGACCCGCTCCAGATGAAGTCGAAGTCCAACAATACCAAGTACCTGAAGTACCGTCAGAAACATTCGGCCAAAGCGGTGCTGGACCTGCACTGGAAACGGGTTTCGATAGGAACCAACCTCGCATGGAAGAGCAAGACCCTCGCCGTGGACTACATATTCCTCGACGAGCGGCCCCGGCAGTCGCCCGAAATAATGGATTACGTGCGGGGACTGCTGTTCGGCGACCTCGCCGGATACTGGAAGGACCACAACAAGGGCTATTTCGTCATGGACCTGCGGGCCGGCATACAGGTGACGCAGAACGTACGGTTCCAACTGAGCGTAATGAACCTGTTGAACAAGGAGTACAGCATCCGCCCCATGGACGTATCGGCTCCGCGCACGTTCATGTTCCAGTGCGGGCTGACGTTCTGACATCCGTACGGAACACGTAAAAAGGGAGTGAAAAATCACTCCCTTTTTCGTTAAATGCCGGGCCGGTCTATAATTTTTCCCCTATATAGAACGCGTAACCGTAATACCGGCCGTACTCCTCGTACATTCTCATTTCGTGCCGTAGCCCCTCCGCCAGCTTTTCGGCGGCCGGCTCCCCGGCATGTTCCGGCATGAAGGTATCCAGCCGCCGGGCCACCGGAGTATAAAAGTTGTCCGTCCAACAGTCCTCGGGGAGGACGAACGCCGCTTTCATCCGGTAGCCGGCCCGCTCCATGGCGGCAACCTTGTCCTCCATAAGGGCGATTTCGGGGTCGCATACCTCAAAGTAGCGTTCTATTTCCTGCGGCCGCTCGTGCGTAAGCCATGTCAAGTCGCTTACGGCGACGGCTCCTCCGGGCTTCAGGAACCTGTGCCACAACCGCAGCCCGCGCTCGAAGCCTATGTTTGAAACGGCTCCTTCCGACCAGACCATGTCGAGAGAACCGTCCGGAAAAGTCACTTCGTCCATCGCTCCGACCACGCCTTCGATACGCTGCGAATACCCCGCCTTCCGGGCCCGCTCCCGCAGCACTCCTGTCATAAGCGGCAGGAAATCCACGGCGGTAATGAAGGCGGGCGTATATTCCGCCAGCACGAGCGCCGACGAACCGGTTCCGGCCCCCATATCGGCCACGCGGCTGCCTTTGGAAAGCTGCCCGGCGAAGCCCAGCGCCAGCAGGGTCTGCTCGTCGCAGCCCGGCCCCTGCCTGTCCATACCGGCGAAAAACTCCGCCACCAGATTCATGTCGTAATTGGTTATATGTTCTTCCATAGCCTATGAATTTGCCGCCTGCAAGGCAGCACCGCAAATATAGCGCCTTTTATACAAAGTGCAGCGCCGATAAAAGTCGGGCCCATCGCGGGCCGGACATAAAAGGCGCTTCCATGGAAGCGCCTTTCGATGAGAGCGGTTCGTCCCTACGGAACAGCCGTTATATTGGCAAACTTAGCCCATGCGGCCTGATTGCCGCTGCCGTTCCGATACAGCGGCACGGAAGCGGACGGAACCTGCAGAACGCACACGGAAATGTCCACATCGGAAAATTCATCGCCGTCGACCCGCGCCGGCACGGCCATCCGGCACGTAAGCGTGCGGAGAGCCGTGCAGCCCTTGAATACCGTCCCTACCCTGCGGCTGCCGCGAAGGTAAGCCACGGTGGAAGGCAGCACGACCGACCGAAGCTGCGTACAGACGGCGAATGCGGCCGACTGTATCTCCGTAACCCCTTCCGGAAGCTCGATATCCGTCAGGGGCGCCCCGGCGAAGGCACATTCGCCGACAACGGAAAGCTGCGAACCGCTTTGGAAAATTATCCGGCTCACCGCGCTTCCGCTGAACGTGTATGTTTGCGCCCGGTTATCATTGCCGGACAGTTCCCGGACGACCGAGGGCACGGCAAGCTCCGTAAACCGGCAGCCGCTGAACACCTCGTATCCGAGCCTGACCTCGGCACAGGCCGGAAGCACGAACTCCCGCAACGAAGCGCACCCGGAAAATGCCTTAGAACCTATATCGCTCAGTGTAGGCGGAAGCGAAGCCGAAGAGAGCGACGTACAGCCGAAAAACGCCTCGCTTTCGAGAGTAGCGGTTCCGGAGGGCAGCACGAGCGACTCCAGCCCGGTACATTTCGCAAACGCTCCGGCGGCTATCAGCGTCGGCCCGGAAGCCATATCCAATTCTTTCAGAGCGGAACATCCGGAAAAGGCATACGAGCCTATGCGGTTTATGCCGGCCGGAAGTTTTACGGATGCCAAAGCGGCGGAATTTTCGAAAAAGCTGTCGCCTATCGCCTCGAGCCGCGAGCCGGAAGCGAATGTAACGGAGCGCACGGAGCTTCCTTTCAGAACTTCCCTGCCGGAAATCCGGCTTACCGCGGAAGGAAATTCCAAAGCGTCAAGCCGCCCGCATCCCGCAAAACATTCCGAGCCGAATTCGAGCTGCGCAGAGGCCGGCAGCCCCACACGTGCAAGCGACGCGTTGCCGCCGAAACACGAACCGCCCAATCGGCTTACGGAAGCGGGAATGTCGACTTCCGCGAGCGCACACTCCGCAAATGCATAATCGTCGATTAGGGCTATTCCTTCGGCCATGTCAACGGACTTCAGACCGCTGCCCCGGAACAACTCGCGGGGGATGGTGCGGATTTGTATCCCCGGCTCGAATACCGCGGACTCCACCGAAGCGCCCGCGAAGGGGCGGGAAGATGCGGAAAGGCCGGCCACCGTCGCCGGGAACACCACCGACCGAAGGCTGCATCCCTCGAACAGCCTGTCGTTCAGGGTAACGGAAGACGAGGAAGGCATCCGTACCGTGCGGAGCGACGTGCAGCCCCGGAACGCTCCGAACGATATATCGAACGAATCTCCCCCGTGCAACTCCACGGAACCGAGGTTCCTGCATTCGGCGAACGCTTCCTCGCCTATCTGCGTAAGGCCGCGGGGAAGGTCTATCGAGGAAAAGTCGCTTCCCCGGAACATGCCTGCGGGGATATTGCCGAGCGCCGAGCCGCTCTCGAACGTTACGGATATGTTCCCGAACAGGGCCGGGCGGTCGATGCTCGAACGCTCCAGCCGCGTTATCCCTTTCGGAACGACTATCGAGGTTATCCCTGTGCCCGCAAAAATGTCGTTGCCGAGAACCAGCGTTCCGGTGCGCGGCATCGATACCGACGCCAGCGCCCCGCGGCCGGAAAAGCAGTTGCCGCCGATTGAAACCGCGGAACCCAAATCGACCGAAACGAGGAAACCGGGCGTTCCCTGTTCCCCGAGTGCAAAAGCCCCGGCGCCGAATGCGGCGACATGGCCGGTGTTGATGTTGCGCAGGGCCGGACACTCTCCGAAAGCATTATCAGGCAATACCGTAAGGCTGTTCGGCAGTACGACATCCGAAAGCGACGAGCATCCGTAAAAAGCCGCGTCGCCCAGCTCCGTCAATCCTGCCGGCAAATCGATGCGTTTCAGCGCGGTTACTTTGCCGAACACCTCCGAACCTATGGACACAAGACGCGAACCCGGCGAGAATTCGACCGTCTCGAGTGCGGAATCCTGAAAAACGGAACTTCTTTCCCATTCCGTGGGTTCGGCGGCGTAAATTCGCGTGCACCCGGCCGGGACGGATATGCTCCTGAGATTCGTGCATCCGGCGAACACCCCTTTCGGAAGCGCCGCTTCGCCGGACGAAGGCAGCTCCACGAGGGTCAGTTTCAGGCAGTCGTTATATACCCTTATGCCGTAAGTAATATGGTTATATAATTTTACGGAGCTTATCTCCGAACCGGCGAACGCCTCGTTGCCTATCTCCGTAACGGCGGAAAAGTTCTCGTACTTCACCTCCCTCACGGCCGAGTTCTTAAAGGCGGCCACGCCTACCGAAGCGAGGGAGGCGGGCAGGGTAACCGTTTCCAGCGCGCAGTTATCGAACAGTCCGTAATAATTTATCGTGGTGCTCAGTCCGGTGGAGAGCCGGGTAGTGGAACCGCACAGCAGTTTGAGGCGGCTGCCCGGCTCGAAACTCAGCGAGCGCAACGACGTGCAGCCGGTAAAGACATTGCCGCCTATCGTTTCGACGGATGCGGGAATCGCAATGGACGACAACGACGTGCAGCCGAAGAAAAGCTGGCCGGAGGGTATATACTTGCTGCCTATGTACGGGGAGCCGCTCGATACGGGATTCTCGCTGCCCATTACGCGCAGGCGGCAACCCGGAGCGAACGCGACCTGCGAAAGGGCCGTACATCCGTTGAAGGCGCTTTCGAGCACTTCCACGGCCGCCGGAATACGCACGCTTCGTATGCCCGACCCGGCGAACGCCTCGCGGCCTATCTCCTTCAGGCCGTCCGGCAGCGCAAGTTCGCGGAGCGACGCCAGCCCGCTGAACGCACGGTCGCCTATATAAGTCAGCGAGGAAGGGAGATTGAGGGAAACCAGCGACCCGCATCCGGAAAAGGCTTCCTCTCCGATTCGCTCCACGCCCTCGAACATAACCGCCTCCTGCAGCCGGGAAGCGCTCAGGCCTCCCAGTCCGACCAGCGTACGCGGCAGCGTCAGCTTCACCAGAGGTCCATCGAACACGATTCTCCACCGGCCTTCGCCCGGCTTGTCGTAATCGCCCAGATAGCCGTCCTGTATATCCGCGGCGTTCAGGTCGAGGGTAGAAAGGGCGGGCATGTTCGAGGCTATGTAGCCCACGTCGGCGGACGAAATCGAACCGGTTACGCAAAGGTCGGTGGTATAGCGCAACTCGTCGGCCGTCATTTGTGCCATAAGGGCGCCCGGAGCGGGACAATTCACCGTAAGCGGCTCGGTATTCGCCCCCTGCGCAACCTTGACTTCGCGCACAATCGCTTTCGATACGTCGGTTATCCGTATTACGCCGTTGCGCGGACCTTTCGATGGATTTTTGGCGGCATGGAACCGCAGCTCCGTGGACACCAGTCCGCGGGTGTTCACCCGGCCGAGCCAGCCGGAGCCCTCGGGTACGGACACGTCGTACTCGGTATTGGCGGAAACGGTTACGGCAAACTCCTGGTCCGTATAGTCTATGGCCACCGCATTCGGGTCGGAGATTATCATGTCGCTCTGCGACTGCACCACGGTGACTCCGGCAGAGAACTTGCCGTCGGGGGAAGCGAAGGTTATCACGGCCGTGCGGTCGTCGGGGGTATCGTTCTCGTCCACCGTCAAAGTGTACTCGCCCTGCGGAGCGCCTGCGGGAGTGGCATCGTGCAGCCAGCCGTTGCGGGGAATATCCATGCCGTACTCGAAGTTGGCGGATACCGTAAGGGTGAAAGGCTGCGCGTCCCGGGTAAGCTCGAATTTCTCGCTGTTGAAAGAGATGCGGTAGCCTCCGGCCTGATTGACGGCGACGATTTCCTCCAGTTCTCCGCTGGTTATGCGTATATGACCCGTCCGGGGAGCCACTTCGGGATTGTCGAGCACCTCGTACTGCAAATGGTAAGACTCGATACCGCGCGTTTCCACCGGTACTATCCATTCGCGGCACGATTCCTCGACCGAAGCCTCGAATTCGATATTGGCGAGAACCTCTATGTCTATGACCTGTCCCTCCTGCGGTACGTCGAACGTACCTTTGGTAGTCGTAAGACTGCCTTCGGGCTTCTGGATAACGGTCAGCACCGCCGAAGTTTCGCCGCCGACCGCCGAGAGGGTGATTTTTCCGCTGCGCTCGTCGTCGCCACCGTAAGGCTGGGCCCTGAACCACAGCTCGTCCTCCTGAAGGTAAGCCCGTGTGGGCGGCTCCGTCCGACCCAGCCACGAGCGCGCGCCCTCCTCGACCGAAACCGTGTATTCCGTGTTCTGTTTGAGCGTAACCGGGAAAGTCTTGCCTTCTGGAGGAACCACCACTTCGTCGTCGGTCAGCAGCCATACGTTGTCGCGGTCTATGATGCCGTCGCCGTTTACGTCCAGATAGTCCTCGAAATTCGGTATCGCGTAGTCGAACATTCCCAAAGCCTCGTAACGTTCTTCGAGGTTTTGCGCTATCTGTCCGGCATCCAGCCCGATGCCGCCAGTGCGTATGGCCTCGCGCACCGACGGGCTCGCAACGGTTCCGCCGGCCTGTATCTCCCCGGCAATCCTGGAAACGAGTTCCGTAAGTTCGGCCACGCTCCGGGTGGATTGCAGGGTAGCCGAAATGGCCAGCAAAGCGGCGTTGGCTTCACCCGCACGCATTATGTCGAGCTTGTCGAAGCCGCCGTCGGACAGAATGTCGTCCGGAATATGGAAGACCGCGAAGATTTCCCTGTCGGCCTGAGCACGCGCATCGGCTATACTCATGTTTTCCTCCGTCACCAGATACCGCACCCGGTAGCTTTCGAGCGAGGTGAGCAGGTTTATATTGGTCGCGCCCGTTTCGCTCAGGTCGGAAATGGAGCGCAGGGAAAGAGTGGACGCCGAAAGCACGCCGGCCACTTCGTCGAAATAGTATCCGTCCGCAAGTATTTCCACATAAGGGCTTTCGATTTGCGACCCGAGGCTGAAAGAACCGAGGTCGTCGGAAATCTGAGTGCGGTAGCTCTTGCCCGTAGGATTCAGCTTTTCGTCGAGAGCCTGAATGGTAATGGCAGTACCCTGAGTGTAGGGTCCTTTCTGAACGCTCCCGTTCACGCTGTAAACGGAGCCGGGCCCCGGGGGAGGCGTGGGCGGGTCCAGTTCGGAAGGGCTTTTGGAGCAGCCGGCCATACAGCCCGCAAGCACGAAAGCAAGGACGATTTTTCTCATAACCAACAAAATTTTAAATGGAACAAATCCGACAGAAAACTCGGGCAGCGGCATACGCGCACGACGGCTCCTGCCCGGAAAACCGCTGCGAAAGCGGAAACCGTACGCGGCGGCGGACGCCGGAACCGTCCGGAACCGGAAAGGACGAAAAGACGATAAGGATAATCCGTGCATAATGCGGCCGAAATCGGTTGCCGTACCCCGCGAGTCACATGTCGCGTAAACGTTAAACCAAACGGCATCCCGCTGCCGGCCTTACGGAGAACAAGCCGCGAGGCCCGCCCGCATGAAAAAAGTGCGGGGCGGAAAGTTTATCTTGTTGGAGGTTCTGACAAAACCCGAGTACAAATAAACAATACCCCACACTTGGCGGATATGTAGCAATACATATGCCTGCACAAGTGGTGAGTGTTTGTATCGTTTTCCCTGTACTCGCGTGAACTGTCAGATTCCCAACAAAGGTAAAAGCACGAAACACTTTCACTTCAATATGTCCGCCGTCCGTCGGACGGCAAGACAAATGTATGCAAATGTTTCCACGATACAAAACCCGAGGGGTATTGTCGGCGCCACAGCGGGGCTGCCGGGGACAAAGGTAGTTTCCCGGACCCTCGGAGGACCTATACAAACCTTAATTAAAACGGCAGGACCGCTCCTTTTCCGAATTTTTTGCGGAGCCGCGAACGCACGACATAGACGCTTCCCGGCTCCACGCTGAACAGAGCGCATACGTCCGGGGTGGACATCCCTATCAGGAAGCAGAGGATATATTTCCTGTCCATGCCGGTCAGAGGTTCGGCGGAGGAAGCCAGCAGCCGGTCGGCGTCCTGGAACGAAAGCCCGTCCAACGCCGTGCGGTAGCGGGCCGCCGCCTCCCGGTCGAGAGGCGAGCTTTCGAGCGCAGCCTTCAGGCTCTCCGCCACCGAACGGGACACGTCGGCGCCCAGTTGCCGGTGCAACCGGGCGAGTTCCCGGTCGGAAAGCTCGGCCGTAAGGGCAGCCTCGTAAAGCCGCTGCTGGAGGTTGATTTTCCGCAGCCTGAAAACGAACCAAAGCAACAGGAGCGCACCCAGCAGCACGGCAGCGATGAAAACGGTGAAAACGACGGCGGCCCGGGCCGCCCGGTTCTTTTCCTCCAGCCGGGTTATGCGGGCTTCCTTCTTCTCCACCTCGTAACGAACCTGAAGGTCGTGGAGAGCGCGGTTGCGGGCTATATCGTAACGCCTGCCGTTGTTCTCGGTCAAAAGTTTCTGATAACGGAGCGCATCCTCATAGCGGTTTCGGCTCTCGTAAAACTCCACGAAAAAGGAATAGGCCTCCCCGCGTTCGGTAACCACGGTGTTGGGGCTGCTTTTCTCCACCTCGTCGAGCAGCGCCAGCACTTCGTTCATGGTACGTTCGGCATCGGCATAATCCCCTTTCTCGTAGTACAGCCATGCACGCAGGTCCATAAGGCTTATATCGCACTCCTGCTTTATCGGCAGGCCCCTGTGATAAGACTCGTTGACCCGCTCGGCAAGAACGAGGTAATGCTCGATGCTGTCGGTCACCGGCGGCCGGTAATAAAGCTCGTACATAACGGCCACGTTATAATACGCCCAAACGGGATTGATGCGCAGCCTCGCCGGATTGACGACCTTCTCCATGGCCGAGATAACGGCCTTGGAATAAATCATCGCCGAATCGCGCCACCTTTCGTCCCCCTCGTCCGCGTAAACGACGTCGTAGTAGCTCGACAGCACCGAATAGTAGTCATAGGCTATCGACGGAGCCGGATTGCTCTCCATAAGCAGCCGCATTTCTTCCATGCACTTATTCAGCCCATCCCGGTCGCCCATGTTCAGATAGTCGGTGGCGAGCTGGAAACAGCATATGGAGATATTTACCTCGTATCCCGGTCCCAACGCCCTGAATTCGTCTATCGCACGCCTCAGATACCTGTGGGCGGTTTCGGTGCTTCCGTAACACTGGTGCGCCGAACCGTAGTCCGCGAAAACGAGCGCCTTGCGCACCGACGCGGGAAGCTGTTCGGCATACCGGCGCGCGGTGTCGATGCTGGCCATGCTGAGGGCGGTGTCCGGAACCTGATTGTAAACCCCGTAAAGAAGGGCGTAATAGTTGGCTTTCCGCGACAACCGTTCCTGCGGATTTCCGGAAGCGGTATCTATCGCCTCCCTTACCATATCGCAGGCCTTCAGCATGGCCCGGGAGGATACTCCCCCTCTCATCAGGCTTCCTACCGAGTCTATTTTCGCATCCAGACTGCCTTCCGGTGCGGAAAGCAGCGTTCGGACCATCGCAAGCATGCCGTCGTCGTCGATTTTCGGAGGAATCCAGCATGGCGGGAATCCGGTCCTCCCGTCGGCGGGCAGGATAAAAGCGGTAAAAAACAGCAAAGATGTCAGAAAAAAGGCGGCGAGCCGTTTCATATCCGGGCGGATTGGTGTTACGCAAAGGTAGCCACATATTGCGAAAACGGCAAAGCCGTCGGCCCGCAGCCAAGCATCCTACGGCCGGATATCCTCTGCGGCAGAGAAATAAATCGACACCAGACCGGCACATATCGCCGCCATTCCGGCTGCCGCGAAAAGCCATTCGCGGCGGTTTTTGTGTTCCTTGTTTATGAATACCCCGCCGAGCACCGACACTATCACCGCCGCCTGGCTTACCGGATATGCCACGGCCAGACCGAGCCGCGACTGGGAAAGCAGCAACGCTATATTGCCCACGCCCCATATCAACCCCGTCAGGCCGTTCCGCAGCGACGCACGGTCAAAGGGCCGGACCCGGAAAAAGACAAGGGAAATTACCGAAAGGGCGGCGAGCTGACCCACCGACTGCGGCAGGACACTGCTCCAGCCGCTTATGCCGTAATACTTGAGAATCCCCGCGTAAAACGTAAATCCGAGTATGGAAAACAGGTTTACGGCAAGCCCCCTGCCCCATCGCGGACGACTGCCGCCCCGACGGTCCGCGTAAGATGCGAGCACTATTCCGGTTACGATTAGTACGAGCGCCCCGAACCCGTAGAAACGCGAGGCGCGGGTAGCCCACTCGCCGAGAGCCACGCCGAGCAGGGACGTACCGACCACCTGTCCGCCGTCCGAAACCGGCATCGAGCGCGAAACTCCCAGATATCGCAGCCCCATGAACTGCCCGACCGACCCTATGGCCCATCCTGTGCCCGACAACGCCCCGACGAGGAATATATGCCCGTCGAGCTCCGGACGTTCGAATATCCATACGGCAACCGCGAACACCAGGCCGCCCAAAGCTATTCCCATGGACTGTTCGACCGGCCGGCCTCCGAGCACCGTTCCGAGCACCGGAATAAAGCCGAAAGCGAATATCGGTATGCAGGCTACCAGCCACTCCATAACGACTCACGCATCGGGCCCTAAAATCGACAGGGCTCCGTCCACGGTGTAGGTGCTGCCGGTTACATACGAGCTGGCGGCCGACGCGAGGAACAGCGCCACCGCCGCCACCTCCTCCGGTTTACCACCCCGGTGGAAAGGAATGACGGCTTCGGCGGCGGCGAGCTTTTTCGGGTCGGAAATCACCTGTTCGTTGATTGGCGTCAGTATCATGCCCGGCGCTATATTGTTCACCGTCATGCGTCGGTCGGCAAGCTCCAGAGCGAGAGTATAGGCCAGATTGCGCAGTGCCGCCTTCGAGGCGTTATAGGCGGCATGACCGGCCACGTTGACCCACTGGTGTATGGAGCTGATATTTATAATCCGGCTGCCTTCGTATGTTCCGTAGCGTTTTTTAAGCCGCAGAAATTCCCGGCTGCAAAAGAACGGACCGTAAAGGTTCGTACGTACGACTTTGTCCCACACCTCGGTAGGCATTTCCTCCACCGGCACAAGAGGGCCGTTTATTCCGGCATTGTTCACGAGGATGTCCACGTCGCTCCAGTCGCGTCCCACGGCTCCGAAAAATTCTCCCACGCTGCATTCGTCCGAAGAATCCAGCTCGTAATATTCGGCACGGCCGCCTGCGGCGGTTATCTCCTCGGTCACCCTTGCCGCCCGGTCGCGGCCCGTATGGTAAGTGACGATTACCGCCGCCCCCTCCTTTGCGAACAGAAGGGCCGTGGCCTTGCCTATGCCCGAACTGGAGCCGGTCACTATGGCTGTTTTCCCTTTCAGCAAATCCATCTTCCCTGCGTCAGTTTTCAACCGTTACGACCACCTTGCCCGTATGGTTCCCCCGTTCCATTTCTTCGTGTGCCCGCCGCATCTGCGTAAACGGGAAAACTTTTCCCACGGACGCTTTCATACTTCCGCCTGCAAGCATGGAGGCTATACATTTCATCTGCCGACCGTCGGAATGCATAAGGATATGCCGGTAGTTTACTATTCCCTTTTCCCTTGCGGCCCTGTCGGCCTCGTCTTTTTTGTCGGACGGAAGCAGAACTATCATTCCTTCCGGAGCCAGCACTGCGAGCGAGCGTACGAACGTATCTCCTCCTACGGAATCGAGAATGAAATCCATATCGTGCGCAACATCCTCGAAACGCTGCGTTCTGTAATCCACGAATTCGTCGGCTCCCAAACCATTTACGAAATCCCTGTTGCGGCCGGATGCCGTGGCAATCACGTACGCCCCGATGCTTTTGGCTATCTGCACGGCGTAGCTTCCCACGCCGCCTGACGCTCCGTGTATCAGCACCCTGTCTCCCTCTGCGACGTGTCCGACATCCACGAGCGCCTGCATGGCCGTCAGGGGCGACTGCGCGGACGCCGCGGCTTCCACGAACGAAACGTCGTCGGGTTTCAATGCGAGGTCTTTCGCAGGAGCGACCGCATACTGTGCGTAGGCATGACCCAATCCGGGAAAATTCACCGTCCCGAACACCGCGTCGCCTGCCGCGAAACCCTCCGCGGCCTCTCCTGCGGCCACTACGATGCCCGCAATATCCCAACCGAGTACCATCGGATTTTCCTTGCGCAGCTTCTCCGCCAGGCCTTCTCCGCGCCGGGTCTTCACGTCTATCTGGTCGATGCCGATTGCCTTTACCTGCACCAGCACCTCCCCCGCGGAGGGTTCCGGACGAGGAATGTCGGCCTCGAACAACACGTCGGGGGGCCCGAACCCTTTAAGTATTATCGCTTTCATATCGGAACGGAATATTACCAACGAAATGCAGCAAAGAATATGCCCGCCGAAACGACAAAAAGCCGTATCTTTGCGGCGAACGGCAATGGTATCTGCCTTGAACCGCCTCCCGTCCGGGATGAGCTGATGATGCCTGCAACGAAACGGAAACAACCGCCGTGCAGGAGCATTATACCGTAAACACGACAGAACGAACTTTTCCGGCCCCGCACGCAGGGTCGGCACAATTCCTACCGACATGCTGAAAAATCTGCTTTTCATAGGGGCCGGCAGCTTCATAGGAGGCATCGCGCGTTATCTCGTCGCCTGCGCCCTGCGCACGTGTTGCGGGCCCTCTTTTCCGTGGGGGACGCTGCTCGTCAACGTATCGGGATGCTTTTTTATCGGCATACTGTACGGACTGTCCGAACGCGGAGGACTGCCCGACCCGGAGCTGAGGCTGTTTCTTACGGTAGGGTTCTGCGGGAGTTTCACCACCTTCTCGACATTTATCAACGAAAACTTCGGAATGCTCGGCGAAGGCGACCTGCTGCATGCGGCGCTTTATCCGGCGGCAAGTTTTTTTCTGGGGCTGGCCGCCGTCTATGCGGGAAGAATAATTACGCGAACGGCCTGAAACAGGCCGCGCGTGAAATTTCTCCGACGGAGTTCCGTAAAGGAGGACCGAATATTCCGGCCCGGAACGCAGCTTCTTTCCGAAAGCGCCCGCAGGCCGCGAACCCTCTCCGCGCCGGAGCCGTAAAAGCGAAAGCCTTGTATATCTTGGATATACAAGGCTTATTTCTGTTGTCCGTCCGGGACCGGGGTGGAAGATGGGACTCGAACCCACGACACCTGGAACCACAATCCAGTGCTCTAACCGACTGAGCTACATCCACCATATAAGCGCCGGGCCGACGAGGCGCTCTCAGCGTGCAAATGTAATACAGTTTTCCCTTTAAAACAACTCCGGAACCCGGAAAAGCGCCCCGGAATCACATCCGGCGAAAGGGGCGACCGCGCCGCCGGCTTTCCCGCGCGGCCGTCGCGAGCCGCGCACGACAAAAAAGAGGATGGGATACATCCTCTTTACAGGGTTTGCAAACCGGTTTTTACTGCTGCTTCTGCTCCAGAGCATTCACATGGAGCTGGAGGCTGCTTTTAAGGTTGCCTGCCTTGTTCCTGTGAATTATGTTCCGCTTGGCGAGCTTGTCGAGCATGGAAGCCACTTTCGGCATCAGAGCCTCGGCCGCCTCCTGTTCGGTGGTGTTGCGCAGCGCCTTCACCGCATTGCGGGCCGTTTTATGGTAATAGCGGTTGCGGAGCCGGCGGGTCTCGGTCTTGCGGATACTTTTCTTGGTTGACCTGTGGTTTGCCATTTCGTATATGGTTTTATCTTCTCTCGTAGCCCATAGGAGAATCGAACTCCTCTTTCAAGAATGAAAATCTTGCGTCCTAGCCGATAGACGAATGGGCCGTGTACCGGGTTTATTTTAGCGGTGCAAAGGTAGCCAATTTTGGCATATCCGCAAATATTCAGCCGAAAAAATTAACCGGTTCGCCGGCAAAGCCCCTTAAACTACATTCCGGACGGTCCGCCGGTTTCGTTTTCCCGAAGCCGTACGACGCAGCCTACCGGGTCGAAATGCAGGGAAGTGCCGTCGAACAGCCTTCCGAACGCTCCGTCGGCCACAAGCATTTCACGCGTACCGTAACGGATGCTTCCCCCCTCTATAAGAGCTATCGTATCGCACAGTTCCAAAGCTATGTTCAGGTCGTGAGTCGAAAAAATAATGCTCTTGCCTTGAGTGTGTGCGAGTTTTCTGAGCAGCAGGCAGATTTCGTACCTGTTCGGCAGGTCGAGAAACGCGGTGGGCTCGTCGAGCAGGATGACCGGCGTATCCTGAGCCAGCGCACGGGCTATCATGACCCGCTGGCGCTCGCCGTCGCTGAGGGTATCCAGCCGCTTCCGGGCGAAAGATTCCATTCCGACCAGCCGCAGCGACCGGGCTACCGCCTCTCTGTCGGCATCCGCAAGCATACCTATCCAGTTGGTGTAGGGCGCGCGGCCGAGAGCTACCACGTCGGCCACGCGCAGGTTGGTCACGCGCACCTCTTCGGTGGAAACGAAGCTTATGCGCTCGGAAACCTGCCGCCGGGACAGGGTATCGAGGCGGTCGCCCGTAAGCGTGATATAACCGTCCAGCGGACGGGCCAAAGCGGCTATCGTACGCAGCAACGTACTCTTACCCGTGCCGTTGCGGCCTATGAGGGCGGTGAACTCTCCCCACCCGAACCCTATTTCGGCCCCCTCGAACAGAAGGCGGTCGGGATAGCCCAGAGAAAGCCCGTGCAACTCTACGGTATTTATCCTTTCGTGCGCCATGCTTCAGAATACCTTTCTGTTACGCACTATCACCCACACCACTACCGGTATTCCCACGAGGGCGGTTATGGAATTTATCGGGAGCACCATATCCGACATCGGAAGCTGCGAAACGATGTCGCACAGCAGCAGCACCGCCGCCCCGGTCAGCATCGAGGCGGGCATGAGCACCCGGTGGTCGGCCTCGGCGAAAAGCATCCGGGCCATATGCGGAACCGCGAGCCCGATAAAACCTATCGGGCCGCAGAAAGCCGTAACGGTTCCGGCAAGCATAACCGTGGCTACGAAGACTGCCATGCGCACCGATTTTACGTTGAGCCCCATGGTTCCCGCATAATTTTCCCCGAGCATCAGCATATTGAGGGGCTTAATCAGGGCGAAGGAAAGAACCAGTCCCGCCAGCACGACCGGGACTACCACGTTCAACTGCGGAAGCGTAACACCGCCCAGACTGCCCATGGACCAGACTACGAAGGATTTGAGCGCGCTCTCCGGACTCATGTACTGAAGGATTTCCACCAGCGCCGTAGCGGCGCTGCCGAACATCATCCCCATAATCAGCACGGCCATTATGTCCTTTATCCGGGCAGCCACCGCAAGCACTACGGCGAGGACGGCCGCCGAGCCGACCCAGGCGGCTCCCGCCATGCCCAGCATGCGGAGGGTTTCGCTCGCAACCCCGGCCCCCAGCACGGGCAGGCCGAGCAGAAACAGCGAAACCCCGAGGCTCGCTCCCGAACTTACCCCCAATACGAACGGCCCGGCCAGCGGGTTTCGGAAAAGCGTCTGCATCTGAAGGCCGGCGGCGGAAAGTCCGGCGCCCGCCAGCACGGCCATTACGGCCTTGGGAAGCCTGAAGTTCAGGACTATGTATTTCACGGTATCTTCGGTTTCCATACCCAGAAGCGCCCGGAAAACCGAGGAGCCGGAAATGGATGCCGAACCCAGCGACAGGTCGGCCGCCAGAAGGGCGACGGTAACC
The DNA here is from genome assembly GCA_048214935.1 of Tidjanibacter sp. Lineage (GTDB taxonomy): Bacteria > Bacteroidota > Bacteroidia > Bacteroidales > Rikenellaceae > Tidjanibacter. Next base: position 35,542 of record DBFWXZ010000017.1, read on the forward strand.
GCTCCCAGCGAGGCGAACAGTATGACGGTACGGGAGCGCATCATTTCAGCCGCTCGAAATAATAACACCCGGCCTCTCCGTCGGAAGAGTTCAGAATACGAACGATGTCCTCCAACGCGACATCGGCCCGCAGCGCGCCCGATTCCCAGAAATCGCACCCTCCTTCGGGAGTGCTGCGTCCGGTGCAGTTGTAAACCCGCCCTTGGTTCACGGCCGGAACGGACGAAAATTTAGGGTTTTTGGCTTTCAGCTCGGCCAGCGAGCGGCATTCGTTGGGATTCAGCCAGAAATCGGCCCGGGAAGCATACAGGAACGCCGTTTCGCCTCCGAGCGGCCGGCTTATGTCGTCGTCGGTCCCTTCGCATATATAGCGGCCGCCGGCGTCGCGTATAAGCGTGGCCATATAACTGCGGTCGCCCGGAACGAACCACACGTCGCGGTACGGAGCGTTGAGCATCACCGAAGGACGCGGACCGCCCGCAGCGGCTACCGAATCCTTCAGCCCGTTGTAGCGGCCGGCTATGCCGTCGAAGATTCTTTCGGCCTCACGCCGTTTTCCGTAAAGCTCCCCTATGGCTACGAGCCATTCGGCTTTGCCGAGAGGGTCGGTTTCCAGATAGTCGCCTACATATACGGAAGGAATCCCCAGCTCGGAAAGTTTGCCCGACATCGACGATTCGCCCGCTACCCCGTAAATCAACACCACGTCCGGCGCAAGGGAAGCTACCGCTTCGTAGTTAACCGAAGGGTCGAAACCTACGTCTTTCACCGTTCCGTCGGCATACGCCTTCCTAACAAGAGGGTTAGACACGTATCCGGCTCCGGAAACGCCCCGCACGGTTCCTGTTTCACCAAGTGCGTCGATATAAGCTATATGGGTGGAAGACATGCAGACCACGCGCCGCACTGGAACGTTTACCGTTCCGCCCTCGAACCCCGGTGCGGGCCGTTCGCCGCCGCGGGACAGAAAAAGCTGCCGGCTTACGTCCTCGGCTCCCTGCCACGGATTCCGGACGGAAAGCACGGAAGAACCGTCGCCCGCCGCAAGCACGGCGAAACGCGAGGCATACCGCGGAGAATAAAGGGTATCGCCGGTTTCGGGCACACGGCCCGTACCGGAGCCGCACCCCGGACACAATATTCCGGACAGGATTCCGAATGCGGCAAAAATGGTTACTGAATACTTCACGGCATGGGTTTAGTCCTGCAAATGTACGAAAGCGGCGCAAGTAGTCAAAGAATTTCCTCCGAAAGCGGGCAACGTCGGGCGGCATGGCACTAAAAATGCTCAATAAAGCGTTAAAACCAAACGGAAAGGACTTACGGTCATGAAAATAACTTTTTTCGACACCAAACCTTACGACAGGGAATATTTCGACAGGGCCAACGAGGAGTTCGGTTTCGAGTTGGAATACCACCGCAGCCTTTTGCGCAAGGAAAGCGCCGTTTTGGCGCAAGGTTCCGAAGCCGTATGCATCTTCGTCAACGATGTCGCCGACCGGGAGGCCATAGAGGCGCTGGCCTCGTGGGGCGTCAAGTTGATAGCTCTGCGTGCTGCCGGCTTCAACAACGTGGACGTGAATGCGGCGCACGAATTCGGGATGCAGGTATGCCGCGTCCCGGCCTATTCGCCCTACGCCGTGGCCGAACATGCCGCAGCCCTGATGCTCGCCCTGAACCGCAAGATACACCGCGCTTACTGGCGCACCAGAGACGGCGATTTCTCGCTGCACGGACTGTTGGGATTCGACATGCACGGCAAGACCGCGGGCGTGATAGGAACCGGCGAAATAGGCCGCAAGGTCATATCCATACTCGGCGGATTCGGCATGGACATACTTGCCTACGACCCCTATCCCAATCTGGATTACGAACGGCGGGCCGGCTTCAAGTACACCATGCTCGACGACCTGTACGCCCGCTCGGACATCGTCACGCTCCACTGCCCGCTTACCCCGGAAACCCGCCACATGATTTCCGGAGAGAGCATTTCCAAGATGAAGCCCGGAGTCATGCTGATAAACACCGGCCGCGGACAGCTTATCGATACCAACGCCCTTATAGAAGGCCTGAAGGAAAAGCGCATCGGGTCGGCCGGACTGGACGTGTACGAGGAGGAAAGCGAATATTTCTACAAGGACATGTCCGACCGCATAATCGACGACGATACGCTGGCGCGCCTGCTCACATTCAACAATGTTATCGTAACTTCGCACCAGGGATTCTTTACCAAAGAGGCCCTGACGAACATAGCCCGTACGACACTGAGGAATATAGCCGACTTCCACAAGGGCAAACCGCTGAAAAACGCCGTGGAGCCGGAAAAACAACCTGCCGAACCATGAAAACTATAGTATTGCTTCGCCACGGCGAAAGCGTGTGGAACAGGGAAAACCGGTTTACCGGGTGGACTGACGTGGACCTGTCCGAACAGGGAGTCGAAGAAGCCCGGCACGCCGGACGACTGATGAACGAGCAGAAACTGATATTCGGGAAAGCCTACACGTCCTACCTGAAACGTGCCGTCAAAACGCTCGACATAGTGCTCGACGAAATGAACCTCGACTGGATACCGGTCGAGAAAAGCTGGCGGCTGAACGAAAAGCACTACGGCAACCTTCAGGGGCTCAACAAAGCCGAAACGGCGGAACGCTTCGGAGCGGAACAGGTGCTGCTCTGGAGGCGCAGCTACGACACGCCCCCCGACCCTCTCGCCGAGGACGACCCGCGCAATCCCCGGTTCGACCCCCGGTACGCCGAAGTGCCCGTAGCCGAGTTGCCGCGCACCGAGTCGCTGAAGATGACGGTGGAGCGGATAGTGCCCTACTGGCGCGACACGATATTCCCTTCGCTGGCCCGCTACGGCAGCCTGCTGGTAGTAGCCCACGGCAACAGCCTGCGCGGAATAGTCAAATGGGTCAAGGAAATTCCGGACGACGAAATAGTAGAGCTGAATATCCCTACCGGAGTGCCTTACGTGCTGGAGTACGACGACCGCATGAAACTCGTGCGCGACTACTACCTCGGCGACCCGGACGAGATACGGCGCCAGATGGAAGCCGTGGCCGCGCAGGGGAAAGCCCCGGAGAAAAAATAACGCCGGAATACACGTAATAAAACAGGCCGTCCTTTCGGGCGGCCTTTATGCCGTGCATTTCATTACGGCCCGTACTTTTATCAGGGTTTTCCGTGCATTTTCACCCGGTCATGTATTTACCGTTTGTTTATTCGGAAAAATATAATTAAATTTTGACCCGAACAATGCATAATCCTATTCTGCAAGCATTTATTATAAACTAACCTATGATGAACCCTACTCACTTTTTAAAGCCGGAAGAAATTGAACTAATTCCAGTGGACCCAGAGGTTACTCTGTTCTTTCATACCACGAGCCTACAGATATATCCTTTGAAAACGGGCGACATAAAAAGGTTTGTTTGCTCTTTTAAGCAAGGTGGATATAGTGAAGTCTCAAAAACATTTACAAACAAGGAAATAGAGGATATATGCGCATTTATCACAACTAAAATAGAGAGTGCTCCGAAAACAATTCGTAATGAAATTTATTTTGACAAACCGTATAACTACCGGGAAGTAATACTGCCAATTTCTGCCAAATGCAACCTATCTTGTCCATACTGCTTTGCTCAATCAGAAACAGGATTTAATTTTGGCGATTTCCAAGAAAAGGATATAAATAAAATCGTAAAGTACTTATCGGACAATGTAGAAACTGATACACATAACCCGTTAACCATTATCTTTTTCGGAGGAGAACCTTTAATAAATTTTCCGATTATGAAATATACGGTCAAGCTAATAAAGGAAAAGTACCCTCAATTAACCGTAAACTATTCCATTACTACAAACGGCACGATAGCAGACCAAGAAATTATAGACTTTTTAGTAGAGCATAATATAATTATGTTATTAAGCTTAGACGGCCCTGACAATGAGTTCAACCTTCGCAGGTATAAAGACGGCAGCAAAAGCCTTTACAATGTTTTAAATAATATCGAAAAATTCCGAAGAAAAGGGTTATATATACAACTCCGAGCCACCATCGTAAGTGACAATCCATATCTTTTTGAAACATACAAATTTTTTGAAAGCTTAAGGCTTCCTTTCTCAATCGTATTTGCTTTTTCTTCAAACAATAAAACCCATACAGAATGTGTCAACTATGACGAGGTTACACTAAAGAGGATAGAAAGTGATTATGAACTTCTTACAAATTATTATATAGAAAAGTTCAAGACACAAGAAATGATTTATGACGTATGTTTGGACACATTTGCTAAATACTTACGTTTCAGGTATATAAACTCCAGAAGCTGTGCCGCCGGTACGACCTATTATACCATTACATCCAAAGGAGATATTTTTTCTTGCTCTCATTTAATGAACGAAGACAAATATAAAATGGGGAGCATAGACGATAATAAGGTATTAAACAAAAACGTCATACCAGTTAATGTAAACGACCTTCATGAATGCACTGAATGTTGGGCGAAAAATTTATGCCTTGGAGGCTGCGTATCGCAAAAGATAGCTAACGGAAGAGCTAATGACAGTCGTATGGATTTAAATTCATGTGCCCTAGAAAAGACAAAATGGCATTTTTATATAAAATTGTATTATTATGCAATGAAATATAATCCCGACCATTTCTCCCGCTTTAAAAATAGCACCGAAAACCGGCCGCAGCCATGCGATTAACTTTATCCTTATTGTATGTAATTCTTATCCTCCCTGTCGGCGCGGCGGCTCAGGCGAGCCTGAAATGCGAGCTGGACGTGAGGATATTGCCGCGACTGCTGCGGGAAGAGGTTCTGGACGGTCGCCGCGATACCCTGAATATGAGCCGAATCAGCTTGTATCCCCATCCCGTAAATGTAACCCAGAAACTGACGCTGACCGATTATCCGTTCGATACGCTCGTCATGTATCTGACGAACAGAAGCTATCTGCAATCATTCAACGAGGCGTTTTATCAGCGTTTGTCCGTATCCGCATTTTCCGAAGGCGACAGTACGTCCATTACGGATTATTCGTTCGACGGGGAGCGGCTCGAAATTCCGTTGCCGAAAAAAAACGGTGAAATAAAAATCGGTTATGCGTACCAACCGGATTTCATGTTCCGGATTTCATCCGGCGCCTCGAACTATTTCGTCCAGTACAATTGTACCCAACAATCATGGCACTTTACCTGTCCCTCGATGACGGTCCGGGACATACGTTTCGATTTCCCCGAAAACGAAACCTGGTTGTTCGTATCCTCCCGTAAAAGTAACGGCAATGCGAATGGCCCCGACTTTTATCTGCTGTCGCGTCCTTATTACGACACTGCAAAAATTTATACGGATTCGCTGGACATAACTTTGTATTACAATAAGGGAGTGCGCACGGACACCGTTTCGGAACACAGAAACGGCTCCGAAGTTCTCGTAAAAAAAATTCTTCCGGGGCACAGAAATATTCGGGAACTCAACGACAGCATTTGCCGGACGCTGCCTTCGAAAGTAAAATTTTTGCTGGAAATATTCGGCCGCACCGAAACTCCCCCGCTTCATATAGCCGACGCCGGGTTGTGGAAAGAGGATATGGAAGGAAACAGATTCGCATGGGGCCTGACCGACAAGTGCGGCGATACGGCGTTCCTTATTGCCGTGGATACGAGTATGTTTTACGACCATTCCCTGCTGCACGAAATAATCCATACTTTTATGGATGCTTCCAAATTCGGCGAGCAAGACTATTTCCTGAGCGAAAGCCTTGTAGAGTACCTTGCCGTTTATACGGCTTATTCCGACCCCGCGCTGCGGGACAGCGTGTTCCGGAAAAAACTGACCGCCTACAATCAATACGCCGGTAAAGCCGTCGAGGCGCAGCTTTCGATTTTCAGCCTGAAGGATAATGCGGCATATCTGGACGGCAACGGCGGAGGCTCGTTCATGACTGTTTATCAAAAAGCCCCGTACCTGATTCACCGTCTTGCCCGGACGATGGGAGAGGAAAACTTTGTAGTGCTTCTTAAAAAATTTTACCGGGAAGCCCGGGACAAAGATACCCTCGGATTCCCGGACTTCGAAAGGTTGGTTGCAGAAAGCGGCATGATTACGGAAAAGGAATGGAAGGAATTTTTGCTTTCGTTATAAGCGGATATGAAAACAATATGGATTGCGGATGCCGAAAAGCAAAAACAGAGTAGGCTTTTATCTTAAACTTTACGCGTATGAAAGATTATGAAATGGAATTATTGAATTCCGAAGAGATGGCTTACCTTAGCGGGGCAGGGTGCGACAGACCTTACACTATCGGCTGCGACAAAGTCAACGTGTTTATAGCTTGCGCTACTTATGAAATCTCCTGTCCCCGTGGAGGTCACTCATGGTCGTGCGACCAAAACAGATTCACAGTGAGTTGCCCTCCGGGAGGACAAACGGTGGTAATACGTCATTGAAGCAATATGACCCCCGAGCACATGCCACGAATTTTGAATAAAGCGGCCCATAAAGGGCCGCTTTACGTTACTCACAAGGCCGGTTTTAATCCCTCGCCTTTACATATTTACTTCTGTATATTGGGCAGTTCGAGGCCGTAATGGTTCTTCTTGTCCATATGCTTCAGTATGAGGCCGAGCACGAAGGCGAAAATACCGAACGACGCGAATACCAGCATGGGAACGGTATAATTGTATTGCACGCCTTCGACGCCTTCGCGGATAAGCTGCGACACTCCCGGATTGGCTTTCGTCAGCACCCAGCCGATAAGGAACGGCACTCCCCACAGCCCTATGTTCTGAATCCAGAATATCAGAGAGTAGGAGGAACCGAGATACCTGTTTTCCACCAGCTTCGGAACCGAAGGCCACAGGGCGGCCGGAACGAGCGAGAACGATATTCCGAGCAGGATAATCGCCACATACGCTATCAGCGGCGTGAGCGGCACTACGGCGAAGATAAAGTGGCATACGAACATGAGTATGGCGCCGAATATCAGCATGGTCGCTCCCTTTCCCTTGTGGTCGAGGTAGCTGCCCAGAAGCGGCGTCAGAATCATGGCTCCCATGGGGAACCACGCGAACATCGAGGCGGCCTGGTCCATGTCGAAACCGAGCCGGCTCTGGAGCATGCCGGTAGCGAACTTCTGGAACGGGAAAATAGCGGAATAGTACAGCACGCACAGCAACGCCACGACCCAGAACGGCCGGCTCGACACGAGCTTGCCTATGTCCCGCAGCCTGAACTGTTCCTCCGGTTCCCCTCCGGCCTGCTCGTCTATCTGCTTGTCGAGTTTCCTGTCCATGAATGCGTAAATTATGAACGTCAGCAGGCCCACGCACAGAAGTACGGCCACGAAAGCCACCGGACGCACCACCGAAGGCGGGAACATCGAGGCCAGCCACGGGGACGTGTGGAACACGGCGAACACGCCCAGACGCGCGATGGCCATTTCCAGACCCATCGCAAGGGCGAGCTCCTTGCCGCTGAACCATTTGACTATGGCTTTGGACACGGTGACGCCGGCCATTTCCGTGCCGCAGCCGAAAATCATGAATCCGAGGCTGGCGACCTTGGCGCTCGGAGGCAGGGAGGTCATGAACGACCCGAAAAACTCGTAGCCGAAACCTCCGCCGTTGAAATAGGCGCTCAGTCCGTAAAGTTTTATACTCGCTCCGATTACCATCAGCGAGGCCGAAAGTATCCCGGTAAACCGCACTCCCATCTTGTCGAGGATAATACCCGCGAAAATCAGGAAGAAGACGAAAACGTTCAGGAAAAACTCCGACCCGGAATAAATTCCGTAAACTTCCGGACTCCAGCCCAGACTGGTTTCCAGCATGCTCGACAGAGGCGAAAGCACGTCCACGAACATATATCCGAAAAACATCGTCAGGGCAATCAGAACAAGCGCCGACCAACGCGCCAGCGGCGAATCGTTGAGTTTTTTTCTAATCTTTTCTGTCATTTGATTTTGTTTGGTTGATTTATATTCAGGTTAGTTGTCTTCGCTTCCAACCGCATACCGTTTCAGGAGTGGATACGCCTCGGGCACTCCGAGCTCGCCGGCCTTGCTTATGTCTAACAGCCCCTTGCGGGTATCCTTCATGTAAAGTTGCACTATTCCGCGGTTGAAGTAGGCCTCTCCGAATCCGGGGTCGAGCTCTATGGCTCTGGAATAATCCTCGAAGGCATCCGGAAGCCGGTCGGAAAGAGCCAGCAGATTCCCCCGGTTATAATATATGTATGCGAGGTCGGGCTCCAGCTTGGCGGCCTTGTTCAGGTCGGCTATGGCTTCGTCGTAATTGTACGTACGGCCGGCCGACGGTCGCAGCGACGCGGCCGGGTCGCTCTCTATGGTAAGGCGGCGGTAGCTGTTGTCGATAGAGGAAATAAAGCCTATCATCTCCGCCTGCGTAGCGCTCCGGTTCAGATAGAGGAACACCTCCGCTGGAGCCTGCTCTATGGCCGCGGTATAGGTGTTGACGGAATTGGTGAACTGCTTGACGGCGGCCTGGGAAACCGCGAGTCTGAACAGTGACGGCCACGAGTCGCGTCCGGCAGCAGCTTCGGCCGAGAACCTTCTGTCCCATGCGACGAGGGAATCGGCGGGCAGAGCGCTCTCCCGGTTGGTTAGCACGAACATGGGACTGTCCAGAATCTCCCTGAACTTCTCGACCCCCGCGGGTCTGTAATCGAGCGGGCCGTACGTGCGGACCGTATCCGGTTCCGTGAGCACGAACCTGAACAGAGGAAGCAGGGCCGGACCCTCTCCCCGTTCCGCGCTTGCGGCCAACCTGCCTCCCATCAGCTTCGTATCGAACGACAGCAGCCGGTTGAACTGCCGCGAGGTGTCGGCCCATACGGAAAACGTACTGTCGGCAATCCGCGACCTGTATTCGGCTATCTTGCGCTCGGCCGTCTGCCGGTCAGAATCCGCGCCGGCCTCGTCGCGCAACAGATAGCGTACCTGCGAACGGCCCAGATAAGCGTTGGCGAAATCCGGATAAAGCTCTATCGCCCGGTCGTAGTCCCTCAGTGCGCCCGGAAAATCCCCGAGCTTCATGTAAAGCGCGGCCCGGTTGTAGTAAACCAGCACATTATCGGGCGAGTAAAGAGCCACCTTGCCGTAATCCTCCAAAGCATTATTGTAGTCCCCTATCTGGGTGCGCAGAAGCGCGCGGTTGAAATAAGTCACCGAACTGGCCGGTTCCAACTCGAGTACCCTGTCGAAATCCGACAGCGCCCGAAGCGGCCGGTTGAGGTAATTATAGGTCAGGCCCCGGTAAAAATAGGGAACCATATACGTCGAATCGCACGAAACGGCCTTGTCGAAGTCGGCCAGCGCGTCGGAATATTTCTGCTGCGCCAGCAGAACCATGCCCCGGCGCAGATACCCCTCCGGATACTCCCGGTTGGTGCGGATGGCCTGCTCGAAATTATTAACGGCGTTTACCGTATCCTTCAGGTAAAGGTAAGCCGTCCCTCGGTTCACGTATGCGTCGGCGGCCCGGCCCTCGAAGCGGATGAACATATCGAAATCGGCTATGGCCTTCTCGAACTGCTGGCTGAGAAGGTAGGTCATTCCCCGGCTGTAATAGGCTCCCGGCTTGTCCGGGCGCAGGTCTATGGCCTCGCGGAAATCGGCCAGCGCGTCGTCGTAGTTGCCGAGGCGAGCCCGCGTAATGGCCCTGTACTGATAGGCTCCGGTAAACACCGGATTTTTTTCTATGGCGGTAGTGAAATCCTGCTCCGCTCCGAGCAGGTCGTCGAGATTGTATTTGGCCACGCCGCGCAGAAAGTAGCCCTCGTAAACGTCCGGGTCGAATTTCAGAAGCGTATTGAGGGTTTCGATAGCCTCCCGGTAACGGCTGTCCATCAGGTAGTCCTGCCCCATCCATACGAAATAGTTCTTGTTGAGCTGGCCCGCAGCGGAACCTGCGCACAAAAAGAGGGCGACCGACAGGGACAGGATTGATTTCCGCATGCTCTTAAAATGGGATTCAGAGTGCTAAATTAGCAAGAAATTCCCGGATTGCAATCGGGAGAGAGCACTGAATGCGCCGTACCCCTTCCATGCGGAATGCCGCGAGCGGCACGAACGACGAAACCGGACGGAAAATCCGTCCGGCCGCCGGGACTCCGATGCCCGCCGGCATCTAATGACGTAAGGCAAAGCGCCATACCAAAATTTCGGGCCGCGAAATTGCGGCGTTGCCGAAAAAAGCTGTACCTTTGCACAAATTTGTCCGCCGCCTCGACCCGACCAAATAAACGCTTCGGGCGCCGAAATGCGGCGTACGCATAAACGAAAGCTGTTTCCGCAGGGACGGATTTCATTCGGGACGGCCATCGGCTTTCCGGGAAACGTTGCCGCCCGGCGGTCCATAAAATAGACTTAAATGGGAAAAAAACTCAAAATCGTCGTGCTTGCCAAGCAGGTCCCCGATACGCGCAATGTCGGAAAGGACGCTATGAAAGCCGACGGTACGGTAAACCGGGCGGCCCTGCCCGCGATTTTCAATCCGGAGGATTTGAACGCACTCGAAATGGCGCTGACGCTCAAGGACGAAAACCCCGAGAGCACGGTGCATATACTGACCATGGGCCCCGTCCGTGCGGCCGACATTATCCGCGAGGCCATGTTCCGCGGAGCCGACGGCGGCTACCTGCTCACCGACCGGGCATTCGCCGGTTCCGACACGCTGGCGACCTCGTACGCGCTTTCGCGCGCGCTCAAAAACATCCGTCCGGACATAATAATCGCAGGCAGGCAGGCCATCGACGGCGACACGGCGCAGGTAGGCCCGCAGGTGGCCGAGAAGCTCGGACTGCCGCAGGTAACGTACGCCGAGCAGATTACCGGCACGGAAGACGGCAGGCTGACCGTACGCCGCCGGCTGGAGCACGGAACGGAAACCGTTTCGGCTCCGTGGCCGCTGGTGATAACGGTAAACGGCTCCGCCCCGGAGTGCCGTCCTAAGAACGCCAAACGTGTAATGAAATACAAGCACGCCAAAACCGCGAGCGAGTTGCAGGCCGCCTCGGAGGACTACGCGCCCGCCGGCAAGGATTACCTGCGCATAACCGAATGGAGCGTCGGCGACATAGACGCCACCGCAGACGAACTGGGTCTGGCAGGCTCGCCCACCAAGGTGAAGCAAATCGAAAACGTGGTGTTTCAGGCCAAGGAGTCCAAGCGGCTCACGTCCGCCGACGCGGACATAGATTCTCTGATGGCGGAACTTATAGCAAGCCACACGCTGGGATAAAACGCTGAACGATATGAATAATATTATAGTATACTGCGAGAACGAGAACGGCCGGGTGGCCGACGTAAGCCTCGAACTGCTCACCAAGGGCCGCGAGCTGGCCGACCGGCTCGGCTGCAAGCTCGAAGCTCTGGTTATCGGGCACGGCCTCGAAGGAATCGAAACCGTGCTCGGCCGTTACGGCGTCGATACCGTATGGATTGCCGACGACCCGGAGCTTTCCCCCTACCGCACGTTGCCCCACACGTCGATAGTATGCGGCCTGTTCGAGGAGGAGAAGCCGCAAATCGCCCTGTTCGGAGCCACGACAGTGGGCCGCGACCTCGCCCCCCGCGTGTCGTCGATGCTGCACAGCGGCCTTACAGCCGACTGCACCAGCCTCGTGATAGGCGACCACACGGATGCGAAAAGCGGTAAGGAATACAAAAACCTGCTCTACCAGATAAGGCCGGCGTTCGGCGGCAACATCATAGCCACCATTATCAATCCCGACCACCGGCCCCAGATGGCCACCGTGCGCGAAGGCGTGATGAAGCGGGAAGAACTCGCCGCGCCCGCCAATCCGGAAGTAAAGCGGATAGACGCACGCAAATACGTCAGGGATTCCGATTTGGCTGTCAGGATAGTGGACCGGCAGATAGAGGAACGGGGCATAGACATAAAAAATTCCGCCGTGATAGTTTCGGGCGGTTACGGAATGGGGTCGAAGGAAAACTTCGCCCTGCTCCACGAACTGGCCGCCGTTCTGGGGGCCGAGGTCGGAGCATCCCGCGCCGCCGTCGATGCCGGTTTCGCGGAACATGCCCGGCAGGTGGGTCAGACCGGCGTTACGGTGCGTCCGAAACTTTACATAGCCTGCGGCATATCGGGCCAGATTCAGCACACGGCCGGCATGGACCAGTCGGCAATGGTCATCTCCATCAACTCCGACCCCGACGCGCCGATTAACCGAATCGCCGATTACGCCATAACAGGCGACGTACTGGAGGTTATTCCGAAGATGATAAAGTATTACAAACAGAACTCCAAGTAACCAAACGGCTCCGGGCCGCGCGGCCCGTGCAAAAACCGAACGAGAATGGCTAATTTCTTTTCAGACAATAAAGACTTACAATACCACCTGAACCATCCGCTCATGCGGAAGATAGTGGAGTTGAAGGAACGCAATTTCGCAGAGAAGGACCTTTACGACTATGCCCCGGCCGACTTCGAGGACGCCATGGACAGCTACCGCAGAGTGCTGGAGATAACCGGCGAAGTATGCGGGGACGTGATAGCCGTCAACGCCGAGGACGTGGACCACGAGGGTCCGCGGGTGGAAAACGACCATGTGGTATATGCCGAAGGCACGAAGAAAAACATCGAAGCCGTCATAAAGGCGGGCATATCGGGGCTTACCCTGCCGCGCAAGTACGAGGGGCTGAATTTCCCGCTCGTCTGCTTCGTAATGGCCAACGAAATGGTGGCCCGCGCCGACGCCGGGTTCGAAAATATCTGGGGTTTGCAGGACTGCGCCGAAACCCTGAACGAGTTCGCCGGCGAGGAACTGAAAGCCGAGTATCTGCCCATGGTTTCGCGCGGGGCTACCTGCGCCATGGACCTTACCGAACCGGATGCCGGCAGCGACCTTCAGGCCGTGATGCTCAAGGCGACGTGGGACGAGGAAAAGGGGACATGGCTGCTCAACGGCGTCAAGCGTTTTATCACCAACGGCGACGGCGACGTATCGCTCGTGCTGGCCCGCTCGGAAGAGGGCACTACCGACGCCCGCGGCCTGTCGATGTTCGTTTACGACCGCCGCAGCGACGCCGTGAAGGTGCGCCGCATAGAGAACAAACTCGGCATAAAGGGTTCTCCCACCTGCGAACTGGTATTCACCAACGCTCCGGCAAAACTCGTGGGCGACCGCAAGCTGGGCCTTATAAAATACGTGATGTCGCTTATGAACGCCGCCCGGCTCGGCATAGGAGCGCAGAGCACCGGCCTTTCGGAAGCGGCTTACCGCGAGGCGCTCAAGTACGCCCGCGAGCGCGAGCAGTTCGGAAAGCCCATCATTCAGTTTCCCGCCGTGTTCGAGATGCTTTCAAATATGAAAGCCAAGCTGGAGGGTTCTCGCGCGCTGCTGTACGAAACCACGCGGTTCGTGGAGATATACAAGCTCTACATGCACATAAGCAAGGAACGCGCCCTCACTCCGGAAGAACGCGCCGAAATGAAATTCTACAACAAGCTGGCCGACGGATTCACTCCCCTGCTCAAGCTGTTCACCAGCGAGTACTGCAACCAGCTCGCATACGACGCCATTCAGATTCACGGCGGGTCGGGCTATATGAAGGACTACCCCATAGAGCGCATCTACCGCGACGCCCGCATCACCAATATCTACGAGGGGACTTCCCAGCTTCAGGTAGTAGCCGCCATACGCCACGTAACCACCGGAACATTCCTCGGACAGATAAAGGAATACGAAAAAGGGGAATACTCTCCCGCCTTCGACCATATCCGCGACAGCCTTGCGGAAATGCGCGGCTGGTATGAAAATGCGCTCGCCCGGGTGTCGGCCGGCGATACGGAGCAGATAGACTTCCATGCCCGACGGTTGGTGGAAATGTGCGGCCACATAATCATTTCGTGGCTGCTCGTTCGTCAGGCGAGCGAAACGGACGACTACCGCATATCCGCCGAAGTATATGCCAAGATGGCGCGGGCACAGGTTAAAGCCGCCGCCGAATATATCGAGGGTTCGTGCTGCGGCGACATCGACCTGTTCAAGGACGTACTGAAGGAGGAGTAATATCTTCTCCTTTACGCTGAAGCGGCCCCTCCGGGCCGCTTTTTTCATTCATACCCGGAAGCTCGCAGACCGCGCTCCCGGTATCCCTGTGCCGCAAAATCACCGGGCGCCCTCGCATCCGGCAAGCCGTTCCGGACAAAAAGCGGCGCCCGCTGGGGCGCCGCCGTTCTGTTTACGGTTTCCGATATTACAGGATACCCTGCTCTACCATGGATTTCGCAACCTTCATGAAACCGGCGATGTTGGCGCCCTTCATGTAGTTGATATAACCGTCGGACTCGGTTCCGTACTCCAGACAGGCATGGTGTATGGAAGACATAATCTGATGCAGCTTGGCATCCACTTCTTCCGCCGTCCAGTTGTATTTCATGGAGTTCTGGCTCATCTCCAGACCGGAAGTGGCCACGCCGCCCGCATTCACGGCCTTGCCCGGACCGTAGAGAACGCGGTTTTCGATAAAGGTTTCGATAGCTTCCGGGTTGCAGCCCATGTTGGAAACCTCGGCAACCACCTTCACGCCGTTGGCGACGAGCTGGCGGGCATCCTCGCCGCGGAGCTCGTTCTGCGTAGCGCACGGCATGGCGATGTCGACCTTGACTTCCCAAGGCTTGCGGCCGGCGAAGAATTTCGAGCCGGGGAACTTGTCGGCGTACGGCGCTACCACGTCGTTGTTGGAAGCGCGGAGTTCGAGCATGTACGCAATCTTTTCCTTGTTAAGCCCGGCTTCGTCGTAAATGTAACCGTCGGGGCCGGAAATGGTAACGACCTTCGCTCCGAGCTCGGTAGCCTTGGTGGCGGCGCCCCATGCCACGTTGCCGAAGCCGGAAACGGAGATAACCTTGCCTTTTATATCCATGCCCGCGGTTTCGAGCATCTGCTTGAGGAAGTAAACGGCGCCGAATCCGGTAGCTTCCGGACGAATCAGCGAGCCGCCGTAGGTCATGCCCTTGCCGGTCAACACGCCGGTGTTCTCGCGGGCCAATTTGCGGTACATGCCGTACAGGAAGCCGATTTCACGGCCGCCAACGCCGATATCGCCTGCCGGAACATCGGTTTCCGGGCCTATATGACGCCACAGCTCTACCATAAAGGCCTGGCAGAAACGCATAATCTCGGCATCCGACTTGCCTTTCGGGTTGAAGTCCGAACCGCCCTTGGCTCCGCCCATCGGAAGGGTGGTAAGGGCGTTCTTGAAAATCTGCTCGAAACCGAGGAATTTAAGGATGCTCGGGTTCACGCTCGGGTGGAAACGCAGACCTCCCTTGTAGGGGCCGATGGCGTTGTTGAACTGGAAGCGGTAGCCGGTATTCACCTGCACTTCGCCCTTATCGTCCACCCATACCACTTTGAAAGTAAAGCTGCGGTCGGGTTCCACGATTCTCTCGGCTATCTTGTTGGCCTCGAATTCGGGATGTTTGTTGTAGGTTTCCTCGACGGTTACGAGAACCTCGCGGACTGCCTGCAGGTATTCGCTCTCTCCGGGATGCTTCTGCTCCAGATTGGCCATCAATTTATCAACATTCATGATACGATGTATTTAGGTTGTAATTTTCGCCAAATATAGACATTATTCCGATAGATTGTAATCAACGGCTCTTTTTACGGTGCTTTTTATTTTACCAGTCCCCGGCTTTTCATGCCGTCCACTATCACCGTCAGCGGAGAACCGAAACGCACGTGCCGCACGAACTCGGTTTCGGACACGGCCGACAACGCGTCCAGCCTCGCAAGGTCGCAGACGCCCTCGCCCCGCTGCGGGTTAACGGTTATGTATCCCACTCCGAACGAAGTCAGGTTTTGAAAGAAATGCGTACCCTGACTGGGCTCTACCGAAAAATCCTTCAGTCCGCACTCCACGATTACGCGCGCTTCCGAAATCTGTATCCAGCTTACCGGTATTCCGAGGAACGGGTCGCTCGACCCCCAACGTCCGTAGCCAATCAGAACGTATCCTTCCCCCCGCGTGCGAAATCCAGCATTTATAACGGCCAACTGCTCTGCTATCTCGCGGGTACGCAGCTTGTCGAAAGCCGCCGCCTTGACATAGACCACATCCCTTATGCCGTCGATAACCCCGGTTCCGAGCGCATTCTCCGCACACACTATGGCATCCGATACATCTATCCGGCTCCAGTCGGCGGGGGTTTCGGTCGAATCGGCGGCAATGGGCCTTATTTGCAGCGTATTGAACAGACGGGGCATTCCGTCGTCAGTATCCAAATCCGCGGCGAACTCGATTTCCACCGGACACTGCATCTCTTTCTGTCCCATTTCCAGCAAATCGGAGAGGATGCGCGCAAGCGGAAAACCGTCGTATTTCAATACCGGCGCGAACGTTACGACCTTGCGACCTTCGCCCTCCCATGTATCCCACAACCGCCCCGAAGACGGGTCCCATGTCGAAGCCGCATAGCGCATGTTGCGGAATCCGCGGGCGGCCTGTATGTCGAACCGCTCCAAATTAACGGCATCGTCTATCGAGGTCTTGAACTTTTCCGGACTCAGGTCGAGCGCATACATCGCGTTCTGGGTGTCCCCCAAAGCCATCTGCGGCGTGGAAAGCTGGAATACCCGTTTGGGATGCCGGGGCGAAAAACGGAGCGCCCGGTCGCCGTCCACCACCGTCTTTCCCAACCCGAAAGCGAGCTGAACGATTCCCTCGTCGGCCTTCTCGTCGCCTATCGGATAGAAGTTGACCGAGCGGGCCACTCCGGACAGCGTTGGGAAAAAGTAGTCGCCATCGGCGCTTCCGCATACCTCCTGAATCACCACCGCCATTTTTTCCTCGCTCAGCACGTTGCCCGTGGCCGCTATGTATGCGCGGCTCGAGGCGAAGAACATCGAAGCGTAAACGCTCTTCACGGCCTTACCGAGCAGGCGCAGGAGCTGGTCTTCGTTTTCCGTAAGAGGTATCATGTAAGTCGAGTACACCCCGGCGAAAGGCTGGTAGAAAGAATCCTCCAGCTTCGACGACGAGCGTATAGCAAGCGGGCCGCGCACATGGCGCACGAATGCCCGGAGGTCGTCCACGAGATTCTGGGGCAGACGCGAGGACACGAACTCGGAAAGTATTTCCTCGTCGGAAATTTCGGAACCTATCACGTATTGCAAGCCGTTGTCGCGGATAAAACGGTCGAACAGGTCGGTGGCCACGACCACCGTGCGCGGAACCACTACGCGCGTATTCTCGTACCGGCCGTAAAATCCGTAACGGCGCAGCATCTTGTTCAGAAAAGCCAGTCCCCGGGCCTTGCCGCCTATCGAGCCGTTCCCTATGCGGGCGAACCAAATCGTATCGTCGTAGGTTTCCCTGTCGAAGCTGGCCACGACTCCCTGACCGGCATAAATACGGTAGTCGTTGATACGGCCGGCTATGAATTCCCGCATCTGCTCCACCGAGCTGAACGAACCGGCGTCGATTGCCTTGAACTCCGAACCGAGGTAGAACAGTCCGCGCGAATTCATCCATTTCGACAGATGATTCTGGGAAGTATGATACAGAAGCACTTCCTCCGGAACCTCCTCTATCATCGTCTGCAACTGCCTGAGATTCTTGGCCCGGCCTATTACGGTGCCCCGCCGAGGGTCCTTGAACACGAAATCGCCGAAAGCGAACTCCGAGGAAATATAATCGCTCAACTCCAGCAGAAGAGTCTTGGAATACTTGGCCAGAAACCCGGCTCCGAGAGCGCGGGCGTTCGGCCGCATGCTTTCCTGCGACGACTGGAGCAGGAAAGGCATAAACGGATTGTCGCGCCTTATAAGCCGGCACAGGTCGAGGCCGGCATCGAGTTTTTCGCTTTCGGGAGGGTCGTTCCTGTCGAGGACGAATCCCACGTCGGAAATCACTCCGAGCAGGTTTTCCTTGTATTTTTCGTACAGCCCCACCGCTTCCGAGTAGTTGGTGGCGAGCAGTATCTTGGGACGGGCCCGCTTGGTCATCACCTGCTGCCGTTCGTTGAGCGCCTCCTTGAGCGATTCGCCGGTTTGCTGGAGTATGAGTCGGTAAATGGTCGGCAGGTAAGTGGAGTAGTACCTGACCGAATCTTCCACCAGAAGTATGGCCTGCACGCCGGCTTCGAGTATGTCCGCATCGGCATTCATGCGGTCCTCGATAATCTTTATGATAGCTATTATAAGGTCCGCAGAACCGTACCAGAAAAATACGTAATCTATGTCCGTGGTATCGTGCTCCCGGATTTTCCGGGCGATTGTCTTGGAAAAATTCGTCAGCAGCACTACCGGAATATGGGGATAGCTTTCCTTCACCTCGCCGGCGAACGCGAACGGGTCGAAACCGCCCACGTTGTACATGGTGATAACCAAATCGAAATCCTTCTCGGAAGCGAGCAGGTCGAAGGCTTCCCCGGTAGTGGAAACCCGCTTCAGCGACGGCGGGTTGCTCAGGTTGAGCTGGTCGTACTCCTCGGCTATGCGGGTTTCTATTCGACCGTCCTCCTCGAGCGTAAAACCGTCGTAGCTGTTGCATACCAGCAGTATTCTCCGGATGCGCCGCTGCATGAGCGGCCGGTAATCCGCAAAGGCCAGCCGGGCGAGCCTGTCGCTTTCGTATGAAGGCATAACTCAAGGTATTTTATGCAAATATAGTGCAAGCCGAGAGCAAAGGCAAGCTTGCTTGCACTTTGCCGAGGCGCTGCCTGTATTATCCAAATATAGTGCAAGCCGAGAGCAATCGTGCGGGCTTGCACGCAAAGATTGCCGAGGCGCTGCCTGTATTATCCAAATATAGTGAAAGCCGGGACAAAGCCGGGCAGGTCCGAACCAAACCGGACTCGGCGGAAATAAACCGTTGCGACTGCTGAGCCATGCCGTCCAAAGGCGTCACGGTCAAACCTAATACGGAAAAATGGATTATCTTTGTCGGACCGAACGGACGATTTCCGCCACGTATCCGATACGGACGCGGATACTGGCGGTTCAATCCAACTGCCTGACACATGGAAAACTACGTACTCGAACAGGTCGAATCTCCGCGCCAGATAAAGGAGTTCCTCGAGCTTCCGAAAAAGATATACAAAGGCAACCGCTACTGGGTCAGGCCTCTGGACGAGGACATAGAATCCCGTTTCGACCCTGCCCGGAATCCTCTGCTTGCCGATGGGGAAATTATCCGCTGGATAGCCCGCAACAGCAGGGGCGAGGCGGTGGGCCGCATAGCCGCCTTTTACAACCGGGAACAGGCGGCGGCCGAAGAACAGCCGACCGGAGGCTGCGGTTATTTCGAAGCGATAGATTCGCAACCGCTGGCCGACACCCTGTTCGACGCTGCGCGACTGTGGCTTACCAGCCGCGGCATGGAGGCGATGGACGGGCCGATTAATTTCGGGGACCGGGACGAATGGTGGGGCCTGTTGGTACAGGGATTCGAGCTGCAACCGCTGTACACCAACCCGTACAATCCTCCCTACTACAAGGAACTGTTCGAGAACTACGGCTTCAAGAATTATTTCAACCAGTACACCTATCTGCGCAACGTACAGGCCGGCGCTTTCAACGAATCCGTTTACCAGCGCGTAAAAAGGCTTCAGGAAACCCCCGGCTATCGGTTCGAGCATATCGACAAGCGCAATCTCGGTCAGCTCGCCGACGACTTCAGGCTTATTTACAACAAGGCGTGGGCCGCCTTTCCGGGCGTAAGGCCCATAGACCGGGAGCATGCCCGCAAACTGATGGACAAGCTCAGGCCCATTATCGACGAAAAGCTGATTTATTTCGCGTATTTCAACGACGAACCCATCGGATTCTTCATAATGGTTCCCGACCTGAACCGGATAATAGGCCGGTTCGACGGCAAACTGAACCTGTGGAACAAACTGCGGCTCATGTACCTGCTGAAATTCACCTCGCAGGCCGACCGAATTTTCGGCATAATTTTCGGAGTCGTTCCGGAATTTCACGGCAAAGGCATCGAATCCGGGATAATCCATTGCTTCGAGCAGGCCGTCATACGCGGCGATATACATTACAAGACTCTCGAATTGGCATGGATAGGCGATTTCAATCCGGTCATGATGCGCATGGTGGAAAACTACGTGTGCGCGCACAAGCACAAAACCCACACCACCTACCGCTATCTGTTCGACCGCGATAAACCTTTCCGGCGTTGCCCGCGGATGGGCGTAAAGCGATGACGGCAAACCGAATAAAACCGACACTATAATGAAAACCACACCATTCACCAAGTACCACATTGCGAACGGAGCCCGCATGGCCGAGTTCGCCGGTTACAACATGCCCATAGAGTTCAGCGGCATAAACGACGAGCACCTGACCGTCCGGGGCGCTGCCGGCGTATTCGACGTGAGCCATATGGGGGAAATATGGGTCAAGGGCCCGAAGGCGCTCGACCTGCTCCAGCGCATCACCACCAATAACGTGGCAGCTCTGACCGACGGCAAGGTGCAGTACACCACCATGCCCAACGGCCGGGGCGGAATAGTGGACGACGTGCTGGTTTACCGTATAGATGCAGAAACCTATCTGCTCGTGGTAAATGCGGCCAACGTCGAAAAGGACTGGAACCATATAACCGAACAGGGCCGGGCATTCGGAATGGAACCGGGAAAGGAGCTATACAACGCTTCCGACGAAATATGCCAGCTTGCGATACAAGGGCCGTTGGCCATGAAAATCGTACAGAAGATGTGTCCCGAACCTATCGAGGACCTTCCCTACTACACCTTCGTGAAGACCGAAGTGGCCGGAATCCCGCAGGCGATTCTTTCGGCGACCGGCTACACCGGAGCCGGCGGCTGCGAAATATACGTTGCCAACGAAGACGCCGACAAACTGTGGGAAGGGCTGTGGAATGCCGGGGAGGAAATGGGCCTGAAAAATATCGGCCTCGGCGCCCGCGACACTCTGAGGCTCGAAAAGGGCTTCTGCCTGTACGGCAACGACATAGACGACACCACCTCGCCCATAGAAGCCGGACTGGGCTGGATAACCAAGTTCGTGGACGGAAAGGATTTCATAGACCGCCCCCTTATGGAGCGACAGAAAGCCGAAGGAACCGCACGGAAGCTCGCAGCATTCAAACTCGCGGGACGCGGCATACCCCGCCACGGCTATTCGATTACCGACGGACAGGGAACCGTAATCGGCACGGTAACTTCGGGAACCATGTCGCCGTGTCTGAAGGAAGGCATCGGCATGGGCTATGTACAAACCGCGTTTGCAAAGCCCGGAACGCGCATTGCCGTTTCCATACGAGGCAAGGAAATGGAAGCAGAAATCGTGAAGTTGCCTTTCGTCTGACCTCCGCGGCCAGCGGACAATATAATACTCCGCTGCATAATAAAAAATACCGCATTGAATATCAATGCGGTATTTTATTTTATAAAACCCTGAATAACGAGCCGGTACACTTATATCTGCCGCGTCGCTTTGCTTAGGGCTAATCGCCCGCAGCCGTTGCAGCAACTATTATTGTGCCCCTTGCCGTACTTCCGGGACTCGTATATCCTGTGTACGTCAGAAAAACCTTACGCGGCGGTCGGTCACTTCGCTTTCCTCGACCAATGCCTGCTGGAGCCTTTGAGGAAGATAGTTCTGAAGGTTGGCTTCCAGACGGACACGCTCGCTTTCCTCCGTGACGTTGTCCTTTTCGGACACGTCGGTTATCTCGAACACGTACAGTCCCGACGCTCCTTCTACGGGAGCCGAGAGCACGCCCTCGGGTACTCCTCCGCATATCGCCCCTATCAGCTTCGGCTCTACGCCCACATCGGGAATATAGAACGAGGCGAACTGGACATCCTGCACGTCGTGCACGTCGGTATCGAAAGCCTCTGCGGCCTCTTCAACAGTGGTTGCTCCGAGTACCTTCTCGGCCAGCAGGCGTCCGCGGGCCTCGCGCATCAGTACCGCACGGATTTCCGGAGAAGCCTGTTTAAGCGTCGCCGTTCCGTCCTCGCGAACCTCCGTCAGCGCAGCCACCACATAGCTGCCGTCCACTTCCATTATGCCCGATACGGCTCCTTCGTCGTTGTTGAAAGCCCAGCGCACCAGCTCCCTCGAATTGTCCATACCGCTTATGGTACGGTCGGTATTTCTAATGCGCACATTGCGCTTGGCGAGCACTTCGTCGTTTACAGCCTGACGGAACCCCTCGAGAGTGCTTCCCGCAGCGGAAAGGAAACTGCTGGCGCGGCCGTAAACCTCCTGCTGTGTCGGCTCGCTCGGCTCGACGGCATAGGTAATCGTAGCTATCTGGGCCTTCTCTACCGGGCGGCTCTTATACAGAAGCTCCACCACATGAATGCCGTAAGGAGATTCTACGGTAAATATATCTCCCTGATTGGCAGCCACGCACGCCTCGGAAAATTCGGTAATCATCTGCTCGGGAGCGAAACGGCCCAAATCGCCGCCGTTGCGAGC
The DNA here is from genome assembly GCA_048214935.1 of Tidjanibacter sp. Classification (GTDB taxonomy): domain Bacteria; phylum Bacteroidota; class Bacteroidia; order Bacteroidales; family Rikenellaceae; genus Tidjanibacter. Next base: position 58,011 of record DBFWXZ010000017.1, read on the forward strand.
CGAACCGGGGTCGGCGGAATACTCCTCCGCAAGGGCAGCGAAATCGCCTCCGGACTTGAGTACGCCGAGCAGGCTGTCGGCCAGCGGCTTTCGGTCGCGGCCTACGAGTATATGGCGCGCTCCCAAAGAGTCCGGCATCATTTTAATGTCGGACAGCCGGGAAACGGTATATTTGTCGCCGCTCAACACCGGTCCGTAGGTTTCGCCCTTTCTCTTTCCGAAAGCTATGGCGGCAAGCTGCGGCTCGAGTTGGTTTTCGGGATAATACCGGATGTCGGGACGCACTTGGGAATTTATAGTCGCATACTGCATCGGCATCTCCGACTCGTTGAATTCGGCGGCTATCTGGTCTATGTACTCCTTTGCTGCGGCGTAATCCTCTTCCGAAGGCACGAGGTCGAACACTACGTACTCTATGTCGCGCGAGGCGCTCTGACGGAAGGCTTTCTTGTGGGCCGCATAATAGTCGCGAACCTGCGTGCCGGTGATGTTTATGAGCGAATCCGGAACCGAGGCGTAAGTCTGCCATGCTACCCGTGCGGCGTAAATATTATTGGCGTCCCTGACGCCTTCGGACACTTCCAACTCATTGACCCCAAAACCGTTGCGCACCAATGCGCTCAACTTGGTCATCTCGCGGTGCTGAAGCATCTGGTCTTTGAGATAATCCCACATGCGGTAAGCGTTCTGGTCGTAGTCCACATTGGAAAGAAATTCCTTCAGAAACTCCCGGTCGAACATTCCGGTCTGCGGATTTACGAAAGTCTGCAGAATCACCGGAGAAATATAATTTCCTCCCACCATGTCCACCTGTTCGGCATCCGAGACGGTCAGCCCCATGCTCTCGAACGACGGTTCGTAGGAATAACGGCGAATCATCTGGTCCCACGTCACGTTGTAAACCGCATCCTGTTCTTCCGAACTCAAAGCGTCCTTGCGCCACATGACCTTATACACGTCGGTCAGGCGGTTGGATTCGTTCAGAAATTCGACGTAGCCTATATTGTTGCCTGCGACGGACCCCACCCGCATCTTGCGCGCGGAGAAAAGAGTACCGCCCGCTCCCAACAGGTCGCCCAGCAGGAATGCCACCAACGCTATGAAAATCACGGCCGTAACGATGACGCCGCCGCGGGTTCTCAGTGTATTAAGACTTGCCATATACTGTTAAGGTTACTTTTTAAGCGCTTTACCGTTATCAAATTGGCTTCAAAGATAGTAATTTTCCAACTAACCGCGCCGCCGTCCGGCAACAAATCGCATCAAGCCATTTTTATACGGGCAAGCTCCAGACGCGACGACGACGAACGGAGTATCCGTATCTGCTTGTTGCCGATAGTCAGGGACGCGCCTACCGGCGGAATGCCGTCCGCGTGCGCGATTATCCAGCCGGCCAGCGTATCGTACTGGTCGGACTCCTCTATGCCGAGACCGTATTTTTCATTGACGTACTCGACTTCGAGGCGGCACGAGAATATCCATTCTCCTTCCCCTACCTGCCTTTCTATCAGGTCGGGAGCGTCGTGTTCGTCCTCTATGTCGCCGAATATTTCCTCCAGCACATCTTCGAGAGAAATTATTCCGGCCGTACCTCCGAACTCGTCGATTACCACGGCTACGGCCGCCTTGTTGCGGGTAAGCTCGGTGAGCAGACGCTGCGCGGGCATCGTTTCCGGCACGAAGTCAACTTTCATAATAACATCCCTGACGGAACGCGGAGAGCGCAGCAGGCTTTTGATATTCACATAACCTATGATATTGTCTATGGAACCGTCCCAGACGAAGATGCGGGAATATTTGCTTTCCACGAATCTCTCCGTAAGCTGCTCTACGGTGGCATCGGCCGGCACGGCTTCCACATCCACCCGAGGAATCATGCAGTCGCGCACCCTCAGTCCGGAAAAATCCAGCGCATTCTGGAATATCTTTATCTCGTTGTCCGGGTTGCCCTCCGGCGGCGTGCCTTCCTCCAGCAGCGCCTCCAAATCGACCATGTCGAACCGCCGCAGGGGACGGTCGTCCTTTACCGGCAGTCCGAACAGGCGAAGCAACCCCATCGAAAGCCAAGTGGTAAACCTGGCTATCGGATAGAGCAGTACATAGCAAATATATACCGGCACTATCAGCACGCGGAACCAGAAATTGGGGTTCCGCCTTACTATGGCTTTCGGGGTAAATTCCGCCGCGAAAATTATAATAATGGTGGAAATGACGGTTTCCAGCACTACGGACCCGACCGGAATGTTCCATCTGACGGCCAGAGCATGCAGCAGTACCGTCATATTGAGCGAATAGACTACCAGGGCTATGTTGTTGCCGACCAGAATCGACGTTATGTACCGGCCCGGACGACGCACGAACACCTCGGAAATGCGTGCGAACAGGCCGCTCTGCTTACGCTCGATTTCCAGACGCAGCTTGTTTGAACTGACGAATGCGATTTCCATTCCGGAGAAAAACGCGGAGAAAAACAGCGAAACCAGTATGACTATGATGACCGAACCCATTGCAGTTTACCGTTCGTCGGCATTCTCATCTTCAAGATTTCGGGACATGGGACGCATTACGGCGGGCGCGGCTTCCATCCTTTCCGCAGACGGAGACGAGGCCGGCGAGGGCACAGGCCGGGCGGCCGGAAGCAGGGGTCCGGCATCGGCAGGTTCCGGAACCTGTCGGCCCCCGGATTTCCCCGGCACGGAACGCGTCGTCGAAGGCGAGGGTGAGGCGGCCGGAGAGCTGACGGAAGACGCGGGACGGCCGCCCGGCGTTCGTCCGGCGGAACCGTCTTTCCGCGCCGGAGCGGTCAGGCCGCTGCCGCTCGAGGCATCCGAGGAACCGGCAGAAGAAGAACGCGCCGTGGAATCGGAACGTTGCGTCGGCGTGGTATCCACCGTAATACGGCCTACATAATTGCGAAACGTCCAATTCTGGAATTTGTCATCCGATTCGAAACCTTCGCCTATGAACACGTCCCCGTCCTGAACTACCTTGGAATCGACATTGGAATAGACCCTGCCGGTCTGCTGGTCCCAGAAAAGCTGCTGGGTATAAAGGGTTCGGTCGTCCTGCCCGGTAGCGACCACATTGCCTCTCGCTTCCCACAGCTTGCGGTTCTCATAATATATCGCATAATCCGACACGAGCGTGGATTCGGGGTTGTCCAACGAGTCGTACGTAACTATGTCTATTCCGTAGCGGAATTCCATATAAGGCTCGCGGGCAAGTTCGTAACGCTCCATAAGGGGGGTGTAGAACCTATATTGCTTCACACCGTTCTCGCTGTAAATCAGCGTAAGAGTGTCGCTCTTCTGGGTCATGAGAGTTTCGGCGTTGACCTCTCCTCCGGAGTCCCCGTTACCGCACGAAAACAACAAGGCAGCACTCCCTGAGGCAAGGAGTGCTACCGATATTCCGTATGTGAACCGCAGGTTCACAGCAACGTATTACTTGCCGGCCCTTACGGTGGTGCGCCCGGTTATCCAGCCGCACTTCACGTCGTAAGGCGCTCCCTCGCTCAGCACGCGGAAGAAAATCTCCTCCGTAGCCGGGAATTGCTGCCGGTATGCGACGGCCAGCTCGTCGGCCATGCGGAGCTGCTCGGGGTCGTTCTGCAACAGGCGCCGGGCATTCATTATGGCGTCGTAAGCCAGCCAGTAAACCGCCTGCTTGTCGAAACCGGTGCAGTTGCTTTGTGCGCCCTCGACGTAAGCCTGAGCGAGAAAAATATAAGCCAGTCCGTTCTCCGGGTCTATGGAAATGGCCTGACGCGCGAAATCGGCGGCCGAGCGGGCATTGTGGTTGCGCAACTCCGTACCGGATATCTGCACCGAGAGCCGGGCCTTGTCGGTCGGGTTCGTTTCGCTTTCCACCGCCGCACGCAGGAATTGCAGCGACTTGTCCACCTGCCCTTCCTTTTCGTAGGCGGTAGCGAGTATCATCGCCGTGGCGCTGGTAGGCTGAAGCTGGAAATAACGTTCGCCCACCTCGAAATAGAACGGCGTGTGGCACTCGCTTTTGGTAAGCAGGCTGAATGCCTTGGACAGATTGTCCGTATCGTCCGGGTTGGATTCCAGACGGCCTTTGAATATCCTTTCTATATTCTCGCAGTTGGCGGCCCCGCTGGTGATGAACAGGGCGTCGAGCGTATTCTTGGCTTCGCTGGCCGACGGGTCGGTCACAGTATTCAACAACTCGCTCATGCGCTCGTACTCGTTCATGTAGAAGTCGGTTTCCACGAGCAGGTTGAGATAATCGTCCGTCAGTTCCTTGAAGTAAATATTTATGAAATCCGGGTCCACATTATCCTTGTTGTACTCTATCGCATTGCGGAAATGCATTCGCACGCCCTCCCTGTCGGCGGGTTTGAAGAGCAGGTAGTCCTTGGCCATAATCGGCATTATATAGGATGTTCCGTACTTGGGGTCGTCGCCGAAGTACTCGATACGCAGATTGTAAAGGTTCATCAGCGAATCCGTCAGGCCATTGCGTTCCTCGAGCGAGCGGCTGCGGGCTATTTTGTTCTTGTAGATGTTTATACCGTAAACGTAGATATTATTCAGCGCGCGGGGTGCGTTGGCGATAAGAGTGCGCATATACTCCAGCGCGAGGTCGTAGTTCTGGTTGTTGTAGGCGTCCTGGTAATAGTTCCATACCAGCGCGTTCTGCCGCCTCTCCTCCTGAGTGGCGTTCTCGCCCCACTGCGGCCCGAACTCCTGAGGCTGCTGTGCATGCAACGCGCCCGGAAGCATCAGAAGGGCCGCAAAAAAGATTTTTACGATACCGGATTTCATGGTTTTATGATTTTATGTTGTCTGCAAACTAATCGTACTTCTGCTTCACGAACCAGTAATCCTCGCCGAACAGGCTGAACTCGAGGAAGAACTTGAAGTACCTTTCACGTATCATGCCGCGGCGCGTGTTTCCGCGTTGCCCGGCCTCTATGCCTACGTTGATATTGTTGACCCCCAGCATCTTGAGCGGGACGCCTACTCCGAGGGTAATGGCCTTGTCGTCGATATGCCGTCCGTTGACATCCATATAATACGTCTGGTAACGGAATCCCAACCTATACGACCAGCGGTTCAGAAAATGCCGCACGTCGCCCGGATTGGGAATATACTGCACGCCCGCCTTTACAGCGTGGGTATTGCGGTAGGCGATACGGCCGCCGTCGTACACGCCGCCGTTGGCCGTCCCCCACATGCTGTACACGTAGTCCACGCCGAAACTGAATTTCGCCCGGTGCAGGTAAACGCCGGCCCCTATTTCGTGGGGCAGGCTCAGGTCGGAGGTATAGTTGCGGTAGAACACCGTGTCGCCCTCGAATCCGTTGGCGGGAATATAGCGGCTTACGTCGGAGTCGAGCCTGCCTCCCATACGGTAGGTAAGGCCTATGGTAAACGCTCCGTTGGAATTCATTACCGGAGAATACTGGATTCCGAAACTGCCCAGAAAGCGGGATATATCCTCGTCCTTGTATATCCGGGTTCCCTGTATGGTTCCCGTTCCGGTGATATTGTACGCGCGCATGGTGGCGTTGCGGTCTATGCTGCCGTGGTAGTAAACCAGCTCCGCTCCGACCGACCAGCGGCGCGAGAGCGCCCATCCTATGCCGGCTTTGAATTGCGTTATGCCGCCCGAGCCTTCGTACAGATATTCCACATAGCCGGGGTCGGCCACTATGTCGGGCCGCGTATCGACTTTCTTGACCCGGTATCCCACCTTGCTGTAAGGAGTCATGCTGAATGCGAAGCCGAGGCCCTTGTAAAGCGGGAACTGAACGGAAACGTCCCTTATGTTGAAAGTGTTGTAGCTGGTTTTCGCGTAGTCGGTCTTTTCATAGAAATTCTGACCTTCCATGCCGAAATTGAAAATAAAACTCTTGCGGCCGATTGCTCCGTACGACGCAGGGTTGAGCGTATTGGTCATTATGGTAGAACGGAAGCCGATTCCGACTCCTCCCATGCTTCGCAGATACGCGGGTCCCGGAGTGGACAGATTGCCTATGCCGTAGAACGTATAGGGCGAGAAGGTGTTGATGCTGCTTTCCTGCGCGGACGCCCTGCCGCAGGCAAGGGCCAGCAAACCGAAAAGTGCGATGATACCGTAAGTTTTACCTGTCCGCATTATAGTCCAGAATTGTATCGAGGCCGACGAATACCGGCTCATAGTTTGCAAATATCGTATTTTTTAATCTTTTCTCAAAGAATCCCGCATCGCCGCCCGTAAAAATAATGGCTATGTCGCCGTACAAGTCGCGCAGCCTGCCGATATAACCTTCGACTTCGTAAAGCATTCCCCACAGCGCCCCCGCTTCGAGCGCCTCCCGCGTGGTGGCGCCCAGAAACGGAACGTCGCCACCCGGCTCGGCCAGAGGCAGGGAGGCGGTATGCTCGTGCAGGGCCCGGCATCGCAGGGAAAGCCCGGCCGAGATATTTCCCCCTACGAACTCTCCGGCGGCGGTTACGACGTCCACCGTAAGGGCGGTTCCGAAATCGAAAACCGCCGAGGCGCGACCCGGAAACAACCGCCACGCACCGACGGCGGCGGCCAGACGGTCGGGCCCCAGCGTATCCGGAGTGGCGTACAGGTTGCGTATCGGAACGGGCGTGGTGTGGTCGAGCACTATGACTTTATGCAAACGGCCTCGCAGATACTCCCCGACCCGGTGACCGTCGGCACGGGTGGAGCACACGACGGCGCGGTTTATCGAGGGATGCTTTTCCAACAGAACGCCGAGCGTTTCCATGCCGCAGCCTCCGGCACGCAGGGTATCCATGCGGCGCGGCCCGTCCGTAACGACGGCTTTCAGGCATGAATTGCCTATATCTACGAGCAGTTTCACGAAATGTTCCGGCCCGGCCGTACGGCTTCCGAAAGTTCCGACAGCGTACGCACGGCCCCGGCCATGTCCTTTACGTCCCTAACTGTCAAATACACTTTATTATTGTTCTGCTTTATAACAAATTTCTCCGGACGCTCCGCCGCATGGCGGAGAAGGCCCATGTAAAGCGAACTTTTGTAGTAAGCCGACGCAGTATCGGAAGGAAACCAAAGCAGCATAAGACCGTTCTTGACCTTCACGCGCTCGAAGCCCAGCTCGACCGCTTTCCAGCGCAGGCGCACCACGTCGAGCAGACGCAAAGCGGCCTCCGGCATCCGTCCGAACCGGTCGGTAAGCTCCGCCTCGAATTTCACGAGTTCCTCCTCCGTCGTCATATTGTCCAGCATCCGGTAAAGCCGCAGTTTCTCGGCCCCCTGCCCTACGTACGAGTCCGGAAGCAACGCTTCCGCATCGGTTTCTATCTGGCTGTCGGTAATGTAGGAAGGATTTTCCGACGGCGGCCCTTCGCGGGTGATTTCGCCGGTGTCCACGCCCTCGGCCCGCAGCTCCGACACGGCTTCGGCGAGGATGCGCTGGTACGTTTCGAAACCCATATCGGCGATAAACCCGCTCTGCTCGGCTCCCAGAAGGTTTCCCGCCCCGCGTATGTCGAGGTCCTGCATGGCGATATTGAACCCGGCCCCGAGGTCGCTGAATTCCTCTATGGTACGAAGACGCCGCCGGGCCTCCGAAGAAAGCAGCTCGTCGGGAGGCGAAAGCAGGTAGCAGTAACTCTTGCGGTCGGAACGTCCCACCCTGCCCCGGAGCTGGTGCAGGTCGCTTAGGCCGAAGTTCTGGGCGTCGTCGATTATAATGGTGTTGGCGTTCGGTATGTCGATGCCGTTCTCTATGATAGTGGTGGCCACCAGCACGTCGAACTCGTTGTAAATAAAATCCATTATCAGCTTTTCGAGCTGCTGGGCATTCATCTGGCCGTGCCCGACGGCTACCCTCGCTCCGGGCGACACGCGGCGCACGAGGTCGGCGATGCGTTCTATGTCCTCCACGCGGTTGTGCACGAAATAGACCTGTCCGCCGCGGGCCAATTCGAAATCCACCGCCTCCCGGATAATCTCCTCGTCGAACGTATGCGACTCGGTCACTATCGGCTGCCGGTTCGCCGGCGGCGTGGCTATGACCGACAGGTCGCGCGCGCCCATCAGCGAGAACTGGAGCGTACGCGGGATAGGCGTGGCTGTCATGGTCAGGGTATCGACATGGACGCTGAGCTGCCGCAGGCGCTCCTTGCTGGTGACGCCGAACTTCTGCTCCTCGTCGATTACGAGCAATCCCAAATTCTTGAAATTCACGTCCCTGCCCAGAATCTTGTGCGTGCCTACGAGTATGTCCACCTTTCCGGCGGCAAGGTCGGCCAACACCTCGCGCGTTTCCTTGGCGCTACGGGCGCGGCTGAGCATTTCCACCCTTACCGGAAAACCCCTGAGGCGTTCCGAAAAAGTGCGGTAATGCTGGAGGGCCAATATGGTGGTCGGAACCAGAACCGCCACCTGCTTAGAATCGCACACGGCCTTGAAGGCGGCGCGCACGGCGACCTCCGTTTTACCGAATCCGACGTCGCCGCAAATAAGCCTGTCCATAGGCTCGCGGGCTTCCATGTCGCGCTTGACGAGCTCCATCGCCCGCTGCTGGTCCGCCGTTTCCTCGTAGGCGAACGAAGCCTCCAGCTCGTGCTGCAAATATCCGTCGGGCGAAAATGCGAACCCTCCTCCGGCGCGGCGTTCGGCATAGAGCGCCACCAATTCGCGGGCTATGTCCTTTACGGCGCTCTTGGCGGCGTTTTTCATCCGCTGCCACACTCCGGAGCCCAGCTTGTAAATGCGGGGCGGCATGTCGCTGTCCTTGTCCTTGTAGCGCGAAATGCGATGCAGCGAATGTACGTTCACCAGCAGCACGTCGCCGTCGCGGTAAACCAGCTTCACGGCCTCGTGTTCCTTTCCGTTCTCCACGGTTTTCACCAACCCTCCGAAACGGCCTACCCCGTGGTCGATATGCACCACGTAATCGCCCTGTTTCAGTTCTCCAAGCTCGGCTACCGTCATGCTGCGGCTGCGGTCGAGGCCGCCGCGCACGGAATAACGGTGGTAACGCTCGAATATCTGATGGTCGGTGTAGAGCGACAGCCTCAGACCGTTGTCGGTGAATCCTTCGTGCAGGGTAAGCGCGAGGGGACGGAAGTCCACCGCGCCGCCCGGCAGCGAAGCGAATATATTTTGCAGACGCTCGGTCTGCGCCCGATTTTCTGAAAGTATGCAGGTAGTGTACCCTTCCGCCGAATGGCGGCGGATATCGTCGGCCAGCAGGTCGTACTGCTTGTTGAACGACGGCTGCGGCGAAGTGTCGAAGGCAATGCTCCCGGCCTCGGGAAGTCCGGCCGCGTTACCGCGCCGCACGAACACCCGCCGACCTTCGAGCGACGCCAGCAAATCCTTTCGGCTCGTAACCAGAGCGGCCGCTTCGGCCGGCTCGCCGCTCTCGGCGAGCAGCTTCCGGCGCAGGTCGTCCACCCGGCGCAGGGCATAGTCCAAATCGTCGGCCCAAAGGGTGAAATCCTCCGCGAACCGGGTCAGGGCAACGCGCTCCGCACCGGCCGGTGCCCGACGCATGTCGGGCACTACGGAAACGCTTTGCAGCCGTTCCGTGGAAAGCTGGTCGGATACGGAAAATGCCCGGATAGAGTCTATCTCGTCGCCGAAAAAGTCGATGCGGTAGGGCCTGTTGTCCGAGTAGGAAAACACGTCGAATATCCCGCCGCGCACCGAATACTGCCCCGGCTCGTAAACGAAGTCCACGCGCTCGAAGCCCATGTCGGCTACTATTTCCTCCAGCGAAGTAAGAGCTATGCGCTCGCCGGCCGACAGGGTCAGCGTCGCGGCCGTAAGCTGCTCCCTTGCGGCCACCTTTTCGGCCAGAGCCTCCGGATAGGTGCATATCACGAGCCGGCCCCCTCCGTAATTCCTCACCGCCTCCAAAGCCGCGGTTCGCTGCACCAGACCGGACGGGTCCTCCTGACCGAAACGTACGGAACGTTTGTAGCCGGTGGGAAAGAACATGGCCGCGCCTTCTCCCAGCAGGGCGTCCAAATCGCCGGCCAGATAAGCCGCCGCATCCCGGTCCTCCGCAAGGAATACATGTATGCCTCCCGCAATCCGCAAAGCGGCGGCGGCATAAAGGGCATACGCCGAACCGGCCAGGCCGCGAAGCGCCGTTACTCCCTCGCGACCGGCAGCCATTTCCGCCGGACGCCCCGAAGCGGCCGCGGCGCCCAGTATTTCATCCGCGGCGGACATACATCAGTTCAGTTCGCGGTTTTTACGGTCGAGTATCTTGGTTTCCATAACTCCGAGCGACTGGTCCACGGTAATGCGAAGGCGCACCCGGTAGCGGGTCTGCCACTGCATCTTTATGTTCCACAGTCCCTTGTTCAAGTAAGCGGCCACGTACGGGCTGGCGAGTATCTGAAGGTACTTTATGCCCTTGCCGGCATAATACGCGACCTTGCTCTCTATTTGCTTGTCGAGCAGAAGAGTGGGAAGCACCTGTCCGGTTCCTCCGCATGTAGGACACACCTCCTTGACTTCCGCTATCGCTTCCGGACGGATTCGCTGGCGGGTTATCTGCATCAGCCCGAACTTCGAGAGCGGGAGTATGGTATGCTTGGCCTTGTCGTCGGCCATAAGCTCCTGCATCTTCTTGTAAAGCGCCTGCCGGTTCTCGGCCTTGTGCAGGTCGATGAAATCCACTATGATTATGCCCCCCATATCCCGCAGGCGTAATTGGCGCGCTATCTCGGCGGCGGCCGAAAGGTTCACGTCCAGCGCCGTGGATTCCTGGTCGTCGGCCACTTTCGCTCGGTTGCCGCTGTTCACGTCTATCACGTGCATGGCCTCGGTGTGCTCGATTATGAGGTAGGCCCCACGCTTGAGCGACACGTACTTGGCGAACAGCGACTTGATTTGCTTCGATATGTCGAAGTGGTCGAATACCGGGGTCTTACCCTTGTAGAGCCTTACTATTTTCTCCTTTTCCGGGGCGATTACCTTTATGTACTCTTTTATCTGCTCGTAAAGCGCCTGGTCGTCCACCACTATCGAGCCGAACGAACCGTTGAGCGAATCGCGTATAATGGTGTTGGCCCGGTTCATCTCGCTCAGCAGCACTGCCGGAGCGTTCGCAGTACGCGCCGTCTCGAGCACGGATTCCCAGCGGGTTATCAGCGTGCGGATATCTTCGGCTATGTCGGTGTCGTTGCGGCCGGCAGCCGCCGTGCGTACTATCACTCCGTAGTTGTCCGGCAACACATCCTCCGCCACCTTGCGCAGCCTTTTGCGTTCTTCCGACGCCTTTATCTTCTGGGATATGAATATCTTGTTGGAAAACGGAATAAGCACCACATTGCGGCCGGCAAGGGATATTTCCGAGGTCAGGCGCGGCCCTTTGGTGGAAATGGCTTCCTTGGCTATCTGCACCATTATGGGCTGGCCGGTGGAAATGTGCTCGGATATTTTCCCGCCCTTTCCTATGGGGGGCTCCATCTTTATGCCCTCGAAGCGTACCTTTCGCTTTCGGGAGGGTATCGAACCCACGAGCTTGTGCAGAGTGCTGAATCCGGGGCCGAGGTCGAGGTAGTGTATGAATGCGTCCTTCTCGTATCCGACGTTCACGAACGCCGCGTTCAGTCCGGGCATGATTTTCCTCACTTTGCCCAGATAAATGTCGCCCACCGAAAAGCCGGTTTTCACTTTTTCCTTGCCCAGCTCCACGAGCTGCTTGTCCTCGACAAGGGCTATGGTTATCTCGGCGGGGGTTACGTTGACAATAAGTTCCCTGTTCATTTAATTCGAGTTTAGCCGGTATGGCTCAATATAAATAAAGCCAAAGAACCCGGTCCGGTCTTCAGCTTTATTTATCTGCAAACGGAACACTGCCGGCTGCCTACTTCTTTTTCTTATGTCTGTTCTTTCTCAGACGTTTTTTCCGTTTGTGGGTAGCCATTTTATGCCCTTTTCTTTTCTTACCGCTCGGCATAGTTTCTTGTTTGTTTTAGTTCGGTTATATCTGTATTGTTATTTGCCGCCTTTCACCTTGGAAGCAAAGCTCTTGGAAGGCTTGAAAGCGGGGATATTGTGCGCGGGAATGGTAATGGTGGTATTTTTGGAGATATTGCGGGCCACCTTCTGGGCGCGCCTTTTGATTATGAAACTGCCGAACCCTCTAAGGTAAACGTTGTTGTTGTCGATAAGAGAGTTTCTGACCGTTTTCATAAACTCCTCGACCACTTGCTGGACTTCCGACTTGTCGATGCCCGTGGTCTTGGCGATTTCGTTTACAATATCAGCCTTTGTCATGGTATTAGGATTTAAAAGATTATATGTATTACATTATGCGGACTGCAAATATACGTTATTATTTATTTAATATCCAATCGCGTACAGACTTTTTTGAAAAATCGCCCGCACTGCATTTCCGGCCGCGGAGCTGCGGACACCTACAACAAAAATCGGCCCAAAAACCTAAGACACAAATATTTCAAGGATAAACATCTGAAAAACAGTGCAATATAAATACCTTGCTTTCTGCCGGTTCCGTCCGTTCCGCTTTTTCGATAACGTTCCGAAACCGGTTTCAGGTATGCCGGACGGCGGTTATTTTTCCGTCCAGTGCGCCCTTTTATGTTATTCGGCAGACCTTATATGTCATTTCATCCCTTCCGGCGCATAACCCGGAAAAGGCCGCCTGCGGGAAATAAAACTCCAGCATTATCGTTGCTATCGTATAATTGTATAAATTTACCCGTCAATAGAAAAGCATGTCAGCAGCCAAAATACTCTGGGTGGACGACGAGATAGACCTGCTCAAGCCCCATATCCTGTTCCTGCGGGGCCGCGGCTACGAGGTGGACACCTGCAACAACGGTTACGACGCCGTGGAAATGGTGCGCTCCACTCCTTACGAACTGGTTATCCTCGACGAGATGATGCCCGGCATGACCGGGTTGGAAACCCTTCCGAAACTCAAGGACGCGCGGCCGTCCGTGCCGGTAATCATGGTCACCAAGAGCGAAGAGGAAAACATAATGGACAAGGCCATCGGGTCGAAAATAACCGACTACATCATAAAGCCCGTCAATCCCAGTCAGGTGCTGCTGTCCATAAAGAAAAACCTGCATTCCCGACAGCTCGTAACCGAGCAGTCCACGGCCGACTACCGGGCCGAATTCGGCCGTATCGGCTCGCAGCTTTCCGCGGCCGACACGTTCGGGGACTGGAGTTCCATTTACCGCCGGCTCGCGAACTGGAACATCGAGCTTTCCGAGGCTTCCGACCCCGGAATCAGGGAGGTGCTGACCTACCAGCACGACGAAGCCAACAACGAATTCGGAAAATTCGTACGGCGGCACTATCTCGACTGGATTAACGGCCGCGGCCCGGACGTGCCGGTGATGTCGCATACCCTGATGAAAAGCCGTATCATCCCGGCCGCCGACGAAACCCCGCGCAAGACCACCCTGCTGCTTATCGACAATTTCCGATACGACCAGTGGCGCACGGTGGCTCCCCTGCTTTACAGTCTGTACGACATACGCAGCGAGGAGTTTTATTGCAGCATACTGCCCACGGCCACGCAGTACGCCCGCAACGCCCTGTTCGCCGGCCTTACGCCGCTCGCAATCGACCGGGTCATGCCCGACCGGTGGCTGAACGACAACGAGGAGGGGGGCAAGAACATGTACGAAGAGGACTTCCTTCGCCGTCAACTTCAGGCGTCCGGTAAAAAATGGAAGGTCACTTTCGACAAGCTGGTGCGCCCCGAAGCCGGGCGCAGGCTGGTGGACAACATAGCCCGCATTTACGACGCCGACTTCTCGGTGATAGTGCACAATTTCCTCGACATACTATCCCATGCCCGCACCGAAACGGAAATCATCCGCGACCTCACGGAAGACGACGCGGCGTTCCGCTCGCTTACCCGTTCGTGGTTCGAACATTCCGACCTGCTTGTAGCCCTCCGGCTGCTGGCCGAGCGCGGCCACCGCATAATCATCACCTCCGACCACGGGACCATACGCGTGGACAATCCCATACGGATAGTGGGCGACCGGGAAACCTCGGCCAACCTGCGCTACAAAACCGGGCGCAACCTCTCCTACAACTCCCGCGAAGTGTTCGAGATAACCCGGCCGCACGATGCGCAGCTTCCGCAGAGCAATCTGACCTCGTCATACGTGTTCGCCCTCGGCCGCGACTTCTTCACCTATCCCAACAATGCCAACCAGTACGTGCGCTATTACAAAAATACGTTCCAGCACGGAGGCATATCCATGGAGGAAATGATAGTGCCCTACGTAGTGCTCGACCCCAAACCGTGACCGCATGAAACTGCATGTAGAATCCGAGGCCGGTCTTCCGCAGGCGGCCCGCAAGATACTCGAACGCCGCGGCGGACGCACCGTGATAGCGCTCTACGGTCCCATGGGAGCCGGCAAGACCACCCTCGTGCGCGAAATAGCGGCCGCGCTCGGTTCCGCCGATACCGTCACCAGCCCCACTTTCGCACTCGTCAACCGGTATGCGGACGGACGGGGCGAAGAGTTTTTTCATTTCGACTTCTATCGCATAGACCGTCAGGAGGAGGCGTTCGACCTCGGCTACGAGGAATATTTTTACAGCGGTGCGCTCTGTCTGGTCGAGTGGCCCGAAAAAATCGAACCGCTGCTGCCCGACGACGCCATGCGGGTACGGATAAGCATTCTCTCTCCTCACTCGCGGGACATCTCGATAGAGTAACCTTCCGTACACAAAGCTAAAAGCCGGCCCTCAGGGGCCGGCTTTTCGTACTGCCGTACTCGGCGGAGGCTACTCCTGCATCAGAATTTCGAGAATCCTGATGGCCGCAGTGGCGATAGGGGTTCCGGGGCCGAATATGGCCGCCGCGCCGTCGCGGTACAGCTGGTCGTAGTCCTGCGCAGGAATCACTCCTCCCACGATTACTATGATGTCCTCGCGGCCCAGCTTCTTCAGCTCTGCTATAATCTGCGGCACGAGCGTAAGGTGGCCTGCGGCGAGCGAAGAAACGCCCACTACATGCACGTCGTTCTCCACCGCTTCCTTGGCGGCCTCGGCCGGGGTCTGGAACAGCGGACCCATATCCACGTCGAAGCCTATGTCGGCGTATCCGGTGGCCACCACTTTGGCTCCGCGGTCGTGTCCGTCCTGCCCCAGCTTTGCTATCATTATGCGCGGCTGACGGCCTTCCTTTTTGGCGAACTCCGCGGCAAGCTCTTTCGCCTTCTCAAAGCTCTCGTCGTTCTTCACTTCGCTCGAATATACACCTGAAATTGAACGGATAACTGCCTTGTAACGACCTACCACCACTTCGCAGGCATCGGAAATTTCGCCCAGCGAAGCACGCGCCTTCGCGGCTTCGACCGCAAGCTCCAGCAGGTTGCCTTTCTTCGTGCGCACACATTCGGTAATCGCATCCAGAGCCTTTTTCACCGCTGCGTCGTCGCGGTTGGCACGCAGTTCCTGCAAGCGACGTATCTGCTGTTCGCGCACGGCGGTGTTGTCCACGGCCAGAATATCTATCGGAGCCTCCTTTTCCAGACGGTACTTGTTGAGGCCGACTATAATCTCGTTGCCGGAGTCTATCCGCGCCTGCTTGCGGGCCGAAGCCTCCTCTATGCGCATCTTGGGAATACCGGTTTCGATAGCCTTGGCCATGCCGCCCAGACTTTCGATTTCCTCGATATGCTCCCACGCCTTGTGCACGATTTCGTTCGTAAGGCTTTCCACGTAATAGGAACCCGCCCACGGGTCCACCTCGCGGGTGATATCGGTTTCCTCCTGAATGTAAATCTGAGTATTGCGGGCGATACGTGCCGAAAAGTCGGTCGGCAGAGCAATCGCTTCGTCCAGAGCGTTGGTATGCAGACTCTGGGTATGGCCCAGAGCCGCTCCCATAGCCTCGATGGCCGTGCGGGCCACGTTGTTGAACGGGTCCTGCTCCGTGAGCGACCAGCCGGAGGTCTGGCAGTGAGTGCGCAAAGCCAGCGACTTGGGATTCTTGGGCTCGAACCGGCTCACGAGCTTGGCCCACAGCAGGCGGGCGGCACGCATCTTGGCGATTTCCATGAAATGGTTCATGCCGATGCCCCAGAAGAACGAAAGCCGCGGTGCGAACTGGTCGATGCTCATACCGGCATTGATGCCCGCACGAAGGTACTCCAGACCGTCGGCGAGCGTATAGGCCAGCTCGATATCGGCCGTAGCTCCCGCTTCCTGCATGTGGTAGCCGGAAATGGAAATGGAATTGAACTTGGGCATGTTCTTCGAAGTGTACTCGAAGATGTCGGCGATAATCCGCATGGAGAATTCGGGCGGGTAGATATAGGTGTTCCGCACCATGAACTCCTTGAGAATGTCGTTCTGAATCGTGCCGGTAAGCTGTTCCAGCGTGCAGCCCTGTTCGAGCCCGGCCACTATGTAGAACGCCAGCACGGGCAGCACGGCCCCGTTCATCGTCATCGACACGGACATTTGCTGAAGCGGAATGCCGTCGAACAGCACCTTCATGTCCTCCACCGAACAAATCGAAACTCCGGCCTTGCCCACGTCGCCCACCACGCGCGGGTGGTCGGCATCGTAGCCGCGGTGCGTGGCAAGGTCGAACGCAACCGAAAGCCCCTTCTGACCGGAGGCGAGGTTGCGGCGGTAGAACGCATTGCTCTCCTCGGCGGTCGAGAATCCGGCGTACTGCCGAATCGTCCACGGACGCATTACGTACATGGTGCTGTACGGACCGCGCAGGAACGGCGCTATGCCGGCCGCATAATTCAGGTGCTCCATGCCCTCGAGGTCCCCGGCGGTGTAAACGCCCTTGACGGGAATTTTCTCGGCCGTCATCCAAGGCCGGTCGGAGCAGCCGGCGGGACTGGTCTGGCAGCGTTCTGCGCCGCCTTCATACGATATGTCTGAAAATTTTGCTCTCATGATTTGCCGGTTTTAGATACCGAGTTTTTCGAGGTAGCCCTGCAACGTTTCGAGCACGTTGCTGCGCACGCTGATAAAATTGGTTATACCCTGAGCCTCCAGCTCCGGCTGGGACGCCGGAGCTCCGGCCACCACTATAACGGCGCGGTCGCCTATAAGCTCCTTAGCGCGCGGGGCGAGGGTCGCGTAATCGTCGTCGGCAGCGCATATCACCACTATCTCCGCGCCCGATTTCAGGGCGGCTTCGGCTCCTTCCTCCACCGAGCGGAAGAAGGTATTGTCCTGCACGCGGATACCGGCGCACGCAAAGAAATTCGAGGCGAACTGGGCGCGGGCTCGGGCCATTGCGAGCGACCCGGCCGTAAGCATGAACGCTTTGGGCTCCCTGCCGCTGCGGTCCACGCGCAGGCGCATCCGCTCGAACGCCATGGCCCCGCGGTAAGGCCGAAGCACCTTCGCTCCTTCGGGAGCACAGCCGCAGCGGCAGACGCCGCTCACGGTCTGTTCGCCGACCTGCTCCGGAGCGGTTTCGCCGAAATTCGGGAACTGGTTGGTTCCGAGCAAAGCCGTGCGGCGGGTGGCTACGTTCTTATCCTTGGCGGCGGCGGAAGCGGCTACGGCGTCGGGAATGAATCCGTCCTTGAAAGCGGCCATGTAGCCTCCCCTGTCCTCCACTTCCCGGAACAGCTTCCATGCCTCGGCGGCTATGCTGACGGTAAGATTTTCAATGTAATACGAGCCTCCGGCCGGGTCGGTCACGCTGTCGAAATGCGACTCGTTCTTCAGCAGCAGTTGCACGTTGCGGGCGATTCGGGCGGAAAATTCCGTCGGGTCCTCGTAGGCGGCGTCGAACGGTTTAACCTCCAGCGAGTGTACCCCTGCTATCGAGGCGCTCATGGCTTCTGTCGTCCCGCGGAGCATATTTACGTACGGGTCGTAAACGGTAAGGTTCCAACCGCTGGTAACGGCGTGCACGAACATCTTTTCCGAGCAAGCGCATTCCGGCTTGTAAGCCTTTACTATATTGGCCCACAACATTCTGCCGGCGCGTATCTTGGCAATCTCCATAAAGTAGTTCGAGCCTACCGACACGGTAAACCGAATCGTGCGGGCGGCCTCGTCCGCGGTCAGTCCGGCGTCCATAAGGCGTACCAGATACTCGTGTCCGGCGGCGAGGGTAAAGGCCAGCTCCTGCACTATGGTGGAACCGCTGTCGCCGAACAACTGTCCGGATACGTTCACGAATCGCACGCGGCGGAATTTACCGTACCGCTTTACGAACCCGGCTATGCGCCCGAAGCACTTTTCACCGTCGCCGCAGCATCCGAAAGCGCCCTTCAGGGACAACTTGCGCACAATCGGGTCGATAGCGAAGCATACGGCGGCCTTCTCCGGGTCGGTTCCCCGCTTTTCGAGCAGTTCCATTACCGCATCCACGATGTCGCCCACGCCGCAGCCGCAGAATACCAGCTCGGTGGATTCCGGGCAAATGCCCTCCAGCAAAGCCGGTACGTCCTTCGGGTCGAAACCTTCCGGCAGGCGGAAGCCTATGGATTCCGCTCCGGCCTCCACGGCCTTGCGGGCCTCGGCGTTGGCCCCGGCGGCCGAATGCACGACCACGGTCTGGTGCACGTTCCAGCGATTGCAGCAATGCGTACCGCGCACATAGGGAAATTCGCCGCATCCTTTGCCGAGGTAGGCGACCCCGCCGAGGTCTTCGGCGCGATAGTAAGGACGGACATTGAAGCCTTCGGCCGTCCGCCAGACGAGCTTCTTCTGGTAGTCGGCTCCTTTCAGGTCGGCCTTTATCACCTCTTCCCACTGCTCGGTAGAAACCGGCGGGAACTGGGCGAACAGCCTTTCCTGCTTGTCATTTGCCATAACTATATTATTAAATTGATTAGAGTTTTGCCACTTCGCAGGCAAAGGTATTGATTTTTTTCCAAGAGCGTCCAAGCCTCGCATGCAAATGTGAGCCGGATTCGGTTTCCAGCTTATAAAAGCTCATTGGCGGCGCTTTCGGACCGACGGATTGTAACCCGCGGTCCGCGAGGAAGCATTTACGGGCACAAGCTCCGGTCCCCTGCGGAAAGGACTTGCAGGTTCGGGAAGGGGTTATTACCTTTACGCCCTAAACCGTTATGCACATGAACAATCCTTACGAAATACTGCCGGATGTATTTTACGTCGGCGTCAACGACCGCACCAAGCACCGTTTCGAGGGCCTGTGGCCCCTGCCGTTGGGCGTATCCTACAACTCCTATCTGATAAAAAGCGAGAAAACCGCCCTGATAGACACGGTCGATGCCGCCTACACGGACATATTCCTGCAAAACATAAGGGCCTGCCTCGGCGGCCGGGGGCTGGACTACCTCGTGGTAAACCACATGGAGCCGGACCACTCGGCTTCCATAGCCGCCGTACGTCGGGAATGGCCGGAAATAAAAATAGTGGGCAACGCCAAGACCCTTTCCATGATAGAAGGCTATTACGGACTGAGCGAAGGGACGCACAAGGTGGACGAGGGCGATGCTATCTCCATAGGCCCGATGCTGCGCTTTTACATGATACCCATGGTGCACTGGCCCGAAACTATGGTCACGTACTGTCCGGAATTGAAAGCCGTATTTTCCGGCGATGCGTTCGGCTGCTTCGGAGCCATAGACGGCGGCATCACCGACGAGGAAATGAACACCGACCGCTACTGGGACGAAATGATACGCTACTATTCCAACATAGTGGGCAAATACGGAGTGCCGGTACAGAACGCGCTCAAAAAGGTGTCAGGGCTGGAAATATCCACTATATGTTCCACGCACGGCCCGGTGTGGAAAAAGAATATCGGCAAGGTCGTGGATATTTACGACCGTCTTTCCCGCTACGAGGCGGAGTCCGGAGCCGTGATAGCCTACGGTTCCATGTACGGCAACACCGCGCAGATAGCCGAGCACATAGCCCGTCAACTGGCGGTAAGGGGAGTAGGAAATATCGTCGTGCACGACCTGTCGCACTCGCACGAGTCGTACGTCTTGCGCGATATTTTCAAATATAACACTCTCGTCATAGGCGGCCCCACTTACAACGGAGGAATGTTTCCTCCCGTAGAGGCCCTGACCGCAGCGATAGAATCGCGCTGCATCCCGCACCGTAATTTCGGATGCTTCGGTTCGTTCACCTGGGCGGGCGCGTGCGTCCGCAAGCTGACGGAATTCGCGGCCCGCATGAAATGGGAGGTAGCGGCAGGCCCGCTCGAAATGAAGCAGGGAGCGACGCCCGAAAAGCTCTCCGCCTGCGCCCAGTTCGCGGAAGCCCTGACCGCCCGCATGTAGCAGCCATATTTCCTGTCCAACCGCCCGCAGCCTTCTTTACATGGCTGCGGGTTTTCCATACATACGGACTCCGAAGACGTAAAAGAATACTCGAACGAACCATCCGTTATATAACTAACGTCAAAAGACGAAAACGTAAAAATCACAACACGCGGGGGGGGGACCGTTATACTTCATATATTTGTTCCCGGCAGGAGATTCGGTGCTAACGGTCAGGCTTGCCGGGAAAACGACGGATATTTTCCGGTCTGTACTCCACAACCTTGCTTCTGCCCTCGGCTTTCACTATATTTAAAGAATATAGGAGGCGCCTCGGCAAAGCTCAAGCAAGCTTGGCTTTGCTCTCGGCTTTCGCTATATTTGTAAATTATAGAGTGGTTTATGGACAAGTGCGACGAACTGATTTCCCGAATGCAAGAAATGCGCTGCCAGCGCAATATCGACGGCATGGCCCGCTACGGCATCCGTACCGACAACGCCCTCGGTATTCCCATGCCGGCGCTGCGGGCGGAGGCCCGGCGGACAGGGCGCGACCACGCCCTCGCCCTTGCGTTATGGGACAGCGGCATACATGAGGCGCGTATTCTGGCGAGCCTCGTGGCCGACCCGCCCCTGATGACCACGGAGGATACCGACCGCTGGACCGCAGGTTTCGATTCATGGGACGTATGCGACCAGTGTTGCATAAACCTGTACCGGCATCTTCCCTTCGCCCGTGAAAAAATCGCGGAATACGCTCCGCGCCCCGAAGAATTCGTACGCCGTACGGCTTTCTCCCTTGTGGCGACCCTTGCCGTAAACGACTGGACCTCGCCCGACGAAGCTTTCCTGCCTTACCTTGCACTCGTAGAAAAATGGAGCTGCGATGAAAGGAACTTCGTACGCAAGGCCGTAAACTGGGCGCTGAGGCAGGTCGGCAAGCGCAGTTTCGGCCTTAACGAAGCCGCCCTCGAAACCGCCCGGCGGTTGGCCGCAAGCAGCGACCGCTCCGCCCGCTGGATAGGTTCCGACGCCGTACGGGAGCTTACCGCCGAAAAAACGGCAGCCACAATCCGCCGCCGCGAAAAACAGCGCACGGCCCGCAAAAAGACCTTACCAGATGATTGTACTGGAAAATCTGCATAAAAGTTACCGGGGCGCATCTCCGCTCCATGTCCTCAAGGGGGTGAACCTTAAAGTGGAAGCCGGGGAGCTGGTGGCCGTAATGGGTTCGTCCGGTTCCGGGAAGTCCACGCTGCTGAACATACTCGGCGTGCTCGACGATTACGACCGGGGCAGTTACTATCTGGACGGAAGGCTTATAAGAGGGCTGAACGAATCGCAGGCCGCGGCCGCACGCAACCGAATGATAGGCTATATTTTCCAGTCGTTCAACCTTATAGGATTCAAAACGGCATTGGAGAACGTCGCTCTTCCGCTGTATTATCAGGGAATGTCCCGGCGCAGACGCAATGCCGCCGCCATGGAATACCTCGACCGGCTGGGACTGAGGGACTGGGCCTCGCATCTCCCCTCGGAGCTTTCCGGCGGACAGAAGCAACGGGTAGCCGTGGCGCGGGCTCTTATAAACCGGCCCCGGATAATCCTTGCGGACGAGCCTACCGGCGCACTTGACAGCGCCACCTCGCAGGAAGTCATGGACCTGCTGCGCGAGGTGAACCGCGAAGGGATGACCATAGTGCTCGTAACGCACGAACGCGGCATAGCCGAACAGACCGACCGCATAATACATATAAAAGACGGCATAATAGGCGAAGTGGAAGAACTGCGGAGTTGAAACATGCGCGAAAGACTGCTCGAAATATGGGGTTCCATAAGGCGCAACCGGCTGCGGACGGTATTGACCGGCTTCGCCGTGGCATGGGGCATCTTCATGCTGGTGATACTGCTGGGCGCCGGCAACGGCTTGAAACACGCCGTGCTCGCCAATTTCGACGATATGGCCACCAATACGGTAGAAATATACGGCGGTTGGACGTCGGTTCCCTACGGGGGATACGAGAAAGACCGACGCATACTGCTTCGCCTGCGGGACGCCGAGATTTTGGTAAACTCACTTCCGCAGGTAACGGACGCCACCGTGGGGACCCGCTACGCCGAAAGGAAAATGACCCGCGGCTCCGTCTGGATAGACGCCGGCACGGAAGGAGCGGCCCCCGAAAAAGCCGTTACGGACAATATAAGGATGCTGGAAGGGAGATTTATAAATCCCACCGACATAAGCCTGAGGCGCAAGGTAATCGTAATAGACCGCATCGCCCGCGACGCCCTCTTTCCGTCCGGCGGGGCCGTGGGAGCGACGGTGGAACTCGGCGGCATACCTTTCACCGTAGTAGGCCTTTACGACTCGCCGGCGTACTACAACCGCTCCTACTGTTACGTGCCTTTTTCCACCGGTCAACTTCTGTACAACCAAGGTAGGGACATACTGACCTCGATATGCCTTACCGTCGCGCCCGGCCCCGGAGGAAACGCGGAATCCGAGCGGCTCGCGGCCGAGATACGGCAGCGTCTCGCCTCCGGGCACGGATTCTCGCCCGACGACCGGTCCGCCCTGTGGATATACGACAATAACGACAGTTACCGCACCGTGGGGACCGTATTCGGGGCTCTTGCCGTATTCATATGGATGATAGGCATTGGGACGCTTACGGCAGGCATAGTGGGCGTGAGCAACATAATGCTCGTAACGGTAAGGGAACGCACGGCCGAATTCGGCATCCGGAAGGCCCTCGGAGCCAAACCGTCCTCCATAACCGGACTGATACTGACCGAGGCCGTGATAATAACGGCCCTGTTCGGATATATCGGAATGATGGCTGGCGTGGGAGTAATGGAGGCGGTGGGATACTATGCCGACAAGGCGGCCGCATCGCAGGAGTTCCCGATGTTCACCGACCCGACGCCCGACCTGTCGGTGGCGGTATCCGCCACCGTGGTGCTGGTGATTGCCGGACTCGTGGCAGGCTGGATACCCGCCCGCCGAGCCGCACGGCTCAAAACGGTGGACGCATTGAGATTCAACAAGTGAAGCGATGAAACTTTTCGACGCCGACAGATGGAACGAAATATGGCATACGCTGGCCCGTAACCGTAAGCGCAGCATCATGACCGCTTTCGGCGTATTCTGGGGCGTCTTCATGCTGGTGGTCCTGCTCGGAGCGGGCGCAGGGCAGATGCGCACCATGGCGGCGCTGGCCGGAGGGATGTCGCCCAATACATGCCTGATGTTCACCGACCGGACGGCCCTTCCCTACAAGGGGTTGCCCAAAGGACGGGTATGGGAGCTGGAAACGGCCGACCTGAAGCTGCTCGAACGCACCGTGCCGGGTATTCTCTATACGTCGGCGGGCAACTGGGGAGGACAGTTCGACTTCAGCAGAAAAGGACGGAAGGCATCTCATGTGCTCATGGGATTCACCGCTACGTACAACGACGTGGTTCCAATGCGGATAGTACGCGGACGCTACATAAACGAGCTCGACGAGCGGGAACGCCGCAAAGTGTGCGTAATCGGCACGCAGGTCTGGAAGGACCTGTTCCCGGACGGCTCCGACCCGGTCGGACAGACCGTGTTGGCGGCCGGAATGTACTTCACGGTAGTGGGGGTACAGGAAAGCATCGGGAAAATCAATATGTTTTCCAACCCGGAGGAAACCGTAGTGATTCCCCTGCCGCTGTGCCAGCAGTTGTTCGGGCGCGGTCGGGCCATAGACTTCATAGGCGTCACCGCACGGGACGACCGCGACGTACGGGCTTTGGAAGAAGACTGCAAACGGGTGCTGAAAGCCGCCCATACCATAGCTCCGGAAGACCCCAAAGCCGTCAGCAGCGTAAACTTCGGCCGCGAGTTCGACCGGGTGGCGAAGCTGATGGGAGGGATGTCCCTGCTCACATGGATAGTGGGCCTCGGCACTCTGCTGTCGGGAATAGTAGGAATCAGCAACATAATGCTCGTGACGGTGCGCGAGCGCACGCAGGAAATAGGCATCCGGCGAGCCATCGGCGCTTCGCCTGCGGCCATACTGTCCCAGATACTGTCGGAGAGCTTCGTGCTTACATTCGTGGCCGGAATAGCGGGCCTTACGCTGGCGGTGGCCCTTCTGTCGGGCGTGGACAGCCTGCAACTGCTGGCCACCGGAATAGAGGTTAACGGCGAACCCATGAAAGAGTACATTTCATGGCAAATTTCGTTCTGGACGGGACTCGGATGCGCGGGCATAATAGTGGCGGGAAGCCTGCTCGCCGGCATAATACCGGCCGTCCGGGCGTTGAAGATAAAGGCAGTGGATGCGATAAGGGAAGAATAACGAAACGGCGACTATATGAAAAAATTCAGAAGAATACTTATGCTGGTGCTGTTCGGGGGCATCCTGCTCGGCACGTTCGTATTTCTGTGGCGCAAGACGCGCCCTGTAAAGGAAACGTACGAACTTGTAAGCCCGCAGCGCGACACCGTCAGGCAGTACGTGGTGGCCACCGGTAAAGTGGAGCCGCGGGACGAAGTGCTGATAAAACCCCAGATATCCGGCATCGTGTCGGAAGTGCTGCGGGAAGCCGGCCAGAAGGTGCGCCGCGGCGACGTGATAGCCGTAGTGAAAGTCGTGCCGGAACTGGGGGAACTGAACGCGGCCGAATCGCGGGTAAAGGTAGCCGGCCTGTCGCTCGACCAGACCCGGCGGGAGCACGAACGCAACAGCTCCCTGCACGAAGGCGGCATTATAACCTCGGAGGAATTCGAGCGTTCCCGCACTGAACTCGATAAAGCCGAGGAGGAACTTCGGGCGGCGGAAGACAATCTGGAAATAGTGCGCAGCGGCATAACGGCGCGTTCGGCCGAACTGAGCAACACCCAGATACGTTCGACCGTGGACGGCATGATACTCGACGTTCCGGTAAAAGCCGGAAACTCCGTCATACAGTCCAACACTTTCAACGACGGCACGACCATAGCCGCCGTGGCCGACATGGGCGACATGATATTCAGGGGCAACGTGGACGAAACGGACGTGGGCCGACTGCACGAAGGAATGCCGGTGGAACTCACCATAGGCGCGCTTCAGGACGTAAGGCTCGCCGCCGTTCTGGAATACATCTCGCCCAAGGCTACCGACGAGAACGGGGTCGTCATGTTCGAGGTAAAGGCAGCCGTGCGCGACGACGGCGGCCGGTTCGTGCGTGCCGGATACAGCGCCAACGCCGCCATAATGGTAGCCTCGCGCGAAGGCGTGCTCACCATACCGGAAAGCACCGTACAGTTCGAGGACGGCAAGCCTTACGTAATGCGGCTTGCGGGCGACCCCGACGCCGGGGGACAGACATTCGAGAAACAGTCAGTGGAAACCGGCCTTTCCGACGGATTGAAAATAGAGGTGCTTTCGGGAGTAGCGGAAGGCGACAGTCTGCGCGGAGCACTCAAACCCAAAAACAGCTAACCCAATACCACGATGCGAACGAAAACCCTTATAACCCTGCTGCTCGTCCTCGCCGGCCCGGCTGCCGCGCAGGAAGAGCCGTGGACCCTGCGGCGCTGCATAGATTACGCCCGCGAGCACAACATAGAAATCAAACGGCAGCGCCTTTCCGAAGAAGACGCCGCTCTGGCCCTTAGGCAGTCCAAACTGGACTACGCCCCGTCGCTGAACGCCGGAGCGAACTACAACATGACGGTAGGCCGGGCGCTCGACCCCACCACCTACGACTTCCTCGAAAACGAAACGGTGAACGACCTGAACGGAGCGATAAGCCTCAGCGCCGACTTGTTCGGAGGAATGCGCAAAATGAAACAGCTCCGGCGCGACAAAATGGGACTCGAAGCGGCCCTGCTCGCTACCGAAAAGACGGCCAACGACCTAGAACTGAACGTAACCGCCGCCTATCTGGAAATCCTGCTCGCGGAGGAGAACGTGAAGATTTCGCACAACCGGATAACCACTTTGGAGGGTCAGTCGCAGCGCACTCACGCGCTGGTAAACGCCGGCCGCAGCACCTTGAGCGAACAGCTTCAAATCGACGCCCAGCTCGCCGACGCACGTACGGAAGCCCTTTCGTATGAAAATCAGCTTACCCTCGCCCGCTTCAACCTGTGCCAGCTTCTGGAAAGGGACGACTACCGCACGTTCCGGGTAGTGCAGCCCGATTCGGCGGCGGCCGTTACGGCCTCGCTCCTACCCGACGAAGCCTGCGTGCTGGATGCGGCGCAGGCGCTTCCGCAAATCGGAGCGGCGCAGCTTCAGACCGAAATGGCGGAGCAGGACATCCGGATTGCACGTTCGGCGTTTTACCCCACTCTCGGTCTGTCGGCCGGCTACGGCTCCACATGGTCCGACGCCCGTAAGAAATACGAGATGACCGCAGCCGGAGAACCGATTTACAAGCGTTATCCGTTCCGCGAACAGATAAAGGACAACGCCAGCGGTTACATATCTTTTTCACTGGGCATCCCGATATTCTCATCCCTGACCGCCCGCGCCCGCGTAAAATCCGGCAAAATAGCGGCGGCAAGGGCGCAATACGACCTCGAGCTTGCGCACAAGCAATTGCGCAGGGAGGTGCAGCAGGCGCTTATAGACGCTCGCTCGGCGTTCGAGCGCTTCCGCTCCTCGACCCGGAACGTGGAAGCGAGCCGCGAGGCGTTCCGCGCCGTCGAGCAGAAGTTCGACATCGGTGCGGCCACTTCGGTGGATTATAGCGTGGCGCTCGACAATCTGGTAAAGGCCGAGGGTCAACTCGTGCAGTCCAAATACGAATACCTGTTCAAAACCCGGATACTCGACTTTTACAGCGGCCGTCCGATAGAGCTTTAGGGCGCGGTCATTTCATCGGTACTTCCATAACCAGCACGCGGGCGTCCGTGTCGGCGGTCACGAGCACTTCGGAAACATCCCGTATCCCCATTCCGTCGTGCGGGGCCAGCTTCTCGCCCGCTGCCGTTACGTGTCCGTCCACTACGAACAGGTAAACCCCTCCGGCCGGGTCGTGCAGCCTGTAACATACCGACCGTCCCCGGTCGAGGCGGCCCATGGCGAACCATGCCCGCTGATGTATCCGGCCCGCTCCGTCGGCCGGGTCGGGGGTTATGAACAGCTCCAGTTCGTTTTGCGACCTGTCCGGGTCGAGGTCCACTCTCGTGTAATGAGGTTCCGCATCGGCCGTATCGGGAGTGACCCATATTTGCAGCAGCTTCAGCAGACGGTCGTTGTTGCCGTTGTATTCGCTGTGCGTGATGCCGGAGCCGGCGCTTATTATCTGAACCTGCCCCGGCCTCACCTTTTTCGCACTTCCCGTACCGTCGCGGTGAAGCAGCACTCCTTCGAGGGGGATGGATACTATTTCCAGATTATCCTGCGAACGAGTTCTGAAACCCATGCCGGGCGCTACGGTATCGTCGTTCAACGCCCTCAGCGCCCCGAAACCCGACCCGACCCGACCGGAACCGAACGTTTGCCACGAATCGAGCCATCCGGGATTGACGTGGCCGCGCGAGGCGGCCCTGTGAACCGTCTTTTCCATAACTAAACTTTAGTCCGACGGACAACAACATTCAGACCGCGCAGGAATAACCGCAGAATGACCGCATGAAATCGGGCTGTAACCGCTTCTGCCGCCGCGAAGCGCATCCATGAAGAAACGGCTGACTACCAAACAGGCCGAACAGAGTAAATTTTAACAACATAAATGTTTTATGCAAAATCCTTATCGGGTTATCTCTCTTATGGAAAATAGTGCATACATTTGAAAAATGCCGCTCGTCAAACATAGCAAGTGCAGGAAAGGTCCCGAAATCAAACTCTTCGGAACGGCTGCGCCGGCTTCAGGCACAGGCATTGAAAATCCCCCCCCCGTAGCACTTTAGCGTATCTATTTCACCCCGAACGCGGGACGACGCACAAGCCGTCCCCGGCTCGCTTCGTGCCGGATGCCGACCTCTTAGAAACACATTTTACCTTAAAATCCATAATGAGTATGAAAAACCATCTTCAAAACAGTTTCATGCCCATGGCTGCCGCCGTACTGCTTGCCGGCTCGTGCAGCGAAGGGGAAACCGTTTACGACTGGGACGGGACCTCGGCTCCGGTCATAGAACGAATCGAGCCGGTCGGACCGGCATACGCCGACCGGGTAACAGTCCGCATAACTCCCGGTTCCGGAGCCGCCGGATACGAATTCGCCATCGGAACGGAATCGGACTACGGCGCATTCGTAGCCGGAACCCTCGACAGACAAAAAGCGGAAGGCGACCAGCCGTCCGAGCATATTTTCGCCGGTCTGGAAAGAAATGCCGCATATACGGTATATGCCCGCGCCCTGAGGGAAGACGGCTCGGCGGGACCGGTATCGAATGCCTCGGTCCGCACTTTCGGGGCCGCCATCGAAGTGGCGCAACAATTCGCCGGCGACCGGTCGCTCGCATTTACGATAACCCCTTCGGTCGAATATCAGTCGGTCGAGTACGCGCTGGCGACCGCTCCCGACCGGACCGAGGAATTCGAGAATCCGGGGGTGACCGCCGACCTCGAAATAATACGGGAAACCGACGTTTTCAGAGCGTTCACCGCTACCTATTTCGACCTGACGCCGGACACTCCCTATTATCTGTACGTACGCGGTAAAGACCGATACGGAAACCTTACCGAAACGCTGGTAACGGAATCCGGAACCCGGCCGGCCGACGAAGTGCCTTCCGTGGAGATAAGCTCTGACATAGCCGATTTCTGGATTACACGTTACACGTTTACCCCGAACAGCCTTACCGGCATGTACTTCCTGCTTTATGTGGAAGCCGGGGCACTCGACGGATTTTACATGTCGATGAAATCCTACGGAGGCGACTACCTCGGATACCTGCTCTCTCAAAGCTCTTCGGGAAAAAATCTGTACGACACCGAGCAAACCCTGCCCTACGTCCATGAGAATCAGGATTTGGAACGGGCATACGAAATATACGTCCTGATTTTCGACCGGGAAGGCAATCCCGCATCGGTCGTACGCAAAAGCTGGCGTACGCCCTCGTACGTGCCGGATGCGGGAATCGCCGAGGTAGGGATACGGGTGGAACCGTCGGCCAATGGAGGTACATACTATTGGAGTCCCAACGACGCCACGGTAGGATTCTACTACGAAACCTTTACCGCCGAACTTATCGACGGCACCGACCCTTACGACCCCGGCGCGAAAGACGAGCAGTGGGTCAGGGACTTTTTCACCGCCCGAGCCATGAGCTACCAGATGGGAGGCCACTGGAACTACCGGTATCTGCCCGAGCTCGGTTACTGGGAAAACCACTGGACCGACGACAGCGGCGAGGACCTCGAACCCGGAACAGAACTGATAATATACGTAATGCCGCTGAACGCCAACGGCCTCGTCGACGGCATAGGTACGCTCACTTTCCAGCGGTACAGCACTCCTTTACGGTAAGTTCCATTCAAAAACAATGCGAAAACCATGAAAAACAACATATTCAGAATACTGCCGCTCGTCTGCTTCTGCATTGCGGCGGTTTCGTGCAACGAAGACGACGACCGCATACCTTACGGACTCTATCTCGACGTATATAACCACACGTTTACGGAACAGGGAGGCGAACTCACCATTAACGTACAGACCGTTTATCCCGAATGGGACGCGAGTTTCGACGTCGGCAACGGGTGGCTGACCGAAACCGGCAGAACCGACAACAGCATAACGATTTCGGCCGCCCCCAATACCGGGGAATCCGAAAAATCCCTCATTATCGCCTTTACCGCGGGCGAAGCCAGATGCGAAGTCACCGTAAAACAGACAGCTCCCACCGCCGCGCCTTCACCGGGATTCCATATACTCGAATCGTCCATAATGGCCATATCTCGCGACGGCGGACTGCTGGTGACGTACGACTTTACGGACGACGCGGAAACTTCCGTACTGAACCTGTACACCGTCAATACGGCCACCGACGAGCGCAAACTGTACGTTTCGACCACCGAACAAATCAACCAAATCAACGCCGTATCCGACGACGGACGTATCTGGGCGGTGTCGCTCGAAGGCGCCGGAATGTCCAACGACCGGTATATAGTGGACGGAGAAATACGGGAAGCCGCTCTTCCGAGCGGCTACGTCAATCCCCAAATCAACGACCTGAGCGCCGACGGAAACATTATGGTAGGTACGGCCTACGACCCGGCCACGAAACTGACCGTTCCGATAAAATGGACGCAGGGCAACCCCGAAATACTCGACGGACCGGACAAAAGCCGCATCGACCAAATCGACATAAGAGGAAACTATCCGGTGGCCGTATCAGGCGACGGCGGTTTTATTCTGGGACGTGCGTTCACAGGTTCGGTAAGCGAAGCATTCTTTTGGAAAAGCGGCCAATGGAAGTGGCTCGGCCCCGAAATAGTGAAAGACGTGGAAGTACAGATGCCCGGAGGCGACCCGGTCACCGTTCCGTACACGTTCACCACTACCGTGGGTCCGAGTGAAGTGGGTAAAATAAGCCCTAACGGAAAGTATGCGGCCGTAAACTTTCAGGATTTCGGCCAGAACATGATGGGCTGGAGTACCGTAGTAGCGGTTCCCGGACTGTTCGACATCGAATCCGAAGAAATGGTAGTAATACTGGACGACGTAATGGACATGTCCATTACGGGCGGTCAGGGAATCACCGCTACGGACGAAGGCGGGCTGTTCTACTACACGGATATTTATGCCACGGTGAACCCCGCATACTACTGGCTGGACGGAACGGCTACGGACACGAGAACGCTGGTCGAAAGAATGGCGGGATATTATGCAGGCGACTACCTGAAAATACGGAAGATAGTCGAAAACCCCCGGCGCATAATCGGAACATTTTCCCACCCGGACGGCGTGGATGTCCCGTTCTATATAAGAGTGTCCGATACGGACGCTCCGACGGAATAAACCCACGGACGGCTTTTTCAAAAAGTTTGTGGAAAAGGCAGCCCCGCGGGGGCTGCCTTCTCGTTTTATTCGCGGCGGCGCCCGATGAGAGCCTTCTCACCGGGCGGGTATTCGACGCGGCGGCTATCTGTCCCTTACGCAGCGAACCATCATATTAGTGTAGGGCTATGTAGTGGCGACTGTTACTCTCTTATGAAAGCGCTAAAATTAAATTATCACAATATCCTGTTATCCAAATGAAAAATGGTAACTTACAATCCCTTATCTGAATAAAAAGAAACTACATAAAGGACAAAAAGTCTGTGTAAAGTTCTATCAGGAGGCAAACTATAAATTAATTTATACTCTTTATACAGTCATTAAAAACCTCCGCTGTAATAACCTGAGGGTCAACCCACTCTTAAAGCATTTATTTTATACACAAACCTAATCCATACACTATTATCCATGAAAACTTCACTTGGAATCATTGTTTTGGCAATTTTTCTATCCGTTATCGGATGCAAAGAAAGCAATTCGGACATTTACTACGAAGGCGAAAACCAGTTCTTGGAAATCTATAAAGAAAGAAACCCCAACCTGCCTTTGATACTATCCAAACCAAGAATTCATACGAAGAATGCATTTTCACCTGCACTCTCCTTTACAGACTATCTAGGGAGGTCTTTTAAAACGAATTTTTATCCTTATGAAAGCATGGACAATATAGGATATCCAATAATTGATATGTCCAAACTAAAGGTTGATAAGCCAACATGGGTCACTACAAAACCTATCAAAAGGAGTAGAACTACCAGTTTCTCATATGCTGGATTCGATCGATATGAAGAAACTTCCTTAATAACGGAAAAAATAAGAAGAGGGTTTGAGTTAGATTTAGGCATTTT
Organism: Tidjanibacter sp.; assembly: GCA_048214935.1. Taxonomy (GTDB): domain Bacteria; phylum Bacteroidota; class Bacteroidia; order Bacteroidales; family Rikenellaceae; genus Tidjanibacter. The sequence goes on from DBFWXZ010000017.1 coordinate 90,031, forward strand.
TAAAATCGGTAAAAAGAAAGCGATAACAAAGGTGTTTTCTTCCGCTATTGCTAATGAAGAAAAATCTATTTTCGGGCAATTGGACGTGGAAATTATAGATGCAGTACATGATATATTATTGAACTCAAACCGCATCACACAAATTACGCTCAACTACTTGGACGCTTCTTTTAGAGACGACCTATACAACATGATGCCGGAAGAAACATTTTCCAGCTATGGAGGATTCATACTGTCCAACTTAGTAACCGGGGGAAGAGCAAGTGCTTTATATTCCGGATATTCATCACATAGCTCGTCAACTTCGGCAGAAAGCAAAGAACAAGACATGTCCGCCAATATTGCCGCTTCATTTAATTTCAAAAACAACGAAGGCGGAGGAAGCATTGGATTCGGGTTCGGCAATGGGTTTTCCGACACTACTTCCATGTCTCAAAATATCTCACAGTTTAAATTAGCTGTAGTAACTCTAGGCGGTAGGTATGGACTAAGCGGTTTTACAGTGCCACAAAATATAGATAAGGTAACTATAAACTTATCCGATTGGGCAAATTCGCTCAATGATGCCTCGACACATACTATGGTTGACATTCAAAATGATGGGTTAACCTGTATCTCAGACTTTATCCTAGAGAAAAACCTTAAAGAGCGGTTTGAAAAATTATACAGTGGGAATGCCACCAATAATACACATACCCTTACCGAGCCTATCATTTACATAAAAAGACAATCTGACCCTTTCGTAGGAAAAGTAATAATAATAACACTACGGACACGTTTCGGAGACGACGTTGTTCTTTATGGAAGTCCTGAGAAATCAATAGTTCCTTCTCTCAGTAACCTAATTTCGGAATATGGGTCAATATTCGACATCAAGTTTCAGTCCAACACCTCGACATTTGGTTATGAACCAGGTATTGTTAAAATCAACATGAACATACCTGAAAACATTTCTCCCGCATACCTAAAGAAAATGCGAGTATATACAGATATAGCTAATGGAATGACGTATATTTTATCGTTTAATGACAACAGTAAGTATGGTTTTTCAATATATACCGGTAACGGTGACTATCTACTGGACACTTACGGCATCAGAAACTTCATAAAAAGCCTTCCTACGGTTAATATTAACCCTTACGAGTTACTTAATTATACCTTGGTTGCGTTATAAACTAAGGTGCTCGGTAATCCCTCCATCTGGGATTGTAATCTATAGGAGTGGGAAAGGGGTAGGAAGGTAAGGAAAAGGAACCGGCCCTTTAAGGACCCGACGCGCCTGTGCGCCGGGTTTTTCGCATACTGCCTTCCGCAGTGGGAAGGCCAAAGAGTAATGGAAAGGCGAAAGGGTTCGACTGAGGTCAAAGAAAGAGGACTCTGCGCAGGGGACAACATCTTGCCGCTCGCAGCGCGGAGGGAGGGGGTCGGATAGCGGCACAAGCGGAAAGCGGCGGGAGGAGGGAAGGTTGGGTATGGGCATAAAAAAAGAGGGGTTCCGCAAACGGAACCCCTCATAATTGGGGCGGCTACCTACTCTCCCACATCTTCGTGCAGTACCATCGGCGCTCGCGGGCTTAACTTCTCTGTTCGG
>DBFWXZ010000018.1:0-18168 GCA_048214935.1 Tidjanibacter sp.
CAGGACCCCCAGACTATTACTCCCGACTGCACGCTGAAGCTCAACTCCTCCGGCACGGAGATGGGCAATGCGGAAGGGAACCTCTGGAAAGGCTACTCGTGGAAAGCCATAGAAAGCTACATCCCTTAAAACAAACCGCACCGATGCAAAGACCCGGCACGGAAACGTGCCGGGTCTTTTCATATAGGTGCCGGGCCGCGCCCGCCGTCAGTCCCCATACAGCATACGTACAGACTTTCGGTCCGTCGCCGCAAAATCGTCAAAAGCACCCGTCGGCGCTTAACCGGACGAATCCTTTCCGTCAATTCGCAGCCCTTGCCGGGTCATGATGCCGCACGGCATGTTCTCCTGCACCGGCATTTTAAAACTGCCGGAAAACAAAATACCGCCTTCAAAAAATCAACACACTATTTAAAGCCCACACTCTCCGATAACAAAACGCCACACAAGAAGCATAAATTAAATGCATCATGCCGCATTCAGGCGCATATGTAATAAACAAGGGCTTATTTGCTATAAATTCGGGAAAATATTTGGAATCACTTCATCCGCGACGTATCTTGTAAATCGTCGATACCATATAATATCAAGACCGTGAATAATATAACAATCCGATGCCGAAGAACCTTAAAATAGCCGCATTCGATGTAGGTCAGGGGGAAAGCGCCCTCGTTATCGCACAGAGTACCGGCTTCGGGCAACAGTACATGCGCACGATGCTTATCGACGGCGGCCTTCAGGGAAAGGTTACCGATGTCAATACCGCAGTTATCGCACGCCTGCAAGCGGAGGGCATGGTTATCGACCATGCCACGGCCAATACTCCCGCCGTGCGGGTAAACTCGGTCGTAATCTCGCATTTCGACGCAGACCACAGCGGCGGCATTGTAAACCTGCTTGCAGCCGACAATCTGTGCGCGCTGTGCTACCTCGTAACGGGCAACATAGATGCGGCCTACGGCGACTACAATCCCGCCTCTCACCCCAATATCGTAAAGGCGGTAATAGCCGCATTGGTGTATTCGGCGCTGAACGGCGGATACATCGTACCCGGCACGCCGGACCCCGCAATGACCGCCCTGCTCGACAATATAAAAACGAGGGCCGTACAGTATGCAGCCGTAACGGGTTGGTACCTTGCCGGCAAACAAGCCGCCGACGACTACCTGTGGGGACAGGGAGTGCAGCGCTACGGATATTTAATTCCTACCGCCCAGAAAATATCCTCGGTTACGCGTAACACTCCCGACGCTTTCGCGAACAATCCCGCGGATACGGCGCACATGAAAGACGGAATATTCGAAAGCGTCTTTTCCCAACTCCGGGGATATATAAATCCCTCTTTGAGCGCATGGCAACCCGGTGATTACTACACCTACGGCCTTTACAGCCGTTCCATGCTGGTAGATACGGGCCACAGCATATGGACTCCGTCGCTGTATCCCGATATAGCCGCCGGCAAACTTATGATGAGTTCGAGGTGGATACAGGTTCCGGGCGTCGCAAGAACCCGGATGAAACCGAACCCCGGCACGGAATTGCTGTGGCTCGACTCTCCCGCGGTAAGGATTCCTTCCACGGCGGCCGACCCGGAAGCATACGTATTCTCGTGCGACCGCGAAATCTGGAATCCGGTCGGCCCCAATCAGGAAATCGCCATGATTGGGATAGACAACAATGCCGCCAGCATCGGCATGATAATAAGGTTCGAGGATTTCTGGTTCTACACCGGAGGCGACCTGCCCGCAGAGGGCGAAAACCATATCGCCTACAATATAGCCGCCTCCGGAATACTTACCGTAAGAGGCGAGCCTCTGCGGTTCCCCGGCCGGCTGGCCGCTTTCAAGTGCGGGCACCACGGCGCCGGTACCTGTACCGACAATTATTTCCTGAATACGCTGAACCCGGTCGCGGCCGTGATATCCTGCGGTTGGAACAACTCGTACTATCATCCGTCGCCCTATTTGCTTGCAAGACTTAACGGAGCCGCCGGGCTGCAAAGAGTCTTTCTTACCGAAATGTTCTCGCTCGCAAGAAAAAGAACCGAACTGCCCGTCGCGGGCAAAGCCGCCGTAGCCGGAAACACCTATTTCCTTCCGGAAGTCGCCGGGCTCAATACGAATATTTACGGCGATATCCTGATAGACGTTCCCGAACCCGGCCCCGGAACACAGCGCGGGGAATACAACGTAACTTATTCCTACACCGCCGACCCCGTTGCCGAGCCGGTTCCTGCGAATCATCGTTTCGGCGTTGATTACAACGACCTGAACGTAGTGCTTCATATTTGAACCTTACATGCCAAATGCCGCCGGAATGGACCTGAACCAATTATACGATTACCTGTGCAGCCTGAAAACTTCCGAAGGAGACCTGAAGCTGTGCCCCGACGACGGTTTCCCGGAAGAATTCGACGGACTGATGCGGCGCATTCCGAACGGCAGGGTGATTCTGCACGCTGCGGAGTTGACTTTCGACGGGAACATCCTGAACATTTCGGGCGCTTGCAAGGATACCCGTTGGGACGTACAGGGACTCGAAACTCCCTCGCTCGAAGTTTCGGCCCTGCATATCGAAGCATCGGGAGAAGGAACCGAAATGAAGGTGGCGGCGGAAACGGATGCCCTTCTGACGGCCGCCGGCGGCATAAGTTTCCGGGTGTCGGCCGCCTACCTCCAGACGTCCGACGAACGGCCGTGGAAAATGACCGCGGCGCAAACAGGCGTTTCGCTTACGCCGGTGCAGGCCGTTTCGCTCGCTTTCAATTATCCGGTTCCGTTCCCGGTTCCGGAAAGCATAGACTTTCTCGGCAGCGTCATGACGGCCTCCGGCGAAGATTACAGCGTACTGTTTTACCCGAATACGACGTTCGGAGCTTCCACCCTGCTGACCCTCCGCTCGGCCGACATAGGATGGAATCCGCTGCCCGGAATATTCTCGTTCCGGGGAATCGACGTGGGCGGCTCCTTCAAGCCGGACACGTTTTCGCTCACCGTAACGGGCCGCATGTCGATAGGAAACATTCCGACGGAAGTGGGGGTATGTTTCGGGGCTTCGCCCGTGTGGAGAATATTCCTTAGGCCCGCGCCGCCGGCCGACCGGTTTCCGGGCCTCTCGGCGCTGGCCGGGCTCGCGGGAGGAAAGTCGCTCGAGGAATCCGTAAGCAAAGGATTCGAAAGCGTGCAGATAGCCGCAGGCCCCGAATTCGACGCCGCAATATCCTGCGTCGAAGCGTACGCCGACCTGTCGGCCCCCCGGCTCGAAACGTTCGATATAGGCAGCGTACTGAAAGTGGGGGCTTTGGAACTCGACGTAAAACTCGAACTCCCTTCCATCACAATCAGCGGGAACCTGCACGACGGAAAACCCCTCGGCATCCGTGCACTGCTCGAATCGCTCGACTTTTCCGAGGAAGCCGTCCTTCTCGTTCCGGAAAATCTGGAGGTATCGCAGGCCGGCTTCTCCGCCGCGCTCCGCAAAGGCTCGTACAATCTCAGTATCGAAGTCGCCAACATCTGGCAGGCGGGGCCATTCTCGTTCGACAAAATTTCGCTGTATCTCGGATACGACGCGGTAAGAAAAGTACGGGGGTCGTTCGGGTGCGAATTCGGCCTGACGGATGTCGTTTCGATGATTCTCGAAGCCGAATACGGCATCGAGGAGCGGGGCTGGGTATTCCGCGGAGGCATGGCGGCGGGCGACTCGTTCCGCATGGAGGACCTTGTAAAAGTCCTCGGCGACAGTTTCGGGATAAACGAACTTCCGGAGCCTGTCAGAACGCTGGAGCTTACCGAACTGTCTGTGAGCTATGCCACGGCTACCGGCAATTTTGCGTTCTCCTGCGCCGGGAGTTTTACGGTGGACGACGTGGCAATCTCGATGTCGGTGTACGTCGGCCTGCTGCACAAGACGGCGGCGCCCCCTCCGTCGGATGCGGTGCAGGGTTCGGGCGGGTGGTATGCGACCTTCAACGGGCAGTTGACAATCGACGACATGGTATTCGATATCCGCTTCGACAACCGGAACATGAAGGCCGACATGTTCGCGGCGACCTACCACCACAAGGATACGGGCAGCGTGCCCCTGCGGGAACTCGTGAAGGGAGTGTCCGAAACCCTGTCCGAACATATCCCCGAAGGGCTGGTCGTGGACCTGAAGGAGGTAAAATTCATATACCTGAAACAGCAGCAGACGAAACGGTTCCTGTTCGGGCTCCAGCTCGACGTAACGATAGACCTGAAGGATACGCCGGTCATAGGGGAAAAACTGCCCGACGGAACTACCGTCGGGCTGAAGGACCTGCAAGTGGTGTATGCCTCGGCGGACTTCACGCGGGAACAGTCGGACATAATCAACCCCCTGCTGCCGGAAGGCATTCTTCCGCTGCCTGCCGGAGGCACGGACAAAGGCTTGACAATCACGGGAAAGCTGGAAATACTGAGTCTGGTAATCGTCATCGACAGCGGCAAGAAGCAGCCCGCGCAGGCACTCCGGACCCTCGAGTTTACCGGCAGCGCCGCGGCGGACGGAAGCGCGGTGGCTCCGTCGGAAATAACTTGGTTCGACGTCAACAAGCAGCTCGGGCCCATGACATTCGAGCGCATAGGGCTGGCGTTCGCCGACAATGTGCTCTCGTTCGCGCTGGATGCCTCCCTTGCGCTCGGGCCCGCCTCCCTGACCATGACCGGCCTTACGCTCGGCAGTCCGCTGTCGGAATTCGAACCCGTATTCGGGCTTCAGGGATTCTCGATGGAAATAAACACGGCGAGCCTGAAAATAGGAGGCGCTTTCCTCCGCGAAACTCTGGAAGGCGTGGATTCATACTACGGCATGGTACTCGTGCGGGCCGGCGCATTCGGTCTGAGCGCACTCGGCGGAAATACGCCGAAACACACCTCTCCCGACCCCGACGACCCCTCGAAGACCATGGAGATACCCTCCTCGTTCTTCCTGTATGCAAACGTGGAAATCCCGCCGGGCGGCCCTCCCTGCCTTTCCATCACAGGTTTCGCAGGCGGCTTCGGCATCAACAACCGGCTCGTGCTGCCCACCCTCGACGAGCTGCCCGGATATATCCTCCTGCCCGGCCCCGGCTCCAAAGCCCCCAAGCAGGAAGCTACCGCCAAGGACACCGTAGCGAAGGTGCTTCCCGTGATGCAAAAATACTTCGTCCCGCAGCCGGGTCAATACTGGATGGCGGCGGGAGTATCGGTCACGTCCTTCCAGATGATAAACGCATTCGCCGTGCTGACCGTATCGTTCGGAGTGGATGTCCAAATCGGCATCATAGGCTCGGCCTCGATGAAATTTCCCAAGGGAACCGCCTCTCCGGCAGCCTGCGTGGAAATAGCCGTCATGGCCTCGTACTGCGAATCCTCCGGACTGCTGGCCATAGAGGGCGCGCTTTCGCCGTCATCATATATTCTCGGGGACTTCTGCCGTCTGAGCGGCTCGTTCGCCTTTTACATATGGCTGAGTCCGCCTGCGGTGACCGGCGGGCCGCGGAAGGGCGACTTCCTCGTTTCCGTAGGCGGATATCATCCTTCGTTTTCCGCGCCGGCCTATTACCCGAAGCTGAAACGGCTGGGGATAAACTTCGGCCTCGGACCGTTGCAGGCTCTCGGAGAAGGCTACTTCGCGGTAACGCAGGGGATGTTCATGGCGGGGCTTCATGTAAAGTCCACATGGAATCTGGTGGTAATCAAAGCGTGGTTCGAGCTGGGAGCCGATTTTATCATCGCATGGGCTCCGTTCGCATACCGGGCGACGGCCTACGTGACGGTAGGCTGTTCGGTAAATCTGGGGATATTCACCGTCACGGCCTCCATAGGGGCATCTCTGGACCTGTGGGGACCTCCGTTCGGCGGAAAGGCGACGATAGACCTGTGCATAGTCAAGTTCGACATAGCCTTCGGCGCGACACGCGGCTCCGACCCTCCCATGCTTACATGGAAGCAGTTCCGCGAGCAGTTCCTGCCGGCCGACGCGCCGGCGAAAACCGCCGCGGCCGCGGGGCCGGAGACCCGGACGAGGACGGGCATTATCAGGGCGGACGCGGTGCAGGGCCTCGCCGCTACGGATGTGGACGGCATGGACTGGATACTCCAGCCCGACGGATACGTTCTGACGCTTTCCACCGAGATACCTGTTACGGAAATAAGCATGCTGTATCCCGAAGGCGTGAGCAGGGCTCTGCCCAACGACGTTTCCGAATACGACTCTCCCGACCCTCCGACGGAACCCGACGGCATGCCGTATCTCGTAACCGACCCCGGCGACGCGCTTTACGGTAAGGACGGCCGCGTATGGAATCCGGCGTGCAACGTGAAGCCCATGGGGGCCAACGGAGTAACGTCGCATTTGAAATTCGCCGTGTCGAGGATGAGCGCGTCCGGAGAGTACGACGACAACATAACGAGCCTGACCGTGTGCCCGACGGTCAGGGACTCGGCGGCGGCCCTGTGGGACAAATACGCCGGAGACGCCAAAGTGACCGACCCGGCCTCTTTGGAATCCACCCTGACCGGCGTAACCGTGAAACCGCTCCCCCGCAGGCCATCGGCGGTCAATGCCGTTCTGCTGCAAAGGCTCCTTTTCCAGCAGGACAACCTGTATATGTTCGCATACATGCACCGGGCGGTAGATACCCGTTACGATGTGGTCGGCGAGGGCGAATCCACCCCGCGGCTGGTCATAACGGTATCCGCGGAAGGAAAGAAGCAGGCCGTACTGGAAAACGAGGGTTACGTGCTCAACTCGCTCGCCGATTCGTGGGTGGAGCAGAAGCGGCAGCCGGTACTCGAAAACCTTCGCAAGTGCGGATTCGGCACGGCGAACACCGTCAAACTCGCCAACATGTCCACCGTCACCGCTCTGACGGACTGGCCGGCGGTGAGAAAGCTCGGAGAAGACATCGGTAATGAAAACTCGTAAGCCATGCTCAAGGTAAAAATGGGAACCGCAGAAACCGCCCCGACGGTTTCGTTCGTACAGCACGACCTGCCCGGGCTGCAGGCGGGCAAGTACAAGCTGAAAGCGGCGCAGGAACTGGTCGGCGCGGGGAATGTACGGATAAACGACGGCCCCATAGAAACGGAATACCGTTTCGGGGTCGGCGGCGACCGGTTCGCACTGTCCGACCCGGCCGCGACGGTGTACTCGGTGTTCCCGGCGGAAAACGCCTCCGGACGGTACTCGACGGCACTGCCTTCGGCAGTCTTTACCAAGACCTCCCTTCCGTGGACAAGGACGCCGGAGAATGCCGGACAGGCCGAGGAAAGCGCCGACGGCTCCGACCGGGACGTGCCGTCGTGGCTTACCGTCCTGCTTCTGGACGAGGGGGACGTCGAAAAGCAAGCCTCGAAATTCCCGGATTTCGGACTCGATACCGTCCCCGCCACGACAGGCGACCTGTTCCCCGCCTCAGCATACGCCGAAAGCTCCCTCGGCGACAACCATTCCTATTTCGACGCCGTACGCGGCGCTCCGGACGAAGCGGCGCAACGGTTGGAGCCGGGACAGCGGTTTACGGACCCCGTATCGGTGCTGGACATACCCGCGCCGCTCTTCGCGGCGATAGCCCCGTCCGTGGAAGACCTCAAGTACATGGCCCATATCCGGATAGTAGGGTTGGAAAAGAAAGCCACCATGAAAGGCATCTCGGACGTGGGCCGAAGCGCAGGCGGCTTCTCCATAGTATTCGGGAACAGGTTGCCCGCGAGCGGCCGGAAAACGCACGCCTACCTCGTGTCGCTCGAAGGTATGGAAGCCCTGCTTCCGGGAGGAAAGGGGCCGCAGGAAGGCAGATACGTGCGGCTGGCGGTACTGAAGGAATGGACGTTTTATTCCACGGGCGACAACGCGGAATTCCGGGACAGGCTCCGCAGGCTGAACGGCGCCGGAGAAACGCCCGACGGGGAGCCCGTCAACCCCGGCCTGAACCTGACGACCGCCCTTGCGGTTCCGTGCCCGGACGGAGCCGCCGAAGAAGTCCGGAATGCGCTGGGCATGGGTTACGTCCCCATGGACCACATATTCCGCACGGCGACCCAAGAAAGCGGCGGCCTTGCTGCCGACCGCTCCGTATCGTGGATGCGCGGGCCGCTGCTTCCCTGCGACCCGAAAGAAACGTATGCAGTCCTGACGGCCGATTCGTCCGACAAACTGCTTGCATACGACCCCACCACCGGAATGCTGGACGTTTCCTGCGCGGCGGCATGGACGCTCGGACGACAGTTGGCACTCGAGGACAAGGGATTCTCCACCTCGCTTTACAACTGGCGCACTCGCACCGAAGCATTCGTGGACAAGAAGATAGATACCGCTGTTCTCCTGCGAACCCTGCGCCCGGCCATGCAGGCCGCGGCGAATCAGGACGAAACGGCGGAAGGGAACACGGTGAAAAAAATCATGATGTCCGTTCGCTAATACCCCGGTCGGAATGACAGACGACAATACATACGGCCGCTCGCTCGCCTCGGCATACGAATCGCCGGAAGAGCTGGGAAATATCCTCGGAGCCTACGACCACTACCCCGACGACATAGTACGGTGGCTGGCCCGGCTCGGGCTGCTTTACGGCGTTCCGGTAAACTACCTCGTCCCGTCCGAGGAAATGCTGCCTCCGGAATCCATACGGTTCTTTCATGTGGACCCGCGCTGGACGGCGGCGCTCACGGACGGGGCGGCCAGCATAGGCAGGATACCCGGACACGGAGAACCTTCCAAGAGCGCGCTGCTCGACAGGACGCTGAAGCCGGCCGTAACCGAGAAATCCAGAAAGGCGCTCCCCTCCGTCAGAGCCCGGTTCCTCGGACTTCCCGCCCGAACCGAGGCTCCGGAAAAGATGTCGGGTTTCCTGCTCCGCTCCTCGGTGGTCGCGGACTATCCGGGACTGGGCGTGGACGCCTATCCGCGGGAGGGCGTCCCGACCGACACCGACCCCGGAACCCCGCTCGCGATTCTTCGCATGGAAAGGTTGGGCCCCGACTCCGACACCCTGATATGCATAACCGCGGGAGAAATTTACAGGGTCGACATCCACGAGCCTCCCGAAGCCCTGCACTACGGACTGGACAGTTTCGACCGCACCCCCGGAAAAGCGTCGTGCATCAAAAGGATATACCGGTTCACCGTCGATTCCTCCGAAGGATACAACCGCATAACCATAGGCACCGAGCCGATAGCGGAAGACCTTGCGGCACTGGGATGCCTGCGCGCGCAGGGCGCGGACAGGGTGCTCGACATGGCCCGCGTGGCCGAAGCGATAGGCCGCGACGCCAGCCCGGACGGAAAGGCGGACGCCTCGGAGATGGGTTTCGAGATGACCCAGGGGGTCGGCATGGTAACTTTTCTAAATAAAACCGCAGAAAGATGAGTGCAATAATCCCGCTCAACATAAAGGCTCTCAGGGTCAGTGCCACGGATGCATCCAACGTCGCGGCCGGGTTCAAAGGGCGCGTGGCCGCTTTCGACAGGATGCCGTACGCCGGCAGTCCGTCGGGAAGCAGCACCGGCGACGCCGCGGTACAGCCCCTCGAAAGCGCCGACTCCCCGCTCGCCACGCTCGCCGAAGGCATCCACCTGCACTGGGAACTGCCGGACTGTTTCAGGAAAGGAGTGCAGGAACAGCCCGACGGACGCATAGCGTTCCCTCAGGCCCCGAACCGCTGGCTCGTCATAAGGTACCTGAACAGGTACGACGACAGGTCGGGCCGCTGGCTGGAACCTTCGGTACACAGTTGGGTGGTGGAAAGCGACTACATCTCGCAGGAAGAGCAGCGCGACGACGACGGAACGGTGCGCAGCTCCGTGCCCGTGCCGCTGCCCGTCGACCCGGCGTTCGGGGAACGGCCCTACCGGTATATGGGACGCGTCGTGGACGCAGCCCGGTGGCCGCTGTCCGGTCCCGAAGACGAATACCTCTCCGACTTTACCGACGGCGACGGCAACCCGTGCCGCCTGACCGCGGTCGGCTTTCTGGGCCCCGCCTTTTCAAGCTACTATCCGGACTGTTGCAGCGTGTTCGGCTTCCACGACCGGTTCACCGACGACGCCGCGACATGCGAGGCCGTCCGTGACGGACTGCCGCTGCGGTTCAAAGCCAGCTATCAGGTCATAGGATGGATAGACGGCTCCGACCCGCTTTCCGAAATGCGGTCGGCCGCGGACAAGGCCTACGACCGTTACCTGAAGGGACGTTCGGGATTCGAGGACACGCCGCCGGTAAGCCGCACGGCCTTCCTCGTGCGGTATGCGGAAAAGCGTTTCGGCTGGACGTTCCGCGATACCGGAACCGATACCGGCGACGCGGTTCCGGAAAGGACGCTGTGCAGCGGCATATTGCAGGAAATAGTCTGGGACACCGCCGAAGCCCCTGCGGCGACCGGCTTTCTGGGCAACCCGTCCCGGCCCTCGTCCCCGGCCGTGTGGGAAAGCGGCGACGCCTGCGTATCGGTCGGCAACTCCTCTCCGGAATCCCTGTCGGCATTGCTGAAAGGGGATACGGCCGGCGGAGACGCCGCGGAAAGTTATGAATTGATGCTGAACCTTATACAGTCCGGGTTGCTGCGGGATGCGGAAAACCGGGGCGACCTCGTCCGGGCCATAGCGCCGGAACTGTTCGAGAAAGAATTCGGACGGCACGCCGGCGGATACGTATGGACAGTGCAGCGTAAGGAACGGGAAGGGGAGGCCGCCGTACCCGGACGGGAAGTCAGCCTTCCGACCGCGCTGGCCGAACGCCTTTCGGTCCTCAACACCGCCCAGAAAGAATACGACACAGCCAGAGCGGCGCTGACGGAAATAAGGACGCAACTGTTCATGGACTGGTACCGCTACGTCAAAATGTACTGCGGGAGCGGCGGCGGAAGCGTGGACATGAACGCTCTGGTACGGTTCATAGGAACCGCCGGCTCCGGCGAGCTGGGATACGTCGTGGAAGAAGGAAACCGCGCCGGATTGCTTGCCTACTCCACCGGCGCTGACGGAAAAAGCATAAACGGAATAAACGAACCCGCGGGCGGCGCAGAATCCCTCGCGTACGACGTCTGGAAAAAATACGACGACCTGCACGCGCGGCTGGCCGAGTATCCCGGCTGGGAAATGCTGTGCGTACCGGCCTCGTGCTTCTGGACCGCTCCGGACGCCGTACTTACCGTCGAAAGCGCCATGCTCGACTGCCGGGACAGAAACGGCGGCGGCTCGGCCGCGGTCAGGAGGAGCGACGAACTGATAACGTCGCTGTCGCTGGAAAGCGGCTCGTTCGGCGGTGAAATTCCGGCATCCGAACTTAACCTGCATCCGCTTATCCCCGGAAGCGTGCCCGCCCGGGAAGACATCGGGACGCTGGCGGAAGAAGGCATGTTGCTGATGCCCGCGGCGTCCATGTGCGCGGCCGCATACTTTGCGAACCGGTATCCGGCGAATCCTGCGGCGAACGACCCCCATGCCCTCGGGCTTGCTCTCGCTTCGGCGCAGGGCGGAATAAGTCCGCTGGACGGAGGCAGCGGAAACGGCGGCCTTTTCGGGCTCGTCGGAAAGGAAGCATACTCACCCGCGCCCGACCCGGTCGTGGAAGCGGAATCGCCCCTGCCCCTGAACGTGCGGTTCACGCGTTCCGGCGGGGGAGCACTCCCGCCGTCGCGGGCCTGCTGGGAAACGCAGGAACGGATACTGTACATGGGGGACAAACGATGCGACCCCTTTCTGCCGCTCCAGCTCGTATGGACGGCCGAAATGGAGCACCTTATGAAAACCGGCTCCGGAAACGGATACGGGCCGGACAACATAACGCGCTTCTTTTCCTTCGGCGAAACGGGCTGCAATCTGACATACGACCCCGGACGGCCGTTCCATACGAAGGACAGGATTGCTTACGGCGGCTCGGCCCCGATAATAAAAAAGACCGCCCGGAGCCTTACGGCACGGCTCGACGAATTCACCGAAAACAATGCCGGGGACCCGGACGCCGTACGCATGGCCAAGAAATCCGCGGCATACGCGAACCGCCGGATAGTGTCCGAAACCATGAGCGGAACGGGCGTAAACCAGATACTCAGGACATATCTTCCGAGCATCGGGGTGGCCAATCTGGCTTCCGGCAGGAAAGACGCCGTAACCGCGCAGGTAGCCGAAGCCGCCCTGAATTCCGCTCCCGGGGACAACTGGTACGACGACGGCTTCAACACGCAGGCCCCGGTATCCGGCGGCTCCGCGGCGCTGGGCGGCTTCGGGCCGCTGCGCAGCGGCTTCCTTTCGGTAAAAAGGCTCGAAGCAATCGACGTCTTCGGACAGCGGATGCGGCTCGGAACTCCGTCCCTGAATCCGGACGGTTCTCTGAGCGTAAGCGCCTCGGCCGCGCTTTCGCCCCTCCCGGAAGACGCCGAGCATGCCGGGAAAGCCTATCTGCCCCCGCGGCTGATGAGCCCGGCAAGACTTTTCTTTCGCTGGCTGGGAGCCGAAACCGGCGGTACGGTGAAGGAAACCGAAAACGGATACGTGGAAATGGGACTGCATCCGGCGGCATCCCCCGTATGCGGCTGGATAATGCCGGACAATCTGAACCGCAGGCTCGTATTCTACGACCGCGACGGCAGCGAAACCGGCAGCTTCGGCTTGGAGCACGGACGGCAGAAATACCGCACCCGGCCCGGGAACGCGTCCAACCCCGGAGATTCGCTCGCAGAAGACATAGGCCTACCCGGTCGGCCGTCGGTCAATGCGCATCTGGCGGATTTCATGTGGTACATCGACCGCATGGGCGCAAAGCACGGCGCAGGGTTCACGGCCGACCTGCTGACCGCAATAAGCAGGTCGGACAGATTCATAAGCTCCCGGAACTCTCCGAGGGACGGCTCGCTGGCCGTCCTGACCGGGAGGCCGCTCGCGCTGGCGCGCGCCGTCCTGCGGCTGGAAACGGCGGGAATGCTTCTGCCGCTCGACCAGAGGGACACTAACGACGGCGACCCGTGGCCCATGGACGTGGCAAACGGCAGATACCGCTATCCGGACAGGATGAAGTACGGTTCGGCGGCGGTCGGTACGGTCGAAATCCCCGTGCGGCTCGGAAACGTGTACGACACCGACGACGGCCTCGTGGGCTACATAACGGAAAATGCGGGCGGCGACCCGTATGCCGACAATACGCTCTACGCCCTCGCCGGCGAACCGGGCGGCACCCGCGGCGTCGCAAAGCCCGAAGATTCCGACATACGGCTCACGCTCGAAAGCGGAAGCACGAGCTTTACGTTCCTGCTCGACCCGAGAGGAGCGGTGCACGCCTCGTGCGGCATACTCCCGGCGGAACGGATAGGCATTCCTCCGGACCAGTACGCGGAAGCAGCCAACGGCCTCGGAATAAGTTTTCCCGTATTCCCGGCCCTGAAGCAGAAGTATTCCTACTCCCTGATATTCCCCCCGCAAAGCGGTTACGAGTGGAAATGGTCGAACGCGGAAAACCGGGAGCCGGTAACGCTCGACGACCGCAGCGTTACCGGAAAAACGGCATGGGGCTATTCCCCGCAAACGCTGGAGGAAGGATGGCTTCAGTTCCGGAAGGCCGAAACCAAGAAATAGCCGCGAAACCGGCTTTAAAACACTGCGATGCCATGAACGAAAACAACGGAATAGAGCCGGCGCTCGCCAATCCCGACGGCGAGCCGGTCGTTTACCGGAACTGCGACCCGGTGCTTCTGACACTCACTTTGGTCAACCGAACCGGAACCGGCATAAACCTGTCCGGCTCCGAAAAACCCGTTCTGGACATATATTTCAACTCCTGCTTCACCCCGCAGGAAACGAGCCGCATGAAAGTCGCGGCCGAAGGCTGGGAGTTCTCGTACGACCCGCTCTACGGTTCACTGACCCTTGCGTGGGGCGGAAGCGAACACGTCTGGGACGACGGCGCGGCGATTACGGTCGGAATAGACGACGCGGCTACCGGAGCGCAGCCGGGAATAGGCAGCATGCAGGTCAACTTCACCGGCTTTCCCGCCGGAGTACAGTCCATGCAGCTCGTCCCCCTTACGGTAGCGAACGCTCCCGCGCCCGGAAATGCCAAACTGGAGGACGTGCTGCGAATCACTCTGGACAATCAGGGAACGGTGTTCTGCTCGGAAACGTACGACCCGCTTCGCAACAGCCTTTTCCTCAACATCAAA
The DNA here is from genome assembly GCA_048214935.1 of Tidjanibacter sp. Lineage (GTDB taxonomy): Bacteria > Bacteroidota > Bacteroidia > Bacteroidales > Rikenellaceae > Tidjanibacter. The sequence goes on from DBFWXZ010000018.1 coordinate 14,160, forward strand.
AATACAGGCGACGAGCCTCTTTATACGGGAAAGAAACCCGCCGGCAACCCTGCGGTCGAAGCGACGTTCGTGTACGGCGGCACCGGCGGTTCCCTGACGCCCGACGACCGGCTTACATGCGGATACTCCGCATGGGACATACGGGCGGAAGTGGCATATCAACTGCCGGAATACCAGTGGCAGGCGCTCAATCCGTCCTGTACCGGCGACGGCAGGCATCCGTCGTGGCGGCTGGTTCCGGCCGCCGGGAACACCGGAATCCTGGGTACGGGCGCGAACGCCAACATCACCTTCGATTTTTCCGAAATAATAGCCTACACGCCCCCGGGGCACACTCAGATGATGCTGCACCTGTCCGGATTCATGAAAGACGAGCGCACGCCTTACGACGACATGGTATGCGTGCTGGACATTGTGAAAACCCTGCCGCCGGCGATGCGCGGGGTCGTGAACTTTTTCGGAACCGAGCCGCTCGTAACGGTATTCAGCCCCGGAGAAGAAATCGCCGTAGAGCTCAAATGGCTGATGTACAACGTAGGGGAAGTATATATCCTGTCCAATATCCCCGAAGTTGCGCCAAAAAAAATACCCTATCCCGATTTCGGGCCCGTAGCCAACGGTTGTTGCACGGTAAGGTTCTCCGGCATAAGGGCCGACACGGCCGCGATAATGACCATACAGGCGTACGACGGAAAGGGAGGATTTCTGAACAGCATGCAGTTCACGGTTTACATCCGGGCACAAATGTTCGCCGACCCGCGCGACGGAAACGTTTATCCCGCCGTAAAGATAGGCCGCAAACTGTGGACTACGGCAAACCTCAAATACCTGCCGCCTTCTGGCTCGACCGCCTATGGCCCGCAGGAACCTTACGGGCTCCTGTACCGGTGGCAGGCGCTCCGTACGTCGGCGCCTATGAACGGCTGGCGGTTGCCGAAGCCGGAAGACTGGGAAGAGCTGTTCGGGTTTTACGGCGAGCGGGCCTACGACGAGCTCGTGGCAGGCGGAAACAGCGGATTCGACGCCGTGCTGGGCGGGGTCGTCGATACGGCGGGCAGCAGGGGCCTCGGCCAGAAAGGGTATTACTGGACGGACGACGAAACCGAAGGCAAGGGACGGTACGCTTTCTTCAGCTCCGCCGAGCGGCGGGTAACGACGGCATTCACCATAGACAAACAGGCATATCTGTGCGCAAGGTATGTCAAGGACGACGACTTGACTTGAATCCATGAGCCCGGAATTTTACGAACGCGCGGCCATTCTCGGCCATGACCCCGCCCTGCTGGAACGGGGGCTGGAGCATACCGTGTACGGAAAGGCGGCAACGTTCCGCGAAATAGAGAGAATCATATCGTGCGCAAGCGCCGAGCAAAAGCGCAGGAGGCTGGCGACTTTTTTCAACCCGCCCGTAAAAATGCGCAGCAGGCTCGGACAGGGGGTGCACGACCGCGGCGAAGCCGCCGCTTTTGCAGCCGAAATGTTATCCGATTCCGACAGGGCGGATATAGCGAGGCATTTCCCCGCCTGCATAAAGACCTCCAGCATTCCGGAAAAGACGGTCATGCCGGGCGAAGTGTGGGACGTAACGGCCTGCGGCGACGCGTGGGGCGAAGTCTATTGGAAGGAAATATACAACATCTTGAATATCGGGACGCTGACCATCAGGGCCGGCGGCTGCATGGTAGTGCGCGGCAACATATTTTCCATGCTGTGCCAGCGGCTCGTAACGGAGGGCGCGGGATGTCCCGGCGGCGGATACCATATCGGAATACTGCCCACCCCCTTCGCGGTCGATTTCAAACACGGCCCCGACGACGGTCCCGACGGGGCAAGGGGAGAAGACGGGCGCGACGGACGTAACGGAATCGAAGCGGCCGCGAGGCCGGGCATGCTGGGGACGATACTGCTTCATGCGTCCCCGTACGGCGAACGCTGCGGAACCGACGGCGCGGACGGCACGGATGGCGAAGACGGAAGCCCCGGAAGGAACGGCGGCATGTGCCGGACGGCCGAAATAACCGTCAGGGAATTGTGCGGCCGGGCGGTACTGTTCGCACAGGCGGGAAAAGGCGGCGACGGAGGTTGCGGAGGCGACGGCGGAAACGGAGGAAACGGGGGCGACGGGGCTTCGGGCTTCCGGCACGTAACCGGGGCGCTCGATGCGGGCGACGGAGGAAACGGCGGAAACGGCGGGAGAGGCGGAAACGGAGCGGACGGAGGAAACGGCGGAATAGCCTCCAACATATACGTGAACGTTCCCGAAAAGAACCGGGACGGCATGACCTTCATATCCCTTCCCTCGGAAAAGGGAATCGCGGGAAAAGGCGGACGCGGAGGCGAAGGCGGACGGCCCGGGAAGGCCGGAAACGCTCCGGCGGAAAATACGGAAAACCGTGCGGGAACGGCGGGAGCCGAAGGCTCTTGCGGAAAAGACGGCCGCAACGGACGGCAGCGGCAGGCGCCGTGGATATTCCTCAACGATGAACCGGTAAACTACTAACCATTAATAGAAGCCTATCATGGAAACAAACGACTTTTACGGCAAGGCCGAGGCGCTGGGCCTCGATACGGAAACCCTCAGAAAAGGCGGAACCGTGGAAAAACTGCTCGGAATCGGCTCCCTCGAAGAAATGAAAGACATCTTCGCGGTTATCAACGGAGGCCCGGAAACCGTTCCGGGCCCCGACTATCTCTCGCCCGGAGAATACGACATATCGGGCAACCAGCCCCTGGAAGTCGTGCTCGAAAAGGTGGCCAACGAGTATGTTTACGGAAACGGCACGCTGATGACCGACGAATACAGAAAATGGATAGAGTGCGCATTTCCCTTGTACATACGGCTCACGGCCGCCGAAGACCGCAGATTCACCGAAGACACGGAATTGGGCGGCACGGGTTCGGTAGCCGTCCATATGTACAGGAATGTAACCATCGACGACCGAATAGCGCTTACATGCACCGATACGCAGCTCGTATTCGAATGCGAAACGCTGAAGCGTGCAGGCTCGCCGAAAAACGGCATGGGAGATTTCAACATACTGGGAACCAAAGGAAGCAACGGACAGAACGGAACCTCGCAGGGGCAGGCCAAATCCGGAGACCCGGGCGACAACGGCACTTGTTCGAGCGCAGGCATAGCGGGCGACGGCGGTACGAGCGGAACGTCGGGGGACAAAGGCGATAACGGAACCGACGGATATCCGGGAAACCCGGGAAACCCGAGCATGAAAGCCACCATAAAGGTCAGGAAAGAAATCGTTTCCGATTCGGGGAATCTGTATATCCTGTCGCAGTGCGGACAGGGCGGAAACGGAGGGAACGGCGGCAAGGGAGGACAGGGCGGAAACGGAGGAAACGGCGGCAACGGGGCATCATGCGGATGTACCGGTTCCGGAGCCGGAAACGGCGGCAACGCCGGAAACGGGGGAAGCGGGGGCAACGGCGGCAAAGCGGGGAACGGCGGCAGTTCCGATTCCCAGATAACCGTATGCGTTCCGATGGACTGGGTTTCCGAAGGTAAAGTCGTGCCTTTGGAAGTGGATTCGCAGCCGGGGACTCCGGGAACGAAGGGAGCCGCCGGAGCGGCGGGAAGCGCCGGCTCGAAAGGAAGCGGGGGAAAGCACAACGACGACGGCAGCGACGGCAAAAGCGGCTCGCCGGGCAGCGACGGCTCGGACGGCGGGGGCGGTTCCAAGGGAAAGGCGGCTCCCATACACGTAGAGGCCGTTTGATACCTTTCCGATAAAAGGACAGGACCCGGGGCGTTGAATGCTCTCACAAGCCTTCCGACGGCCGACAATATCGGCAAGTGGAGTTTCCGCAACTGCACCGCCCTGACAGAGCTTTCCTTCGGAGCGACCGGTGAAATCGTATTCGGCGACCTCGTATTTGCCCACCTGCCCGTACAGGACCCCCAGACTATTACTCCCGACTGCACGCTGAAGCTCAACTCCTCCGGCACGGAGATGGGCAATGCGGAAGGGAACCTCTGGAAAGGCTACTCGTGGAA
>DBFWXZ010000019.1:0-196576 GCA_048214935.1 Tidjanibacter sp.
TCTTTGTAGAGTAAATCCAGAAGCACACCGATTCTGTGCCCCAGGCGAAGCCTGAAACTCCGGCGCTCGCGGAGGCTTGTTTCCCCGCCGAACAATTCCGCGCCATAGTCGGCAAAACAAGCGGTAGCGGCAGGGTCTAACTGTATATTGACAATGGGATAAAACGGGTGCATTGACCGACGAACGAATGGGTGAATGATTCCCGCGCCCGAAAACAAAAAAGCAAGGGACGCGATAGCAAATCCCCCTTGAAGGCTTTAGGCGGCCCGGAATTAGGAAATGCACCGCGCCCTTGCAGTCCTGCCCGCAGGCAGGACATAACAAGGGCTGGCAACATTTATACCTAATTCCTGAAAATGCCTAAATTCTCAAAGCGGTATAAAGAGTTGCGTACTCTTATTATGTCCGTCGGCTATGCCGAGTTATGATATTGCAAAGTTAGCATAATATATGCTCTTAGTTAAAACAGGTTACAATGCAAATGTAAGAAAATATCCTTATCAAGTATTCGCGAGCATGTAAGAAAATAAGCAATCGACTATTTTTTTGTATACATGGCAAAAATAGACCGATACTATACTGATACAATCTTTGTAAAGAAACTTGCCAGCCGCATAAAGGAAATACGTGAGCAGCATGGTCATACTCAAGAGTATCTTATCGACCACGTACGCCTCAGTATAAATACTTATGAAACAGGCGATAAAGTTCCTACATTAATGTCCCTTCTTAAAATCTGCAAATTCTATAATATCACCCTCGACGAGTTTTTTGCCCCTTTGCAGTATCCACCGAAAAAGTAGCCTTCCATAAGCGCCCTCTGGGACATTTGTGCTGTCGTCCCCGGCCATAAAAAAGGCAGGAGCGCAGGTACAACCCCACTGAACGGCCCGTTACAACCTCACACGGTAGTTGCCCTTACGCCCCTGCCGCCCCGATAGCGCATATCGGGGCATGGCAGAGGTTTCAGACAAATTTTACGCCGTGTGAATTGTTGTATTACTACAACAGGTAACGGTTTATCAGTGGCATAAAGGTTTGTCTAAACCTTCTTTATGTTACGGCCTATGCCGTACTATGATATTGCAAAGTTAGCATTGTTTTTGGTATTGGTTTGGTTCTACAAATATATTCAAATACGTCGAACTTTGTTGCGCAACAAGTGTAAAAATATAGTCTGTGTCGTTTTTTTGTATGAATGACTGCACGAAAGCCCATAAGAGTCGATACCAGACTCAAAGATGTGATAGGTAGCCGTATTAAACAACTGCGCAACGAACATAATTATTCGCAGGAGTATGTTATGGAAAATACCGGCCTTAATATCCCTTTCTTCGAAACGGGCAGAACTGTTCCCACCTTATATTCGCTTACCATCCTCTGTGATTTCTTTGGAATTACGCTTAGTGAATTTTTTGAGCCTGTATATTATCCTGAGCAGTCCTGAGTAACTTTCTGCCAACCAGCAGGAAGAAGCGGTTTGGATAAACCTACGTTCATAGATAATAAAGGTATAGGCTACCCGAAATCGAAAACGTACCGCGCCCTTGCAGTCCTGCCCGCAGGCAGGACATAACAAGGACTGGCAACATCAATACCCGATTTCAAGAAAGTGCCTATTTTTCTGGTAGGTACAAGAGTTGCTTACTCTTATTATGTCCGTCGGCTACGCCGAATTATGATAGTACAAAGTTAGCATAATTTGTGTGCTTATAGATTATAAAAGTTGCTGCGACAAATGTAATTAAAAAACAACTCTTCCCCTTTATAGGGGAATGAAAAACTTTACAACGATGATTCTTTTGTAGAAAACTCATCCGTTGAAACGAACCAGTGCCATATTAGTGGATTTGGTCGCTCGACGAATACGTGATATTCGGGAGCGGCATGGCCATACGCAGGAATATCTGTCGAACAATACCCGGTTAAAGGTCTGGGACTACGAAAGCGGTCAAAAGTTTCCTTCGATAGAGTCGATTTCCAAATTTTGTAAATTCTACGATATGTCATTGGAAGAATTTTTTTCCGGTATGACGTATCCGAAAGAAGGGACGAAGTAATAGCTATCGTTGGGGCGTTACTTAGAAACGTAATAAGATACAACCGAGATATCCACAGTCCGGCTACGAGCAGGGTTGTGGTTTGATGTAGAATATCTTACTTTCTCGGCCGCCCCACGGCCTCCGGCCCTGCACCCCCTCCGGTCGCGGCCGCACGGCAAGACCTCCGGCCTCCGGCTTTCCCTGCTTCCGAGCCACCCCCGCGGCCGACAGCCGCCCGACTTGCATCCCCGCAGGCCAACCATAATTTATGAAGAATTATATGCTCCCTTCTCTCGGCCACCCCACAGCCTGCGTACTCGCATTTATCCCGACGGTTGTTTATTAATACGAATACGTGTTACGTTTCTTTTTCCGGCCGCCCCGCGACCTCCGGCCCCGCACACCCTCCGCTCGCGGCCGCACGGCTAAACCTGCATATGCTGTATCGTAGTGTGCTTTCCTTTATTTGCAGATTATCCCCCGTTTCCGGCCGCCGCAACGCCTCCGCCCTCGCACACCCTTCATTCGCGGCCGCCCGGCAAGGCATTCATTAGCCCCGCCTTTACCCGTTCTGTCGGATTGCCCACCTCTCCCGGCCGCCCCACGGCTTTCGGCCCCGCACACCCTCCGCTCGCGGCCGCCCGGCTAAACTTCCAGCCTCCCCTTAACCCGCCCGCCTTTCTCGCGTGCGGCTCCGGCCTCCAGCTACTCCGGCTTCTAACCCTTCCCGCAGCCGACAGCCGCCCGCCCGGTACGGCCTTTCTGCCTCCCCGTGGCCCGCTTGAACCTATAATAAATAGGTAATACGGCCCCTGCGTTCCCGGCCATCGTCCCTTTCCCCTCCGCCCCCTTCTCCACGGAAACGCTTTTCTCATTCCCTCCCCGCCCCCTCCTATAAATAAAAATATGTACTTTAGAACAGTATTTTATCTAAAATGACCTTGACAAAGGTACAGCGACATATTATTTTTGTGCCATGACTTCATTTACTCAATATAACAAGCGATGTTTCGCCGGATTGAACTGCCGGGCGGAAAGGGGCGGGGGAGCCGCGGCGCGTTCCGGGGCAGGAACGGCGGCGCGAAATTTTTCGGCGGAATACCGTGCGTATTTGCGCGTAATCGGAGCCACGGCAGGGTGGAAAACAAAATCTGCTGCGACAGCCCGGCAAACGAGCGACAAGGCCGAGGAAGCAGCCCGGCAAACGAGCGACAAGGCCGCAAGGGCAGGGCAGCAACCGGAATCTGCGACGGCGGCCCCGAAAACAGAGGCCGGAGCCGTTATGGACAAGCGTAAAACGAAGGCCGGAACCGGCGGCGCGGACCGGCTTTCCGACAATGCGTCCGTACGGAATCGGGGGCTTTCGGGCATTGCTGTCATACGGACGGCGGAACACCTGCACTGCGTGTCGGCCGCGCCCGGCCCGCACAACGCCCATGCCGCGACCTCCGGCCCCGGCCCGCCCGCCGGTATTCGCACCCGAAATGCAACCGCGGCCATCGGCGGCCCGCACAACGCCCATGCCGCGACCTCCGACCCCGGCCTGCGCACCGGTACTCGCACCCGAAATGCAACCGCGGCTCGTCTGCCCGCCGCTGCGCTGCGCCCTCCGTAAGCGGCCGCAAGGCCGCGCTCGAAAGGCTCGTCTGCCCGCCGCTGCGCCGCGCCCTCCGTAAACGGCCGCAAGGCCGAGCTCGAAAGGCTCGTCCGCCCGCCGCTGCGCTGCGCCCTCCGTAAACGGCCGAAAGGTTACAGCCACTTCTTGTGCTTGAAGAACAGGTACGTGCACAGGGAGATGAACGCCATTATGCCGAGGGCGAACAGGTAACCGTACCGCCAGTGTATTTCGGGCATATCGACGAAGTTCATACCGTAGATGCTCGCCACCAGCGTGGCCGGCATGAAGAACACCGAGGCGACGGTGAAGATTTTGGTCGTGTTGTTCTGCTCTATGTTAATCAGGCCCATGGCGGTATCCTGAAGGTAGTCCAGACGCTCGAAGCTGAAATCGGCATGGTTGATAAGGGAGTTGACGTCCTTTATCATCAGTTGCAGCCGTGGATACACGTCGTTGGGGAAACGCTCGCTCTTGAGTATTCCGGACAGGATTCGCTGCCGGTCGAAGATGTTTTCCCGGATAAGCATCGTGTTTTCCTGCAGGCGGTTTATACGGCGTATGTCTTCCTTGTCGATGCTTTCGCCCACGCTTATGTCTTTGCTGAGGGCGGCGATTTGCTTGGCCACGGTTTCCACCACGTCGGCGTCGGCGTCGATACGGATTTCGAGCATGGAGATGAGCAGGTGGTAGCCGGTGGGATATGCGCGGGCGTTCATTTGCAGGCGCTTGGCGGCTTCGTTGAAGGTGCGCAGTTCGGCGCTCCGCACCGTCACGAGGATGCCTTCGCTGACGATGAACGACACCGGCTCGACGGCGAACCCTTCGGGCGAGGGCACGAAGAAGTTGGCGTTCGAGAACACGGCGTTTTCCGTTTCGGAGTATTTGGAGGTGCTTTCGATTTCCTCCACCTGCTGGCGGGTGAGCAGGTTGATTTCGAGGAAGTTCTCCACGCTCTTCTGCTCCTTTATCGACGGCGTGAACAGGTCAATCCACAGTATGTCGTCGTATCCGAGCTCCTCGAAGAGCTTTACGTCGGCGTTGCGGACGATTTTATTGTATTGCTTGAGGTAAACTGTAATCATGGTTCGCTCGGCTTTAAGCGGTTTGCAAAGGGGTTACCGGCGCGGTTCGGCGTCGGCCCTTCAGCCGGGCTGCGGGGGCCTGACGGCGCGTCCGCTCTTGTCGAGGAACAGTTCGAGCGCCCGGCGCTTCGGGGCGTCGAGCAGGAAGTCTATGTTGCGTGTAAGATAGTCGTAGGCGTAGGGTTTTGCGGCGTGGCCGTATTCGTTCACGGCCTCCCGGATGCGTTCCACTCCGAAGGTGAGCGAGCGTTCCAGCGCATCGACCGCCTGCGGGTCGGTTCCGGGCCGGGCCACCCAGACGGCGAACACGAACGGCAACCCGGTCAGTTCGCGCCAGCAGTCCGCGAGGTCGCAGACATGGCGGAAACGCCCCTCCTGCGGGAACACCTTGTCGCCGATAAGCAGGAAGGCTTCGTCGTCGTCGGGATGCTCGAGGGCGGAGTAGTCGGAAAGCTCCTCCATGCGGGGAGATATTTTCCACAGCTCGCGGCACAACACCTGCGCGAGCCGCACGGAGGTCATGGAGTGGGAGTCGAGCCGCAGCACGGCGGCCTCCGTTACCGGACGGTTGCTCATTACCGTGACCGTGCGGACGCTGCCGACGGCTCCTATGCAGTAGGGGGTAACGATTTCGGCCGTGTCGCCGAGGCTCGGCAGGGCGCCGGCGGGAACGAGGGCGATGTCGGCGTCGCCGCGCTCAAAGGCGCGGGCGCAGTCGGCGGGCGGGGCCAAAAGCAGGTCGGCGCGCAGCAGTCCCGCGTGCTCGATGCCGTAAATAAGCGGCACGGTATTCAGATATGATACCGCTGCGATTTTGCTCCGGGTGGCCATCGTCCATAGGGGTTCGTCGGATTGGTTCGACTTCCGGGCCGTTGCGCGAGCGACCCGCCTGACGGACAAAGGTAGGAAATTTTGCGGAAACGCCTTGCTTTCCGCGGATAAAATATTCTTCCGCCGCACCGCCTTGCGACCCTAATGCGCTGGCGCACGGCGGGTTGCCGGAGGATTAAGCGGGCTTTTTCCGCCGCTCCGCTTTTCCGTCCGGCGGAGGTTCTTTGAAATATTGTAAGCGTCCCCTTCCCGAAGCGGGTTTTCCGGCGGCGCGGCCGGGTCTTTCGCGGCTCGCGGGGCCGCGGTTTCCGCACTTCGCGCAACGGCTTCTCCTGCCGCCGCGAAAACGGAACGAAAGCGCAGGATGCGGTTCGGACAAGGCATTAAACAAGTTTATGCTTTGTCGCTCACCTTTCACTATCGTTGAATAAGACAGGCTGCGCCTCGGCAAAGCTCAAGTAAACTTGGCTTTGCCCTCGGCTTGCACTATCGTTGGATAAGACAGGATGCGGTTCGGACAAAGCATTAAACAAGTTTATGCTTTGTCGCTCACCTTTCACTATCTTTGCCTTTCGTGGCCGCACGTCGAAAGGGCGGCCCCGATACCCGAACCCTGCGATGAGAAAGATTTCGGATTTTTATACCTCTCTGGAACCCGGCGAGCTTTCCGGCCGCCTGCGCCGGGTGCGCCACGCGGCGCTCGACATGGATGGAACCCTCTATCTGGGTTCCACGCTGTTTCCCTTCACGCCGCCCTTTCTGGAAGGGCTGAAGCGTTCCGCGGTCGGCTGTTCGTTCCTCACGAACAACCCTTCGCGCAGCGTGGCGGGCTACGTGGAAAAACTCGCCGGCATGGGCATTCCGGCCCGTAAGGAGGAAATCTACACTTCGGCGCTCGCGGCAATCGACTGGCTGCGGCGCACGCTGCCGCAGGCCCGGCGGCTGTTCGTGCTCGGAACCCCGGCGATGCGTGAGGAATTCGCGGGAGCCGGATACGTCCTCGCGGCCGACGACCCCGCCGACGAACCCGACGCGGTGGTTACGGGCTTCGACACGACCCTCGCCTACGGCCCGGCGTGCCGGGCGGCGTGGTGGATAGCGCGCGGCAAGCCGTGGGTGGCCACCAATCCCGACCGCATATGCCCCACCGACCTGCCGACCGTGCTGATAGACTGCGGGTCGATTACGAGGATGCTCGCCCACGCGACCGGCCGGGAGCCGGACGCCGTACCGGGCAAGCCCGACCCCGGCATGTTGCTGGGAGTGGCTTCGCGTTACGGTGTGCGGCCCGATGAAATCGCCATGTGCGGCGACCGCATCTACACCGACATGGCCGCCGCTCGCGCGGCCGGGGCGCTGGGGGTGCTGGTGCTGTCGGGCGAGGCCACGCTCGACGAGGCGCTCGCGGCCGACCCCGCGCCGGATTTGGTCGTTCCCCACGTCGGAGTATTCGGCCGCCTGCTGGCCGAGGCGGCCGGTTGAACCGTCGGCCGCAAGGTATGCGCTTTACCGGCCGTACTTGCGGAAGGCGGCTACGGTCTGGTATATTCCGTACGACACGAACACGCGCGAGAGGTAGAACAGCGTCACCCCCGGCGCATTGAGTTCGTGTCCGTTCAGGCTGTCCTTCCAGTTGGCCAGATTGAGAATCTGAAGGTAGCTTTTCCACACGTCCCCGAACTGCGGAGCGAGGGGCGGGTTTTCCAGTCCCCAGCGCCAAATCGCGGCGAAGAACGCGGCGGCCGCCAGCGCGGTGAACAGCGCCCCGCGGCCCCAGCTCCGGCCGTAGTCGTTGGAGAGCTTGTTGAACAGCAGCAGGGATATTTTCCCCGGCCTCAGCCGGCGCAGGTAGTCGCAAAGCGGCTCTTTCCGCCTGCCCCCTTCCGGGACCGAAACCGTCCGCCGGCGCGTCAGCTCGCCCAGATACAGGTTCATTTCGGCCTTGCGGTAGTCGAGGGCGCGGATGGTGTCGTTCGATTTCAGGGCCTGGTCTTTCAGCAGGCGGGCGGTATAGCTGTTCGTAAGGTTGCGGCAGCGGGTGTCGAGCATGGTGATGTAGCCGTCGCACAGGGTTTCGCGCAGATTGATTCTTCCGACCGACCCGCCTATTATGTCGGCACGGCCGGACACGGTACATTCCCTTATACTCAGCGCGTTCAGGCGCGGGCCGGTGAACTTGACGCGCCCCTCCGGGCTTATCGAGCACAGTTTCATCCCTATTTTGTCGGCGGCCGTATGGTAAAAATGCAGGCGGCCCTTCAGCTCGAGGCGGTCGAACTTGACCTGCACCGGGGGCGTCGCTCCCGATTCGGAGTCCGAAATCACCGTCATGCCGTCTTCGAGAACGCACTTGTCGATAAACAGCCTGTCGGGCAACATGCAGCCGTTAATCGAGAACTGCCGCCCGAAAACGCACCGCTTCACGGCCATTCTTCCGTCGAACCCGCATTCCTCCATGCCTGCCGGGCCGTCGAACCGGCTGCCGGTCATGTTCAGGCATTTGTACGCCTTGTCCGGGCCGCAGTCCATGGCGAGCCGCCTGAGGGTGAAGCCGCCGGAAAACGTGCACCGGTCGATGCTCAGGCATGTTCCGGGAAACACCGCGTCCTTGACGACCGCCGCGCCGTCGAACCGGGTGTCCTTCATGAGCAGCTTGCCGCGCATGACGAATCCGGCCAGCGTCAGGTCGGCCCGGAAGACGTTGCCCACCAGCACCATGTAGCCTTCGACCGTTATCCCGCGCATGACGACGGCTTTCTCGAACACGAGGCCGTACAGGCAGGGGTTGTGCAGCAGGCTGTCGGAGAGGTCCACCGGATGGCTCACGACCGTCAGCTCGCCGTCTTCCCTTATGCCTTCGGCGAGGCCGGCGAGCATGGACGGGGAAAAGCGCGGCGAGGGCCTGCCCGCCTGCGTGGCGGGGTCGTGGGTGGCGAGGTCGCATCCGGCGAGGTCGATTTTCAGCCTCGGCGCGGCGGGGCGGCGCACGCGCTGCTCCTCGTAGCCGAGAGCTATCCAGCGGGCTATTTCTTCGGGGGTTCGCAGCAGGACTTTTCCCTCGGGGGTGCGGGGAAACTTTTCTTTGGAATCCGGGAGGTTCATGGGAGCGTCGGGTTAAGCGACTGTAAATATAATAAATACCTGCCGGAAAAGCAAGCCGGCTCCCCCGCGGGAGCCGGCCGCCGGACGGAAGCGGCGATGCGCCGGGGCGGCCGCGGGGGCTTCGTAAAGCCGCCCGCAGCCGTTCGCACCGGGTGGGGTCAGGGCCGCGCGCGGGAGCCGAACGGAACGCCCGGCGAGGCGGCCGTGTAAACCGGAACCGCCCGTCCCCGCGGGGCGGACGCGGCCGGCGAGCCGACGCGGGTGAGCACGAGGTCGCCCGCGCCTATGGTCGTGCAGAATTTGCCTTCGTAGCGGCAGTCCTTGCGGAAGGACAGCAGTCCGCTTCCGTTTACATGCACCGCCGAGGGATAGACCGTGATGACTTCGCCCGCGTTGTTGGTCTGGTCCCACCCGTGCACCGTTATGGCGTTCAGGTCGTCCGACACGCTAACTTCGGGCAGCGGCAGGTAGATGAAGGCGGTTTTGCCGTCGGCTCCGGTCAGGAACTCGAACAGGTTGGTGTCGTAGCGGAGCGACCACGAAGTGTCGTTTTCGGAGGTCATGGCGTAGAAGGCGGCCGGGATGCTCAGCGTGCCGTCCTCCGCGATTTCGAGGAACCACTTGGGGCCCCAGTCGAGGTCGGCGTCCTGCGGGTGCGACTGCCACCAGCCGCCGGGAAGCGCCAGCAGGTCGTCCGGGTAGTAGAGGTCTATGTCCATGTAACCGACGCAGCACAGGCGGTTGCGCGATTGATAGAGGGCCGCGGTGGTTTCGTTCACCCCTGCGGTTATCGTCACCGGAAATACGAACTCCACGGTTTCCGTGCCGCCGGCTTCGGCGAGCACCGGAACGGCGGCCGTCCATTCGCCCTGCAGGGCTTCGTAGAGGTATTCGGGACTGTCGCCCCGCGTAGTCATCGTCAGCAGGGCCGCCGGGGAGGTGCGTTCGCCGCTTACGGCCACCGCCGCCACGGTGTAGGAGGTCATCGGCTCCAGCCCGGAGGCGGTGAGCTCCCCGGCGGCTGCGGCCGGGACTTCCTCGCCTTCGCGGAGGATGAAGCGGGGCACGTCGAGTCCGGGCGTGCCTTCGGGAAGGCATACCCAGACCACTTTTTCGGCTCCGGGAGCTTCGGCGGCGAACGTGAGGGATGTGACGGCCGCCGGGCCGGGGGAGAGCGCGACGGAGAGCTGTGCGTCGAGGGTCGTCATCCGCAGGACGGCCGTTTCGGAATAGACGTTTTCCCGGACGGCCGCGGCCGCCACGACGTATTCCCGGCCCGGCTCCAGCCCTTCGGCCCGGAGGTCGTGCGTGCCGGAGCCGACGGGGACGCCGCCCGCAAGGATTCCCAGCGCGTCGGGAACGCCCTTTTCGGCCGGGAGGCATATCCACGCGGCTTTTTCGGCGCCGCCGACCGCAAGGGCGAAGCCGAGCGCGTCGCTTTCGGCCGCGCCCGCTTCGAGCGTCGCCGTCGGAACCGCTTCGGGCGGAAGCGGATTGCCGTTATCGTTGTCGTCGCCGCAGGCCCACAGGAAGAGGGCGGCGGCGAAAAGTATCGTTATCCTTTTCATGGCTCGCAGTTCAACGGATTATGCATTCGCCCGCCGGGACGGGAGCCGGGCCGGTCGGGCGCGGCGTCGCGGAAGGGCCGGTTTTGCGGACGAGCACCACTTCGGCCACTCCCAGGGACGTGCCGCCGCCGAGGGCGAAGAAGGAGGCCCCGCCGTCCTTGGGCATCAGCACGGACGGATACACCACGGTAGAACCGCCGCCGCCCTCGTATTCTTCGGTCTGGCCGCCGAGGGTTACGGTATTCCGGTCGGGGGATACGGTTATGTTCGTCAGGGGCCGGTGTACGAAGGCGGCTCCTTCGCCGTTGGCGGCTCCGAGGAACGTGTAGCGGAATTCGTAGCGCAGCAGCGACCATGCCGCGTCGCCGTCGTTCATGTATGGGTCGTAGGTGTTGGGAACGGTTACGGAGCCGTCGTCGCCGAGTTCGAGGAACCATTTGGGGCCCCAGTCGAAGTCGGCTTCGGCGGGATTCTCGCGCCAGTAATCGAGCCGGTCGGCCAGCAGGTCGTCGGGCATCCGGGTTTTCCAGCCGTACCAGCCGATGCAGCACAGGCGGTTGCGGGACCGGTAGAGGGCCTCGGTGGCCTCGTTCGCGCCGGGGCATATCGTCACGTCGAACGTGAACGTCTTCACGTAGTCCGGGAACCCGAGGTATTCGGCCGTTTTCCATGTGGCCGTCCATTCGCCCTGCAAGGCTTCGTAAAGGGTTTCGAGGGTGGACAACTCCAGCGCCGCCACCTCGGAGTACTCTTCGCCCCATGCCGCGGCCGCGGCGACGGTGTATTCCGTCATGGCTTCGAGGCCGGCGACGGTGTATTCCTTCGCCGCGCCGGGGTCGGCGGCCGCGCCTTCCGAGAGGATGGCGGCCGCGTCGGGAAGCGGGGAGCCTTTTTTCACGCATACATAGGCCGCGCGGTCGGCTTCGGCGGCGGCGAGGGTAAAGCAGAGGCTGCGCTCGTCGGCTCCGGCGGCTTCGAGGACGACGGCCGGACGCATCGGCACGGTGGAAACGTCGAGCGTGAAGACTTCGGACACGAATCCTTCGGCTCCGGCTGCGGCCGCCACGGTGTATTCCGTGCCGGGAGCGAGGCCGGGCAGGACGATTTCGGACGGCGCGGCCGCGTCGGCCGGGGTTCCGTCGGCGAGCAGGGCGGCGGCATCCGGAATCGGGGAGCCTTTTTCGGCCCATACGTACGATACCTCGGAGGCTTCGGAGGGGGTGAGCCGGAAGGCGACGGCGGTTTTGTCGGAGGATACCGCTTCGAGGGTTACGGCCGGGGACAGGCCGAGGGTGGTCATTTCGAGCCGTTCGGCGGCGGTTTCGTCCGCGCCGTCGGAAACGGCGGCCACCACGGTGTAGCGGGTGTCGGGTTCGAGGCCCTCCACGGTGTAAACGCCTTCGGCGTCGGGAGCGGCTTTCGTTCCTCCGCCGAGCACGGCGGCCGCGTCGGGAATGCCGGAATCCGCCTTTACGCAGGTGTAGGCGGCCGAGGATGCGTTTTCGGGAACGAGTTTAAAGGAGAGGGTGCGCGCCGTGGGCGCTGCCGCCGAGAGCTTTACCGACGGGGGGGGGATTTCGGGGATTCGGGGTCGTCGTCCTTGCAACCGGCGAGCGCCGCCGCGGCCAGCGCCGCGAGGCATACGGGTCGAAACATTCGCATGGGTTTTCGTTTTGCGCCGTCCGTCCGGGCGGGGCGGCAGGTTCAGGTAAAGGTTCGCAGTCGCATGGCCCGGCGCGGGCGGCCCGGACGCGGGCCGACATCCCCGCGGAAGCGGACGGCGGCCCCGGCCAGCGCGGGCTTCTCAAAAGTAAACATTCCGCTCTTAAAAACCATGGGCCGTCCGGAAATTTTGTGTCGTCCCGGTAAAAAAGCCGGGCTTGTGCGAACGGTCGTCTGCCCGACAAGTTTCGTCGGGGAAAGTGCGGAATAACTGTCCGGCGGGGTAAAAGCCGCGCAGGCGTGCGATTGCCTCGGGCGGTGTTGCGGCGGGGAGGGTTTTGCGCGGCCGGGCGGGACGGAGGGTTTTCCCCGGCCGGGTTTTGCGGCTGCGGCGGAGCGGAAGGGGGTGCGGGGTGGCGGGCGGTCTTTTCCGGGGCGGCGCGGTCAGCGGGGGCCGGACGGGACTACGCGCTGCCGCACGGCGAACGGCGCGGCCGGGATGTTTTCGGTCTTGCATGGAGCGGCCGCGGACGGCGGCGCGGGACGCCGGGCGGCCTGCGGCGCGGCGACTCTGGTCAGCACCAGCGGGCCCGCTCCTATGGTGGTGACCGTACCGCCGTTCGGGGCCGGGATGTCGTAGAACCCTATTTCGCCGGACGACTGGAGGTTGCACTGGGAAGGATAGGCGGTAAGCTCCTCGCCGGTTTCGGGGTCGGGCACGAGCCACGGTTCGACCCGGATGGTGTCCATGTTTTCGGACACCGTGACGGCGATGGGTTTGTCGTAGAATCCGACGCCCTTATGCGCTATGCCGCCGAAGAAGTCCAGCCGGTCGGAAACGTAGCTCATCGTCCACGCCGCGTCGCCGGAGAAGTAGGACGGCACGGACGGCGGCACGGTGACGGAGCCGCTCGCGGGAATTTCGAGGAACCATTTGGGGCCCCAGTCGAAATCGGCCTCGTCGGGGTGCTCCTGCCAGTAGGGGTAGAGGCGCAGTTCGTCGGGATACCAGACGCGTTCGCCGAGGAAGCCGATGCAGCACAGCCGCCGGGCTTCGGAATAAAGGGCGCGGGTGGTGTCGTTTATTCCGGCCACGATGTCCGCGTCCCACCGGATTTCGGTGGTCGCGGAGCCGCCGAAGGCGTCGAGCACTTCGAGCGAGGCGTTCCAGCGGCCCTGAAGGCGCTCGTAGAGAATGCCGCCGGGGGTGGCCTCGGAGGTGGTCATATGCAGGGTGTCCACCGCGGACAGCAGGCCGTCGCGCGACACGGCGGCCGCTACGACGTATTCCGTGGAAGACTGAAGGGCCGAAAGGCGGATTTCGGATGTTCCGGACGGAGGAAAATGGTTCGGCCCGGCGAGCACGGCCGCAGCGTCGGGCACGGGGTCGCCGGGGGCGAGCAGGGCGAAAGCCGCATCGGACGCATAGGACGGAGTCGCGGTGAAGGTCAGGGTGTTTTCCGTCGCGCGGCCCTTGGCGAGCGCCAGCGACGGAGCGGGCACGGGGCCGTCGAAGGTCACGAGCGTCAGCTCCGCCACTTCGGAATACCGCGTGCCCTTCGCGGCCGCGGCGTACACGGTGTATTCGGTGGCGGGATACAGCCCTTCTATCAGGTAGGTGGCCGTGGGGGCCTCGGCCTTGGAGCCCTTTTCCATTATCGTTTCGGCCGTGGGAGGCTCGAAGTTTCCGGTAAGCACCATAAAGGCCGCGGCGTCCGCTTCGGTATAGACGAGGGTGAACGATACGGAAAGTTCGGTGGACTCGCCCTCGAACAGTTCTACCGACAGGGGAAGGCCGTTTACGGTGGTGTCCTTGCCGGAGCAGGAGGCGAGGGCCGCGGCGCATACGGTCGCGGTAAGGAGTATGGAGAAGTTGCGGAGCGTTCGCATGGATTCAGGTTTTTACGGCCGCCCTTTCGCCGCGCGGCACGTCGTGCAAAGATAGTGCAAGCCGAGGGCAAAGGCAAGTTTGCTTGCACTTTGCCGAACCGCCTCCTGTATTCTTCAAATATAGTGAAAGCCGAGGGCAGAAGCAAGCTCGCTTGCATTCTGCCGAGGCGCATCCTGTATTCTGTAAATATAGTGAAAGATTGCAGAGCCGCAGCCGGGACGGAGAGGGCGGCCGTGCGGGGCGGGGCGGGGCGAAAGGGGGAGCGGGATACGGTACGGCCGGAGCGGGGACGGAAGGAACGGCGGGGGTGAAAGGCGGTCCGTACGGTGCGGTGCGGGGTCGGGCGCGGGGAGGGTTTGCCGCATCCGGACGTTTCCGCGGGCCGGAAAAGGAAGCGGAGCGGCCCGGAAGGGGGCCGCTCCGCGGAAAGAAATTTGCCGGAAAAGTTACCGGAGAGTGCGCATGCCGTACATGCGTTCGGCGAGCCTGTCCCTTTCGGAACGCTGCTCCGGAACGGCGGCCCGGCGGCTGTACGGAGCGGGGGCGTTGTCCTTCAGGTAGAGGGCCAGGTCTATCGGGCCGCGGAACGTGGCTTCGTAGTCGTAGCCTTCCTCCGTGACGCCATTCATGCGGATGTCGTAGGTTCCGCCGCTGCCGCTTACCTCGACCGTGCCCGACCGGAATTTGGAACGATGCCGGAAGCCCTCGGTATCCCACCAGTAGGCCATGACGTACTTTTTGGACGCCGTGCCGGGGCCGTCGGCGTCGGAAAGAGTGTACGTGCCCGAGGGTATATAATACTCCGGAGGGGTCGGGTCCACGCTGGTCAGCGACAGTTCGAGCCTGCCGTATTCTCTTCCGAGCGGCATGACCGGATTGAGGTCTATGTCGAATTCGTAGTTCACCAGCTTTAAGGTGTAGTCATTGCTGCCGTAATTCATAAAGTACGACCCGTCCGGCTGTTCGGCGGTGAGGGTAACGTTCAGGTTCCGGTCGATGGGGCCTATGTAGGTGTTGGAAACCAAGTCGTACGTTCCGGTATAGTCGGCGGTCACCCTTGTGTCCTGCTTGGTGGTGAAGTCGCACTCGAACTTGTAGCCGTCGCCGCTGCGGGTAATCTTGAACGTGCCGCCGTTGCAGTGCTGGACTCCCACCAGACCGTCTTCCCGCACGTACTGGTAGAAGGTTCCGTAGTCCATAGTACCGAACAGGGCGTCGCCTTCGAAGAATGTCCACGGGTCGGCTTCGTCGAACGAGGAAGCTACGGTGAAGGTTCCTTCGGGCAGCACCGGATACCGCCAGTCTGCGGTTTTCGGGGCGAGGAACGCAACGGTCATGATTTCGGTCATCTCGTCCGGATTCGCGGAGTCGAACAGTTGCAGATGCCATTCATCGACCTCGTCGCTGTTGTCGGGGCGTCCGAGGTAAACCATCGCGGCGTAAACGGCGTCGAGATGGTGGTCTTCCGAGGGTTTCGCCCTGCGGTCGTGCCACGTAATCGGGCCGGTGTAGGAGAGTTTGAAGATTTTGTCGATATTCATGGTGCGCACCCTTACCAGAGCCGATACGGTGTAAGTGCCGTCGGCGGCGCGTTCCAGAGTGAGCGTGCCGGACGAGATTTTGCCCTTGTCGACCTCCATGCGGTCGTTGTTGAGTTCGGTGTATTCGCTCAGTCCGTAGTCTATGGTGAACTTGGCATAGGTGTCCTGAGAGTCCACGGAATAGGTTCCGGGCTGCGGCGCGGCGTCGGCCGGGTCGTCGAACAGGTCGGAGTGCAGCGAGAACAGGAACTGGAGGCCGCCGCTCAGAAGCTGTCCGTTCTCGTCGAGGCGGCAGTTCGTCAGGTTGAGCGAATAGTGGCCGTTGGGGCCCTCGACGATGGTGTTTGCCATATAGCCGCCGTCGGCCGTGGGGCATTCCAGCTCCACGTCCCATTCGGGGGTTCCGCCGTGGGCGGTGACCATTTCGAGGGTGGCAACGTCGGACAGTGCCGTTCCGGCCGCGGCTACCGCGGCTACGACGTACCGCGTCTGTTCCTCCAGCCCTTCGGCCGTAGCCGGGGTCGCGCCGTCGGGTTCGAGCTGCGTGCCGGCGGACAGGATGCCCGCCGCGTCGGGAATCTCCGCGCCCGCGGGAACGCAGACCCATGCCAGCCTGTCGGCGTTATCGGAAGGGGTAAGGGTAAAGGACAGCGTGGAGGGGGTAGCCTCGCCCGCGGAAAGTTCCAGCGTCGGCTTTTCGGGTTCGGGCGCGTCTTTCGGAAGGGTGGTCATAGCGGCGGTGGCCACCTCGGAATATACCTCGCCGTTGCGTGCGGCCGCGGCTACGGTGTACTCCGTTTCAGGTTCGAGGCCGGTGGCCACATAGACTTTCCCCTTGCCGGTTTCGGCCGGGCTGCCGTCGGAAAGAATCGCGGCCGCCGACGGAACGTCGGTTCCGGCCGGAACGACCACGTATGCCGCCTCGGAGGCGTCGGAGGGAGTGACGGTGAAGCTCAGGGACGTGGCCGAAGGTTCGCCCGCCTCGACGGTTACGGACGGCGTCGGAACGGGTTCGGGGTCGGGGCCGTCGTCGTTGCAGGACAGCATGCCCGCAAGACACACGGGTACCGCCGTCAGAATGGAAAGCAGTCTTTTCATGGAATAAAGGTTTTGTGCCCTAAGTCAGCGGGCGGTTTACGATGAACATGCAAAGGGAGGGAGCCGCCGTGGGGGCGGCTCCGGAGAGGTGCGGTCGTTCAGCGTTGCGGCAGGCCGCCGAAAACGGCGGGTGCGGACTGCATCCGTGCGAGTCCGGGAAGGCGTCGGGGCTGCGGCTTCGCGTGCGGTTTCGCGTGCGCGGCGGCAAGTTCGCTGTAAAGCATTTTGCGGGTAGGCTGCGGGGCTACCGAGTAGTCTTCGAGGGAGAGCGGCCCGGAGTATTTGGCTTTCAGGTTATCGCCGTTGCCGTCCGTTACGTCGATTACGATTTCGTATTTGCCGGAAGCGAAATTCACGGTCGCGGTTCCGGCGTCGATGAATTTCATCTCATAGCTTTCCGCGTTGGCCCAGTACTGTATGCCGCTGTAATTGTCGTCCAGAACCCCGGGAGCTATTTCCCGGCCCACGGTGTAGGTTCCGTCGGGAATAACGGAAGGAGTACCCGTGCCGGCGTAGAACTGGAGAGCCAGCAGCGTGGCGGGATAGCCGGACGGGATAAGATTCATGCCGCTCGACGTCATTTCCTTGTCGGAAACCTCGATATAGTAGCTGTGGCAGCCGTTGTCCACTACTCCTTCGTACCACGAGTTGCATACGCAGGTAAGCCGGAGGTAGTCGTCGTCGCCGCCCTCGTGCCGGTTGTCGATGGCGAGGGCGCCGTTGTAGGTTACCTTTACCGGCTTGCCGTCCTCGCTGGTCAGGTTGCAGGTTATGGAATATTCTTCGCCGCTGCGGGTTACGGCGACCGTACCCTCGTCGAGGCAGTATTCTTTTACGCCGCTGCTTTCCGCTATCTGCAGAACGGTTCCACGTCCTTGGGGGAGCCCCGGAATCCAGGTTCCGGCCGCCGTGCCCGTGCCGGGGTTGTAGTTGCCGTCGCCCAGAACGGGATTCTGCGGGTCGGCGGCCACGGGGCTGTAAAGCTGAAGCTGGAAAATGTACTGCCCGCCGTTCTGCACTCCGGAGAAAGCGATGCTCCAGAAATCGGAATCGGGATTGTCAGCCGTGGTTCCCAGATAAACCGCCTCGGCCGAAGCGGGGGAGAGGTCGTAGGAGGCGGGCGAGGTGAGGTTTTCCCAAACTACCTGTCCGGAGTGGGAAGCCTTCAGGACACGGCCTTCGCCGATGTTCACGAGCGCCGTTATTTCGTAGCCGTCGGCGGTTTCGGCGATTTCGAGGGTTCCGCCGTTAAGTTTCCCGGCCGGGTCGTAGGTTCCGGGGCCGGTGGCGCGCTGCCAAGAGGAGAAGTTGTTGTCGAAGGTGAATTTCTCGAACGAGTCCATAAGGTCGAACCCGTAGGTTCCGGCGGCGGGGCGGGCGTTGTCGGCGTCGGCCGCGAGGTCGGAATGGAACGAGAGCATGAGCAGGTAGCCCGCATTCTGGGGCAGGCCGTTCGAGCCGGTTTTCACGTCGGTAAGCATAAGCATGAAATGGCCGTTCGGGCCTCCGGTTACATCCGCGCCGAAGTAGGCGCCTTCGGTGTAGAGGGAAACGTACTCCTCGTCCCATTCGGCTTTGCCGGCGGCGGAGGTGGTCATTTCGAGAGTCGCCACGTCGGAAACCTCGTCGCCCGCGCTCGCCGCGGCCGCTATGACATAGGCGGTTTCCGGCTCCAGCCCTCCGACGGTTACGGGGGCGGCGAAGTCGCTTACCGGGGTTCCGTCAGCGAGGATTTCCGCAGCGGTCGGTACGGTTTCCCCTCCCCGGACGCAGACGTAGGCGGCCTTGTCGGCGCCTTCGGAAACCTGCACCGTGAAGGTGAGGGCGTCGGCGGCGGCCGTGCCCGCGGTCAGGGTTACGGATGGTTCGTCGGGGCGCGGGGCGGGGGTTTCGTCGTCCTTGCACCCGGAAAGGGCGGCCGCCGCCATGACGGCCCAGCAAAGGCAGTTGAAGTATTTTTTCATAACAGGTTAAATTTGCGGCCGATAATACGGCCCGGTTTATTGGATAAAGGTTTCGAGTCGGTAAAAGCGAGCGGGCGGTTTCGGAACACCGCTCCGCGGGGAGGTTCGCAACCGTGCGGAAAATTTGCGGTTCGGTAGGTTATTTCCGGCGGATGGGCGGCCGTGCGGTGGCCCGAAACGGCCGTTGGGAATCGTACGTTCTGTATGACAACATTCAACCTGTCGGGTAAAGGTTTTTTCATCGCCGGTTTCGTATTGAATTGAACGAAATTGGCCGGACTTGTTTTTTGTCGGGGTGAATATATGGATAAAAATTTAAACCGCAAAAACGGCCCCGGCGATTTTTCGCCGAAGGCCGCTTTCGTATTTTGCGGATTCGCGGCTACGCGGCCGGGCATCCGGGGCGCGTCAGGATTCCGCGGGGCGCAGCTTCAGGGGCCCGGCGGCGGGATGCGGCCGGAGCGCGGAGAGCGCATTGCGGCCGTAAAGCATTTTCCGGTGCAGGGCGGGCGACGACATCGACCGGTTTACGAACGGAATCGGCCCCGTGTAGGTTCCGTAGAGTTTCTCGTCCTTGTCGGTAATCCATTCCACGGTAATCGAATATTCCTCGCCGCTGCGCCTTACGGCGACGGTTCCCGACACCGGGTTGACCAGATACCTGACCCCGTCGGAGTCCCAGTGCCAGCCGAAGGAGAATCCGGGGTCGAACGTGCCGTCGGTTCCTTCCTCGTTCCACGTATAGACCCCTTCCGGAATGGCGATGTCGGAGAGGTCGGACGGGGCGGTAGCCGACAGCAGGTCGAGGGCCAGCCAGTTGCCTTCGCCTCCGGCGGCCGGCGCAGGCTCGGCGGTCATTTCGGTATCGGCCAGACAGAAGTAGTATTCGTTCATGCCGCCGGAGTAATAGTCGCCGGGCCCGTTGTAAACCCGGTCGTAGGCTACGTTCAGGTCCGCCCCCAGCGCCGGGTCGAAGTTGTTGACGAGCCGCGGAACGCCGCTGAAGCTGCCCGTGACCTTCGTGCCGTCGTCCATGGCAAGCTCGGCCGTCACGGTGCAGCCGTCGCCGTCGCCGCTCACGGTGAAGGAGCCGCCGGAAAGGTAGTACGTGTAGGATTTTCCGTTGGCCATGAACGAGTAGTAGGTTCCGAGGTCGTAGAGCCCCGAATAATTGTAGCCGGGAGTGAACGTGCCCGCGACGGCTGCCGCGCCGTCGCCCGGAACCCACGTTCCGGACGGAACCGACGGACTGTTCGGGTCGGACGACACGGCGCTGTAAAAGTCCAGAACGAGCATCGCCCCGGCAGCGTCCGGAGAGTCGTACAGCGCCAGAACCCAGTTGTCCGAATCGGGGTTGTCCTCGCCCGTGCCGTAGTAGATGGCTTCGGCGTAAACCGCGTCAAGATTACGGTCCTGTACGGGCGGGGTCGTTTTGTTCAGCCATTTCACCGGCCCGCTGTAAGTAATCCTGCGAACGAGTCCGTCGGTGGTCGTCATCAGGGCCGTCAGCTCGCAGAAACCTTCCGAGCAGGCCAACTCGACCGTGCCTTCCATGAATTTGCCTTCTTTCTGCACGGGGTCTTCGACGATGTTTTCCAGCGTTATCCATTTGCTGTAACCGTTATCGACCGTGAACTTGTCGAACGTGTCCATAAGGTCGAAGGCGTACGCGCCCGCGGCCGGAACGGGATTTTCGGGGTCGGCCGCCAAATCGGAATGAAGCGAGAAACAGTACTGGATGCCGTCGGTAAGGACGGTGCCGCGTTCGTCCACTTCCATATCGGTGACGTTTATCCAGAAGTGGCCGTTTTCGCCTCCGAGCTTTTCGTTGCCGTAGTATTCGGCGATGATATTGATGCACCGGGTTTCCACGTCCCACTCGGGAGCGGGTTCCGCGGCGGTGTTCATCTTCAGGGTCCGCACCTCGGAAACGGCGTCGCCGCTGCCGGCAGCGGCCGCTATTACGTATTCTGTGGCGGGGGAGAGGCCGTCGGCGGAGTATTCTTTTTCCCGCGACGGGTCGGCGCGGACGCCCGAGGCCAGAATTTCCGCGGCTCCGGGAATCTCCGCATCGGCGGCGGCCACGGCGTAGGCGACGGTCAGGGCGTCGGAGGGAGCGATTTTAAAGGAAACGGAGGTGGGAGAAACGCCGAGCGGCGTGAGCTCTACCGACGGGGGGGGGATTTCGGGTCGTCGGCGTCCCTGCACGAAACGAAGACTGCGGCCGGGATGCAGGCGGCCGCCGAAAGTAACAGCAGTTTTTTCATAGCATAAGTATTTGGGTTTCGGGGCGGATTTTCCGCCGGTTATGCAAAATTAGAAAAATCGGCGGAATGTCGCGTCCTGCGGTTTTCCTCTTTTGCGGCCGGGCATAAAAAGAGCGGCGCCTTCACAGGTGCCGCTCTCCACGCTGCGGGGGTCGAAAAAACAGACCCTCCGGAGATACAAAACCTTTATCCATAAACCGGGTTGTCAGTCCGGGTAATATAGGGCGGCCGCGGTTTCCCCTGCCGGGGCGCCGCCCTTCCGGCCGGATAAAGTGGCCGGGGTAAGAGGTCGGCCGTGCGGGCTTGCAGCCCCCACGGCCGTATGAGTGGCTAACGGCTCAGCGCCGTACTGCGGAGCGTACCCTCGGCACGGTCCGGAAGGCGCAGGTACTGCGATTTCTCGCGTGCAATCCGCTCGCGGGCCTGCATGTCGATAACGGCCGACTGGCTGTAAAGCAGCTTGCCGCGCATTCCGGCGGGGGCTACCCCGGCGGGAACCTGCATCGGAATCGGGCCCGTGTAGTTGCATACGAGCTTGGTCCCGGATTCGGTCGTGCCGTCGAGTTTTATGGTGTAGTTCGTTCCGGTGCGGTTTACCGTAACGGTTCCGGACTCCATGTTTACCGTGCTCATGTTGCCGTCTTTCCAGTGCCAGCAGAAGGTGTAGTCCGGGTCGAACGTACCGGCCGCATTGGTGGTGGCCAGAGTGTAGGTTCCGTTCGGGATGACTATGTTGCCCGGGTCGGCTTCGGTGGCCGAATAAAGGTCGAATCCCACGAAGTTGCCGTTGCCGCTGACCGGAACCGGGTTGCCCTGGGAATCGGTGTTCATTTCGGTGTCGGTCAGACGGAAGTAGTAATCGTAGGAACCGTTGGCGCCGCCGTAATAGATGCCGTAACCGCCGTAAACGCGGTCGGCATTTACGGTCAGGTCTTCGGTAATCGGCGGCTGGTACTTGCTGGTGATGGCAATCGGGCCGGTGAAGGATGCCGTAACCTTGACGTTTTCAGGCGTGGTGAAATTGCAGGTTATCGTATAGTTGCTGCCGCTCTTGGCGATGGTGAACGAGCCGCCCGCGCAGTAGAACGGGTTGCTGCCGGCTACCTGAAGGTAGGTTCCGTAATCCATTATGCCCCACAGGCTGCCGCCCGGAGTGAACGTGCCCGCATCGCTCGCGACGCCGTCGTTGGGGGTGAACGTGCCGGTGGGAATGACCGGATTCAGCGGGTCGGTGGCCACCGTGGAGTAGAAGTCGATGGTAAGCAGCTTCGTGGCGTTGTCCTTCTGGTCGAACAACCCTATGAGCCAGTTGTCGGTAACCGGGTTGTACTCGCCCACGCCGTAGTAAACCGCTTCGGCATAGGTGGACTGTAAGTTCTGGTCGGTTACGGTCTTGTTCTGGAAAGTCACCGGACCGCTGTACGTGATTTTGAAGGTCTTTCCGTCGTCGCTCTTGCCGGTCATCACCACGTCGTAGGTGCTGCCCGAACGGGTCAGGGTCATTTCGGCTTCGAAGTAGCCGCCGCTGCCGGCCTGCTTGCCTTCGGAGTCGGTTTTTACCCACCACGTGTAGTTGTTGTCGCCGATGGTCCACTTGTCGCCCGAGTCGCCGGTGCTCGACGTGTCGAACTTGTAGGTTCCGTCGGCCGGTATCGCGTTGTCGGGGTCGGAAGCGAGGTCGGAGTAGAAGCAGAACTGGTGCTTCGTGCCGGCGCCCGTCGCGTAACCGCCTTCCCACGGAATATTGTCTATGCCGAGGGCGAACTGGCCGGTCTGCTTGTCCGGGTGGTTGTCGTTGCCGAAGTACACGGCTATGGTGGCCGCGGTAGCTTCGATTACCTCGTCGTACTGCTCTCCGGCCGGTGCGGCGGTGGTCATCTCGACGGTGGCCACGTCCGACTCGGCATCGTCGGTGGCTACGGCCACGGCGATTACGTAGGCGGTTTCGGCGTCGAGGCCCTCGACAAGTACGGGAGCGGTCATGTCTTCGATGATGATTGCGTCGCCCTCGAACAGCTCCTCGGCGGTAGCCGGAACCGGCTCGCCCTTCTTAACGCATACGTAGCCCGCAAGGTTCACTCCCTCGGAAGGAGCTATCGTAAAGGAAAGGGTGCTTTCGGTAACCTCGCCCGCAGTTACGGTCACCGTGGGCTTTTCAGGCTCCGGCGCGGGTTTGTCGTTGGTGCTCATCTCGATTTTCGCAACCGCCGAGTACACGTTTCCGTTGACCGCCGCGGCGGCAATCACGTAAACCGTTTCGGGGTCCAGACCGGTAGCGGTGTATTCCTTGGCCGCGTCGGCCTGTCCCTTGGTTCCGCTCTGAAGTATGGCGGCCGCCTCGGGTACGGCTTCGTCTTTCTTGACCACCACGTAGGCCACTTCCTGCGCGTCGGCCGGAGTAATGGTGAAGGACAGGGTGGAGGCCGTAGCCGTCCCTTCCTTGAGCGATACGGTCGGGGTGACGACCGTTTCCGGGTCGTCGTCGTCGCATGACGAAAGCGTAACCGTCATGGCCGCGGCGCACGCCGCAACGGTAAGCCATGATAAGTACTTTTTCAACATAAGTCGTTACTTTTGTGCCCGCCGGTCCGCAGCGGACGATTGTTGGAATCAGGTGTCGTTCCGTCAGGTCATCAGGGGAACGCAGGCGGACCGGCGGACCTGCCCTTCCATTTTTCCCGCCCGCGGCTCCGCAGCGATGCCGCACCGGAAAATTCGGAATATCAGGCCCCTTCGTTCCTCTTAATGATATACAAATATAAAAATGTTTTCCACAAAAAAGCAAACGGGAGTTAGAATACGGTGGCGACCGTTAAAGACGTATCCGCACGTTTACATTGCTCATTATAACAAAACAGCGGGTTTATTTAACGGTTCGTAACCCGAAGCCCTGAAAAATTTACAAATGCTCACTAAATTTTTTTTGAAATTTTTTCCCGCAGTTAATTATGGGAGCGTTTGCGGGGCCCGGTGTGAAAGAGGACGGGCGAGGCTCAGGGATACGAACATCCTTGTCCAAGATACTCGTCGGGGCGTTAGAGATTATTCGGGGCGGTGAAATAAAAAATCCGGGAAAACATTCCCGGATTGTTCGGCAGGCCACTGTCCGCGGTTACGGCAGGGTTTCCATTTCCAGCACTTGCATGGGCGAAGTGAAGAATCCGCGCGAGGAAAGGGCGTAAATTCTGTACTTCGTGTTGCTGCGCAGTCCCTCGGCCGTGTATTCGGCCGGCAGGGAGTTCACGTCTATCTTGTGCGAAACGTACTCGCCGCGGTCGTCGAACATATCGTCGATGGAGGGCTTTCCCGCAGTTGCGGGACGGACCTGGTATGCCGCATAGTCCGCATACTCGGCCTTCTGTACCGTAAAAGCGAGCGTCGTGGACGTGGTCGCGCCGGGCTTCAGCGAAATGGCGGGTTCCGGAAGGGCGTCGGTAGTGTCGAATTCCTTGTACGCCACTTCGGACTGCTCGGTTTTACGGCGGGCCGCAGCCGCCAGAATGTACTGCTTTTCAGGATTCAGTCCGCCGGCATAGTAGGTGGCGGTTACGGCATGGTTCGCAGGCGCTCCCAGCGAGATAATCTGCGAATAGGCGGGTACGCCCTTGTCCGCGCTCACGACAAGATAGCGGAGTTCCATGGCTCCCTGAGGCTCGAGTTCGAACTGGACGCTCGTTCCGAACGCTCTCGACAGCCGGATTTGCACCCCCACGGGCGGCATGATGCTTTCGATGGACTCCCCCCTTTCGCCGCATCCGGTAAGCAGCATCCCGCCTGCAAGCAGCGTCAGAATGCCGTTACGCATCGAGGTAAAGTTTGACATAGGCTTGAAGTTTTGCATTGCGTGAATGTATATAGACTATTCCAAATATAAGGTTTTATATCGGTTCACGCAAATCCGGGGCGTCCGGGGGCCGTACGACGGACGGTACGAAAAAACCGTCCGGACGCAGGCCCGGACGGCGGCGCTCCCCAACCGCAAGGGGAGAATAAACGGTTTCGCGTACAGCGGGAGTCTATAAACCCCGACCGACCCCCGGTGACCGCTGTCCGGAGCCGCGGCGGCATCGCCGCCGGCCGCTCCTTCGGAAACCATTCGCCGTTTCTGTTCGTTTCCATGCCGGTATGCGGGCCTTGCGCCGGCCGGCGTACCGTACATGACGGCCCCGGCGCGTGAAACGTATCTTCCCGGATGCCAATGCTGCGGAATTGCAGAGGATACGGCGTTCCGTTCCCGCAGGATTACGGGCGAACCGTCTTCGCCCGTATATCCATTCGACCTGACAGTGTCAGACTACCTGACTGAGTAACGCAAAGGTAATAAAAATATTATTTAAATCTTGCCGATTAATCTAAAAGATTAGGGGAAAGGTTTTGTGTTTGGGTGTAATATAGGTAAAAATCTTTTTATGGGAAGCACGATTAATTATTGTAGATTACTAATGATTAAAAGTTATAGAACGGGATTTAATATAGTGGAATACTTTAGATTCGTAACCCGGGCCTTGCCGGGCGGGAGCGGTGGCTGTCGGAAATTCGTCCGGAAGATACTCGGAAAGGGACTTGGAATAAGGTCCGGGACGGATACATGCCGTTGCGGGAGGGGGCTGGAGGGTGGTTGCGGTTTTTGGGAATGGCGGATTGCGGGAGCTGGGTCGGGCCGGGAAGTCGAGGGGGCGGAGAAAGTGGTTGCGGTTTCGGGAGGGCGGAGTGCGGGGGCTGGAGGGCGGTTGCGGTTTCGGGAGGGCGGAGTGCGGGGCCGGAGGGCGTGGGGCGGCCGGGAAAGAGAGAAAACAGCGCAAAGGAAGAAAGTAACGGAAAGAAGGGAAGAGTATCCGAAGGCCTTGCCGTGCGGCCGCGAATGACGGTTGAGGTACTGAGGAATGTTATCAGGCGGCCGGGAACGGGGGCAACATGCAAAGAGGAAAGCAAAACAGATACGCAAAGGACGGCGGGGAGGCAAGTCGGGCGGCTGTCGGCCGTGGGGACGGCTCGGAACCTGAACAGTTGAAGGCCGGAGCCGCTCGCGAAAGGCTCGGAGGCGGGAGAAGTCGGAAGCCGGAGCCGCACGCGAGAGGGGCGGCCGGAAGAGGGGGCGTATAATCATTTATGAATACGATTGACTTACGGGGATGCAAGTCGGGCGGCTGTCGGCTGTGGGGAGGGCTTGGAAGCTGAACAGTTGAAGGCCGGAGCCGCACTAAAGGCTTCCCTCCAATGCGGAAACGGCCGCCCTGCGATTCGCAGGGCGGCCGTAAGGTCCGGGGCCGTCGGTTATCGCCGGTCGTCGCGGCGGGCTTCCCCGATGCGTTCCTCGGTGCGGCTCTTTTCCTTGAGGCTGTAATTCATCCTGCCGGTCGGAAGGGTCATGTTCTGACCGAGCAGCGTAAGGCTGTCGCCCCTGTAAAGGAAATTGACGGTTTCCTCGCCCCGCTTGAACGGACGGAGCTGGAACACGGTCGCATTGCGGTCGGCGGCGTCGCCCCTTACGGTGTATTTGCGTCCGTAGGTGGTGTAAACCACGTCGCGGCCGTTCTCACCCTCTATGTAGGTCTGTACGAGCTGGTAAACCCCGTCGCCCGAACGCTCCTGGTTCCACACGGTCAGGTCGTAGCGAATGCCCGGATTCGAGGCTGCCGGAAGCACGCCCATCCAGTTGGTGCGGATTACCTTGCCCAAATCGCGTTTGTAGTCGAGAGAATCCACTACGTTCATATGGTTCCGGTCGCGGTCGGCGCGGTTGTTCGCGGCCATTTCCCGGTTGTCGGTGCGGCGGTTGTCGTCCACTCTTCTTCTGTCCCTCGAGCCGCAGGCAGTAAGCGTCAGGACGAGGGCGGAAACAATAACTATCCGATTCATATAGGTTGTCTTTTAAAAATGTGTCATTCCACGGCTGCCCCGCAGGGCTGTCCCCGTCCGTCGAGCCGCCTGTCGAGCTCGATGCCGAAGTCGCTCAGCACGTTCATGTAGTTGATGAACGCCTCGTAGCTCGACGCATACGGATTCGGGGCCGGACGCGCATCGCCGTCGGAAAGCCATTTCGTGGCCATGTAGCGGAAATTGTCGGATTCCTTCAGGAAACTCCACGCATAGTCGAAACCGGCGTCCGCAAGCTGCGCGACCTTTTCCCTCAATACATAAAGTTTGCCAAAAGCCTCTCTTTGCAGCTCGTTTCCGAGCCACGGGGTTATATCTCTCTCCTCGTCCGCCCACGACATCGGGTGCGGGGAGTGCAGTATGCCCACCGGACGGTGCGCGGCCGCCGCTTCGCTCGCCGTGCCGAAGCCGAGGCGCCCGGTGGCCAGCGCCGCCTCGGGAAGACGGTCGAGAAATCCGAAAATGCCGGATTGAAGCCCGTGGCCGATTCCGAACGTTTCGTAGTCCATGAACAGGCACACCAGCTCGCCCGGCAGGCTTTCGTCCGCCAGCCACGACGCGAACTTTTCCGCCGTCAGCGGCCAGCGGTCCCACCCCCGCGACGAAAAGCGCAGGGCTATGTCGTCGCTCAGCTTCCAGTTGCGCGCGAGCAGCCGCAGGCGCGGGTCGCCGGCCGCGGCATAGACGTAGTCGGGGCTTTTCCAGCCCAGCACGTGCTTGGCCCCCTCGACGAGCATCGTGCGGAAGCCCATATCGGCGACGGCGGCCCCTATGCCGTCCGAATATATCATTTCGGTATTGCAGAACGCCGCGGGGCGTTGACCGAACTCGCTTTCCACGAGCTCGCAGTGCCGGCGCACCTCGGCGGCGAACTCCTCCGGCGAGGCGAGCGACGACAGCGAGTACGGATAGGGCTGCGCCACGAATTCCGCGCAGCCGGTGCGTGCGAGCGCCCGGAACCCTTCGAGCGCATCCGGGGCGTAGGCCCTCATCTGCTCGACAGCCGGTCCCGACAGGCCCATGCTCAGGCGGAAACGGCCTTCGTACCGCTCCAAGAGCCGCAGCAGCAGGGCGTTGGCCGGCACGTAACAGTCCGCGGCCGCGCGCTGCATGGCGGCCCGGTTCGCCGCGTCGTCCAGATAGTCGTGGCTGCGGCCCATATCGAAAAAACGGTATGTCCGCAGCCGCAGCGGACGGTGAACCTGAAAGTACAAACAAATCGTCCTGTCCATTTTCCGCCTCCCCGTTTCAATCGCTTTCACGTGTTACGCTTTCGTACACCTTCTTCACCTCGGCCGCGGCCCGGTCCCATTTCAGGCCCGTGACCTCCTCGCGGCCCTTTTCGGCGAACAGGCGCGACAGGGCCGGATATGCCACCAGCCCGTAAATGGCGTCGGCCATGGCGTCAACGTCCCAGTAATCCACCTTCACCGCATAGTCCAGCACCTCGGCGACCCCCGACTGCCGGGAAATGATTACCGGCACGTTGGCCCGCATGGCCTCCAGCGGGGAGATTCCGAACGGCTCCGACACCGACGGCATCACGTACACGTCGCTCATGGCGAACATGCGGTTCACGTCGTCGCCCCGGAGGAATCCGGTGAAGTGGAAACGGTCGGATATGCCGAGCTGGGCCACGCGGCGCACCACATGCTCCATAAGGTCGCCGCTGCCGGCCATGACGAACCGTACGCCGTTCAGCCTGCGGAGCACCTTCGCCGCCGCCTCCACGAAATAGTCCGGGCCTTTCTGGTAGGTTATGCGTCCCAGAAACGTCACTATCCTGTCCGGCAGCGCCCGGTCCGCTCCGGCCGAGGGAGATACGGCGAAGCGCACGGCGTTGTGCACCGTGACGACCTTTTCCGGCGCGATTCCGTACCGTTCCACGACCGTGCGGCGAGTGAGGTTGCTGACGGCGATTACCCGGTCGGCGGCCTCCATGCCCGCCTTCTCGATTTCGTAAACGGCCCGGTTCACGTTCTCGCCGCTGCGGTCGAACTCCGTGGCGTGGATATGCACCACGAGGGGCCTGCCGGACGCGCGCTTGGCGGCTATTCCCGCCGGGTAGGCGAGCCAGTCGTGGGCGTGGATTACGTCGAAGCCGTCCTGCATGTCGGCCGCGAGCTGCCCGCCGACCTGTCCGTAGCGCGCTACTTCCTCCATAAGCCCGGCTCCGTAGCGGCCGGAGAAGCGGTAGCGGCAGCGGTTTCCGGGCGATTCCGCGGACGGGGCTTCCGGGGCGGAAACGGGTGCGGCGGCCGTTTCGGGCGCGGCGGGGGCGCCGGGCGTTTCGGGGGCGTTCGGGGGCGTGAAGGCGGTCGCGGAGCGGCGTTCCTGCCGGAACCGTTCGGGCGACATGTAGGGAACCATATCCGAATCCACTTCCACGAAAGTCACGTTTTCCTCCCATGCCGCGGACGTTTCCGCGCCGTCGCCGGGCGTCGCCTGCGGGCCGGAACCGCCGCCGGGAAGGGCCGCGCCATCCGCGCCGGGAAGGACCGGGGGCGGGGCGCAGGGGATTTCCACCTCGCTCGCGCTTACCACGCGCACGAACCGGCCGTCCTCGTCGCCCCACGCGCGGGGCATTACGAACGTGACCTGCACGCCGCCCGCGGCCAGCCCGCGCGTAAGGCCGTAGCAGGCCGTGCCGAGCCCGCCCGCTATATGGGGCGGAAATTCCCAGCCGAACATCAGCACCTTCATAAGCCGCCGTTTTTATCCCTGTTTTCGTAATACTCTATCATTTCCGCTATGCGCAGCAGCGCACCCACGCTCCATGCCTGCGAAACGGCCCCGCGCGGAGCATGGGGCGGGTCGCCGTCGTAAATCTCCGCCGCCGAGCCGATGCCGTAGTCCGAAATGCCCTCGTCGAACGCCGCGAGCAGGCTGCGCGCCTGCGGCAGAAAATCCTTTCCCGCAAGGTCGAAGCAGGCTGCGGCGTAATGTTCCAGCGGCCATACCCATACCGTGCCCTGATGATAGGCCCGGTCGCGCTCCGGCTGGCCGCCCTCGTAGCGGCCGGTGTAGAGCGGATTGCGGGGCGAAAGGGAGCGCAGGCCGCGCGGGGTCAGCAGGTGCTGCCGCACGACGCCGACCACCGACTCCCGCATGTCGGCCGGAAGCATCTTGTAGCGCAGCGAACAGGCTATTATCTGGTTGGGGCGGATGAACCGGTTGGTTTCCCGTTCGTCGGCATAGTCGGCCAGATAACCCTCGTCGCCGAGCCAGAAGGTGCGCAGGAAGGATTTGCGGGTTATTTCGGGCATTTCCCTCCACTGCGAAACGAACCGCTCGTCGCCGAAGCGTCCGGCAAGCTCCAGCGCATAGCATACCGCGTTGTACCACAGCGCGTTTATTTCGACCTGATAGCCGTCGCGGCCCGTTACCGGCACGCCGTCCACCACGGCGTCCATCCATGTCAGGGCGCGGCCGGGCTGCGAGGCCCACACGAGGCCGCCGGGGCGCAGGGCTATATGGCCGCCTATTCCGCGGCGGTACGAGGCGAGGATTTCCCGCATGGGCTTTCCGTAGGCGTTCCATATTTCCTCCGCCCCGACGAAGGGTTCGAGCTGCTGGAGCGTCCAGAAGAACCACAGCGGGGCATCGACCGAATTGTAGGCGTCGCCCACATTGGGGAACAGGCCGCCGTTCATCTGCCCTACCAGCGTGTCGAGCGCCTCGCGGCAGGTCTGCACGTCGCCCTGCGACAAGGTTATTCCCGGCAGGGAAATCAACGTGTCGCGGCCCCAGCGGCCGAACCACTGGTAGCCTGCGACGATTTCCGTGCGTCCGTCGCGCCGCGTTGCGAACTGGCGGGCCGAGTGGCGCAGGCACGAAAGGAAATCTCTTTTGTCCGAGCGCCGCGACAGCTCCTCCTCGAACAGCCGGGCCAGAGAGGCCGGGTCGGCCTCGCGGTCCAGCGCGGCGGAAAACACGAGCGGGCGGTCTTTCGTTATCCGCATCTCGAAGTATCCGGGCGTGAGCAGGTCTTCGCGGTACTCGTATCCCCGCAGGCGTTCTTCGGCGTATTCGAAGTCGTAGTACCAGTCGGGAGCCGCGGCGAACTCCGCGTCCGCGGCGTCGGTCTGCATGGCCAGCCACGGCAGCCCGGCGTAAAGGCGGCAGCGGACTCCGCCCGGAATGTCGTAAGCCCCGCCGTCGGCCCACATGTTGGCCTTGCTCAAGCCGTGCCTGTCGCGGAAGGCCAGAAAGGGCCGCAGGCGCAGGGTCGTATCGGAATGCGCTTCCAGAAGGGTGTAGCGTACCAGAAGCTGCGGGCGGGAATGTACCCACAGCAGCTCCTTGCGCAGCACCGCGCCGCCCACCCGGTACGCGACGGCCGGAGTCGGGGTGTACCGGAAGTCGGTTATGTACTTGTGTCCGCGCGGTTCGTAAGTGCCGGGATAGCGGTGCAGGGCGAGGTTGAAGGCCTCGCCGTGCTGCAACACCGTTTCGTCGAGCGAGGAAAGGAACACGAAGCTGCGTTCGCCGTCGCCTACCGGACACACCATGAGTCCGTGGTACTTGCGGGTGTTGCACAGCACTATGGTCGTGCTCATGTAGCCGCCGGCGCGGTCGGTGGCCAGCATCTCGCGCCGGAGCGAATACTCCAGATTGCTCAGAGAATTTTTATCGAATTCGAGTACAGACATAGGACGACGCGGAATATCCGAGTAAATATAGCCATAATCCGTTACTCTTCAAAATAACAATCGGCGTGCCGGGCGGTCCGCTCAGACCCACCTGACCAGCGCGAAATCCATCCGGTGCGGAAGCAGCGGATTTTTCGGATACACGCGCAGGGCCGCGTCGAACGAGCCGGTCAGCGACGGCGTGGCATCGACGGCATACGTCACCACGGAGCCTTCCGTTTCTACGACCGCAAGCTCCTTCTTCTCGGCGATGCGCACCGGCCGCCCCTGTTCTATCTGGTCGGCCAGCAGCAATTCCACGCCGATGTCCTCGGGCGACAGGCCGTCGATGTCGAGGGTTACGGAGAACCGGTAGGTTCCGCCCACGACCACCGCGCCGCGGCCCATGTCGACCTGTTCGGTTCCGACCACCCTTATCCTGTCCCACGAGGCGCTCACGCGCCGCTTCCACGCCGCTATGCGGCGGGCCAGCGCGTAGTCGCCGGCCGCCAGAGCCCGGCTGCGCTCGTAGAGTTTGCCGTAAAACCGGCTCTGGTAGTCCGACAGCATCCGGTTGGTGGTGAAGTTGGCGGCTATGTCGGATATGCAGCTTTTCACGGCCGCCAGCCAGCCGTGCGGAATGCCGCCGGGGCCGCGGTCGTAATAGAGGGGAGCGATTTCGTCCTCTATGGTGCGGTAGATTATTTCGGCGTCCAGCTCGTCCTGGAACCGCTGGTCGTCGTAGGAGCGTTCCATGGGCAGCATCCAGCCCGCGCCTTCCCTGTAACCTTCGACCCACCAGCCGTCCATGACGCTGAACTGGAGAACGCCGTTCATCACGGCCTTTTCGCCGCTGGTTCCGGACGCCTCCTGCGGGCGGGTGGGAGTGTTGAGCCACACGTCCACGCCCTGCACCATGCGCCGGGCGAGGTTCATGTCGTAATTTTGCAGGAACACCACTTTGCCCGCGAACCGCGGCATGGCCGACACTTCGACGATGCGCTTTATAAGCTCCTGTCCCGGCTTGTCGTTCGGGTGCGCCTTGCCCGCGAACACGAACTGCACGGGCCGCTGCGGGTCGTTCACTATCGCGTCCAGCCGGTCGAGATTCGTGAACAGCAGGTAGGCGCGCTTGTAGGTGGCGAAACGGCGGGCGAAGCCTATGGTGAGAACTTCGGGACGCATGTTCTCCCTTACGCTGACCATCTGGCGCGGAGAGTCGAAGCATATCTGCGAAGGGTCGGCGAAGCGGCTGCGGACTTCGTTTATCAGGCGCTCCTTGAGCTTCATCCGTTCGGCCCACAGCTCCTCGTCGGGTATTTCGTGCACCTTCCGCCATGCGGGAATGTCGTAAGTCCGCCCGGAGAATCCTTCCGGAAACCGGCGCGCGTAGAGCCGGCGCAGATTCGAGGCCGCCCACGTCGGAAAATGCACGCCGTTGGTGACGTAGCCTATGTGAAGCTCGTCCGGGAAGTAGCCGGGCCACATGCGGCCCAGTATCCGGCGCGTCACCTGCCCGTGCAGCCGGCTCACGCCGTTGACCTCCTGCGACAGGTTGGCGGCGAGGTAGCTCATCGAGAACTTTTCGTCCGGGTTGCCCGGCTCCGTTTTTCCGAGGTTTACGAACTGTTCCCACGTTATGCCCAGCCGGTCGGGGTAGTGGGACATGTACTGGCGTATCATCGGCTCCGGAAAGGCGTCGTGCCCGGCCGGTACGGGGGTATGGGTGGTGAACAGCGACGAGGAGCGCACCGCTTCGAGCGCCTCGCCGAAGGAGAGCTTCGCATCGCTCATCAGGCGGTTGATGCGCTCGAGTCCCATAAAGGCCGCATGGCCCTCGTTGCAGTGGAACACGTCGGCCCCGACGCCCAGCTTGGCCAGCGCCCTGACGCCGCCCACGCCCAGCAGGATTTCCTGCTTGAGCCGGTTCTCCCAGTCGCCGCCGTAGAGGTAGTGGGTTATGGAACGGTCTTCGGCCAGATTCAGGTCGTGGTCGGTGTCGAGCAGGTAGAGGTCGGTGCGGCCGACTTCGCATTTCCAGATGCGGGCCGTCACGGTGCGGCCGGGGAAGGCTATGTGCACCGTGCACCAGTTGCCGTCCTCGTCGCGGGCCGGGGATATGGGCAGCTTGTAGAAGTTCTGCGCCTCGTAGCTCGCCTCCTGCACTCCCTGCGAGGAAAGCCGCTGGGTGAAGTAGCCGTAGCGGTAGAGCAGCCCCACGCCGACAATCGGCACGTTCTTGTCGCTGGCTTCCTTCAGGTAGTCGCCCGCGAGTATGCCCAGTCCGCCCGAATAGATTTTCAGGGAGCCGTGAAGCCCGAATTCCATGCTGAAGTAGGCAATGCGCGGCCCCTCGGCTTCGGCCTTCAGTCCCATGTAGGCTTGCAGGGCCGAATATACCCCGTCCATTTTGGAGAGGAACGTTTCGTCGGCTTCCAGCTCTTTCAGCCGGTTGTAGTTCAGCCTGTCCAGAAACTCTATCGGATTGCGCTCGCAGGCGTTCCACAGCTCCGGGTCGATGTACTCGAACAGCTCGTGTGCCCCCAGCGTCCACGACCACCACAGGTTGCGGCTGAGGGCTTCGAGCGGCCGCAGGCGTTCCGGCAGCGAACGTTCTATCATCAGCCGTCTCCATGTGGGAGCGTTGCTCGAAAGTTGCTGGCGGACGAACGCGGCCTGCTCGCCATGCGGCACGCCGTCGCCGTAAACGGCCTTGTCCGTGCGGCCCGCCACGGCCCGCAGGGCCATGTCGTACGCATCGCGGTAGCGGTCGAACAGGTTGTCCCACAACGCGGTATGCGAAATTTCGCGGGCGCTTCGCCGCGCGGCTTCGTATTCGTCGGAAGACATGCCCGCGAATTTTTCCAGACAGGCGGCTATGCGGGCGGCCGTTTCGGCGGCGTTGTCGTCCGTGCGGCGGACGACCTCCACGCCCGGCCCGCGGCCGGGGACGCCTTCCGCCCAAAGACCGAATCCGGCGAGGGCGGTGGTTACGGTGGGCACGCCGAAAGCCACGCTTTCCAGCGGCGTGTAGCCCCATGGCTCGTAGTACGAGGGGAATACCGTTACGTCCATGCCGGAGAGCAGCTCGTAGTAGGTCTTGTCGAATATGCCGTCGTCGCCCTGAAGGTACGAGGGCACGAAGATTACGTTTACCCGGCTGTCCGGGTCGAGCAGCCGCGTGCCCTGCATGGAGCGCATTATCGGGTCGTGCTGCGAGTCGGACAGGCAGTGGGTCAGGTTGCGGGGCTGCGCGGGGTCGATGGCCCCCTCCGCGCCGGCGAGGTATGCCGCAAGGTCTTTGCGGGGACCGTCGTTGCCCGCCGGTACGGTTATGTAAGCGAGTATTTCCCTGTCGCCGGTATAGCTTTCGGCCAGCATCCGGAGCGAGTCCATAAATACGTCGAGGCCCTTGTTGCGGAATTCGTACCGCCCGCTCGTGCCCACTATCAGCGGCTCGGCGGCGAACCTGCGCCCCAGACACGCCTCGGCTACGCGGACCATCAGGGCCCGGGCCTCCGCACGGCGGCGCACGGCTTCGTCGCCCTTCCACACGAAACCGTCCTCGAAGCCGTTGGGAGTGACGATGTCGGGCGCCTTGCCGAGCAGGTATCTGCATTCCTTGGCGGTTATGTCGCTGACCGTGCAGAAGCAGTCCGAATAGCGGGCGGCGGTCTTTTCGAGCGAGTGTTTGGCCACGGTATCGAAGCGCCGGGCCTCGTCGTCGGCGTTGTACTGCGTCAGGCGGCCGTAAAGCGGCAGTCCGTTGCCCGCTATCGAACGGCCCATCACGGTGGCGTGGGTGGTGAACACGGTGGCCGTGTAGGGCGAGTTCTTGAGCAGGTAGAGGCCGCCGGCGGCGGTCATCCATTCGTGGAAGTGGGCCGCGGGCCGGTCGGCGGCGGAGCAGAACGTTTCCACGAAACTCTCGATTACCTTGCCCGCGGCGAAACCGAACAGCACCGGTTCGATATAATCCCACCGGCCGCTTATAGAATCGACGTGGTAAGTTTCCCAGAGGTATTTCAGAATGTCGTCCCTGGTCTGGAAAAAGGAGCTGAAGTCCACCAGCACGGTCAGCGGGCTGCCCGCGACCTTCCAGCGCCCCACGCGGATGCGGATGCCGGAGGCATAGACCGCCTGCTTCCATTCGGACAGCAGCCCCGGGTCTTCCCCGAACTCCGGATTGCCGCCCTCGCGGCCGATGTCCGGCCCTATCGCAATGTATTTGTCGCCCATTTCGCGGACTGCCGTGAGGGCTTTGGTGGCCAGCACGGTATGTATGCCGCCTACCTTGTTGCATACCTCCCAGCTCACCTCGAACAGGCGGTCGGGACGGAGAAGGGGTTCCTGCGGTTTTGTCATGGTTTCGTTTCCTTCGCGGTTAAAAAATCATCCAGATGCAAATTTAATATTTTTATCCGGGATAAAACAGAAAAACGGCGGCAATAATTAAAAAATTTTAAAAATAGCTGGCGCTGTGGGAGTAAGGTTTTATACTCGTGGATAATATATTATGAATTAATGCTTTAAGCTCCGCCCGCTTATCGGAAGAGCGCGGATACGATGCCGTCGC
The DNA here is from genome assembly GCA_048214935.1 of Tidjanibacter sp. GTDB lineage: Bacteria > Bacteroidota > Bacteroidia > Bacteroidales > Rikenellaceae > Tidjanibacter. The sequence continues at coordinate 35,751 of DBFWXZ010000019.1, forward strand.
CGACCAGATACTTTTCGGGCGGAACGGCCAGCCGTCCCGCCGTCCGGGTCAGAAGTCCGCCTTGCAGGAACCGTTCGGCGTCCGAAAGCAGCCGGAGCAATTCCCGTGCCCCGAAGCGGCGTGCGAAATCCTCCTCGACGATACCTTCCGCCGTGCGCAGGCGCACCATTACGTACTCGTTGCGGCGCATGGCGGGGGTGAGGGTTTCGCTTTCGTAAAGGCCGGGCGTACCGGCTTCGGCTACGTAACGTTCGAGCGAGGCGGGGGCCCAGCTGCGCGTGCGGCCGTCGTAGGAATGGGCCGAGGGGCCGACGCCGATGTACGGTTCGTCGGCCCAGTAGGACGAGTTGTGGCGCGAGCGGAATCCCGGAAGCGCGAAATTCGATATTTCGTAGTGTTCGTAACCCGCGTCCGCGAGGATTCCGCGCAGCAGGTCGTATTGCCGCTCGCTTTCCGCCTCCGGCACGGGGCTTATGTCGGCGCGCCTGCCGAATGCGGTTCCCGGTTCTATGGTAAGATGATAGGCCGATATGTGTTCCGCGCCGAGGCCGGCGGCGCGGCGGAGCGTTTCGCCCCAGCTTTCCGCGTCCGAGCCGGGCAGTCCGTAAATAAGGTCTATCGAAATATTGCCGAATCCGGCCCGGCGGGCGTCGCGGAAGGCCCGCAGCGCCCCGGCCGCGTCGTGGCGGCGGTTCATAAGGCGGAGCTCCCGGTCGGACAGCGACTGTATCCCCATGCTCAGGCGGTCGAAACCCGTTTCGCGCAGGGCGTGCAGGTAGTCGGGGGCAAGGTCGTCGGGATTGGCTTCGAGGGTGGTTTCGGTTACTCCGGAGCAGTCCCACAGTTTTTTTGCGGTTCCGAGCAGCAGCCCGAGTTCGTCGGCCGCGAGCGTGCTCGGAGTGCCGCCCCCGAAGTAAACCGTGTCGAGCCGCCGCACCGTTTCCCGTTCCGCCCGGAAGTCCATTTCGCGGCGCAGGGCTTCCAGCACCTGCGGGCGTTTGGCAAGGGATATGCTTTTGAAAAAGTCGCAGTAGCCGCAGGCGCGCCTGCAAAACGGGATATGTATGTAGAGGCCCGGCACGGCCGCTAAGTTAAGCCTTTTACGGCGGAAGAGGAAACCGGCTCCCCCGTGGGCCGTGCGGGCGGCGGGGATGCGCCTCGGCATAATGCAAGCAAGCTTGCTTCTGCCCTCGGCTTTCACTATATTTGCAGTGTGGGGCGGACGGTTGCCGCCGTCCGGCACGGGGCCCGGCTCCGCAGCGTCCGGGCGCACGACCGAGGAAGAAAAATCTAAAATTGCATACCGCTATGGCAAAGACCAAAATCGATTTGACCAAGTACGGGATAACCGGCACGCCGGAAGTCATCTACAATCCCGACTACGATTACCTTTACAGGGCCGAGCTGGACCTTTCACTGACCGGCTACGAAAAGGGACAGATTACGGATATGGGAGCCGTGAACGTAATGACCGGCGTTTATACCGGCCGTTCGCCCAAGGACAAGTTTTTCGTGATGGACGACGTCACCCGCGACACGATATGGTGGACGAGCGACGAGTACAAGAACGACAACAAGCCCGTAACGCAGCAGACGTGGAACGAACTGAAAAAACTCGCCGCCGGCGAACTTTCCGGCAAGCCGCTCTACGTTATGGACACCTTCTGCGGGGCCAACGAGAATACCCGGCTTAAAATCCGCTTCATAATGGAGGTGGCATGGCAGGCCCACTTCGTGAAGAACATGTTCATCCGCCCGACCGAGGAGGAGCTGGAAAACTACGGGGAGCCCGATTTCGTGGTGCTGAACGCCTCCAAGGCCAAAGTGGAGAATTACAAGGAACTCGGCCTCAACTCCGAAACGGCCGTCGTGTTCAACCTGACCGAAAAGATTCAGGTCATCATAAACACATGGTACGGCGGCGAGATGAAAAAGGGCATGTTCTCCTACATGAACTACCTGCTGCCGCTTCAGGGCATAGCCTCGATGCACTGTTCGGCCAATACCGATATGGAAGGCGACAACACGGCCGTGTTCTTCGGGCTGTCCGGAACCGGCAAGACCACTCTTTCCACCGACCCCAAGCGCAAGCTCATAGGCGACGACGAGCACGGCTGGGACGACCAGGGCGTGTTCAACTTCGAGGGCGGCTGCTACGCCAAGGTCATCAACCTCGACCGCGAGAGCGAGCCGGATATCTGGAACGCCATACGGCGCGACGCCCTGCTGGAAAACGTTACGGTGGACGAATGCGGGCACATAGATTTTTCGGACAAGAGCGTGACGGAGAATACCCGCGTTTCGTATCCCATTTACCATATAGACAATATCGTGAAGCCGGTGTCGAAGGCCGGCCCGGCCAAGAAGGTGATTTTCCTGTCGGCCGACGCCTTCGGGGTGCTTCCGCCGGTGTCGATACTCACTCCGGAGCAGACCAAGTATTACTTCCTTTCCGGGTTCACGGCCAAGCTGGCCGGTACGGAGCGGGGCATCACCGAGCCTACGCCCACCTTTTCGGCCTGCTTCGGGGCGGCTTTCCTTTCGCTGCACCCGACCAAGTACGGCCACGAGCTGGTAAAGCGCATGGAGCGGGCGGGAGCCACCGCCTATCTGGTGAATACCGGCTGGAACGGCACGGGCAAACGCATTTCCATAAAGGATACCCGCGGCATCATCGACGCCATTCTGGACGGCTCGATAGACCGGGCCGAAACGAAGGAAATACCGTATTTCGGATTCCGCGTGCCGACCGCGCTTCCGGGAGTGGACCCCGCGATTCTCGACCCGCGCGACACGTACGCCGACCCGCAGGAGTGGGACGCCAAGGCCAAGGACCTCGCCGGACGTTTTATAAGGAATTTCGAGAAGTTCACCGCGCACGCCGACGGCCTCGCGCTGGTGACGGCCGGCCCGAAGCTGTAAGACTTCGAGGCGACTGCGAGCGGAGCCCCGCGAGGGCTCCGTTTCGTTTGCGCGGCGCATGGGAAAAATAGTTAACTTCAGCCGTACAATTCATGGCTTATGGGCAGGGAACGACTCGAAAAATGCGCTAAGGCGCTGGAGCGCAACGGATTCGCCGTTACCGTTGCGGAAAATGCGGCCGCGGCCGGAAAGTATATCCGGGAGGAAATAAGGCGCACGGGGCCCCGCACGGTATCGTACGGCGACTCGATGACTCTTTATTCCACCGGGGTGCTGGACTGGGTGCGTTCGGAAGGGCGCTGCGAGCTTATAGACGGCTTCGACAAGAGCGTTACGCGGGAGGAACAGCTCGAAAGACGGCGGCAGGGCCTGCTGGCCGACCTGTTCCTGACCGGCGTGAACGCCGTAAGCATGTCGGGTACGCTGCACTGGCTCGACATGATAGGCAACCGCATAGCCCCCGTGGCGTTCGGCCCGAAAAGCGTGATTCTAACCGTGGGGCGCAACAAGGTGTGCGATTCCATTACGGAGGCCGCCGGGCACGTGCGCGGAGTGGCCGCCCCGCTGAACGTCGCGCGGCACGAAGGTTTCCGGACGCCGTGCGCCGCGACCGGAAAGTGCGCCGACTGCCGTTCGCCGCAGCGCATCTGCAACACGCACATGATAATGGAACGCTGCTATCCGCCCGGGCGCATTACGGTGGTGCTTATCGACGAGGACCTCGGATTGTAGGCCGCCGGGGGTGTTTCTTCCCCGGATTAATCGTATCTTTACGAGCCGAAAGGACGGTCCGGCCGTCCGCACTACGGTTCCGTCGAGTCGTCTATTATCTTAAAACTGAAAATATTATGGAATTACCTTTCTCGGAATCCTTCCGTATCAAAATGGTGGAGCCGATTCGCAAGAGCACCCGCGAGGAGCGCGAGCGGTGGATGCGCGAAGCCCGGTACAACCTTTTCAACCTGCGCAGCGACCACGTGTTCATAGACCTGCTGACCGACTCCGGAACCGGAGCCATGAGCGACCGGCAGTGGTCCGAACTGATGCTCGGCGACGAGAGCTATGCGGGCGCCCGTTCGTACTACAACATGAAGCGGGCCATCAAGGACATTCTCGGTTTCGACTACTTCCTGCCCACGCATCAGGGCCGCGCGGCCGAGAACGTGCTGTACTCCACCATTATCAGGGAAGGCGACATTCTGCCCGGCAACTCGCATTTCGACACCACCAAGGGACACATAGAGTTCCGCAAGGCCGAGGCGCTGGACTGCACCATAGACGAGGCCGCCGACACGCAGGCCGAGCTGCCGTTCAAGGGCAACATGGACCTCGGCAAGCTGGAGAAGGTTCTCAAGGCATATCCGGCGGAGCGTATTCCCGCCGTGGTGCTGACCGTGACGAACAACACCGCCGGAGGGCAACCCGTTTCGATGGCCAATATCCGCGGAACCGCCGAGTTGTGCCGCCGCTACGGAGTGCCCCTGCAAATCGACTCGGCCCGCTTCGCCGAAAACGCCTATTTCATCAAGACCCGCGAGGAGGGTTATGCCGACAGGAGCATCAAGGAAATCGTGCGCGAAATGTTCTCGTACGCCGATATAGCCACCATGTCGTCCAAGAAGGACGCCATAGTGAACATGGGCGGCTTCGTGGCCTTCCGTTCGGAGGAGCTGTGGCACAGGTGCCAGATGTTCTGCATTATGAACGAAGGGTTCATCACCTACGGCGGAATGTCGGGCCGGGATATGAACGCCCTCGCGCAGGGACTCGACGAGGGAACCGAATTCGACTATCTGGAAACCCGTATCCGTCAGGTGCAGTACCTCGGACAGAAGCTCGACGAGTACGGCATTCCCTACCAGCGTCCCGCCGGGGGTCATGCCATTTTCGTGGACGCCAAGAAGGTGCTCACGCACGTTCCGAAAGAGGAGTTCATAGCCCAGACGCTCGCGATAGAGCTTTACCTCGAAGCCGGCATCCGGGGCGTGGAAATCGGGTCGATTCTGGCCGACCGCGACCCGGTGACCCGCGAGAACCGCTACCCGCGTCTGGAGCTGCTGCGTCTGGCCATTCCGCGCCGCACCTACACCAATAATCACATGGACGTGATAGCGGCCGCCCTGAAGAACGTGTACGACCGCCGCGAGAGCATAACGCGCGGTTATGTCATAACGAAGGAGCTGCCCATCATGCGGCACTTCACCGTCGAGCTGGCCCCGGCGAAGTAGGGCCGCGCCGTTTTATTCGAGGTCGTCGAGGCAGCGGAGAATTATCCCGCACGCCTCGGCGACCTGTTCGTTCGCGACGGTCAGGGGAGGCGATATGCGGAAAGCCGTGTCGCAGAACAGGAACCAGTCGCTCAGGACGCCCCGCTCGGCGAACAGCTCCATAATCCGGTAAAGCCGGCGGCTGTCGCCCAGCTCCACGGCCAGCAGAAGCCCGGAGCGGCGGATTTCCCTTACGGCCGGGTGGCCGGAAAGCAGTTTCTCGAACAGGGCTCCCGCGGATTCGGCGCGGGCGCAGAGGCCGTTGTCCAGAATGTATTCCAGCGCGGCCAGTCCGGCGGCGCAGCATACCGGGTGTCCGCCGAAGGTAGTGATATGCCCCAGCGGAGGGTCGGCCGTAAAGGCGGAAAGCAGCTTCTGCGAACCTATCACCCCGCCCAGCGGCATGCCGCCGCCGAACGCTTTGGCAGCGCAGACCAGGTCGGGAACGACGCCGTAACGCTCCAGAGCGAACAGGCTGCCGGTGCGCCCCATGCCGGTCTGGATTTCGTCGAACACGAGCAGCGCCCCGGCGAGGTCGCATCGCTCCCGCAGGGCCTCCAGCCAGCCGGGAGCCGGGAGCCGCACTCCGGCCTCGCCCTGCACCGGCTCGACCAGCACGCAGGCCGTGCGGGAGGTGATGTGCTTCAGGTCGTCGAAGTCGTTGAAACGTATCGAGCGCGTGCCGGGAACCAGAGGGCGGTAGGCCTGCGTGTGCGCGCGGCCGCCCATTACGCTCATGGCCCCCTGCGTGGAGCCGTGGTAGGCGTTCAGGAAGGCCACGGTTTCGTGCCGCCCGGTGGCGCGCCGGGCGAGTTTCAGAGCCGTTTCCACCGCTTCCGCGCCGGAATTCACGAAATACACGGCGTCCAGCGGAGCGGGCAGCAGTTCGGCCAGCCGGGCGGCGTAACGCACCTGAGGGCGCTCGACCGTTTCGCCGTAAACCATCACATGCATGTACTCGCGCGCCTGCCGGCATACGGCCTCCACGACCGCCGGATTCGAGTGACCGACGTTGCTTACCGACACTCCGGCGATTAGGTCGAAATAGCGCCTCCCTTCCGGGGTGTAGAAATAGGGGCCTTCGGCGCGCGCCACTTCAATCATAAGGGGCGACGGGGACGTTTGCCCGACATGGGCGAGAAACTGTTTTCTGAGTGTGCTCATGATTGCTGATAAAGTTCCGGGCGGATGGACCGGAACCGTTCGAGTATTCGTGCCGAATCCTTTACGGCCTCCCGGAGCCATTCGTGCAACAGGGCGGTATGCTCCTGCGGAGAGAGCCGCCACGGCGCACCGCTCCGGCGCAGGCGCGAGGCGAGGGCGTGTACGATTATCGCGGCCGAGGCCGAAACGTTCAGGCTTTCCACGAAACCGCACATCGGTATTTCTATGAACGAATCGGCCGCGGCCCCCACCGCGTCGCTGATGCCGTCCAGCTCTGTTCCGAACACCACGGCGAACGGGCCCGCTTCGGCGTCGAACTCCTCCGGCGGGATGCCCCCGGCATGGGGCGTGGCCGCCGCGATGCGGTAGCCGGCGGCCTTGAGGAACGACAGGGCCGCGGCGCTCGAAGGGTGGCGGCGGAACGTTATCCACTTGTCCGTGCCGCGCACGATGCGCAGGCTGGGGTCGAAGCGGCAGAGGTTTTCGACCGTATGAATGTCCTGCACCCCGAACGCCTCGCAGGTGCGCACCAGCGCGCTGGCGTTCTGCGGGTGGAAGGTGTTCTCGGCGCACACGGTCATGTAGCGGGTGCGGCGGGAAAGCACGCTCCGCATTCGTTCCAGACGTTCCGGAACCACGAACCCGGACAGGTATTCGGCTTCGGCGGCCGTCGCGGCGGGGTTACTTGCGGTATTTCTCATCCTCGTCGAGTATCTTCAGGTAGCTCTCGTAGCGGCTGAACGCCACCTCGCCGCGTTCCACCGCTTCCAGCACCGCGCATCCCGGCTCGTGGGTATGGGTGCAGTTGTGGTACCGGCACTGCGGGGCGCGGCGCATCAGGTCGGGGAAATAGCGGGCCACCTCGTCGGGCGCTATGTCGATTAGCCCGAATCCCTTTATGCCGGGGGTGTCGATAACGGAACCGCCGCCGGGCAGGGAGTACATGCGGGAGAAAGTGGTGGTGTGGGTTCCCTTGCGGTGGTAGGACGATATGTTTCCTACCTTTACGTCGGCCTCGGGCCATACGGCCCGCACGAGCGACGATTTCCCCACTCCGGAGTTGCCCGCCAGCAGGGTCACTCCTTCGCCCAGAAGCCCGGCGAACTCCCCGATGCCGGTTCCTTCGGTCGCGGACGTTTCCAGCACCCGGTAGCCGGCCCCCCGGTAGGTGTCCAGAAAGTCGGCGAGCATTTCCGGCTCGCGGCGGGCGAGGTCGGCCTTGTTGAGCACTATGACGGCCGGTACGCCGTAAGCCTCGCACGTGACCAGAAACCGGTCGAGGAATTCCCTCCGGGTTACGGGGTCGAACAGCGTGGCCACCGCCGCGGCGCGGTCCACGTTGGCGGCTATTATATGGGATTCTTTCGACAGGTTGGAGGCCCGGCGGATTATGTAGTTCCGGCGCGGGGCCACGGCGGTAATCGCGCAGCCGCCGTCGTCCGATGCTTCGCAGCTTACCCGGTCGCCCACCGCCACAGGATTGGTGGCCCGCGAGCCGTCGAGCCGGATGCGCCCGCGAATGCGGCAGTCGGTCAGCCGTCCGTCGTCGCCGAGCACGGCGTACCAGCTTCCGGTGCTGCGGGTTACGGTTCCGTCGAATGTTCGGGGCATGGTCATGGGCGGTTAAATCGAACGTGCCGTGGCGTCGGGTTCGGGCTGCGGTTCCGGGACGGCTTTCAGCAGCCTGTCGCGGAAACCGGCGATATAGGGAAACACGGCGGCGGACACCGCTTCGAGCCTCGGATAGACATAAGTCCCGGCCAGCGCCGAAGGCTCCACCATTTTCCACGAGCGGTTGAGCGACGAGAACATTCCGGCCAGCAAAGCGAGTATCAGCACCGTTTTCAACACCGACAGCACTATGCCGCCCACCGAGTCGAGCACTTTCAGCCCGGACAACCGGAACAGTCCGCGGGTAAGGCGTCCCGTCAGCCACATCAGCAGGATTACGGCTACGAGAACCAGCGCGAAGCCGACGGCCGGGGGCATGTCGGATATTCCTATCCAGCCTCCGACTTTCGAGGCGAAGCGGAACGCCAGCCACACGCCCAGCAGCAGGGCGGCTATGGAGAACACCTGCACCGTTATGCCCTGCCGCCAGCCGCGCCATGCGGCCAGCACGAGCACGAGGGCCAGTATTATGTCGAGAACCATCATTTTCGGTCGAGGGTTAAACCCGTACGAAATTACGGAATTTTTTTGTTTCTTATTAACTTTGCCATTTCAGTGTCGTTCGTCATGAAAGCAGGAAAACTTCTTATGGCGCTGCTGCTCGCAGCGTTGCCGCTCAGTACATACGCCGCCCGCGAGGTTTACGACCTCGGCCGCGGGTGGAAATTCTATACCGTCAGCGAACGCGACTACGAGGAGGTGAATCTGCCCCATACGTGGAACCACGACGCCCTGAGCGGTCGCAGGGACTATTACCGCGGCATAGGCAACTACTTGAAATACGTCGATATAAAGCCGCAGTGGAAGGGCAGGAGAATCTTCGTCAAATTCTACGGGGCCGGGACGGTTACGGACCTGCTGGTGGACGGCCGCTTTGCCGGTGAACATCGCGGCGGCGATAACGCTTTCGTGATAGAAATCACCGACTGCGTGACTTTCGGGCAGCGGAACCTGCTGTGGGTTATGGTCAACAACGCGCCGCGCATCGACGTGCTCCCCACGGCGGGGGCCGGGAATGCGTACGGAGGAATTTACCGGCCCGTGGAACTTATAGTCACCGACCCGCTGGCCGTAGGGCTCGGCGAGGACGGTTCCGAGGGAGTGGCCGTGCGGCTTTCGCAGGTTTCGGAACAGAAGGCCGAGGGAGAGGTCGAGGTCGAAGTGAGCTACAAGGCCCCGGCGGACGAACGCCGCGGGTCGGGCGACGACGTTCCCGTGAGGTGCGAGGTGCGCATAGTAGGTGCGGAGGGCGAGGTGGCCACCGAGGTGGCCGGCAAGGGAACCGTCAGGACGGGTGCGGCCCGAATATCCGTGCCGTTCGAAATAGCCCGTCCGCGGCTGTGGCGCGGAAAGGCCGACCCGTATCTTTACAGGGTCGAGGTCGCCGTGATTTCCGGCGACAGGGAGCGCGACCGCGTGGCGGTAAGCACCGGATTCCGCACCGTGGAAGTGGTGCCGTCGGGTCCGCTGCTGCTCAACGGCGAACCCTATCCGGTTCGGGGAGTGAAGCTGTACCGCGACCGGGCCGCGACGGGGCCGGCCGTGGTGCGGGGGCATATCGAACAGGATTTGGAGCTGGTGCTCGAAATGGGGGCCAACGCCGTAAGGGTGGCCGGAGGTTCGCACTGCCGGGAGTTTTACGAGCTGTGCGACAGGTTGGGGCTGCTGGTCATTACCGGCCTGCCGCTGACCGGCTCCACCCATCTGGAAAACAAGAGCTTCTACAATACCGAAGGCTTTCGCGCCAACGGTTTCCGGCATCTGCGCGAAACGGCGGCGCAGCTCGGAAATCATCCGTCGGTGGTGGCATGGTGTCTGTTCTCCGACCTCGAACTGCGCGGCGACGACCCGGTTCCCTACCTGAAACTGCTGAACGCGATGGCCCGCGAGCTCGACCCCGGCAGGCCCACCCTGTGCAGCAGCCAGAGCGACGGGGATATAAATTTCATTACCGATTTGGTAATCTGGAACCACCGTTTGGGCTGGACGGAGGGTATGCCGGAGGATATAGCGTTATGGCAGAAACAGTTCCACGGCGACACGCGCTGGCGCTCGTTCCGCTCGGCCGTAGGGTATTCGTGCGGAGGAAGCGTATGGCAGCAGTCGTTCCGTCCCAAAAAGCCGCACAGCCTCGGCAATTTTCATCCGGAAGGGTGGCAGACGTATTTCCACGAGGTATATATGCGGAGTCTGAAACCCGATACGCTCTTCTGGGGTATTATCGCGGGCAACATGTTCGACTTCGGAGCGGCCCGCCGCTCGTACGGCGAGCGCGTGGGAGTGAACGACCACGGCCTCGTAACCTTCGACCGGGCCACCAGAAAGGATGCTTTTTACCTTTACAAGGCCAACTGGAACGACGAGGAGCCGTTCGTGCATATCGTCGGCCGGCGGCTCGGCCGCAGAGGCCGACAGGCCGTAACGGTAAAGGCCTATTCCAACCTGCCGGCGGCGGAACTGTTCGTGGGCGGGGTTTCGTTCGGGGAACGCACGGCAGCGGACGGTATTCTGACATGGGATAACGTACCCCTTTCGGAAGGCGGCAACCGGGTGGAGGTGCGGGCCGCCGCGCCGGACGGCCCGGCGGTATCCGACGCCGTGGACGTAATATTCGACCCGGCCGTGCCTCAGTCTTTGTAAGGCCGTCCGTTGTCCGAGAGCAGCGCCCCCGCTTCGGGGCCTTCGCAGAATATCAAATCCAGCACCGACAGGTTGGGCTCGAAAGGCAGGCGGTCGGAGAACACCTGATAGTAGGGGGCGGTGGGGCTTTGCGCCGACGCGAGGCGCGGGGAAAAGGCCCCGCGCAGGTCGCTGTCGGCTTCTTCCGGTTTTACGTAGCGTTCGGAAAGCGCGAAGCGTCGTCCGGGAATTATTATTTCCGCCGCCGTTTCCGCGAGCGCGAGGCTCAGGTCGGCCAGAAATTCCCAGCGGCGCGTCAGCAGCGGCAGGAACAGGCCGCAGTAATGTTCGTAATAAGGCGCTTTGCCGTAGGCCGAAACGAGGGCTTTGCGGTGGCGATGCTGCCAACGCTTGGAGTAGTCTATACGAATGTCCCTTACGGGAGTGCTTATCCCCTTGCATCCGGCTACCTGCACCGTCAGGGAGGCGCGCCCGGCCGGGGTAAGGATTTCGCACCGGTTGCGGAGGGTCTGCTTGACGTAATTCTCGTGAAGGTCTATTATGCAGCCGCCGGCGGCCAGTTCCTTCCACCACAGCAGATTGCCGGCGTATGTAAGCGGCAGTACGGTCATTTCGCGTCGGACGCCGGCCACCGTCCGTCGGCCCTGAGAAGTTCTTCGAGGCGGTCGAGAGCCTCGGTTTCCGGAATGTTTTTCAGCACCGGCTCGGCGCCCCGGTACAGCGTTATCCTGCCGCGTCCGGCTCCGACGTAGCCGTAGTCGGCGTCGGCCATTTCGCCCGGCCCGTTCACTATGCAGCCCATAACGGCTATTTTCAGTCCCGGCAGATGCGACGTGCGCTCCCGCACCCGGGCGAGGGTTCCCTGCAAGTCGTAGAGCGTGCGGCCGCAGCCGGGGCAGGCTATGTATTCCGTTTTCCAAGTGCGCGCGCGGGCGGCCTGAAGAATGTCCAGCGAAAGCCGGTCGAGTTCCGTCCGCGCCATGCCTTCGCACTCGACTCGCAGGCCGTCGGCCAGCCCGTCGAGGAACATCACGCCGAGGTCGGCCGCGGCTATGACCGCGAGTTCGCCGGGCGGGGTTCCGGTGTAGTCCCGGCAAAGTATTACCGGTCGCCGGTCGCCCCGGGCGTTCATTTCGGATACGGTACGCCGCCAGCCGTGTGCGGGATGCCTGTCGGCGGATTCAAGCACGGCTATGCGGCCGTCGGCTGCCGCGGCGAGTTCGTCCGCGTTCAGTTCCGACCAGAGCACGGGGGGCGCTCCGCCGCCGACGCGCCCGATGGGGTCGCTTTCCCTGCGCGCGTACCGGCAGGGGTCGAAGCAGAGGGGAATACCGGGCGCGGGCCGCGACGCGGTAACGCCCGGAGAGAATATGTCGGAAAAGTGCCGGACCAGAAGCAGGGCCGGGGCTATTTCGTTTTCGGGTGGCTCGGTCAGCGATACCCTCAGCGTGTCGCCCAGACCGTCGGTCAGGAGCGCCCCTATGCCGACGGCAGACTTGATGCGGCCTTCGGCGCCCGCCCCGGCCTCGGTAACGCCAAGATGCAGGGGGTAGTCCATGCCTTCGGATTCCATGGCGTCGGCCAGCATCCGGCAGGCGGCGACCATTACCCGCGTGTTGCTCGACTTCATGCTGACGACCGTATCCCGGAAGCCTTCGTCGCGGCATACGCGCAGGTATTCCATTGCGGATTCGACCATGCCCCGCGGGGTGTCGCCCCAGCGGTCGGTTATCCGGCGCGACAGGGAGCCGTGGTTCACTCCGATGCGCAGCGCCGCGCCGCGGCTGCGGCAGACCTCCAGCAGCCTCCGGAACGTATCGCCGCCTCCGGGGAAGTTGCCCGGATTTATGCGTACCTTGTCCGCGTGCAGGGCCGCTTCGAGCGCCGCTTCGGGTGCGAAGTGGATGTCGGCGGTCAGCGCCGTTCCGGGGCAGCGCGTACGCACCAGAGCCGCTATGTTGGCCAGATTGCGGGCCTGCGCCGTTCCCTGCGCCGTAAGCCTCACTATCCGGCAACCGGCACGGTGTATGCGTTCGATTTGCGCCGCGCACGCTTCCGCGTCGAGCGTGTCCGTGTCGGTCATGCTCTGCACGGCCGGCGGGTTGTTTCCGCCTATGACGACGCCGCCTATGCGGACGGGGGAAGATTCCCGCCGGGCGGCATACCAATATCTGCTTGTTTTTCCGTTCATTTATGTACGGTGCGAGCGTTCCGGGACGCATCCCGGATACAAAGTTAGGCAAAACGGCCCGAAAAAGTTAATTTTGAATCCCGCAACCGATTCCGACGTGAAATCCGACCCGCTTTACAACGATGTGAAATACCTTCCCGGCGTGGGAGAGCGCAGGGCGCAGGCGCTGGCCGACGAGCTGGGCATACGCACCCTGGGCGACCTGCTGTGGTATTTTCCGTTCCGGTACGTGGACCGCACGCGGATATACCGCATAGCCGAAGTCGGGGAGGACAGTCCCGCATACATACAGATAAGGGCCCGGATAACCGGTTTCGCACATCTCGGAGCCGGGGCGAAGAAACGCTTTACCGCCACCGTTACCGACGGAAGCGGCACGGCCGAGCTGGTATGGTTCAAGGGCATAAAGTGGATGGAGAAACGGCTCGAGCAGGGCCGGGAGTACGTTGTTTTCGGGCGGCCCACGATTTTCCACGGCGAGCTGTCGATGGTGCACCCGGAAACGGAGCTGGTCGAGTCGCTGGCCGGAAGGCTTCCGGGGGGACTTCAGGGAATATACGGAACCACCGAGAAACTGTCGGGTATGCAGTTGAGTTCCAAAGGCATAGCACGCCTCCAGCATACCCTCTGGCCGACGGTCGAACCGCATATAGCCGAAACCCTTCCGGAAAGGATGCGGGAGAGGCTGGGCCTGATACCGTTGAAGGAAGCCCTGTACAACATTCATTTTCCGCAAGACCCGAAACTGCTCGCGCAGGCGCAGTACCGGCTGAAGTTCGAGGAGCTGTTCGGCATACAGCTCGCCATCCTTTCCGTCCGGGCCAAGCGCACGACTTTCGAGCACGGGTTCCGGATGCCCAAGGTGGGCGAGCATTTCGGCGACTTTTACGGCGGTCGCCTGCCGTTCGAGTTGACCGGAGCGCAGAAGCGCGTGATACGCGAGATAAGGGCCGACATGGTGTCGGGCCGCCAGATGAACCGGCTGCTTCAGGGCGACGTGGGCAGCGGCAAGACGCTGGTGGCTCTGCTTACCATGCTTCTGGCGGCCGACAACGGCTACCAGTCGTGCATAATGGCTCCGACCGAAATTCTCGCCCGGCAGCATTACGCCTCGTTCGTGCGCATGCTGGAAGGTTCCGGGGCGCAGGTGGCCGTGCTGACCGGAGCCACCCGCGCTGCCGAACGGCGGGAAATCCTCGCACGGCTCGAGTCGGGTGAAGTCGATATACTCGTAGGAACCCATGCGCTGTTGGAGGACAGGGTGCGGTTCTCGAATCTGGGGTATGTGGTCATCGACGAGCAGCACCGTTTCGGGGTCGAGCAGCGGGCGCGGCTGTGGGCCAAGAACGACGTCACGCCCCATATACTCGTAATGACCGCCACTCCCATACCGCGCACGCTCGCCATGACCCTTTACGGCGATTTGGATGTTTCGACAATCGACGAGATGCCTCCCGGACGGCGGCCGGTCGTGACGCGCCATTTCCGCGAGAGCCAGCGCCTGAGGGTGTTCGGGTTTATGAGGCGGCAGATAGCCGAGGGCAGGCAGGTGTATGTCGTATATCCCCTGATACGCGAGTCCGAGAAAATGGATTACAACAATCTTTACGAAGGGTTCGAGGCCATTTCGAGGGAGTTTCCGCTGCCCGGCTACCGGATAAGCGTCGTGCACGGAAAGATGAGCGCCGAGGACAAGAACGCCGGAATGAAAGAATTCAAGGACGGTGCAACGCAAATAATGGTCGCTACATCCGTAATAGAGGTGGGAGTGGACGTTGCGAACGCGACGGTGATGATAATAGAGAGCGCCGAGCGGTTCGGGCTGTCGCAGCTCCACCAGTTGCGCGGGCGCGTGGGCCGCGGAGCGGAACAGTCGTACTGCATACTGATGAGCGGCGACAAGCTGTCGAAGGAGGCCCGCGCCCGGCTGGGGGCCATGGTGGAAACCACCGACGGATTCCGTCTTTCGGAACTCGACCTGAAGCTGCGCGGCGCGGGCGATTTGGGGGGCACGCAGCAAAGCGGAACGGCTTTTGATTTGAAAATCGCGTCGCTCGGCCGCGACGGTCGCATTATAGAGCTGGCCCGAAGGGAAGCGGAGGCCGTGCTGGAGGCCGACCCGTCGCTTTCGCTGCCGGAAAACGTCCTGCTGGCGCGTCTGAAGGAAAAATATTCCGGCCGCAGGGACAGGGATTTCGGTATGATTTCGTAATTTTCGGCCCCCGGGCGGGGCAGAGACATATTTTTTGAGCTATGAACAGATTATTTTCGTTCGTTATACCTGTTTTCGCGCTGGCTGCCGCGACGTCCCGACCGGCGGACAGCACCGTGGTCGTGCGTCCGGACAGCGTTCCCGCCGTTACGGAGCGCGCTGTTTCCAATTATCGCCGGCCGCTTCCCCCGGACGAGGGAGGCCCGGCCTATGCCGCGGGCGAACAACTGAAATATGCCATAAGCTACAAGGCGAAAATGTGGTTCAACACCGATATGGGCGAGGTGACCATGGACGTGACGAGGGACACGGCCGGTTCGGAGCCGGTGCTGAAAGTGCTGGCGTACGGCAAGGTCAACGGCATGTTCCGCTGGTTCTTCAAGCTGGACGACTATTATACCACGTGGCTTTCGCAGAAGGACGGCCGCCCCGTAAAGTTTCAGGCCGAGCTGCGGGAGGGCGATTACCGTTTTTCGAGCCGCTTCGACTACGACTGGGACAAAAAGCGGGTCAGCACCCGGTACCGCAACCACAAGAATCCGGAGGAGTCGCACAAGCTGATGGAGCTGACGGAAAACAGCATGGACGGGCTCGCGCTGTTCTACACCCTCCGCTCGTCGGACCTGACCGTGCTCAAGCCGGGAGAAACTCGCACGCTGGAGCTGCTGCTCGAAGACACCGTGCGGGTCATACGCTACAAGTTCTACGGTCCAGAAACCAAGCGTATTCTGGGCTTGGGCAACCGCCGCACGCTCAAGTTCTCCTGTCAGTTGGCCACCTCCTCCGGCGAGAGCTTCGAGGACGGCAGCGAGTTCTTTATCTGGATTTCGGACGACAGGAACAAGGTTCCGCTGTATATGGAGTCGCCCATAAAGGTGGGAAGCATCCGGGCGAGGCTTGTGGAATGGAGCGGACTGAAGTATCCGGAGAGCGAAGTGTTCAAATAAAAACGCTATATTTGTCAAAACGGACTTTAACCGAAACTCCCGATTATGGAAGACAACCTGTATATGGACGAAGAACCCCGCGGACCCGAGAAGTCCATGAAGGGTTATAAAATCGTGATTCTGCTGCTGGTGGTGATTCTCGGCGTAATCTGCTTCCAGTATTTCAGGCAGGTGCGCTCTATCCGCGAGGATTTCCGTATCGAGCGGGACACGCTCACATCCCGGATTTCCAACCTGATAACGGATATAGACAATATCCAGGTGGCGAACGACACCATGAACCGCAACCTCGGCATAGAGCGCGGGCGGGCCGACTCCCTTATGGAGCGCCTCAAGAACGAGCGCAGCATGAACCGGGCTACGATTCGCAAGTACGAGAAGGAGCTCGGGACGCTCCGTTCGGTGATGAAACGGTATGTGGAGCAGATAGATTCGCTCAACAGGCTGAACCGCAACCTCGCGGCCGAAAACGTGACTTTCCGTCGGCAGGTTTCCTCGGAGCGCATGAGGGCCGACATGGCCGAGGAGCGCGCTACGGAGCTCTCCAACAAGATACGCATAGGCTCGATAGTCAAGGCGAGGGAAATAGTGCTTTCGGCCTTGAACCGCAACGACCGGCCGGTTTCGCGCGCCTCCCGCGCCGAGCGGCTGCGGGTGGATTTCGTGCTTACCGCCAACGAGCTGACCGAGCCGGGGCCCCGTGCGGTTTACATGCGCATCACCGGACCGGACGGGTATGTACTCGCCAACGATACCAATGCCCTGTTCGACTACGAGGGCGACATGCTGACCTATTCCGCGACCCGCGACATAGACTACCAGAACCAGGACCTTCCGGTAGGGCTGTACTATTACGGAGCCGGCATCACCGGCGGGACGTACAAGGTTCAGATATACATGGACGGCTACATGATAGGCGAGGCCGAGGCGGTGCTGAAATAGAGCGCAGTTTTATGATAAAACCGGGCGGCCTTTAGGGGTCGCCCGGCTGCGTTTACGGCGGGTCGTCCGCTGCCGTTAAGTTCGCGTTATTTGAAATACTTCCACTTGAAAACGAGCAGATAGACGACCGCCACGGTTATATAGCTGTCCGCAAGGTTGAACACCGGGCTGAAGAACGTGAAGGTATTGCCGCCCACCCACGGCAGCCACTGCGGCCATGTGGCGGTGAAAAGCGGGAAGTAAAGCATGTCCACTACCTTTCCGTGCAGGAACGTGCCGTAGCCGCCGCCCGGAGGGAACAGCGTGGCCACGGTGGTATAGGTCGATTGCGAAAATATCATTCCGTAGAAGGCGCTGTCGATTATGTTGCCCAGAGCGCCGGCGAGTATCAATGCGAATCCGGCCACCACTCCCGCAGGAGCCTTCTTACGCACCAGATGCCCGACGTACCAGCCTACCAGTATCACCGCCGCTATCCTGAACAGACTCAGCAGCAGTTTTCCGTAGTCCCCGCCGAGCTGGAAGCCGAAAGCCGCTCCCGGATTCTCGATAAAGCGGATGAAAAACCAGTTCGGGAATACGGCGATGCTTTCGTCGTAGGTCATGTTCAGCTTTACCGCGAACTTAACGGCCTGGTCCGCCACGAGCAGGAGCAGGATAAGAATAACGACTTTCTTGCGTGACATGAAACGTGGTTTTACATGCCGGGATGTTCCGGCGCACAAATATATGGATTATTCGCGATACGGCCGGAGCCCTTCCGTGCCGCATTCGGGCCTGACTGCCGACCGTTCGGACTGCGCCCCGGCAGCCGTAGCCGGGCGGACGACGGCCTCGGTGCGGCGAGGGAGGCTATTTCAGCCGCTCGCTGAACTCCGTCCCCGGACGGAATTTTACGACGTTCCTTGCCGGAATCCTTATGGGGTTCCCGTTGCGCGGGTCGCGGCCGGTACGCTCGCTTTTCCGGGTGACGACGAAGGTTCCGAACCGCGGCAGATTTATACGGCCTTCATCCTTAAGGGATTCGCCGATGGCGTCTATAAGCGCGTCGAGGCTTTTCTTGGCCTCTACCTTCGTGATGCCGGCCGTGCGGGCCACTGCATCTATTAGCTGGGGTTTGTTCACGACTGTAACGATTGTGCCTTTCGGCCCGGTTCTGTCCGGCCGAAGGAGAGTATTGATTAGCAAAGTAATGGAATTGCTGCAAAAAAACAAAATGAAGGGCCGCTCCCGGTTTTTTACGGCCGGTCCTTTCCGGCAGCCTTTTTGGGAAAACCGTTTTTAGATTATACTTTTGTGCCCGGAGAAATGGCAGAGCGGTCGATTGCGGCGGTCTTGAAAACCGTTGAGCCGAAAGGCTCCGGGGGTTCGAATCCCTCTTTCTCCGCAGAGTCATCCTGATTGTTAGGCAGTCGGGCGGGGAGTTGAGCGCCTTTTTATAAGGATTGGCATAATATACGGCTTGGAGCGCACGAGGTCGAGGCGGTTCCGGCCGCGGTTCGATGCAGGCTCGCCGTAAGATACGTCTTCCTTCCGGGTAAAACCACGCTTCTGTACGTCGTGGTTCGACGTAAACAATATCCGGTATTTACTTGCGTTTTTATATAAAGCGGGAAACAAAAGCGTAATTTGCATTATCTTTGTCCCGGCTATTCGTTATGGGGCTGACCGGTTTTGACAGCGGGCAGAAACTGACGGTAAGCACGCCGAGCGTTGGGCGGAAGCTCGTAAATATCAATGCCCGAACAAGTAAATGGCAATAATAGCTATGCACTCGCTGCATAATTTTACCGAGTAAAATTAGCTTAATTCCTGCGCCCAAGGCCGGTGCGGGAACGAGTACCCCGCCCGAAGCCCCCGCCTTCCGGGAGTCGGGCAACGGGGTATCATCAAAGGGAGGATAGCCGCGGGACGTGTCCGGGTCGTGCGGCGAAATTCAACGGACTTGCGCTCCGGGTTTGGCTGCCGCCTGCCGTACGCGGAGAAGAGGACCAAACGGCGGATAAGCGTGTAGAAAGCCTTCGGGTTCCCTGTTTGGACGAGGGTTCGACTCCCTCCAGCTCCACTCAATCTAATGAAGCCTCTCAATCGAGAGGCTTTTTTATTGCGCTAATCAGTACAATAAGACTAATAATCACTGTTTTACAGAGTAAATTCGACCGGCTGCCTATTCGGGACGCGGGTTCGAGTACCGCAGGTTCCGGCATTTGAATGCCGAAAAGTTTCGGCCAAACCGTAGGCCAAAGAGTTTCGCCCGGTTTTGGCCTGCGGATTAGTATGCCGGAGGCGCTTTGCTTTCAGGCGGGACGGCCGTAGTTAGGAAGCAACGGCACGGACCGCCCTGCGGAATGGCTCCGCCGTCCGCGCTGCGGGCGGTACGGTTCGCCGGTACGTAAGCGGCGGAAAGCGGTTACGGAAACAGCCAGCCGCCGTTTTCGAGGTCGAGCAGGCGGCGTTTTATGTCCAATCCGCCGACGTAACCCTTGAGCTGTCCGTCGGAACCTATCATCCGGTGGCATGGGATGATTATAGGTGTCGGGTTGCGGTTTCCGGCTCCGCCGATAGCCCGGTAGCTGCGGGTGCAACCGACCATGCCGGCCACCCACGCATAGCTGCGGGTCTGACCGTAGGGTATGTCTTTCAGAATGTTCCACACCCGTTTCTGGAAATCGGTTCCCTGAGGAGCGAGGGGCAGGGTGAATTCCGTGCGGCATCCGCGGAAGTACTCGTCGAGCTGGGAGGCCGTTTCCTCGATAAGCGGGGTAGGGGTTATGACCGCGCACGAGGGCTCCCGCCCGAAGGTAACCGACAGTAGGGCGTCGGCGCTTGCACTGAGCCATATCTTTCCAACCGGGGATGGATATGAGAATGCGTATGTCATTGGCTTTTAGGAAGAATAGGTTAGTACAAAATTAGTATAATGTAAGAATCGGACAAAATAATAGCAATATTTTTTCATATTAATGTTCTGAAAAGTCTGCAGCGCCTAAGTGCGGGCTACGCCCGCGGCTTGGGAGCACGGTAGCAGTCAGGACCTTATCCGGGATTTTTTGCGGCATTTTATTTTGTAAATGAATAATAGTGATTATATTTGCCTCGGTTACAGGCTATCGGAAACGACCGTGCGGATAAACGAAAAGCACAGGCCGTTATAATGTATTCCGTGTCAGAGAGTTGCATCGGCGTTTAGTTTTTCGTTACTCGTGCCGGCAGACGGTCGGAATCCGGAAGCGAGCATTTATGGCATAAAAATAACAGTTTTTTCGGATAAGTTTAACTTATGTTTCACTTAATTATCAAATGATTATGAACAAAAAACATCTAAAAAAGTTGTTCATTAACGCCCTTGCGGGGGGGGGATTATAATGATGTCGTTCGTAGGCTGCAAAGACTACGACGACGACATAAACGGTCTCCAGAACCAAATCGACGACCTCAAGACAGGTCAGATAGCCCGGATGGACGAGCAGATAGCCTCCATACGGGCGACCCTCGAAGACCTCAAAAATGCCGATGAATCCATCCGGCAAGCGGTAAAAGACCTTCAAGACAAAACCGCACGGCTCGAAGAAGCCGACAAGGCGCTCGAGTCCCTTATCGACGGCAGGTTTGCCGAACTCCAGAATTCCCTTAACGAACTCGAATCCCGCGTTGCCGCCAACGAGGCCGGCTTAGGCGACCTCAAGACATGGGCCGACAATACCGACAAGTGGGTGGAAGAGCTCGAGAATGACCTCTACGACCCGGAAGAAGGCTGGTTCGCCATACTTGCGGGCAACGACCAAACTCTGGGTAACAACGACAAGATTCTGCAAGGTCTTATAAACGACCTTAAAGCGGCTCTCGACGACATCAAAAACGCGCACGGCACGGACGTCGCCGCCCTTGCCGCACGTATAACGGAGTTGCAAACCGCTCTCGACGGACTGTCGGGCGGTCTGGACGAGTTCCGCAGCGAAATCCGGGGAGAAATAGCCCGCATAGACGGACAGATTTCCGACCTGCGCGGCGAACTTTCCGCAGCCCTCCGCGAGCAGACTGCCGCACTGGAGAACATGGTTTCCGAAAACTATGTGAACAATGCCACGTTCGAGGAGTTTACACGGCAGACCCTCGAGCGTATGCAGGAGCTTACCGAGGCTATCGACCGCATAAACGCCATAGTCCCGACTCTCGCCACCAAGCAGGAGCTGAATGCCCTTCGCGACGAGATAGCCGG
Organism: Tidjanibacter sp.; assembly: GCA_048214935.1. Lineage (GTDB taxonomy): Bacteria > Bacteroidota > Bacteroidia > Bacteroidales > Rikenellaceae > Tidjanibacter. The sequence continues at coordinate 56,926 of DBFWXZ010000019.1, forward strand.
CTGGTTGGGCGATTATGTGAAGAAGGAAATTTTCGAGCAGGTGACCGCCGGTCTTTCGCAAAGGCTTACCGACGAGATAACCGCTCTTAACGGCCGAATCGAAACCCTGCGGGAGCAGGGCGAGGAGCACGGGGCGCGCATAACGGTGCTCGAAGGCAACGTGGCTTCCCTGACCGCCGACCTGAATTCCCTCCGCGAGGAGTTCGAGGCTTTCCAAACCACTGTACGGAACGAAATATCTACCGCTCTGGAGGAGCTTCACGGACAAATCAGCGAGGAAATTTCGGCTGCAATCGCCGAAGCCGTAAATTCAATTAACGCCCGTATAGACGGCATAGAGGAGCGTCTTGCCGGACTCGAAATCGACGTCGCCGCCCTTATCGACCGCATACAGAGCCTCGTTTACGTGCCCGACTACAACGACGGAAAAATAAGCGTAGAGGCCGTGGCCGACGTAAACGCTTTCCTCGCCGCCGTGAAGCATACCGTTACCCGGTTCGAGGTCCGTCCCGCCACCGCTGCCGCCGAGATAGCCGCGGCATGGGCTTCCGACCGTTCGGTGCTGGAATTCAGAACCGTGGATGTGAATACGCGCAGCGCCTCCGAAACCGGATGCGAACTGGTTGTCGGCGACGTAGCAGCCGCTGCCGACGGCATCCTTACCGTCACTTCCGACCTTACGAACTACAATCCGGATTTCTTTACCTCCCGCACCGTATCGTACAGCGTTTCGCTGGTACTTCAGAACGTAGCGGGCGGTAACGTGAACAACGACATCCAGTCGCCGTACGTGAACATGACCATGACCGTGAACATGGACGAGCCGGTGAACTTCGTGCCCGCCCGCGAGGACGAGCAGGGCAACCTGACGCTCGTGGGAACCGACCCCGCCGACTATGACGGCCGGGCCGTTCTGGCGGCTCTTCCCGGTTACGATTTTCCGTATAACGACATCGAAACCGTTTATGGCCTGACCGAGAACATGGTAACCGCCGTATGGTGGCAGGGCCGGCTGATGACTGCCGAACAGTTCGAGGCCGAGGTGGGAAAATTCCATATGTATCCCTCCATAGAGTACAAGGCATCCGGTTCGTGGAACCCCGCGGACGGTTATTTCGCGGAGCCCGGCGACTGGAACGGCGTCAAGGACGTCTTCTCGTTCGACAGGGATGCCGCTACCCTGAAGCTCGCCAAGAGCGACCCGGCATACGTAGGCAAGGGAGCCATGATAGAGTACGGAATAGGCGGCCGGCCGTCCGACGGCGGACAGACGCGCTGGAACTACGTCATGCGTTTCCTGAGCGAAGTTATCCCCGTGCCGACGCAGGCCGTGCTCGCACCGGCCACGCGCTACTGGCACTATCCGGAGGACGTTACCGCGACGGTCGAGGCCGGGGCGGACGGATATTCCGTTACCACCGCGGTGGAAAGCGAACAGCTTCAGGGCAATTCGTGGGCGGACATACTTGCCGTGGACCCGATGATATACCTGGTGGACGACTCCGGCGACGCTCCGGTAGAAACGCAGGTATCGAACATCTCCATCGCGAAGGCGGACGACGACTTTACGGTGACGTTCGCAGGCGCGGCGGGGTTCGAGTGGAACCGTACCTATAATATAAAGGCCGTCTATGCGCTGCCGTCGAGCGAAGTGACGGTTTACGCTACGGTTACGGCCGTTAAACCGACCGCCGTAGCGGCTTCGGTAACTGCTGCGGAACCGATTGAATGGCAGTACGGCCGTACGGAAGACTATACCGTAACGCTCGGAAACGCTCTCGACGCTCTGTGGAAAGGGGCTCCGGAAGGAATAGCCATGGACAGGCACTTCGCCGACGCCGACGCATTCGGAGCGGCGCTCGAGGCTCTTCCCGCATCCGCCGTGGAATATTCCTACAACGAAACTCCGCTTGCCGCTCCCTCGTCCGCTCCGTGGATGTACCTCGACGGGGCCGGGGCGGTCATACTGCTCAACAATGCCGAAATAGCCGAACGGAACGTGTTCGTAAACGTTTACGACCTCGACGGCATCGAAGTCGCCCTTACCGGCTCGGTGGATATGGAACTGCCGGTATATACCGTGCAGAACAACAGCATAAAGCTCGACAACATGCTCGTGTCCGACGGATACTCCGGATACTGGGCGCAGCTCGCCGGCCGGTACAATCCCGACCGCTACGTTCTGGAGCAGTTCACTCTGGAGAACGCCGACCTGTACGAATGCTTTATCGTGCGCGACGCGCAGGGCAATATCGTTTCCAAGGCCGACATGCCGGCCCTCGGACTCGGCATTTCGTTCGGCATGGCTCCGGTGCAGGGGATAAGCATAGACCCGGACGGCATCATGACCTACATGAGCCGGGTTCCGTACGCGACCGTTACTCCGAGCCTCGTGCTCGACGGCCAGCCGGGCGCTTACGCGGATGCTTTCGCCGCCTACGCTCCGTTCCGGGTATATCCGACCAACCCGATAGCTACCAGCGTATCCTATGTGGAGGGTAATAACGACATAGACGTGAGCACGGTCGCCCTTGGCGCGGCGCTCGACATAGACGTATGGAAGACCATCACCCTGAAGGATACCCGCGGCTTCGAACTGTTCGACCCGAATGCGGCCACGTTCGCCGAATATTCGGCCACCGTGACCGGCGACGGCTCCAACGGCTTCGCATCTGGCGTTACCGCCGCCGCTGCCTATCAGGGCCTTACGGTGCAGCTTTCGAGCAATGTCAAGGCTTACAAGTATGTGAACGACCAGAAAGCCGACCAGCTCGCCGGAATCGGGATGGCGGGCCTGAGCTTCAACCCCGCTACGGGCGTTCTGACCTACACCAACAACAATGTGACGAATCTCAACGATGTGCTGGTGGAAATTCCGGTATCCTTCACCCATAGCTGGGGCGTAGTGACGACCGATAATTCCCCCATCCGGGTAATCGTACGCAGATAACGGACGTATCAATCAGGATTTTTTGCAAGGAAAAGGGGCGCCGCGAGGCTCCCCTTTCCTTTTGCGGTTTGCTACGGATTGCATATCTTGTACCCGGCCGCCGCGGATAAGGCGGACGCAGAACATGAAAACCGTTGTAATAATATTCGTACTGATACTTTTGAACGGCCTGTTCGCCATGTCGGAAATAGCCATGGTCACGGCCCGCAAGCCGCGTCTGGCGGCCGAAGCCAAGCGGGGCAGCCGCAGCGCGCGAACGGCTCTCGGGCTGGCTTCCGACCCCGACCGGTTTCTTTCCACCGTGCAGATAGGGATTACGCTTATAGGAATACTTACCGGCATTTACTCCGGCGACGCGCTAGCGCCGGGACTTGCCCGGCTGTTTGCGCGGGCCGGTATGGGCGCGGCTTACGCGCTTCCGGTTGCTCAAGTGCTTATAGTGCTTGTGGTTACCTATCTGACCATTATTTTCGGGGAGCTCGTGCCCAAGCGCATCGGGCTGGCCGCGGCCGAGCGCATGGCCAAGCTGGTGGCTCCGGTCATGAAGGTGCTGTCGCTTGCGGCCGCGCCGTTCGTATGGCTGCTTTCCCGCAGCGGTTCTTTGGTGTTCAGGATAATAGGCTTGAAGGATTCCGGCGGCAAGGTTACGGAGGAGGACATACGGACCATGGTGCAGGAGGGGGCGGAAACCGGCGAGGTGCAGCCCGTGGAGCAGGATATAGTTCAGCGGGTCTTTTCGCTGGGCGACCGCAGCGTGGAAAGCATCATGACCCACCGCAGCCGGATAGTGTGGCTCGACCTCGGAATGAGTGCGCAGGAAATCGACCGGACCGTGCGCGGGGGCCTTTACGAAGTGTACCCCGCCGCCCGCGGCAACCTCGACAGGGTGGAGGGAGTAGTGTTCCTGAAAGACCTGTTCGGACGGCTTTCCGAGCCGGGATTCAGGCTGGAGCAGGTGCTCCGTCCGGTGCAGTTCGTGCACGAGCATACGCCGGTGTACGCCGTGCTGGAGCAGATGCGCTCCGCGGGCGTCGGCTACGGGTTGGTTTTCGACGAGTACGGCGGCCTTCAGGGAATAGTCACGCTGAAGGACGTGTTGGAAGCCCTCGTAGGAGCGGTGGACGAGGCGGACGAGAATCCGGAAATAGTGCGGCAGTCCGAAAATTGCTGGCAGGTGGACGGCCGCTGCCCTTACTACGACTTCGCGGAAGAGCTCGGCCCGGACGACGTTCCGGCCGGTCAGTACAACACCGTCAGCGGGTTGGCGCTCGACCTGTTCGGACGCATTCCGCGCGTCGGCGAGCAGGTCCGGTGGGGACGCTACCGGATAGAAGTAAGCGGCATGGACGGAGCCCGGATAGACCGGCTGCTGGTCCGCCGCCTTCCGCCGGAGGATTGACTTATCCTATGCGGGTGTAAGTGAAGCCCTTGGATTCCACCAGCATCCGGTCGTAGATGTTGCGGCCGTCGAGTAAGAACCGGCGGCGCATGACCGACCCCAGCCTGTCCCAGTCGGGAAGGCGGAATTCCTTCCATTCGGTGACGAGCATCAGGGCGTCGGCACCGGCGGCGGCTTCGTATTTGTCGCGGCAGTATATGACGGCATCTCCGAGCCGCCTGCGGGCCTCGTCCATGGCTATGGGGTCGTAAACCTTTACGGTGCATCCCGCTTCCGTAAGCAGCCTGACGAGCACCAGCGACGGAGCTTCCCGCATGTCGTCCGTTTCCGGCTTGAACGACAGCCCCCACATGCCGACCGTCAGCCCTTCGGCGCCCTGCGGAACGAGCGCCTTCAGCTTGTCGAACAGGAGCCGTTTCTGGCGTTCGTTCACCGCTTCGGCGGCTTTCAGCACCTCCATGTCGTAGCCGAGCCGGGATGCGGTGCGTATCAGCGCCTTCACGTCTTTAGGAAAGCAGCTTCCGCCGTAGCCTATTCCGGGATAGAGGAACTTGCTCCCTATGCGGCTGTCGCTGCCTATGCCCATGCGTACCATTTCCACGTCGGCCCCGGTAAGCTCGCACAGGTTGGCTATGTCGTTCATGAACGAGATGCGGGTGGCCAGCATGGAATTGGATGCGTATTTTATCATTTCGGCCGACGCTATGTCGGTAATGATTATCTGATGATTGTTTATGGTAAAGGGGCGGTAAAGCCGTTCCATTATTTCCTGCGCCCTGACGCTTTCCACTCCCACTACTATGCGGTCGGGCTTCATGAAATCCTCTATCGCGTTGCCTTCCTTCAGAAATTCGGGATTCGAGGCCACGTCGAAGCCGACCGAAACGCCGCGTTCGGCCAGCGCATCCTCTATGACTTTCCTTACCCGGCGCGATGTCCCGACCGGCACGGTGCTTTTGGTTACGAACAGCACATAATCCTGCATTGTTGCGCCTACCGTGCGGGCTACTTCGAGTACGTGGCTCAGGTCGGCGCTGCCGTCCTCGTCGGGCGGAGTTCCCACCGCGCAGAATACCGCATGCACTTTGTCCAGACAGTCTGCGAGCGAGGTAGTGAAGTGCAGCCTTCCGGCTGCTGCGTTTTTGAGGACCAGCTCCTCGAGGCCCGGTTCGTAAATCGGAATGACGCCCCGACTCAGGCTTTCTATCTTTTCGGCATTTATGTCCACGCAGGTTACGTCCACTCCCATTTCGGCGAAACAGGTTCCTGTGACGAGCCCTACGTATCCGGTGCCTACGATTGCTATTTTCATACTGTTTTTCGGTGATATTCGGTTGAATTGACTGATGGTTCCGCCCGGTGCGGAATCAGCTTATTTCCCATATTCCGTTCGGGCCGAATATGTTTTCCATCCACACTCCGAGGTAGCCGGTTTGCACGGCGAGGTCGAGTACGGTGTAACGGCGGCGTATGTGCTGCGCCCGGTAGAAACTGTCGCGCAGCCGTTCCCGCGAGATGCCTATCTGCTCGGGTTCGGTGGGCGCGCCGGCGGTTTCCAGCCGCCTGCGGGTTTCCTCGAACGGAATTATTTGCCTGCGCAGGCGCAGGCGTATGCGCGGCCAGTCGTCGCGCAGCCGTTCCAGCATACGCCTCAGCCGGTCGGGGGAAACGTATTTTGCCGCCGATTCGGTTATGCCCTTGTGCGAAAATCCGGTTCCGCGAAACATGTCCCGGGCCTCCTGTTCCACCTGCCGGGCGCGCGGCCAGAACGAAAGCGCGGCTTCGACGTCGAGGCCGGACATGTCCGTAGAGAGCATCTGCTCGTAGAGAGCGGTCACGGCGAGTACGCCTATGCTTACCTTGAATCCGTGCGAGGGCGTGCGGCCCTCGAACCGGTGTTCCTCCATGTCCCACAGGTGGCTGAACAGGTGCTCCGCCCCGCTGGCGGGACGGCTCGACCGGAACGCCTGCATGGCGAATCCGCCCAGCAGCAGACCCTCGACCAGACGCCGTATGGCTTCGGGACGCGCGTCCCGCACTCCCCGGGCGTCGGCGAGAGCTTCCTTCAGCCCTCCGTGCACTACATCCCACACGGCCGGGTCGATGGCCTCTATGCCGAGCGCATCGGCCAGTATCCAGTCCGCTCCGGCGGTGATATTTGCGTAGAGGTCGGCATAGCCGGAGGCGTTCATGGCTACCGGTGCGGCTCCTATCAGTTCGGTATCGGCCACGACCGCCTGAGGCGCGGCGCAGTCGAAGGTCTGCTTTACGCCGCCCCGAGTTATGGAAGCGCCGAAAGAGGTATAGCCGTCCATCGAAGCGACGGTGGCCACGCAGATGTATTTTCTTCCGGTCAGGAACGACGAAAGTTTGGCGAGGTCGTTTATGGTTCCCGAACCCACGGCGACGGGTACGGCGTCGGAGATGCGGAAAGCATTCATAAGGCGCTCGACATGGGCATACTCCGCATAAAGGCCCCGGCTGTCGAACACGGTGGGAGCCTCGCACGGTATGCCCGCCGCCTCCAGCGTTTCCTGCACGCGCGAACCGGCTATCGCGAAAGTGTTGGAGTCGGAAACCACCAGAGCGCGACGTCCCGGAAACTGCTCGCGGAATATGTCGCCCGTACGGACGACGGCTCCGGGGCCTATTTCCAGTGCCCGGGTATCGTCGGCTAATGCAAGGGCTTCTTCGATTTTTCGGTTGCGTTCCATCGTTCGGCGGTCCGGTCTATGGAAAGACGTGCGAAAATTCCATGCAACTAATTGATTTGCATGGAAATGATTGCACTGCCGCACGGCTTTTGCCACCGGCCGAACCCCACAAATATATACATTTTATTTAGATTGGGCCTTCGGACGGCTTCCGGATTGCCGGCCGTCGCTCTCGCTGCCGGGCATGCCGCCCGACGGGGCGGATGCAGACAGAAAGCGGGCCAGCTCCCGGACGGCTTTCCCGCGGTGGCTGAGGGCGTTTTTCTCTCTGTCGCTCATGCAGGCGAACGTTCGCTCCTCTCCTTCCGGCACGAACAGGCTGTCGTAGCCGAAACCGCCGGTTCCCTTTTCCGAAGCGGCTATCGTTCCGTACGCCCGGCCCTCGAGCAGATATTCGTCGCCGCCCCTTATAAGGGCTATTACGGTCCGGAAACGGGCGCGCCGGTTGTCCGCTCCGGCCAGACGACGCAGCAGGGCGCGGTTGGCGGCGTGGTCGTGTCCGTCGGTGGCATAGCGGGCCGAATGCACTCCCGGCTCTCCTCCGAGGGCTTCGACCTCCAGCCCCGTATCGTCGGCGAAACAATCCACGCCGGTGCGGGAATATACGTAACGGGCTTTCTGGAGCGCATTCCCTTCGAGAGTGTCCTGTTCTTCGGGAATTTCCTCCGTAATGCCGAGTTCGGCGGGCGTGACGAGCCGGAAGCCCGGTCCGAGCACATCCCGAACTTCGGCCAGCTTGTGCGGATTGTTCGTGGCGAATACGAGTTTCATTTGCGCGGTTTTACCGGATGCGCGAGTGCGCGCAGCCTGTCGTCGGTGTGGATTTTATCGAGAACCGTCTTTACGAGCGTGTCCATCGGGCCGCCTTCGGTGTAGTCCGCCGGGCATACGTGTGTAACGCGGCCGTCGCGGATAAGGTCTTCCATGGCCGTACGGCCGGTTTCCGAATCCGGATTGTAAACGGCTATCGAGTGGCCTCCCTGCTGCTTGACGAGTTTCATGCAGGGGATGTCGGTAGTTCCGTCGCCTATGTATATCATGTGGCCGAACGGTACGGGCCTGTCCTCCTCCGGAATGTAGCGGTTCACGAGCTTGCCGTCCCAGACCGATTCCACTCCCTTGTTTATTTTGAATATGAACTGGGTTTTGTTGGTGTAGTTTACGGCCACCGCGGGCCAGTAGGCCGTACCCTGCTCGTCGTACAGGAACGAACAGGCGTATATTTTCCGGAACTCGCCGGCTATCGGGGTTCCTTCGATTATTTCCTTGATGCCGGACGAGTTTATGTAGTGCAGCAGATTTACGCCCCGGTCGGCCGCATAGGCGTTTATGCGTCCGAACCAGTCCTGCACGCCGGGATACAGCCGGATGTTGCGTCCGCAGTCGCGGAAGGCTTCCCTGTGCAGGGACAACCCCTTTTCCCGCGCCTCGAGAATCATTTTGGCCATATAGGTCAGAATGGGGTCGCCGTCCTGCTCGCGGGCGATTTCGCTGCTTTCGCGCCAGAAGTCGGCGTTGCTTTTCCCGACGGCCGGAATGAAATCGTATTCCTGCATGTTGCCCGGAGAGAGCGTTCCGTCGAAATCGTATATCAGGGCGGCGTTTACCGGTTTGTCCATCCGCGGGGCTTTATTCGCTTTCAAAGGTATGAATTTTGAAACATAAATTGAGTAACTTCGCCGTATAAACACTCTCCGTTATGGATTTTATGGAACTTGTCCGGCAGAGGCGCTCGGTAAGACGCTTCGAGCCCCGCGAAGTAGGCCGGGATACAATCGCCCGCATACTCGACGCCGCTTTGAGAGCCCCTTCGTCGAAAAACGTGCGCAGCACCTCGTTCGTAGCGGTTACGGCGCCTGAAGTGCTGGAGCGGATTTCCCGGATGCGGGATTTCGGGTCGGCGTTCCTTGCGGGCGCTCCGGCGGCGGTGGTCGTGACCGGCGACCGCGGCGCCACCGACCTCTGGGTGGACAACTGCGCCATATCTGCTACCTATGTCCAGCTTGCGGCGGAAGACCTCGGATTGGGAAGCTGCTGGGTTCATGTAAACGACCGGCTTCGGATAAAGGACGACCCCGGCGCCGGGTATGCCGACGAGTACCTGCGCACGTTCCTGCCGGTTCCGGAAAATTTCGGCATCCTGTGCGCGGTGGCGCTGGGTTATCCCGCCGAAGGCGTACGGCGTCCGCACGCCGGTCCGGCGGCGGCAGATAAAGTCGTATGGGTGGAATAGGGGCCGCTACACCAGTCCCATGGCATAGGTTTTCACGTCGTCGACGGTTATTTCGTCGCCGCTCAATATTATAAGCCTTTCGATGACGTTGCGCAGCTCGCGTATGTTGCCGGTCCACGGCAGGTTGCGCAGTTCGTCCACGGCCTGAGGTTCGATTTTCTTCGGGCTGATTTCGTACTCGGCGCTTATTTTCTCTACGAAGTAGTCCACCAGAGGAGGGATGTCCTCGCGGCGCTGCGCCAGCGGAGGCACGTTTATGACAATCACGCTGAGACGGTGGTACAGGTCCTCGCGGAAGTTGCCCTTGGATATTTCTTCGTTCAGGTTCTTGTTGGTGGCGGCGATTACCCGTACGTCCACCTCTATGTCGCGGTCGCTTCCCACCCGGCTTATCTTGTTTTCCTGAAGGGCGCGCAGCACTTTGGCCTGTGCCGACAGGCTCATGTCGCCTATCTCGTCGAGGAACAGAGTGCCCCCGATTGCCTGCTCGAACTTGCCTTTACGCTGTTTTATGGCCGAGGTGAAAGCTCCCTTCTCGTGGCCGAACAGTTCGCTTTCTATAAGCTCCGACGGTATGGCCGCACAGTTCACCTCCACGAACGGGGCTCCGCAACGGTGGCTCTTTTCGTGCAGCCAGCGTGCGACCAGCTCCTTTCCGGTTCCGTTGGCTCCGGTTATGAGCACGCGGGCCTCCGAAGGCGCCACCTTGTCGATAAGGCGCTTGACATGGATTATCTGGCGGGAGTCGCCTATTATTTCCTCCACGTGTCCGCTCCGGCGGCGCGGAGCGCGCTGCTGTTCCGGAGCGGCGATTTCGTCCTGCGGCAGCCTTTCCTTGTCCTCGACGCAGCGGCGCACCGCTTCCAGAAGGCGGTTCATGTCTATGGGCTTGGTCAGGAAATCGCAGGCTCCCTGCTGCATTGCGCTCACCGCGTTCGACAGCGAGCCGTCGTCGGACATCGCTATCCACGGCGTCGAAGTACGCAGTTGCCCGCTCTGCTGGCCGCACAGGATAACGTCGAACGCTTCCCGGGCCAGCAATGCCGCTCCCGATACCGTATCCTCGGCGGTTTCTACGCGGTAGCCTTCGTATTCGAGACGTTCCTTGAGAGTGTTCCGTATTCCGCGCGAGGGTTCGATAACAAGTATGTTTGCCATAACGTGACGTCGGTGTTTTCGTGGTGGTGCGGTTCGGTTTTTGTTTTAGGGAAAAACGTGTTATATTTGTCCCAAAGTTAGTAATAACCTCATCCCTTCGATGCAATGCCCGGCGCCCGGGCGTTTCTCCCTCAGCGCCGGATAAATCTTGAAAATCCATTATTCCGAACGATTGGCCGCGCGGTTTCCGCGTCCGACAGGCTTGCCCCGACGGACTTTTTGCGCGACTCTGAGGCGGAAAACCGTTACCGCATGAAGAAGAATTATAACGCGGGCCGCAAAAGACTGTATCTGCCCGAATACGGAAGGCACATTCACCAGATGGTGGACGGCCTGCTGGAAATATCCGACCGCGACGAGCGCAACCGCCGGGCGCGGGTGGTCATAGACGTAATGGGAAACCTGAATCCGCTCTTGCGGGACACGCCCGATTTTACCCACAAATTGTGGGACCATTTGTTTATAATGTCTGATTTTAAGCTCGATGTAGATTCTCCCTATCCTATTCCCACCCATGCCACGCTAAGTCCGAATCCGCGCAGAATGAAATATCCCGACAAGAAAATAGAGTTGAAGCATTACGGCAAGAACGTGCTCAACATGCTGCGCTCGCTGGAGGGAGCCGACGACCCGGAAGCGGTGCAGGAGGTCATCTCGAACGTAGCCCGCTACATGCGTACCAAAAGCTACGAGTACAATCAGGAGCACCCCAACAACGAGATGATAATAAAGGAAATAAAAAAGATGACCGGAGGAAGGATAACCATAGACGAAGTTGCCCTGAATCATATCAAAAGCGACTATAAACAACCCTTTTCAGCACGTCCGAAGAAAGGCCCTTACGTTAAAAAGACGAACCGGACCCCCCGCAGCGGGCAGCAGCGCTACACCCATGCGAAGTAGGCGGGACGGATATTTTCGGCTTTCCGCACGCTAAAATCCTTCGCTGGCCGTTTTCAGGTAAAAAGGTTATATTTGTTTCCCGCAACCTGACAGACAAGATGAAACATTCCATAGCAGTTCTGCTTTGCGCCGCTCTTATGGCTTCGTGTGCGGGCGACCGGGCCAGGGTAAGCGGCCGGTTCGCCGGATGCGCCGGCAAAGAGGTTACGCTTCGGCGCATTACGGCTTCCGGAGATGCCCAGGATGCCGATACGGTTTTGACGGACGGCCGCGGCCGCTTCTCGTTCAGACTGAATCTTCCCGGCGGCCACGCCGCCCTTTACAGGCTGGAGCACGCCGGTGTTCCGGTAACTCTTCTGGTAAGCCCGGGTGAAAACGTGCGTCTGACCTGCATTCCCGGACTCGCATGCTATTCCATACAGGGCTCGTCGGAATCGGAGCTTATAAAGCAGGTAAGCGACATGATGAGCGCGGGAGTGGCCCGGCTGGACTCGCTGGCCAATTCCCGCCGGATGGAGGGAGGTTCCCCGGCCCAGCGTACGGCCTCGATGCAGTCCTATGTAAGGGAATACCGCCGTATAAAGCAGGAACAGATAAAATTCATAGTGGAGCACAGCGGCTCGCTGGCCGCGGTTTATGCCCTTTACCAGCGGCTTCCGGGCGACGAGGTGCTTTTCAACGGCGACAACGACATAATATATTACCGCATGGTGGCCGATTCGGTGGAACGCAATTATCCCGGCTCCCCCTATCTGGCGGCCCTTCGGGCCGAAATAGCCCGCGCGGAATCCGGAAGGGCTCTCGCCGACAGGCTGCGTCGGGGTCTTGAAAATCCGGTTTCGTATCCGGAAGTGGACATGGCCGACGTTTACGGCCGCCGCCATGCCCTGTCCGACCTGCACGGCAAAGTAGTCCTGCTGGATTTCTGGAGCGCCTCCGCCCCCGAAAGCAGGCTGGCCAACGCCGAGCTCAAACAGCTCTACGAGCGTTACCATAACCGTGGGTTCGAGGTCTATCAGGTGGCCGTGGACGAATCGAAGCCCGACTGGGTCAATGCCGTGACCGAGCAAAAGCTGCCGTGGATTACGGTATGCGATTTCCGCGGGACGTCCTGCCCGGCCGTAAGGAGTTACGGCATAAGGGAAGTTCCCGCCAATTTCCTTATAGACGCCGACGGCGACATAGTAGCCCGCAACGTGTGGGGCGACGAGTTGGCGGCCCGGCTCGAAAAGCTGACCCGCTGACCGATGTACTATTTCGCATCCGATATTCATCTGGGCAGCGGCGCTGCGGAGCAGTCGCGCGGACGCGAGCTGAAGTTCGTGCGCTGGCTCGAGGAAGTGTCGGAGGATGCGGAAGCTATATTTCTGGTCGGGGACATATTCGATTTCTGGTACGAGTACCGCAGGGTGGTTCCGAAAGGGTTCACACGCCTGTTGGGCGCCTTGTCCGCCCTTACCGACCGCGGCGTGGCGATACATTTTTTTACCGGCAACCACGATATGTGGATAGGGAACTACCTGCACGAGGAGTGCGGGTTGGTGCTGCATACGAAAGCCGAAAGGATGCAACTTTACGGCCGCCGTTGCTATATAGCGCACGGCGACAACGAGCTGATAGAACCGCCTTTGTCGCTCCGGTTTATGAATTCCGCGTTTCGCTCCCGTGGAGCGCGCTGGCTGTTCTCCCGGCTGGTGCATCCGGATGCCGCCCTGCGCTTCGGCCACTGGTGGTCGGGCCGCAGCCGCAAACTCAAGGCGCTTTCGCACGAGTTCGCAGGCGAGCGCGAGCCGTTGGTCCGGTATGCCCGCCGCATGTCGGAGAGCGACCCCGGAATAGACTGCTTCATCTTCGGCCACAATCACTGCGCGGAGATTTATCCGTTGGGCGCAGGGGCCGAGGCCGTTTTCCTCGGAGAGTGGATAGAGCACCCGACCTATGCCGCTCTCGGCCCGGACGGAAAAATAAGTTTGCTGGAATATTGAACCGGTTGCAAATTATATCGTTATGAAAAGATTGCTGGCTGTGATTATGTTGGCTGTGCCTTTGGCGGTCCGGGCGCAGAAGGCGGACGAAAGGGTAGGGAAATTGCTCGGCGAAGGGGACTATTTCGCTCTCGGTAAAGAATTGCCCGCTCTGAAGGGCCGGATGACGAATCCGGTGCTCGGATGCCTTGCGGACGGACTGCTCGGTTCGATGTTCAACCGGCCCGCCGAAGCCGTCGCCGCGTTCGACTCGCTGCTGACCTTTTATCCCGAAGCCTTGGCTCCCGGCTCCCGCGCCGATATGGAGGCTATGAGGGGCGTGAATCTGATGATGCTCAAACGCTACGGCGAAGCCGCCGACAAAACGGCGGGATTTTTGGAAGGCGCGGAGAACCCGGAAGACTACATGTTCTCGTGCGGGTTCGTGCTCAGGGCCTCCGAAGCCCTGCGCGAGCGGCCCGTCGGCAGGCTGGAGCGCCCGGCGGAAAGCGTTCGGGTTCCTTTCCGTGCACAGGAGTCCGGCCGCGGCGAGGCGATGCTCGTTCCGGCCACGGTCGACGGTCGGCCGTGCGAGTTCATTTTCGATACCGGATGCGCGTTTTTCAATTTCGTTACCGAGCGGTTCGCTTCGGAAAACGGTTTGGAAATCGTAGCGGACTCGATTCCTATAACCGGCATGGGGACCGGATTCGTGAAGCTGGGCATGGCCGACAGCCTGTCGGTGGGCGCTCTGACTTACCGGAATCCGGTGTTTCTGGTAGCCCCCGACGATTCCCTGACGAATCTCGCGCTCCCGACCGGAGCGGTATTGGGGACGGATTTCCTTCAGGCCGCGGGGACGATAGTCTTCCGCCCAGCCGAGGGAACCGTGGAGTTTCCGGTAAAAAAAGTCGGCCCGGCCGGCGAAGACCCCAATATGTATATGACCTCCGGCCAGCTTTATGCGGAGGTTACGTTTCGCGGCCGCCCCCTTACGATGCATTTCGATACCGGAAACGTAAAGTCCAACTTCTATTCCTCGTTTTACGACCGTTTCGGCCGCTGGGTCCGCCGCCACGGCGAGAAGGACGAAACGCAGTACGGAGGCTACGGGGGTATCCGCACGCTTACCGTTTACCGCCTTCCGGAAGTGGCGCTCGGACTGGCCGGACACGAGTTCGAACTGACCGGTACGGAGGTCGTGCTCGAATGGGACGGTTTCTCCGAAGGGAGCGCGTCGGGTTCTCTGGGATACGATTTCGTCGGGACTTTCGACAGCCTGACGCTCGACTACGACAATATGCGCCTCGAAGGAGGGGGAACCGGAATATGAAGCAGTATCTCGAATTGCTGGAAAAGATTCTGACCGACGGAGCCGTGCGCGGCGACCGCACGGGGGTCGGCACGCGCGGCATCTTCGGATGGCAGATGAGGTTCGACCTTTCGGAAGGGTTCCCTCTGCTGACTACCAAAAAAGTGCACCTGCGCTCGATTATCCACGAGCTTCTGTGGTTCCTGTCGGGCGACACCAATATAAGGTATCTGCGCGACAACGGAGTGACCATATGGGACGAGTGGGCCGATGCGGAAGGAAATCTGGGACCGGTGTACGGTTTCCAGTGGCGGAGCTGGCCCGCGCCCGACGGTCGGCATATCGACCAGATAGCCGGAACGGTGGAGCAGATAAAACGGAATCCCGAGTCGCGGCGGCTGGTGGTGAGCGCGTGGAATCCGGCCGACGTGGAAAAAATGGCCCTGCCCCCCTGTCATGCGCTGTTCCAGTTCCATGTGTCCGGGGGCAGGCTGTCGTGCCAGCTTTACCAGCGCAGCGCCGACGTGTTTCTGGGCGTGCCCTTCAATATAGCCTCGTATGCCCTGCTGACAATGATGACGGCGCAGGTCGCGGGACTCGAACCGGGAGAGTTCGTGCATACTTTAGGCGACGCCCACCTGTATCTGAACCATACCGAACAGGCCCGCGAGCAGCTTTCGCGCACGCCGCGTACGCTGCCCCGGATACTGCTGAACCCGGACGTAAAGGATATTTTCGGCTTCCGGTACGAGGATTTCACGTTGGAAGGCTACGACCCGTGGCCTGCGATAAAAGCCCCGATTGCCGTATGATTTCGATTATCGCAGCCGTGGCGAGCAACGGCGTGATAGGTGGCGGGAACAGTATACTCTGGCACATAACCGAGGATTTCCGTCGTTTCCGGTGCATTACCACCGGGCATCCGGTGATAATGGGCCGCCGCACGTTCGAGTCGATAGGCCGTCCGCTGCCGCAGCGGACGAACGTGGTGATTACCAGGCAGAGAGGCTACCGCCCGGAAGGCGTGCTCACGGCCGCGTCGCTGGAGGAGGCCCTCGCGTTGTTTCCGCCGTCGGAGGAAGTGTTCGTGATAGGCGGCGGGAGCATATACGAACAGGCCATGCCGCTTGCCGACAGACTTTACCTTACCGAAGTCATGCACGCATACGAGGGCGATACCCGTTTCCCGACCGTCGATTCTGCGCATTGGGAACCGGTTTCGAGCGAGCGCCACGAAAGGGGGGCCGAGTTCCCTTATCCGTTCGTTTTCAGGGATTACCGTCGCCGTTAAGTATAAATACCCATAGTAAATAGGTTTATCTGCCACTTGGAGGGCGTAGCGAAACGGAATAATTTTGTTACGCGGGAAACCGTGCGTCTTAACGAAATTGCCATATGGGCAGGTATTACGACGAGTTGCTGACCGATGTGCGTGTCCGCGAAGGGCTTAAAGCCTGCATGAACTGCGGGGTATGCACCGGCGTGTGCCCGGCGGCCGAGTATTACAACTACGACCCCCGGCAGATAGTCACCGCTGTGCAGAGCGGCGACGAGGAAGCCATAGAGAAACTGTTGTGCGGCGATACCATCTGGTACTGCGGCGAGTGCATGTCGTGCCGTCCGCGCTGTCCGCGCGGGAACACCCCCGGCTATGTCATTCAGGCCCTCCGCGCCCTTTCGCAGCGCAGCGGGCTGTTCGTGCGTTCCGAAAAGGGGCGGCAGCAGCTCGCCCTGAAACGGATAGTGGGCGAGAGCATACTCCGCACGGGCTACTGCGTGTATCCGAAGCTGGTGAATCCGGAACTTCATCCGGAGCAGGGGCCGGTGTGGGAATGGATATACCGCAACGACGAGGACGTGTACCGCCGGTTCAGCCCCAATTACCTGCGTCCCGGACCCGGCGCCGGCAGGGCGATAGACGGGAAGGATTTGGACGAGCTGCGCCGGATTTTCGACGTTACCGGCGGCAGCGACTTTTTCGAGAACATAGAGAACCGCTCCGACGAGCAGGCGCGCAGCATGGGATACGACGGAGCCGACGACTCCTACATGCACGACGTATATACATATAACAGCGGGGAGCACCAGTAGCCATGAAACGCAACAGTTGGAAAGACTATCAGAAGGAAATAGCCGACGACCGGTACTTTTACCTGCGCAGTTGCATCAGGCAGAATTTCTTCCCCGGCTCGGAGGCGGCTTTTCTGAACATCCTGCGCAACGACCTCGGCCGCGACATATACGAGAATCCGGGGCATACGTCCTGCACGGGCATCGGCTATCATGCCGACATAGTGCCGCACGAAACGGTGATGACCGTGGCGGCCCGCCAGTTCGCCCTGATGACCGAAGCGGGATACGAGAATCTCGTAAGTTCGTGCATCACCTCTTTCGGCGTCTATACCGAAACGCTCGAAACGTGGGCGGAGTTTCCCGAAACCGAGGCGCGCTGCCGCGAAATGCTATACAAAGCCACCGGCCGCGAGTTCCGCAAGCCCTCGAACGTGGCGCACGCTTCCGACATAATATTCCGCCACCGGGAGGAAATCGCTTCCAAAGCGAAATACCGGCTGGCGTCGGCCGAAACCGGCGAACCTCTCAGGGCGGTGGAGCATATCGGCTGCCACTACGCCAAGATATTTCCGAAGTCGGGCGTGGGGGGCTCGGAGTTTCCGTACGTGCTGGCCGGCATGATAGAGGCCTGGGGCGGCGAGGTGCTGGATTATCCGGAGCGCCGCCACTGCTGCGGCTTCGGATTCCGGAATTATCTCGTACAGGCCAACCGTGGCTACTCGATAGCCAATACGCAGAAGAAATTCGAGTCCATGGCTCCACTGAAACCGGATTTCATACTGACCAACTGCCCCGGCTGCCCGATGTTCCTCGACCGCTGGCAGTACGCCATTTCCGAAATAGAGGGTATCGCCTACGGCCCGGACGGGCACGGTATTCCGGTGCTGACGTACGAGGAGCTGGCGGGGCTGGTGTTGGGGTACGACCCGTGGGATTTGGGGTTGCAAATGCACCAGATAGACGTGGAGCCTTTGCTCGACAAGATGGGCATAGCCTACGACCCGGCGGCCAAGTATTTGGCTTCCAACGGAAAATATATCGGCAATCCGGCCGATGCCGCTATAAACTGCGGCTTCTGACCGGAGCCGCCTTTACTGCTCGGAACGATGAAGAAAAAAGTCATAATCGTGGGAGGAGGCGTTGCGGGAATGCAGAGCGCCCTGACGCTGCACCGGATGGGCGTCGAGCCGCTGATTCTGGAGCGCGGGGAACGCCTCGGCGGAAAGGTGTGCGGCTGGCACAGGCTGTTTCCGTCGTTCACGCCTGCGGGCGAGGTGGTGGAGCCGCTTGCGGACGCTGTCGCTAAGGCCGGGATAGAGGTTCTTTACGGAGCCGAGGCCGTGCGGCTCGCAGGCCGGGAGGTCGGGCTTTCCGACGGCCGCACGCTTGCGGGCGATGCCGTGATAGTGTGCACCGGCTACGAACTGTTCGACGCCCGCATAAAGGAGGAATACGGCTACGGAATTTACAACAACGTGTTCACTTCTGCGGATTTGGAGTGCATGTTCGAGGAGGGCCGGGTGCTGACCTCTGCGGGCCGGATTCCCGAAAGGGCGGCGTTCCTGCACTGCGTCGGTTCGCGCGACGAAAAGGTAGGGCAGCACCATTGTTCCCGCGTGTGCTGCATAACGGGCGTAAAGCAGGCGGTGGAGCTTAAAACGCTCTATCCGGACTGCGACGTGTATAATTTCTATATGGACATACGCATGTTCGGTCCCGGCTACGAGGAGCTTTACCGGGAAGCCCAGCTTTCTTCGGGCATCCATTTCGTGCGCGGCCGTATTTCGGAGGCGAGCCAGACCCTCGACGGCCGCGTTCAGATAAAGGCGGAGGATACGCTGGTGGGCCGTCCGTTGAAGATGACGGTGGATATGCTCGTGCTTCTGGTCGGAATGTGCGGCGGCCGTTCCAACCGGGATTTCGCCTCCGGCGGAAATCTGCGGCTCGCTCCGAGCGGCTTTATGCGTCCGGCCGACGATTTCGCCGGATGCCTGCACTCGGATGTTCCCGGAGTGTTCTATGCGGGTACGGTGACGGCTCCCCGCAACATAGGCGAAACGATGAGCGAGGCTTCGGCGGCGGCCTGCCGGGCGGCCGAATATCTGAACGCACGGCTATGATACAGTTCGGTTACGGCATAAACAGGCCGCGTACAATCGACCTCGACCGCAACGACATGACCGTAGCGAAGCGACTTCTGGAGCGCATGCCCGAGTTGGAAAGTTGCATAGCCTGCGGTTCGTGCACGGCTTCGTGCACGGCCGGGGCGCTCGTTCCCTTCAATTTCCGCAAGCTCCACACTCTGCTGCGGCGCGGCGAGTACAAGGGCGCCTGGGACGAAATCAACAAGTGCATGCTTTGCGGCAAGTGCCGGCTGGCGTGTCCGCGGGGTATAAACACGCGAGGGGTGGTCATGGCTATAAAGAGGGAGCTGGGAGAGTACTGACATGGCTTACTGGGAAAATTTCGTACTGCCTTTCGTCGTCGGGACCGTGGTCATGTTCACCGTGGTGCTGGTCAAGTGGGCCGTGTGGCTGAAACGCTTGCCCGAGGGCGACAAACAGCGCGTGCGCCGCGGAGTGTTTTCGGTTTCCACCCTTTCGGCGTGCTGGGAGGCGGTAAGGGAATGTCTGCTGCACCGACGAATCTTCCGCATAAATCCCTTGCTGGGATATATGCACATGAGCCTCGCGCTGGGTTGGTTCCTGCTTATAGCGGTCGGATGGGCCGAAGCCGCGTCTGTGCTGGGTTCCGGAACGCCGCTGCACGCGCACGTGTTCTTCCGGCGGTTCGACCCCGGAGGCGGAGCGGGGTTCAATCCGTTCGCCTTCGTAATGGACCTGCTGCTGCTGTTCGTACTGTCGGGGGTGGCGCTCGCATGGTTCAAGCGGATGCGCTCGCGTGCCCTCGGCATGAGGCGCACCACCAAACATACGCTTTTCGACCGCATGGCCATGTCGGCGCTGTGGTTCGTCTTTCCGCTGCGGTTGACGGCCGAGAGCTTTACCGCCGCCATAAAGCATAACGGGGGATTCCTGACCGGCTGGCTGGGCGGCATGTTGTCCGACGCCGTCAGGCCGTCCGTGCTGGTGGGGCTTAACGACGCCTTCTGGTGGCTTTACTCGATAGCGCTCGGCGTGTTTTTCATAGCCATGCCGTTCTCGCGGTACATGCACATCTTCACCGAAGTGCCGCTTATATTCCTGCGCCGCTGGAAAGTGCGCAGCGGCGAGCGCCCCGGCAGTTTCGACGACTTTCAGATACAGGCCTGTTCGCGCTGCGGAATCTGCATAGACGCCTGCCAGTTGCGAAGCGCGGCCGGCATCGGCGGCGTGCAGTCGGTTTACTTCCTGCGCGAGAGGCGCTACGGCACTCTGGCCGAACGGACAGCGGCGAACTGCCTGATGTGCGGGCGCTGCGAAAGCGTATGCCCCGTAGGAATAGAATTGAATACCCTGCGGCTCAATTCGCGGGTAAGCATGACGGATATTCCCGGCGAGGGGCGCTACGACTATCTCGACGGTATCGACCCCTCGTCGGGGTCCGGCAGGGTAGGATATTTCGCCGGATGCATGACTATGCTTGCCCCCAAGATACTGCGTGCTATGGACGCGATATTCGAGGCCGCCGGCGAACAGGTGTGGCATGCCGACCGCGACGGGGGCATATGCTGCGGCCGCCCGCTGAAACTTTCGGGCGAACTCGACGCCGCACGCCGCATGATGGCGCACAACGAGCGCCTGTTCCGCGAGCGAGGCATCTCCACGCTCGTAACCTCCTGCCCGATATGCCTGCGTGTTTTCAGGGAGGACTACGATTTGGACGGTATCGAGGTTCTGCATCATACGGAGTATATCGAACGCCTGCTGTCGGAAGGGCGGCTGAAGGTGTCGGCCGGGAACGAAAAATACGTTTACCACGACCCGTGCGAGCTGGGCCGCGGCTGCGGCATTTACGAGGCCCCGCGCGAGGTGGTCCGAGCGCTCGGCACGCTGGTCGAGCCAGTCCGTACGCGACGCGACGCGCTGTGCTGCGGCTCGTCGGTGGCCGATACGGTTACGGACGACGAGGGGCAGCGCCTTATCGGCGAAGCGGCCGCGGCCGAACTCGCCGCGACCGGGGCCGACACGGTCGTTACCGCCTGTCCGCTTTGCAAAAAGGCCCTTGCACGCGGCTCCGAAACGCCCGTTGTGGACATAAGCGAGGCGGTTGCCGGGAAATTGGCCTGAAAAATCATCCGATATTTTGATTTGAGCCGCAATTGCATTATATTTGCACCGTCGGAATAAAACGACACACACATCGCGGGGTGGAGCAGTGGCAGCTCGTTGGGCTCATAACCCAAAGGTCGGAGGTTCGAGTCCTCCCCCCGCTACCAAAGAGGCTCGGTTTTACCGGGCCTTTTTTCGTGTTTCTTAACCCGGGCTACCTTTAAACCGGCAGATTCATGCCGGAGCGGTTCCGACACCGGAGAGGCTGCCGGTTGACCGTCCGTTGCGAAATCATGTGCTCGGCGCATGTTTTTCCGTTGTCCCTCGTCCCCGTTAGAAAGCATTGTGCGTAAACAGGTTGAAATCGCTTGCATAGTAGCTTCTCGGTTTCAAGGGTTTGCCGAAGTTGATATGGAATTTGAAATCCAGTGATAGACTGTGTGCATATCTTATACGTCCTCCCGCTGCGTAGAGGATTGGCCTGAAAACTACTCCTACTCTGAAATCGTTGAAAAACTTGTAGTAGGCGCTTATGCAGATACCGTAACCGGTAAACCAAGAGCGAATGCTTTGTTTCAGGACGTACGACAGTTCGGCTTCGACGGGGCCGTCGTCCATTTCCCATATCTCATAGTCCCACCGGTTTTGTGTGACGGCCAACCCCATTCCCAAGGAAAACCGTTTGAAGTTGACATTATGCGACAGTTGGAAGTTGAGTTGGCACAAATCATCATCCATTCTGTTTACGCTTAACAAGGTAAACACAAGATTTGCTTCAGCCGACAGGGACGATTTGTCGGAATAATGGTATTCCGCTCCGCCGCTCAGTCCGAACACCCCTTCTTTGTGTCTCCGGCTTTTTATGGCAGGCACGTAACAGCTTATTGTATTCACGAAAGGCAGGCCTGCGGTAATGTAAAACCGCCCCTTGTCGTTCATGCGTACGAGAGCATTGTGCCGCATTTCTTTTCTGGTAAGCGGAGGATTGTCCCCGTAACATGCCGGGAAGCCGGCCAGTATAATTATGCTCAATAGAAATACTCTTTTTTTCATGCAGTTAAGGGTTGGTAATGGAAAGATGTGGTTTGTCGATATTTCGTTGCATATCCTGCGGTTGAACCGGCCTTGTAACGATTTTTGTGGCATGGCTTTTTGCTCCGTGGTTTTGTACGTATTTTGCATCTTTCGGGAAAACCGACAATCAAAACGAGAGGATTATGAAAGAGAAGGAGACATGCGACCCCTGCGAACGGGATTTCGTCGAGGAAGTGGACCGGCTGGTGGAGGAAGTGGACGGCTACACGCGTAAAGACCATATCGAAAAAAAGGAGGAAGTGGAAGCCGCCTTTCCGACGGAAGGGAAGGACGGAAACCGCACTTCGGACGGCTGTGCCGGGGGCAAATAGCCTTCCGGACGGGTCGGGGCGTAACGCCGGGCGGCAGGAAACTGCCGCCCGGCGTTGCCTGCGTTTTCGGATGCCGCGTTCCGGCAGCGGCGGGACGGATTGCGTCCCCGGAAGTTTTAGTAACTTTGCCTCGTAAGGACGGTATGCTTATGAAAAGATTGGTTTTTATCGCCGTATTGCTGGCGGCGAGTATCGGCGCGCACTTCGCGAATGCCGCTCCGCCGACCGGCCGGGACAGGTACGTGGTCATACTCTCAGTCGACGGCTTCCGCTGGGACCTGTCCGACAGGACGAATACCCCCACGCTGGACTCGCTCCGCCGGGTCGGCACGTACGCAGAAATGGAGCCGGTATTTCCGTCCAACACTTTCCCCAGCCATTATTCCATGGCCACCGGCCTTTATCCCGACAACCACGGAATAGTGAACAATACCTTTTACAGCGACAGCCTCGGCCGGTACTCCATGGGCGACACGTCGGCCGTGCGCAACGCCGCTTTCTACGGCGGCGAGCCGCTGTGGAACACGGCCGAGCGGCAGGGCCTGCCTGCGGAAATATACATGTGGGTAGGCAGCGAGGCTCCGGTGGGCGGCCGCCGGCCGCGCGTGTGGACGAAGTTCGACGCTTCCGTGCCGTTCGACCGCCGTGCCGACATGGTTCTCGAAGCCCTGACCCGGCCGGTGGATTCCATACCGCGGCTCGTAATGTGGTATCTCGACGAACCCGACCATACGGAGCACCTGACCGGGCCCGATTCGCCGCAGACGCTCGCGCAGGCGTCGCGGGTGGACAGCGTGCTCGGAAGGTTCCTTTACGGGGCGCGCCGTTCGCCGGTGTTCGACCGGACGGACTTTCTGATTGTTTCCGACCACGGTATGTCGGCCGTGTCGCCGGAGCGTTATATAGACCTGTATCCCCTGCTGGATTCCTCCAGAGTGGTTTACGCGGCAGATTCTTCTCCGCTGCTTATCGAAACCGAGGATGATTACACGGACGAGGCTCTCCGGATTCTTTCCGGCGTGGAGCATATAAGGGTGTGGCGGCGGGAAGAACTTCCCGACAGGTTCCGTTATGGCGGCAACGTCGACCGGATTTCCTCTCTGGTGGTGCTTCCCGATGCGGGATGGACGGCGGGATACTCCCCCCGGCCGCGCCTCCGTTCCGGCGGCAGCCACGGATACGACCCCGCGGAAAGGGACATGCACATGATATTTTACGGAGCAGGGCCCGATTTCAGGGCCGGTTACGAGCATCCGGCGTTTACCAACCATAACGTTTATTGGCTCGCCGCCCGGCT
Source organism: Tidjanibacter sp. (assembly GCA_048214935.1). Classification (GTDB taxonomy): domain Bacteria; phylum Bacteroidota; class Bacteroidia; order Bacteroidales; family Rikenellaceae; genus Tidjanibacter. The sequence continues at coordinate 80,546 of DBFWXZ010000019.1, forward strand.
TCTGGGAATCGAGCCGGCTCCGGGCGACTGGGAACCGGAAGCGGTCGAGGGGATGATTATCGATACCGACGTGCAGGATGACGGCAGATAAGGTGCGGCAGGAGGTTGACGTTCCGGAAAGCTCCGGAAGCGTTCCGGGCGAACCGGAAATTTCGCTCGTGATTGCTACATATAACCGTTCGGCCTCTCTGGCCGTATTGCTGGACTCGCTTGCCGGGCAGACCCTGCCGCCGGACAGGTGGGAAGCGGTCGTGGCGGACAACAATTCCGCCGACGACACCGCCTCGGTCGTAGCTCGTTTTGCGGCGGAGCATCCCGGACTGAACGTACGCCGGGCGGTCGAAACGCGGCCGGGGGTATCTCATGCCCGCAACAGGGGAATCGAGGAAAGCCGGGGCCGAATCGTAGCGGTGGTGGACGACGACGAAACCGTAGTGCCCGGTTTTCTGGAAAGCTATGTCCGGTTTTTCCGCGAGCATCCGGAGGCCGCCGCCGCCGGAGGGCGCATAACCCCCGCCTATGAATCGGAGCCCCCGCGCTGGATGTCGCGCTATACGGAAAGGCCCATTGCCGGAACGCTCGATTTCGGTCCGCGGCTGCGGGAGATTCCGGAGGGCCGGTTTTTCGGGGGCGGCAATATGGCCGTACTGCGGAGCGTGCTCGACAAGGTGGGGCTGTTCGACCCGGCGCTGGGGCGCACGGGCGGGTCGTGGCTGAGCAGCGAGGAAAAAGAACTGTATTACAGGATAAAAAAAACAGGGGGACGGATATATTATCTGCCCGATGCGGAGATATACCACCATATTCCCGCCTCGCGGCTTACTCCGGAGTACCTGCGCAGGGTCAGCGTAATGAACGGTGCGAGCGAACGCCTTCGTACGCTTTCGCGCTCGCGCGGGGCGTATGCCGCCAAGCTGCTGTCCGAGGGGTTCAAATGGGGAGCTACGCTGGCCATATCCGCCGGCTGGCTGCTTGCGGGCCGGGGCCGGGCCGCGGCCATGCTCGCAAGAATGAGGGCGTGGATTAGCCGCGGACTGCTCGGCGGCCGGGTTTCTTGACTCCGCGCGCCGCGCCTATGACGCTCAGGCTTCCTTTCAGGCATTTTATTTCCAACGGAAACCGCGGGCCGGCCTGTCCGTCCACGTCGGTGGTTTCCTCCTCCATGGAGTCGGCCCTGAGCGACGTGCATTTCAAGTGTATTATGCCTTCGGGATACTGCTTGAGGCCGCGCCGGTGCGAGAGGTACTTTATTACCGTGCGTATGGCCTCCAGCGGGCGGTCGCCCTTGACTATCAGCACGTCCAGCAGGCCGTCGTCCACTTCGGAAAGGTAGGCTATGTGCAGGTTTCCGGCGGTGCGGCCGTTGAAGGCGAAGAACAGCAGCGCCGGACCCTCGTAATCGCCCCCGTCCGAACGCACCGACAGGTGCATGCGCCGGAATTTCGGCAGCTCGCCCAGTCCGTTGACATAGTAGGCCAGCTTGCCGAAGGTGTTTTTCATTATGGTGGGGGTTTTCTGCGAAACGTCCGTGAAAAGCCCGCAACTGAACACGTTTACGAACAGCCGTCCGTTCACGAGTCCCATGTCTATGCGGCGTTCCTCGCCCCCCAGAATCGCGCGGCAGGCGTCCGCCGGGTCGGCGGGCATCCCCAGAAGGGCCGCGAAGTCGTTGGCCGTGCCGGTGGGAAGCACCGCTACGGGCCTGTCGATACCCCGCTCGTGCATCCGGTTCACGACGTAGTTTACCGTGCCGTCGCCTCCGGCCACGAGCAGGTGGTGATAACTGTCGTCCACGTCGCCCAGAAACTCTTCCGGGTCGGCCCCGAAGTCCAGACGGTAGGGAACCACCGACAGGCGGCTTTTCTGGTACAGTTCCACTATTTCGTCGAGCCGGCTGCCTATGGTCGCCTCGCCGGACGAAGGGTTGTATATGTATTTTACTTTGCGAAACATTCAGGGCGGGGTTTACCTTACGATTCTTTCCTTCATTCCGGGCGTGGTGTAAATCTTCATACCGCCGTCTTCTCCGGCGCGGATAAGCAGGGCTTCCGCGTCGTCCATGCCTTCGAGCAGCTCCACGGCCTTTTCGTAGCCCGCGGCCATAAGCATCGTGCCGTAAGCGTCGGCCAACATGCAAGAGGGCGCTATAACGGTGGCCGAAAGCAGGTCGCTGCGGGTGTTCGCGCCCGTAAGCGGGTTTATTATATGGGTATATCGGCGGCCCAGAGAGTCCACGCGGAAATTGCGGTAGTTGCCGGAGGTGGCCAGCCCGGCGCCGGACAGCCGGACGACGGTCTGCACGTAAGCCCCCGGCGTGTAGTTACCCTCGAACGGGCTTTCGATGCCGACGGTCCACTCCTTGCCCGAAGCGTTGGTTCCGCGGCAGTATATTTCGCCGCCTATATCGACGAGGTATTCCTTTACCCCCAGTTCTTCCAGCAGCATTCCGGCGCGGTCCACAGTGTAACCCTTGGCTATGGAATTGAGGTCGATTTGCACGCGGGGGTCGCTTTTGCGCAGCCGTCCGTCGCATACCGATATTTTTTCGTACCCGACCGTTTCGAGCAGCGAATCCACGTCGGGGTCGGCCTGCGGCTTTTCGTTTCCGAATCCGTAGGCGTCGCGCAGCGGCTTGATGGTGATGTCGTACAGGCCGCCCGACAGTCGGCTTACGCCGGCGGCTGCCTCGATGCAACGTATCAGGTGCTCGTCGAGCGTGTCCGTTTCGTTCCTATTCAGGCGGCTGATACGGGAACCGGGAGCGAATACCGACATCGAAGCGTTTACCGCCTCGAACAGCGAATCCAGCCGCTGTTCCAGATTTGCGGGAACGGGTCCTTTGACGGAAATTCTATAAACCGTGCCGAGGGCGAACCCGTCCATGCGGGTCACTTCGTTTCCGTTCGAGCAGCCGACCGCAAGGGCGACCGCCGCCAACATATATAATTTCCCCTTCATTACCATGTTTTTCATTCTGCGGGGCGGCAGTAAAGCACTCCGCCTTCGTCGCGCACGACCGTTACGGAAACGCCGCGTTCGATAAACATTCCGTCCTCTCCGGCGGCTTCGTACGTAACGCCTCCGACCGTTACCTTACCCGCCGGGCGCAGCGCGGTCCGGGCTACGCCTTCCCGCCCGACCAGACCGCGCGAGGTTTCCCGCGATACGTAGCCCAGCGCCGGGTCGAGTTCGCTTTCCAGTACGATGCGTTTCCTGAGCCGCGAACCGCCGGTAAGAAAACGGCGCCCGAGCCATATCGACAGCACCAGCGCCGTCGCCGCCGAAATCACTACTACCAGCAGAGGCCGGAGCACTACGTCCACCGGAAGCTCGCCCGTGGGGATATACCTGAGCAGGGAGGTGTCGATAAGCGCGAACGTGAGTCCCAGCACCACGGCCGCTATCCCCAGAATACCGGGCACGCCGAATCCGGGAGTGACGAATACTTCGACGAGTATCAGCCCTATGCCGGCCACGAACAGTATCAGCTCCCAGTATTTTACCAGCCCTTCGAGGTAAAGGGGAGCGAAATAGAGCGCGGCCCCCAATACGGCCACCGCCAGCGGAAAGCCTATGCCGGGCGTCTGAAGTTCGAAATATATTCCGCCTATTATCAGCATTATGAAGATTCCCTGCACCGCCGGGTGGGAGAGGAACCCTACCGCGCGGTCGAGGAAAGTAGCGCGGTGACGCCGTATCTCGTAGCCGTTTATCCCGGCCTTCGCCAACACTTCGTCCACCGACAGGGCCGTGCCTTCGCTGTAACCCACCCGCCGGGCTTCCTCCGGGGTCAGGGTCAGCACCTTCGAGGAATCGGAAATTCCCGCTACCGTTACGTCCGCATCGACCATGGCCTCGGCTATGTGCGGGTCGCGGCGCCAGCGCCACACCGTGTCGCCTCCGCTCGCATCGGGAATTTTGCCGTGCGCCTCGGCCGTGGAGCGCATCATGGAGCGCATGAAACTCTGATACTTGTCCGGCATCGGCTCGCCGCTTTGGTTTACCACGGTGGCCGCCCCCATGCTCGCGCCGGGACGCATGTAAATGCTGTCGGCCGCGAGAGCTATCAGGGCTCCGGCGCTGGCGGCCTGATTGTTCACGAATGCGAATATCGGTTTCGGATATTCGAGCACCATGGTGCGTATGGAGTCGGCGGCGTCGAGCAGGCCCCCGTAGGTGTTCATGTCGATGACCACGACATCCGCACCGGCTTCGTCCGCCGCGGCCAGAGCCTTGGCGGTCAGCCTTACCGCCGACGGCATTATGTCCTCGCGGATGGGGAATACGTAGACGAGTGTTTCCTTTTCCTGTTCCGGAGGCTCCGCCGCCGGATAAGCGGGGGTTCCTGCAAGCAGGGCGACGGCGGGCACGGCTGCCCGTATTGCGGTTCGCAGATTCATACGGATTCGCGCCGGTTTCGTCGGCGCCGGATACAAAATTAACAAATTCCACCGTATCGGACCAATGGGCGTAGAAAAATCCCGGACTGCTTGGCGGTGAGCAAAATATGAATTATCTTTGGACCACGCTTTGGCGGTATTCGGTAAGGAGAATCCGTCGTAAAGCGCAATACCATAATAATCAATCGGTAATGAGTTATCTAACATCCGAGAAAAAGCGTGAGCTTTTCGGCCAGTACGGTTCGTCCGATACCGACACGGGTTCTGCGGAGAGCCAGGTCGCGTTATTTTCCTACCGTATCAACCACCTTACGGAACACCTGAAGCGCAACCGGCACGATTTCGGCACGCAGCGTGCCCTGCTTCGTCTTGTCGGCAAGCGCCGCAAATTGCTGGAGTATCTGAAAAAGGTTGATATCGAACGTTACAGAGCAATCGTCAAGGCTCTTAACCTGAGAAAATAACATGGCGGTTTCCGTAGCCGGAAACTTAGGGGTAAAGGCAATTCGGATGTAATTGCCTTTACTTTCATTTGAAAGAATACATTTGGAAGAAAACGATATGATGTACAATGCGATTCAAAAAACCATTTCCCTGCCGGGCGGCCGGGAAATAGTCCTCGAAACCGGCAAGCTGGCCAAGCAGGCCGACGGTTCGGTGGTGGTCAAGCAGGGCGATACGATGCTGTTGGCTACCGTGGTGGCTGCCAAGGATGCCAAGGAAGACGTCGATTTTATGCCGTTGACGGTCGAATACCGTGAAAAATATGCCGCCGCGGGCCGGTTCCCCGGCGGATTCCTCAAGCGCGAGGCCCGTCCGTCGGACAGCGAGATACTCGTGGCGCGGCTTATAGACCGGGCGCTGAGGCCGCTGTTTCCTGCGGACTTCCATGCAGAGGTTTTCGTGAACGTTTACCTTATTTCGGCCGACAGGGACATTCAGCCCGACGCGCTGGCCGGGCTCGCAGCTTCGGCGGCTCTGGCCGTGTCGGACATTCCCTTCGGGGGCCCCATATCCGAGGCGCGCGTGTCGCGCATCGACGGCGAGCTGAAGATAAACCCGACGTTCTCCGAGAACGAGAACGCCGACATAGACCTGATAGTGGCCGCCACCGAGGACAATATCCTGATGGTGGAGGGCGAGATGAAAGAGGTTTCAGAATCCGAAATGCTCGAGGCCATAAAGTTCGCCCACGAGGAAATCAAAAAGCAGTGTCGCGCCCAGATAGAATTGATGAAAGAGGCCGGCAAGGAGGAGAAGCGCGCCTACTGTCACGAGAGGAGCGACGAGGAGCTGCGCGAGCTTATCGTTCGGGAAACGTACGACAAGGTTTACGAAATAGCCCGCAGCACCACTTCCAAGCACGAGCGTTCCGACAGGTTCGATGCCGTCGAAGCCGAATTCTGCGAGCGGTTCACCGAAGAGGAGCTGGCCGAGAAGAAGCCGCTGATAAAAAGGTATTTCCACGACGAGGTGCTCAAGAAGGCCATGCGGAACATGGTTCTCGACGAAGGCATCCGTCTCGACGGCCGGCGCACCGACGAAATCCGGCCGATATGGGCGGAGGTGGGTTACCTTCCCGCCGCCCACGGCTCGGCGGTGTTTACCCGCGGGGAAACGCAGGCGCTTGCGACCGTGACGCTCGGAACCAAGCTCGACGAGAAGCAAATCGACGACCCGCTGGTACAGGGCCACGAGCAGTTCGTGCTGCATTACAACTTTCCGCCGTTCTCCACCGGCGAAGCCCGTCCTGTAAGAGGGCTGTCGCGGCGCGAAATCGGCCACGGCAACCTCGCATGGCGGGCTCTGAAGCCGATGGTTCCGCTGGGCGAGGACAATCCGTACGCCGTGAGGGTGGTTTCGGATATTCTGGAATCCAACGGTTCGTCGTCCATGGCCACCGTATGCGCCGGCACGCTGGCGCTGATGGACTCCGGCCTCAAGATGCGCAAACCGGTGTCGGGCATAGCGATGGGCCTCATAACCGATACGCAGAGCGGCAAGTACGCCGTGCTGTCGGATATTCTGGGCGACGAGGACCATCTGGGCGACATGGACTTCAAGGTAGCCGGCACGCGCGACGGCATCACCGCCACGCAGATGGATATAAAGGTGGACGGGCTGTCCTACGAAGTGCTTGCCAAGGCTCTGGAGCAGGCGCGCCGAGGCCGTATGCACATCATGGACAAGCTGACCGAAACGCTTCCGGAACCCCGCGCGGATTTCCGTCCTTTCGTGCCCCGCATCGTGCAGATACGCATACCGAAAGACTTTATCGGAGCCGTTATCGGCCCGGGCGGAAAAGTCGTGCAGGATATTCAGAAGACTACCGGAACCACCATTACCATTACCGAGGACGACGTGCAGGGCATCGTGGATATTTTCGGCGACAACAGCGAGGCGATGGATGCGGCTCTGGCCCGTATCAAGGGCATAGTAGCAGTACCCGAAGTGGGAGAGGTATATACCGGAAAAGTGAAGTCGATAGTTTCCTTCGGGGCTTTCGTCGAGATACTTCCGGGCAAGGACGCTCTGCTGCACATCTCCGAAATAGACCACCGCAGGTTCGAAACCATGGCCGACACGGGCCTGAAGGAAGGCGATACGATAGAGGTCAAGCTCATAGGCGTCGACCCGAAGACCGGAAAACTGAAACTTTCGCGCAAGGCTTTGTTGCCGAAGAAACAGTAGGCATCCGGTGGCATAGTATTTGAACCTGTCCGGAGCGGGGTAAAATCCGTTTGGTAATTAAAGAATTGTGCGCGGATGCGTTTGTGGATAAAAGGAAAATGTTACCTTTGTGTCTGAGGCATAATCATTAACGGTGAGTAGTAGTAAAACAATAAATCCTAATTGAATTAACGCGTTAGTTATGAAAAAGTTGAGTTTGGCAAGTCTTGTTCTTGCCGCGACTGTGGTACTGTTTTCCGGATGTAACTGCTTCAACCGGATGCAGAAGAATGTGGCCCTGATAGAGGCTTCGAGTACTCCGGAAGTTCTGGCATTGAAAGGACAGAATGTCAGTGCCGACCTGACCGTAGCGTTTCCTCCCAAGTATTTCAACGAGGAGGCCATTATGCGCGTGACGCCCGTGCTGGTATTCAATGGCGGCGAAATCGCCGGAACCCCCAAGTATCTGCAGGGCGAGAAGGTGAAGGACAACTACAACGTTATTTCATGGAAGCACGGCGGTTCGTACACTCAGACCGTGGTGTTCCCTTACGACCCCCGCGCACAGCTTTCGACCCTCGAACTGCGCTTCGAGATTCGTTGCAGCGACAAGTGCCGCAAGAAATATCATGAATTCATGCCGGTTGCCGCGATGTCGGTGGCTCAGGGTATAAGCACCGTTCAGAACCTCGTGTTCGTGGCTACGGGCGACGGTCAGGGCGTGGCTTACGAGATGATGCCCGACAACTTCCGCCGCGTCAACACCATTACCGAGGATGCTTCCATACATTATCTGGTCAACAGCGCCAACGTACGTCCCGCACAGCTTACTCAGGAACAGATAAAGCTGTTCGAAAACTTCGTAAAGGAGAACAGCGACAGGAACGGCGTGAAGCTGGGCAACCTCTACTCGAAGGGCTATGCTTCCCCGGAAGGCCCGGAGAACTTCAACGAGCAGCTTTCCAAGCGCCGCAGCGAAAGCGGTCAGGCCGCCATGAAAAAACAGCTCAAGGGCGTTGACGTAAATTACGACGCCGCATGGTACGGCGAAGACTGGGAAGGCTTCAAGAAACTCGTCGAGGCATCCGACATAAAGGACAAGGACCTTATTCTTCAGGTGTTGGCCATGTACGATTCCCCCGCAGTGCGCGACCGTGAAATCCGCAACATGTCGGCCGTATTCCGCGTGCTCGAGGAAAGGATACTGCCGGAACTCCGCCGCACCCAGTTCGTGATGACCGCCGATGTCGAGGGCATGACCGATGCCCAGATTCTGGCCGCCGCACGCAAGAACGACAAGAACCTCACGGTAGAGGAAATACTTTACGGCGCCGGTATGACCAACGACCTCAAAGAGAAGGCCGCCATTTACGAACTTGCAGCCAACCAGTACAACGATGTCCGCGCTTACAACAACCTCGGAGTCGTTTATGCGCAGATGGGCAAGTATTCCGAAGCTGAAAATGCTCTGAACAGAGCCGCCCGCATCGAGGCCGCTCCGCAGGTAAGCAACAATATGGCCGCTCTGGCCATTTCCCGCGGCGATTACGAACAGGCACGCAAGTATCTCTCCGCTCTCAGCGGCCCGGCAGCCCGCAACAACAAGGGCCTGCTCGCTATGGCTGAAGGCAACTATTCGGCCGCAGCCCGCGACCTGACCGGCTACAACAAGGCCGTAGCCGAAGTGGCCGACGGTAACTACGCCGCCGCCAAGACCGCTCTGGGCGGCAACAACAGCGCCGATGCCGAATACCTCCACGCCATTATAGCGATGCGTCAAGGCGACAGCAAGGGAGCCGTTGCATACCTGAACAGCGCCGTAAAGAAGAATCCGGCCCTGAAGCAGAAAGCGGCACGCGATGTCGAGTTCGCCAAACTGTTCGGAACCGAAGAATTTCTGGCTCTCTAATATCATTCGACCTTTAACGGAGCCGTCCTTTCAAGGACGGCTCTTTTTTTGCTTGTCGAGGCAGGGACCGGGGCTGCGGCCGACCGGTCCGCGGGATGTTTTTCCGGGATGAAATTATTTCGTATCTTGCCGGGCGGAAGGAACATATCGCCCGACGGCGTTCCGCAACTCCCGAAAATGCGCACTCTCCTGCATACGGAGATAAAGTTAAGCGAATATGGAATACTCTAATCTTTTGGAAAAATACGGCCCGGCCCTTCCGGAGCAGGATGTGGACGCGGCTGTAAGAAAGGCGCGGAAGCACTGCCCCAAAAACATGACTTCCGAGGTGTGGAAACTGTGTTACAGCGCCATCGACCTTACCACCCTGAACGAAACGGACTCCGTTGCCTCGGTGGAGGGGTTGGTGAGAAAAGCCGCGGAGTTTCCGTCGTATTATCCGCACATACCCAACGTGGCGACCATATGCGTTTTTCCGCCTTTCGTGGACGTGGTGGGCATCGGGGTCGAAGGAACGCGCATCGGGGTCACGAGCGTGGCCGGGGGTTTTCCTTCATCGCAGACGTTTCTGGAAGTCAAGATGCTGGAGGTGGCTATGGCGGTGGAAAACGGCGCGGACGAGATAGACGTCGTCATAAACGTGGGCAAGATGCTTGCCGGACAGTACGACGAAATGGCCAACGAGCTGGAGCTGATGCGTGCCGAGGCGGGCGAGGATGTGGTGTTCAAGGTTATAATAGAGTCGGGTGCGCTGAAGACGCCGGAGCTTATCCGGAAGGCTTCGCTTCTGGCCATGCTGTCGGGAGCCGGTTTCGTAAAAACCTCCACCGGCAAGATACCGGTAGCGGCTACTCCCGAAGCGGCCGTGGTAATCTGTATGGCTATAAAGGACTATTTCGGCCAGACTGGCCGCCGGGTAGGGTTCAAGGCCGCCGGCGGAGTGCGCACGGCCGAGGAGGCTTCCCTTTACTATACTTTGGTCGAATCCATTCTGGGGCCCGACTGGCTGACGCCGGAACTGTTCCGCATCGGAGCCAGCTCGCTTGCCAACAATCTGATAAGCGCCATAGAGGATAAGACAGTCAAGTATTTCTGACCGGTTCGGGGCATTGCCGGCCGGCTTATGCGGAGCGGGGCGATTAATAACCTATTTGTTTACGGGTATTTCACTGAGTCGCCGCCGTTCCGCTTTTTTAAAGCGAAGGGAGAATCCAGCGGATTCTCCCTTCGGTCTTGTGGGCGTGGGGGTCAGTTGCCCCAAAACATTATGTATCCGATATTGTGGTCGTCGTCCCAAAGCCAGATGCGGTCGCTGCCGGTTTTCAGTACCGTGCAGTTGAAACGGCTTTCCGATACGGCGGATATTCCCACCACTTCCGTTACCGCGGTAAGCTGCATGTTGGATACCGGCTTTTTATCCATCGTAAGATTGACCGTTTCGGTCATGTCGTCGCTCTGTATGCGGGTAACGTACCCCTTGGTATTGTAAAAGGCCTGATGTTCGGCGTCGTCGAAAAGGAACACGGATGCGCCGTTGCGGTACACTCCCATTTCGTCCGTGGCGAGCAGGGCCTGTTGCTGTTGCTGAATCAGCTTGTCGACGTCGTCTTTCTGGCAGGACGCTACCGCAAGTGCCGCTGCAAGCAGGGCGGCTGAGTATTTTTTCATGGCGGTTCAGTTTACGGTGATTTTTTTCATAAATACCTGTTTGCCGCCTCCCTTGAGGGTGACTACGGCTTTGAGAGTGTGTTCGCCGGCCGGAAGCACCGCCGCCGGCGGCTCGATTTTCCTGCCGTCGGCCGTCCAGTTTATTTCCTGTATGGGTTCCTCTATATCTATAAGCGTAAGCGGAATTTCCTCGCCGGAAGCATAGACCCCCTTCATGCCTTGCATCGAGGCGTAGGGCGAGGTCACGTCCCCGGTCGTAAATACGGTCGAAGTGGGAACCCCGGTCGGTTCGGTTCCCTCGAGGCTCTGCACCGTGACCTCGTATTTCGTGCCGGGCGTAAGCAGCGGCAGGTAGATTATCGTGGTGTCCACGACTGCTTCGAGCGCTTCGCCTCCGGCGGCTTTTTTATAGCTCACTTTCCACGAACCCTTGTGCATAATCGCTTTCCAGCTTACCACGGCGTCGTTCTGGTATGCTTCCGTCCGGTATCCGGCCGGTTCGTTTTCGACATTTACCACGGCGGTGGCTTCCGCGCCGCCGAATTTGGCTTTTACGGTCAGAACGGTCCGGCCGTTCCTTATGCCGGTCACCGTGCCGTTCTCGTCCGCCGTCGCGATTTCCGGGTCGGCCGTGCTCCAGACGAGTTCCCGGCTGGTGGCGCTTATGGGACCGATTTCCGGTTCGACCGTCACGGAATAGCCCGGTACGGTTACTATTTCATCCGGCAGGTCTATTTCTTCTATGTACTGCACGTCGGCCGTGCTGAACGTCATGGAACGGAATCCCCAGAAACCGCCGTCGTCGCGCTTGCCGCCTATGCGCAGGTCGTACTTGGTGTCGGCTTTCAGGCCACCGAAATGCAGCGCCGGTTCCTCGGTTTCCTTCGTAACCCACGAGGTAGAGCCCTGCTCGTTCCAGCTCACTGTCCATACGTCGCGCTCTACGGCCGGAGTCCAGCCGAGGCTTATGTCGTCGGGACTGCTGACCGTTATCTGCACCTGCCCGGATATTTCGTCCCTGACCGTTACCCGGCAGGTGGCCGAAGCTCCGGTTTCCTTGACCGTGGCCGTAATGTTGGCCGTACCGGGACGCATCGCCCTGATATAGCCCGGGCTGTCCTCTATGGGTACGGCCGCCTCTTCGTTGTCCGTAGTCCATTCGACCGTACCGCCGGCCCCTTCGGGTAGCAGACTGTGTATCAGCTTGATTTCGTTACCGTTGAATGTTTCGGCAGTCGTCTTGTCGAGCGTTATCTGCGTGGCCGCCCCGTTGCCGGTGAAGTAGCCGCGTACGGCCCAGGTGTACTGGCCGGATATCCACGTATTTCCGGAAAGCTGGAGTTTGCCCTTTTCTTCCGGCTGCTCGTCGATTGCCATGGGATAGCCGGAATATCCGGACAGGGTAACGCCTACTTTTACATTCTGTCCCGGTTCGACCGTAATTTCATGCCGCGACAGGTCCACGTATGTCCATCCTCCCACGGAAGGCTGTACGGCTTCGGAACATACCTGACGGTCGTTTATGTAAACCACCGCGGTCGCCGAGCAGGCGGCGGTAACGTAAAATTCCTCTCCCATGAGCTTGTACCTGTCGCCGGGCAGCTCGCGCAGGTCCTCGTAGTCCCACCGGGCCGCTACCGTGAACGGGCTCAGTTCGGCCATGCCCGCCGAGTTGACATAGTCTTTATAATAGGAATACATTCTGGAACGGCTTTCGTCGGGGGTTTTCATGACTACTTGAAGGTCGTAAACCGTCGATTTCAGTTCCATGTTTTCTACGTATTCGTCGTATCCTTCCCTCGTAACGGAGAGCCTGTAGCTGCCCGGCTCCACTTCCGGAAGGGAGAAGCGGCCCGACCCGTCGGTGGTCGTCTGGTAACCGGCGGCAAAGGGACGTCCCGCGAGCGACAACCCCTGTATGCCCGGCGCTTCCGAGGGGGACAGGGGAGTGAATTTTACCGCGGCGTTTTTGAGCGGTTCGTTGCGCATGTTGTACACGTAGCCTCTTACTATGGCGTTTCCGCTGTTGGTCATCCTGAACGATACGACCTTGTTGCTTACGGCGATGTCCTTTACCTCCAGTCCCACCGGCTCGCCGTTCCAGCCGACGAACGCCGGGCTGCCGTCGGCGGTGAACTGGGTCGTATTGGCCGCTCCGGGGAAGAACCAGCGGTTGCGGTTGCCTTCGGACGCCTTCATGATTTTCATGCACTCGTGGGCGGCATACGCGTTAAGCTGGTTTATCTGCCACAGCATGGCGGCGGTGTATCCCCCGATGGAGTTGTTCGACTTGTCCACATGATAGACCACCATGCCGGAGCCGACCGACGACGTGAAAAATCTGTCCCACGGATATTTTCCCGCCTGCCTGTTCTCGAACAGGTAGTATTCGTTCGGGTTGGACGTTTGGATTATATAGCCGTTGTCGTCTTCCACGGCTCCCAGCGTATAGTCGCCCTTTTTGGTTATTTCCACCGGGGTTGCCCAGCCTACCATGGAACGCTCGTTTATATTGAGCGCGGGCGGCGTGCGGCTGTCGTTGTTGTAGCTGCCGCTGGCCATAAGCGAAAATACGTCGAGGGCGGTGGCCTGTCCGTTGGTTTCGTAGTCGGTATCGTAGAAGTCGGGCCAGCCCATAACGTGCCCGAATTCATGGCAGAACGTGCCTATCGCCGCCATGGTGGAACCGCTGCTGCCTTTGAGTTCCGAGGAGCACGCGTAACCGGACACCTTTATTCCTCCGACCGTGTGGTTTATATACGACCGGTGGGGCCATACGGAGTTGGCCGGGCCTCCCTCGGCTTCGTTGTAGCCGGCATAGTAAATGAAAATATCGCGTGCCTGTCCGTTCTCGGCGAAGCGGGAGAAATCCACGCCCGCATTGTAGGCGGCGTTGCAGGCATCGACCGCCATTTGCCACGGATTAGCGTCGTTGGAGTATCCGGTGTTAGCGCCGTAGTAGGACATGTTATGGGGAAGGGTATAAGGCCCTACCACCACGAACTGCGGGTCGAACCGGCCGTTGGAGTTGTCCTGATAATAATTCCATGCGCTGCCTTCCGCCCCGTTTACCGAGTAACCGTCCTGATTGAGCAGGTTCGTGAAAGCCTGCTGCGGATTGGAGGTTATGTAGCTGCGGTCGGAGAAGTTGACGAGGATTACGAGCGAATGGAAACGTTCCGAGGACGTAAGCGCCTGCCGGAGCGAAGGATTTACGGTTTCGGGGTCGGTTTTGTTGACCAGCGACCGGGAACGCGCCGTTTCGCGCCTCATGGCGGCTACGGCCTGCGGCACTCCTCTCGCCACCGAGCCGAGCACGGCCCTGTCTTCCGCCGTACGGTAGCCGGGGTCCTTGGCCTTTACCGCCGTGGCCGACAGTGAGCCGTCCCGCTGGAGAACGGCGTAATAGTAGAAGCCGTCCGCGTCCTGCACTATGTTGTACCCGTCCTGAGTGGTGGTGTAATGGAAAAACTCGTCGCCGTTCACCCGTATGGTGAGAGGCGTTCCGTCCGGCTGCGTTATGCGGGCCGGACCCGGATATGCCGGAACCGCTCCGGCTTTTACGGCCGCCGCGAGGAAGGCGAGGCACAGGATTGAGGTCGTAAGTCGAGGTAGTTTCATATACTTGTGCTGTAAAAATATCCCGGGTAAACGGTAAGATTGTCAAAGATAATACATATCCCCGAACGATGTTCCCGGCGCGGCGGTTTTTGTCCCTAATCCGGTGTCCGGGAGCCGTTGCCAACGGAAAACGGAGTGCTGTAAACACTCCGTCGGTTTTTGCACGATGTTTCGGATTTTTATCCGAGCTGTCCTCCGGCCATGTCGAGCAGCTCGTTGGTTATGGCCTGCTGACGCAGCTTGTTGTATTGGAGCGTCAATTCGCCGAGCAGCTCGTCGGCGTTGTCCGAGGCGGTCTGCATGGCTATCACCCGTGCGGCGTGCTCCGAAGCGTTGGAATCGAGGAGGGCGGTGTAAAGCGTTATTTTGAGCGTTTTGGGAATCAGGGCGTCCAGCAGAGCCTGTTTCGAGGGTTCCAGAATAAAGTCGGGGGCGTTTTCCCTTGCCGCCGAAGGCGGCAGCGCCACGGGCAGGAACGTCCGCCGCACGAGGGTCTGCGAGCCGGCGCTTTTGAAATGGTGGTATATAAGCTCGGCCCGGTCGATATTTCCGGCGAGAAATTCTGCCGCGAGCGTTTCGGCGAGGGCGGCCATGGATGCGTAGTCCGGCTTTTCGGCCGCCTCGTCGAACCGGGCGGCCAAATCGTAACCCTTTTTCCTCGCGGCTTCGGCCGCCTTGCGTCCTACGGCGTATATTACCACGCGGGGCCCTCCGGCATACCCTTCGACGGCTTCGTTCATAAGCCTTGCGATATTGGCGTTGAATGCCCCGGCGAGGCTGCCGTTGGCCGAGAATACCACCAGCGCCACCCTGCGCAGCGGCCGTTCGGCCTGAAGGGGCGTGGAGTAGGAACCTTCCGCCGACAGTACGGTGTCCGTTATCCGTCGGAGCGATTCGGCGTATGGCAGCATATCGGCGATGACCTTCTGGGCCTTGTGCAGCTTTGCCGCCGAAACCATTTTCATGGCCGAAGTGATTTTCTGCGTACTCCGGACCGAATTTATTCTTTCTTTGAGCGCCTTGAACGATGCCATAGCCGAAAGGGTTTACTGCGGAGCGTTCTGCCCGCCGGAGAGCCGTTTGCCTTCCGAAGCGAGTAGGCCGCCGGCGGCATCGGCAGCGACTTCTTCTATGCGGCCGGTTATGTCGTCGTCGAGTTCCCCGGCCGACAGTCGGTCGAGAACCTCCTTTTGATATTTGGATTCGAGCAGTTGCAGGAATATCCTCTCGAAATCGCGTACGCGGTCGAGCGGCACGTCCCGCAGCAGCCCGTGAGTGCCGCAGTAGAGCACCGCTATTTCCCTTCCGACCGGCATGGGAGAGTATTGGGGCTGTATAAGGAGCTGCACGTTCTTCTGCCCGCGGTCGATTATAAAGGCCGTAACAGGGTCGATGTCGCCTCCGAACTTGGTGAACGCCTCCAGCTCGCGGTACTGGGCCTGGTCTATCTTCAGGGTTCCGGCCACCTTTTTCATGGACTTTATCTGTGCGTTGCCGCCCACGCGCGATACCGAGATGCCCACGTTTATGGCCGGACGGATGCCTTGGTTGAACAGGTCGGTTTCGAGGAATATCTGTCCGTCGGTTATGGAGATGACGTTGGTCGGGATATACGCCGACACGTCGCCCGCCTGAGTTTCTATTATGGGCAGGGCCGTAAGCGAGCCTCCGCCGGTAGCCATGTCCCGGATGCTTTCGGGCAGGTCGTTCATCCTGCGGGCCACGTCGGGCTGGTCGATTATCTTGGCGGCGCGTTCCAGCAGGCGGGAGTGCAGGTAGAATATGTCGCCCGGATAGGCTTCGCGGCCCGACGGACGGCGCAGTATCAGCGACACTTCGCGGTAGGCCACGGCCTGCTTCGAGAGGTCGTCGTACACCACGAGGGCCGCGCGGCCGGTGTCGCGGAAAAATTCCCCGATAGCCGCTCCGGCGAACGGCGCGAAATACTGCATCGAGGCCGGGTCGGCGGCCGTGGCCGCCACCACGACGGTGTAATCCATCGCCCCGTGTTCGCGCAGCACGTTCACTATCGAGGCCACCGTCGAGCCTTTCTGACCCACGGCCACGTAGATGCAGTAAACCGGGTCGCCCTTCTCGTAATTGGCCCGCTGGTTTATAATCGTATCTATCGCTATGGCGGTCTTTCCGGTCTGGCGGTCGCCGATGATTAGCTCGCGCTGCCCGCGTCCGATGGGTATCATGGCGTCGATTGCCTTGATTCCGGTCTGGAGCGGCTGGTTCACCGGCTGGCGGTAGATGACTCCGGGAGCCTTGCGCTCCAGCGGCATGGAGTACGTTTCGCCCTGTATGGAGCCTTTGCCGTCGAGCGGTTCGCCGAGCGGGTCGATTACGCGGCCAAGCATGCCTTCCCCGACCTTTATCGAGGCTATGCGCCGGGTGCGCTTTATAAGGTCGCCCTCGCGGACGCGGTCGGTCTGGCCGAGCAGCACGGCTCCCACGTTGTCCTCCTCGAGGTTCATGACCACGGCCTTCATCCCGTCCTCCGTTTCCAGCAATTCGCCCGCTTCGGCGTTCCACAGGCCGTAGGCCCGGATGACGCCGTCGCTTACCTGAAGCACGGTCCCCACCTCGTCGAATTCGAGGCGCGTGTCGATACCTTCGAGTTGTCGCCGGAGTATTTCGGAAACTTCGCTGACTTTTATGTTGTCGGACATATCTTGCGTTTTAAACTATCGTTCGGTTGCGCTGTATGAATTGGCGGCGGACCCTTTCGACCTGCCCGCGCACCGATGCGTCCATGCGCATGTCGTCAATCTGGAGTATCAGACCGCCCTCTATGGCGGGGTCGATGCGGCTGCGGAACTCCACGGTGCCGTGCGTGCGGCTTTCCACGTCGCGGCGTATCCGGTCGAGGGCTTCGGCCGGCATTTCCACCGCCGAGGTCAACTCCACTACGCTTATGTTGTGCACCCTGCGGTAAAGGGTCACGTACGAGTAGGCTATGTCGAACAGCTCCCGCGTACGCTCTTCCTTCAGTACGAGGCGGGCGAACCGCTCCACCACCGGAGCCTCTCCGCCTCCGGCGGCTTCGACTATGAGCCGTATTTTCCGCTTCGGGCTTACCACCGGACTTTCGAGCGTTTCATGCAGCTTGGGAACGCGGCGCAGGCTTTCCATAAGGATTTTCATGCGCCGGTAGGTATCCCCGGCCGCATCCTGTGCGGCGGCATACTCCAGCAGAGCCTTGGCGTATCGTCTGGATATGAGCCCTTCGTTCATCCGTTATTGTCGGTTTTCGGATTCGCGCCTGCGCGCGGCTTCGTCTATCATCCGGTCTATCAGGGAATCCTGCTTGGACTTGTCGTCCAGCTCGCCCCGCAGGATTTTCTCTGCTATGTCCACCGCCAGCACCGCTACCTGCGTACGGATGTCGGCCAGAGCTTTCTGCTTCTGCACCTCGATTTGTCTGCGTGCGGTTTCGAGCTGCTTTTCGGCTTCGCGCGCGGCATTGTCGCGGGCGTTCTGGACTATACGTTCGCCGTCGGCCGCGGCCTGCCGGACGATTTCGTTCTGCCGGGCCTGCGCCTCGGCGAGCAAACGGTCGCCTTCGGCCCGGATGCCTTCGAGACGGCGGTTGGCCTCGTCGGCGGCTTCGACCGAGCGGTTTATATAGTCGCGCCTGTCGCGCACCGCGCGGGTGATGACCGGGAATCCCCATTTGGCCAATATTCCGAACACCGCGCCGAAGCACACGAGCATCCAGAACAGCAGGCCGAAATCAGGTGTCAGCAGCGACATGGTTCACCTCCGGTATTAAAGTACGAGCGTCATGAAGCATACCACGATTGCGAACAGTGCGGCTCCCTCTATAAGCGCGGATACTATAATCATGGACATCCGGATATTGTCGGCCGCCTCGGGCTGGCGGGCTATGCTTTCCATTGCCTGCGCTCCGATTTTTCCTATGCCTATACCGGCGCCTATAACTACGAGGGCCGCTCCGAGAGGGGCGAAAATAGCTCCGTAATGCGTTGCCTGAAGCAGAATGAGAAGTGGTAACATAATTTTGAGTTGTTATTGGTTTATTCCGTTTTTTCCTTGTGGCGGTGCGCCGGATGCGCCATGCCGATGAATACGGCCGAGAGCATCGTGAACACGTACGCCTGAATGAACGCCACGAGTATTTCCAGCGCATTCATCACCATGGTGAGCAGCACCGAGAAGAACGACATTCCCCCGCTTATGGCGGCTCCCATGGTGGACGTGACGAATATTATGCACATCAGGGCGAGTATGGCCGTATGCCCGGCCATAATGTTGGCGAACAGACGAATCATCAGTGCGAACGGCTTGGATATGATTCCGAACACCTCTATGACGGGCATGAGCGGTATGGGGGCTTTCATCCAAACCGGAACGTCGGGCCAGAAGATTTCCTTCCAGTATTCCCGGTTGCCGAATACGTTCACTATAATCATGGTGAACAGGGCCAGAGCCAGCGTGACGGCTATGTTGCCCGTGGTATTGGCCCCTCCGGGGAATACGGGCAGCAGCCCCATAAGGTTGTTTATCAGGATAAAGAAAAACGCGCTGAGCAGGTAGGGCGAGTAGCGGCGGTACTCCGGCCCGACGCTGGGGCGGATTACCTCGTCCTCGACGTACATCACGACCGTTTCCATCGTGCCCGCGAACCCGCCCGGCGCGGTGCGGGCCGGACGTTTCCGATACCAGCGGGCCGTGTAGAGGAAAACGGCCAGCATAAGCGCCGAATTTATCATCAGGGCGAGTACGTTCTTGGTTATGGAAATATCCAGCGGCCTTACTTCCGTTCCGTCGGGAGCCGTTTCCACGATTTTGCTTTGGTGCTTTCCCGAAGCCGCTATCGAGAATCCTTCGTACGACGCTCCGTGGTCGAGCCGCCGCGAGGAGAACACGAACCAGCCCCTTTCCGGCGAGCGGACTATCACGGGCAACCAGAGGGTAACGTGTCGGCCGCCTACCGTGGTTATATGCCACCAGTAGTTGTCCTGAATATGCCCGAATATGACTTCGCGCACGTCCACCTGTTCCTCCTCGACGGTCAGGGAGTCGTTCGCCGCCGTTGAGGCGGCGCTTTCCCGGGCCGCGGTGCGTCCGGCGAAGGCGGCGAGCGTCAGGATTATGCAGAGCAGCCGCTTCATTTGTTTTCGTCGGCCCGCTTGGGCTTCAGGGTTTTGTTGTAACGGTTGAACACATACACTTCCAGACCCATGAATACGAGATAGAACAGCATGAACACCGTCAGGAAACTGCCGTTGTTCACGCCCGACAGCCACACGTACAGTATGATGAACGCAATCGAGAGCATCAGTTTCAGCCCCCGCAGCAGCACTATGCGGTTGATTGTCCGCCGGGCGTCGCCGTCGTGGGGCGCGTGCGACACCACTGCCGTGACCGCCACGGCCAGCAGCATGAAATATACCGGCACGAGCGGATAGAGCGGGAACCAGTAGCCGGGCAGCGCGTAGGCGAGCACCATTCCGGCGGCTATGCCCAGCCCGGCTATGGTAAACAGCATCGTGGCCGCGTCCTTGTATATCTTTTCCTTTTCCATTTGCAAGGCGTTTTGACGTTTCCGTATTCCCGTCCCTTTCCGGGACGGCGTTTTCCTTACTGTGCCCGGTTCTCCCGCTTGGCCGTTCCCTCCGGGCCGGGGGCGGGCTCCACGCTTGCGGTTACGACATCGTTCAGCACTTCCGCGAATCCACCCGCCGTGGCGTACCGGGCCTCGCCCGAGGGCGTGTAGTAGCGGATGTCGCCCTTGTCGAGCGCCGCCACCAGCGGAGCGTGCATCGGATACACGGCGAACTGTCCCGCCGCGCCGGGGAACACGGCATGTCCGGCCGGCCCGTCGTAAACCGTGCCTTCCGGAGTTATTATTCTGAGCGTCAGTGTCCGCGAACCTTCCATCGCCTACTGCTGTTTTTCTTCCGTGCGGCCCCCGTCGGCCTGCCGCCTGATTTTTTCGGCCTTTTCTATGGCTTCCTCTATCGTGCCCACGTTCAGGAATGCGGATTCGGGCAGGCCGTCCACTTCGCCGTCGAGTATCATCTTGAAACCCCTTATCGTGTCCTCTATGGATACCATCACCCCCTTTACGCCTGTGAACTGTTCGGCCACCGTGAAGGGCTGCGACAGGAAACGCTGCACGCGCCGCGCCCGGTTCACCGTGGTGCGGTCTTCGTCCGAAAGCTCCTCCATGCCGAGTATGGAAATGATGTCCTGAAGCTCCTTGTTGCGTTGGAGTATTTGCTTTACCCGCTGGGCCACGTCGTAGTGCTCCTGCCCGACGATGTTGGGGTCGAGTATGCGCGAGGTCGATTCCAGCGGGTCCACGGCGGGGTAGATGCCCAGCTCGGTGATTTTGCGGCTGAGCACGGTGGTGGCGTCCAGATGCGAGAACGTCGTCGCCGGAGCCGGGTCGGTAAGGTCGTCGGCCGGCACGTAAACCGCCTGCACGGAGGTTATGGAGCCGTAGCGGGTCGAGGTGATGCGCTCCTGCATACCGCCCATTTCGGTGGCGAGCGTAGGCTGGTAGCCTACCGCCGACGGCATCCGCCCCAGCAGGGCCGACACTTCGCTCCCGGCCTGCGTGAAACGGAATATGTTGTCGATAAAGAACAGTATGTCCCTCGAGCCGCTGCCGGAGTCGCGGAACGACTCTGCCACCGTCAGCCCCGACAGGGCAACCGAGGCGCGGGCTCCGGGAGGTTCGTTCATCTGGCCGAAGATTAGGGTGGCCTGCGACTTCTCCACTTCGTCGTAGTCTATTTCGGACAGGTCCCAGTGGTCGTGCTCCATGCCTTCGAGGAACTCCTTGCCGTAACGGATAACGCCCGATTCGAGCATCTCCCTGAGCAGGTCGTTCCCCTCGCGGGTACGCTCGCCCACGCCGGCGAACACCGAGTAGCCGTGGTGTTTCTTGGCGATGTTGTTTATAAGCTCCATGATAAGCACCGTCTTGCCTACGCCGGCGCCTCCGAAAAGGCCGATTTTTCCGCCCTTGGAGTACGGCTCCAGCAGGTCTATGACCTTTATGCCGGTATAGAGCACTTCCTGCACGGTGGTAAGGTCCTCGAACTTGGGCGGGTCGCGGTGTATGGGCTGCGCGCCCTTCATGCTCAGGGGTTTCATGCCGTCGATAGCCTCGCCGACGACGTTCATCAGCCTTCCCTTTATCTGGTCGCCCACGGGCATTTCTATCGGAGCGTAGTACGAAACCGCGTCGAGTCCCCGGCGCAGGCCGTCGGTGGAATCCATGGCCACCGAACGCACCGTGTTTTCTCCGATGTGCTGCTGGATTTCGGCGAACAGCGTTCGGCCGTCCGGACGACGGATATGCAGCGCGTCGTGTATGGCGGGCAACTCTATTTTCTCCTCCAGCTCCGTGTCGTGCTCGAAGCTGACGTCTATTACCGGGCCTATTATCTGGGCTATATGGCCGGTTATTTTCCTTTCTTCGGGCTTCGTATTCTCCATGCCTGTATGATAGGTTTTTCGTTTTCCGACTTCCTTGGAATCGAAAGGGCAAATATAGTGAAAGCCGAGCGCAGAAGCAAGCTTGCTTGCATTCTGCCGAGGCGCAGCCTATATTCTTCAAATATAGTGAAAGCCGAGCGCAAAGGCAAGCTTGCTTGCACTTTGCCGAGGCGCATCCTGTATTCTCAAAATTCCCTTCCTCCCTCCGTTCGGCTGCAACATGCGGGCCGGAAGCCCTGCAAATATCGGCCGAAGCCGGCCGGTAAAAAAGTTTCAAATATCCGGTTTGTTGGTAAAAACGTCCGATAATCGGACTTAGGTATTAGCCGGCAGGATAATATATGGTACATTTGTCGTATAAACTATCCTTTTATGCGGAAAGAAGTCACCGGATTCGAAACCATGGACGTGTCCGGTATAAGAAACACGGTAGGAGCCACGGATTATTTTTCCGGGGATTTGTTTTTCAAGTACGACTTTGCGGACAGTGCGGCTCCGCGTTTCGCCCATCCGGTTCGTATCGACGGCTACGTAGTGGGTCTCGTTGGCCGCGGCTCCGTAACCGTGGGAGTGGATTTGGACAGTTACCGCGCCGTTTCCCGCTCGCTGGTGGTAATTCCCTCCGACCGGGTGGTGCAAATCACCTCGCGCAGCGCCGACCTCGAAGGGCGGCTGCTGGTATTTTCGCGGCATTTTCTGAGCGAGCTGAAGGTGGACATTCACAAGGTGGTTCCGGTGCTGCTCCGGTCCCGGCCCTGCGTGGAGCTTTCCGAAGACGAGTTCGCGTCGGTGGAGAATTTTTTCGACCTGATGCTCGAAACGGTCCGTTCGGACGACCCGTCCTACCGTGAGGAGATACTGGCCGGACTGATAACCGCGTCCTTCTACCGCCTCTGCGCCATACTGAACCGTCACCGTCCGTTGCCCAAGCCGCACCGTACCCGCAGCGAGGAGTATTTCGAGCGGTTTCTGGCATTGCTGACCGAGCACCACCGCGAGCAGCACTCGCCCTCGTTCTATGCCGGGCAGATGAACATTACTCCAAAATACCTTTCGGCCGTGGTGAAATCCGTAAGCGGCAAGACCGTTTCCCGCTGGATAGACGAGTTTATAATATTGGAGGCCAAAACGATGCTGCGATACTCCGGCATGAGCGTACAGCAGGTTGCCTATGCGCTGAGTTTTTCCTCGCAGTCGTTTTTCGGAAAGTATTTCAAGCAACATACGGGCTTTTCCCCGCGCCAGTACAAGTCGCAGGAATAGCCGCGCCTATTCGAGTTTTTCTCCGTAGGCGAGGTCGCCCGCGTCGCCGAGGCCCGGCACTATGTAGGACTTTACGGTGAGTTCCTGGTCCACGGCTCCGCACCATATCGTGCAGCGGTCTTGCGGCAGGTTGCGCCTGACGTACTCCACACCTTCCTCGCTGGCGATGACCGAGGCCAGATGAATGTGTCTGGGCATGCCGCCCTTGGCTATCAGCGCCTCGCACGCCAATACGAACGACGAGCCGGTGGCCAGCATCGGGTCGCTGAGTATCAATACCTTGTCCGTCAGGTCGCCGCAGGAGATATATTCTACCTTGACCTTGAACGAGCCGTCCTTGCTGTGCTTGCGGTAGGCCGAAACGAAGGCGTTCTGGGCGTCGTCGAAATAGTCGAGAAAGCCTTCGTGGAACGGAAGGCCGGCCCGGAGTATGGTCGCCAGCACCACTTCGTCGTCGTACAGCATGGTTTCGGCTTCGCCGAGCGGGGTTTCCACCGTGCGGAGCGAGTAGTCGAGCGTACGGCTGATTTCGTAGGCCATAATCTGGGCCGTCCGCCTCAGGTTGCGCCGGAAGCGCATACTGTCCTTTTGCACCTCCACGTCGCGCATCTGGGCTATGAACCTGTTGAGAATCGTGTTCTCGTTGCTTAGTATGTGCACCATATCTTCTTTTTTACCTTGTCCGCGGTCAGTAAAGAAAATCGTTGAAAGGATAGCGTCCGGCGTGGATTTCGCGCACCATGCCGTAAAGCTCGCGCCGCAGCCGGTCTATATTGGCCTTTTCCTTCGCCGAAACGAATATGCAGGGAGTGTTGATTCGGGCCATCCAACTGCGCTCCATTTCGCCGAGTGTCATGTTCTCGCGCGTGGCGGGAGTGAGGTCGTCCTCGTCCTTGGGCACGTGAGTGTAAGCATCGGTTTTGTTGAACACGAGGTAAACCGGCTTGTCGCCCGCGCCTATGTCGCGCAGGGTTTCGTTCACCACCGTTATCTGGTCCTCGAATCCGGGATGCGAAATATCCACCACGTGCAGCAGCAGGTCGGCCTCGCGCACTTCGTCGAGGGTGGACTTGAACGACTCCACGAGTTGCGTGGGCAGCTTGCGGATAAATCCCACCGTGTCGGAGAGCAGAAACGGCAGATTGTCCAGCACGACTTTCCGCACGGTGGTGTCAAGCGTCGCGAACAGCTTGTTTTCGGCGAACACTTCGCTTTTGCTGAGTAGGTTCATAAGGGTGGACTTTCCCACGTTGGTGTAGCCTACGAGGGCGACCCGCACGAGCCGTCCCCGGCCTCCGCGCTGCACGGCCATCTGCCGGTCGATTTTTTTGAGCTCCTCCTTGAGCCGGGCTATGCCGGCGCGGATAACGCGGCGGTCGGTTTCTATTTCCCTCTCCCCAGCGCCGCCTCGGGTTCCTGTTCCGCCGCGCTGGCGTTCGAGGTGGGTCCACATGCCGGTCAGGCGCGGCAGCATGTACTGGTAGCGTGCGAGCTGCACCTGCGTTTTGGCGTACGCGGTCTTGGCCCGCTGCATGAATATGTCGAGAATCAGGCTGGTGCGGTCGAGTATCCTGCGCCCTGCGGCCTTTTCTATGTTGCGTGTCTGCGAGGGCGAAAGCTCGTCGTCGAATATTATGATGTCTATACCGTTGTCCTCGCACCATGCCGCGACTTCGGCCAGCTTTCCGGGACCGAGATAGGTGCGGGAATCCGGACGCGGGAGCTTCTGGGTGAAACGGCCGACGGTTTCCACCCCGGCCGTTTCGGCGAGGAAGGCGAGCTCGTCCAGATACTCGCCGGTTTGCGCGGCCGTCTGCCCCTCGGACACGACGGCTGCCAGCACCGCACGCGGGGCCGGCGTACCGTTGTTGTCGTTGTTTTCAGTCAATGGCGTGCCTTTTTGAAAAACGAGGGTCTCCTGAGCGGAAACCCTCTGTGTCTGTTAACCTGTTGCAGCTTGCGAATCAGTTGCTTATCCTGAACTCTACCGGCATAGTGTACTTGATTCGCACCGGCTGGTTGCGCTGCTTGCCCGGGGCCCACTTGGGCGACATGGCGAGCACTCTGGCCACTTCGTCCGACAGGACGCGGTCGGGCGTCACCAGCGCCTGTATGTTGGTCAGCGTGCCGTCGCGCTCTATAACGAAGGTCATGACCACGCGGCCCTGTATGCCGTTTTCCTGCGCTATGGGAGGATAGCGGAAATTTTTCATCACCCATTCGCGGAATTTGGAAAGGTCGCCTCCCTGAAAGGTGGGCATCTGCTCGGCGGTGATGAACGGAGCGTCCTCCTCTATTTCCTCGTGCTGCACTTCGATGGGCTGCACTACTATTTCGTCCTCCGAAAATTCCACGAAGTCGAAATCGGTGGTGATTTTGGTATCGTTCTTCACCACGTTCAGAATGTCCGTAACGACCGATATGGTCTGCTTTACGGGTTCCACCGGCTTGGGTTCTTCGGGTTTGGTGATTTCCACCATTTCCACCTCGTCGGCCAGCCCCGTGCTTTCGAACATTTCTATTTTCCTGTCCTTCTGATTGTAACCGAATACGAGTATCACTATCAGAAGGGCCACCACAAGACCGATTTCGAGGAAAAGTCCCCGTTTGTTCTCGAGGTCGGCTTTAGGGGTTTTCTTGGTTTCCATATTCAGGAGTGCTTGTTATTCTCGTTGCGTGGGTCGTATGTACGCACATGCTTATCACTACAAAGATAGCAACTAATTTTCAAAAAATATACCTTTCCCCGATTTTTTCGGGTAAAAACGGCCGCCCCGCGGCGAAAGCGCGCTCAGGGGGCGGAAAACCGGGTTCCGGCGAACCGCGTACAGGGACTGCCTGCACGGCGACCGGAGCGTACGCGCGGCTCCGTACGCTTTAAATAATGTATGCGGGCGACCGCATTTGGAAAAATGCCGGAAAGTGCGTATGTTTGCATCCGATTCCGGGGGATTAGCTCAGCTGGCTAGAGCGCTTGCATGGCATGCAAGAGGTCACGAGTTCGAATCTCGTATTCTCCACCCGGCCGCCCTGCCGCAAGGCGGGGCGGTTTTTCATGTAAATCCCCTGCCTATGAAAACCGATGCCTATTCCCGTGTACTGCTCACGGTCATCACCGTGTGCGTGGTCGTGCTGACCCTGCGCCAAATCGACCTGCTGCCTCGAGCCGCCGCCGGGCCGTCGTCCGAGGCCGGGTTCCTGCCCGGCACGAACGCCGACGGTTCCGTAAACGTGCGCGTAGTGTCGGTCGAAGTTCCTTACGGCGGATTTCCGGTAGAGGTCAAAAGTTTTCCTTCGCGTACGATGCCGGTGGAAATAAAGGATGTTCCTTACGGCGGCATACCCGTCGAGGTCAAGAGAACCGTGCCGGTCAAGGTGGAGAACAGTTATATATATACGAAGCCCTACTGATGCCCGACCGCCGCACGCCTCTGTACGGACTTACCCTTTCCGAGCTTAAAGAGCTCGCGGCTGCTGAAGGCCTGCCCGCCTATGCGGGCGGACAGATAGCTTCGTGGCTTTACCGGCGCGGCGCTCCGGACTTGGGAGCCATGACCGACCTGCCGCTGGCCGCGCGCGCGCGGCTCGCGGAGCGTTACGAGGTAGGGCTGGAGGCTCCCCTCGACGTCGCGGTTTCGTCCGACGGAACGCGTAAATACCTGTACCGCGCGGCCGGCCGCTACGTGGAGTCGGCGTACATTCCCGACGGCGGCCGCGCCACGCTGTGCGTGTCCTCGCAGGCGGGCTGCCGCATGGGCTGCCGTTTCTGCGCCACGGGCCGCATGGGAGCGGGCGCGAACCTTTCCGCCGGGGCCATTCTCAATCAGGCCGCCTCGCTGCCCGAAAGGGCGTCGCTCACCAATATGGTATATATGGGCATGGGCGAGCCTCTGGACAATCCGGACGAAGTCCTGCGCTCGCTGGAAATAATAACCTCGCCGTGGGGGTGGGGATGGAGCCCCTCGCGCGTAACGGTATCGACCGTGGGCGTGCTTCCGGCGCTGGAACGCTTTCTGGAGGGCACCGAAGCGGCTCTGGCCGTCAGCCTTCACAGTCCGTTCCCGGACGAGAGGGCTGCCCTGATGCCGGCGGAAAAGGCATGGCCGGCCGCCGAAGTCGTGAAGGCGATAAAACGAGCCTCGCTGCCGCGCCGCCGCCGGGTCAGTTTCGAATATATCGTGCTGCGGGGCGTGAACGATACTCCGGCGCATGTAAAGGGGCTGGCGCGTCTGCTGGGCGGACTGCGCTGCCGCGTCAACCTTATCCGCTATCATTCAGCGCCGGGGATGCCGTGGGAAAGCCCGTCGCAGCAGGAAATGGGGGCCTTCCGCGACGCTCTGGCGGCGAAGGGTTTCACGGTCACCGTGCGTGCCTCCCGCGGCGAGGATATCCGGGCCGCCTGCGGGCTGCTTTCGACCGAAAAACCGACCGAAGGCGGCCTTTAGGTACGGCATTTGCGTCCGCGGATACTAAAAACGCCATGAAACGCCCCGCCATAATCCTGTTGTTTTTACTGCTGGCTTCGGCATTTTCCGCTTCCGCGCAGGAGGGAATCCGCTTCGAGAACGGTTCGCTGGAACACGTACTGAAAGTGGCCGACTCGCTGCAGCGGCCGGTATTCATAGACGTGTATGCCGCGTGGTGCGGTCCGTGCCGGCGCATGGAGCGCGAGGTATTCACCGACCGCGCGGTAGGGGACTACTTCAATTCCACGTTCGTCAACGCCCGCTTCGACGCCGAGAAGGGCGAGGGGGCGGCGGTGGCCCGCCGCTACGGCGTGCGGGCCTATCCGACGTTCCTGCTGCTCGATTCCGACGGCCGGCTGCTGGGCCGCATGATAGGCGGCTCGCCCGCCCGAACCTTTATCCGCGACATAAGGGAGCTTTACGCCAACTCCCGCTGACGGCCGGGCTGCTCAGAACCTGAGGCTCAGATTCACTCCGGGGCCGGGATGCAGCCTGCCCCCGCCGGTTCCGTGCCCGGCGAGCACGAGGGCGGGCGACATTCCGAAACTGCCGCGGCGTCCGACCTCGAACGACAGCCAGCCGTTCATCAGGTTCAGCCGGTTCGCCCGTATAGGGGCATGAATCATGGAAGCCAGGTAAGTGCAGGTAGCCAGAAGGCCCCCTATCGCCATTAATCCTATCGACCCCGTGCCGCTTATCCCTATCGTCATCATTGTGATTCCGCCTCCGAAACAAACCAGCATTCCTATCCCCGGGCCTATATCCCCATTATAGAACTGTCCGAGGCCGGGAAGCAGGGATGAAAGCGCCCATGCCGCCGCCGGGCTGCGGTAAGGCTTTATGCCCACTGCGGAAGACTGCCTGTCGAACCGGAGTATGTCGTCGAATCCGTAAGTAAGGAAACTCTGCCCGGCGCGTATGGTAACGGATTCTCCGGGAATCATTTGTGTTATAATTCCCTGTACGATATTTCCGTCTTTCAGATATATCACGTCGAGGGGAGGACTTGCTACGGCCTTTTGCGCGAGGCCGGCCGCGGCCAGCATCATAACCGTAAGGAGCAGCAGTTTTTTCATAACGGTAGTATTTTATGGGTGAAGGTTTTGTCCGTAACCGCCGTTTGTGGGGAATTCTTACTGCAATATAGTAAAACTTTTATAAACCCCATTCCGAAAAGGCTGAAAAATGCAACGGTTAGGCTTTCGGCCTTCGCCGGAGCCGTTCCACGGCGGGAGTGCCTCTTCCGGGAAGACGCTTCCCTGCCTTCCCCGCACCGTCCGTATTCCGCGGCCGTCGCTTCCGCTTTTGGACAAGACATGATGCGTTCCGGACGAACTTGCTTTTGCCCTCGCCTTTCACAATCTTTACAGAAAATAGGCTGCGCCTCGGATAAGCTTTGGGCAAGCTTGGCTTATCGCTCGGCTTGCGCTATCTTTGAAGAATATAGGATGCGGTTCGGACAAGCTCGAATAAATTCGGCTTGTCGCTCACCTTTCACTATATTTGCCCGGTCAAATCCGCCCGAATGCTCGGAAAACTCGCCCGCCAGACCGCTGTTTACGGCATCAGCACGGTAGCCGTACGGTTTCTGAACTACCTGCTGGTTCCGTTCTTCACCCGCATAATGACGCAGGCGGAGTACGGGGTAATCACCGACATGTACGCCCTTATTCCGTTCGCGCTGGTGGTGCTTACGCTCGGCATGGAATCGGGTTACTTCCGTTTCGCGGGCAAGGCGCGGGGCGGGGAGGAAAAGCGCCGGGTGTTCGCCTCCGCATGGGGGGCGGTCTGCGCGGCCGCCGCGGCGTTCCTGCTTCTGGCGCTCGTTTTCCGCAATCCGCTGGCGGGGCTTATGGACTACGCCGCGCATCCGAGCTATGTGAGCATAGTAGCGGGAATAATATTCTTCGACACGGTAACCGCCATTCCGTTCGCCCGCCTGCGCGAGCAGGACCGGGCCGGCCGTTACGTGTTCGTGCGTACCGTGTCGGTCGCCCTGAACATTCTGTTCTGCGTGCTGTTCTATGCGGCGCTGCCGTGGCTGGCCTCGAAAGGCGTGCTTTCCGGATTGTGGAATCCGGATTACGGGGCGGGCTATGCGTTCGTGGCCAATCTTATAGCCAGCGCCGCCACGCTGCTGCTGCTCGTGCCGTCGCTCGGCGGAGTGCGCCCCCGCATCGAATGGCGCACCGTGCGTCCCATACTGCTTTACAGCCTGCCGTTGCTTCTGAGCGGCATAGCCGGCACGGCCAACGAGTTCATCGACCGCCAGATGATAAAATACCTCGCCCCGCCCGAAACGGCCATGGAACAGTTGGGGGTTTACGGCGCGGTGGTGAAAATCGGAGTGGTGATGCTGCTGTTCACGCAGATGTACCGCCTTGCGGCCGAACCGTTCTTCCTCGCCTCGTTCCGCAAGGAGGATTTCCGCACGGCCAACGCCGAGGCGATGAAGTATTTTATAATGGTGTCGGTGCTGATATTCCTCGTCATAGCCCTCTACGCCGACCTGTTCGCACTGATAGTGGGCCGCGACTTCCGGGGCGGCATATTCATTCTTCCCGCGGTGCTGCTCTCGAACATGCTTTCGGGAGTGGTGCTCAACCTGTCGTTCTGGTACAAGCAGACCGGCGCCACGGTCTATGCCCTCGTCGTCACCTGCACCGGATTGGCGTTTACGGTGGCGTTCAACATTATGCTCGTGCCGCGTCTGGGTTATTTCGGGGCGGCGCTGGCGCGTCTGGCATGCGAGGCGGCCATGGTGGCCGTAAGCTGGCGGCTGAGCCGCAAACATTACCCCATACCCTACGACATGCGCCGCATCGCGCTCTACCTTCTGGCCGGGGGCGCGCTCTACGGCGCGTCGCTGACCCTCGTACGGCTGCCGGCCGTTCTGCGTTATGCTTTGGATGCGGCGCTGATAGGCATGTACGTTCTTCTGGCCGTACGCCGCGAGCATCTGAACCTGCGTGCGATGGTCGGTTCCATACTGAAATCCCGAAAGACATGAAGATAAAAGTAATCAACCGTTCCGGCATGGCTCTGCCGCGGTACGAAACCCCTTATTCCGCCGGCATGGACGTACGCGCGGCCATATCCGACAGCATAGTGCTCGAGCCGCTTTCCCGCGCCCTCGTTCCCACCGGCCTTTACGTCGAGCTTCCGGCGGGGTGGGAGATGCAGGTGCGGCCCCGCAGCGGTCTGGCCGTAAGGCACGGGGTTACGGTCCTCAACTCGCCCGGCACGATAGACGCCGACTACCGGGGCGAAATCCGGGTCATTCTGGTGAACCTCTCGTCCGAGCCGTTCGAAGTGGCTCCCGGCGAGCGAATCGCCCAGCTCGTGGTAAGCCGCTGCGAGCGCGCCGAGTGGGAGGAAAGGGCGGAACTGTCCGAAACCGAGCGCGGCGAGGGCGGCTTCGGCTCCACCGGCGAGTTCTGAGGCGGCCTGCAGCGTGCCCGCCGCGGCTTTCCGGGGCGACGCTTCCTGCGGTTTCTTTTCCGCTTTCGGCCGGGAAACCCGCGGCCGGGAGGCCGCGGTCGCTTCGCGTGCAATCCGGGACTGCCTGCCGCCGACTCCGCTTTGAGCTCCTGCCGAAATGCGCTCCTGCCCCGACCCCTGACGGTGCATTCCTTTCCGCCGCCCCCGGTTTCCGTCCCTGTCCCTCCGTGCCTTCGCCCCCATTTCCGTCCTCTCCCCTCGGCCGGTTTCTCTTTTTTACCGTACCGTGCCGGCCGCTCTCTCCGCTTCCCCGCGCCCCGGCGCTGCCCGCCCCCCCTCGCGCGGCCGCCCGGACAACTTCCGGCTCCTTCTTTCCTCCGTGCTTGTCCGGACTGCCGTAATCCGCCTGCCTTTCCTGCGCTTTCTTTTCCGGCCCGCTCGTCCCAACCGCCTTCCGCGTCCCGCTTTCCAGCTCCGCCTGCACGGCAGGGTTCGTTCGTGCTCGCTCCGAACGCATATTTTTATTTTCGTACCGACTGTAATTTTGCAAAAAGAAAATAATCAAGTATATTGCTCTCGAACGGTGCGATATTTTTTAATAAATTTTAAAATATTTCCTTTCGGTTGACGGACGTACTTTGCGGCTTGAAGGAGAACCGCTCGTCCGGGCTTAATCCGTAGCGCATATTGTGACCTTAAAATACGGGATTATGAAAAAGACGGTTTCTATTTCGCTTGCAGTCCTTATGGCGGCTGCCTGCACGCGGGATTTGTCCCCGACGGTTCCTTCTGTTCCACGGGAGGGGGCCCTCTCTCCGCACCGCATTTCCCGCGGGGCCGCCCTCGACGAGCTCGACCGTTTTCTGACCGAGGTCGGCGAGCCGTCCACCCGCTCGGGCGGCCGCCGGATAAGGGCCGTCGAGGCCCTTCTCTCCCGCCCCCTTTCCCCCGCGACCCGCAGCGACTCCCTTTCCTTGGCCGACACGCTGTTCTGGCTGGTGAATTTCGACGACAGCATGGGGTTCGCCCTGCTTGCGGCCGACAGCCGGTTGAAATATCCGCTCTATATCGTCGCCGAACGCGGGAATATTTCGTCGTCGGACTTTCTGCCGGACGAGCCGCCTCTCGGCCGCCCGCTTACCCGCGAGGAGGCGGACTGGCTGAACGATACGATTGACGATACTCCCTTCACTCCCTATCCCGACTTTCCCTCCATGTTCCGCGGGCTGTTCGGCCGGACGATAACGGAAGGGGCGCTGAAGTTCCGACCCTACGGGGATACTCCCCGCAACGGCGACGAGCCGGGCGGGGGCGGCGGAAGCAGACCGGAAGAAGAGGAGGAACCGGACCCGGCTCCCGACGACGGGTACGATGCCGAATGGAACACTATCGAACTTTATGGCCCCTATCTGCGCAATGCCTGGCATCAGGGTATCCCTTACAATATGTATTGTCCCTACCGTGGAGAGAATCCGGCCAAAGCCGGCTGCGTTCCCATTGCTGTGGCCCATATTGTCAATTATCATCGTTTTCCAGAATATGTTACGGATAAACAGATAGAATGGTTTTTTGCCAATATGGCGGGCAATATATACCGGCCCGTTATAAACGACGATTCCGACAGCCTGTTGGCTTATGACTACGCCGCCAGAGCCGTAAGAGCGATAGGGCATCTGTGCAGCGTGGACTACGGTGCAAACAACAGCTCCTCCAATGCCGCCAATGCCAGGGACTGTTTCAAGGATATGGGCTACCGCCATGTGGAAAAATACAATAAATTCCGGAGCCGTGTAATAGAGGGCATGATTTACAACGGAAAGCCGGTATTTATAACCGGCAAGCGGAAACGGGTCAATATAGGCCGCGGTTCCGGCGGCCATGCGTGGGTAATCGACGGACTGCTTAAAAGGGAGCGCGGCACGGGTAAATACTATCTCTACCAGTCTTTGCTGCATTGCAGTTTCGGCTGGCCGAGCCGGGCGGGCAACGGTTATTACAATCATGATTTTTTCGATACGGGCGCTCCAATCGACTACGATGATACGGTCGATAACCCGAATGCAGGAGTTGTGGATGCTAATACATATGAGCATCATTTCCGGATTGTAACCTACGATTTGCCATGAAACCGGGAAGTATAAAAATAGCCGCCTGCTGCGCTTTGGCCCTGTTTTTTCCGTCGTGCGAAATTGCCGATTCCGCTTTCTATCGTTCCTATATAACCAAGTACGGAATTATCGACAGGCTTATGGTTTCCACAGTTAGCTACGAGGATTATGTTTATTATCTGTATGCGGATTTCGAGTGGCATTACGGCGGTCCGAAGGGCAGTATGGGAGAAAAGATTTACGAGGCGCTTTGCCTGAAGCACGGGGATATGAGTTATAACAGACGTGAAGGCGGCATGCCGTCGCGTCCGGCCGTGGGCCACGACTTCGTAAGCATCGACATTGTCAGCGACGCGGACTATACGGAAGGCTATCCGGCGGGCAGTTCGCTCGCTCCGCTGGCGGAGTTTTCGGGCCTTACCGCCATGCCGTATATAGCCTCCGGATACGAGAGCCGTTACGAAGGCAAGTATCCGGATTTTTACCGGGCGGATAATGAATACAGGGAGTTGTATCCGGTTTACGGCCGGCTGAACGAACTGGGCCGCGAAGATATGACGGCGCTTATGGCATCTTCGTTTTCCAGCGCGTTTCCGCACTTCGGCGCCGTGCGTTTCGTAACCTTCCCCGACCTTTCCCGCTCTCATAATTTCACCCTTACGCTTACCACCGACGAGGGCCTCGTTTTCAAGACGACATTCCATGTCGATTTCATTTCCCCGCAAACCGGGCCGTACCCGGACGAAACCCGAATGCCATGAAAACTGATATGTTGGCTGCTTCGGCGCTGCTGGCCTGCGCGGCGCTCGCCGGCTGCCGGGATTCCGGCGACGACGATTACTCGTACTACGGTTCGTTCGTTACGCAGTATTTCCTTGCCGACAGCATAAGCATCCGCCCAGATAAAAAACACGGCGACACTTTCCTTGTCGGAAGCTACCGCTACGATATTTACAGGCACGACGAAACGCGTCCCGCCCGCAAGCGCGTTTACGACGATTTGTGTATAAAGCACGGCGACACGTCCTACGACCGCTGGGAGGGGCCGGGCTTTTCCAACCGCGCCCTCGGCTACGACTGGGCGTCGGTAGAGCTTGCCAGCGACGCGGACTATGCGGAAGGCTATCCGGCGGGCAGCTCGCTGGTGCCGCTGGTCGGATTCGAAGGCATTACTTTCGGCCCGTATATCCGAAGCGGCTACACCCTGTCGCCTACTCTTGTCCGCTACCCGGTAAACGCCATGCTCTACGGGCTGCGGCCCGCGGACATGACGCTTCTGGGCATACGCGAACAGACTTTTTTCAGGGATTATTGGAGAGGAGAGGAGCATTACTACGGTACGTATTCGTTCTGTTATTTCGCCCGGTTGCGCCTGCTTTCGCCCCCGGACCTTTCGCAGTCGCATAATTTCACCCTTACGCTTACCACCGACGAAGGCCGGACATTCACCGCCTGCTTCCGTGCCGTTTTCGCCGACCCCGACGAGTGACCCTTTCGTTCTCTCGCTCGCTTCCGTTTATTCTCCGCCTGTCCGTCCCCCTCTCATTCCCCGGCTTCTCCCGGCTTTCCCGCGACGCCGTTTTTTGTCCTCTGCGGCCTATCCGTCTTTTCGTATCCCGGCGACCGCATCCTTTGCTCCGCGTCGGTTCGGCCTTTTTCTTTCCGGCCCGCGCCCGCCGTCCATAATCCCCGCCGCTCTTTCCGTCCCCCCCCTCCGCCGCAACCCGCCATCCTCTCGCGGACGCCCGAACACGTCCCGACACTGCCCGCCCACCGTCTTCCATTCTCTACTTGAATACCCCGTCTCCGCCTTCCACCCGCGGCCCGGCTGCCTTCCCTTCGTCCCGCCGCAACTCCGCCTCACCTTTCCTTCCCGTCCCCCTGAACCCCGCCGCCTTTTCGTTTCGGGCACGTAATCTTTTATAGTTTTAATAATGATATGTTTTGTCTGGCAAACTGTTTTTTTTAGCCCGGCCCGAATTTGATATTGCATGAAAATTTTATTATATTGCAAAATCACGTGACAGGCACGGGCAGGTTAGCGAGTACACGAATACTGTAAATTATTGTTGAATGCCGCCCTCCGTAGCGGCACAAAACCTTTATCTGAATGAAACGTTTTTGTAAAAAGGCGGGGCTGCCATGCCCTGCCGTATGGGTCGGAATGCTGTTTTCGGCCTTGGTTCTGGGCGCTTGCTCCGACGACGACGAGGTTGCGCCGGAACCCGAAGAACCGGAGCTTGTCGTTACGGCCGACCTTTCGTTCGGTTCCGAAGGCGGTTCCCGCACCGTAACCGTAACCGCGGATGGTCCGTGGACGGTTTCTTCCGATGCGCAGTGGCTTGAGTTTTCCGTTTCGGAAGGCGAGGGCGACGGCGAAATAGAAGCGACCGCTTCGGAGAATCTTTCCCTTTCGGAACGCCGGGCTGCGGTCACGGTGGTCGCCGGTACTCTGAAACGTTCGGTCGAGGCCGTCCAGTCGCGCTTACAGGCCGCGGCTCTCGACGCTTCGGGCACGGCTAACAGCTACATCGTTTCCGGCGGCCCCGGCGTCTATTCCTTTATGGCCGAATACAGGGGCAGTTCCGCTACCGAAACCGTCGGCGAGTGGACTTCCGCTTCTCTGGTGTGGCAGGATGCCGTCGGCCTGATTACGGCCGTACGCTGCGTGTCCGACGAGCGCAGGGTGCTGCTGACCGTCGGCGAGAGCGAGGGCAATGCCGTTGTGGCCGTCGCGGGAGCGGACGGAGCGATTCTTTGGAGCTGGCATGTCTGGGTCACGGGCTACGACCCCGCATCCACCGCGTTCGCGTCCCCGTCCGGGTACGGCGGCGGAACCGTCTGGGTATTTATGGACCGCAATCTGGGAGCCCTGAGCGCCGAGCCGGGTTCGATGGATGCGCTGGGCCTTCTGTACCAGTGGGGCCGCAAGGACCCGTTCACCTCGTCGGCTGCCTACGTCGAGCAGGAGCGTCCGCGTTACGACATCGAGGGCAACCGGCTGCCTTCGTTCGAGGAGTCGGCGCAGCCGAACGGCACGCTCGCTCTTTCGGCCGCCAATCCCGACGTATTCTATACGGTCAGCTATCCCACCGGCGACTGGCACGACGCTTCGAGCGACGACATGTGGGGCGGCGTGAGCGGCGCGAAGACCGTTTACGACCCGTGTCCCCCCGGTTGGAGGGTTCCCGTAAGCGATGCCGCGGAAAACACTCCCTACGGTTTCCTGACGCACGACAATTCGCCGTGGAGCGACGAAAACCGCGGACGGCTTTACGAGGCGGGTTCGTGGTGGCTGCCCGCCGCCGGTACGCGCGTGAACGAAACGGGCGGACTGAGCATCGATGTAAGCAGCGGCTACGGCGGCATCTGGTTCGGAACGCACGGCAAAGCCGCGGAGAATCTCGACGAGAATCCGGCCCTCTACGGCCAGTACATGTTCGTCGGCTCCGGCAAGCGTACCTTCAAGGTAATGAAGGATACCCGCGCTCAGGGCATGTCTGTGCGCTGCGTCGCCGAGTGACACCTTTATGCACGAATACCGTTCCGGGAGCTGCGCCCCCGGAACGGTATTTTCTCCGGGCCTCCCGGCCGCCCCGTTTCGACTGCTTTCCGCCGTTCCGTGTTTTTACCTCGTTCCGTTTTCTGCGTGCCCCGCCGTGTCCCGCCCCGTTCCCTTTAGTCCCGCAAGTCGGCCGCCTTTCTCCGCGCTCTGCCGCCTTCGCTTCCCTTCGTTCCGTATTCCTCGAACATGTCCATCCGCCGGTGGCCCTTACCCCGCTCTTTCCCGTCCTTTGTTTGCTTAATCCCCCTCTTTCACGCCGCCCTCTACGGCTATTCCCTTATCACTTTCCCTCCGCCCTCAGAGCCCCGGCCCTCCAGCCCCCCCTCTCGCGGACGCCCGGACACGTCCCGACACTGCCTCCGTCTTCCATTCTCTACTTGAATACCCCGTCTCCGCCTTCCGCCCGCGGCCCGGCTGCCTTCCCTTCGTCCCGCCGCAACTCCGCCGCACCTTTCCTTCCCGTCCCCCTGAACCCCGCCGCCTTCTTTCCGCTCTTTCCCGAAATACCCCACCCCGATGGCCGCAACACTCTCCCCACCTTATATAAAAACAATAATTTAACTCCGCTTGAATAAAATTTATGAATTTTTTTATTCAAAAATTTGCTTTCGGCATTTTAATGTATTATATTTGCCCCGGCGACGAACCGGATATTTCTGCGGCCGGGCGGGGGAAAGAAGGCCGCAGCCGTATTCGGAACAGAGTGGAGATGCACCGGGACCGGCGGAAAACCGTTTCGGAACCGGCGTGAAAGCCGAGGGGGCTACGGCTTTCATGTAAAAATCGGAGGCGGCGCTCCGTAAAATAGAACCGAAATGACTATATTTGTAATTTATCGGAAAGCGGCGACGTATGCCGGGGCGAATGGCCTCGGCGTGCCGTACGAAGCATTTTCCGCGGAAACGTACATGAAATGAAATTCTCGGATGCGATAGGTCAGGACGACGTGAAGGCCGTGCTGCGGCGCGGCGCAGACGCCGGGCGGGTAGGGCACGCCCTGCTGCTGTCCGGTCCGCCGGGGCGCGGCGGACTTCCGCTGGCGTTGGCTTATGCGACGTATCTGAACTGCACGCGCCGCAGCGGGGGCGACTCGTGCGGGCAGTGTCCGTCGTGCCGCAAGTTCGCGGAGTTGGCGCATCCCGACCTGCATTTCGTGTTTCCGACCGTAACGAAGAAGGACCCTGCGTCCGGTTCGTCCAAGGCGGTACAGGGCCTGTCCGACAACTATCTGCCCCGGTGGCGCGAGGCGGTGGCCGCCACGGGCGGTTATTTCGACGAGGCCGGGTGGTACGACCGTCTGGGCATGGGCAACCAGCAGGGGGTGATTCCCAAGCGCGACGCCGACGAGGTCGTACGCAAGTTGTCGTTCAAGGCGTTCGAGGCCGAGGTGAAGATTGTGCTCGTGTGGCTGCCGGAGAAGATGAACGCCGAGGCCGCCAACACGCTTCTCAAGATTCTGGAGGAGCCGTGGCCGGGCACGCTGTTCCTGCTCGTGGCGGCCGACACGAGGGCCATGCTGCCTACCGTGCTCTCGCGGGTGCAGACGCTCGACATTCCGCCCATAGCTCCGGTGCCTTTGGAGGAGTACGCGCTGCGGCTGCCGTCGCAGTCGGCCTCCGAAGCGGGGACGCACGGCGAAGGGACGTCCTCCGGCGCGGAGCCTGAGAGCCGCCGGGAGCTGGCGCGGGCCGCGGCCCGGCTGGCGGGGGGCGACGCGGTGAGGCTGCGTTCGGTGCTGTCCGCGATGACCGGAGAAGACGCGGCGGACGAGGACTTCGAGGATTTCGCCGCCCTGATGCGGTTCTGCTACAACGACCGTCACCCGGAGCTGCTCGAATGGGCCGACCGCATTGCCGAGGCGGGGCGCGAGCGGCAGAAGCGGTTTCTGGCTGCGTCGGTCGGGCTGCTGCGCGAGGCGTTCATGCTGGGCATGGGGGTTCCGCAGGTCACGGCGCTGTGGGGAGCGAGGCGCGGATTCTGCGACAAGTTCGCGCCGTATGTCCACGAGGGCAATATCGGCCCGCTGGTCGGGGAGTTCGAATCGGCTCTGCTGCATATCGCCCGCAACGGCAATCCGCGCATAGTGCTGACCCATTTCGCGCTTTCGGTAAGCAAATTGATAGTAAGAAACCGTTAAAACCATTACAGCTATGGCACGTGCCGTACTTATAACCGGAGGAAACACAGGCGACGTGAAGCCGAGGCTGCGGGAGGCCCAGCGGCTCGTGAACGACCGCATAGGAATAGTGCTGCGCTGTTCGCACGCCTACCGGTCGCCGTCGTGGGGCTTCGAGTCGGAACACGACTTTCTGAATCAGGCGATGATAGTCGATACCGACCTTTCGCCCGAGGAGCTGCTCGCCGCCGTTCAGGGCATCGAGGCCGAGCTGGGCCGCGACCGCGCGGCCGAGGCGGCCGAAGTGGCCCGCACCGGACAGTCCTACTGCTCGCGGGCCATCGACGTGGACATACTGTTTTACGACGACTTGGTGCTCGACACTCCGCGGCTGCGCATTCCGCACCCGCTGCTCGCGGAGCGCGATTTCGTGCTGGCTCCCCTGTGCGAGATAATGCCGGGCAAGGTGCATCCCGTGCTGGGCCGTACGGTGGCCGAGCTGCGTGCCGGCCTGAAGGAAAAAACCGCCGCGCCGGTATGAAACGCGTCGCCGTCATAGCCCTCGCGCTGCTGGCGGGAGCCTGCTCCAAGAAGTTCGACACGGACTGCACGGTAGTGCTCACGCCCTATTTCCAGCCCGGCAAGTCCGCTGCGAAGGAGCTGGCCCCGGCCGCCGTGTCGTACGGATTCTATGCCGACACGGCGCTGTGGGAGGTGGCGGGCTACGACGACGCGCTGGCCGGAGTCATCACCTCCCGCGAAAGCGGCGAGAAGCGTCCGTTCGACCTGTCGGCCGAGGCTCCGGGGGGCGGCACGGTGAATTTCGTGTTCGCCGCCTCGCCGGCGATGCTGGTGTCGGCCTCGCGGGACTATCCGATTTACGGCTGGCGCGGGGCGGCCGTGACGCCGGATTTGGGGACGCTTTACCTGTCGCTCACGTTCCAGAGCTTTATGAGCGACACGACTTACCTCCAGAGCGGATGGTACATAACCAACGGCTACATTCCGCAGCCGCTGGAGCCGGGCGACGTGGGCGGGTTCGACCCGGACGGCGGCCCGCTGCCCGGCGAGCCGGACAAGAAGCCGCTGGAAAAATAATAGTAACTTTGCGGGCGTTGCGCATAAGAGGTGGAGAAAGGGAATAAATACCGCATAAGGCGCGCGGCGGCAACGGCGGCCGTGGGGATGCTGCTGTGCCCGGCCTTCGTATGGCGGTGCGCCAG
The DNA here is from genome assembly GCA_048214935.1 of Tidjanibacter sp. Taxonomy (GTDB): domain Bacteria; phylum Bacteroidota; class Bacteroidia; order Bacteroidales; family Rikenellaceae; genus Tidjanibacter. The sequence goes on from DBFWXZ010000019.1 coordinate 120,475, forward strand.
CATAGCCGCTCCGCAGGGGGGACCGAAGGACTCGCTGCCGCCGGTGGCCGTAAGCGCCCAGCCGGCGTTCAACACCCTGAATTTCGACGCCAAGCGCATCTACATCGGGTTCGACGAGTACGTGAAGGTTCAGGACCAGCAGAAGGAGGTTTTCACCTCGCCCAAGATGAAGACGCCCCCGACGATTATGGTGCGCGGGCGGGGCGTGCAAATCGACATAAAGGACACCCTGCAGGAGAATACCACCTATGCCGTGAATTTCGGGAGCGCCATCCGCGACAACAACGAGGGGAATCCGCTCTACGGCTTCCGCTACGTGTTCTCCACCGGCCCGGAAATAGATTCGATGCTGATGTCGGGCTACACCGACGACGCCTACACCCGCGACACGGTTTCCAAGACGTTCATCTACTTTTTCGACCCGGCGGCCGACAGTATGCCCTACGACTCGACCCTGCTGCGCTCCTCGCCGCTGGCGGTGGCGAGGGCCGAAACCAACGGCATATTCATAGCGCAGAACCTCAAGCCGATACCTTACAGGGTCTATGCCTTCGAGGACGGCAACGGCAACCAGCAGTACGACCCCGGCGCGGACAAGGTGGCTTTTCTGGACAGCGTTTACAATCCGCTGGGGATGCCCGATTTCAGCGTGTGGTACGACACCACCCGCAACTGCCTCACGGCCGACCCGCAGCTCTACTTCCGGATGTTCACCGACAAGCAATTCCGGCGGCAGTACCTCGCGGAGTCCGCGCGCCCGGACCGCTACAAGCTGGTGCTGAACTTCAACGCCCCGAATCCGCGCATCGACTCGCTGGCGTTCGAGGGGCTGGACTCGGCCGACATCGTGACCGAGTACCCCACGCCGGGGCGCGACACCATATTCCTCTGGCTGCACAAGCCGGCCGAGGAGCTGCCCGACACCATAAAGGGCGGCATAAAGTACTGGAAGCACGACAGCCTGAACGTGCTTCAGCCGGTGACGGAGAACCTGAAGCTGTTCTGGAAATACATCGAAACCAAGGAGGAGCGGCGCGAGCGCGAGCGGCGCGAGAAGGAGCGGGCCGAAACCGACAGCGCGGAATACGTCGAGCCGCCGAAGCCCAACCCGTTCAAGTTCGGCTCCACGGCGCAGGGCGAGGTGAACCCGGAGGAGAAGGTGAGCCTGACGTTCGACTATCCGCTGGTGGAGGCCGACACGGCGGCCGTGCGGCTTATCCGCGTGGCCGAGGACGAAAAGCAGTATCTGGTGCGGCAAGCCTTCGTGCGGGACACGGCCGACCTGCACCGCTGGTTCGTCGATGCCGCGCTCATGCCCAAACAGAAATACAGGCTGGAGATTCCGGCCGGGGCGCTGACGAACGTCGCGGGCGAGAGCAACGACTCGATTAAGGCGGAGTTCTCGACGCTCGACCCGGAAAAGTTCGGCACGTTCGTGGCGAACGTGCGCGGCAAGTCCGACACGGCCCGGTACATACTCGAAGTGCTCGACGAGAACGGCAAGCTGCTCCGGCAGCGCAGGGACGCGGTTACGGGTTCTTACAGGTTCGACTACCTGCCCGCCGGAAACATACGCCTGAGAATAGTGGAGGACGTGAACGGCAACGGCGCGTGGGACACGGGCGACATGATAGCCCGCCGGCAGCCCGAACGCGTGGAGATGTACGTTTCCCCGTCCGGCGACGAGCTGTTCGCCATGAAGGCCAACTGGGAGATAGAGGAAACGGTGGATATGGGCCGCGTATTCGCTCCGGTGACGGTCGAAACGGTGCGCGAGCGCGTCAGGGCGATGGAGGCGGCGCGTGCCAAAAAGCTGGCCGAGGAACGCGCCAAGCGGGCCGAAACGCAGAATAACGACTTCAACCGGGGCGGCATGACCCCGACGTACGACGGCGGCGGGATGAATCCCGGAGGATTCGGCGGCATAGGAGGCATAGGAGGAGCGCAGCCCACGATGCGCCCCGGCGGATACTGACGATGAGGAAGGCGATACGCATACTGCTCTGGGCGGCGCTGCTGCTGCCGGCGTCGCAGAAGGCCGCGGCGCAGCACTATCTGGGCGCCCACGGCGGCTGGGGCGCGGCCACGGCCCGGCTGTACCCCAAGCAGGAGATGAAAATGGTGTGGGGCCGCTGGAGCGCCGGGGTGAGCTGGCTGCACTACGGCCGCACGAAGTACGCGGGCGCAATCGGGGCCGAGCTGCTGTTCCTGCAGCGCGGGTACAGCTACGAGCTTTACCAGGCCACCGACACGGTGTTCAAGCGCACGGTCAATTCGATTATGGTTCCGCTGATATGGCATCCGCACGTCAACCTGTTCAAAAACCGCCTTCAAATCTTCGTGAACGCCGGGGTTACGGTCAGCTACAATTTCGATTCCTACACCGAGGAACGTTCGGGGAAGGACGGCCTGCTGCGGGGCGGAAAGTACGACATGAAGGTAGTGCGCGACAACCGCTGGAACTACGGCCTCGTGGGCGGCTTCGGCATAATGGCCCGTTTCGACAAATGGGACGTTTATTTCGAGGGCCGCTACTATATAGGATACGCGGATATTCTCAAGAACCGCAACAAGTACAAGCCCAATCCGCTGCGTTCGCCGCTGGACAACCTGAGTTTTTCGCTGGGATTCTACCGCAGGCTGGGCCGCGGAGGGCCGCCGGGGCCGCCGAAGCCCCGCAAGGGCGAAATCCCCTCGACGGTGGAAAGCGTGTCGGAGGAGGCGACCATTATAATAGAGTAGAATGAAAGGAAACGATACCGAATCCACCCGCCAGCAGAAGGTGGGGCGGCAGATACAGAAGGATTTGAGCGAGTTGCTCGGACGCGAGTTTTCGGCTCTGACCGGCGGGGCGATGGTTACGGTCACGGCGGTGAGGATGAGTCCCGACCTCGGATACGCGCGGGTTTACGTGAGCGTGTTTCCGTTCGACAGGGCCGCCGCGGTGATGAAGGGCCTCGACGACGGAGCGCGGAGGCTGCGCGGGGCGCTGGGCGCACGGATGCGCAACCAGGTGCGGACGGTTCCGGAGCTGACGTTCTTTCTGGACGACTCGCTGGAGTATATCGGCCGCATAGACGAGCTGCTAAAGTAGCCGGGAGCCGTGGGAAGGGTGAGGCTGCCGATGCTGTTCGCCGCGCGCTACCTGCGCTCGCGGGGAGCCATGTCGGTGGTGAATATCGTTTCGCGGGTAAGCTCCGTGGCGGTGGGCATCCCGGTGGCGGCCATGATTATCCTGCTGTCGGTGTTCAACGGCTTCGGCTCGCTGGTGGAATACACCTACGACCTTTCCTCGCCCGACCTTACGGTAAGGCCGGCCGAAGGGAAGACGTTTTCCGCCGCGGCCCTCGACACGGCGGCCGTGGCGCGGACGGAAGGTGTGGGTGCCGTGTCGTACGTGCTGGAGGACGACGTTCTTATGGAATACCGGGGCCGGCAGCTTATCGGAACCCTGCGCGGGGTGGACAGCCTCTACGAGCGGGTGATTCCGGTAAGGGGGCTGGTAAGGGCCGGGAAGTACGAGCTGCGCTTCGGGGACATGGAGCAGGCCGTGGCGGGGCAGGGCGTGGCCTACCGTCTGGGCATCCGCACGCAGCTTTACGAGCCTCTGAAGCTGTACGTCCCGAAACGCTCGGAGTTCTCGCCGCTGCTTCCGGCCGCGAACTACCGCGCGGGCAGGCTGTTCCCGGTCGGGGTGTACGCGCTGGACGCCAAGTCGGACGGGCGGTACGTGCTTTCGACGCTCGATTTCGCCCGCGGGCTGCTGGACTATCCGGGGCGGGCGTCGTACGCCGCCGTGGGGCTCGTGCCGGGGGCGAAGCCGGAGGCGGTCGCGAAGCGCCTTCGGGAGCTGCTGGGAGACGGGTTCCGGGTAAGCACCCGCGCGGAGGAAAATTCGGCGGTGTACCGCATAATGCGTTACGAGAAGTGGGCCGTGTTCTTCGTGTCGCTGCTGGTGCTGGCCGTGGCCTCGTTCTCGGTGGCCGGGACGGTGGCGATGCTGATAACCGGCAAGCGGGAGGACATGCTCACCCTGCGGGCGCTGGGGGCCGACACGGCTCTGCTCAGGCGAATCTTCGTGCGCGAGGGAATGCTGGTGTCGATGCTCGGCGCGGCCGGGGGAATAATTCTCGGAGCGGCGTTCTGCTGGGTGCAGCAGCGGTTCGGGCTTATAAAAATCGGGGCGCAGACGTTTCTGGTGGACGCATACCCGGTCAGGATGCAGTGGGCCGACTTGGCGGGGACGGCGGCGGCCTCGGCCGCGGTGGCATGGACAATCACGACGGCCACGGTAAGGGGGATGATACGCCCCGCAACTGAAAACGAATGAAACGACTGTTTATCATAGCATTGGTGTTGGCGGCGGCCGCCTGCTCGCGGACGAAGACGATTCCGGACGGCGAGCTGGCCGATATTTTCCGCGAAATCTACCTTACGAATGCGTGGTGCGCCAGCACGCGCACAGTATGCGACAGCCTCGACATATACGAACCGATTTTCGCGGCGCACGGCTACACGGCCGAGGATTTCGTGACCACCCTGAGCAACTTTTCGCGGCGCAAGAGTTCGCGCCTGTCGGACGTGGTGGACAGGGCGATAGCGATGCTCGAAACGGAGGAAAAGGAATACGCCCGCCGGGTGGAGGTGCTGAACCTCGTGGACAGCATGGCGCAGGCCCGCACGGCCGACACGGTGTATCGCGGGGAGCGAATCCGGATAAGCCGGATTAAGGACACCGCCCTGCTTCGGATAACCCTGCCTGTGCGGGAAGGGAGCTACGACATATCCTACGGTTACCTGATAGATTCGGCCGACCGGAACCGCCGGATTCAGGCCCGGTTCGAGGTGTACGACTCGCTCGGCTCGCAGCTTTCGTCGTCGGGCGCGGTGCTGCGTGGGCGCGACACGGTGTTCTACACTACCCGCGTGGAGGTCGGGCCGCAGGGAACGGAGCTGGTAATCCGCCCGGCGCTCTATCCCGAAAAGGCGGAGCGGCCTTCGATGACCGTGGATTCGCTGACGGCGGTGCGGTACGCTCCGCTGCGGGAGGCGCTGGAGAGGCTTTACCGCGAAAGCGTGGACTACAATCTGCTAATCGATGGAAAGAGGTACGACGCCCCGCCGGATAGCGGCGCACTATATGTTTTACCGCCGGCGGCTTATCCCCCGCCCGACAGTCTGGCTGGGGACTGACGGGCAGGTGCTGCGGGTGGAGTTCGGCGGCGAGCCGGACGCCTCGGCCGGGACGGAGTTCCATTCCGGGATTCTCGTGCCGGGGTTGGTGAACGCCCATTGCCACCTCGAGCTTTCGGGGCTGCGGGGCGCGATTCCGCGCGGGGGCGGATTCGCGGCGTTCGCGCGGGCCATAGGCCCGGCGAGGCGGGCGCTTGCGGAGGCGGACGCCCTGCGGGCGGCTTCGGCCGCCGACGCGGCCATGCGGGCCGGGGGAGTGGCGGCCGCGGGCGACACATGCAACTCGGCGCTGACGTTTCCGCTCAAGGCGGAGGCGGCAGGCCCGGAAAGCGCCGCGGGGAGGGGCGCTTTGCCGGGAGGCGCGACGGAATACACCTCCTTTATAGAACTGTACGGCCTCGGGCGGCAGGACGCCTCGGCGATAGAGTACTTGGCGGAGTGGGTAGTGGAGCGGCGTGTAAGATATGCCGCGACGCCGCACTCGCTCTATTCCCTGAGCGACGCCGCCCTGCGGGCCGTCGTTTCCGACGCTCCGTTCGGAAACCGCGTGCCCGCATGGGGAGGCGGGGGACGGCCGCCGCTGTCGGTTCACTTTATGGAAAGCCCCGCGGAGGCGCAGCTTTACCGACGCGAGGGGGAGCTGTGGGAATGGTACGTCCGCGAGGGGATGACAGCCGATTTCCTGCATTACGGTTCGCCGGCCCGCCGCCTCGTGCGGAGCGTGCCCGCGGAGCGGGATATTATGCTTATTCACAATACGTTCGTGACGGAAGAGGACATAGACATCGTGGAGAACCATTTCACCGGACGGGTGACGTGGGTGCTTTGTCCCGGCTCGAACGACTACATATCGGGGGCCGCGCCGCCGGTGGGGCTGCTGCGCCGCAAGGGCGTGCGGCTGGCTCTGGGCACGGACTCGCTCGCCTCGAACGACGCGCTGGACATGGCCGCCGAGATGTGCCGCCTGCCGGGCGTGCCGCTGGAGGAGCTGCTGCTGTGGGCCACTGCCGGGGGAGCCGAGGGGCTGGGCATCGACGGCGGGTTCGGAGAAATCGAGGCCGGGCGCAGGTGCGGGCTGGCGGTGCTGGAGGGAGCCGACATGCGGCGGATGCTGCCCGCGCCGGGGATGCGCTTCAGGCGGCTGGCGTAGGGCCGGGGCTGTCGGCGGGAGAGGCGGCGTGGCGACGTCTGGCCGCGGATTTTATATTCAGGATGCGAATGCGTACTTTTGCGCCTGTACGAAACACTGAACGGAATGGAAGAGTTATACCGCCGGGAAGACCGCTTCTCGGAAGACGCGATAGAGAAGCTCGCCGCGCACTACAAGGCCATAATGGAGTTGCTCGGCGAGGATACGGAGCGGGAGGGCCTGCTCAAAACCCCGGAAAGGGTGGCCAAGGCCATGGCTTTCCTGACCAAAGGCTATGCCGAGGACCCGGTGGAGGTGCTGCTCTCGGCGCGGTTCAGGGAGGAGTACAGGCAGATGGTCATCGTAAAGGACATCGAGCTGTACTCCATGTGCGAGCACCACATGTTGCCCTTTTACGGCAAGGCCCACGTCGCCTACATTCCCAACGGCTACATAACCGGGCTGTCGAAAATCGCCCGCGTGGTGGAGTGTTACGCCCGCCGGCTTCAGGTGCAGGAGCGGCTGACGGTACAAATCCGCGACTGCATACAGCGGGCGCTCGACCCGATGGGGGTGGCGGTCGTAATCGAGGCCGCGCACACCTGCATGCAGATGCGCGGAGTGCAGAAGCAGAACTCGGTGACGACCACCTCGGCCTTTACCGGGGCTTTTCTGAAGCAGATGCGCACGCGGCAGGAATTCATAGAGCTTATAGGCAGCAAGCTGAGGTAGGGCGCGGAACGGCGATAAAGTCGGCGGGGCCGTTCAGAGGGCGCAGAACAGCGAAACCAGCAGCGGGATGGAAAATTCCATTACTATTCCGTGGAAAATCGACACCACCGCGAAGGCGCTCCCGGAAGACAGGATTATTACCGGCAGGGCGGAGTCGAGCGAGGTGGCTCCGGCGGCGTTTATAGGGCCCAGAGGCCCGGCCCACCGCGCGAGCAGCGGCGCGGCCAGCAGGGTGAACAGCTCGCGGACGAGGTTCGCCGCCAGCGCCACCGTGCCCAGCTCGGCGGCCGCGGCGGCTCCGATGGTCGCCGTTTTCAGTTGCGTTATCAGGATGGACGAAAGGGAGTAGTAGCCCATGCCGCTGCCGACGGCCAAACATTCGGCGGCGCTCCAGCGCCCTACGGCAAGGCTTGCGAGCAACGCTCCCGAAAGGGTTCCGGCTATGGTGGCGGCCGGGACGAGCAGCAGCCGCGGGCGGAGCGAGCGCACTATCTCTCCCAGCCGGCGGTCGGCCCCTATGCTCATTCCCACGAGGAACATCAGCACGTAGAGCGCCCAGCGGGACAGCGTGTCGGCCGCAAGCGCGTCCGGCAGCCACCCTTCGCGGCCCGCGACGCAGCCCAGCAGGAATCCTCCGATTATTACGAGGCTCGTTTTCATTTTAAGCGCGGGTTTCCGGCGTGCGGGCGGCGGGGCCGGGGTTCGGGTCTGTGGAGTCGGAGCCGGGTTCAGGGCATCCGGGATTCGTGGAACCGCGGTCGTTTGCCGGCCCTTCGCCGCGCGGGGGTTCCGCGCCTCGGCGCAGGCACAGCCGCCATACCAGCGCGCCCAGAAGCACGCTGCCGGCTATGGAAGCTCCGGCTATCAGGGCCGCGTCGCGCCCGATGGTCGGCAGGGCCGACAAAAGCCGTTCGTTCGCGCCCACTGCCGCGCCCATAAGGAACAGCAGCGCCACGACCGTCCAGAGCACCGGACCGCCGAGCCGCTGCGTGAACCCCCGGTTGCGGAGCAGCCGGCCCGCGATTACGCCGCAGACCATTATGCCGAGAACGACGAACACGGCGCGCTCAGATTTTCAGCAGGCTGTGCACCGGGGCCAGCGGCTCGAGCCGCTCGCGGCCCCCGAGGCCGTCGAGCTCGCCGAGGAACACGAACTGCGCGATACGCACCGGCAGCTCGCGGCCCCCGCGGTTTACGCGCAGGGAAGTAAGCGCCCCGGCCATGGCCTCGCACGTGCCGCCGGTGGCGAGGATATCGTCGAACACGGTGATTTTTATTTCCCCGCCTTCGTCGGGCGAACGCTCCACGTCGGAGCGGCGGAAATAGAGGCGGTCGGTTCCGTACTCCTTTTCTATGTTTATGCCCAGCAGGTCGCCGTCGGCCGCGGGCAGCTTGCCCGCCTTGCGGAACGCAATCAGGCTGCGGGCCGTGCCGGGCACGGTCAGCAGCGGCGCGGCGAACAGGAAGCCCCGTGCCTCGGGTGCGGCCACGGTCGGGGCTGCGACGAGCCGGCTCAGGTCGGCCACAATCGCCCCGAACACCTCGCGGCTCTGCATCAGCGGCAGCACGTCGATGAAATTCACTCCCGGCTGCGGAAAGTCGCGGTAAAAGCGGACATTGTTCAAAATCTCTTCCGGTGACATAATAACACGATTAATTGTCCGCGAAGCTCCGCGGATTATGCCTTAAAAAAGGCCTCCCCGATATGGGGACGCCCCGATTGTCAAAATTAGTAAACCCCGGCCACAAAACCAAATTTCGCGGCGGACGAGCGGTTCGGGGCGGCCGGGCTCGCGCCGTTCGCGGGTTTTACAGTTACGGGGTCGGGGAAGTCCGTTCGCGGCCGACGGGGATTGCAGGTCCGGGAAGGGGCGGCGTTCCGCGGGCCGGGTCGAGTTCGTTGCCGGAGGGGGTTCTATGGCCGACGGGAAAACAGGGGGACGCGAATTGTCGGGGCGGAGCGCGTAGGTTGTCCGGCGTTATGCGCACCGGCAGAGGCGCGGCGGAAGGGGGCTTGCGTTCGGGAGTAAACCGCCGTCGGCCGGTTTGTCGTAAATAATTTAAGCGGATGCAGTAAGGGAGTGGAATGGCGTCCGTCGCCGTCGGAAAGCCACCGAAGTGCGTTTTCTTTCTTTTTGCGGGAATTTATGACAGCGATGCCGGGTGCGGGCGCTTGTTTTCGATTTGGATATATGAATCAAAACTTTACCTTTGCAAATATAGCAATCATTGCCTTCGGTTAACGGTGAATATATTTGCCGTATGTAAATATTCTTGTTTTTATTCCGGGCAATCGATTGGTATCATCTTTAAACTTAAAATGTGCGATTATGAAAAAATTTATGCTTTTTTTGTTGCTTCCATTGCTGATGGCAGGGTGCGCCAAAGAAACCGCAGGGAGTACGGATGACGGTAAACTCCCGGAGCCGGAATACGCGGGACGGTATGCAATACCGGTCGAGCATGCCGTTGCCGAGCTGCAATCCGTTCTGGATGTTTTGGAATCCGATACGCGTTCCGGAGTTCCCAAAAGAGTAATCAAAGGGGTGGAGACGGTTGTCAACGGCGCTTCGGCAACCCGCTCGGGGGATGACGGCGTTTCGCCCGTCGCCTATATCCTGGAGTTCGAGACGGACGGATATGCCGTCGTGGGGGCCGACCAGCGCGCTCCGGGGGTTATGGCTATCGTGGACGCCGGCAAGTTGAAACCGATACATTTCGCCTATAAAGAGTTGAAACCCGCGGTTCCTTCCATCGTCGATTACGATTCCGCGGATTACGACGATTATTCGGGAATCGGGGGAATCGAGGAAGAACTGGCGGAAGAATCCGCAGATGAGGAATTCGCTTTCGTCGATGAAGAAGACTTCCCGTATCTATTGGGAAGTTTCATGAACGCCTATATCCAGGAGCGAATCGCGGAAGCCGAAGAAAACCCCGAAACGAGAGCGGCGGCGACATGGACATGGAACGGAAAAACGTGGACGATTCTGGAACATGTATATATCCAGTGCCGGAGTTTGTGGCATCAGGACAGTCCGTTCAACGACAATGTAACCGCAATGAAAGGTAAAACGGTAAAGGCGGGGTGCGCATCCATTGCGATGGCTCAGATTTGCACCTATCACCAGTACCCGAAAACTTGGGCAGGCAATGCTTTGCCCTGGGACAGAATAAGAAGGGTTTACACGCGTTACAACAGCAACAATACCTCAACCGGAAGCGATTACGACCAGGAATGGACCTCTTATCTCGTGGCCGTTTGCGGCACTCAGGCCAAAACGGATTACGGGTCTTCTTCCTCGTCGGCCAAGATTAAGAATGTAGCCAAGGCAATGAAAAACCTCGGCTACGGCGGCGTTTCAATCCGCAAGGGCGGGTCGATGGATGACCGCGTCGAAAGTTCGATTCGCAGCGGTTGCCCCGTATATTACAGGGGAGAAAGGAGCACCGGCTTCCTGTCATGGTCGGGCCACGCATGGGTATGCGACGGCCTGTACAGGTTGCAGAGCGGTTCGGAATACATGCGTTTGTTCCATACCAATTTCGGGTGGGGCGGAGACCAGAACGGCTGGTACAGGGCCGGCATGTTCAACAGTTCCAGAAATATGGTCATGTATTCGGATTACGCCGGGGATTCGTACAACCCGGACGGCGGCAATGCCGGAAGAAACTACAAGACGAGGCAAAAAGCCATCACCTACAACAGACCGGCAGTCTATTGATTCTATAATTGTAAAAGCTATGAAAAAGCTGATTTTGCCAATCGCCGCATCCCTTTTCCTGTTCTCCTGCGTCACGGAAGAGGAAGCGTTCAGGATACGCAGCGATTCGTTTGTGCTGGGTTATTACGAGCTCGCATCGCTGCAAATATACGAAGGCGAAGGCCGGAGTATCCTAATCTTCGAGAATACCGAAGAAGAAATAATCAGCGCGCAGAACAGAGCCGAGGAGTTCAAAATGCTCAATGCCGCCCACGGCGACACCGGCTATAACCGGGAAATCCTTTATTACACCGTGATGCCGAATATCTATATAACCCCCGATTTCCGAGCGGTAGAGATATCGAGCGACGCCGATTTCGACGACGCCCATCCGGCCGGCGCTTCTCTGGGGGATATTACCCGGTTTATCAGCATATCTCCCTTCAGATACATCGAAAGCGGATACCGCGATACGCTGGACTGGAAAAAACTTCCCGCTTACAGGGAGTTCGTCGGCTACTGGTCTTTTCTGGCTCCCAAAGGCTATTACGACCCTTGCGGAGGCCAGAACTATTTCCCTGTCGACCGCAGGGTATCCGAGTTGACGCGGGCCGATTTAAGCATTCTGGGCCGCGGGGAGCATAAAACCATCGGATGGGAACGTCCCGGCGTCTATCCCCTCGCGGTAATCAAGTTTCTGGAGGAACCGACCTTGTCGAAGGAGCATAACATTACCGTCCGGTTTACGGGCATAAACGGCAGGGACTACGTTTCCAACAGCCTCGGAACGGTATTCTGACCCACATGATTACGGCCGTCGAAAGACGGCCGTATAAAAAACTCCGGACCGGCGGGCCGCCGTGCCAAACGGCCTCCGTATGCGCGCGGGACCGAAAGAAGGCTTACTACGACCTACCCGCCGCGCCCCGGTCCGGAGAAAGATTCACTGCGACATTTTAATATCCTTTATCCGCAACTGCGGCGACACCGTGCCCCGGTAGTGGTTTTCCGCCACCGTGTAGCACACGTCCACCGGCCGGCCCGAACGTATCCATTCGTAGAGTTCCGGCTGCTGGAACGCGATTGCCCCGATGCGGGTATTCGGCTTCTCGCGCTGGAAAAGGTCCATGCGCAGGTGCTCGCGCCCGATTCCCACCAGCCGCGCGTCGCCCCGGTTGCTCGCACAGCGGGTGAGGAACACCGGAGCGGTGTTGCCCGGCCCGAACGGCTGGAAGGCCGACAGCACCGCCCGGAACTGCGGCGTGATGTCGCTGAACAGCAGCTCCGCGTCTATGTCCACCTGCGGAACCAGCATACCGGGGTCGATATGTTCGTCCACGTAGGCCTGAAAGCGGCGGGTGAATTCCGGAACCCGTTCCGGCTTCATCGTAAGGCCCGCGGCGTACATGTGCCCGCCGAAGTTCTCCAGCAGGTCGGCGCACGACTCCACCGCCTGATACAGGTCGAAACCCGGAACGCTGCGGGCCGAGCCCGTGGCCAGACCGTTGCTCTGGGTGAGCACCACCGTGGGGCGGTAGTAGGTTTCGATTAGCCGCGAGGCCACGATGCCCACGATGCCTTTCATCCACCGAGGGTTGTAGAGAACCGTGCTTTTCGCTGCCCGCATCGACGGGTCGCTTTCCACGAGGTCGTGGGCCTCCTGAGTAACGTGCCGGTCCACGCTCTTGCGGTCCTTGTTGCAGGTGTCGATGAACGAGCCGAATTCCTCCGCGGCCGTTTCGTCGCGCTCGATGAGCAGGTTCACGGCCGAGTGGCCCCCCGAAGGGGCCGCCACGTCGTCCTCGCGGTCAACGGCCATGCGCCCGGCCGCGTTGATGCGCGGCCCTATCTTGAACACGATGTCGTCCACGGTGACCTGATGGCCCTGAAGGCCGCAGATTTTCAGAATGGACTGAAGCCCCCGCCTCGGACGCTCGTTCAGCCTTTGCAGCCCGAAGTGCGCCAGAATCCGGTTTTCGCCCACCAGCGGCACGATGTCGGCCGCCGTGCTCACCACCACCAAATCGAGCAGGCTCTCTATGGAGGAAAAGGGGATGCCCTTGTACGTGCAGTATCCCTGAATCAGCTTGAAACCCACTCCGCAGCCCGACAGCTCGTCGAACGGATAGTCGCAGTCGGGGCGCTTGGGGTCGAGCACGGCCACGGCGTCCGGAATGGAATCTCCGGGCAGGTGATGGTCGCAGATAATGAAATCCACGCCCTGAAGGGCTGCATAGGCTACTTTTTCGGTGGCTTTGATGCCGCAGTCGAGGGCTATTATAAGCCCCACGCCCGTGCGGCGCGCGTAGTCGATTCCGCGGACCGAGATTCCGTACCCCTCCGTGTAGCGGTCGGGGATGTAGAAACTCAGGTTCTCGTGGCCCAGTTGGCGCAGAAACGTGTAAACAAGGGCTACCGCGGTAGTCCCGTCCACGTCGTAGTCGCCATAGACCATTATCTTTTCGCCGGAGCCTACGGCCCGGTCGATACGCTCGACCGCCCTGTACATGTCCTTCATCAGGAACGGGTCGTGCAAATCCTCCAGACGCGGCGAAAAGAACGCGGACGCCTCCGAAACAGTGTCTATGCCTCTTTGAACCAACAGGCCGGCCAGTACGGGCGGAATCCCGAGAGAGGCGGCCAGCGAAGCCGTCTTTCCCGGGTCGGCCGCTCCGCGGACAACCCAGCGTTTTTCAGCAGGCATAGCATCAATATTTTATTTTTACGTTTATATTCCTTTCAAACGCGGCCGCCCACAGGCGTTTTACCTCCGCCATGGGAACCGCCCGACCGGTTTCGGCCTCCAGCGACGTTACGCCCCGGTCGGCGAACCCGCACGGATTGATGTGCGAGAACCACCTCAAATCGGTCGAAACGTTCAGCGCCGAGCCGTGCATCGTGACCCACCGGGAGGCGTAAACCCCTACCGCGCACAGCTTGCGGGGAGCTTCGTCCGCCTTTCCGCCGCCCGCCTTCGGGCCCGTTACCCATACTCCCGACGCTCCGGGGACGCGGCATCCGGCCACGCCGTACGCGGCGGCCGTGTCGAGCGCCGTCTGTTCGAGCGCGTTCACGTAATCCTTCAGCCCCATGCCCAGCCGCTCCAAGTCCAGAACCGGATAGGCCACGAGCTGGCCGGGGCCGTGGAATGTCACGTCGCCGCCGCGCTCGATGCGGTGGATTTCAGCTCCGCGGCGGCGGAGAAACTCCTCCTCGAACAGCACGTTCGATTCGCGGGCGCTGCGGCCGAGGGTATATACCGGCGGATGTTCGCACAGCAGCAGCGTGTGCGCCGCGTGGCCGCCGTTCCTCTTGGCTTCGAGCAGACCGGAGTGCAGCCGCCGCTGCAACGCCAGACAGGGCTCGTAGCCCGCCGTACCCAAATCCCTCAGAACGACCTCCTCCATAGCCTACGTTCGTTTTACTCCGCAGGCGCCCAGCGCCTTGTCGGCCAGATAGGACGAGCGCACCAGCGGCCCCGCCGCCGCGTACGAGAAGCCCATCGAAAGGGCCTCGAGGCGGTAGCGGGCGAAGTCGTCCGGGGTTATGTAGTCCTCTACCGGAAGGTGCTCCCGCGTAGGCTGCAAATACTGGCCCAGAGTCACTATTTTCACTCCCGCACGGCGCAGGTCGGAAAGGGTTTCCAGAATCTCGTCCTCCCGCTCGCCCAGACCCAGCATCAGCCCGCTTTTGGTCGCGGCTCCCCTTTCGGCCATATAGCGCAGGGTTTCCAGCGACGTGTCGTACCGCGCCCCGCTGCGAACCTGCGGCGTAAGGCGGCGCACCGTTTCGATATTGTGCCCGGCTATGTCGGGGCCGGAGGCCAGCACGGCGTCCAGCAACTCCCGACGGGCGTGCATGTCGGGAATAAGCACCTCGACCGTGGCGGCCGGGTTCAGCCCGCGTACGGCTTCGACCGTGGCGGCCCACGCGGCGGCTCCCTCGTCGGGCAGGTCGTCGCGGGTGACGGACGTGAGAACGGCATGGCGCAGCCCCAGAGCCTTTACGGACTCGGCCACGCGCCGCGGTTCGGCGGTATCGGGAGGTAACGGGCGGCCCGTTGCGGTCGCGCAGAACTTACACCTGCGGGTGCAAATATCGCCCAGAATCATCAGCGTCGCCGTACGGCGGCTCCAGCACTCGGCCTTGTTGGGGCACTTGCCGCTGCTGCAGATGGTATGCAGCCCGGCGTGTTCCACCGCGGAGGCCGTGCGTGCATAGCCGGCGTCGTCGTGCAGTCTGATTTTGAGCCATTCGGGTTTCGATTTACGCGTTACCTTTTTACAGGTATCCGGCATCGAGGTTCATATTTTTTCCAATTGATACAAAAATAGGCGATTTTTCCCGATAAACCGCGGCCGCTGCCGGAAAAAATTGCGCGGCCTTTGCATGTCGTAGGGTAAAATGTTTATAATCAGTATATTGTCTTGCCGCCGTGCGGCGAAGCGGGGACGCGGTCAGAAAACTTCCGACAGGATTCTGACCGAACGGATTTTATCGACCGCGTCGAGGTGGTAGCCGAAATAGAAAAGCATCGCTTCCAGAAACGACGAGCGGGCCGCCCGCGACAGCTTCAGCGCGGCCAGCTCCCCGATGTCCGTATCCATAAGACGCCCCAGCAGAGCCGACTCGGCCCGGCCGAGCGTCAGGCGGTGCGACGGCTCGGACAGAGCGAAGCGTCCCTCGGCTATGTCGAAAACGGCTCCCGGAGCGTATTCGTCGGCGGGATAGAAACCCAGAAACCGGCTCAGGCGCACCAGAAACCACAGGTGGAAATTGGCTACTCCGTCGGCGAGGCCGTCCAGAGCCTCCACCGAACCGCGTACGAATCCGTACAGTTCCGGGTTCCGTTCGGACTCCCTAACCAGCCGGTAAATCACCTCGGCCATAAACAGCGCCATGGTGCTTTTGCGCACGTCGAACGGCAGCGAGCGCAGCGGGAACGCCGGGCGTACGTCCTTCATGCGCAGCAGCTCGGTGCGCGGCGACTCCACGGCCTCGAACGCCAGCGGGAACATCGGCTGAAGCAGGGCCGCCCGGTTGCCCCGCCCGCGGCCGGAGCGGATGCCCTGCACCAGAAAGCTGCGCCGGCCCAGCGTGTCGGTGAGCACGTGGGCGACCACGGCGCTTTCGCCGTACTTGACGGTGTTGAGGACGATTCCTTCGGCTTTACTGGTTTTCATGGCGGGCGACCGTTCGGGGCGAAAGCAGCAAAAACCCTTCCGCCCGGCGGATTAAGGGTTGTTTTTCCGCCTGTCGCGGCACAGTTCCATAATCTTTCCCTTCAGCCCCTCGGCGTTGACGGGCTTGGGAAGGCAGCCGTTGAATCCGGAGGCGAGTATCCTCCGCATGTCCTCCGGGTAGGCGAAGGCCGTAACGGCTATGATGGGCACTTCGTCCGACAGGTCGCGGATGGCCGCCGTGGCCTCGTAGCCGTCCATTTCGGGCATCTTGATGTCCATAAGTATCATGCAGGGACGGTGCTCCCGGAACAGCTCCACGGCTTCGCGGCCGTTCCATGCGTGCAGCAGGGCGTGGTCTTTCCGCAGAATGGCCTCCAGCAGCCGGTAGTTGATGGGGTCGTCCTCGGCTATGAGGATGGTTTTGGGAGCCGGTTCAGCGGTTTCCGTGCCCGTGTCAGGCGAGGGAACCCCGGACTCCGCCGTGCGCCTGACGCTGTCGGCGGGCAGCAGGAACCAGAACGTCGAGCCGCGGCCCTCGGCGGAGAACACGCCTATTTCGCCGCCCAGCCGCTCGACGATGCTTTTGCTTATGGCCAGACCCAGCCCCGTGCCCTGCATCTTGCCGTCGAGCTTGACGAAACGCTCGAACACGTCGGCCGCCTTGTCGGGCGAAATGCCGAGGCCGGTGTCCTCCACGTAGAAATACCAGCGGCCGTCGGCATGACGGCGGCAGCCGAAATGTATGTGGCCCTCCCCGGTGAATTTGGCGGCGTTGCCGATGAAGTTGTGCATTACCTGAAGCAACCGGCCGCGGTCGGTGCGGACGGTGTACCCGGACATGCGGTCGGTGCAGGCCACATCTACCGCCGGGTCGGTCACTTTCATGCGGGCCGTGCGCTCCAGCTCTTCCATGATTGCGCCGAGGTCGTGGTCGGCCATGCAGAACTCCAGCGTGCCGGCCTCGATTTTCGACAGGTCGAGTATGTCGCTTATAAGCTGGAGCAGCAGCGCGTTGCTGTTCTGGATGATGCCCAGATACTCCTGCTTCTCCGACTCGTCCTCCGCATGGGCCAGCAGTTCCGAGAATCCTACGATGGCGTTCAGGGGCGTGCGGATTTCGTGGCTCATGTTGGCCAGAAAGGCGCTCTTGAGCATGTTGCTGCGCTCGGCTTCCTCCTTGGCCTCGCGCAGCGACTCTTCCATGCGCTTCTGGGAGGTGGCCAGCCGGACCGACCCTATCAACCGCCGGGGCTTTCCGTCCGGCCCGAGGCCCGAAGCGCTGCTCTGCACTTCCACCCATTCCCACTCCCGGTCGTTGAACCAGTGTATGGGGTAGGTTCCGCGGAAGTCGGGTTTGCGCCCTTCGGCTATGGCGTCGTACTGGGCAACGATTTCGTCGCGGTAGTCGGGATGTATGCGGGAGAAGTATTCCTCCGCGTTCAGCGCGTAGCGGCCGAAGGCATCGGGGCCGGCGGCGCTTTCGTGGTGGTAGGCGTCGTAGTCGCAGTAGAACATCCGGGTTTTCAGGTCGGAAGTCCACGGAACCACGCGGGCTATGCTCAGAACCGAGGAGAGGGTCATATTCTTGACGGCCAGCTCGTTTTTGGCGTGCAGCAGGGAATCGCGGGTTTCCGCGAGGTCGGATATGTCCAGCATGCTGCTCAGAATGAGCCTTTCGCTCCCGAAGGAGAATACGGTGCGGGTGACCAGAAAGGTATGCTCGCGTCCGTCGCGCAGAACGTATTTCTCCAACCCCTCGTAGCCGGCGTCGGAGCCGTCCATAAGCCTGCGGTAAACCTCGCCGACGGCATGCGCCTGCTCCGCGGACATGTCGAGCTGCCCCCCGGCAATCATTTCCGCGGCCGTGCGCCCGAAAACCTCCGCCTTTTTGCTCCAGTAAACGTAACGCCCGGTGTCGGCGTTCCTTACCGTCAGCGGAATGGCCACGTTGTCCAGAACCTTCGCGAACAGGTCGTGCAGGTGCTCGGACTCTATTTCGGCTACCGTCCGGTCGGCCACGCTCCGGATTTGGGCCAGAATGCGGTTTTCCTCGAGATGGAACAGGAACACTTCGTAAAAGCACGTTTTCCCGCCCTTCGTTTTGTCGGGGTATATGAACTGCTGGGTTTTGCCGGTTTCGCATGCCGCACGGAAATACTTCATGTAAAAGCCGTTCATTTCCCGCCCGCTTTCCGTTACCTTCCGGCCCTTCATACTTTCCGGTTCGCCGGAGCCGGTCAGGGCGGGTATGGGACGGCGGATGTCGAGAATCGTCCCTTCGGCGTCGTACAGCACCAGCATGTCGGGCATGACGTCGATTATGCGGGCGCTCAGCCCGGAAATATCGCATCTATTCATGTTTGTCGGAATTTGTTTCGTCATGCCGCGAAAGGGGCACGGCAAGGGTGAAACGAGAGCCTTCGCCCGGCCGGGAGGCCACTTCGAGGCTTCCTCCGAGGCAGCCCGCGATTGTCCTGCATATCGACAGGCCGAGGCCTGCTCCCTGCGCGAAGGTGTCGATTTTGTAAAAACGCTCGAAGATTTTTTCCTGTTCGCCGGCCGGGATTCCGCAGCCCGTGTCGGCCACGAACAGCTCCGCGCTTCGGCCGTCGGGGGAAAGGGAGTATCCGAAAGTTACGGTTCCTTCGCGCGTGAACTTCCGGGCGTTGTTCAGCAGGTTGTCCATAATCTGGCGAAGCCTTACGGCGTCCGTTTCGAGAAGCGCGTCCTCTTCCGGCACGGACAATTTCAGTTCGACCCCGGCCGGGATTCCCGGCAGGTGGTTCCGGTAGAGGTCGTCCATAATACGGCGCAGCGAGTGACGGCCGTAAACGTATTCCATGGCTCCGGTTTCGATGCGCGACAGGTCGAGTACGTCGGATACCAGCGTCAGCAGGTAGTTGCAGTTCGTGTTTATCAGACCCACGTATTCGCGCGCCTCCTCGCTGTCGGGGGCAGCCTCGCCGCCGGCCAGCAGGTTGGAAAATCCCACTATGGCGTTCAGGGGCGTGCGGATTTCGTGGCTCATGTTGGCCAGAAAGGCGCTCTTGAGCCGGTCGCTCTGCTCGGCCCTGTCGCGCGCGGCTATAAGTTCGTGCTCGACGTCCTTGTGCGCCTGCGTGCTCATGCAGGTTCCCACCACGCGGTAGGGCAGGCCGTCCACCTGTCCCAGATAGGTGGACTGCCCTTCGAACCACTCGTACCGGCCGTCGCCCCGCAAAAGCCGGAACGGAACCGGTTCGGGATAGTGCTCGCCGTTGAGTTGCCTTCGGAGCGCATCGGCCATCGGCGGCCAGTCGTCGGGATACACATGGGCGGCGAAGGTTTCCATAGTCATGGAGCAGTCTTCGGACTCGATGCCGGTGTAGTCGAAATAGCGCGGGTCTATGAACATCTTGCCGCGTTCCATGTCGTAGAACCACGGAAATATCAGAGTGTTGTTCAGGGCCATTTTGAGCATGGATTCCTGCGTCAGCTCGTTTACGACATTGCGGAACGACAGCAGCAGCCAGCTCCCCGGTTCGTTCAGCTTGGTGAGCCGCCCGGTGGCGAAAAAGCGCGCCTTTCCGCCGCTGTCCAGAAGGGAGTCGGCAGGCAGCCTTAGATACGGAGCATCGCCCCCGTTCAGCCGGGCGATAAGGGCGGGCAGTATGTTTTCGTTGTCGCGTATTACGGAAAGCACGTCGGTTATCCTGTGGCCCGTGATGTCCGTTTCGGACAGATGCAGGTCGTTGAGGGCCAGCGAATTGGCGCCGACGACCGTTCCCCCGGCATCGAACAGGACCACACCGGTCTGCGTCGCGTCCAGCAGCCGGTCGACCATGGCATTCCCCTTCCCGGAAAAATCTATCGAATCGGACATAGAAGGCGTTTTTCAGTTTAAGCCGCTGCCGGTTCCTTCGCTCCGCGGGGCGGCGGCAGAGTAAAGCGGGCCGCCGCGTTCCGAGTCCGGAGCCACGGACGGTTTGTGCAGGACGATATTCGAATTTACGGTAAATATGCGTCGCGGGCGGTTTCGTACATCAAAGGTACGGTATCATTCGATACGTTATACCTCCCGCGGGCAGAGAAATTTCGGGGAGGGGATAAAATAGTCCGGCTCTCCGGGGCGAGGCGGGCAGATTTTCCCTGCCGCGGCGCGTGCAGTAGAGCGAGGACGGCGGCGCAACCCCCGCCTAAGTGCCGTACAGCGGCGTTTTTTCCCTTTCGCGTGATGCAGAAAGGATATTTTTCGCTATCTTGTTTCGTCATCTTTTAAACCTTTATCCATGAAAAAGACCTTTATGCTATTGGCTGCTGTCGGCCTGTGCGTTACGGCGTGCAGCGACGACGGCGAGCAGGCGCCGGGCCCCGGCCCCGAAGAAAAGTACGTGCTCGAACCGTCGGTTAAGGAGTACGAAGTCGAAGCCGAGGGCGGAGAGTTTAACCTGACGGTTACGGCCAACACCGAGTTCGAGGTCGCGATACCGGATACCGCACCGTGGCTCGCGCTGACCGGCACCCGTGCCGCCGCCGACCCGCAGGAGAAGACGCTCGCGTTCCGCGCTGAGGAGAATACCGCGGGCGACCCGCGTTCGGCCGAAGTAAGGCTCGTGGCCGCGGAAGCCGGACTGGAGCGCACGATTCTCGTGACGCAGAAATTCATCCATGTCGTCGAGGTGGGCGAGGATTCATACACGGCTGCGGCCGAAGGCGAAACCTTTGCGGTGGCGGTTACGGTCAACACCGAATACGAAGTCGCCATACCGGACGATGCGCCGTGGCTTACGCTTGCGGAAACGCGCAGCGAGCTGCACGACGAAACCCTGACCTTCACGGCCGCACGGAACGCCGACGGCCGGGAACGCTCGACCGAGGTGACAATCGCTTCGCCGTCCGGCCTCGAACGCAGTCTTGTCGTTACGCAGCCTTCGGTGGAGATTCCGCAGGCCGAGGTGGTCTGGATGGACGGCGAAGGCGCGGACCCCTCGATGTGCCTGATAAAAGCCGTTTCGACGCGCCCGCTGGACGGAACCGAAGCCGAGGACCTGAGCGCCGACGGAACAGCCAACTGCTATGTGGTGCGGGCGTCGGCCGGCGACCGGACCTACCGTTTCCGGGCCGACGTAATGGGCAACGGCCCGCAGGGCGTGGCCGCCATGAACAACGGCAATCCGGTGAGCGGCTCCCTTCAGTTGGGCGGCGGAGTGAGCGTTGCGGGCGACGGCTCCATAAGCGAGGAGCTCGACGGCTCGCACATCTATTTTACCGTGACCGGGGGCAGGCAGGGAAACGCCGTCGTTACGGTGTACGGAACCGACCGGAATGCAGGGGCGCTCTGGACATGGCACGTATGGGTGGTGGACGGCGCGAACGACCCTACTGAAGCCTCGAATCTTCAGACATATAAATTTACGGCGGACAATATTCCGGCGGCCAGTACCGAGTCCAAGTGGATACTGACACCGGAGCGGTGGACCGCCATAGGCGACGTGCAGGCCATGGACCGCAATCTCGGAGCCGAAACCGACGACCCCGGAGCCGGTTCCGCCGATTTCCTGCGTACGGCCGGACTGAGCTACTGCTGGGGATTCAACGTGCCGTTTCCCGGCGCGCTGCGGTCGGTGAGCAATTCGGAGCAGCTTACGGACGTGTGGTCGCTCGCGCAGGGGGCGGAGCAGGCCGAGCCGGTTACGTCCCGTTACAAGGTCGAGAACGGCGTATGCCATTCCATGGACCTGAAGGAAGCAATAGCCAACCCCGGCAGGGGATGCTCGCTGGTGGGCGAAGCCTACTACAACCTCTGGGGGCAGCGCGTGCCGCTGGACTACGTCAACTATTACGACGACAGCCGCAATCCCGGATACATTTCGCTGGATTACACCCACAAGAGCATTTTCGACCCATGCCCTCCGGGATACTGCCTGCCTCCGCAGTATCTGTTCTTCGGGTTCCAGACCCTTTACACCAAATACAACAACGGCAAAATGGCGACCGCCAACGCCGCCAATATCGAAACCCTGAAGGACGACAAGGGCGTATGGTTCTATATCGCCGGGCGGGGCTCCGGCGAAACGGCGTGGTATCCGTTGACCGGTTACTACGGCAGCGGGACAGGCGCGTACAACAACGTCGGCTCGTACGGGTCGCAGTGGACTTCTGCCCCCGACTACGGTTCGGTCACGTACGGGGCCAACTTCTATTTCAGCCCTTCGGTATGCTGTCCGCCGACCAACAATGCCAGATATTTCGGGTATTCGGTGCGGTGCGTAAAGGAACTTTAAACCGGGCGGGGCCTTCGGGCCCCGTTTTTTTATGTTTCAGGGCCGTCGCAGGTCGCCCTGACGGACGCCGAGGCGGAGCATCCGGCTTTCGAGCATCTGCCGCACCGTTTCGTTGCGCACTCCTTCCCACGAGGGGCCCGCGTTGAAGCGGGGCGGCGTTTCGGACGCAATGCGCTCCACGGCCAGAGAGGGCCGCAGGCGGCGCAGAAGCCCTATTACGAGGTCGAGGTAGTCTTCGAGCGCCGGAAAGCGGTAGGCTTCGGGGCGGAGCCGCCGGTCGGCTTCCATGGCCGTGCCGCGGAATATCTGGAGCTGGTGGAACTTCACCGACGTAAGCGGCAGGCGGTTGATTGTTTCGGCCGAGGCCAGAATATCTTCGTCGGTTTCGTCCGGCAGTCCGAGGATGAAATGCGCTCCCACGGGCAGTCCCGCGGCCGCCGTCCACTCGACCGCCCGCCGGGCGCAGGCGAAGTCGTGGCCCCGCCGTACGGCCTTCAGAGTGCGGTCGTACACCGACTCGATTCCGTACTCCACGGCTACGTACGCGCTGCGGGCGAGTCCGGACAACAGTTCCAGCTTCTCCGGGTCGATGCAGTCCGGGCGCGTGGAAACCGTTATTCCGCATACCTGCGGGTGGGCGAGCGCCTCGGAGAATACCTCCCGCAGCCGTTCGGCCGGAGCGTACGTGTTGGAATAGGGCTGGAAGTAGGCCAGATAGCGGGACGCCCGGCGGTAGCGGCGGACATGGAATTCTATGCCCTCGTCTATTTGCCGGGTAACGCTTTTGTCCGGCGTGCAGTATGAAGGGGTGAAGGCGGCGTTGTCGCAGAACGTGCAGCCCCCGGCGGCCAGCGTACCGTCGCGGTTCGGGCAGGTGAACCCCGCGTTGACGGCCACTTTCTGCACCCGGCCGCCGAAAAGACGCGTCAGGTGGGCCGAGTAGCTGTTCAGCGGGCGGGCGTCGCCCCACGGATTGACGTCCGTACGGCTCATGGTTCGGCGCAGACGCGCAGGGCTTCCGGAAATCCGGGAAACAGGGTCCACAGGTGCTCGGTACGCAGCCACAGTTCGCGGGCGCGGGCCGCGTCGGAGGGACGCCCGGAGTCTATGTCGGACAGATAGGCGTCGTCGGCGGGATGCTCCGGCCGGGCGAACTCGGCCCACCATGCCGGAAAGCGGCGGCGGAAGGCGGTCAGCTCGCCCGCCGGGATACGGCCGCCCCGCCGGAACTCGCTCCACAGCAGCAGAACGGCCTTGTCCGGCTCCCGGTCCGAAATGTCGTCGGCTATCTCGTCGAACGATTCGTATTCCTCCATGGCTACATAGACGTAGGCCAGCAGGACGGTGGATTCGAGGCGGTCTTCGGGGTCGAGCTCGAGCAGCGTTTCGAGTATGGCCGCGCTCATTTCCCACTGGGCCGTAAGGAAGTGGTCCACGGCCGAACGGTGGCCGGCGGTCAGGGCCGCCCCGGCGGCTTCGTCGTTCCAGTCGAGTTCTACCTGCTCGTCGTCGGGCAGCAGCTCCACCAGCCGGCGGAACGCATCGAACCGCGTATTGCAGGCCGCCTCGAAATTCCCGGCCCGTTCGCTGTCGAGCGAAGAGTCGAGAGCCCGTACGAAATCGAAGTCCTCGCCCGCCGCACACGGCTCGTAAATAATCGTCCACAACTGGTCGGCGGCAGGCCTAAGCACCGGTTTTCCCATTTTTCCTGAGTCTGAATATGTAAAGTAAAAGCATTCCGAGGGTCAGTGCGCCGGCTCCCCACAGGCTCGGCGCGTACGGCAGGCCCAGCATCTGGCCCGAAGAGAGCAGGTACGACGTGCAGATGAACGTCATGAACAGCGCCACGGGCAGGGATATGTATTCCAGCCGCGGCCCGCGCCCGCGCAGCCATACCGTAACGGCCCAGAGGGTGAATACCGCGAGCGTCTGGTTGGCCCATGCGAAGTAGCGCCAGATAACTCCGAAGTTCGCCTGCGTTATGAGGTAGCCGACGACGAACAGGGGTATGCAGATAGCCAGCCGCTTCCAGAGCGTCCGCTGTTCGACGCCCATAAAGTCGGCCACCATAAGGCGCGCGCTGCGGAACGCCGTGTCGCCCGACGTTATGGGGGCCGCTATCACTCCTAAAAAGGCGAGTATGCCGCCCAGCCGTCCGAGCGTTTCGGACGAGATGAGGTTCACGGCCCACGCCGCGTCGTCGCCGTGCTCCGCGAGTGCGGAGCCGAGCTGCCGCGCGTCCCCGAAGAAAGCCATGGCCGCCGCGGCCCAGATAAGGGCGATTACGCATTCGGCTATCATCGCGCCGTAGAACACCGGCCGCCCCTGCCGCGGGTCGGTCAGACAGCGGGCCATCATCGGCGACTGGGTGGCGTGGAATCCCGAAATCGCCCCGCACGCTATGGTGATGAACAGGGTGGGAACTACCGGAAAGGCCGCCGGGTCGGCTTTCATATTGCGCAGAGTGGTGAGCTCCGGCAGCGGGTAGCCTCCCGCCAGCATCACCGCCATTATCGCTACCGCCATAAAGACGAGCGCCGCTCCGAACAGCGGATAGATGCGCCCGATTATCCGGTCTATCGGCAACAGCGTGGCCAGCAGATAGTAAGCGAGGATTATCCATACCCACATGGACACGTCCCAGCCCGTGCGTGCGGCGATTAGCTCGGCCGGGCCGACCATGAACACCGCGCCCACCAGCACCATGAGCAGCACCGTGAACAGCCGCATGGTCTGCTTCACGCTCAGCCCCAGATAGCGCCCCACGATTTCGGGCAGGCTCGCTCCGCCGCTGCGCAGGGATATCATGCCGGCCATGTAGTCGTGCATTGCTCCGCCGAAGATGCCGCCGAGCGTAATCCACACGAAGGCCACCGGCCCGTAGGTGGCTCCGAGCACTGCCCCGAATATCGGCCCGAGGCCGGCTATGTTGAGAAGCTGGATAAGGAACGTTTTCCATGCCGGCATCGGGATATAGTCCACTCCGTCGAAGCGGCTGCGCGAGGGCACTTCGCCGATGTCGCCGGCTCCGGCCGCGCGGGCCAGCACCTTCGAGTAGGTGAAGTACGAACCTACCAGCAGCGCGAGGCATACGAAAAAGGTAATCATCCGGGATACCGCATTTGCCGCGAAGATAGCAATTCCGGGCCGACTCGCCGCATTTTCGGGGGCGACGGTAAATTTTCGGGCGTACCCTTGCGGGTTTCGGCCGAATTGTATTAACTTTGCACTCCGCACAGGCCGAAATAGCTCAGTCGGTAGAGCGTTTCACTCGTAATGAAGAGGTCCCGGGTTCGAGTCCCGGTTTCGGCTCTGGGATTCAGCGACTTGTCGAAATGACGAGTCGCTGGTTTTTTGCGTATCCGGGCAAGGGAGCGACGTCGCGGAAACCGGTAAAAGCCGAACCCCGTGATGCTTTTCGTCTTAGATGTCACTGATGTCCGGCTGGTTGTAAACTCATGCGTTCCGCCCGGCCCCGAACTTGTGCAGGGGCTTTTATATGCGTTTCGTCCGCGTCGTGTCCGGGGGACCGGATTTTTTATTATTTTTATATTGTCGAATACCGGTAGGGGCGATGAGGCGCATTTTGGAAATGCTTTTTGTGGTTTGGGGCTGCACGGCCGCTTTTTCGGCCCGCGGAGATTCCTTGCGTCTGGTTCCGATGCCGCAAGAGGAAATTACCGCGTTGGAGCGCGCACTGGACGAAAAGCCCGGCGATGTTCGGGTGCTGCGCAGCCTTACCGACGCCATGTCGATGAACAGGCCGGAGAAGGAGCTTTATTATGCCCGCCGCCTGAAAGGCGTGGCCGACAGCACTGGGGACGAAGGCGACCGGATGTTTGCCCTGTTCCATATGGGTTACGCCTCCATTTTTACCAACCGCTACGATTCGGCCGATGTTTACCTGCGCGCCGCACTGGAAATAGCCCTGCGGCGCGACGACCCGTGGGGCGCGGCTTCGGCGTACAACGGCTTGGGGATATACACGGTAAACGTGGAAATGGATTACCGTAAGGCTATCGAATACTTTCTGGAGGGCCTGCGTCATGCGGAGGGACGTCTGGACAAGAGCCTGTACTCGGTGCTTCTGGGAAATTTGGCCATTACCTATTATTTACGCGGCGACCCGTCGGGCCTCAGGTACGGCGAGGAGCTTTACGAGTACGGCGCAGAGAACGGCCTGCCGCACATGATATTCTCCGGTTCGTTCGTAAGCGCCGCCCTGCACGTTCTGTTAAAGGATTACGATACGGCTCTGCGCTACATAGAGCGGACGGAAGCGTATGCCGACGACTATTCCGACCGCACCGGCGTGCACACCCTGTACGGGAACATACTGCACGCCCTGGGCAGGGACGCCGAGGCCCGGAACCATTATTTGCGTGCGCGCGAACATATCGGGGAAGCCGAGGCCACTTCGGCAATCGACTATCATACCGGTTACGGGGAGTTTCTGCTGGACCGGGGCGAGTCCCGGGAAGCCGTGGCGGTGCTGCGAGAAGGCATCCGCACAGCCGCCGAAGCCGGGAATACCGTGAATCGCCACAGGCTGTACCGCGACCTTTCCGAGGCTTACCGCCGGTCGGGCGACTGGCGCAGCGCTTTGGAGTGTTACGAAGCCTTCCATGCCGACTACGACAGCATATTCAACATCGAGCGCGAGCGTTCCATAAACGAGATGCGCGTAAAGTACGAGTCGGAAAGGAAGGAAAAGGAGATTCGGGAACGGCGGCTTCAGGTGCTGCGCGAGGAACGCAAGCTTCAGGTGACGGTGCTGGTGCTGATAATCATAATGGGAGCGGCCGCGGGCATGTTCGTGCTTTACAGGCGCAAGAACTTCCTTTACCTGCAGATAGTCCGCCAGCACCGCGAGGCCGTCAGGCGGGAGCAGCGGCTTCAGGAACTGCTGACGGAGAAAAGCTCCGCGGCTTCGGCGGCGGGCAGGGACAGGGAGCTGTTCGGCCGTCTGGAGGGACTTATGAAGAACGCGCATATCTATCGGCGGCCCGACCTGAGCGCCGACAGGCTCGCCGAGGCCGCGGAGTCCAATCGGACGTACGTTTCGCGCGCCGTGAACGAGAATGCGGGAACAAGCGTGACCGGCTACATCAATTCCTACCGGCTGGCCGAGGCGGTGGAGGCCCTTTCCGACCCTGCGAACGACGCTCCGCTGAAAGCGGTGGCCGCCGACGCCGGGTTCGCCTCGCTTCGCACGTTCTACAAGCTGTTCAGGGAGAGCATGGGAATGCCCCCTTCCAAGTTCCGGGAGAAAGCTGCCGAGCTGGAAAAGGGCGGAACGGCCTGAGAGCCGCCCGGACACTGTTTTTTGCACCTGCGTAAATTGACGCGGGTGCAAAAGTTTTTTATAGGATTACCGTGAAGCGGAGTCTAATTTTGTTTCCGGTCCGCTGTTGCGGGCTTTTAACCCAAACCCGAATATCATGAGAAAATCTACCGTGTTTTTCAATTCGCTTGCCGCGGGCGCAGTGTCCGCGGCCCTGCTGTCCGGATGCGAGCGGAACGACGTCCCCGACGCCGCCCCGGCGCTCGAAGTCCGGGTGACCGATGTGGCGGCGGAAGAAGTGGCAGTGGAGTTCCTGCCCGGCGGCGGAACCGTCCGTTACAGGTATGCCATCGGTACGGAGGGCGACCGGGAGGGCTTTCTGTCAGGCCGTATGAGAGGCATAGTTACCGCCGATGCAGGCGCGACGGACGAGGTTCGTTTCGACGGCCTTGCCGCGGAAACGGCCTATGTGGTATATGCGCTTGCCCTGAATTCGTCCGGAGAGAAAAGCGACCCGCTGGCAGTGCCGGTGACCACGGTTTCCGGGCGACCGTCGGTGTCGGTGGAAATAATCGAAAATACCGGCACGAGCATAAAGGTCGCATTCGAGCCGAACGGATATGCGTCTGCTTTCAGGTATGCTCTCGGCATGGCGGCCGACAGAGCGGCGTTCGAGGACGGAACCATGAGGGGAACCACCACCGTCAGAGGGCCGGGACGCATGGAATACGGGTTCGGGGAGCTCGTGCCGCTGACCGGCTACACGCTCTTTACCGCCGCCTGCGACGAATCGGGCGAATGGGGCGAGGTGCAGGAGCTGCCGGTTACGACCGGGGACGCGCCGTGGGCGTACGTGGAGTTCGAGGAATTCAATTCCCTGCGGGCGACGGGCACTGTCAGGTTCAGCCCGATATGCACCGGCGCGAATTATTTCATGGTTCCGGAGGAGGAATATCTGAAATATCTGGCTACATGGGGAGGCGATGCAGGCGCGATGATGCGGCAGTACGAGTGGTCGCCCGCCGTCGAAACCGGTTTCGACCTTATGGAGGGCGGATGGCTTCTCGGCGGCCGTCCCGGGGAAAGCAAGCTGATAGTGGGGGCGGCGTTCTGGACGGGCGACCGGGAACCCGCCGGATACCGGATTATGGAATTCACGGCTCCGCCGTACGACCCGTCGCTGCCGCTGCCCGGAAAACCGGTCGTTGCGGTGGCGCCCGAAGGGGACGACCTTCAGGTGGTGCGGGTGACGGTGGAGAGCGGCGGCGCGACGGAGGCAATCCGGATAGTCAACGTATGGACGGGATGGTACGAGGAGAACGGGGACGAAGGAGTGCGCCGCCTGATGGACAACGCCATGTTCATCGCCCCCGAACAGTCCTACACACATAATGCACAGCAACTGCCCTTGGAAGAAAACATGCTGCTGTTCATAGAGGCCTACAACGGCAACGGCGTAAGGGGGGCGAAGCTCTACCGTTACGAATATTCCTATGCCGAAGGCCGGATGACGGAATAACGGGCCTCCTGCCGTTTTGAACCGATTAAAAACAGCTCTATTATGAGAATCGCTTTGTTTACAGGTTTTATGGCGGGGCTGGTTTGCCTTGCTTCCTGCGGCGACGGCGATGCCGTGCCGCCGGTAACTCCCGACCCGCCGGAACCGACCGCTCCGGCCGCGATAGAAATAAGCCTGCTCGACGTTTCGGAGCACGACTTCGCCGTACGGCTCGTACCGGACGAGCATACGGCCTCCTACTCGTATGCCATAGGAGGCCCGGACGATGCCGCTGCCTTCGCTTCCGGGGCGCTGGAAGGAATAAAGACGGTGCAGGGCAATTCTGCCCAGACGGCCTTGTTCGACGGCCTCGACAACGCAGCCGACTATACGGTTTATGCGTCTGCCCGGAATGCGGACGGAGCCGTTTGCGAGCCGGTCGTATTGGAGGTACGAACTCTTGCTGGAAGGGCGGACGTGGAAATAACTTTGGAAAACAATGCCGGCACGAGCATTACGGCCGCATTCGTTCCGAACGAGTATGCGGCGAGTTTCAGCTATGCCGTCGGAACGGAACACGACCGGGACGCTTTCGCCTCCGGCACTCTCGAAGGCATAAGAGAGGGCGCCGAAACGGTTTCTGAGGATTTCGGAAACCTCGTACCCCTTACCCGCTACGCGGTTTTCGCACGGGG
Source organism: Tidjanibacter sp. (assembly GCA_048214935.1). Classification (GTDB taxonomy): domain Bacteria; phylum Bacteroidota; class Bacteroidia; order Bacteroidales; family Rikenellaceae; genus Tidjanibacter. Next base: position 150,156 of record DBFWXZ010000019.1, read on the forward strand.
AATAAACAGGGACGGCGAGGAAGGAGAGGTATGCGAGTTGGCGGTGACTACGGCCGACGTTCCGTACCTGTATGTGGATTTCACCGGCTTCAACTGTGCGTATGCCAAGGGAACGATGCGGTTCGGCGGAACATGCACCGGAGCGAACGCCTTTTTCGTTCCCGCGGAGGAGTTCGCCGGGAAGCTGGAGCCGTTCGGGGGCGACACCGCCGCGATGATGCGGGCTTTGCCGTGGCAGGAACCGGGCGAAAAGGCGTTCGAGGCGCTCAGTCCCTCGTGCGTGCCGGAAGAGAGCCGTTTCGTGGCCGCCGCATCCTTATGGACTGGCGACCAGGAGCGGGCCGGGTGGCAGTGCAGGGAATTTACCGCGCCCGGGGCCGACCCGTCGCTGCCGCTGCCCGGAAAGCCGGCCGTCGAGTATCTGCCCGCCGGAGCGGTATTGATAATACGGCTTTACGGCGACCAGAACACCGCCGCGCTGAAAGCCGTGCATATCCGCCGCAGCCTTTACGAGAGCATAGGCGACGAAGGCGTAGCGGCCCTGCTGGACGAGGCTCCGTTCGGCTGGTACAATCAGGTCTATACCGATGTATTTGCGACCGACCGGGGCGACAACGTATGTTCGTTCGCGGTTCCGTACAATGCCAACGGTGCGGAAGGACGCGCGTCGGAGGTATATTTTTACGAGTTTTCCCTCGAACAGGGAGTGCAGGTGAACGTATCTGTCGCCGGTAACGCCGGGCCGCTGGGGCACGTTTCGGCTGCGGGCAATTAAAAACTAAGTTATGAAACGCACAGTGTATTTTACGATAATGGCCGCGCTGGCGGCTCTGACCGCCGGCTGCGAGAACGATTCGGAATCTCCCCTCGGTGGAGCGGAAGTGGGAGTGACCGTGGAACGGATTGCCGGAAATTCCGTAACGGTGATTTTCGAACCCGACTTTTCCACGGCCCGTTACGACTATGCCATAGGCGCGGCCGCCGACGAGGGAGCATTTGCGGCCGGGGCTTTGGAAGGGATTGTGACGGTAAGCACCAACGACCTCAATACCGTGGAGTTCGGCGGACTCGAACCCGATACCCCTTACGCGGTGTTCGTGCGGGCGGAGGACGAGGCGGGGACGCCGGGCCGGGTGAAGTCGCTGGAGGTACGGACCGCCGAGGCTGCGCCCGAAGTGAGAATCGAAGTGCTGGACGTGTCCGACGGCTCCGCTACGGTTTCGGTCGTTCCGAACGGCCATACGTCTTCCTACGAATTCGCCATGGGAAGGGCGGACGACTTGCAGGCTTTTCTGGACGGAACGCTCGGCGGCATCGTGTCGGTGACAGGGAACGAAGCCGTCGAGTACACTTTCGGCAACCTGCCTCCCGAAAACGGGTTTACCGTTTTCGCACGCGGATACGGCGCTGCCGGAATACCGGGAGAAGCCGTTGCCGAAACTTTGGAAACGCCCTCGTATCCGTGGGCGTATATCGAGGTGACGGAACACAACGCCATGTATATGAACGCTGACCTTTCGTTCAGCGACCCGTGCACCGGAGCGAACTGGTGGAGCGGGCCGCGCTCCGACTTCGAGGAAATATGCGGCCAACTGGGTGGCCCGGAGGAAATGGCCAAACGGTTGATGACGCCGTACGATGTACGCGATTACGAGCTGAAGTACCTTCAGACAAATGCCGATTCCACGCCCAAAGGGGACGATTACGTGTTTTTCGTACTCTTGTGGGGAACCGACAATGTTTACTGCGGATACCGTGTTTACGAAATTCCGGCTTACGAGTGCAATCCGTCGCTTCCGGTTCCGGGCGGCTTCAAATATTCCCTCGTGTCGCGGGACGAACACCAGATTCATGTCCGTGTAGAGTTCGAGGAAAGTACGGCATCGGTATATGCCATGCCCATGAACCGGGAGGAATACGAGTGCACGAGCAGGGACGAAATCCGGGAAATGCTTTTCCGTCCCGCGGGCTGGGGAACTTCCAGCAAGGCCTATTTCAAGGAATGGATAATGCAGGGCATGGAATCCTGGGAAGGCGACAAGTTCATAATGGCGGCCATAGGATGCAACGCCAACGGAACGCTGGGCGCCTCGGACGTTTACTATGCCGAGTTCGATTTGTAGGTTTTGCCCAAACCCTTCGAGAACCGGCTGAAAGGCCGGGACGGTCTCCGTCCCGGCCTTCGTCCGTACGGCTCCCGCGGCGGAGCAGGGATGTCAGAACACCAGCACCGACCGCGCCGAAAAATCGGGTTCCATTTTCCTGTACCAGCCCTGATAGCCTCCGTCCTCGTCGTAGCCGTGGTGGAAGTCCTGATACCATGCGTTGTACATCATGCTGCCGTTGTTGCTGTATTCGGTGCTCGACCAGTACCAGTCTCTGGCGGTTCCAATGTCGCCGCGTCCCAGCCGGTGCATGTTTTCCTCGATTTTCGTACGGTGCGCCCCTATGTATTTCAACTGTCCCGCCGAGGGCAGAAACCAGCCCGAACTGTTTTCCGGAGCGGGTACGACCGTTTCGTAGAGCACGTGGGCGCGGTAGGTCGCCGGATAGTTGTCCTCCGCCTCGTCCGAAAGAGCGCCGTGTTTCCGTTCGGCATTCGCTTTTATTGCGAGAGTGTTGGAGTAACCGCGAAAGTCGTACCGGTTGGTGGAAGTGCCGACTCCCGCCTGACCGTCCATCCCCCACGAGCCCCATGCCATTCCATCGGCCGACGCGTCGTCGAGAGCTATTGCGTAGCCGCGGACTTCCTTCAGAGGCGTAGTGCCGTCCTTGAGCGTATAGGCGCAGTCGTCCGCGTACGGGTCTTCGCCGCGGCCGGCATAGAACACTATTCCGATGCAGGTTTTCGCAGGGTCGGGTTCGGCATCGCCGCTGCTCCACGAGCCGTCGCTGTAATAGTAGTCGCCTAAGGCCGGCGGGACGGCCGGAGCGGTCGCGGTCTTCAGTACGGCTACCGCGGACAGGCCGTCTTTGTTTTCCGCCGCGGCGGCTATCGTGTATTCCGTCGAAGGGCCGAGGTTTTCGGCCCTGCACCGGACCGGCGCGCCCACCCCGGCCGGAGTGCCTCTGGCGAGGATTCCGGAAGCGTCCGGGACCGGCTCTTCCGCGGTCAGGCACAGCCATGCCGCGCGTTCGGCGTGCAGGGCGGTCAGGATGAAGCCGATGTACGAAGAGCCGGTTTCCCCGGCGGCAAGGACGACTTCGGGCGGCGCTCCGAGGGTGGACATTTCGAGACGGGCGGTTTCGGATATTTCCGTTCCCGCCGACGCGGCCGCCGCTATGACGTACAACGTGCCGGATTCGAGGGAGTCGGCCGAGTAACTGCGCTCCTGCGCGGCGTCGGCCGGAAAGCCGCAGGCAAGGATTACGTCCGCGGAAGGGACGGCTTCGCCGGCGGGAATGCACACCCATGCGGCTTTTTCGGCCCGGAAAGGTGCGAGTGTAAATGATAGCGAGGTTTCCCCGGCATCGCCCGGAGCGAGCGAAACGGCGGGGCGGATATGGGCGGTGGTGATTTCGGTGCGGACTACCGCGGAATATCCGGCCGCGTTTTCAGCGACGGCGTAAACCGCGTAGGGGGTGTTGGGCGCGAGTCCGCCGACGGTGTGGGTTTCCTCCTTGTCCGGAGCCGCCCTGTTGCCCGAGGAAAGGATGGTTTCGGCGTCCGGCCGTGGCTCGGAGGCTTCGAGCACCGTCCATGCCGCGGCATCGGCGTTGCTCGGAGAGGTCGTAAAGGAAATGGATACGGCGGTGATTTCCCCGATTGCGATTTCTATGCCGGGGGGGGGAATTCCGGCCGGTCGTCGCCGGAACAGGCGACTGCGGCCATTGCTGCGACCGCGAGGGTCGTAGGTTTGAAAAGGTTCATAAAAGTAGTTTTGTGCCGCGGGCCTGCCTTGCGGCGGTTAGTAAACGACAAGTTCCGTGCGTCCCTCGATACGGAGCAGGCACTGGCCGCGGTCGGCGCGGCGTTCGCGTCGGGGACGTTGCAATATAGCCAAAATTCCGGCCGTCCGCAAAAGGCGTTTACGTCCTGATGAAGAGTCTTCTCGCCGTTTTGGGGGGAAAGGGCTTGTCGCCTTCGGTGAGCCGGACAAGTTCGAAGCGGCGTTCTATGCCGCCCGGAACGGGACCGAACAGAGTAAGGGACGCGTGTTTCTTGCCTGCCGTCAGGCGATACATGTCCGGTTCGGAGGCAGGTCCCCGCCGGGTCGTCCGGGTGGCCGACAGCACGCTGCCCGAAAGGGTAAAGCGATAGTGCAGCTCTATTCCGTATGCCCGGTGAGTCATGGAACCGTCTGTGTGGAATTCCCAGATTTCGTAGTAAGGGGCACAAAGATATTCCATGTCCGGCACCCATTCGCCCTTTGCGAGATGATAGCAGCCGGTCATTAGCCAAGTGCCTTCCAAGGCGGCTAACTTGCGTGGGATTTTTTTCGGACGCGTCTTGCGGGAGGTATTCCGGACGCCCGGAGTTTTCGGAGCGGACCGGAAGGGAAATCCGCACAATGTTCCCGGCAGACGCACTTCCGCCGTGCTCTGCGAAAGAGCTGCGGCAAATGCCGGTTCGGATTCGGTTTTGCAGTGTTTCATTGCCATGGCCTTGCCCGTGCACCGTCGGGAGCGCGCGATAAAAGAGGCACAGACTCTCGACAGGTAAAACAGCGGGCCGTGGCAGCCTTCGTGGCACAAGCGATACATCCGTGCCTCTACGGGGCACAGGAATATATCTCTTACCATCTTCCACGATTTACTAACTTGCCACGTTCGCTATTCGGGATGATAAAAGCGAAGCATCATGCTTCTGCACAAAGATAATAATTTTCAGGGGATAACGCCCTTATCCGCAAGAAAGAAAAAGGGCATGGAACTTCACGAGTCCGAATAGCCGGCCGTGGCAAGCCGCTTCATGGAAACAGGCAAAGTCCATGCCCCTGTACGTGAGCACGAATCTCCCCTGCCTACACCATGAAGAATTGTAAACTGCCACGTTTGCTATTCTGAGGTAGGTAGAAATATGTCGAGTTCTGCCTGAAAGGAATACTTTCTATTTCATGGCAAAATTCGTCGTAAATATACGAAAAATATGTTTCGCCGATTGTTCCCGTACGAGATTCGGTGAAATTTTATGCGGAGCGGGTAAATAATCCACATTGTCTTCGGATGCGCGGGTGCATCGGGGGCCGTTTCCCACGGAGCCGCGGATTCCGGACAAGCCGCCATGTAGGAAAAATGCCGGCGGAAGGTGCGGCGAATCCGCCCGGCATGTTTTATCTGTCCAACAGTTTCATGTATTCTCCGTAGCCCTCCTTTTCCATGTCGTCTTTCGGAATGAACCGCAGCGAGGCGCTGTTTATGCAGTAGCGCAGGCCGCCGGATTCACGGGGGCCGTCTTCGAACACGTGTCCGAGATGCGCATCGCCCGTTCGGCTGCGCACTTCCGTGCGTTTCATTCCGTACGAATCGTCCGGGCGCTCCTCTATAAGACTGTCGGCTATCGGACGCGAGAACGAGGGCCAGCCGCAGCCCGAATCGAACTTGTCGGACGATACGAACAGCGGTTCGCCTGTGGTTATGTCCACGTAGATGCCCTTGCGGTGTTCGTTCCAGTATTCGTTGCGGAACGGCGGCTCGGTGGCGCCCTGCCGGGCAACGGCATACTGCCTGTCCGTAAGCCGCTCGCGGAGCGTTTTCTCGTCCGGCTTTTTATAAACCTTCCGTGGCGGATTGGCATTGCGGGCCAACTCGAACAGGGCCGGATTTATATGGCAATAGCCGCCCGGATTGTTGTCCAGATAGTCCTGATGGTAGTTCTCTGCCGGATAGAAATTCCGCAGCGGCTCCACTTCCACCACCACCGGTTTATCGAAGCGTTTTTCCAACTCCCCGACGGCCTTTTCTATCGCCGCCCGGTCGCCGGGGTCGGTGTAGTAAACGCCGGTGCGGTACTGCGTGCCCCGGTCGTTGCCCTGCCGGTTGAGGCTGGTCGGGTCTATGGTTTTGAAATACAGGTCGAGCAACAGGGGCAGCTCTACCTGCCGTGGGTCGTAAACCACGCGAACGGTTTCGGCAAAACCGGTGTCGCCCCCGCATACCTGACGGTAGGTCGGATTAGGGGTGTTGCCGTTGGCGTACCCCGCCGTGGTGGATACGACGCCCCGTATCTGTTTCATAAAGTGCTCCGTGCCCCAGAAGCATCCGCCCGCAAGGTAGATTTCCCGCTGATTTCCGTCGGTCATGGTATCCGTGAGTTGCGCACCGCCGTGCGCGGTCCGGCCCCGGCAGGAGGTCAGAACGCAGAGCGATGCCGTTAATATGATGAGAATACGTTTCATAGGTAAGCGCGGCCGGATTCCGTCCGCGGCCCAAAGTTATAAATATGCGCTGTCGCATACGCCTTTTTACACGCACAATTCGTACCACCGTGCTTTCCGGCGTCCGGGAGGTGGCCGCACGATGCGGGAGCGTACGAAGCGGCGAGGGAAGTTTCGGAAACGTTTGATTTTCCGGACTTGTCTTACTATATTTATATCTAACCACAACGGCGTCGCCTATAACGGAGCCGCGGCATATGCCAACTGGCTGGGTATTTACGATATGAGCGGCAATGTCTGGGAATGGTGCTACGGCTGGTACGGCGAACAGTGGCCCTACGACCCGCACGGACCGATAAACCCGCAGGGTCCCGGCAGCAGCTCCGGCTACTACCGGCCCATACGCGGCGGAAGCTGGTTCGGCTGGGAAATACCGGTCTGGTACCGCGATATGAATACCGGGGATATGTGTTGCAACTTTCTGGGTTTCCGAGTGGCTCTGAATGCAGTAACCGAGGAAACGGAGTAACGGATATTCGAGAACGGAGAGCCCTTCGCCGGGGCTCTCCGTTTCATGTCGATGCGAAACCGGGGTTCAGAGTTTCAGGTAGCTTCGAAGGGCCTCGACGTAGGCGGCGAGAGCATCGGCTCCCTGTGCGGTTATACGCAGCATGGTACACGGTTTGCGGCCCCGGAAGGTCTTTTGCACGTCGATATATCCGGCCGCCGACAGCTTGTCGAGCTGGACGCTCAGATTCCCGGCCGTAGCCCCCGTTCGTTCCCGGATAAAAGGGAAGTCGGCGCTTTCCACGCCCGCCAGCACCGACATCACCGCAAGCCGCAGTTCGGAGTGCAGCAAAGGGTCGAGCGGGGGGAGGGAGCCGCCCTTGCCGCCGGAGTTTATCTGGTCGGGGCCGCGCATTTGTGCTGGAGTATATGACCGGGAATTATCATCATTACCACGAATACGGCTGCGAACACGAGTATGCCGTCGATTCCCCGGAATATAAGGCACAGAAGCGACAGCGCCATCGAAACGAATCCCGTGACGGAGCATGTCGGAAAGCGGATTATAAGTCCCGTAAGGGCCGTCCCCATTCCCATTATCAGTATTATCAGAAACAGGACGGGAAGCCGGAAAAAGGACGAAAGCAACGACACGAAGAATCCGGCCGTGCCGCATACCCACCATACGTAGCCTATGATGCGGTCGAAATAGGTGCTGGCGCCGACGCTTGTCGATTTGGCCGTAAGCAGCGTAAGGGGCAGCGCGACGGCGGGCAGCGCGAGCCAGAGCCAGAACCAGCGGGGGTCGGCCGTGCGGGTCACGGCGAGCCATACGGCTGCCGATACGGCTACGGTCGTGTAGCCCCAGATAAGGAACGGCCGGCCGGAGCCGCGCTCGACGCGGGCGCGGGTAACGGAAAGCATGCGGGCGATAAGGTCGAGGCTTTCCTGTCCGGAGAGTTGTCTGTCTTCCATTTTATTGCGGGTTTATAGTTTTTCGTTTCCGTACCACAGCTCTACTCGTTCCGTGCCGGTTTCGGAAGGCAGCAGGCAGTTTTTCGCGGCGCATCCCTCGGCCGGTTCGCCGTCGTCGCGACGGTCGAGCGCGTAGTTGCCGTTTTCGTCGTGGAACGCCAAAATTTCCGCTTCTCCGGCCGGAAGTGCCGTAAAGAGAAATTCTACCCCCTCTACGGCTGCGGCCTTTGTCTGCGATTGGAGCCACTCGCCTTCGGGCGTAAGGAGAGCTATCAGTATTTGCCCTTCCGCGCTGCGGATTCCGTCGATGCGCACGGTCAGCGTGTCCGGTTCTGAGGCGGCAGGCAGGCCGCAAGGCAAAACAAGCAGGGCGGCCAGACATAAGTATAAGGTTTTCATGGCGGTAAGTTTTTAGTCGCGTTGGTTTCGCGTTTTCAGTGCAAATATAAAGTAGTTTATTTTATAAACCAAATATTATGCCGGGCTTTTGAAAAAAGTACGGGCAGGGTATTCCTCGCGACGGAGAAAGACATTTATTGCAGGCTCCCGCGGAGTCGGCTCGTCTTCCGGCTTACGTTGTCTTCGAGGCGGTTATCCTCGGCTGCGAGTTCAAGAGCACAGGGCGGAAAACCGTACTGTCGGTACGCGGTTTCTTCCGGAACCGAAAGGCGGGAGCCGGATTTCGGCTCGCTGCGTTTCCCCGAAGGAAACCCCGCGCTTCGCTTCCTTTGTCCGGCATTTCGTCGAAGGTCGGGTCTGCCCGGTTTCCGCTTTCGGGCCGCTCTCCGGACAACTCAAGCCTTGCGTGGCCCGGCTAACGTATGAAATTGGTCATAACGGCAGGCTCCGGCTCCGGAGGCACGGCGGGGCCGTTGTGTATGCAGTTCAGCAGCCAGACCGTATTCCGTCCCAGCGTGCGCATGGTCTGAAGTCCTTCCGCGTCCGCGGCCGCTTCCCCGGGAACCATACCGTGCACGCTGTTCCAATACTGGGAGGAAACCACCGGCATGTCGAGTATGGTGAAATACTTGTTAAGCCGGTCGAAAGTCGCGCTCGCTCCCCCGCGGCGGCAGACCGCCACAGAAGCCCCCGGCTTGTATTTCAGCAGCGGGCCGCAGGAGTAAAACACCCTGTCGAGCAGGGCGCAGAGCGAGCCGTTGGGTCCGGCGAAATACACGGGCGAGCCCACGACCAGCGCATCGGAAGTTTCGAGCTCCTGCCTTACGGTGTCGTACGGTTCGTCCCGGAATATGCACCGGCCTTCCTCGGCGCATCTGTTGCATGCGATACATCCGCGCACCGGACGCGTTCCGAGCTGGACCAGCCGGGTTTCGGCTCCCGCGTCTTCGGCGGCCCGAGCCGCTTCGGACAACGCAAGGAACGTATTGCCGTCGCTATGGGGACTTCCGTTTATAAACAGTATTTTCATGGCTGCGTAATTTTTCATAAATATAGTGAAAGCCGAGAGCAGAAGCAAGCTCGCTTGCATTCTGCCGAGGCGCCTCCTACTATTCTATAAAGAGAGTGGAAGGCAAGCGGCAAGCCAAGCCCGTCCGAACCGCATCCTGTTTTATCCGCGGCTCCGGATTTCGGCGTCGGAAAAACCTCGTCGCCGGGCAGGTTCCTTTCCGGCCGGCTGGCATTTTTATTGCGACCGGGAGAGCGGAATGGCACGCTTTACGGACAGGATACGGAGCAGCAGGAGCTACAAGTGGCTGGTGCTGGCGGTTATTATGATAGGGACCTTTATGGCCGTGCTGGACATCACGGTAGTGAATGTCGGTATTCCTACCATTATGGGGGTGTTCCATACCACCATTTCCACGGCCGAATGGGTCATAACGGCCTACATGATAACCATGACGGTCATGCTGCCCTCGGCCGGATGGATAGCCGACAGGTGGGGGAACAAGCGCATTTACCTGTTGGGGATGGTATTGTTCACGCTGGGCTCGTGGCTTTGCGGACGCTCCTCTACCGATATGTTTCTGATAGCGTCGCGCGCCCTTCAGGGCATAGGCGGTGGAATAATTCAGGCGCTCGGGCTTGCAATCGTGTCGCGCGAGTTCACTCCGCAGCAGCGCCCCGTGGCGCTGGGGCTTTGGTCGGTCGCGGCCGCGGCTTCGATTTCGTTCGGGCCGCTGCTCGGCGGTTTTCTGGTGGACGATTACAGTTGGCATCTGATATTCGACATAAACGTGCCGATAGGAATTCTGGGAATAGCCGCCACGGCGGTCATACAGCGCGAGTGGAAACGGCCGGATATAGGACGGTTCGATTACTGGGGGTTCATACTCGTGGCTATATTCATGCCCCTGCTCGTTTACGGTCTTGCCAGAGGCAATTCAACCGGAAACCCGCGCGGGTGGAGCGCACCGGAAGTCATAGGTTCGTTCGCAATTGGAGGACTGGCGCTTGCGGCATTTATCGTAGTCGAGCTGAAAATCCGGAATCCTCTTCTCAACATACGCCTGCTGGGCGAGCGCAATTTCGGCATATCCAACATGGTGCTGGCGATTTTCGGCATGGGGATGTTCGGAGGTACTTACCTGTTGCCGCTGTTTATGCAGAAAGGACTGGACTACACGGCCATAATGGCGGGAAGCGTATTTCTGCCGGTAGGGCTTATACAGGGCGTGCTCGCCCTGTCCTCCGGGTTCATAGTCAAGCGTACCGGGGCGCTGCCTCCGGTGTTCGCGGGTTTGCTGATTATGGCGGCGAGCTTCTGGCTGGCGAGCCGGTTTACCGCAGGCACTACGCACCACCAGATAATGGTGGTGCTCTATCTGCGTGGATTCGGAATGGGCCTCGTCTTCGCTCCCCTGAACGTGTTCGCGCTGAAACACCTTGCCCAGAGGGATATGGCCGATGCCGCCGGCATTTCCAACAGTATCAAGCAGATATTCGGCAGCTTGAGCGTGGCTTTGCTTACCACCATACTGACGGCCCGCGAGGGAATACATCAGGCGCAGGGTGTGGCCGACAGCCGCTCCGCATTTATAGACGGAATTACCGACGATTTTCGGCTGGTGAGCATTCTTATGGTGGTTTCTCTTGCGCCCTTCCTTCTGCTGCTGCGTAAAAGACGAACATGTGCGGACGGATACCGCTGCGGGCGCGGGACGCCTTCGGCTGCCGGTAACACCGCGCCGCCTGTTTCTTCCGGGACAGACGAGGACGGAAACGCGGCCGAGTGAAGGTATTTACGGCCTTTTCTTTCGGAACGTTATTCCGAAGTTTCGGCTCCCGCGGAAGGGGAGAATGGAAAAAATGTCTATATTTGTGCGCCGGATAATACCGGAGATTACGGAAAGGTGGCAGAGCGGTCGATTGTGGCGGTCTCGAAAACCGTTGTACCTTCGGGTACCGGGGGTTCGAATCCCCCCCTTTCCGCAGATGCGGTTTCGTCCGCACCGCAGGTGTAAGAATGCTTCTCTCTACAGGGAAGCATTTTTTTGTCCGGGACCCAATGAGGGAACAAGGGCATACAGGTCGTTTCCGAGGCGCGGACGTTTCTCGGAAAGCGTTGTCTGCCTGATTTACGGCTTGGTTTGCTCTTCTTTTTCCTTCGGCAGAATGCTGTGCCACGGAATGCCGTCGATGATGGACAAATCGACTTTCCCGGCCTCAATCAGGCCGCTGATAATGGCGTCGCGTGCGTCGGCGCTTTGGAAGGGATAGAGTTCGAATGCAGGCAGTACGGAGACGAAGTGCTCCATTATTTCGGCCTGTATGGATTCGTAGCTGGGCCAGTTCTTGTTGGCGGAAAAGCAGTAAATCTGTACCGGCAGCCCGTTTCCGGTCGGGGCAAGCGTGCGCACCATAAGCAGGAGTCCGTTGTTGACGGAGGGGTGGCGTTTGAGGTACAAGGTCATATATGCGCGGAGCAGTCCGAGATTGGTGTCTATAGTTCCGTTGACCAGACCGGCGGGATTGTCGGTGTTGGCGACCTTTCCCTCGGCCGCCTGTTTCTGCTTTTCGGAAATGAAGTCCGCGAGGTCCTTGTCGAAGGATTTCATTTTTTCCAGAAACTCGTCCGTGCAGGGCTTGATGTAATCGAGCTTCAGAGCGTATTCGCGCATGATGCGGCGTCCGCCCGAGTCGCTCATGCCCCGCCAGTTGATGAACGAGCCCGAAACCAGCGAGTAAGGAGGGATTGTTACGATGGTATTGTCGAAGTTCCGGACTTTTACGATTGTGAGGGTGATGTCGGTTACGATGCCGTTTACGCTGTTTTGAGGCATCTCTATCCAGTCGCCTATGCGCACCATGTCGTTTTCGGAAATCAGAACGCCTCCCACGAATCCCAGTATGGTGTCCCTGAATATCAGCAGCAGTATGGCGGCGAAAGCCCCGAGTCCTGTGATAAGGTTGAGCGGAGATTTGTTTATCAAAATGGAGATTACGACGATAACGGTGATGCTGAAGAATATCACCTGCAATATCTGTACGAATCCCTTCATCGGGCGGTTTTTCCATTCCTCCCGGTTCTTCAGCGTATCTCCTGCCGACTTCAATATCGCATTGACGGACAAAACCAGAGCGATGAAGAAATAAATCCATGTAATCTTGTTGCTTACGGTGAACCATTCGGAATTTTTATTGAAAGCGAAAGGCAGCAGGGCCGAAATAATCAGCGGCGGTATGACTGCCGTCAGTTTCCGCAAGGCGTTGTATTTGACGAGAGATTCGAGGAATCCTATATTCTTGCGCTTCAGGATTCTTTTGGTGAAGCGTATGGCGATGATGCGTACTATGGCGGCGACGATAAACGCTATGACGACGATAAGTATCAGGAATATGATTTCGTCGAGCTTGTCGAGCATGTGGCGGGGGATGCCCGCCCATGAGAGAAAGTCCTTTATCCCGAGCAGCAGGGTTTGGGCGAGTTCGCTTTTATTCATTGCAGGTCGAACGGTTGAGTTTAAGTCCGGGGATTCCCCCTATGCTACAAGAAAGCCAGTGTTTTGTGCCGCAAGCCGGTTTTGCCTGAGGGCTTAAACGGTTGTTTGTCTTGGAAATATAAAACAAAGAATATGCCTTAAATTATCGGCTGCGCATGCTGGCTGGAGATAAATATCCGCCTGACCGCCGCCGCGGGGCATCTGCGGAAAGCGGTCCACGTTTCGCCCGGCTGCTTTTCCGCGTGGCCGTTGCAGCCGCAAAAAGATACGGCGGGTGCGCCTTTCGGCACGCGGACGGTCGAGAATGGAATACCTTTTGCAATAAGCGGCTTGGTATTTATAACGTATTCGTTAAGATTATGAAAAAACTCTTATTCTTTTTGGTATTTGCAGCGGCTGCTTTGTCGGTAAACGCAGCGCCTCAGAAAGTCGATTTCGACAAGCTTCCGAAGAATTCCCAGGAATTCATCCAGAGGAATTTCCCTCGTGAGAAAGTAAAGTCCGTGGAAATGGACCGTCAGTCGTCGTGGGACAAGTACACCGTTTACTTTACCAACGGCGACCAGGTGTCGTTCGAGGGCGGAAGCGGCGACTGGTCGGAAATCATTATGAAGAACGGCTATGTGCCGGCAGCCGTGATTCCTTCCAAAATCAACACTTTTACCGCCAACGAGTATCCCGCAATGCGGATTGTAAGGCTCGAAACTACCAATGACGGTTACCGGGCCGGTCTTTCCGACGGTACGTCCCTGTATTTCGATAAGGACGGCAACTATACTAAAGCTACGAGGTAGTTTTTTCCGGCATGGTTTTTTAAGGGCGTTCCGTTTTCGGGACGCCCTTTCCGCCGGGTATGCGACAGGGGCACGCTTTACGGCGTGCCCCTGTCGAATATTCATCCGCTGTTCCTACGGAAGAGAGGTTATCCGGGCCGTCGGCCGTGCCGCTCCCCTGACGAGCGTAATTTCGAACAGGGTGCGTGAACCGGGAGCGAGCTCCTTTTCCTGCTCCTGTACATAGACGAGTACGGAACCGTCGGCCGTGATTTCGAACAGTTCTTTTCCGGCCGTTATGGTCTGCGGAACCACCACGAGCGACATGAGGGATACTTCCTCTCCGTTTACCGTCGCACCGTTTCCTTTCGGGACCATGTCGGCCGGGGAGTTTTGCCCGCCGACCGCGCCGGTTTCCAGGTTGAGTTCGCAGCCGGTAGGCAGGTCTTTGGCCTTCAGCGTGGCTCCTTCGAGCCGGGCCGGACTGTCGAATCCTGTTCCGGCCGTCAGGCGGACGTCTATACGTGCCAGACTGTGCCTGAACAGAAGCGGTACGGGGCTGCCGCTTGCCGCCACGTCGGAAGTCGAGGCGTACATAAGGTCGCTGAGGGTATAGGCCCTGTCTGCGCTCTGGTCGGTTTTAACGCTGAACGGCAGCAGGTTGCTGCCGGGAGTCGCCCCTTCTTCCGCATACGGATAATAGGCGTAGAAATCCACCCGGTTGTTCGGATAGTTTTCCGGGGCCAGCTCGACGCCGTTTTCGGTCTGCAGGCACGGCTCGTTGTCCAGATAGCGGGGCCCGGCCGGTCCGCCCGGTTCCGTACCATGCCGTTCCGTTACGTACAGCCCGAACCGGTCGCCGGTTTCGAATGTTATGTCGGTCGCCTTTGTTGTCGGTTCCAGCGCCGCGCTGACCTGTATGGAGTAGGACTGCGGGGCGGCCTGGTCGGTTTCCGCAGTGCATCCGGCAAGCAGCGCCGCCGTCAGGATTCCGAAAGCAGCTGCTTCGTTCTTTTTAATCCTTTTCATTTTCGTTCCGCTTTATCTTTTACGCATCTTACGGCCTGTCCGGATTCCTTGAACCGGGTCGAGCCGAGCTTCAGGGCATTCCCTTCCGCATATACATAGGCTATCGAAGCCGAATAGGTGCTGGAGGAGGCCACGGTAGCCGACCACCATTCCCCGAATCCATCTCCGCCGAATCCCTTGCTCGAACGGCGGTTGCCTGCGAATACGGCGTTGAATCCGAATTCGTCCGTTCCCTGATAGGAGGGAGAGGTGTCCCCGTAGCCGTCGTACCAGCCGGAGGCCGCCTTGAGCCGCTTGCCCGCCTCGGCTCCGAGGAATGATTCCAGCTCTTTCCAGTCGTCGAGAGTCGGAACTCTCCAGCCCGCCGGGCACAGTCCGCCTTTTCCCACGGCGTACCAGTTATAGAGAACGCCCATCCGGGAACCGTTCGCCGGGTCGTTTCTGAAAAAGCACCATGCGGGGCCTTCGGTGTTCTCGCAGTTTTCCCACTGCGTCTGGTCCTCTATGTTGGCTATGGAGGAACCGTCGTTGAAGCGGGTCGTGCGCAGGTTGGATGCGGTCCATATCTGGTTGCCTATCGTAACGGTTCCGTACTCGTTACCTTCGATGTCGGTCACGTAGTCGAGGTCCGTTCCCGGGTCCACCTCTACGGTTCCGCCTTCGCCCGGCGTTCCTTCCGTCCAGTCGTTAACGGTCGCCTCCACGAGAATCCGCTCTCCGGTCGAAGCGCGGTTGAGAGTGAGCGTATAGGTGTAGCGCTTGCCCGGCTCGAACGTCTGTCCGGAGGCCAGTACGCCCCGGAATTTCTTGCCGGCCGCTTCGATGAAAAACAGTTCCGTTCCGGCTGCGACCGGCTGCGGGAATACGATGGCCGACACCCCTTCGGCGCCTCCGCTCTCATTCGGCGCGAATGCGCCGTGGGCGGTTATGTCCCCGGCTATCGCGGGCGACGAAACCGTGCCGGCTGCGTAATCCACGTTGCCGACCCGGCAGACGTTTCTGACGGTTACGGCCGCATCGAGCAGGGCGTTCACGGTCGCGTAGCCTTCTCCGGGGAGTATGACGAAATCGAGGCGGCTCATAAGTCGCTCGAACACGAGCTGGGTCGTTCCCGGACGGCGGGGGATACCGTAAGCCCTTGCGAGCTTGCAGTCGCTCAGAGCGAAGTTTTCGTCTGTGCTCTGGTCGGCATAGGTGGTTATCTCGATTTGCGGCTTACCGGCGGCGAGGCCCGGCTCGCTGTACGGGTAATATACGTAGAAGTCCGAAGGGCCGGTGTACGCATCGGGGAAGAAGAGGGGCACTTCGCTGGACAGCGTTCCCTTGTGTACCGTCAACATCCGGTTGTCGTGGTAGCGTTCGCCCAGAATATCGGCCGCGGGGTTTCCGGTGGACCGTACGCAGTAAAACCCCAGCCGGTCGCCTTCGTTCAGTGCTCCGGCCGCTCCGCCGCTGCGCAAGACGATTCTGCCGTCTTCCCCTTCCAGAACGGCGTCCTCGCGCTGGCACGAGCAGAGCGTCGCGAAAGATGCCGCCAGCAGAACGGTTCCCAGAAATCTGTATGTGTTTTTCATAAGTCGTTTCGTTTAAAAATCGTGAATACATCTTACCGAGCAGCCGCTTTCGTTGCTGCGCAGGTAGCGGTAAAGCATATCTCCCTGCACCGACCGGGCGTAACTCATGTAGGACGATACCTCTGTCATGCTCCACCAGCAGGGGTACACTCCTCCGTTCTGGAACGAGGAATAACCCTGATATTCGGTGTCGGCATACCGGTAGCCGCCGGGCAGCGCCCCGAACCCGCTTTCATTCGTGCCGTTCTCGCCTTCCGCCCAGCCGGTCGTCGCTTTCAGCGCGCTCCCCACGCCGTGCCATGCCTGATAGTCGTCCACGGTCCCGCCGAGGGCTGCTGCGAGCTGGTCCCATTCGGTTCCGTCGGGAACATGCCATCCGGGCGGGCACAGTTTGCGCGTGTTCACCGCCTTGCGGTTGTAGAGAGCTCCGTAACGGGCATAGTTGTCCGGGTCGTTGTCGTAGCTGCATCGTGCGCCTCCCCCGGTTTCGAGCCATGCCTTCGCATCCGTGATTTCCGGTATCGGGGTTCCGTCGTTATACTTGGAAGTGCGCAGGTTCGCTCCCATCCAGTAGCGTCCGCCGATACGGACTATCGGGTAGGAATTGCCGTCGGCATCCTGTACGGCGTTGCCCTCCGGAGGCAGCACTTCGCCGCCTTCCACGGGCGTGTCGCCGCCGTCAGCCCAGTCGTTAACTTCGGCTTCCATGGTTATCGTCACGTTTCCGAACGAAGCATTCAGGGTAAGGGTGACGGTATGCACTTTCCCCGCTTCGAACGTCAGGTCGGCTTCGGGAGCGTACGCGTAATTGTCCTTGCCGGCGCTCACTTTCAAAAACTCCTGTCCGGCCTTCACCGTCTGCGGAATTACTATCGCCGAAACCCCGTCCAGAACGTCTCCGCGTTCCGCGAAAGTTCCGAAGGGAGTTATGTCGGCGGTCTGCCCGACGGACGTAAAAAAGCCGGTGCCGAAATCCAGCCTGCCTTCCGTGGCTGCTCCCGCTATCGTTACCGTGCGGGGCGACGGTATGTCGGCGGCCGACTCGTAACTTCCTCCGGCTTTCAGCACGATGTCCACGCGGGCGAGCGGATGCGCGAAATTCAGGTTTACCGTGCCCTGCGACGGCTTGTGGCCGAGGGTATGCGCCAGCAGGAAATCGCTTGCTTCATAAGCTTTCCGGTCGCTCTGGTCGGGCTGCACGTTCAGCGTTATGAACGATGCGCCGGACGCGACCGCGCCGCTCCGGTATGGCGCATAGGCATAGAAATCGTAGGCCGGTTGCGCGCCTTCCGGATAGAAAAGCGCCGGTTCGGCGATAAAGCCGCCGCCGGAGCGTACCAGTTTCGCATTGTCGAATATGCGCTGTCCGTTTATGCCTTTGCCGCCTTCTACCATGTAGAGGCCGACCGCGCTTCCGTCGGACAGCAAAGGCGACGAGTTTTCGGTGACCGC
Organism: Tidjanibacter sp.; assembly: GCA_048214935.1. GTDB lineage: Bacteria > Bacteroidota > Bacteroidia > Bacteroidales > Rikenellaceae > Tidjanibacter. Next base: position 167,687 of record DBFWXZ010000019.1, read on the forward strand.
CCGAACCCGGCCCGGGGCGCCGCCTTCTCCCGCTTCTTCCGTATCGCTGCACCCGTACGGGAACCATGCGAGCGAAAGCGCGGCAACGCACGGCAATATGGTATGGAATCTGTTATGTTTCATGACATTCATGGTTGTGATTAATAGCGGACGCACCTTACCGAATAGCCGCCGCGCTTGGGCGGAGTTATGGTGTAGGCGAACGGTTTGTTGTAATAGACGTAAATGCAGTTCGCCTGAAGCTCGTTTACTTCGGAGGCGGTCCACCAGTATCCGTACTGTCCCAGATTCAGGAACGCGCCGTCCTCGCCGGAACGGTATCCGGCCGGCAGTCCGGTGAAGCCGCTGCGGTTGTCGCCCTGATATTCGGGATTCTCGTCGCCGCCGAACCCCTTCCAGCCCGAAGTGCTTTTAAGCGCGGCCCCGGCTTCCTCCTTGCCGCCGTACATGTCGACAAGAAGGCCGAATTCCCCGGACGTCGGTACGTGCCAGCCTTCGGGGCACAGCTTGTCGCTCGTTACGGCGTGCCAGTTGTAAAGCAGCCCGTACGTTTCGCCGTTGTCCGGCTCGTTCCGGAACGTGCAGCAGGCGGCCTCGCCGTTTTCGCCCCGGTCGTACCACTGCGCGTCGTCTTCGACGAGCGGTACGGCCGTTCCGTCGTTGAAATTTCTTACCCTGAGATTGGAAGCCGTCCAATACTGCGTCCCTATCTTGATTACCTGATATACGTTGCCGTCCCTGTCGGTGAGCGGTTCTATCACTTCCGGTCCCTGGTCGGCGCCGGCGTCGGTATCCGGGCCGTCCTGCCAGCCGTTTTCTCCGCCGGCTATTTCCACCTGTTCGGGGTCGTCGGGGTCGTCCGGTTTATCGGGAGCCGGGTTGTCCTTGCCCGAACATCCGGTAAGTGCGAAAGATATGCATAGGGCGGCCAGCAGCGCCGCTGCGAATGCCGTGAGTTTCGTTTTATTCATCTCCGTGCTCAGTTTATTTTTTTGACGCACCGTATGGACATGCCGTACGAACCGTCGTTGTTTTTCCAGTCCGTGTAGGTGCTCGCATAGGATACGTAGAAGTACAGTATCCACGTACCGTCCTTTTCGGACGACCAGAATCCGGCGTCCTGATTCGTGAACGAGCCTCTGAGAGTGCCTCCCGGAAGGGCGGTGAAGCCGGTGGAGTTGTTTCCGTTCTGACGCCAGCCTTCGGTGGCCATCAGGTTGGGGCCGCGGTTCATATAACCCCCGGTCAGGCCGTCGAATTCGTCCTGCGTGGGCAACCGCCAGCCTGCCGGGCATATCTTTCCGCTTTGCACGGTCGGATAGTTGTAAAGCGGGCCGTAAAGCGCGAGGTTCTCGTCGTCGCCGTCGAGGGAACAGTAGGCCGGTTCGGAGGCCGTTTTCCAGCCCGCGTCCGTGCCGCCGAGTTCGAGTATGGGAGTTCCGTCGTCCAGCACCGTCGAGCGCAGGTTTTCCGCCATCCAGCGCAGGTCGCCGATTTCCACGGTGGAATATACGTTTCCTTCCCGGTCGGTCACTTTGTCCGTGTCGCCAGCGGGTTCGCCTGCGTTTCCGCTGACGGTTCCGCCGTCCGTCCAGTCCTGTATCTGGGACGATACCTCTATGGACGGGGCTTCCCCGGCGAGGTTGACCGTCACGGTAAGCACGTGTTCGCGGCCCGGTTCGAATACGAACTGCGAGGAAGGCTTGTATGCCAGCGTCCGTCCGTCTATCCTCAGATAAAATACCGATTCTCCGGCTCGTTTGGACTGCGGGACTACGATTGCCTTGATGCCGCCGAACGAACCGTCGGAAGTTTCGGCGGGCCTTCCGTTAGGAATGATGTCGCTTCTTCCCGGCAGCGTTTCGAAAGTCTTTTCGTCCATGTCGTAGCGGGCCGACGTCAGCATGCTGACCAGCTCTATTCCAGCCGACTTTATCTGTTCGGGGCCGCAGTCCGTTCCCGGCTTGAGAACTATGACCACATTGCTGAGCAAATGGTCGAACGAGAGGGGCGCGGGGGCGGTTCCGGGAGCGACCTCCTTATTTACGGCCGCCAGATAATCCGAGGCGTGGTATCCGCTGCCGCTCTGGTCGGAAGATACCTTTACGTTCAGCAGCGGGGTTCCCGGCTCGAATCCCTTGTAGGAGTAGGGGTAATACGCGTAGAATACGCACGGAGTGGCCTTGTCGGGGAAATATGCGGCCGCCGAGGATGTAAATCCGGCCCCGCCGTATGTGAACCTGACATTGTCCTCCTGCCGCGGGCCGCTCAGGGACTGCGGCTGTCCATCTTTCCATTTTACCACGGTAAGCCCGACTTCGTCGCCCTGTACGAAGAAGGCGTCTTCCGCAGCCGTGTCGTGCCTTACGGTAGCATCGACCGTTATTTCCGGCGTTTCCTTCGGAAAAGGACTTTCTTCCGGCGGTTCGCTGCTGCACGAACAGAGCATGCAAAATGCCGCCGCAAAGGCGGACAGTCTGCAAGAGAAGCTCCTCTCCGGATGATTACCGATGAGTTTAAGTAAAGGTCTGTTCATAAATTAAAAAATGTGTTAAGTGGATTTAATGCCCTGAATTATTGGGGCTGCCGTGTAGGAAATGAGTTTTTAACGGTTCTTTGAGATTACAATATAGCTAAAAATTTTATAAATACGCCTTTAAATGTTACTGCCGGAAACATGGCAAGGGGAGGCCGGACGGCTTTTTTTATCAGTCAGTGGCCGTGTCCCGGCTTAAACCGTTAAGCGTGAATATGCTCCTTTTGCGGTCGCATAGGTGTCCGCCCGCAATATATTTTTAAGGGGAATGCATAAATTTTCCGTATGGAGAAATGCACGGAAGTTCCCGCACGGCAGGGTGTATGCCGTGGAGGCAGGGAGGCGGACGGGGTTCGCCCGCCTCCGTTTTCGGAGAAGTTATTTTATTCGGAGCCTACGGTTCCCAGCCGGGAATCCTTCCCCTTTACGGGGCGCTTTTCTTCGTATCCACCGAATTTATAGGTGAACGAAACGCTCAGCTCGCGGGTATAAAAAGGTTGTTTGGTGAAGTAATGCTGTCCCGGAACGTCGGCTGCGAACCGGTGCTGGAACGACTGGAATATGTCGTTGCACTTCAGAATCAACACGGCCCGGTCGCGCAGGAAGGAGTATTTCAGGCCCGCGTTCACGTACCATGTGGTTTTCGTCCGGTATATGTCTATGGCGCACGGCGTGAGCAACATTCCGTCCACGGTAAGCGATATGGCCGGCCGCGAGGATATTTTCACCACGTTGTTCCAGTTTACCGCAACGTCCCAGCGGCCGTTGTCGTAGGAGGTTCCGAACCAGTCGGCCGTTTTGAACCGCGCATGGCGTAGCGTTGCCGCAAGCTGCGAGCTCAGAACGCGTCCCAGCCCGAACGGCACGACCGCGGTAAGGGTGAACGTGCGGGTCTTGTCTATGTTGTAGGGCCGGACCACCGCCACCGGCTCGCCGGGCTTCTGGAATGCGTCCGTGGCTATGTAGTCGTTTACGTAGTAATAGGAGGTACGGAAAATATACCGGTTTTTCAGGACGTACACGAGGTCCGTTCCGTAGTATTTCGCCGGCTTCAGGTCCGGGTTTCCGCACTGTAGGATATAGTCGTTTTCATAGGTCGCATAGTCCTGCATCTGCCGGTAGGACGGATAGTTTTTCTGCGAGGAAACGGAAAGTTGCAGTATATGGTCGGCGGATACCGGATAGATAAAGTACAGCCCGGGAAAGAAATTCAGTTCGGTATGCCCGTTGTCGTAGTAGTCGCCCTTGACGGTGGCGGAAAAGGCCGCGCCGTTCGCGAAGCCGCGGCTTACGGTGGCATAAATGTCGGCGCTGTACTCGTGCAGCTCCGAATCCGTATCGGGCAGGGCGGGAATGTCCGCATCCGGGAAAAACTCGTAGCTTGTCCTGCCGGAGTTGCCGACCGTATAGAACGAGCCTCCGTACGACAGCCGCCACCTGCGCGGCAGCTCGTGGCCGACGTCGGCATAGACCCTCAGCCGGTTTACGCGCTGGCGGGAACGGTAATCGAACCCGGGCAGCTCGTCGTAAAGCATGCCCGTGTTTTGGTGCTGGTTGCTGAAACCGTAGTCGGCTCCGATGCTTGCATGGCGCGTCTGGAAGGAAGCTCCCGCTCCGTGGAAGGCCCCGTGCGTATCGCCGCTGCTTTCCGCGTTCCGAATCCCCCTGCCGCCGGTTACGGCGCGGTCTTTCAGCGAGGGCATGAACGAACCGTAATAATACAGGGAAAGGGTGCGGGACTTGTCGAAATAATACTCGAACGCCCCGTAGCAGTCGGCCGTCCTGCCGTCCGAAACCGACCGCGTGTCGATTGTTATATCGTAAATGCGGTCGCCCACGGCATGGGGGTATTCGGCCCGGCGCCTTCCGGCGTTTTTGAAGTCGATGTATTTCGCCATGAAATCCAGCGAAAACCGTGGCCGGGCGATATGCAGGTTCGCGGTTCCGTCGTAGGCGTCGTAACGCTTGCGGGTATATACTCCCTGCACCTGTCCGCTGGTGGTAGGCTTGTCGTCCCTTTTGAGCACTATATTGATAGCGGGGCCCTTCGAATGCCAGCGCGGCGGCGCGTCGTAGGCCGCCTCCACTTTTTCCACCCTTTCGACCGGAGTGGATTTCAGCAGGTTCGTCAATTGTTCCGCCGGCATGGACGTCGGCCGTCCGTTCAGGATTATCGTGGCCGCCGACATGCTTCCCGCAATGAACAGTTTGTCGCCGGTTTCGTAGATGCCGGGCAGCCGCGATACGGCCTCGTATGCGTTGCTCACGGCGGCTCCTTCCGTCAACCGCCCGATATCGCCGTACAACAGCCTGCCCTCCGCTATCTTTACCGTGGGCATGTTTCCCTTTACCACCACTTCGGATACCGCGGCGCTGGCTTCGGCCAGCACGATTTTTCCGACGTCTTCCGCGGCGGCTTCGCACGAGTGTTCCTCGTAGGCGATATGCCTGAACACCAACCGGCACGGCAGTCCTTCGGTTTTTACTCCGAAACGGCCGTTTTTGTCGGTAGCCGTTATGCCGGTCTGCCGCGAGTCGCCGGTAAGGGATACGACCACCGCGCCCTCTACGGGGTTGGATGCGGTGTCCACTACCACGCCGCTTACCGTCTGAGCGGCGGCCTGAAAACTGCACAGCAGGACGGCAGCCGTGCATGACAGTCGGGTTTTCATAGTCCGGGGTTTAAGTTGGTCGGGGCTTTTCGGCGTATCAATCCGCCTTTTTATGCCAATATAGCGATTTTATTCTGAAATAGACCGGAATGTAAAAATTTTTATATGGAAAGGTTATGTACGGGAATGCACGTCGTACGCTACCCGTTTTTGCATGTTTCCTATCCCCGCGCCTCGAATACGCGGCGCAGGCGGCGCACCACCGAGCGATAGGCCGTAACCACGAGGATAATGCCCGTGAATATGAAGGCCGCGGCTATGATATGGTTGCGGTCGAGGCGTTCCTGATGCCGCGAGAGCGCCACGAGCGTCGCCACCACGGGCTGAATGTAGCGGTATAGGGCGGTGTGGATGCTCGTGAGTTTTTCGGTTCCGCGGTAAAGCAGGTAAGAGGGCAGTACGGTGCCCAGAATCAGTATGTACAGGATTTCGGCCCAAGCGTTTACAGGTAGCTGTCCGTAGGGCGCATAGGCGAGGTACTCCCAGAAGAAAGGGAGCGTAAGGGCCAGTCCGATGATATAGTACCAGCCCATTACGACCGCCGTTCCGAGGCGTTTAAGCACCGGCTTTATTATCACCGTATTGGCCGCCACGCATACCACGCTGCCCAGCACGAGCAGGTTGCCGTAACCGGCCGAGCCGCGGGTCAGCACCGGCCCCTCGTCGAATATGAGGATGCAGGCCCCGAACAGCGACAGCATTATTCCGAGCAGCTTTACGCGCGAAATGCGTTCGCGGTAAAGCGCCCACGCGGTTACGAGCGTGAACGCCGGGCCGAGCGTGGCTATCGTGGAGGCTCCTATGGGGTTGGTGTACTGCGCTCCCCACAGCAGCAGGAACATGCCTCCGTAAATCACCAGCAGAGTGACGATTACGAGCGTTCCGAAATCCCGCGCGGAAAGCCGGTAGCGCGGGGAGAACAGCGCGGACGGAATGAAAAACAGGGCCGACACGGCCACCTGAAGCATGAACAGCGACCGGAAGTCGAGGAAGTAGCGGGTTATGGATATGAAATAGGAAAAGTTGGCGCCGTAGAGCAGGTTCGAAATGATTAGGTCGATATGGTAGCGGGTATGCCGCGTGCCGTCGGTTACGATGTCCGTGACGGGAGGCAGATGCGCGGCGGCGGCACGTTGTCGCAGAGCCTCTGCGCCCGCCGGGTCGGAAGAGGGGGCCGGAGAAGATGCGGCGGGCGTGTCTGTACTGTTCATCGGCTGCAAGCGTTACCTGCAGCCGGGACAAGATTCATACCGCGCCCTGCCGGGCCGCCGGAGGCGTTCCGCTACTGGAGCAGCATAAGCACGTCGCCGCTGAGTTGCAGCAGGGAGATTTCGCAGACCTTGATATTGTACTCGGAAGTGGAAAGGCGTTCTTCCGACAGTATCAGGCTGAGCTGGGCCTCCCGCAGCTCTATCCCGGAAAGCTCGCGCAGCATGTAGCGTTCCATGGCTATTTCGTAATTGCGCCGGGCTACCGTAAGGTTGCGTTTCTCTATCTCCCAAAGTTCCACGTTGTTCCGGTAGGCGAACCACAGGTTCGCGAGGTCGGCCCGCAGGGCGTTCTCGATGTCGCGCACGGCGAGTTCGCGGTTCTCCGCGGCCAGCCGGGCGTTGCGCTGCTCGCGGCGGGCGTTCATGCCGTCGAACAGGGTGACGCCGGCCGTCACGCCGAACGTAAGGCCGAGCTGGTCCTGCCGCTTGTAATTGCCGTAGTCGTACCAGTAGTGCCGGTAGCCGTAACCTGCGTCGAGGCGCAGATACGGATAGCTGCGGCCGCGAGCCTTCTTGTAGTCCAATTCGCTCAGCAGCCGGTCGCTACGGGCCGCAAGCAGGGACACGTTGTTCGCCAATGCCTTGTCCCAAAGCACGGCGCGCGAAAAGGCCGTGTCGGGCAGAATGGTAGTGTCGGCTATGTTGACCGGCACTTCCGGGTCGTCCGCGGCCATAAGGCGGTTGAGGGCTATGCGGGAGGCGTTCACCACCTCGTTCTGCGCCAGCAGGTCGGAAAGGTCGGAATTGAAGTCCACCTGCGCCTGCTGGAAGTCGAGGCCCGAAGCGGAGCCTATCAGATAGCTTTCCTGCACTATGCGCAGGCGTTCGCGCGACAGGTCCACCGACAGCCGAAGATTTTGGAGGCGGCGTTTCTGCCGGATAAGGTTGTAATATTCAGCCGACAGCGACGCCACGTAATCTTCCACCGCGAGCCGGGTTTCGAGCCCGGAGCGCACGTACCGTTCTTTCAGGCTCTTGTATTCGGTTACCAACCGGAATCCGTCGAACACGGTCCACTGCATATCGACACCGGCGAACAGATTGTCGTTCAGGGCGGAACGCTGCCGGCCGGACGATCCGTCCCCCATTCGGTAGCTGTTGTCGTACAGGGTTCCGGAGTACGAAACTCCCAGCCCGACGACGGGAAGCTGTCCGGCCGCGCCGCGGGTTGCGTTGTTCAGGGCGGCCTGCTCCTCGTTGCGGACGATTCGCAGGGAGTAGTTCCGTTCCAGCCCGACTTCCAGACAGTCCTGAAGGGTAACGGTCGCCGCCGTATCCGCCGGCGCGGGCATATATGCGGAATCGGCTCGGTAAATGCCGTCGGGAAGGCCCGGAACCACGAACTGTTGAGCGTGCAGCCCCGCGCACGGCAGAACGATAACAGCTGTAATCAGAATGTTTTTCATTTGGCTGCGCTTTTACGCCGTTCGAGGTCGGTGGCTATGAATCCGTACATTGCGGGCACTATGTAAAGGGTCATCAGCGTGGATACCAGCATGCCGCCCACTACGGCCACGCCCATGGCTATGCGCCCCTGAGCGCCTTCCCCGGATGCGAAGCACAGCGGCAGCAGTCCGAGTATGGTCGAGATGCTGGTCATCAGGATGGGCCGCAGGCGCTGCACGGATGCCGAATGTATGGCTTCGCCTTTGGAAAGCCCCGCGGCCTGCCGCTGGTTGGCGAATTCCACTATCAAGATGCCGTTCTTGGCCACCAGCCCGATAAGCATTATCATTCCTATCTGGGTGAATATGTTCATGGTGATACCGGCGATGCTCATGAACAGCAACCCGCCCGCCAGCGCGAGCGGCACGGTGAACATCACCACGAACGGGTCCTTGAAGCTCTCGAACTGGGCTGCCAGCACGAGGAATATAAGTATCAGTGCGAGTATCATGGCGAACATCAGGCTTGACGAGCTTTCGCGGAATTCCTTCGATTCGCCCGACAGGGCCGTGCGGAAACTGTCGTCGAGGGTTTCGCTGGCGATGCGGTCCATTTCGTCCAGTCCGTCGCCTATGGTATGGCCGCCGGTCAGCCCGGCCGATACGGTGGCCGATACGAATCGGTTGTAACGGTATAGCTGCGGTGGCGCGACGTCTTCCTCCAAACGCACCACATTGTCGAGCTGTATCATTTCGCCCGACGAGCTGCGCACGAATATGGATTTCAGGTCGGCCGGAGTATTGCGCTGCTGGCGGTTGATTTCGCCTAATATCTGGTACTGCTTGCCGCCCATGTAGAAATATCCCATTCGCTGGCCGCTGAGGGAGTATTGCAGCGTTTGGGCTATGTCGAGCGTGCTCACGCCCAGCATGGCGGCCTTGTCGCGGTCTATTATGATGCGGGTTTCCGGTTTGGTGAACTTGAGGTTCACGTCGGCCATCTGGAAGACCGGGCTGGCGTTCACCCGCTCCATAAAGGCGGGCAGGCGCTCCTGAAGTTTTTCGAGCGTCGGGGCCTGAAGCACGTACTGTACCGGCATCCCTCCGCGCCGTCCGCCGAACGTGGATTGCTGCTGCACGAACGAGCGTGCCTGCGTCTGGCTTCTGACCGCGCCCGAAAGGTCGGCCGCTATTTCCATCTGGCTGCGCTCTCGTTCGGAGATGTCCGGCAGTATCAAATTTATGAATCCCCCGCCGTTCCAACTGCGGGATATGACGGCGACCCTTTCCGGAGCCACCGAATCGGCTATGATTCCTATGCGGTCGGTGTAATCGCGGATATACTCGAACGTGCTGCCTTCCTGCCCGGTGGTGCGTACGGTTATCATGGAGCGGTCTTCCAGCGGCGACAGCTCCGAGGGAATCCTGTTCCAGAACCAGAATATCGAGCCCACGAGCACGAGAGTCACCGGCACGGCCAGCCAGCGCCGCTTCAGAAAGGCGGTCAGCGAGCGGGAATAGACGCGGCGTATGGCTTCGAAGAACGGTTCGGTCTTGCGGTAGAGCCAGTTCTTGCGCTGGCGGCGGCGCAGCATCTTGGTGGCGAGCATCGGGGTGAAAACGAGGGCGGCGAGCGACGAGATGGCCACCGACCCGGCTATAACTATGCTGAACTCCTTGAACAACCGTCCGGTCATTCCCTGCATGAATACTATGGGAAGGAACACCGCCACAAGCGTTATGGTAGTGGCGATTACGGCGAAGAATATTTCCTTCGACCCTTCGATGCCCGCTTCGCGCGGCTTCATGCCGTTTTCGATACGGATGTAGATGTTTTCCGTGACCACTATGGCGTCGTCCACCACCAGCCCGACCGACAGCACCACGGCCAGCATGGTCAGCACGTTCACGGAGAATCCGGCTACGTACATTATGAAGAAAGCGCCGATAAGGGATACGGGGATTACCACCGCCGGGACGAGCGTCACGCGCCAGTCGCGCAGGAAAAAGAAGATGATGAACACCACCAGCACGAAGGCTATGTATATCGTGTCGCGCACCTCGCCTATGGAGGCCCGGATAAAGCGGGTGTTGTCGTACAGCACTTCCACCCGCACGTCTTCCGGCAGGTCCTTGCGGAGCTGTTCGACTCGCGCCCGTACTTCGTCGGCTATTTCGATATGGTTGGCTCCGGGCTGGGGGATTATGACGGTCATCACCATGGGAGTGCCGTTCCGGCGCAGCGAGCTGCGCATGTCCTCCGGGCCGAGCTCGGCGCGCCCCACGTCGCGGAAACGCACCACGTTGTCGCCCTCGCGCTTGATGATGACGTTGTTGAACTCTTCGGCCGTCTGCATCAGGCCGAGGGTGCGTATGGACAGCTCTATGGTGTTGCCTTCGATGCTTCCGGAAGGAAGCTCCACGTTTTCCCGGTCGAGCGCCCACTTCACGTCGAGCGGGGTTACTCCGTAGCCGGCCATGCGGCCGGGGTCGAGCCACAGGCGCATGGAGTAACGCTTCTGTCCCCATATATCTACTCCGCTTACGTCGGGAATCGTCTGAAGGCGCTCCTTGACGGTAAGCTCGGCTATCTCGCTGACCTCCATAAGCGAACGCTTGTCGCTCGACACGCTTATCTGGATAATCGGCTGCGCGTCGGCGTCGGCCTTCGATACTATGGGAGGGTCGCAGTCGTTCGGCAGAAACCGCTGCGCGCGCGATACCTTGTCGCGCACGTCGTTGGCCGCCGTTTCCATGTCCACGTCCAGCTCGAACTCTATGGTTATGTGGGCATGGCCGTGGGAGCTTACGCTCGAAAGGGAGCGTATGCCGGGTATGCCGTTGATATTCTGTTCGAGGGGCTCGGTTATCTGGTTCATCATCACCTCGGCGTTCGCGCCTGGGTACTCCACCGTAACGGATATTATGGGCTGGTCCACGCTCGGAAACTCGCGGGTTCCCAGAAACGTGTAGCCGATAAACCCGAAGAGAAGTATGACGAGCATCAGCACGGTGGCCAGCACCGGCCGTCGTATGCCTAATTCGGAAACATTCATCCGTGTTCGCGGGTTAATCTATTCTGTCGAGGGTTACTTTGGTTCCGGTGCGCAACTGCATAACCCCGGAGGTCAGCACCGTGTCGCCCGGCTGGAGGCCGGAGAGTATCTGCACGTCGGCTTCGGTGCGCATTCCGGTGGTCACTTCCGCCGGTTGCGCCGTTCCCGATTTGTAAAGGTACACGTACGTGCGGCCCATTTCGGGTATGAGGGATTCGCTCGGTACGGCCAGCGCGTCGTTTTCCACGCGCCGCCCTATTTCCACCGAGGCGAACCGGCCCGGCACGAGCCGCGTGCGCTGGTTGGGATAGAGCGCCCTTACCCGCAGGGTGCGGGTGGAAAGGTCGATGCGAGATTCGACGGCATAGACTTCGGCCGTATAGCTGTTCATGCGTCCGTCGGCGTCCGTAAGGCTGAACCTTATCGGAGTGCCGGGGCCTATCTCGGACGCATAGCTTTCCGGAATTGCAAAATCTATTTTAAGGGTGGATACCTGCGAGAGTCTGACCACCGAGGTCTGAGGCGAGGCGAAAGCGCCTTCGCTCAACTCGCGCAGCCCGACCACGCCGTCGAACGGAGCCCGCAGCTCGGTTTGGGCTATGTTGGCCTTTACCAGCTCTATGTCGGCCATGAGTTTTTCGTACTCGGTTTCCACCGCCTCGTGGGCTTCGCGGCTGACGGCATCCTTGTCCAGCAGGGTTTGCGAGCGGTAAACCCTGTCTTTGGCCAGCGGAACCTGCGCCTCCAGCTTGCGCAGTTGGGCTTGCAGCGGCCGGTCGTTTATCTTGGCCAGCAGGGCGCCTTTGGCCACGCGTTCGCCTTCGTTGAAATAGACGGCTTCGACTTTCCCGGAGGATTCGAACGAGAGGTCCACTTCCTCGGCGGGAAGGATGTTGCCGGGCACGGTCACGCGGTCGGCCATCGTACGCGGCCGTACCACGAGGGCGTTTACGTTAAGCTGCCGGTCGCGCGCAGGCGTCGGAACGGTTTGCGCGGCCCCGGCCTTGCCGGCATTCATGCGGCGGCTTACCGTGGGCCACAGGGCAAGAGCGGCCACTATGACCGCCGCGAGGGAGATTATTATCCACCTTGTCCTTTTGCTCATGTGTCGGTTGGGATTTGTAGGACTGCAAATTTACTAATTCCTGACGAACATACCGCGACTTGTGCGGCCGGGCGGTTCTCAATCAGGCTAACGGCGTAATATGCCGGTTATTGTGCCGGAATGAAAAAGCAGGCTCCTTTCGGGAGCCTGCGTGCGGAAAAAGAAGGCTTTCAGAGCCAGTCGGGATAGTTCTCCGACATGTCCGGGTAGTCCGTCAGGCCGGTGCATCCCTTGAAGCAGTCGGCGAACTGCGTTACCGCAGTGTAAGTGTCCGGGTAGGCGTTGCGTTCGTACAGATGCACTTCGGAGTCCCCGATAACGCCGTACGGGGATTCGCCCCTCAAGGCCGCGCACCCGGAAAAGCAGGTCTTGAAGTTGAACACGGCCCTGCAGTTGTCGAACAGCCCCACGGGAACGCTTGCGAGTTTGGAGCAGTTCAGGAAAGCCGACATGAAATTCCTGACCAGCGTGCAGTTGTCGAACAGACCTTCCGGCACGGCGGTCAGTTCGGCGCAACCCTCGAAGACGCTGGAAAGGTCGACGGCTCCCGTGCAGTTGTCGAACAGCCCGGCGGGTATCGACGCGAGAGCCTTGCAGTTTTTGAAGATGCCGTTGAGTTTCAGTTCCGGTGCGGTCTGGGAGTCGAGAAGCCCCTCCGGTATAGCCTTTATCCCGCTGCCGGAGAATACGTTGGCCATGAACGAGGCCGCGGAGTTGTTACGGAACAGTCCGGCCGGGATGGTTTCCAGCGCCGTGCAGCCTTGGAAGCACGAGGAGAACGTGGTCGCTTCCCTGCATTGTGCGAACAGGTTTTCCGGAACGGAAGTCAGGGCTTTGCAGTCCTGGAAACAGGAGGCGAACGTTACGGCTGCGGTCGTTACCGCGTCGAACAACCCTTCCGGAACCGCAGTCAGGGCCGAGCATTGGTTGAAGGCCTGCTGGAATGTCTTTACGTTCGGGTTACCGGAGAACAGCCCGGCGGGAATATTTTCCAATGCGGCGCAGCCGGAGAAGGCGTACTGGAACGACTCGTTCCATTCGGCCGCCGCGAACAGGTCTTCCGGAAGCGTCGCGAGCGACGTGCACTGGTAGAACGCCTGCATGAAGGTGGATACGAACGCGAATCCGTCGCCGGTTTTTTCCGGGAGCGCCGACAGGTTGGAACACTGGTAGAATGCCGCCTTCATGGATGTCAGGGATGTGTTGCCCCACTGTTTTACGGCGGTTACGAGCTTGCGGGCAGCCGTCGGGAATTTCGAGGAGTTGTTGCTGTTCAGGGAGGTGACCGTTCCCGAAACCGCTACCTCGTATGTACCGGCTCTTTCATAGGCATGGGCAGGATATGCTTCCGTTACGGCTTCCGGTTCCGAGCCGTCGCCCCAGTCGACCGTGCAATCCACCGTGCCGTCCAGAGGAAGACGACCGGTAACTCCGTCCGTCGTTACGGTCAACTCTATGATAAGCCGTTTGTCCGCGGCGGGCTGGCTGACGGCGACCGCGGCGCTTTTGAGGCCGGGGCCTTCGCCGGCCGTCACCGTCACCGTGGCCGTGCGGGGTTCGTTTCCGTTGTTGGCGCCGACGGACAGGATGAATTTACCGTCGCTCTTTTCGACCGCAAGCCAGCCCGCATCGGGGACGGCTTCCCATTCGGGACGGTTGGTCGTAACGGTTATTTCCGCGCTGCCGCCTTCCGGCAGAAACTCCGCCGAAAGGGGAGATACCTCCAGCGTGGCGGCTTCGATTCCGTCCTGCGTTACGGTAAGCGTCTGTACGGCGGTATTGCCGTCCGTTCCGGCCGTAACGGCTACTTCCGCCGAACGGCTTTCGGCGGATTCGTTGGGAGCGGCGTGCAGGATAAGTTTTCCGTCGCCCTTTTCGACCGCAAGCCAGTCCGCATCGGGGGCGGCTTCCCATTTGGGACGGTTGGTCGCGACGGTTATTTCCGCGCTGCCCCCTTCGGCCGGAAACCGGGCCGAACCGGGGTCGAGCGTCAGTACGGCCTGTTCGGCTCCGTACTGCACAAGTTCGAGTACGGCCGTCGCCCGGTCGCCCTCGGCTCCTGCCGTTACGGTCAGCGTGCCGCTGCGCTGCTCGGGCAGCGGGTTCTCCTCAACTGTCAGGGTAATGGTGGTCCCGGTCTTGTCGACGGCGCACCATTGCGGCGCTCCGGAAGTTTCCCAATTCCGGGCATTGGTTTTTACGGTCAGTGCGACCGCGGAGCCGACCGCATCGAACCTGACGGTTCCTTCGGTCCCTGTTTCGTCGATTTCGACCGCCGGGTTTTCCGATGCGAGTGATACGGTCGTTTCCGGAACCGGCCCGTCGTCGTGGCATGCCGTTATGAGCGCGGCTGCCAGCATCAAACTTATTTTTTTCATCGTTCGGTTTTTTGACGTTTTACTTTACGGCGAGGAGGCCCCGCCGCCGTGCGGGTTATTCCTTGCAGCACCGCACCGGATATGCCCGCGAGCGGTCGCCCAGCCCTACGATGCTGAACGCTATGGCGCTCGACGATATGCAGGCCGAGTAGTGACCGTACTGGTCGTCGGCCGCCCCGTAAGGCGAACTCGACCACAGGTATCCGGCCGAACCGAGGCTCTCCATTCCGCCGTCCATGTGGGAGCGGCATCCGGCCAGAGGGAACCAGAGGCTGCCCGAACCCCCGGCAAGCACGTTGAAGTGGAATCCGTAGGCGGAAGCGTCGAAAACCGCCCTTCCGCCGATTTTGGTTGTCCCCGCTTTCGGCCACATGTCCATAGGGGCGACTCTGTATCCGGGCGGACAGGGGTCGTAAACGGACTTGTCGCCCGCACCGGAGTTGACCGGGCGTTCGGTGTAGAGGGGATAGGTGAAGGAACCTTCCCACGGATTGCCCCACAGGCCGTGGTCGGGTTCGCCCAGCCAGTCGTACGTGGCAGGCTTCGCGCTTTTGTCGTAATGGTAGAAAGTCATGGGGTTACGTACGGCGTCCTCCACGGCTACGCCTCCTTCGGCCACTTTCCAGTCCATACGGCCGGCCGAGTTGGTCGCGTTGCCCTCGATGTCGTAAGTATAGGCGGTGGCGGAGCGGTCATTTACATCCGAGCCTGCGAACGGCTCGGTTTCCATCGTCCGCTCCGGGCTGCCCTTGCCGTTTCCTCCTATGAACGGGTCCTTGCGCCCCCACTGGTAAAGCAGTCCCGTGGCGCCGCCGTCGCCCGGCACGGCGGATACGGCTCCCAGATTGCGGTCCATAACCGTGTAGGAAACGCCCGAGCCTCCGGCCTTGTCTTCGAGGTCGAGCGTCCGCGTGTCGTCGGTAAACCACAGATGCCAGCTCCATGCTATGCCCCCGGAGGCGTCGCGCACGGCTACGACGGCATTGCCCGTATGGTAGGCGTCGTAGGTTTCGAACCGCACGTAGTTGCCTTCGAGCGTCAGTGTGCGTATCAGCCCTTCCCCTTCGGAATAGTAGTCCTGCCAGAGCAGTTCGGCCGATACGGGAACTATCGGAGAGGGCGAGATTCCGGCGGTGGGCTTGTTGTGTCCCATTGCGGCGGCGTTGAACAGGTAGGCCCCGGCCGCCGGAACCATGTAGCAGTTAGAAGTTCCGCCGAAACTCAGGTCGGTTCCGGAGGAAGCGGGCTTTTCGGTCTGGATTACGGTTATTTCGATTTCGGCGCGGTTGTATTCCGGCCCCGCCGTGACGGTAACGACAGCTTCGGGACGCGCTGAGGGCGAGCCGTTCGGGGCGGCGGTTACGGTGAACGAGTTTTCGCCGGTATTTACGGTCAGCCAGTCAGCGTCGGCCGAAGCGTGCCATTCGGACTGGTTGGTTTCGACCTCTACCGTCCGCGTTCCGCCCGCGTATGCGAACGCAATGCCTCCGGAGGGATAGACCGTCAGCGCGGCTTTTTCCAGCCCAGCCTGCATTACGGTTATCGTTTCGTCGGTAATGTTGAATCCCTCGCCCGCGGTTACGGTAACGGTCGCCGCTTTCCGAGCCTCGGCGGAAAGGTTGGGTTCGGCCGTGAGGGCGAAACCTTCGGCGGTTTTATCGGCCCTGAGCCAATCGGCCGGGCAAGCGACGTCCCAGACGGACATATTCGTGCGGACGGAAAACCGCACGGTTCCCCCCTCGGGCGTGAATGCCGTTTCGCCGGCCGGTTCGACCTCCAGAACGGCGGCGTCGACATAGATTGTCTTTTCGTCCTTGCATCCGCCGGCAGCTGAAAACAGGGCGGTAAATGCGAGCAGTCGGAGTATAGTGCTTGACTTCATTTTACTATGGATTGGTTGTTTGCCGGATGTCGTCGCTTATGCAGCGTACGGGCAGGCCGTAGCTTACCATAAAATCTTCTACCATTATCTGGGTAGGGTCGAAGTAAACGCCGCATCCGAACTGTGCGTACTGCCGCTGGTTGCCCGTCCAGTATATGGCGATGCGGCCGACATAGCGCAGACGGCCGTTGGACGCTCCGCCGTAAGTGTTGCGATACCCGGTTGCCGGCCAGTAACATTCCTCGCCGAGCACTACGCCCTGATAGGTCGTGTAGTCTATGGAGTAGTCGGTAAAATGGTTGCTCATCTCCCTGTACTCCGGGACGTGCCAGCCGGCGGGGCACGGGTCGGCCGCCGGGCTCCAGTTGCGGGCCGCATTGTCGGGAAGGGCTACCGCCTGTCCGTAAAAGGTGGTTCCGGTTGCCGCGCATTCTTCGTGAGTCCGGGTTTCGGAGGAATCGTCCACCCTCCACGGGCCCGCGAGAACTTCGTTCGCTACGGTCGGCTCCGTGTAAGCCGTGCCGTTGTCGCAGCCTTGGGCAAAGGCTTCCTGCTCATTGAATCCCCCCTCGTACGAAGCCGTCCAGTCGCCTGTTCCGGCTGCGCCGGGGAAAGGGTCCTTGCGGCCCCACTGGTACATAAGGCCCAGGAAGCCCGCGCTTGCCGGAGCATCGTCGGTAGCGCCCAGATTGATGTTCATGAAGGGGCCGGAAACGGATTTCTTCGCCTTGTCGGTCAGCCACAGATGCCACGACCAGACGATTGCATTTCCGTCGGTAAGGGCTACCACGGCATTGCCGGGACGGTATTCATCGGGAACGGAGAACGAGATGCAGCCCTGTTCGTCGAGGGCCGGGTCGAGTTCGAGCAGGCCTTCGGACGATGCCCACACTAGGGCGGCTTTGCAACCGGGCGGGACTCCGGCCGTCTGCCCGGCCGATTTGCCGCGCACGGATGCGTCGAAACGGTAGTCGCCGGCGGCCGGAACTATAAAACAGTTGGCCGGGCCGTTCGCCGTAAGGTCGGCAGGGGGCATTCCTTCCTGAATTACGGTAAGGGACGCGGAAGAAACGTTATCGCCGGAGCCGGCCGTCACCGTGACGGTAGCTTCGGGCAGGGATTGCCGCGACGTGTTTTCCACGGCGGAAATTACCAGTTCTGCGCCTTGCCGACGCACTTCGCACCACTGCCGGTCGGAAACGGCATCCCAGATGTCCTGATTGGTTTTTACGGTTATCCGGACGGACCCTCCGCCGGAAGTGAATACTACGGGGTCGGGCGGAGAGAGTCTTACGGCCGCCCGCACGATTACGGTTTCATCCGTACCGCATGAAGCGAGCAGTAAAATTCCCCCCCCCATGCCAGTTTTGCAATGCTTTTCATAAGCTTAGTAGAGTGATTTTATGAGGGTTCGAATGCCCCTGCATGGATTCCGCCGCTCTATTCGCTGCAAAACCATGCAAACGGCCTTATAAAAATAGATAAATATTCCGGAGTCCGTGCCGAATGCGGGACTTATTTCATCCCGGATTCGTTTTCATGCGGGCGTCGGCTCGGGTTCCGTTTCGGAAGTCCGGGTCGTTTTTATCCGGTTGCGTTTCGGGAAAACCCCGTGTTCGGAAAGCGGCTTTCAGTCCAGCAGTCCTGCCGTGCGGAAACTGTAATGACCGCCCGACGAAACGATGACATGGTCGGCGAGCATGATGTCGAACAGCGCCGCCGCCTGTGCGATACGCCGTGTAAGATTCTTGTCCTCTTCGCTCGGCAAGGAGATTCCGGAGGGATGGTTGTGAACGAGAATCATTGCCGAGGCGAGCAGTTCGAGCGCCCGCTTTACGACTATGCGGCAGTCCGCGAGCAGGGCCGCCACGCCTCCCTGACTTACCCGGCGCTGTTCGAGGATGCCTCCGGCCGAACTGAGATAAATGGCCCACAGCTCTTCATGGGGCAGCTCCGCGAGCTGCGGGCCCATGAGCCTCGCCACGTCGTCGGCGCTGCGTATGGTAACGGGTTCCGGAGCCGTCCGGACGGATACGCGCCGTCCGAGTTCGAACGCGGCGGCAAGCACGGATGCACGTCCGAGTCCTATGCCTTCGTACATTCTGAGGCGGCCTGCCGGAATCCGCGACAGCGCGGCCAGCGAGCCTCCGGCGGCCGACAGGAGTTTTTCTGCTGTCTGCCGGGCGGAGTAGGGCGGAGCCGCTTCGCCTATCAGCAGGGAGAGCAGTTCCGTGTCGTCCAGCGCCTGCGCTCCGCGGGCGGCGAGCCGCTCGCAGAGAGCCTTGTCACGGGCGGCGGCTTTCATCGTCTTCGATGCGGTTGTCTATCGCGTCGAGGAAATAGTCCCCGGCGTCGTCGTCCATTATTTTCAGTACCGTGAGCGCTCCGTTCTGCTCGGCCTCCTTCTTGGAATGGCCCCGGCCCGCTCCGATTTCCATGCCGTCTATAAATATATGGGAAGTGAACCGCGGCCGGTTGTGGGAACCTCCCTCCATTTCGGTGTCGAAGGAAATGGAGCGCCGGCTTTTCTGACACCATTCTATAAGCCGGCTTTTGAAATCGCTTTCGGTATTGTAAAGGGTGTCGAGGTCTATATGCTTCTGAATGAGGGTCCGGATTACGAACCTGTGCGTGAAACCGTATCCCCGGTCGAGGTAAACGGCTCCTATCAGGGCTTCGAGAGCGTTTCCGGACAGATGGCGGGGCGTGTCGTTCATGCTCCCCGACGATACCAGCAGTCCGGGAAGTCCTATTTTTTCGGCGAGGGAATCCAGAGCGTCGCGGCTGACCAGTCTGGAGCGCATCCGGGTCAGAAATCCTTCGTTGTGCGTCGGATAGGTGGAGAAAAGAAAATCGGTCACCACGGCTTCCAGTACCGCGTCTCCCAGAAATTCAAGCCTTTCATTGTTTACGGTGCGGCCTGCGGGGGACTTCATGGATGCCGAACGGTGAGTCAGGGCCGCTTGGTAAAGAGCCGTATCCTTGGGAGTAAAGCCGAGCAGCCGCCTGAGGCGGCAGTACGGACTTTCACCGCACAGTCCGCAGCGCAGATGTGTCAGTAGCCTGCCGAACACTGTTGACGCACGGATTTAGATTTTTTTGAGAACGACCGCGGAATTGTGACCGCCGAATCCGAACGTGTTGCTCAGGGTGCAGCGCACTTCGCGCTTTTGCGCCTCGTTGAGCGTAAGGTTCAGGCGGGCGTCGATAGCCGGGTCGAGATTGAAATTGTTTATGGTCGGAGGAATCACGCCTTCCGTTATGGCCATAATGCAAGCCAGAGCCTCCACCGCTCCGGCGGCGCCGAGCAGGTGGCCGGTCATGGACTTGGTCGAGGAAATGTTGAGCCGGTAGGCGTCTTCGCCGAAGGTGGACATTATTCCGGTCAGCTCCGGCAGGTCGCCCGCCGGAGTGGATGTTCCGTGGGTATTGATGTAGTCCACTTCCGAAGGCTTTACCCCTGCTTCGGCCAAAGCGTCGGACATGGCCTTGCATGCGCCTATGCCGTCGGGGTGCGGAGCGGTGATATGGTATGCGTCGGCCGTTATGCCTCCCCCGCCCACTTCGGCGTATATTTTCGCTCCGCGTGCGCGTGCGTGTTCGTATTCTTCGAGTATCAGCGCACCGGCTCCTTCGCCGATTACGAATCCGTCGCGGTCGGTGTCGTAGGGCCGCGATGCCGTGGCGGGGTCGTCGTTGCGGGTCGAAAGGGCCTGCATGGAGTTGAATCCGCCCACGCCGGGTTCGTTCACCGCGGCTTCCGAACCACCGGTAACCATTATGTCGGCGCGTCCGAGGCGTATCTGGTCGAACGAGCTGACTATCGCGTGGTTGGACGACGCGCATGCCGACACGGTGCAGAAGTTCGGACCCATGAAGCCGTAGCGCATGGATATGTGTCCGGCTGCTATGTCGGCTATCATGCGGGGGATGAAGAACGGACTGTAACGAGGCGTACCGTCCCCTTCCACATAGCTGCGGATTTCCTGAAGCATGGTTTCCAGACCGCCTATGCCCGCCGCCCAGATAACGCCGGTGCGGATTTTATCGACTTTTTCCATGTCGAGTCCGGAGTCCCTGAGGGCCTCTTCGGCCGAGATAAGGGCGTATTGGGCGAACAGGTCGTACTTGCGTACTTCCTTGCGGTCGAAATAGTTCTGCCAGTCGTAGTTTTTCACCTCGCAGGCGAACCGGGTCTTGAATTTTTCGGGGTCGAAATGGGTTATCCCGGCTGCTCCGCTCACACCGTTCCGGAGGCTTGTGAAGAATTCGGCTACGTTGTTTCCTATCGGGTTGATAGTTCCGATTCCTGTTACCACTACTCTGCGCGGGGTCATATTCGTCATTGTTTCGGGTTATGGGCGGGGCGGCCGGGCCGCCGTTTAAAAACTAAAAAGAGGTAAAACACATGATATATTTTACCTCGTAAGATTCATGGATATGCGATTACGCCTTGTGTTCCTCGATGTATTTGACGGCGTCGCCTACGGTAGCAATCTTTTCGGCGTCTTCGTCGGGAATCGAGATTTCGAATTCTTTTTCGAATTCCATGATAAGCTCAACGGTATCGAGTGAGTCTGCGCCGAGGTCGTTGGCGAAGCTCGAAGTGAGCTCGATGTCCTTCTCGGGCACGTTGAGTCTGTCCTTGATAATCTCGATTACTTTGGATTGAATTTCAGACATGACTTTTCAGTTTAAGTTTAACATATGTTCGTTTCGGAAACAATTCAGACCGATGCGAAATGCTCGGCAAAAATAACACTTTTTCGATAAATACTGAAAAATGCGTATCCTTTTCCCTTTCTTTTTGATGCAGTGCCATGATAATATTTTGATTTTCAAAAATGTATGCCGGATTGCGGAATGCCCGCGCCATGCGACCGCCTAAAAACCGGGCGGGACGGTTTTTCCGTAAGGTTTCAATGACTATATTTGCCGGAGGCTGCTTGCGACCCGGTGAAGCGTAGAAAGTTCTCCTCGCCGGCTTTTGTGCCGGAGCGGGTTCGCATCGCGCCGAGAGTGCGGCCGAGGGCATAATATCGAATCCAACATATCCTTGATACTATGAAACTACTTCTTATCAGCAACTCGACCAATGCGGGCGAGCCTTATTTGAAATACCCAATCGGTAACATAGGCGAATTTCTGGACGGCATAAGGGAAGTCGCCTTCGTGCCCTATGCGGCCGTGACCTTTTCCTACGAGGAATACGAGCGGAAGGTTCAGGCGCGTTTCGACGAGATAGGCGTCAAGGTTCGTTCGGTGCACCGCGAAGCCGACCCGGCCGCTTTTATCCGCCGGGCCGAGGCGATAGTGGTGGGCGGAGGCAACACCTTCGCTCTGACCCGGCGCATGCAGGCGGAGGGGCTGATGGATGTCATAAGGGAAAGAATACACGACGGGATTCCGTATATAGGCTGGAGTGCGGGGAGCAACGTAGCCTGTCCGACTATACGTACCACCAACGATATGCCCATAGTGGAGCCGCAGTCGTTTGACGCCGTGGGAGCGGTGGGGTTCCAGATAAATCCCCACTATCTCGATGCCAACCCGGAAGGACACGCCGGCGAAACCCGCGAGCAGAGAATACTGGAATTCATCGAGGCCAACCGCGACGTATGGGTGGCCGGGCTCAGGGAAGGCTGCATGCTCCGTTTGCAGGACGGCAGGCTTGAGCTTACAGGCCCTCGCCCGATGCGTATGTTCCGCTACGGCCGCGAGCCGTTCGAGGTAAGCGCCGGCGACGACCTCGGATTCCTTCTGGAATGTAAATGAATCGCAGCGCACTGACCGGACAGCGCGGGGAAGCGGCTGCTGCGGAATGGCTTCGACGGCACGGATACCTTATAGTGGAGCGGAACTGGCGCTGCGGCAGGCATGAAATAGACATCGTTGCCGACGAAGGCGACCGGCTGCATCTGGTCGAGGTCAAGTGCCGCCGTGCCGGGGGGCTTACCTTGCCGGAAGATGCGCTTACCCCGGCCAAGTCCCGCGCCCTGCTGAAGGCGGCGAACGCCTATATAGAAATGCACGCGGTCGGAACGGACGTTCAGATAGACCTAATCGCCGTGGACGACATGCCGGACGGTTCTACCGAGGTGCGGTTCTATCCGGAAGCCGTGCGGCCGAAGTGGTAGCGGGTTTTGTCCGATTGCTAAAAAAAGTATAATTTCGCCCCCACTAACCGTTAGGCGGACATGTGGTGGTATGATTTCGGGATAGCGGCTTTCGGCGCCGGAATAAGGACGGCTGCCTTGTGGAAGCCCAAGGCGAAACTGTGGGCCCGCGGCCGCCGCGGACTGTTCGCCCGCCTTTCCGCCGCCGTAAAGCCCGGCGGGCGCATCGTGTGGGTTCATGCGTCCTCTTTGGGGGAATTCGAGCAGGGCCGTCCGGTGATGGAGGAAATCCGCCGGCTTTATCCGGAATACAAAATCCTTCTGACGTTTTTTTCGCCGTCCGGTTACGAGATACGCCGGGACTACTCCGGCGCGGACTACGTGTTTTACATCCCGCTGGACACCAAACGCAATGTACGCCGCTTTCTGGACACCGTTCGCCCGGAGGCAGCGATTTTCGTCAAGTACGACTTCTGGCTCAACTTTCTTTCCGGTCTGCGCAAGCAGGGCTGCCCCACCTATATAATATCGTCCGTTTTCCGAGAGGACTCCGTTTTCTTCCGGCCGTACGGGGGAGCGTTCAGAAAGGCTTTGGGTACGTTCGAGCACCTGTTCGTGCAGGACGCGCAGTCGGCGGAAAGGCTGGCCGGAATAGGGGTGCGCAACGTTACCGTCGCCGGCGACACCCGGTTCGACCGGGTGGCCCGCATAGCGTCGGCCGCGAAGGAGCTGCCCGCAGTAGAGCGTTTCGTCGCCGGTCGCCGTGCGCTGGCGGCCGGAAGCACCTGGCCGCAGGACGAGGAACTTTTGGTTCGACTGATAAACGACAATCCGGACACGGCGTTCATAGTGGCTCCCCATGAAATAGACCGTGTCCGAATAGAATCCTTCGCCTCCGCCTGCCGGGGCGGGGCCGTTCTTTATACCGAATGCGCGGAAGGAGCGTCGGCGCTGAATTCTCTGCCCGCGGCGCAGGTGCTCGTTATAGATACCATAGGCATTCTGTCGTCCGTTTACCGTTATGCCCGGTGGGGATACATAGGAGGCGGATTCGGAGCCGGCATACACAACACGCTCGAAGCCGCCGTTTACGGACTTCCGTTGGCTTTCGGCCCTAACTGGAGCAAGTTCCGCGAAGCGGCTCACTTGATAGATTCCGGCGCAGCCCGGAGCGTACGGAATTACGAGGAGCTTTCCGGCTGGTTTTCCGCTTTGAAGTCCGACGATTCCCTTTCGGATGAAGCGGGGCTCGCAGCGGCCCGGTATGTTTCTTCCCATTGCGGAGCGACGGATATAATACTGAAAGCCATTTTCGGCGGCAAATCCTGAGAACGAACCGCGGGCCGCAAAAGCGGCCCGCGGTTTTATAAACGATTGTTTTCCATCCGGTCGCGCCGGACGGGAACGCCCGGCGGAAAGTCAGGATTTGTCTTTCATGGTAATCGGGCCGTCGAACGTTCCGGTAAGCCGGTAGCCACCTTCCTGCATCAGGTTTATTTCCATTTTATAGCCGGAACCGGATTTCGTTACCGTTACGGTTCCGGAGTTTGCCATTCCGTAGAACGATTCGTATTGGGCGGTGCGCTTTTCGACGTGAGTGCCCATAGCCAGTATCGTTCCCAGAAATTCCTGCGCGCTGCCCGGATACAGTGTGCCGCTTCCGTAGTTTTTGCTTACCGTATAAACGCCTTCCTCGAGCTGCATCCCGGGACTGAGGGCGGACGTCATTTCCAGCGATACTTTATACCCTTCGCCGAGAAGATAGTCTTTTTCCGGGTCGACTTGCACGGTGTAGAGATGTATTTCGAACATGGCCACGCCGTTTCGGTCGGAGTCCTCGCCGTAATAGCTGCCTATGCCGCATACGAGGTCGAGGTCGGTCACGTCGGCATCTATGGAAGGTACGGTCGTATCGGGCGCCGCCTCGTTGCGGAATTCTATCCTGCCTTCATAGGATGCCGTAAAGTCGCTTCCGTCCGAAGCCGTCAGGTCGGCCGTCACCGTATAGGTGAGGCCGGACATGGCGACCGTGATTGTCCCGTCCGTAAACGTAACTTTATTTGTGTTCCCTTTGCCGTCGTTGGTCATGCAGTAGGTTTTCGACGGGTCGAACGTGTTGAGAGTGTTGCGGTCGCTTAGCCTGTATGTGCGTGAAGGAAGGACGATGCTCGCATCGGGGTCGTATATCAGCATTCCCCACAGGTCGAATGTCATGGCGCGGCCGACTCCCGATGTGACGATAACCCCGTCCGCTTCCCGGGTTTCCCCTTCGGCCAGCGTGAATCTGAATTCGCCGTATCCGGTTTTTGCGGAGTCCCCGTAGTAGGCTGCGTCGGCCACGCGGTCGAATACGGCCGGCCCGTCGAAAGAAATATCCGTGGACATTTCGATGGATACGGCTTCTGACAGGCTGCCTTCGGCGGATGCGGCTGCTGCTATTATGTATGCGGTATTGGGTTTGAGGTCGTGTACGGTAACTTCTCCCGGCCGGTCGATTGCGATTCCGCCGGCAAGGATTTCCGCTGCCGCCGGCACGGTCGATTCTTCCGTTTTCTCGATGCAGACATAGGCGCAGTTTTCGGCGTCGGTAAATTCCGCGGTAAAGGAAAGGCCGGTGGCGGAAGTCGGACCGGGGGTAAGTACGACGGACGGTGCGGGAACGGCTTC
The DNA here is from genome assembly GCA_048214935.1 of Tidjanibacter sp. Taxonomy (GTDB): domain Bacteria; phylum Bacteroidota; class Bacteroidia; order Bacteroidales; family Rikenellaceae; genus Tidjanibacter. The sequence goes on from DBFWXZ010000019.1 coordinate 192,755, forward strand.
CGTGGTCATTTCTATTCGAGCCACATTTCCGTACATGCCGTCCCTGACCGCTGCGGATGCGATTACGTATGCGGTTCCGGACTTTAGCCCTTCGACGGTTATCTGTCCCGGTTCGATGGCTTCGGTTCCGCCGGAGAGTATTCCCACGGCATTGGGCACGAACGTTTCGGTCGTTTTTTCCAGCCAGACATAAGCGCAGGCATCGGCGTTTTCCGGAAATGAAATAACGAAGGAGAGGGATGTGCGTGCAGTTTCCGCAGCTTCGAGTATGACTTCGGGAGCTTCTGCGGGAGGCGTTCCCTCCGCGGCGGTCATAACTTCCGTCGAAACCGTGCCGCTTGTCGCCGAAGAGTTGGAAGCCGCAGCCGCGATTATATAAACTGTTTCCGGTTTCAGGCCGCTTATTTCGACGGCGCGTCCTGATTCTGCGAGCTTGCCGGATTCGAGTATCTCCGCCGCGGAGGGAACTGCGGTTCCGGGCGATTTTTCGAGGCATGCGTAGGCTGCCTTGTCGGCGTTATCGGCTGTAACCGTAAAGCCGATAGCGGTGGCCGTAACGGTTACGGTTTCGAGTCCGACGGTCGGAATTTCCGGTGGCGTGCAGTCGTCGTCGTTGCACGATACCGACAGCGCGGCCGCGGCTGCAATTGTGGCCACGGCAAAAAAAGGATGTCTTTTAATCATGAATAAAGGATTTTGCCCGTTTCGTCCTCGGGACGGTTCGGATAAAGGTTTCGCATAACATTCGGATGAATGTGACTCCCGGCCTGCGTATTAGGCCAAGAGGGCACTTCGGAGTCAAAGTGGAATCAAAAGTAGGAAATGGAACGTCAATATGCAAACAGCGCCCCTGATTTTTCAATTAAAAGTTTGGTTATAGCAAAGTTATCATTCCGGACTGCATAATCATTCCGGATGTATGTCCCATTCCGTCGTTGCAGACGAACCGGCTTAGTGGAAATTATAAAAGTAATTCATCAGGAAGTTCCATACCGTGACGACGACGACTGCCGCCAGCTTGGATATATAGAAGTCGGCTTTCTCTCCAAATCCGGGCTCGGCCGTGCGCAGTTTTTCGGGAAGCAGCCGGTGGAACGGAATCCGCAGCCGGTCGTTCAGCAGCCAGATAACCCCGTTGTTTATCACCAGTCCTATGGCCGAGATTCCTATGAAAAGCAGGTATTGCCGGGTTACGTGCGGGTCGGTGCTTTGGAACGTCCATACACGGTTGAGTACGTAGTTGGAACTGGCCGCGCACAGAAAACCGACCGAATTGGCTATATACTTATTCAGATGCGCCCATTCCTTCAGGACGTAAGTCGTCGCGAAGTCCACGATTACTCCGGACCCGCCGACCACGCAGAAGCGCAGGAATTTTACAATGAATCCGCCGCTCATCGTTTTTGCGCGTGTACGTCGGGATTCCGGATTTTCAGTTTGTACTGCCGGCCGTTGTACCAGTGGGGCATACCGTCGACGCGCACGGTAAGTCCGGCATTGTAGGTTCTCTCCGGCATGTCGGGCGGTATGATTACGGTCGCCTCGGCTGAGGCTTCGTTGCCGGCCGGAACGGTAATTTTCAGAGGAACCTCTATTTGGGTGGCGTCCCGTTTGTTCTGCCCTATTGCGAAGACGAGCCGGACAGGAGGGGTTCCCAAATCTATGGAGTAGTCGTAAGGATTGCGTACGGTTATGCCGAACCGCAGGGTATCGCCGGGAGCCGCCTGCGGCGGTATGGCTCCGGATGTGATTTCGACCGCCGCTTTTCTTGCCGGCCGGAAATCTTTTTCAATGCGCCATGAAAAGCGTTTGCCGTTCGGCAGCGTTATGGTACTGTCGGCTCTGTCCGAGGGAACGGCTATCGCTACTTCCCGTCCGGCCCACGGAGTGTCGGCGTCTATATACTCCCACTGGCTCGTGCGGTATCCGACCTGCCCCTGCGAGTATGCTTCTCCTCCGGTATAGTAAACGTATTTGGCGGCCTGCGCATAGCCCCCGTCGAAGATTACCGGCCGTCCGCCGGTTGCCTTGGCTATCGTGCCGTAGCTTTCGGGATTGTCGAATACCTCGAACCGGATTCCGAAGGGGTTGAATATCATTATCAGACGCACCGCGCACGCCAAACCTACCGTAATCCAGCCCGAAATACGGACATAACGCTCCGTGCGTCTGTTCCGCCGGGCATATCCGAACAGCACCATTATCAGCCCGAAAGCCACCGGGATGACCCACTGCGGCTGAACGTAGCCCCTGAAGCTCGAAACGGTAAAAAATATTATGAATCCGACAGTCATTACATACAGAGCGCGGCGCACGTCGTATTGCGCATCTCCGCCGTCGCGTCCCCAGCCGCGGACGTAAAGAGGTACGAACAGCGGATTGAATATTACGAGCAGGTTCATCAGAAACTCTCCGAGGTCGCTCCAGCGGAAGTAACCGTTGCGTCCGGAAAGGTGATAGCGGAACGAGGCCCAGTCGTGGTCGTACTGCCACCATAAATGCGGCGTCAACAGAAGCAGCGTTACGACGGCGCTCAGGTACAGCTTGGGATTGCGGAAATTGCGGGGGTCGGACAGAAGTGCGAAACCGACTACGAGCGCCCCGTGATATTTGCTGTACGCCAAAGCCGCCATTACCGCTCCCATCGCTACGGCCGCCCCTATGGTATTGCGTTCCCTGAACCGCTTGTATGCAAGCAGGAAAAGCGCGGTAAAGAACATCAGCGGTCCGTCGGGAACGGCTATGAATCCGTAAAGCTGCAATATGGGCATTGCGGCCGATATTACGAAAAACAGCGAGGCGTCTTCAGTTCGGGGATGCGACGGCCTTACCAGCCGCCATATTATATATAGGTATGCAGGTTGGAGGAGGGTAAAGAAAAAACGTATTCCCAATTCTCCTCCCATAAATCCTCCCGCCCATACGAGCCATGCGGTTACGGGCGGGTGGTCGAAATATCCCCATGCCGGATTACGGGCGAACAGCCAGTAATAGGCTTCGTCGTTTGCCAACTGGGTAAATGACGCCTGAAGCAGGTTTACGACCCACCAGCCGACAAGCAGCCATACAAGAAGCCGGTCCGCCCGGCAGTAAGTGCGGGAAAAACTCATCCGGGAAAGTTTCTGCGGGCAAAGTTACTAAATCCGTCCGAACTTTCTGCGGAATATGCGAATAGCGCGAACGAACCGAAAAATATAAAAAAATTTCATGTCATATATAATATTCGGTTTCGGGAGGCGTTATATATGTCCAGAACCGAAAAAACGGTCCCGGCAAGTATAAGCCGGGATGTCCGGACGGACTGAATCGGATGATTTCGGCAGGATTATTGTATGAATTTTTTCGAAGGCAACCGCCTTGTAATTAATGCAATAGCTGCGTGGACGAAAAAAACACGAAAAAAACCGTCCGGAAAATTTGGAAATCAGAGGTTAAAGTCTCTATATTTGCACCCGCTTCCGGAAACGGTAGCGCAAGAGGTTCTGAAAATAGTTCTGAAAAATTTTCTTCGGAAAGTTTGGAGAATAGGAAATAGTCTTTACCTTTGTGGCCCGCTTCGACCGTTTTGCGGTCGGGCCGAAAGGCGAAGCGAAAGAAACAGGTTCTTTGAAGTGATGTAAGCAGCTTAAGTTTATCAATACTCTGAGAAGAGTGTTTTTTCAAACAATACCTTTGAGGAATAGCCAAGACATTTCAAAATTATAAATTATAATGGAGAGTTTGATCCTGGCTCAGGATAAACGCTAGCGGCAGGCCTAACACATGCAAGCCGAGGGGCAACACGTTAAGTGGTAACACTTATGGTGGCGACCGGCGAATGGG